>CP070665.1:1383550-1389346 GCA_020351745.1 Candidatus Heimdallarchaeota archaeon | reverse complement strand
CTCGTGATGCATTTAATATTCCAGAAGTTGTACCGATCGCTTTATTATTCAAGGGAAGAAGAATGAATCCTTCAAATAATCTTTCTTCATATGGAATCGAACAAAATGCAATTCTCATGATAGTTCCAGACCAGATTAAGGGGGGTTAGTTCCCTCTTATTTTAATTCCAAAGGAAATATAAGGGAAGATTTCATAGTATGACACAGGATCTTCCTTCTTCCAAATATGACCGACAAGAACGCTTATCTCTCTGGGATCAACATATCATCGAAGATAGTGTAATTTTAATAGCAGGAGTTGGAGGGACAGGCAGCGAGGTAGCTAAGAACTTAGCGTTATTGGGCATTGGTGGTTTGATTCTTGTTGATGTTGACACCATAGAATTTTCTAACTTAAATCGCCAAATGTTGTTTAGAGAAGAGGATGTTGGGAAAAAAAAGGTAGAAATTGCGAGAAAGAGGATTCGAGAAAGATTTAATCCTGATATAAAGATCGAAAGTCATTCAAGCCTCCTCCAAAACTTGCCACAATGGATTTTTTACAATGTTGACATTATCGCAGGCTGTGTAGATAACTTTTTGGCACGACAATATCTTAATGCAATGGCGGTTGAACTGAAAATACCATTAATTGATTCAGCTACCGATGGTTATTTTGGCCAAATTCAGTATGTAAAACCAAAAGTAACTGCTTGTTTAGCTTGTGAAACACCCCAACCACCCGATGAAACTCGAGTTTTAACAGCTCCTTGTACCTTAGTGGGAGTTCCTCGTGTGAGAGAACATTGTGCTTGGAAAGCTCTTTATGAATTTAGCACTGTACATGAGCGTGAACCTATAGAAACCTCGCCTGAAGATATTATTGAACTTACAAAATTAGCAAATAATTTTGCCTACAAGTACAATTTTGGGCAATTTGATGAAAAAGAACTCTTACAATTAATCCTTTTCCATGTACCCAGTCTGATCACTGTTAATGCGGTTGTCAGTGGTCTACAATCTCAAGAAATCATAAAGTCTCTTTTTCTAGAAAAAAAAGATATCATGAAAGAAAGGGAACGTAAAATCCTTGAAAATTTACTAAAAACCCATAGATTCCGCATCCCTTCGTTTACCATATATTCTGCGTTAACAGGGACTATTAATACATTCGATTTAGTTCCTGATCCAAGTTGTCTTGTTTGTGGTCAATCTAATGCCGTCGTAGATTCCATTCAAATCGTAACAGTAGACCGTAAGTCAAAGTTTGGATCTATTCTTGATAAAATTCGAAAAAAACATAAAAAAGACTATGTTGGATTTCGAGGGAATCTCATTATACCTGATGATGGTATCATCCAAAAATTTCTTTCTGATGGTGATCGGATAACTCTTAGTTCATTGGCTGATGATGAAGAAATACGTTTACAAATAAAATTTCAAAACTAAGGACGTGATAACCTCTAGAACAAAAAATATGACGTTCTCTTTATTTTTTTCCCTGCATCCTCTAATCTCTTCAATTACTAGTTTCACACAGAATAGAAGGCCTTTGATTACTTTTTATAAAATAATCTTATCTTATCCCTTCTTTTGGGGAGAATTGGATTGATTTTTGGTTTAAGGTAAGGTTCTTTAAATCCAAGATCAGGGGTTTTTTCGTCAGTTAATCGGTCATAAATCCTTCTTGTTACTTGATCTCGTGATTTTTGAGTGATTTGGGGTTTTTTATAGAATTTTCGAGCAACTCTTGGGCGGTGATGAGGAATCTCCATGCGCTTACCACACTTAGGACAATACCAAAACCCAGAGACAGGGAGATCTCGAGGAATATGCCCACAATTTGTACACTTGATATTTCTCTGAGCCATTCTATCATTTCCTCAAGCTTTTCTCGCTAAGCTTTAATTATAAAATAGCCTAAAGATTTTATAAAAAAATATTTCTCATTTTTTTTACCTGAAAATTGTACAATAAGATATCTGAGTGAGACCAATGTTCGGGAGAAAGAGACAAACCTGGTTCACAAAAGCTCAAATGACAAATACTCCACTTAAATTTCGTGAAATGGCCCCAAAAGAAAATCCAAGCGTTATTGCGGCATTCTTGCGAAAAAAAATCGGTTTAAATGAGCTGAATGGCTTTGTCAGTTTTGATGATGAAAAATTCATACCAACAAGGTTCCTTCACCAGTTAATATCTCGAGAATTGGCAACAAAAGGCTTTATAGACGTATGTGATATTATTGACACTACGAATTTACCAGGTGAGCTGCTAGAACACCAGATAAAATTAGGAGCTCAAAATTTTGAGGGATTCTTTGATATCATACATCGAAAATTCTTCACCCTACAAGGAGCTAAATCAGAAATCAAACAGAAATTAAGCACTACTACCACAATAGGCTTGAAATATCTCTTGAACCAACTCTATTGGACTGAAGAACACTTAGAAGGTATTTTGGAACTTATTGCTCAAGATAATCAATTTATTGGTTACATTGATCCAATAAAACAACGAATATATAATTTCACTCCTTTAAACTTCACATCTTCCTCAGATATGCAAAAAAATATCGAGTATCTCATTCGTTTTATAAATACAAGTTTTCAGTTGGAATCAGAAGTTTCTATTTACAATATTAGCAAACTGACACAACTATCTGAAGAAGCATGTCTTGAGTTTCTCAAAAAACATCGAAACAAAATCAACTTTATTTTTTCCGCTAATTACGATTATATATATCCAACTATGGACATTATGAACCAAATCTTGAAAGACATATTCGTTTATCGCAATATTCCTATAGATTTCTGGATTCGACGTCTCGATGTAGATAGGCCTGATTTTTTCAAAATGTTAGAGGTTTTAAATCATAGTTTAAAGGGGACTTTATCAACAGAAGATTTTACTGCTCCTTCCTTAAGCGAATGGTTCGAAAATGGAATTGCTGTTGAGGATTTAGCATCATCATTAAATCTAAACCCACTAAGACTTTTAGATCGAATTCTCAAGTTAGCAAAACTTCTTGGATTACGACTTATCACAGGAGAAACCTCTGATCCCTTTTTAGTTAAAGGTGTAAGATACTTTGAAATTTTTTGTCAAGTAGACACGTCTTCATATACAAATCCTGGTCTTTATTTTGAATGTCAAAACTGTAGACGAATTATGTGTTCTAATTGCCGTTCTACAGGAAGTAAACATGAATGTCCATTTTGTGGAAACATCTCTGCTTTTATTATTGATCTCCCCAGATATTGTTCACATTGTAGGGTTAACTACACTCACTCTTATAATTTAGTGAGCACCGAGGAATGTCATTTCTGCAAAAAGGGTCCTTTAAAAGTCGGATGGACTGAATACGAACCAGTCCCACTCACACCATCTGAATTAGATCCATTGCTCTCCGAATTTTTCGAAAAAACTTCAGATACTAAAATTCCACTCAAACAATTGATAAATTTAATCAACCGCTCTGACAGTGAAACAATCGCAATTCTAGAAACCTATATTCTAAATGGAAAGATACAAGGGAAAATAAAGATTAAAGAAATGACCTTGCAATTAGATATTAAAGAAGAAAAATTTCTTTGTGGAGTCTGTGATCTTTCTAAAGCTGATTTGGTTAATTATGTCTGCACATCATGTGATTTGAAACTATGTACAGATTGCTACAATGAAATGAGCACAGTTGGGATGATTTTTTGTCCTGAATGTGGAGGAAGTCTGCAGGAGAATAAATAATTCTCAGTTCATGACATTTGAGCCTTAAATTGAGCTAATTTTCTTGAATATTTGTCTGTAAGTTCTTTATACTTCTCCTCTGAGATTTTACCACTGAGAAACAGTTCATCAGCTTGTTCGAGCATTTGTTCATATTTTGTTACTTTCTCGGATATGTCGTCAAGCGTCTTTCTTTCCTCTGCTAACTCCCGTCGTTGTTCCAAAACTTGCTTTTCGACTTCATACGATAACAAAGCTTGATACTCATCGGGTACCTTAAAACCCCCAATATCTAAACCAACTAATTCCAATCCCCAACGAGAAGTTTCAGGTCCAAGTTCTGATCGAGTTTGGATTTCCAAACTTCTCCGCTCTTTGAGCATCTCTGGAACGGAATATCGTGACAACACATGTTTTACTGCAGCAATAATCGTTTGTTTAACCCAATTCTTTAATTCATCCCCAGAATAATACTGCTTATGTGAAACAACGTTCATAATGAAATTACGGGGGTTGACAACCCTCATACGAGAAATACCATAACATCCTACCATGATATTATCAGAAGTATAAATTCCAGGTGTTCCCCATTTGATGATGAATTCACGCTTGGTTACCCAGATGATTTCACTTCCAGGTCTTTTAGCGCTCTTATCCAACTCATAAATACCACTCCCAGCGACCCCTACTAATGATCCTGATTGCAATAATATTGCATTTTCAGGATCTTTAACAATGAATCCATCATTTTTCCGAAAACCATCAAAATCCTCTGATTTTAACCTACTAATCAAAGAGCTTTCTGCTTCTGGGCCGAAATCTGAACTCAAAATTGATTTTCCCTTAAATTTTTTCGCTCCAATATGTACAGCATCGCCTATTCTACGAAATAACCCGCCAAATTTCTCTACTTCTGCCATAAGATTTCACCTACCAACCATTATCCCCATATAATCCAGGAAAATAATATTGATCTCCTGTATCAAGAGATGAAACTTTTCGCGCAATCTTTTGCTCAACCAGACTTTCAAGAACTCGAACAACACGTTGATGATCCCATTTTGTTCCCATTACGACCTCTTCCAGTGTAACATATCCCTTATTAACTGCTAAGTCAAAAACTTTCCTCGCATCGCTTCCAAGAGTGACTGGAACAAATTCTACTATTTTGACTCCTGATCGTTTTGTAATTCCTTCAATGAGAGATTGTTTTTTAAGACGTTTACAGGATTTTTCCAAATCTTTTGTGGAAAATTCAACGTCAGGAACTTGATCATTTAAAGCTGTGTAGAGATTTGCAAGCGAAATATATCCCCCAGAACTTGCCCTGAGGTTTTTTCCGTATTCAAGAATTAAATCATCTAGCGTTTTCTCAAACTTTCCTTTTCCGAATAGTTTTGGTTTTTTAGTAGCATCTAGGGCAGTTACAGTTAAAGCTCGACCTTCCTTACGTAAGAGCTCTTGTTCTAGCTGGTTGATACGAGTGTCGTATTTTTTCTGTAAGTTTTTAATGCTTTCTGTCGAAACAGGAGCGCCATCAGCTAATTTCTTCTGAACTTGAACAACTTCATTTAGTCGAGTGATTTGTTCACGAATCTCACGAATCTCCCCTCGGACATCCATATCTTCTTCCCCAAAATCGAGATTCTCTGCTAATCGCGTTGATTGATCTGCAATTCGTTCACAGAGAATGGAGGCTAGTAATTGCGCAACCCGTATTTCACCACTCGATTTGAGGCTTGATTTTGTTTGGTCAGGATGAAGAATGAAATCAGGAATAGTTTCACTTGTATATCTAATCTCCTCGAATTTTGTATAGATCCGTACCGTTATATCCGCAACACTTCGAGCATTAGTTGAAACACTACTATTTAAGCGTGTCAAGGCATTACTGGCCTTTAAGAAGTATTCTTTCACGTAATTAACCACCATTCTTAGAATGATTTACAGATATGCATTTATATTCTTATTTTAGGACCGAACCCTAAGTCCATATGTAACAGGCTCATTATATCAAATATTCTACTCATATTTACACTAGCCACGTTTTCTATCCTTTTAAAGCTTTATGTTTGGGCGTTTTCTGACTTG
>CP070665.1:1355209-1383450 GCA_020351745.1 Candidatus Heimdallarchaeota archaeon | reverse complement strand
TATAATTTGTCAGAAAGTGGTGTAACACCTGTTAGATTGTCTGAACTTTTAAATATGACTGGAGATGCAGAGAATCTTCAAACCCAGTTAATGAATCGTAGATTAGCATATTCTCAAACTAATGGAACAGTAGAACTTAGAACTAATATTGGTAAAACCTATGGAACAAATGTAACTGCCGAGAATGTGACTGTAACGAATGGCACTATTGAGGCAAATTTTCTAGCAATTTGGAATCTCTTGGATCAAAGAAATGGACAAGATGAGCTTGTATTACAACTTCCCAATTTCATGCAGATTTGGGGGATCAGTAGAGCTTTTGGGGCACAAATTAAGCCTTTCTACTTAAAAAAAGACGACAATGAATGGATTTTAGACTTTGATGAACTCCAAAAGGTAGTTACTTCAAAAACTCGTTGTATCGTTCTCTGCAATCCAAATAATCCTACAGGGGCAACGTTAGATGCTAATGAATTAAAAGCGATTGCGGATCTTGCTACTGATTATGATACTTGGATACTGTCCGATGAAGTTTACCGTGGAGCAGAGCTGGAAGAAATGCCTCAAACCACTCCTACAATGTTTGATTACTCAGATAAAGTTTTGATTACAAGCGGTCTTTCGAAAGCATATGGCCTCCCTGGTTTACGGATTGGTTGGATCGTGAGTCCTGATGAGGATCAAATAGCAGATTTTTGGAGGTATAAAGATTATACCACTACCCAACCAGGAAATCTTAGTGATTTTCTTGCACAAATCGCACTTCAACCGGAAATCAGGGTACAGCTTCTCAAAAGGACAAGGAAAATTCTCCAGACAAATTGGGTGGTTCTTCAAAATTGGTTTCAAGAGCATGATGATCTCTTTGAGGTTATTCCACCTAAGGCTGGTGCAATCACTATGGTGAAATACAACCTAGATATTGGATCAACGGAATTGGTTTACCGATTGAAGGATGAGAAGAGTGTTCTCATCATTCCAGGAGATTACTTTGGGATTGATCATCATCTACGAATTGGTTATGGTGATGAAACGGATTATTTAATTGCAGGATTAGATTTCGTTCACGAATTTCTTGAAGAAATTAAAAAAGAGACTTAAATTTTAAACATTAGTGAATTCACTCTCCAAATCGAGAAATTAAGACAAATAATCAGGATATCCTAAAAACATATTATATTTAGATCCCTCAATAGATAAGAGGACATTTCTTCTTTTCAAGATGGAAAGTAACTTTTTTGTAATTCTCGTCCAATTTCTAATACAGCTTTTACTAATACATCAAAGTCTTCTCTTCGGCTTCGATGATTTGTAATTGCCACACGAAGAGAATATTTATTGTCAATCATTGTATAAGATGGAGCAGCAATCCCGTTTTCGTGCAATCTTATTAATATTTCTTTGTTTATGTTGTTCAATGACGAATTATCAAGCCTGTCTACTACGAATCTAAAACATACGATATTTAATGATACTGGTGCTAAAATTTCCAGTTCAGCAGACACTTGAATTAATTTTTCCAAATATTGTGCCTGTTCAACATTTTGTTGGATGAGTCTCCCATATTTTCTGATACCTTGTTCCTTAATCCCCATCCAAACTTTCAATGCTCTGAATCCACGCGACATTTGGACACCATAGTCAACATACCATATTTCTCCACCTGCAATTCCTCTCGAATGATGAGCTACGTAATCTGCACTCTCTGAAAATGATTTTTTATGATCTTCTTCTCTTCTGACTAATGTACATCCTACTTCGTAAGGCATGTACATCCATTTATGGAGGTCAAAAGCCAAAGAATCAGCTTTATTTATACCAGAGACCAACGATCTTAACTTAGGAGATAATATTGCTAAAGCCCCGAATGCTCCATCAACATGAAACCACATATTCTCTTGATCACAGATATTTGCTAACGTGTCTAAGTCGTCAAATGCACCTGTATTTACTGAGCCTGCATTACCAATAATACATACTGGATGGTAATCATATTCACGATCTTCTGAAATGCATGCCTTTAGCCTTTCAATATTAATTTGAAATTCCTCATTCACAGGGATTTTGCGAAATGCATCACTACCTAGTCCTAATATCTCAATCGCTTTTTGATTAGAAAGATGTGTCTCTTCTGAACTGTAAATAGTCATTTTTTGAGTTGCAGCTTGTAAACCATCTTTTCTAACTTCGTATCTTGCCATAGTATTACGAGCAACTGTAAGGCCAACTAAATTTGCCATTGATCCCCCACTTACTAACAACCCACTAGCTGTACTTGGAAACCCCATTATCTCCTTAAACCAATTTATTACCTGCGCTTCAACATGATTTGCTACGTGGTCTAATCCTCCTACATTTGGGTTCATTCCTGCTGCTAACATCTCAGCTAGCATTCCTAAAGGAGTGCCAGTGCCGATCACCCAACCCCAAAACCGGGGGTGAATATTACCAGTGGGATAGGGAAGGATTTTTTCTAAAAAGTCTTGATATGTTTTATCTACTCCCTCTGGATCTGTTGGTATAGGTTTCGTAAAAAATTCTTTAACAGTATTTGGAATCGGTTGCCAAACAGGACGTTCACGAACACTTTCCAAATAATTCATCATATCTACTACCATTCGACAACCTAAATCCTTTAATTGGCTCCAATCAGTAGGATCAAGTGTCTCCTCTTCTGTTTCAACTTCTTTAAACTTATCTGCAATTTCCATTATTTCTCCTCCATTTAGAATTCATGGCAATTCTTTTTTTTAATCAAAATACTTATTGACATTAACGCTTTAAGAAAATTATTCCTTTAAACCAATGAGAAAATGAATGGATGAATGGAAAATACTAATTTTGTATAATTTGTTTGTTGTAAGCGTTCGTTAACATTGGTGTTACTAATGAAATTATCATTTGGAGTACAGATAGAGCCACAATTCGGATTTACTAAAGAAAAAATTGATAAAATTGCAGTAATGTGTGAAAACGCTAATTTTGATACGATTTGGGTATCTGATCACATGTTTCTCAATGACGAAAGTGTTGATGTGCCTGCTTTTGACGCTTGGACGTTAATGACTTACCTACTAACGAAGTACACCACTTTGAAGGTCGGATCGCTAGTCCTCTGTAATTCGTATCGAACTCCAAGTATACTGGCCAAAATGATTACAACTCTTGATCATCTTTCAAATGGACGTTACATTTGTGGTTATGGGGCTGGATGGAAAGAAATGGAATATCAAGCCTATGGTATTCGCTTTCATCCCTTAAAAATTCGTATTGAACAAATGATTGAAGGAATTGAAGTTTTACGGGCAATGTGGAAAGAGGAGGCCAAAATTTCTTATTCTGGAAAGTACTATACCTTGAAAGATGCACTCTGCTTTCCTAAACCCTTAACTAAACCTCGACCAACAATTTGGATTGGATCAAACAAGGGAGGGAAGAAAATGATTAGAACAGCTGCTAAATATGGTGATGGGTTCAATTTAGCTTGGTCTTTTTCCTCATCGCATTGCAAAACTATATTCAATTATCTTGATGAACAGGCCATAAAGTTTAACAGAAATCCGAAAGAAATAGCTAGATCTGTTGGGTTTTGGGTAAGATTATACAAGGATGATGATGAAAAACAGAATTTATTTCAAGAAGAAGCAGCCAAAAGGAATATATCAATAGAGGAATACTCAAAGCGAGTTGAAGGAGCTTTGCTTGGTACAAAAGCTGAAATAATTGAACAATTAAGAGAATATCTTGAATTGGAAGTTTCTCATTTTATCTTTATGTTTCCATTTGATAAAGAAGTTAAGTACATGACTGAATTCTCAAAAAATATTCTCCCTGAATTGCAATAAAATGTGTGCTGTCGTTTAACGTTGGTAATTGCACACCTGTTATATAGGAAGGAAAACTTGTAACAAATTCTTTAAGTTTTAGGCACGCTTTCCATTAATCTAATTATTTTTTTCAGTTTCGGATCATTACCAACAAGTTTCACAACATTTTTTTGATTTAATGCTTCGATCTCTTCTGAGGTTGTATTTCGTATTTTTGCTATATTATTAACTATGTTTACGAAGACAATTGAGGGAACTTCAAAGTTCTGTCCTCTTGGAAGAACATCAATCTCCAATAGTAACAAGTCATCAGGAATCTTACGGATTTTATCAATAATAGGGTCTTTAGGTTCTCCTAACACTCGTTCAAGATTCATCTGACCCATTGAATAATAATATCCCTTATCATTGATTTTTTCCATTAAATCAAGAGACCCAGAATAGAAATGAAAAATTGGTTTTTTGACATTATAGCTATTCAAGATTTCAAATCCTTCATCTTCAGTCCCACGAAAATGAAGATTCAGGATCATATCATGTTTTTCCGCTGTTTCTAGGAAAATCTCAAAGAGAGGGCGCTGATGGGGGATACAGGCTTTATCTCGAGCATTTTTTTCATCTAATCCTATTTCGCCTAGCATAAGAGCTTCTTCACAGAGTTCTCTAACCTCTTCAAACCGATCCACGTACTCATGAGCATACCAAGGAAGAATTCCAAATGATGGAAAAATGAATTCTGATTGCTCCGAATATTCTAAAATCTTTTTGTACGATTTTATATCACACGATTGAGCAAATGTGATAATCTGATGTTTTGTTATATCGTGAATCGCCTTTTGACGGTGATTTTCATCACTCAACCAGGGTTCATCTAAATGTAAATGAGTATCAATATACATTCTATTTCCGTCCTCGGTTGAGTTTCAATCCTGATTTTTTAAGCCTATAGAATGAGGCAAGTATTAATTCAACTTTTTTTCGGAACAATGTGTTGATTGTAACAGTTTTTCTCGATACAAATCAATTTCATATCAAAAAGTTACTAATTCATTAATTCTTGAACGAGAACATTGATTACGATTTAATTGCTCTAAAAAGTCACTTTTCTGGAGAAGATGTCCCATCTTGGCAATAATTTTTTCTTAAAACCTGATATTTTTCAAATATTGCAAGATGAATACATTACACTTTGGTTAAGGAAAATAATAGTTATTAAACTTCTATTGTTCAATTTTAATATTCTGATAGTGACTTTTACAGGCCTTTTTTTGCGTAATTCAATTGATTTATAATTAAATTACATTGAAATTAGAACCAATTCTTTCGAACAACCTTAATTTAAACAAAGTGAAATTGATATGGTAACCACTAATGAATATACAAATCTAACCGAGGATGAAAAAACAGTTTTAGGGATTATAACTGAACTTGAAACGAGAGATAAAGATCCTAAAACAAATGAAATAACTATTTCTGAAAGTTTAAAGATTACTCTTACAGGGGAAGGAATCAAAAAACTTAAAATGATCTCAGAGAAGAATATAGATTCTGATTCTGCAATAAATTCATTGATTGCAAAAAATCTAGTTGTCTATAGTGGAGTTGAACTTGAACTTACTGATTTTGGAGTAAAAATAGGAAAAATAATTCGCTCTAAACAGATGAGTGATTGGTACAATCATAATCTCCTTCGATGTGCCAAAAGTAAAGCGTACGCCCAGTTCTGTGAAAAAGTATTTGGAAAGAACCTTTATCAGTTCAATGTTCTTGATATGGATCAACTAGACTGCCTCATATCTTCTTTAGACTTGAATTCCAATGATTTAGTCTTAGATTTAGGGTGTGGATTGGGAAAAGTAACAGAATATATTCAAGTGAAAACAGGTGCTAAAATTACTGGAATCGATTTCGCTGAACAACTTATTCAATGGGCGAAAGACAACACAGAAAAAAATAATGACGCATTAGAATTTCAGGTAGGGAATATGAATGAACTTTTTTTTCCACCTTCATCCTTTAATGCAATTTATGCTATAGATACTCTTTATCCAACCAATATTGATGACTTAGTAGCAACCATAACTAAGTTAAAAGAACTTTTAAAACCAAATGGGCAATTGGGAATATTTTTCGCCCAAATTATAGAATCCAAAGAACAACAGCATATTTTAGAACCTAATCAAACCGAAATGGCCCAAGCTTTGAAAAACAATAATTTAAATTTCACAGTAATTGATTTTACTCAAAACGCGAGGGATATATGGGAACGAGAAATTTCTATTGGCAATGAATTACGAGAAATGTTTGATAAAGAGGGTAATCTCGATCTTTGTGAAGACCGGATAGCAGATGGAAAGAGATGTGTCTTTAGGATCGATAATCAATTGCAGAAACGATATTTTTATCATGTATCTAGTGTTTAATCACTTCGATTTTAGATTGCTTAAGATTTTAGATTTGAATATAGCAAGAGAATGTCAAGACTCTTGGAGTTCGCTCACTAATTCTTCTGCTATTATTTTGGGTGAAGGAAATCTAACTCGATTAGCAAACAGTTCTTGGCGCTGGATTGTTTCTCCTTGTACCTCCTGTGTTTGTAATTGAACTCGTCCTTGAATAAGAACGGTTTTTCCTTCGGCTTCTTGTTGTACGATCGTAAAAATTTCATCATCTGTTAAACCATTATCTAGGAGCTTCTGAATATCATTACTACCCATTCCTGTTAGAATTTCTCCCGAAAGGCCGAAAAATACAGTTCTCATTGTACTAGTCCCATCATCAAGTGTTCCTGACAGTCGAAATCGTATTTGTGGTTTTATAATCTGGTGTTCTTGACAAATCCACCCCGCGTCTGTTTCTGTTACTTTTTTACGACACTGAGGACAGGAACGATAATAAGGACTTTGTTGGAAAAGCCTGACTACTTTTCCAAGTACTTCTATCAACACCCCATCTTCATCTTCTGAAAGTGCAGAAAGTTGAACTTTTTGATAATCAGGGAGAGATTGAACAGTTGTTTGTTCTTCATCAGCGATTTCTATACTTCTTAAGGCAACTGGAATCCGTGACGATGGTCGAACATGACTCTGAGGAGATAAATGAATTTCCATTGCATCAGCGTCCTTTTGTTGAACCCTACCAAAGAATATCTTAACAAATTTCATTTCTTTTTCTTGAATTGATGTTATGTGATCTACGTCATCATTCCAAGCTACTACCCGAATCGACCCCGTAGCATCTTGTATTGACATTGAAGTCACACGTCCAGTGCTTCCATCAGACCGATTGAATTCCCTCTCTTCAGAGATGTTTTGAATTACTCCTTGAACACATGCTAATCCCTGCTGGGGTCTAATCTCTGTAATATTTTGAATGGGAGGATCTTCAGGAATTTGAGAAGAATCAAGTTGGATAAATTCGGTTTCAGTTATTGTATGTAGTTCTATCGTTTTATATCTTGACATAGTGATCCGTAATTTCTTTATTTGAAAAGGCTCATCCCCTAAATCTTCGAACTTGGGGATTGCTTCGTTCCAAAGTACCAATGTTGTCACACTTGTTTCATCAAATATGGCTGCTCTTTTCACTGACCCTGTTGACCCATCATTTCGTGTAAAGCTACTTGATTTACTTACAGGACCCTTTCGAGCATCAATTGTAACTAATCCATCAGTAGGTTCTATTTCAGCAAGTTTTTTTTCTTTTGCTTCACCTACAATACGTTCGGGAACAGTTGTTTCATCAATACTAGGTAGTGTTTTGTGACCTATTTTGGTAATATAAGTCGCTCGTGTGGTATGGATTTCAGGTCTTCCGTCCCGATCTAATTTAACATTTGCACTTTGGACTAAGAGTTCATCTCCTCGTGTGAAATTAAATGCTGCTTCCGCACGATCATCCCAGAGCACCATTCGGCGTGTTGCCCTTTCACCTTTGAGAAACAAGTTGGACACACGACCCTCGGTTCCGTCTGAACGATTAAAGGTAACAAGTTTTCCTACTTTGTAGATTGTAGCTTTGACGTCAATCTCCAGCATTTCCTCATCTAATGAGTCTAAACTTAGGATTTCATCTTCGGGGTTTGGAAAATTTTCAGTTTCTGCCTCAGTGTCCAGTTCTAACACTCCACGATCTCCTAGATGAAGTTCTAATTCTTGGTTCCTTCCTAATTTAGTATATCCTTGTTTAATACTAATAATGGAGCCTCGTTCAATTTGTTTTCCTGTAATACGCCGAGCTATTGCTCCCCAGAGAACGGTACGGATACTATCAGTTCCATCGTGTAATAGAATAGGTGCTAAAATTCCTTTAGTACCTTCTCTAACGAATTCAATGGGATGATAAACTCGTAATATTATTGCAGTGAGACCGACCCCTGACAGACCTGGTTCCATCTTTTTAAGGCTTTTAATCGTGAGTTTAGGCCTTTTCTTCAATTCAGGACGACCGAGCGGAATATTTAGGTCTTTTGCGATGATGTGAGCAGCTGCAATGTCATTTACAAAGAATCCTAATTCTTTTTGTTTTTCCTCTATTTTCTTCTTGATTTCAGCCCGAGAAAGTCCGGCTTTTTGAGAAATTTTCTGGATTAACTCTTCAATATTACTCAAATTTAGCTCCTCATTTCTAATATTGCAAAAAGACGTTGATTAATGAATTCAGCTCTATCTCAACTTTAATTTGAATCAACTTTTATATTATTATAGAATTCTTTTCGATTATTTTCATTTAATGATTGAGGTATTCCTTTTTTATATTCATAAAAATTACTACCAATGTTGATAGCTTGACCCCAGTTCCTGAACTACCAATTCTTTAACCCTATTTCGTAATGTACGGCATCCTTCCTTAGTTTTAAGTGATAAAAGAAAAATTTCAGACTCGGGAAGATCATATGACTCTAATAATGTTAAGTTTTGTTCTATCAATGCTGTTTTACTTTTATCTATTTTATTCAATACTATCAGTGGAGGATGATTTGTTCTTTCTCCAACGAACTGAATCATTTCGATATCTAAAGGGATAACACCTTTTTTCTCTAAACTAGCTACCATGTTATGAAAGGTAGATATATCAATGATATGGATTGCAAACAATAATTGATTTGAGGGATCCTCCAAAAAAAGTATAATATCATTTTTAATTTGGTCTTCAAATTTTTTAGACCGTTTCATTATCCTTCCAAATCCTGGAAGGTCTATTAGGAACAGGTTTTTAACAAGGGGCACTGATGCTATTCTTAAAGTTGTCCCAGCATGTTTTCCAACAGGTCTTTTTGAATGACTTAGATAATTTACTAAGGAGGTTTTACCTGCATTTGGACGGCCTGATACAGGTATTAGGTGGATAAAAGTCATCATTAAAATTTATGTAATTACTCAATTTTCAGCTTCAGCAGAGCCAGCAAAATCGTTATCTTCATTTTCTTCCATTAATAACTCGTCAAGCCAGTCACCAAATACGTCAACACGTTCTTCAATGGGCCGTATTGGTCGAGCTGCTTGAACTCTACATTTTCCGCATCGAATCACCGCGGTCTTAATTTTTCTACTAACCTCAATGTGAACTGACTTCCCGGTTCCGCATATAGGACAATCGAATACAGTTGGAAGCGTTGGAATAGGTTTGGTACGTACTATTCTTTTTCTTTTCCGACCCAACAGGGTTCTCTCCTATTTTTACCTTCGACGATGATGTTTCTTAATTTGTTTAAGTCGCCTATCGCGTCGTGATTCCTTAGAAGAAGGACTGGATTGAACAGGGCTAGGTTCTATAGTTTTATCTGTTGACTTAGGTGTTGCTACCATTTCTTCTCCTGATTTTATGATCAGAATTTCTCTACCAGATCCGATTAAAAAGAATATACTTCCACCTAGTAAGAAGAATATAGCTATAACGATTATCAGTATTATTACAAAGAATAAATCCTGTTCTGAAATAAACGAGGGAGAGGAAGTTTGCGGACCCGCTTCTGCTAACCAATCAAAGATATTTAACCATAACAGGGAATTGTCTTCGCTATTATACCATGTAGAATTCCCGAAAGGCCCAATTAGATCACTAAACATAATACTAGATCCACCAAGTAAGACTCGAGCATCAATTTCCAGATCTCCAGACGCACCGAACAAAACTATATCTGAAGAACCAGAACTAATTTCTCCTGATGTAGTCATAGCAACGGCCTCAGGAGGAGCTACAATGACTGGATCTACAACGGCTGTTTCTTCAGTTAAATCCACAGAACCTGAAGAAGTAACAATAGAAGAAATATTATTATTGATTGATAAGATGTTGTGATCGGAACTATTCAACTCAAGGAGTAAATATTTAGAATTATTTCCTACATTTGAAAACTCATTATGAATAACATCAGTTGGTTTATAGTCGTCATCAATCTTTTGAGTCCAAAATAAACCCATCTGAAATGAAAACTCAAGAGGGTATAAGAAATCATTTAGAATGTCTCCACGACCGTTTAAGGTAATGTTATCTTCATCCAATGGATTTCCTAACAACATAATTGCATTTCCTTGAGTTAGGAATTTATTAACATAATGAAGCTCGCCTTCAGAGAAAGATTTTTGTGGATTTGTAGAAATGAAAATATCGACCCCTTCAAAACTAGTCCGGTTTATTTCCCCTTTATTAAAAACTACCTTCATAGATTTATTGATGATTAAATCTGAAATCGCTTGACTGTATATTGAGTAATTGAAGAACTGTCCATGCCCTTCATCAAACAAAACGACAATAGTTTCTTCTTCGGTTGGACTATCAGCACCAACAGTTAAAACACTATTAAGACTGAATATGATACATATTATCATATAAAAGATAATATGTTTGGGTTTTACGGACACAATATCTTCCTCAACTTTTCAATGACTCTTGTTAATTGAGAAATTCCAGTATAAGGCTAAATTTTCTAAAAAGAGGTAAAAAGATATTATCTTTTGTGTCTTTTCTTCATAAGAATTGTTGATAACTCCAAATAACAACAACTAAAAATACATACGAATTCCCCTCTAGTTGATTTAAAAAAGGAATTAAGGCAGATTCATAATTATTAGACAAAAATTATCTAAATAACGACAGTTGGAGAAAGAAATATGGTTACCGCACAAATGGTTCCCAGTGAATTATTGATAGAAGCAATCTCCGAGGAACTAAAGTCTAATGATAAGATCTTTCAACCACCTAAATGGGCTGATTTTGTAAAACTCAGTGTTGCTCGAGAAAATGCGCCAGAAGAGAGAAAGGACTGGTGGTTCATTCGTGTTGCTTCAATTTTAAGAAAAATCTATTTACACGGACCCGTGGGGGTGATACACATAAGAAAAATGTATGGGGGAAGACAGAATAGAGGGAGTAAACCAGAGAAAACAGCTAGGGGCTCTGGTGCTATTATTCGGCATGCAATCCATCAACTAGAAAAAGGAGGTTATGTTACATTGGTTGCAGGAGATGGCCGGATTGTTACTCCAGCTGGCCGAAGTTTTGTTGACAACATGGCACATAAGGTTAAACAGCAGCTTCCTGAACTTTCACAATATTAATCCAAGTTAAAAAGTAATCATTTCATTTGAACTGGAATTTGAAATAACATGGAAAATCTTAATAATTCTCACTTAGAAAAAACAATGAAAGCTTAACAAGAGAGAAGTAATCTGAAGTAATTGGATAAAGGGAGGATTAAACAGATTTAAGAAGAGGGTAAAAATCAATGGCTGAAGAAGATCCTGAATTGGCAGAACTTCGGAAAAGACGGCTTGCACAAATACAAAATGAACAACTTGTTCAACAACAGGCGGAAGAACAACAACGGCAAATTGAGAGTCAGCGTCAAGCAATTCTAAAAGGAATACTAACAGATGAAGCACGAGAAAGGCTTGCCAACATCAAGCTAGCGAAGCCAGATTATGCAATAACACTAGAAAACCAATTAATTCAACTTGCTCAAACAAGGCGGGTCTCTGATAAAATTTCTGATGATCAATTACGGCAGCTCTTACAACAATTAACCAAAACAAAACGAGAAAGTAAGATTACTTTCAAACGCAGATGATAATAAGGTTAATACTGATGACAACTGTTGTTCAATTCTCATGGTCGCGATTGGAGGGATTAGGACTGATCGCTGTTACCTTAGGTTGGGGTTTTATTGCCCAATTACCCCCTATATTTTTTACTTTGGCCTTACTCCATTTCAATCTTGAAGAGTATTTTATTGCTTTGACTGGAACTATCCTAGGAACAAGTATCATTCTAGCTACCATTTCTTGTTCATTTGCTGAGGATTGGGACGATTCAACTGCTCCTACCTTAAAAAGCGTGACCACATCTTCATTTTCTCTTACTTTTATCTTTATTTGTGGATTCTTTCTTTTCTTTCTCCTCGAACCGTTTTTCCCACCAGAATTCACTAACTTGGATTCAGCTCAGAGATATTTTTCTGCAATGACGTTAGCGTTAACACTAATTGGAATATTCACTTTTATAGTATATAAAGCAAAATCCCTTTTTTTTAAGTAAATTCTTTCTCAATACATAGCTGTGCCTAAATTTGATAAAACATTCTTTTTTCTTACCTAAATTCCAGATTACAGTTTATAAGTTCTTTATGATTAGTTTTAGAGTCTTGAAGAACTAAAATAATCATTTTTCCAAATCCATTTCTATTTAGGGATTAGTTACCATCAACATTCACAAGGAAATTAAGCAAGAAACTGTTGATTTCAAGCAACGGAGAAATTGTGAAAAGAAGAGTTCCAAGAGAAAAATGACAAGAAAACCAGACTTGATTACTTTGAAATACGGGTCTCTCAAGAATATTTTTAATGATTTCAATTTTAGATTACATTGCATTTATCTTATCCCTCTTGGAACAAGTTTCAAGTGAAGGCACTCTTCAGCTTCGTAAGAGAAACATGATTAAAGTAATACGATCAAGCAATACACAAAGAAAACCTATCGCTTGAGAGTACATCCTTCTTGCGGGGGCTGTCCATCAATCAGCTTATTGTAGTGCTGGTGTTTTATATGTGCCTTGCAACTGTAGGCCAATGATTTCGATTAGTAGTAATTGCCTTAAATGAAAGCTCCGAAAAGTAAATAATCCAGATCCAAGGTTACTATTATCAATCTACTAAATTTTAAACTTGACTAGGTATTCAACATGCCTGATTTTATAGAAGAAATTGTAACACAATCTAAACTGTGTTCAAAAATCTATTCTTATGATGAAGTAGACTCAACCAATAATCTAGCTAGGAACCTAATTGAAGAAAAGAATCAAGTTGGATTCGTTATTGTAGCCCAAAGACAATCATCAGGTAAAGGCCAGGCAGATAGGCTTTGGGAGTCACCGACCGGAGGATTGTGGAGCTCACTAGCTATTAGACCTCAAATTGAACTGTCGTCGTTAGGAATGGTTCCTATTTTATCAGCAGTAGGAATCACTAAGGCATTAGAGACCTTTGATGTAAAAACAAAGCTTAAGTGGCCTAATGACATTTTGATTAGTCATAATCTGAAGAAAATAGGAGGAATTCTAGTTGAGGGGAAGCTTACTCAATTCTCTTTGGATTATTTAATTATTGGAATCGGTTTAAACATTAATAATACAGTAGACCAGTACTCTCCAGCACTTCAAGAACAAATTACGACCGTTTTCGAAGAGTTTAACATGAAAATCGATCTGAGTCAGCTGTTACTAGAAATTATTAATCAAATTGAGGATTCTTTTGAAATCTTAAGATCTTACGGTGCCCTAGCCCTCCTTAATGAATGGAAACAAAAAGATAATATCCTTGGAATGAATGTTATTGTTCAAAGTCCTGAGGGGGAATACCATGGGAAAGCAGTCGACATTTCTCCTAATGGCCAGCTAGTTTTGGAAATTTCAGAATCCAAAAAGGTTAATATTACTACAGGGACGGTTATCATTGCAAGGATCCAAGATTGAGGTAATTTTGTGTTTTACAATATAATAAAAGGAGAGAATACTGTTCTAAGAGGCCTGATTGCAGAGGAGTTTGCTCGCTACATTCTTTCCCAGCGTTTTCCAATTCTTGTAATACGGCCGTCAACAGCACTAAGGTATTTAGAAAACACAGCAATTAAAGGAAAAAATGTTGATTTTTTACGAAAAAACCAAAAAACCATGGATTTTCTAGGAATCATTCCTTTCTTTAAGAGTGAAGAACTTCAATTAACGCCAGAAGAAACAGTAAATAGATTCTTCTATGAAAAAGAAGGATTAAATCGCTATCTAAAGAAAGAAATTCATTTCAACCAGCTTCGTGGATTTATTATCGAGGTGAAATCTCGGACAACTACTGATTCATGGGCCCCTTTTCAATTCACATTTTCTCCAAACCAACGGGAAATGCTTGATCACAGTCGAAAATTCGACTTTGACATAATATTATGCGGGGTTACCTTTTCTTCGGATTGGAACCTTTCTGTAGTTTTCTGTGATAGACAACAAAAAATTATTTCAGAAGATTTCTATGTTATAAATCAATGAAGATTGGATGAGAGTTCGTAATCACTTGAGGTCCTTTAGAGGTGATTATAACGTCATTTTCAAGTCTAAATCCACCCACATCCTTTTCATAGATTCCAGGTTCAATTGTGAAGACCATACCCTCTTCCAATCGTGTATCAGTCCAGTTTTTCAGTAAAATTTCATGAGTAGGTTTTTTTCTCAAATCAGGGGAATCATGAACGGTCAATCCGATGCCATGTCCTAGTCCATGAGGCATTTTGAACTTTTTTGATTCTATTATCCTCATTGCAACTTCTGCAACTTCATGGAGAAAATTTACCTCTCTTAAATTATCAATTGCTTCGTTATGGGCGTGTTCTACTGTTTCAACAATCACTTTCATCTTATTATTCATTTTCCCAATAATAAAGGGTAGGGTGACATCTGAAGTAAGACCCTCTGCATTCACTCCAAAATCGATCAAGGCTAAGCCAGGACGATACATGGATAATTGGTCAGCACGTGGGTATGTATGAATTTGCCAAGATCTCTTACTACTTGCTACTAAAGTTTCAAAACCAGTTCCAAACGCTCCTAACTCTCGCATTCGATTTTCAACAAAGATTGCTAGATCTACTTCAGTCTCAATATTATTGGGCGAATGTCTATTCATTAATTCCTCCATCTCTTCAACAAGCTGATTACTTATGCTTACTGACTTTTTTAATAGCGAAATTTCGTGAGGGGATTTTGTCGATCGTAGCTGGTCGAGTTTTGTATCAATTTCCTGTGGATTATAAATTATTTCAGCATTTGGTATTTGATCAATAATCGTACGAACATAAAAGTATGGAATAGATTTTGGAACACCAATTTTTGGATTAGAGTTTACGATACTTTTGAGGGTCTCAAAAGTCGCAGGTATTAATCCACCATCATATTCCATAATATTGATTACTTGATCTACCTCTGAATAATTATTTGATAATTGGTAATCCCAAGGGATTAGAACTGTTTGCCGATTTTGAACATCTATGAATAAGCTCGCATCCTCAGGATGCCCTGTAAGATATTTTAAATTCACGTCCCTATGATCTTCCGAATCCCTAATATAAAGGACATCTAATCCCAAGTTTTCTAACCAGTCAAATAATTCATTCAGCTTTTCCGTTGTCACAAAACGAGCCATCGTTGATTCACCTCATCAAGTGAGAGTCTCCTACTATTTAAATTGCATCTCCTATATCAAATATTTCACATAGTATCCAGAAGTTTAGCAATTTCAACCATTATTAGGTCACTTATTTTTTGAGATGTCTCTTTAGAACTTGGTAACTTGTAATACCGCCTTAAATCAAGTGGTGGGCCGAATTTCACTTTTAATGTGATTCTTCTTGAGCCTCCTCCCAGTGTAAAAGGTTTTCCCACTGGCATAGCAATTTCAGTATTCTTAACAGCGCAAGGTATGACCAAAGCTTTGGTAGAATGTGCTATCAATCCTGCACCCAATTTTCCAGGTTGTAATTTTCCATCTTTGGTACGAGCTCCCTCAGGAAAATAACAAACTGATCCTCCTCTTTTAATTACTACAATGTGATATTTAATGATATCCATACTCTTAGAACCTTTAAAAACAGGAAAACAGTTCATACCGTGTAAGATTGGACGGAACAGGGGGAGTTTCCATAATTTAGCATCAGCAGGATAGAAAAATGGTTTGTAAAAGCGGGGGAATGCTGATACACCGATTAAAAATGGATCTAAGTGCGAACGATGGTTTGACATAACAATGATCCCTTTATCATCACAACCTTTGGCCGGAACGTGCTTTTTTCCCCATATCTTTACTCTATAACATATATTAAAGAAAAAAAGTAAGATGGGGATAGCATAGAGATGGAGCATAATTTTTATACGAATTTTGGCCATAAAATACAGCCCACTGTTTTCAAAATAGTATAGACTCCTTTTTATTTGAGTCTAAAAATGATTATGTTTTTGATAAGCAGTATACTTATTTGAAACTGATGATTCTAAAGTCTAATCGATTTTTATCTTATACCTCTTTTTCTTGGGTTTTGTAATGGGAACTTTTTTTGAACGTTGTGATTTAGAAATTTGAGAATGACCGAATTGTTTTTCGATGTTTCTGGCAGTCATTTGAGAGATTTTAGAAGTGATCAATTGTAATTCGGAGGTATTAGGACGATATTTCTTTAAGATCTCTTGAAATTCACGAAGAATTAAATTTACTTTGTCCTTTTCAATCGACATGACGCATATCCCTCAACTCATGCTATAAAAAAGGCTTTTGATATCTTTTTTGCTTCTCATGGAAAGGTTGATAGTATCTTTCTTAAAAGCCCAGTCATGATCAGATGAACCAAACTAGGTTATCTTAATTGAGAATATTTTAATATAGTGACCAATTGATTGTATAATTCAAATAAATCCCTAGCAATCATCTCATGATTCTTAATAGCTATTAATAAGTCAATAAAGTGAAAAATATGCCGAAATTTACAGTTGAAGAAGCACAGAAATTACTTTATAATCGAGATTTAGTACGTAATTTAGGTGTGATCGCCCATATAGATCATGGCAAATCCACTCTGACTGATTCCCTTCTTGCAGCTTGTGGACTTCTAGCTGACAAGGTGGCTGGTGAGGCTCGAGCTACAGACACACGGGAAGACGAACAAGAACGTGGAATCACGATAAAAACCACAGGAATATCACTGGTCCACGAATTTGACCAAAAGACATATCTTGTTAATCTTCAGGACACACCAGGACACGTTGACTTTTCTGGTGAAGTGACTTCGGCATTACGGGTAGTGGATGGAGCTTTGGTTCTTGTCGACGCTGTTGAGGGAGTTATGGTTCAAACTGAAGTTGTCACTCAACAAGCTCTAGCTGAAAGAGTCCGTCCCGTTTTGATAATCAACAAAGTCGACCGCTTAATTACTGAGATGCGAATGACACCTGAAGACGCATATGAAAAATTTAAGACAATTATCAATGACTTTAACATCCTAATTGAGACCTATGCACCTCCAGAATACAAGAAAATATGGCGTGTAGATCCTAGACAAGGTACTGTGGCTTTTGGTTCAGCAATTCATCGTTTTGGACTAACAATTCCAGCTCTAGCCGAGATTTGGCATGAAAAAACAGGTCAACCGATTGATAAACTGATTAAAAACCTCTGGATGAAGAATAACTTTGTAAATGGAGTTCTAAAGCCAACTTATGAAATATATCAGAAAGCAGAAAGTAATGATCTAGATTCCCTTAAAAAAGTGGCTCAGCAATTGGAACTGCGTTTGGACGAAAGTGTATGGCTTGAACCACCAAAAAGAATAGCAAAGGCCTTATTGGAGAAATGGCTTCCAGTAGAAAAAGCTGTTTTAGATATGGTTATTCAATTTTGCCCATCCCCCCTCGAAGCTCAAAAATACCGATTTAAAAGTTTCTGGGCTGGAGACTTTGATAATGAGGAAGGGAAGACGATGCTTGAATGTGATGAAAATGGACCTGTTATGATTGCAATTTCTAAAATGATCCCCGGAAAAGCGAAACGAATTATTGCTATGGGAAGAATCTTTTCTGGTAAGGTAAAAACTGGTCAGAAAATTTCAGCTTTACTCCCAGGATATAAACCAGGGGGAAAGGAGCGCCGTTTTACCACCAACATTCAACAGGTTTCTATGCTTATGGGAGCAAAAACAGAGAAGGTTGAAAGTATTCCTGCTGGAAATATCGTCGCATTACAGGGATTACGTGGTGCTGTAGCAAGCAGTACCGTGACTAGCCTTGAAACAACGATGCCATTTCATGCACTTTCCTATGCGGTTGAACCAGTTGTCACTATTGCCATTGAAGCAAAATCCCCAAGTGAATTGCCAAAATTAGCAGATGGGATGCAACTTTTGGAGTTAGTTGACCCCTCTTTAAAAACCAAAATTAATGAAGAGACTGGTGAATATCTCCTTTCAGGAACTGGAGAACTTCATTTAGAAATTGCTGTTAAAGATCTTCAAGATCTTCAACACATTGAGGTAACTCAGAGTGAACCTATCGTTGTTTTTCGTGAGTCCGTTCAAGGTGAATCATATCAACAATCTCTAGCAAAATCACCAAACAAGCATAACCGTCTTTGGGTTCGTGCGGGACCACTTGATTCCAAAACAATAAAATTGATTGAAGAAGGTCGGATTCACCAATATACAGACCGAAAAGAGATGGCTCAAATACTTAGAGATGAAGCTGGTTGGGAAGCTAAAGCAGGAAGAAAAGTCTGGGGGATGGGGCCTGAAGAAGATGATCCTAATTTCTACATCGATGGGACAAAGGGGGTTCAATACCTCCGTGAAGTGAAAGACTATATAGTTCAAGGATTTCGATGGGCAGCTAAAGAAGGACCACTTTGCGGTGAACCCTTTTATGGAATACAATTTATGTTGGAAGATGTCAAACTTCACGAAGATCCTGTCCATCGAGGAGCAGGGCAAATTATGCCAGTTTCCCGCAGGGCTTGCTTTGGGGCAGCACTAATGGCGGAACCTATACTCTTAGAACCCATCTATAAAGTTCAAGTCCAAGTCCCCGAACAATACCTTGGAAATGTTTACAAAGTCCTCTCTAAACGACGGGGACGAGTGATTGACACCCAGAAGCGAGAAGGAACACCACTGAATGTCATCATTGCTGAGGTGCCAGTCACTGAGTCATTCGGAATTACTACAGAACTCCGCTCCGAAACTTCAGGTTTTGCATTTAGTCAAATGGTTTTTGATCACTGGCAAAAAGTTCCTGGAGATCCAACAAAACCTGAAGAAGAAGGAGGAAGTTTAGCCCGAGAATACGTATTAGCAACCCGAAAACGTAAAGGATTTCATAACCCGCTTCCACCTAAACCAGAAGATTATTATGATAAACTGTAGAATTACGCAAATAACTCTTTAGCTAGAAATAGTAATAATCCCTCTATCCTTTTTCTTCTGGCTCATAGCAGTAATAGTTGACTTACCATGGGCCTAAGAAAATAAAAAGAACGGACGGATCCGGAGGGATTTGAACCCACGACATTCTGGTTGCTTCAGGTATCTCCCCGTTTTTTTATGAGGATTAGGGGTTACCTTCCGAAGCCAGACGCTCTATCCAGGCTGAGCCACGGATCCACAGAGTTTCAGACCGTTTTTACCAGTGTTTACTTGCGTTAATTGGTGGATTTCGTGAGGTTTTAATTTCTTATCAGGAAGATGATTAGAAGTAATCGGCCAAGATTCCCTTTTTATCGGTCTTTTCGGTCATCCTCAGCACGAATTTTGATGTGATGTCTATGAATTGCACATGATACACAGTAATACCTTACGTATGGTACACGAGCGATATGAGTACCTTGTTGTCGTAATTCCTTTCCAACTGCGTAATCAACAAGAGTTTTATAACTCGTTTTTCGCTTAGCTTTATCTCGAGGAATCATCCGTCTACACGATGAACATTGAACCTTGGAGAGAGTCCCTTTTTTACCTTTACTTCTACCCCCGGATTTACGTTTCTTACCCAAAGAGGAACCCCCTACCTTTATTTCTTTTACTTCGGTTACCAGACTTACGTTTCTTACCCAAAGAGGAAACCCCATTTTTCGTCGAAAAAGTTCCATGTTAACGCTTTCAGTTTTTTTTCAAAAAATCATCTATCTTCAACAATGAAATTATGTTATGTTTTGCTAATTTTCCTATAAATCAATTTGTACTGAAGTTACTTTCTTTGTGAGGAAAATTGCTAAACTTTCTAAATTAAGTCGAAAAGGTTGCTTTTGTACAAAAAAGGGAGAAATTTGTTCAAAGTTTTGTTGTATATATTGATAGATATATTCTCGAACTTTCTCTAATTGTTCTGTGTATTCTTTTGTATAACGTTCTGTTTTAGCGAGGAGCTCCGACGTCAATTCTATAAATTCGGGAGCTTCACCTCTTTGAACCATTTCTTGAAATATTAAATTATATAATTGCTCTTGATCATCTTTTTTCAGACCTAGGATAAGAAAACTAGGAAATGGTAACAGAACCAATACTAGAATTGAGCTAAATAACCCAAAAGCTTGATCAAATTGAGCTAAACTTGAATCAGGGATGATCATTACCCCTAAAATAATATTTATGACTGCTATTACAGTAGCTTGAAATACACCTTGACTAATCCAGTAAAGCTTTCCAGCCAACTGTTCAAGGTGATCATTCGTTGAAAATCTTAAGCCTTTAAAACATAAGACTAAGTAGATGAACACTGTCCAAGGAAGGATAAGTAAAAGTAATAGGAAACCATCTACTGAGCTTACTATCCCGATAAAAATCAAATCTAGGCTAGTTATTAGAAGAAAAAGGGAAATCATTAGAAATTTTACTCTCAATAGCTGTTCTTCAAGCTAGCTTAATAGGTCTTTAAGCTCTGATACAAGGCTAGAAATATCTTTTTCTTCTTCCTTGAAAATCTCTGGTATTTTCCGACTGTAACGACGTAGTACTCGAATAGCTAATCCTAAAGAATGGGCTTCATTAGATGCTCCTATTAAGATAAAATCCTCCGCGGAACTTAACACGGTATATCCTTTCTCACCACGAACTAAAACCTCCCATAAGTGTCCATGATCCATTCTATCAACGACCATCCCACCGGTTGAAAGAACAGCTGCAGATAACGCGGAGAATAAATCTGGATCCGCATCTTTTTCTGAGAAAAACGCAACACTCATTCCCGTTCGTGTTACTAATGCTAATGCTTCTAGATCTGCATATCGAACGATTTCCTGTAATAATTTAATTAATTTCTTCTTCTGTTCAACTGTAAGCGCAAAAGCCATTTTTCCACCTTCAAAGAAACCTGTGTAATAATCCTATTTGGTTTCTGACTAATACAACAATGATCTATTAATATGAAGACTATCCTTACGCAAAAATTTAAACCTTACTGTATTTCCTACTTAATTCAATAGAGCTGATCTGTGTGAGAAAGAAGGTAATTACGTTAGCTCTTGGTCAAATGGTCTTAGATAACGTTATTCATGATCGTCAAGGCACTCCTCTAATCAAGGATCAAAACAACTTGTTTTTAGGAGGGCCACCTTCTTTTGCAGGAATAATAGGTTTGATTCTCTCAAAAATGTTTCCATGGATGGCCCCGCCATTAGTTTACGCTTATGGGTGCCCCAAGGCAGTTTCATTATTAAAAAAACTCCCAGATTATGATTTGGTATCGAAAAACCTGATGATTCAATCCAAATGCCCTCAATTTCGTTTAGAATATTCCAGTGATGAGAATGAAAGAATGTTGTCATTAAGAAATCCTCCTCTGCGGTTTAATCTGGCGGATTTCAATTGGAAATTTGTAAATCCCCCAGTAGCTATAGTAAGTTCTGTTTATCATGAATTCTCCAATTATAAAATTTTCTCTTCCCTTCGTAACCGCTGCTCCTACATAGCTTTTGATCCCCAAGGGTGTTTTCGACAACTTACAGCAACAGGAAAAATAAAACTCCGCAAGTGGTGGGATTCTGAGATTATGAAAAATATTGATTGTATTAAAGTATCCGAAACGGAAGCAAAATTCTTGAAATTGGGGACTCATCCTGTCAAAATTGTGACTAGGATTTTAAAAACACCAGTAACATCTGTACTCCTCACTCGAGGAAAAAACGGTGCTATTTTAGGTGTGAAAAACCCTAATATTCATATTTACGATGTTCCTGCATTTACAAAAGGTACAATTGTTGATGAAACAGGAGCAGGTGATGTTTTTCTTTTTACATTTGTCACTCATTTTCAGACTTTTGCTAATGAACTAGACGCAATTGCTTTTGCTACAAGTGTTACATCTTTATTTCTTGAACAAGAAAGGTTTATGGTGAGCTTCACTGAAGAAACAATCAGTTCTCGGCAAGATAAAATCCGGAGTAAGATTATTGAATTTTTGAAGTAGTAATTGGCCTTATTCCACGTTTATCAAACTCTATTGAAAAAACTCTCGAATCGACCCCCAGCAATTTCTTAATCCCTAGCACTCTTTCATATAACCTCGTCTCAGTATTAAGAGTCATTGCAAACTCTAAAACAACATCACTATAATGAGAAAAGATGTTTTCAACATCATTGCCATGAACACCTCGTACCATGGTAAGAAAATGCCATCCATTTGATCCTTTGATTATTGTAGAATATTCATTCAAGAATCGTAACACTGATTTTAAACTAGACTGAATTAACATATATGTAATAGTATTAACCACGGAATCAAAAGCAGGGATAGCTCTATCATCCTTGAATTCCACTATTTTACGAAAAAAATTATGAGAGACGATATTCACTGCGTCTCCTTCCCATTGAAGTGTTTTAGATGTTTTAGATTGTTTTTGTCTAGCTGATGGACTTAAGTCAGTGAATTGCCAAGTAAGCTTGTCTAGTTTCCATCCAAATGTAGCCAAATCATGGCGAATTTCACTTTCAGGCCTATCTAGTGATGTATAAACAGCAGGAATGCCAGTCTTAGCACGTATAACTAATAATTGGTGCATAAATGTAATAAATCCCGACCCTGGGTCTCCTATTATCAAAATAAGTGCATCTCGCGGTATACCCGTGATATACTCATCTATTACTGGTACACCAATTGGAATTAATTCCCTACTCATGAAATATTCCCCAGACATATATTTTATTAGAGAAATCGCCGAAAATCATTAATTTCAGGATTCAAATAATATTACCTTTGTAGGAATGGAGTATTCATTATTTATTCTATCTTAATAAATAGAATATTATTTCCTCGGAGGAATGCTTGACCATATCTTTTGCTAATTTTCCCATCTTCAACTTCAGAACAATCTTCCAAGATTAGATTCATGTATTGGTCTGTGATTCGGAGACGACCGGTATAAAGTTGATTACTTTTGAGTTGAACAGTTATTATTTTTCCCACAGATTTTTCTAACGTTTGTAATGGTTGCGACATTGTCATAATTCCTCTTGGAGATCTTATAGTGCAAATCTACTTAGTTCTGTTCTCATGTACATTAATTCTAAAAATCTTTCTCCATTATTGGAAAGACCTTAGGATGTCATTCTTCTTCTGATGAATAATCGATTTTGTCTTCATAATCTGATTGATATTGTTCAATATAATCCTCCTTGAAATCAGTCAGTAGTTTTTCTATATCTACTTCGGTCTTCACTTGCACTTTAGAGGATTTTTTAGCCTTTAAAATCAAGGACATTCTTCTTTGACGAAGTTTCTCACGAAGTTTTAGTTCTTTCTTCCTAATTTCTTCCTTAATCCCTATATCTGTAAGGTAAAGCCCATCATAAACCCATATCTCAAGCTTTGGTTGATTCAAGTCTTCAGTGCGTACCGAAAAATCCATGAGAGGTAATTGAAGACAGGGAACACAATTATCTTCAAACCGACTTAAAGCTTGATCAGAAAATTTAGCTGAATCCTCTGGGATAATTACACCTCTAATTCCAATATCAATCATTTTCTGAGCTGTTTGAGCCCCTCCACCGCTTGGGTCAAGAACTAACACAATGTCTCCATCATTGAGGCCATAATTTTTTTCTGTTTCTCTAATTGCTGAGTCATTAAAGGATTTCACAACTTTCAATGGGATTTCTCGTCCTTGCACCCAAAAATTTTTGATTTGTTTCAATTTTTCCATTTCTTGTTGATTTTGGCGAAGAATGCGTCTAATTTCTTGATTTTCCTCCCTTATCCTCCCTACTTCTCGATCTACAGCTGCAGAAATTCTTTTTTGCATCAAATCAGAGCGTTTCAATCGTTCTCGCTCGTACTTATCCTTCCACTCTTTAATTTGTGCTGTACCGTCTCGTGCTTGTTTCTGCCAAAACAGCACTTCTGTATCTAATTTGTCCATTTCTTCATGTATTGCTTCAATTTTTGCTTGCAACATATCAATCTCATGTTTTAGTGATATGGTCAATTGGTCAGGTTCTTCTTCAGTTTTTAGGCCTTTTTGGGTACTCATTTTTCCTTGGGTCATTTCAATTGCATTAGCAATACTATTTCCTGAGATAACAAGTCTCTGAATTTCGGATAATTTTGAGATCAATTCAGGATGAGAATCTTGAACAACATGAGTAATCTTCGTTAACTGTTCTTTTAGAGAATTGTAAGCTTTAATTGCCCCAAAAAGTGCATCCCGTTCATGAGAATTTAGATGACTATAATTTACTGTTACATCCCTGTACTCTTGTAGATATTCTCGTTTAGCAGCTGCAGATATCAGAACAGAAGGGGAGAGTAACTTTGCACCGGTAATTTTTGCAATTTTTTCGACAGTCGCAGGGATAGGGGTCACATCAGCAGCAACACAGCAGATCTTACCAAAGTTAGATGCTGTTCTTATAATTTCAGAGATACCACACTCTCGTTTAGACTTTAAATATAAAACATTACCTTTCATTAAATCGATAACAGCAATCCCAGTCGTTGTCCCAGGATCGACTCCTAAAATGATATTTCTAAGCGAACGTTTCGTTGGGGCAATACTTACGTCAAGTGGTTGAAATTCAAGATTTGATTTTGTTATTCGTTCGAGAGTGACCCGAACAAGCTCAGTTGTTAAAGGTTTTAACATAACTTGAATTTCAGAAATTAATCCCTTTTCTAGCATAGCAATATAGACTCTACGTTGAGGATATTCAAATACATCCCACGTGACTCCCCTATCACGTAAGATCAGCTCCACTTCATCCGCAGCATGGTTAACTGCAGCACGACTAATCCGTTCATAACGTGAAGCTGATGATCCCCCACGTCCATGACTTTTTTTCTTTGAGATACGAATACAAATCTCTTCCTCAAAAGCCAAAATCTCATGTCCAACATGTTTCTGGCATAAACGAGCACAAACCTCCGCAGTTTCCAAAGAACTCAGTTTATGAGAACTGAAAGGAAAACTTAGCTCTTTTTTCAACCTGTGTTTTCGAATAAGTGTGGTAATCTTCTCCATTCCTGTACGTGGAGACCCAGTAACCTGAACCAACTGTGAATTTATTGGGATTTTCTGAAGAAATCGTATTATACCTTTTGCGCTTGGTGACAGTTCAAAAATGTTATCCATAGCAATGTAATCAGGTTTTAAGTCCTCAATCTTTTTGAATAATGTTCTACGATTGAGTTTAGGATATTTATCGCAATGATCATATGTGAGAACAACAAGCGAAAAAATTGACCCCTTACTTGACCTACTAGATCGGGCTAAAATATCTAATCCAAAAATAATAGATGATTTAGACACCGAATGTTACTCCAAGTTTTCAAAATATTGCAGCAATAATTCTGAAACATTTTTTTGGATGGTCATTTGGAATTTTTTCCTGAAATAGTTAAGAATATTACTCAAATCTCTAGTTAATATTCTCCTAGCCTGTTTCGACTCTGTTTCTACATATTGTGGCCAATCAAAGAACACAGGATAATTGTCTTCGTTTAGACGAATATTATATTCACTTAAATCACCGTGAATATACCCTTGTCTTACAACACTTTGCATTTCATGTATAATATTATTAAATAATGTTAAAATATCCTTTTCTGTTTGAAATTCGTTTTTCTTTACTCGGTACAAATCCTGACCGATGATAATATGCATTGCAACGATGTGTCGATTTTGAATAATTGGTTGTGGAACGCTAACTCCTGCATTAAAAAGATCACTTAAAGCTTTAAACTCTCGTTCTGCTGATAACCGACTCTCATAAAGGGGTGAAATATGACTCTTCTCTGCAATGAAAGCCCTCGCTCTCTTCGTTGCACGAAAATCTAATTTCCCTAATCTATGCATTTTTAAGATGAACTCACATCCTTGATCATCTATAGCCAGTCGAATATCACTTTCCTTCCCTGCTCCAACTTCTGGACCGATTTGTGCGATTGTTCCTTTTTCAACTAGAGCCTTTAAAGCCAATGCATCGTAACCTAAAAAAGTCAACGCTGCTCCGAGATAATGACGTTGAGCTATCAGAATTAATTTATACTGTTGTAGCTTATTCAGGGCTTTTTGGATTTTTTTTTCAGAATAATGCAAGTAAGCTGCAATCTCTTCTGTTGGTACAATCTCATATTTTGCCATTAAAACTTCAATAACAGATAAAATCCTGAAATCAAACTGGGTGAGTTTAAGAAAGAAATCTGCAACTGATAATGGCATCATTAAGCCCTAGGGAATCATCATAGTCAGAAAGTGCAACTCTCGTCATTAGTTCACAGGAACAGAGAGATCTGACCTTTAAACTTCCGGAGACCGTCTTAATCATCATAAGGGATAATAAAACGAAAAATTTCCTTTTATCATCTCTTCTATTATGTTGTTGTTTCTTTTTAAAAGCCTCTTAATTTATCTTTCATTGAGGGATGATATTGAGCTTTTTACATCTTTTAATTAGCAACAATCAGAAGAATGATCCGAGAAATATTATGGGTTGATTTGCAAAGAAAAACTTGATCTTTCCTTCAAAAATAAAATATTCTGATTTTCTTAAAGAACATGCGCTCAGGAATTCATAATTCATTAAAAAATAAAGATCATTATAAAAGTGACTCTTTAATTGTTTATTAGAGTTTTGTATTCACCACCATAAGCATAAGCCTGATCTGGATCGATTCCAAGAAAAATCATTTCTCCTGCCTCGAGGGGTGTACCAGTCAATAGTTTTCGGTGAATTGTTATAATAATATTGTTTGGTAATTCAACCTTTATATATTCTACTGTTCCCATGAACATTGATTCAATTACTTTTCCAGAGATCTGATTTTTTGTAGGATCTTTTTCACGGTAAACTTCTAACATTTGAGGTCGTAATATGACCTGAGCTTTTTCATGAAGTTTTACTCCTTTGACTTGGTTTGATTTAAAGCACTCATCTGTGCCATGTAAACATAACAAGGCTTTTCCTTCTTTCATTGTTTTTATATTACATTCTACAAGGTTTGCTTCCCCAATAAAGGCACCTACGAAAGAATTATGAGGTTTTTGCCATATTTCTATTGGTGAGCCAATCTGTTCAATCAATCCTTCATTCATAATAGCAATTCTATCCGAAATTGAAAGGGCTTCACTTTGGTCGTGTGTAACAAAAATGGCTGTAAGCCCTATTTTCTTGATTAATGCCCTAATTTCTGACCGTGTTTCTACTCGCAATTTGGCATCGAGATTAGAAAAGGGTTCATCAAGAAGTAATACTGAAGGATTAACTACAATAGCTCGTGCAACAGCAATTCTCTGTTGTTGGCCACCAGAAAGTTCCGAAGGTTTACGATTAATCAGTTCGTCTGCATAAACCATTTTCAACGCATTTTTAACACGTTCTATCCTTTCTTCCTTTGATACGCGTCTCTTTCCTATAGTTAAGCCAAACTCAATGTTTTTTTGCACACTCATGTGAGGCCAAAGGGCATAAGATTGAAAAACCATTGCCATGTCCCTTTTACGAGCTGCAAGATCCGTTATGGGGTTGAGAGTGTTGGTATTTTGATCTTTGAAGTAGATCTCCCCTCCATTAACCTTTTCGAGACCAGCAATTGATCTCAAGGTTGTTGATTTTCCGCATCCAGAAGGACCTAATAATGTAAGAATTTCTCCTTCATAGATATCTAAATTAATGTTGTTTACTGCTATAACATCTCCGAATTTCTTTGTCAGATTTTCAAGTCTGATTATGGGAATCTTTTCGCTCAAATCTTAGCCCTCAATGAGTTTCTGCAAAAATAGGAGATTCTATTTCCTTAAAAACAATATCAAGTAGTCACATTAAATAAGATTTATATGTTTAAAAGTGAAACGAAAAATGGGAACTTCTCCTCTTTCTTATGTGACACCATTTTAACAGACATTGAGATAATAT
>CP070665.1:1321273-1355109 GCA_020351745.1 Candidatus Heimdallarchaeota archaeon | reverse complement strand
GATAGATTGATATTCCTGAATTTCAAATTCAAATTCTCGTTCTAACTCGGCTATCTGTTTGGAAAATATTTCATCAGGGTTGAGAACAACATCAATGCTTTGAGACTTGATCGCTAAGAAACCCAATCCTCCAGGTTTTAAAAATTCTAGAGCATTTCGACCAAAAATTGTTGCCTGGTCTGGTTGTGCAACGTCCTGATAGATCAAGTCAACCTCGTAAACAAAAGGAGAGTATTCTTCTGGCCGTCTAGCATCAGCGAGGATCGGAATTAGATTCGATCTTTGTTCTGATAAACGAAAGAATCTTCGCATTACCTTGGGTGAAAATTCAATTCCGAATAATATCCCATTATTCAAAATGTCAGAAAAATGAGAAGCAGTTGTTCCAGTTGATACTCCTAAATATAAAATCCGTTTTTGGTGGATTTGCGGGAGTTTCTTCATCCCTGATAAAAAGGCAGCTGCATATTTTGACCGATAGGGATCCCAAACGCGATACTCTTCATCATTGATAGAGAGCAATTGTTCACCATAAACAGAATTGCCTGGGACTTTGTTATGTGTTACTAGTCGAGATTTTCCATTAGTTTTTGCTTGAAATAATCCTTCTATTCTGGTTTTTGTTAGTTTCATTCCTTTTACTCTCACTAATTGCTTATTCTCTTCCTTAATCTACCTATCTTTGCTTTTTATGCTTTCTTCTGCCTTTAAAATCCTTTTTTCCTTTTTTAAATGTTGGTTTACGTTTTCTCTTTTTTTGAAGACGCTTCTGTTCTAACTGTTGTTCTGATGGCTCTGGAAATGAGGATTTAATATCCTCAACTTTTTTTTCCAGATCCGCTAAAAGAGTAGTCCCAATAAATTCACCACTAAAAAAATCAACTCTAGCAGCAATGGTTAATTTACCAGCTAGTGCTCGTGCAATCTTCCCTCGTTGATGCTTTTTAGATGAATGAATGTAGGAAGACTGAAAAATAACTCCATGTTTTGGTGGATCCTCTCCTGATCGAAGATGTCGAAATAATGCTTTTTCCGCCCCCAGAACCTGAATTGTCCCTGATGAGCTTTTAGCTAAGTCTTCAAGGTTACCAGCAAGAGCTATCAAACGTGCTCCAAGAAGACTTCCAACAAGACATTGAATATTTGGAGCAACTTCTTTCATACTTTCCTCTATGTATGTCTCCAGATTATCTTTTATTTTAAGAATCTCAACCCCAAAACGTGCTAGCTGGGAGACAGGATTCATGTCATAAGTTGAAATTTCAGTACCAAGAGATTGTTTCGCTGCTTGTAAAATGAGCTCACGTCGTTTATCAGATAAATGGGATAATAAATCTTCATCTAGATTGGAGCGAATGGCACCACGTGTTTTGGAAATTAACTTAATATATTGGGGATTATCTCGAACTAACTCCTGTAATTCAGGAAAATGAATTCCATACCACTCGGATAAGCGAGCATAAATCAAGTTAAGAATGGAATTAACATCATCAATACTCTTAATCGCTTGTGCAATATAAACATCTCGTGCTTCGACTTTCTCCTTCAAGAGCATGCGTGTCCGATGCATTGCTTTTTCCCGAATAAGTTGAGATACCGCAATAGAAGTCCCCATCTTCCAAGTATTGCGAATAAAATCAGTTATCAATGCACGAAAAGAACTTAATTCCCCTGTAACAGCGAATCTAGCATTCTCAAACCCTTTCTGTCGCAAAAAGTCCACGATGTGCGAATTGTCGGAAATAATTTCTTCTTGGGTTTGATCAAGAAGTTCAACAATTTCGTCTCCCTTTTGATCGATGAAATCCTTCAAATTTTCATTAGTTACGGTGGTTTCCTCGTCAAACCATATAGACTCAATTATTCTAGAAGAATCTTCTATTTTTTCCCCAATGAGAATACCAGTTGCCACTAATAGAACGCATTTCAATTTAGAACACCTGATTCTAAGAATTAAGCAAGATGATCAAGACATAAAACTGTTTCTTTTTTTGATAACTGATTGTTTCTTTCTTGTTTTTATTAAGAAAGGAAGTAAGAATGGGTACTTTCTTGTATCAATTCCTTTGTTCTCCAATAGAAAATACTAGACATACAAATTCACTGTTTTTAAAGAAATAAAAAAAGTTAATAGCGCAGAGAAACCATTTAAAAAATTGTAGAATTAGTTCAAGAAATGAAGAAACTGGTTTTAAACTAAAGTAGTGAGTGGTAACATCGATGACACGTCAGAAACCCATAAGTATCAAAATTCCAGACCAAATATTGATACTAATCGATAATTTTGTACGGCTCGAACAATATGAATCTCGGTCTCATTTTTTAAGAATTGCTATTGAGGAACTCCTGAAACAGGAACTAGGTACTTGGGAAAAATTAGTAAACCAAATTAGTGAGAAGTGAGGAGAGAGGTAACTAATTAGGATGTATTCATTCACTCAAACTGAAAAACGAGATTTACTAATTGGAACAACGATATTTGTTCTAGTCGAACTGTCTATAGCAATTTACGATTTCAATACACTTTTAGAACTGCTAATTCTAAGCTTACTCATCATCCCTCTCTGGTTTTTTCATGAATTAGCGCATAAATTTGTAGCTCAAGGTAATGGATTAACTTCGTACTTTCAACTTGACCCAAATATGGCGATTGTTTCTTTACTTTCGATAATACCAATAATACCAATAAAAATCATAGCTCCAGGCGTTGTATTTTCTTCTGGTGAGTATCGGTTGGATACATCAGGTCGTATTTCTATAGCAGGACCTCTGACAAACATTCTCTTAGGAGGCATTTTTTTACTTTTTTCGTCTTTTATGCAGCTCGATTGGGCTATGGTCGTTTTTTTATATGCAAGTAAGGCTTCTTTTGACCTAGCCTTGTTTAACATGTTACCGTTCTATGTACTCGATGGTGCCAAGGTTCTCAGATGGAATCAGGCAATTTTTGCCTTAATATTTTCCTTAGTCCTAGTATTATGGTTATTTCACCCACAAGGAATCTTAGGAGGGATAATTATTGTATAAGCTTACGCAACAAGAGCAAATAGCTCTGATAATTGGGGTAGTTTCGGTGATATTAATTGTTTTAGAGATATTATTTTTTTCATCGAATTTGATGGCACATACACTCTTTTTAGGTGGAACAACTACTGGCATTTCTTTATTAATTATTTATATCTTTGTTATTCAACCTATGAAGGAACAACAGATACCACCTTCCCAATATAATCAGTATTACACTTCTCCATCTTTCAGGCCCACTATAATCCCTCCTACTAAAAAAGTCAAAAAAACTACACTGAAAGGTTCATGCGAATATTGTGGTAAAAAAGAACTAATGGGTTTTACATGTAGTTATTGTGAAGGTTATTTTTGTACAGAACACCGTCTACCAGAGAAGCATGGTTGTGTGAGAATGAAACTTCGTTAATACTATTTATGAGTACTTATAGCGTGTAAGATTTCAGAAATGACTAAATTAATCATACTAAAAAGAAGAAACAAGTAAAATACCACTTGTGATAAATATGAAACTCCTAATTCAAGAGCTTTCATTATACCCAGCCATATAATCCCAATATATACTATCTCAGCAATAAATATCTTATCCAAGGGAATTTTCTTGCGAATACTAATGCTTTTACTTTTGTAATTATCTGATAGGCCGAATTTAGGCGTTTTAACGAATTCCCCTCCCTTTCTCCATAGTCCATTAAGAGCACCTAATCCCATTCTGACTATTAATCCAGCTCCCCAAAACAGAAATAGTGGAATTAATATAATATTTGTTATAGGTCTTTTCGCTCGCAAAATGGCAAATAAATATGCGAGTACTCCAAAGATGGCTGCAATAGAAAACAATATTCCAAATATGAAAAACATTTCACCTTCAAACTGCGGAAAATACAGTAATAATGAACTTGTACTGGTATTAATTATAATAAAAATTGGTACGAAATATTGAGTGAAATGAATTGTGCCTTGAATACGTGATTTTCCTTGTGAATTATTCCAAAAGGAAACAAAATTCTTTCTAAAGTTTTGAGAAAATCCTTTTGCCCATCTACTTTGTTGGATAATCCAGCATCGTACTGTAGGTGGAATTTCTTGTAAGTTTGTAACATCCCTCAGATAGATAATTTCATACCCATTCATTTGAGTACGATAAGCTAGATCTAAATCTTCTGCAAGCGTTGTTGAAGACCACCCCCCACTCTCTTCTATTGCTGAACGTCGCCATATTCCACCCGTTCCATTGAAGGTAATGAAAGCATTTCTTTTCTTTCTTCCAATTTTTTCCACAAGAAAGTGGCCATCCAGCCCAATCGACATTGAACGGGTAAATAATGAATAATGAAGATTTGAATGAGCCCATCTAGTTTGAACTGCTCCAATACGATCATTATTTTTGAAATAGTGAATACACCGTTCCAAAAAATGGGGATTGACAATAAAATCAGCATCAAAAATCGCTACAAACTCGGATACCCCATGTCTTAGTCCATTCGCAAGTGCTCCAGCTTTATAACCTTCTCTACTATTTCTACGGATTATCTCGAAATTAAATCCTTGTTTTTGCAGAGATGAAACCTCTTCATCGATAATTGCCGACGTTTGGTCAGTAGAATCATCAAGAATCTGGATGTGTAGTTTTTCTGGGGGATATAATACTCGAGAAATGTTGGAAAGAGTTTGTTGAATGACCCTTGACTCATTGAAAACTGGCAACTGAACTGTGACACTTGGAAGCTCGGAATCTTCATAATACTCTTGAATTTGAGGATCCTTCCATTTACGAGAAGAAATCGCAAGTAGAAGTATATTAACTGGATAAGGAAGAAGAAGAATTCCTGAAATCATGTTAACACTTAAGATGAACAGAAATAGATAATCCAAAGCTCATCTATCCTTCAAAACTATATTGAATTTTGAGGACTTTGAAAATTTATTGGTAACAAAATTTTTCAGAGAGAAATAGTAATTGTCTAATCGCTCACCATAATCCTTCTTTACATTCTCTCTGGTGATTTAAAGTGAATTCAGAGAAGATCTCCACGCTTGAAATGAGTATTACAGATGTAAACTCCGAATATCTAGGAGTAAGCCGAATTCTTTTAATGGAGAATGCTGGAAGAGGTCTAGCGGAGTTAGCTTGGGAGGTCTACAATTCAGCCAATAGATCTGATATCGTAATATTTGCAGGGAAAGGTGGAAATGGCGGCGATGGGATGGTTGCGGCGCGACATCTTTCACGAAATTTACCAATTCGATTGTATTTAGTAGGTGTCCACAAAGATATTACAAAACGATCAACACTCCAAAATTGGAAAATTTTGCAGAATATGCAGGAATCTGTCGAACTTGTTGAATTAAAACAAGTTGGAGATATAAAAAAGATTAAAATTAATTCAACATCACTCATCGTAGATTCTATACTTGGGACAGGGATAAGTGGAATTCTGAGGGAACCACTAGCAACATTGGTGCATTCAATTAGAAAATGGCAGGAAAACGGAGTTATTGTTATCAGTGCGGATACACCTACAGGGATTGACCCTAACACGGGAGAGAGTGCAAATGTGTTTTTATCACCACAATGGACTGGAATATTTCACAAACAAAAAAATGGACTTTCATCAAAAAATGCTGGAAAGATTAGAATCATCCCTATCGGGGTACCTCCTGAAGCTGAAAGAATTATTGGTCCAGGTGACTTATTAGCGCTTAGATCCCGTTCTTTATGGTCAAAAAAAGGCGATAATGGAAGAATTTTAGTCATTGGAGGAAGTGAAACATATTCTGGTGCTCCTGCGCTTGCTGCTATGGGTGCAGTTCAATCAGGGGTCGATTTGGTATCAATTATAACACCTCAAAAAGTCAGTTCAGCCATTCGATCTTATTCACCTGAGTTCATTGTGTATGATTATGCTACTCCTCATTTAACAGAAGAAGTACTCTCAACAGAGCTAATAAAGCAAAATGATGTCATTGTTCTTGGGCCTGGACTTGGGCAGCACTCTGATACACAAGATGCAGTCTCAAAAGTCATGACTTCAGTAAAAAAATTTGATAAATTGATTGTTATAGATGCAGATGCCCTTAAACTCCTAGACATGGCAGAAGTTACTTCAAATACTATTTTGACGCCTCATGCTGGAGAATTTGCTGTATTAACAGACATTTCTATTCCTAGTAGTACCCATGAGTTCCATAAACGGTGTCAGATGGTTCAAGAGGTTTCAACACAGTTTCCAAACGTATGGGTAATAAAGGGACACTGGGATATTGTTACTGACAATTCTGGCTTGATGAAGATCAATAAAACTGGTACACCTCGGATGACACGAGGAGGAACTGGAGATGTATTGGCAGGATTAATTGCAGGATTTGTTACACAAGCTGAAATACCATTTTATGCTGCTTGTATCGGTACATACATTAATGGTAGGTCAGGAGAACTTGCAGAAAGAAATTTTAACCTTTCAAATCTCCTTCGTCAAATTCCTGTTGCTTTGCAGGAGGGTTTTGACTTTATTCAAAATGATTCTATTATTAAAACTGCATCCCAGTAACTTCAAACGCGTCTATCTCTTCGAGTATCCCATAAATTTTTTGTATTGACTGATATACATACTCCTCTTTCTTAGCTCCTGTACAAACTAGCTTCCCCGATTGAAAAAGGAGAAGAACAACTTTAGGTTCTTGCATTCGATAGATTAATCCTGGGAATTGCTCTGGTTCATACATTGAATGTTCTAACAATAGTGCAGCAAGTTCTAGATTTATCCTTTTACCTAAAGTTCCAGAGGCAACAATATTTTGAACAGTAATAGTCGCTTCATGCTTCACATTATGGCCAGCTTGCCGAAGTAATTCCGAAATTACTTCAACAGCTTCCTCAATCATGGGTACTGACTTTGCACCTGTAACTACTAACTTACCCGATGAAAAAACTAATATCGAAACCTTAGGTTTCTTGATCTTCACAACCACTCCTGGGAATTGCTCGGGAATATACGATACCTGTACATCTCCAGGTAAACGACTAGCTGCTTTTTCTAGCTTAATTTTACATCTCAAGTCAACTGAAGCAACTACATTTTGAACCTCTGCAAACAGGTCATCTCTTTCTGAATCGTTGGGCACGAACCTCACCAAAATAAAATTATACTAAGACCACAAGTTCTATATGGACACAAGAATGGAGAGTAATTGACATTCAGTAATGTTTTCTCCCTGATTTAAATACCTTGGTTTAAATACTTTATAAAGGAATGCAACTTGATGAATCAATCTAGTTAAAATAAAGGTTTAAACATTTTTATAAGATGAACAGAAGTCATGACTCAAGTAAGCTCCCAATAGACATTTAAAAGCTTTTTCACATGTCCTGAGTAAATTCCCGGAGGGCCTTTTTTTGCCGCCTCTTTCGCCACAAGAACCTAAATGTCCTGAATGCGGTAGCACCGACATTGTTGTGGACTCTACCAAAGGGACATCGATTTGTGCATCTTGTGGTTTGGTGCTCGATATGCAAATTGACATGGGCCCTGAATGGCGAGCTTATAACTCCAGTGAGCTCGCTGAACGCTCTCGTGCTGGGAGTCCAATCACTCCATTGAAAGCAGAAATGGGTTTGCGGACACAGATTGGGAATATCAGAAAAGACATTACTGGCCGAACATTGCCCTTTTCCTCTCAAACAAAATATCGACGTTTATCACGAATTGACAATCGTACCCGAAAATCAGAAATACGAAACCTTAGATTTGCGTTGAAAGAACTGAAGCGAATTAAAAGTCAGCTGGAACTCCCTGAAGATGTTGCTGAAATGGGAGCAATGATTTATCGAAAAGCGTTGAAAAAGAATCTTATTCGGGGGCGTTCGATTGATGGCATGATCTCAGCCAGTCTCTACTTAGCATGTCGGAAAAAGAAGCTGCCTCAGACTCTAAAGGATATTGCTTCAGTATCTAATATTTCATCTAAAGAACTTGGACGTTGCATTCGAATAATTCTCCAAAAATTAGACCTGAAGGTTTTTCCAAGCGATTATTCAGCGTTAGTCCATCGTTTGGGTATAAGTCTTCGTGTTACTATGAAAGCTCGGAGACAGGCTGTTGTCATTCTCAATATTGCGCGATCAAAAGGTGCTACTGTAGGTAAAAATCCTATGAGTCTTGCCGCTGCAGAACTATACATCTCCACGATCCAGACTGGGGAACGCCGAACGCAACAGGAGATTGCTAATATCGCTAAAATCACCCCTGTGACAATAAGGAATCGTTTTAAAGAGCTGGTGAAAATTCTAGATGCTGAATCTAAAAGTACAGGGAACGATTCGCTTCGTACTTTACTTATTTAAAGATGGATAAGTCTTTCCTGAAACTAGATCACATCTACTACTGATTCAATTATTCCATCCTTAATATGAAAAATTCGTTCAGATTGATTTGCTATATTTCCATCATGAGTTACAATGATTAGTGTTTGTTTTTCTTTTCGATTCACGTCTTTCAATAATTTTAAAACAGATAACCCTGTTTCCGTATCCAGGTCACCAGTAGGTTCATCTGCCAAAAGAATTAAAGGATTGTTTGCCAATGCACGTGCTATTGCCACTCTTTGGCGCTCCCCTCCGCTCAATTCGTCAGGTTTATGATCTTTCCTGTTAAGTAAATCTACTTTCCCCAATAGATCGATCGCTCTTTCTTGTCTCTCTGGTTTGGATTTTCCTGCGATTAACATTGGTAGCTCAACATTCTCTAGTGCAGTCAAGACTGGGAGTAAATTGTAGAACTGGAAGATAAATCCCACGCTCTTTCTTCGGATTTCTGTGAGTTCTCTTTCAGAAGCGTTAGAGATTTCTCTTCCTTCGAGAAGAACTTTACCCGAAGTAGGAGAATCTAATGATCCAATGATATTCAGTAAGGTTGTCTTCCCACATCCAGAAGGGCCTTGTATAGCAACCATTTCTCCACGCTGTATCTTCATATCGATCCCCCGTAACGCTTCTACCTTCACCTCTCCTAAAATATATGATTTTCTCAAATCGATACATTCGACAATTACATCACTTCCATTTGGTGTTTCTTCTACCATCTTTGATTCCTCTATTTGATCTATGAGAGAATATACTAGAATAATATTCACTGCTTGTAAGCGTAGCATTTATTAGTATTGTTTGCTTGCTCTTCTCTTTTCTCCTTTTTCTTCGATATTTACACTCTATATTTGATTTTTTGACAATGTATTTAAGTTGTCTTTTTTTGGAACAAATTTTTTTATGAATATTTGGATGATACTTAAGACATTGAATTGATTTTTCTTTCGAATGATGCAGTTTCATAATAGGATAACAAAGCTCTTGGATAATCCGCTTTCAATTCCAATATTGAAATTACTGACTAAAAAGCAATTGTCTATACCTCAAATTACTAAATCCTTACAAAACATTGATGCTGACATGCAATCAGTAATTGCAGTCCTAGGAGAGCTTTATCACTTTGGTCTGATAGAACGGTTTGAACCACCAGCAGTGAATTCTCCCACTCAAAATCAAATTTCATCAGAAGAGTTACTTCAAGACCCCTGGCCAAAGATTTATACAACGCCATTAGGAATTCCTCTATACGATTATGTTTCTTTATGGGAAGAAGTAGTCCAACATCCTAATCGATTGAATTCCAGTAAGATTAACAGCTGGATCTTCACAATCCCTAATTATCTTCGAAAAGAAATTGAAAATTTAACGCTGGAAGAAATTCGTCTTAAATTGTTAAAAAAATCTCATTAATACTCTCTTCTTTCTCCCATATTTTTCAATATGTTATCTAAAGAATGTTGATATTTAAATCATTACCCTAAAACCAATTGTTAATCCTTTTCTCCATATTACTGACATACGAATAACTTGAAGTTAGAATTCCTGTATTGAATTCAAAAAAAAATCTGAAAAATCCAAGTTTTTAAACGTTATACTGTAGACACTTCTTAAATGGCTAGGAATTTTCTCAGGATCACCAAAAAGTTTTTCAAGACGATATAAAAGAGCTTCTACTCGGATTTTACAGATTATCTTTATGTTTTTGGGCTTTATTCTAAATTCAAGGAAAAGTTTTAAGTTGTTCCGTCAAAACACGGTTTTAAATGATTTTGTGAATTTCTTGAAAGCACGAGGTCGGTTTCGTGAAATTGAATTTATAGATAACAGCGTCCATGCGACTCCTAGAATTCCAGATTTCCCGTCTCTTGTTTTTTATATCGAAGAAAACCGTCAAGAACAACATTATACTCTTGAAATTCATGGTAATGAATCAACTGTTATGAATCGAGAGATCCAAGAATTTTTTCAACTAAATCAGTTGGGTTTAAAGAAAGTTAAAGGAAAATACTACCTTACTACCAAGACTGGCGATTCCCTCGTTGTTGAAGCCGAGGGAATTGGTCCACCATTTGAAACTATGACACATCATCTTACCACTCTATTTGATACTCAGCATTACTCTATCATTTCGTTTCAAAAAACACTTGTCTTTAGTCCTGATGTTATTGAGTCTAAAGGTCAAAAATTACAAGCACGTCAAATAATTAAGCCACAAACTCGAAATCACACAATACCCTCTAAAGTATCTACAATAACATCACAAAGAGTTATTTCTGAAAGTTTTGACAAAGATTCTTCTTTTCAAGAAGAGGAAATATATCCCGAGCATGGTACAATTCCAACTTCGGATTATTTAGATCAATCAAACAAAACTTCTCAATCAGAAGATATTCCACTTTCAATGAAAGAAGTTATAAAACCATCTCCTCTATCTTCAACGGCTGATAGAAAAACTCCACTATCAATCATAGCGAGCTCAACACCGAATGATAAAGATACCACCGATTATATAGAGAAAGATTTTGACAGTCCTCAAGAAGGAAAAGAATTTCCGAATGACAAATTCTATGACAACGAAATAAGAACTGAAGATTTAGAAGAAGATCTCTTCCATCCAAAGCCACCTCAAAAAGCCTATTCACGGAATATCGAGCCCTATTTAAAACAAACAACTTCATTATTTAGACGTGATAACTGGGAAGAAGATTTACCAACAGAAATCGAGATGGAAATTCTTGAACGCACATATATGAGGATTAAGCATCGGACGAAGCCAGAAATTTTAGCTAAGGATTTGAACATCGCTATTGATGAAGCAGAAACATACTTAAGATCTCTCATATCAAAAGGCCTTCTTCGAACTCAAGTCGGATGGTACATTATCAAGAAAAGTCATTTACCCTTCTTTAAGAAAACCTTCAGTGATGGTGAGAAAAAAAAGAAAAAAAAGAAGTCTCCTCGTATCTCCCGTGTTGGTGAAGGATTGACACCTGAAGAAATTGCCACAATTAAGGCAATTAAAGCAAGACCAAACCTTAAAGCGCAATCAAATCTCCTCACACGCCCAACTGGGTTAAAACAGAGCATTCTGAAAGAAGTTTTGAGGAATTTAGTGGAAAAAGGAATTTTGCGTGTTTCCTATGGTTGGTATATTTTAAAGGACAAGAATATCCTAGAACACAAAAGAGGCTCTACGCTTGATCAAGTTAAAGAGTCTGTGAAATATAAATTACCAAGGGGATTAAAGCTGACTTCATCTGAAGAACAAGTCATCAAAGCTCTTTTACAACGGCCCCATTATAAAGCTCAATCAAATCTTCTGACATCTGATGTCAGACTACCCAAGGAACAAATCAAGCAAGTGTTAAGAGAGTTAGTAGAAAAGGGTATTTGCACTGTAAAGTTTGGCTGGTATTGTTTAAAGGATCCAAAACAATTTCAGTCGTCTTGAAGTATAATCAAGGAATAATTTTTAATTAATATCTTGTGCCCGAATACTGTCCTCCTTCGAAGAAAAAATGATTTAAATGAAGCTACTTCTTTTCATTCAATCTGAATTATATAGCAGAAGATAGAATCCTATGACAAGCGATACACAAACACCATCAACCCCTGTTTATTCCCCTGAAGTAAAAACTTTAGATAAAATAACGTCCGAATCTCAACACGAGACTGTCAAAACTGTTCCGAAACGATTTCACGACGATAAACTTATGTTAATGACTTTGGGGATAGCAACGCTCATTACATTCTTATTGTATACTCTTCCTGATTGGGTATTCATAGAGATTCCCACACGAGACATTATACATATGTTACTGAGTATTATAGGTATTGAAAACTCTCTTATTCCAACTACTGACCCCAGTACTATCATCCCTGAACCACTAAGAGGAGGATCCTTCCCTTTTCTAGAAGCAACGATTCATACGCCAGGTATAAAAATCCCATATCCAGATCCCCTTCCAGACGGAGATTACTGGATCGTTAAAGCGTGCACAGGGATGCAGGCTGGTGGATTACTAATTGCCATCATTATGGTAACAGAGGCTCCATGGATTGCTAAGATCCGCGCTAGTCTTGCTTTCTTTTCTGTACTCTTTGTTGGTAATGCTTTACGAATCACATTCCATTTATGGTGCGTTTATATCCTAATTATGCAGTTTCAAATGGATCCTACTGAAGCTTTTTACTGGGCTCATGATGTCTCATCAAAGGTAATTGGCTTTTTTGGAACTATTCTATTCGCATTTGTTATTGAAAAAATGGGAGTTCCCATTATCGATCAATTTGCAGACTGGTTAGATTGGATGTGGTGGCGAGTAAGTGGGATTTTCTCACGAATTTTTCATTGAGATCGGATATTGTTGAAACTATTGAGAAATATGATGTTCTCAGAAACTATATTAAATAATTCATAGATTAATAGAAAATTGTACACAACATAAACAATTGGAGGATTTTTTCATCGAATTCTAGAAAAATCTTATAATTGTCAAACTCCATTATATAAAACTTTATAATGATAATTGAAGTTGGTTACAACAAGCATATTTCAATTTATTACTAAAAAACGAGTGGGATTTTATATTGAGTGTTAGAAAAGCTAAGCGACGAGATGAATCTCCGATGCCTGCGACTGGAGCTGGATTAATAAGGTTTTATTCAGAATCAGATTCACCAGGTTTAAAAATGGGGCCGTACTGGACTGTTGCGATAGCTGTCGTTTTTATAGCAATAATTTTGATCATAAATTTGATAGAGCTTAACACTTAGCTAATGTTTTTACTCTTATCTTATTTTCCTTTCATTTCTTGACTGGGGAAATTAGAAAAAATCAATTTTCGTTGAAAAACAGAATAAAATTGTTAAATAGGTGGAAACTTATGGTAAAAGATATTCCAATTTCCAGGATTATGACAAAGAGAGAAGATCTGGTTACAATGACCATTCCTGGGAATAGGGACATTCTATTAGATGAAATCCGAAAAACAGGCTTAAGTGTATACCCTGTTTTGAAAAAAGACTCGGATGAACTTGTTGGCATTGTCTCACGCTCTGATCTTTTCAGAAATCCTGATGAAACCCAACTTTCGTTATTAATGATCCGGGATGTTATCACACTCAAACCCAACGATAAAGCTATTACTGCTGCGCGTATTTTTGTCCGAGAGGTTTTTCAACGAATCCCCATTGTTGATGAGAAAGACGGAAAGTCTCTTGTTGGCATTGTTTCACGAAATGACCTTGTAAAAAAAGTTATTGTACCAGCAAAAATCCTATCTGATGTAGTGCACTATTTTTCTCCCAATATTACGACCATTTGGGAAGGAACACCGCTTCCTGATGCAGCGATGATGCTTCGATTGAGTCATCAAAAAGGGATTCCAGTAATAAATGAATCGAAAATGGTGGGGATAATAACACAGCATGATTTTCTTAAGGTAGCAGAAATTCTCGACTCTCAAAGTAAAAGTCGTACAGGACACGGTGCGGAAAATGATAGCTCCTCTTGGGATAGTGAATCAGTTCTAATTATTGGTTCAAAAACATTAACTTTACCTTCTAACATGAGAGTTGGTGAGATAATGGAACGAAATGTTGAAGTTTGTTACAAAGGCAGTACAATTAGCGATGTTTCAAGAAAAATGAGCTCAAAACAATTCGACCAACTCCCTGTAGTAAGTGCAGATGGTAAGCTTCTTGGAATTATCAATCAAAAGGATGTTATTAGAGCTTATGTTGACTCGTATTACGAAGAATCTATAACTTAATACAGTCTATTAAATTCTCTAGCTATATTTTGAACACTAGAAGTGGATTTCCCCTTTGTTACTTACAATCGCTATTCCAGATTCGGCTGTTACTGATTGTAACGACCTCCGGTCAAAAACTGAAAAGATCTTTCAGATTGCACGAATTGTAGCAATTTTTAAAATCCAAAAAATACTTATTTTCCACGATCCTTTTCTAAAACCCTCCCGTTCAAACCGTGAAAGACGTATCATTACTAGAATCCTTCAATATATCGAGTGTCCTCAATATCTTCGAAAGAGGTTATTCCCTCTTTCTCGTGATACTTCCGCTGTTGGTGTTCTTTCTCCCTTAGCAACGCCACACCACATTCGTTCACGGGAGTTAAAACCAAACGAAATCAGAGAAGCAGCAATTTTTCTTAATCAAAATCGTGTTGTCGCAGATGTAGGAGGGACACAACTCCTTGAAGTGCTTTCTCCTCCTAAAAAGTCGCTTTTGAATAAAACTCTAAGAGTCACGACAAAAATTCAAAAATTCAAAGAGGGATACAAAGCAATTGTCCTTCATGAACCTCCTAAAAACATATACTGGGGATTCTCTGTCCATCCATCGGCAGCGACTCTTGGAAAACTGCTATTAAATAGATCTGAATTTAAAATTGCTACTTCCAGATCTTGTCAACCCATAACATCTTTTTCTAGTGAAATAAGAAAGAATGATAATCTTTTGGTAGCATTTGGTGGACCTTATAAAGGAATCCCAGAAATGGTAAAAGCAGAAGGGAAAAAAGTCAGCGAATTGTTTGATTGCTGTATCAATATTCTTCAGAGCTATGGTACTCGTTCTTTACGATTAGAGGAAGCCATGATGATTACTTTTAGCAAATATGAAGCCTTTTAACAAAAAATAGATTTTTAATGTGAAGATTTCCTACTAAAATATCTGAATAAGAGAGCCAAGATTATTAAGGATCCAAACAAAACAATGAAAAAGGGTAGTTCTGATATAATGGTACTTGAGGTTGCGATTGAGCTACCAATAAAAAAGGAATCTTTTATGGGAAAAATGCTTAGAACAGGCATTACTATTAATTTCTCCTAAATCGGTATTAAGATTTTATTTTTTATTTTTTAAGATTAATCTAAAAGTGTCTTTTCCAAAAGTGAAGTTCTTGGTTTGAATTGAGGAATGACTCCAAAATTTTAAATAAATCAGGATAAATGGAAAGGATGAGTAATAGAAATGTTAACACGTCCTTAATTGGCTGCGGGGGTTCCCTAGCCAGGTCAACGGGGACAGACTCAAGATCTGTTCGCATAGGCGTTCGTGAGTTCAAATCTCACCCCCCGCACCAGTTTATTCAGGAAACCCTTAAATTAATTGATATCAATCTCCTCCTTAAAAGTTGTTAATCCTAATCAATCAGATGGTTCTTATTTTCTACTGAGGTTTTTATATGAGTACAGAAAACATAATTCCTGGAATAACACCAACTCGTATGCAATTACTAGAGTTAAAGCAGAGATTAGAACTAGCTAACAAGGGTTATGAACTATTGAGTGAAAAGCTTGAAGCTTTAACAGGGGAATTGTTCTCCACGGTCATGCTATACAAACAAAAACGAGAAAAGGTTCAGGGAACAATACGAGACTCTCAAAATCAATTGGTTCAGCTCAAACTTCAGATGGGAGAATTTTCTATCCAAAACGTAGCATTGAGTTATCCACGTAAGTTTCAAATTGAGAGTAAGAGTAGAAGATTAATGGGAATTTCTGTCCCAATTTTAAAGATTCTAAAAGAAGATCTTGGTGATTCAATCCAGTACTCCATGCATGAAACTACTGCAAAGTTTGATTCGGCTCTGGAAATCTTTGAGGAGGCTCTTCAAGCAATTGTAAATCTAGCAGAGACTCAATCAACATTAACTAGACTTGCAGGAGAAATAATCGAAACAAAACGTCGTGTTAACGCATTGAATTATATCATAATCCCTCGTATCCAAGCAACAGTAAGATGGATTAAATTAACCTTGGCAGAGCGAGAGCGAGAGGCCTTTGTACGATTAAAGAAAGTGAAAAAGAAACTCTCGAAACAATAAAACGCAAGAAATATGGGAAAGAGATCTTAATATCGTATACGTCCACGTCTTAATCCAGTTCGACGAGCTGCGATCAAACCCACTTTCCTCCCTGGTGGAGCATTCCTGGAAACAGTAGTGGGTTGACCAGGACCTTGGTGGGCACCTCCTCCAAATGGATGTGATGCTATGTTCATCGCCACACCACGAACTACTGGAAATGATTTATGTCCTTTTGCTCGCATGAAAGCTCTTTTAAGACCAGCTTTGATAAAGGGACGATCTGGTCTTCCACCTGCAGAAATAACACCGATCATTGCACGAGCATTATTGTTAATCGTTTTAACTCGTCGAGAGGGCAATTGGACGGAAGAGCCTTCTTTTGATTGGCTTCTTACTAACCCATGGGTTCCTGAAGACCGACACAATGCTCCTCCATCACCAGGACGCATTTCTACATTGCAGATCCATATCCCTTCTGGAATTTTGTTAATAGGCAAAATATTTCCAACTTCTAAAGCTGCATTTACACCTTGCTCTCGTCTTTGACCTATATGCACTCCTTCGGGGGCAGGAAGAAAACATTCACTTCCATCCTCATACTTTACAAGCATTAACGGGACACCACGGCCCCGTTCATGAGTGAAGTCAATGATCGTGTATTCGATTTTATCGTTAAGTTCTTTTCTTGTTAGAGGTAAATATCGAGCTTTACCTCGTTTTCTATGTGATAAAGATCGAAAGGTTGGTGATCCTCGGCCACGACGTTGAACTAAAATCCGTTTTCCCATCGTTTTCACCTATCTAAATGATTCCAACTTCAGTCGCTAGATCCAAGGCACTATAATCTTGTGAAAGCTTTATGAATGCTTTTTTCTCACCTTGGGGAGTTATAAGGGTATTGACCTTAACTATCTTTACCTTATAAAGTGTCTCGAAGGCCTGCTTAATTTCGTGTTTTGTAGCTCGGCGATCGACAATGAAAACCAAAGCATTTTCATAAATATTATCCATTTTGTTGAAGGCCGCCTCTGTTATTAATGGATATTTAATAATATCCTGAGGTTGTCTAAATTTCAGCTTGGTTTCACCTCAATTCTCCAGAGTCATTTTGAATGATTAATTCATTACTTCTTCAATTAGGAGTTCGTTTAAATTGGAAATCGCAGATTTTGTCCATAATGTTAAGCGTCCTGCATGAGTTCCAGGTGCAAGATGTTCTATATTTAATTGGTCAACAACAACGACATCAACACCGGGTAGATTTCTCGCTGCAGCTACAACTCCATAATCATGAGCAATAACAATCAGTACTGATTTCCCCTTCTTATATTTCCTTCCACGTCTTTTTCCTTTACCTGGCCGAATCTGAGAATTACGTCTTTTAGCTTTAGCCAAATCATATGATAAACCTAAATTTTGGAAAACAACTTGTACTTCGTTGGTTTTAATTAATGACTCCAGCTCATCACTTATTATCAAAGGTAAAGACTTGATCTCCTCTATGATGTGACCACGTGATTCAACTAAAACTGGATTAGCTGTTGCAGCAATCGCAGATTTTTTTGCTAAAATCTTTTCTTTCTTATTTATCTTCTCTTTAAAATTTTGAAATCCGCTAGGCGGATGTGTACGGCGACCCCCTACAGCGAATGGAATCAATGCTCCACGACTAGCTGAATGTGTATGAGATCCTTTTACTCTTGGGATTCTTGCTGCTCCACGACCAGTACCCCAGCTTTCTGCGGATGTCTTTTTCCCAGCACGAGGATCGACACCATAAGGTATCTGTCGATTTCTACGACTAGCTAAAACGGAACGCTTGATCATATTAGGACGAAAAGGAGTTGTGAATATTGAACCAACATCGATCTTATCGATTTCTTTTCCTTTTAAATCATATACAGGAACTATGAAGGAACTCAATTTTCTCGCCAGATTATATTCAATTCTTCGCCACGGTACTGATATAGGTAATTTGGAGATCTTCAATTTCTGTGGGTTTTGGTCTTACTGGGTCTCTCAGTCGAATTAGACGCTTTGATGATCCAGGAGAACTTCCGCGAAGAACACAATGTTTTCCAACTTTTCCATATCGTTTAAATCCACTTACGGGAGTTACTTCCTCGCCATCCTCACCTATTTTTAGAATTTGCTTGTTATATTCTGTTCGTGCAAAATAACCTAGCTGTCCAGCTCGGGGAACGGTCCACATAACTCGCGCAGGATGCCAGGGTCCAATACATCCTACTACTCTTCGACCTTTTCGAGTTTTACGAGGTAGAATTTTAATTCCATGTCGTTTAACAGGCCCAGCAAACCCTTTCCCTTTTGTGGTAGCGATCACATCTATAAAATCATTAGGTTTATAGACGTCATCTATAGAGATTTTTTGATCTAAAATTTTTAAAGCATAATTGAAAGCATCATTAATTGAACCCCCTACTTTAATTTCCAAAATATCAGGAGCTTTTTGGGGAAAACCGGCTTCTCTGGGTGAAGTATGAGCTAATATACGGATTTCGTTTACATTTTCTAGGACTTTTCGTACATCATTGATTTGTTGTTCTTTATTTTGTATTTCTTTTGGAATCTTAATCCGAAGACTTAGATCTTTTTCGATGTTTTCTCCCCATATTTGGGTCATAACCCGAGGTTTTTTGGTGACTTGATCAGTTATGTATATTCGTATACCAAAAATGACTATTGGAGGTGTTTCAATAATGGTAACAGGCACAAACTGCTCTTGTTTAAAAAAAGGGGATTTTCTATCAGTATTTACCATTGCTAGATGTGTCATTCCAGCTTTATATCCTGCATGTCCTAATAATCTAGGTTCAGCTGAATCACTTGACTCTGGCCACGTTCTCAATCGAGCTGTATGTCTTCTTGCTCTTTTCCTTCGATATCCAAGAGATCCTCGGTGTGGCGCGTGTTTTTTCCTATGACCCATACTTACAGTCTCCTATCTCTAATTATTTCGGAATATATGTGCTCTAGCAAACAGGTTTGTTTGTAAAGTCTGGTACACGTCGTTGTCGTCAGTTTTCGACAACTGATTTAAACCCTCCGTACTCTTTCAATCAACTTCTTAAAAATCCAACTTGATTGGTTGGAGACCAGTTAAATAAACGCTATTGAGGGATAGTCTCTACAGAATTTCTTGAAGTTCCCGTTATCTTTGGAAAAAACAATATCGTCGGAATGTTCACAGACCTTACACCTTCTGGTTCTTTTTCATTTTGGTGATTAGCCGATAATAATTATAAATTCTAACGTTTATCGAGTATCTTACAGTATTTAACTTAATAAGGGAAAGAAATTAAGGCTAGACACGAAGCCTCTGCTTATATAACTAGTGAAGAGAGACTTAGAATATATTATCGTCATAATATTCACTTATTTGGTTGGTACTTACTCATCATGGCCCCTGACTTGGATTCTGCTAATGAAGAGATTTCAGTTCCAATATTATATTTTGATATGGAATGCTCGACTTTAACAGTCAACGATCACATTGCTCATGAAATCTTCAATAATGGCTACTTCGGTCAATGGACTACAGAGAATTCTCTTGTCTTAGAACCAGAAGAAATTCTGCTTCTCATGGATCGTAGACGCATAAAAGTTTTCAATTCAACTACCAACAAAAAAATCACCTCTTCAGAGATTGTAGCTCATTTCACAGAAAAAAAGAATGACTTCTGGAGTCGTTATCTTGTGTATAAGGATCTTCGAAATCGGGGGTATGTAGTCCGTATAGGAACTCAAATCACAGCACCATTTCGAATTTATTCTCGGGGAGGCAAACCAGGGGAATCAGTAAGTAAAAAGGTCATTTTTCCTCTCTCCGAGGGTGAACATCTTGATCTTGACTTTTTAGATCAACTTGTAAATCAAACAAAAATTGACCGAAAAATTTTACTGCTCTCTGTAGTTGATCGTCTTGGGGATGTTACTTATTACCAAGCCTCACAATTAGAGCTTGACCCTAATGAGTTGGAATATGAATATAGAGATGAATTAACGCCGTCTGATGAGCAAATTGAGGATTAAAAAAATGGAGGAGAGAAGATATTCAATAGCCTCGGAAGAAACTTTTTACGTCCCTGATACATCAGCTATTATCAATGGTGGTTTAAGAGACATTCTCGAAACTAAAAAGATCGAAACTGAATCTAGAGTAGCGATTCATGCATCATTAATTGCAGAACTCGAACATCAGGCAAATTCTGGAAGGAAAAGCGGTATCAAAGGATTAAAAGAACTTACGATAATTCGACAGATTTGTGGTGATTTGGGTATTCTTTTAGAATACGGGGGACGAAGGCCACACCTTTCTGAGATTAAAAGGGCTCGGAGCGGGGAAATTGATGCCATCATCCGAGATTTTGCCTGGAAAGAAAACGGTATTCTTGTCACATCAGATAAGATTCAACATTTAGTCGCAACCTCAGTTGGAATTCAAGTTATATATATTCCTACAAAAAAACCTACTCTTGAAAAAACTCTTCACTTAGAGGATTATTTCGATAAAGAAACCATGAGTGTCCATCTGAAGCAAGGAGTTCCTATTTTTAGAAAACGTGGATCGCCAGGTAATGTTCGTTTCGATCAACTTTCTCAAAAAATTTGTACTAAAAACTTTCTCAAAGAATTAAGTGAGGAGATTATTGAAAAAGCACAAGAATTTGAAGATACTTTCATTGAAATCGACCGTAGAGGTTCAACTATTATTCAATATGGTAATATTCGAATTGTGATCTGTAGGCCTCCATTTTCAGACGGGTGGGAAATAACAGCAGCTCGTCCACTGAAAAAACTTACAATTGAGGATTATAACCTCTCATCCAACCTCTATACACGTTTAAAAGATAAGGCTGAAGGAGTACTTGTTGCAGGGAGTCCTGGTGCAGGAAAAACTACATTTACTAGAGCTTTAGCTCTCTTTTTTGAAAGTAAATCTAAAGTAGTAAAGACGATTGAATCACCACGTGATTTAGATCTGAAAGCTGAGATTACCCAATATTCTAAGAATTTCGGTACCCACTCTGAGATTCATGATATACTCCTTCTTTCCCGTCCTGATTACACTATTTTTGATGAAATAAGGGATACAGAAGATTTTAAGCTATACACAGATCTTCGACTGGCTGGGATCGGCTTAGTGGGTGTAATCCACTCTAGTACAGCAATAGATGCTATTCAGCGTTTTATCGGAAGATTGGAATTGGGAATGATCCCTAGTGTTCTGGATACAATTATATATATTGAAGCAGGAAGAATTAATCGGGTTTTGGATGTAAAGATGACAGTTAAGGTTCCTGCAGGATTGGTTGTAAGTGATTTAGCACGACCCGTTGTTGAGGTAAGGGATTTTGAGACTAGAGAGCCAGTTTATGAGATGTATACTTTTGGAGAGCAGACAGTAGTTATTCCGTTAGAAAATGAGGAGTTGAATCTGGTTAAGGTTGATAGTCGTACTATTCAGGATATTACAGAAGCCATCGAAGAGTTTTCGACTCAACCTGTTGTCTTGATTCCCAAAGATCGTTATGGGAGAAGATATGAGATTCAATGCGCTCAAAATGACATTCCCTTAATCCTTGGTAGAGGAGGAGAGAATATTAAGATGCTCGAAAGAAGCTTCCATGTTAAATTGGATGTAAATAAATCAGAAAAGGATACTATTGTATCTGGATATTCTCTTTTGAATGACTCAATGCTATCACATAGAAAACGAACAATGATTATCAGTTTTCCAAAAAAAATGAAAAATTTAAACATCCAGTTCTTTAGAGGAGACTTGCATAATAAGAAAAAGAAACCATTTTTTATAGGAACAACCTCTAGATCAGGAAAAATCAAGTTATCGTCTCGCAGTGACGCTGGTCGTATCTTTAAAGAAAAACTAGACGTAAATACTGTGAGGATATACTGGAAACAGATGTAGTAACTGTTTAAATTTCTTTAATAGCTTGTAACCCGACCTGAATTGTGTCCAACAATCACTTCATCAGCAGCATGACCGAACAGCCCATTTTCAATAACTCCTGGAACAGTATTCAGTTGTTCTTCTAATAATTGAACTTCATTAGGTTCTAGAAATCGCTCACCTAGATCGAGATCAACAATGTAACCATTATTATCAGAAATAACTGGACCAAGCTTGTTTTTAGCCATTCGTAGAATAGCTCTTTTTCCAAACAATTCTAACCGTTTTATGGTATGCCTCCATCCGAAAGGAAGGATTTCAACTGCAATTGGAAACATTGGAAGCTTTGGAACAACTTTTTCAGAACTAACTACTAAAATAAACTTTTTTGAAGCTTCCCTTATGATTTTCTCACGTGTTAATGCCCCTCCTCCACCTTTTACAGATTGTCTCTCGGGATTGACTTTATCTGCTCCATCAATAGTGATATCTAAACCATGAGGAGGTAAATCAATAATTTTATAGTTTTGTTTAATGTTATTTTGTAATCTAACTAGAGAATCCAAAGAAGAAGGTACCAAATAAAGATTTGAGATTTCACTTTCAGGTAGAAGTGAAATTAACCAATGAATAGTTGTCCCACTACCTACTCCTACATATTGGTCAGAAGAAATACAATTTAGAGCTGAACTTGCAGCTGCTTGTTTTGAGATCTCTTTAGATCCTTTTAATCCATTTTTCGATATTAATGATCCCTCAAGGGGCCTATTCTTCTTTGAAGATTTCTCGAAGTCTTCGTAACTCCTTTAACATTTCCCCTCTCAACTCTGCAATACTTGTTGACCTCGCATCAGCTATTAAATCAAGTGGCGATTCAGTGGGTTGAGCGGGTGCAGCTCCAGGAGCAGGAGGGGCAGTTGTTAATGGACTAGGGGGTGGAACAGGTGGAGTGACTGAGGGGGGTGGCATGAGTGGAGCACTTGGTGGAACTTTAGGGGGTATGGGCGGGGGTTCAGGTGATACTTCGGCTGTAGAGGGGGTAGGTGAAATTACTGGTTTTCCTGGTGGAGTAACTTCAGAAGGTTCACCTAATGCTACATCGAAGATTGCCTCGACATCTTCCGCGGCAGAAACAAGTGGCCCAGCTTTCTGAAAACTTTCTATTCTCGATTTTATGGTTCGACTCCGATTTTGGTATATCTTAACAATTGATTCATATACCCTTGGTCGAAACTTATCTGCTCTGACTGCTTCTTTAAACTGATTTACTAAGTTTTCATGTGATTTGCTTAGGATCTCTAGGTATGCTATCATCTCACTTGGTGTGGTTTCAACATCAGGTAGTCTATCTACGACTTCCAATAGGCCTTCTGGGCCAATTATCTCTTCTGTTTCAAAATACAAAATCGAACATATGAATGAGAGGGAAAAAATTATAATTATGATTCCATACATATAAAATATATCCCACGTTGCTCCGAGGAGTGAATTTCCAAGGAGAGTTCCGACTGCTGCCTTAATTTCAGGTGATTCTGGTAAAACTAAAATCGCGGAAATGACAACAAATATTATTCCGAGGAATAATGTAACCAACCAAATAAATCGCAATTTATGAATAATTTCATACCCTACACTTGCTAATGGTAAAATAAATAACAAAGTGAGAAGACTACCATATGCTAAGATTACAAACCAATCTTCCTTTGGAACAAGCAGTTGGACAATGTCGGCATAAATCAAAATGGATCCAATGATTATTAAAATTCCAATTAAAGCACCCAATATCCAAATAATTCCCAAGCGGCGAAGGATATTACGGAAGCGTGTACTAGCAGTCAATAAAAGAGGAAACACTCCGATGAATAGTATTATAACTCCAAACAAGAAGAGAATTTCCCATCCAATTTCTGGTATTTCAACTGTTTGACTATAAAGAACCAGACTTAAGACATGCAGTAGAAGTCCAACTAAAATGAATAATATAAATAGTAGCTTAAAATTCCACACTCGTTCACGATTTTGGACAGAAAACAATATGGGTGACAAACCAACAATAATCAACAATGCTCCAACAATAAAATAGTCAAACCATGTATGTAATAAATCGAATGGAGTAAGACGATCTACAGAGACCAAAGCTGAATAAATCAGCATTAGAACGCCCAGTCCAACTATTAAGACTAAGTGTACATATATTTTTTTAACACTCTTCTTTGCATTGACATCCAAAGAGGCAAGAACAGGCGAGAGGAATAGTAACAAGAAAAATCCGAATGCAGTTAATATCCGATAATCAAATCCATAAACCAGGCGATTCCAAGTTGGAGGATCTACAGTAATATCAACTGATGATGCTACTCCAGTGAAAAAAAGAAGAGCAATGGCCATGATCAGTATACCAATACCAGCCAGAGTGAGAAGCACTTTTGATGATCTAATAACTATTATTCTCAACAAAATAAACTCCTAATCATCAATACTATAAAACCCATTATTATCATTATATCAAAAGTTTACTTATAAAGTCTAGTGAAATTCTTCTTCTTATAAATCAGGAATAATTGAAGAAATTCTTCTTCTAATCGATCGGGGACGAAAAGAAGTTAATAATTCTACAACAATGGAACGAGCTAACTCTTCTGAGATTGTTACTCCTTTTTCTAAATTCAATAAGTATTTTTGTAGCCATTATCTGGTTTACAAAGACCATCAAAATCGTGGTTGCACAGATGGGAACAAGAATCACTGCTCCATTACGAATTTATACTCATGGAGGAAAGCCAAGTCAATCGTTAAGTAAAACGGTCTTTTTTTCCACTTCCGAAGGAGAAGACCTTGATTTTGATTTTTTAGATCAAATCATAAACCAAACAAAAATCATTAGAAAAAACTGTTACTCTCTCTTATAGACCGTCTTGGTGACGAAATTTATGAATTGGAATACGAGTATAGGATTGTCTCAGCATAGAATTATAATGAATCATCAAAATTGATTATTCTTTGAATATCTCTCGTAGTCTTGACAATTCCTTCAGCATCTCTCCACGTAGTTCAGCTATGCTTGTAGATCTAGCGTCTGCTATCAAATCAAGAGAAGATTGCGCTGGGAGAGCTGGTGGGGATACGGGTGCAGAAGGAGGTGCAGCAGGGGGTGGTGAAGGAATGGAGGGGGCGCTTGGAGGTATAGGAGGAGATGGTGGCGGGCCACTTGGGGGTGGGGTTGGAGCTGGGGTTACTTTTTCTTCTGGAACCGAAGGAGTTATAGTAGGTTCTTCGCTTAATGCAGCATCAAATAAAAACTTTGCACTACTAGGAACTTTCTCTCGATAATCGTTGATCTTTGCTTTTATTAGTTTATTTAGGTCTTGATATTGTTTACTTATTGCCTCGAATATTCGTGGTCGAAATCTGTCCTGTCTAACAGCTTCTTTAAAATATTTGATCATCTCTACTTGGGATCTATTCACAATTTCTAAATAAGTTAACATTTCACTTGGTGTGGTATCAATACCAGGTAATTTATCACCTTCAACGGCCATAAGTGCTCCAATATCAACACTAACTTCTTCAGATTCGAAAAATACAATGGAACAAATGAATATGATAGAAATGAAAGTCATTATTATTCCATTGACATAATACACATCCCAAGTCATTCCTACCAGCATTAGCATTCCATATGTGGCTGGAAAGTCAGATATTGTCATAAAAGGAATGGATTCAAGTTGTGGAATACCAATGAATTCAGAAGTGGGAAGCACGAGAACGAAAGAGATAATTAATTGGATAGTTCCTGCAAAGAGAAGTAATAACCATACAAAACGAAGCTTGTAAATAAAGTCATAAGCCCGATCTGAAGCTGAAAGCAGCAATAGACCAATTACTATTGCGAGACTTCCAAATAATAAGAAATCGTAGTAATTCATAAAATCAAATACTGTTAAAGGAAGAATTTCATTTAGAGCCAAAGTAGGAATGATATAGGCGATTATACCGATTAATGCAATCAGAATCAATATGAAACGTAAGCGATGAATTATTCCCCTGAAGCGCGAACTGGCGCTTATCAAGAGGGGAATCATTCCAATGAATAGTATTACGCCTCCAAAAAGGTAAAAGGTGAGCCACATGCTCTTTCCGATATCAATGAACTCTAGAAGGCCGAAATACGTCAATAAACTGGTGATCTCAACGAGGATCCCAACAACAAATATAAGGAAGAGGATTATTTTAAAATTCCATAGCCTCTCGCGATCGCGAACAGCCAACAGAATCGTTGAAAAACCAAAGATGATTAACACAGCACCTAAAATGTAATAATCAAACCATGTATGACTAGGAGTTAATGGTGCAAGAATATGGGGAACTAAAGCCGAATAAATCAAGAAAATTACACCGATTCCAGTTATAAGGAGTAAATGAGGATTGAATTTTTTTACTGTATTTTTCGCGCTAGCATCTAATGACGTTAAGACGGGGAAAAATCCTATCAAAGATAAATAAAAACCAAAAGCTAATAATATACCATAATTAAATCCATAAAAAAGTCCACCTTCAATACCTCCAGCACCTGAAAAGTATATCACACCAAGAATCATGGTTAATATACCAATACCAGCCAAGGTGAGAAGTATATTTGATGATCTTACAACTATTTTTCTCAACTATTAGATCTCCTTATCACCAATTCTGAAAAATCCATTATTATCATTATTTCAAAAGTCAACTTAAAAAGTCTAGTGAAACCTAAAAAACATCCCGAGTTGCTATTCACCACGAAAATAAATCTTTCTTAGCACACTCAAACAGTATATTTTGTCACTTCAATCTCTTGTAAATGGAATAAAAAGGTATTTTTGATGTTTGATCTTTGTAATTCCTTAACTCTGTTTTAAACCGAATGTAGAAGAAAAAAATCATTAGAAATATGGAATTTTTGCTTTATTCAGTCAATTAAGGAACTATATAACATTCTTCTTTGAAAAATCATGATTGGATTGACCATAGATAACTTAGAAAAGAAAACATAAATAATATTCGAGAGATGACTCTCCATGCCAAAAAATATAGTAAATAGTGACTAAACACTCTTTCATCTTAAGAAAACCAAGATCAATAGCCGAGGTATTCTAGTCCGGTAGGAAGCATGCCTGGAAAGTTTGATGAAAGGAATCCTTTCTCTACTCCAGGTAGCATGTGCTCTTTGAGCTCGAGAGTTCAAATCTCTCCCTCGGCGCTTTAATTATTAACTGAATACTGGCCTTCATTCCCCCATGATTCAAAGTATCATCATTAATCTGAACTACAAAAGATAATATAGACCCTCGAAACTCCCTAATAACAAGAGTAGAATATGAATACTCGGATGTTTAACCATCATTGCATGTTTAATGAATTTTTCATGTGATAAAACTAAGTAGGAACTCAGTATGGAGTACAACCATCAATTAAGAATTGCAGGGGCCGATTGTCGAGGTGATTGGCTACTAAGTCATGCACTCACACAAATAAGAGGTGTAGGATTTCGATTGGCGTCCCAAGTTTGTGAAAAAGCCGATCTTGACCCCGAAATGCGATGTGGTTTCTTAACGGATGAAGAAATTCAGCTAATTGAAGATATTTTAATGAACTGTTTAGCATTTGGGATACCTTCTTGGATGTTAAACCGTCAAAAAGATCTTGTTACAGGTGAGGATATTCACATTATTAGTAATGATTTGATTGATAATCTTCGAATTGACATTGAACGTGAAAAGAAAACCCGCTCTTATCGAGGAATTCGCCATTATCTAGGTCTACCAGTTCGTGGGCAACGTACGAAAACATCGGGTCGTGGCGGAGCTACCATCGGTGTGTCAAAAAAGAAGTTTATCAAGAAATGAGGGTCAATGAATGGGTGATCCGCGTAGATTAAGAAAAAAACTTGTAGGACCACGACATCCTTTCAGTAAGACACGAATTGAGGAGGAGATGAAGTATATTGGTAATTTTGGCCTTAGGAATAAAAAGGAGATTTGGAAAGCTCAAACTATCCTTCGAAATTTTCGAGCTAGAGCCCGAGCTTCTTTAGCTCTTCCCGAACATCAACGCGAGGGAGAACGCCTCATTCTAGTGAAAAAACTCTATCGTATGGGTATAATGCCCAATGAAGATGGTTTAATTGATGAAGTTTTATCCCTCACTATAGAACAGTTTCTGAAAAGACGCCTCCAGTCAATTGTTCACGAACTTGGACTAGCTAAATCTCCTTGGCAAGCACGACAAATGATTACTCATGGACATATAGCTATTCGTGGAAAGAAAGTAACTTCACCAAGTTATCACGTCACTCGTGGAGAGGAGGAATTAATCAAGTACGCCCCTAGTTCCTCATATAACGACCCAACTCACCCTGCTCTTACTCTCCCCCCGTCTAGTTCTCCAGCTGCTTCTAGTAATATTTCAATGGAAGATTAAACATACTTTAAATGTGAAAGACATGTCAAAAAGGAATCAAAGCCCTGTGATGGCAATTGCTCATATTTTAAGCTCATACAATAATACTATCATTACTCTTACTGATATGACTGGCGCAGAAACAATTGCTAAATCATCAGGAGGGCAAGTTGTCAGAGCTGATAGAAATCAATCATCTCCCTATGCAGCAATGAAAGTTGGACATGTTATAGCACGTGTTGCAAAAGAAAGAGGAATTCAAAAAATTGTTGTTAGAGTTCGTGCCCCTGGAGGTTCTGGCGCACGTAATCCAGGCCCAGGTGCTCAAGCTGCAATTCGAGCTATCGCACGTTCGGGATTACAAATTACGAGGATTGAGGAAGTCACACCTATCCCTCATGATAGTACGAGGGCACGTGGAGGGCGGCGTGGACGGCGCGTTTAATACTTGATTACCAAGATTATTAACCTCCTCCTAGTTCGTTCTAGTCAATGTATTCCTTAGTTGAATTTGGCCGAATGCATTGAATTCACTCGTTCTGAGTGAAATATCACCTCTCACTTAGTGTGGTGTACCGAGTGCTTCGTTTGTTCCTCATTTTCGAAAAATTTATTGATTAATCCTCTTAGCAATTCCTCCCCCAAAAGATTCTTGGATTTCCTTACCAGTTCCTTTATGAGGCCTTCCACATTGAGGGATAGGTTTTCTTTTCCATGAAAACAGTATTAGTGCGAGCACAGATTCCATTTGACAGTGTCAAAATTTCTTTTGTAGATAATATACTCTGACCAAAGGCAATGAGTTCTTCTTTCATTGTAAAGATTGCTATAAGAGAATTTTTTTCAATACCTTCAGTTACTCGTACAACTCCTGGAAGTGTCAAAGCTGCACCATGACATATCGCATCAACAGCAGAATCACGTATGAATAACTTAGGAATATTTTGACAAATTATTTCAACTGGCTGAATCATTTTTCTAATGAATGTCTCATTTCCTTCCATTTTATAATAGTACCAAGCATCACGTAAATCTTGAAGCGTAACACAAGTTTTTTCAGAAAAAGGACCGGTTTTTATACGTCGTAATTCCTGCATATGCGCTCCTGTTCCTAAAAGAAGACCAATATCATGAGTGAGCTTTCGAATATAGGTTCCAGCTTCACAACTTATCCGAAGTAATGAGAGCTGAGAGTTAGGATAATGATCTAGCATTTTCAAGTCGTAGATCCGCCTAACACGAAGTTTTCGTTTGATGTTGCTTCTTAGGGGTGGTGTTTGATATATTTTGCCTTTGAAATTATCAAGAATAGATAGAAGTAATTCTCTAGATACAGGAGCGTGAGATTTCATGACACAAATGTATGTTTTTTCTGCAAGAAGTAAAATACGTAAAGCACGTGTTGCTCGTCCTAAAGCAATTGGTAAACATCCTGTTACAGCAGGATCTAGTGTTCCTCCATGTCCAGCTTTAACAATTCCTAGGATTCGCTTAACCCATGCTGTTACTTCATGTGATGTAGGATTGGCAGGTTTATCAAGATTAATTATTCCCAGATCTAGGAGTTCTGCTACACTTCTGTTTTGTGGAAATTTTCCAACTTCATGGTCAGTAATATAATTTGGAACTTTATCAATGATTTTGAGGATGTTTTCCATTTCACCCTCACCTACTTAACACAACAGTCAGAATGACCTATTATAGGGTGATTTTTAATGGAGTCTTGATTTCGTTTACAATTTTTGCTTTATCGATTGCTTTCGCAATGTCCTCGTCCTTTGCTCCACGCTTTATTGAGACGCTTAGATCTAGAGGACGAAGATGCTTGATATTACACCGACGCCTTTTGACTGGAGAAATTCCTGCTCCAGAGATCAGGGCAAAATTTTGGTCAACCAAATCTACAATAATTGCCTTCATTAACGCCTCGCGACCAGCGGTCTTCACAATAACTCTACCAACTTCTATCGCGGCCATCTCTGATTCCTTCTATAAGTACTGCATTTTTGCTAAGAATATGATAAATTTAAGCAAAAAACACTTGGAAAAGTGTACATGAACGGAATAATGCTCTTATTTCTGCTTTTATCCGGTTGTAGCCTCTTTTGACAATAACTCAAATAAGTTCCCTCGCGTAAAAACTCCAAAGTATTAAGATCAGAAAAGCTTCAAAAAAAGTTTTGTTATGGGTCTCCTCTCTAATTATTTGTATTTAAAGTTCAAGCCGCTAGAGTTAAAACCTTGGAAAAAAAATAGTATAGTAAGCCGCTGTGGCTTAGTTGGTAGAGCGACAGACTCGTAAAGCTATCCTTTATTGAGAGAAAAACTCAAGACATCTGTTGGCCGTGGGTTCAAGTCCCACCAGCGGCTTTCTATTTTCCTTGAATTCATTTAAAGAATAATACAAAAATTATAATCTCTAGCTAAGATGAACCGATCCTTTACAGATACGTTAAATGGGACTTCAACTCCCCCTTGTTATTTTAGTTTCACTAGGAAACATTGATATCTTTATTGTGGGAATATGTCAGACTTTATTCTACCAATTACTTTTGATAAAATCCTGGTAAATCTGTATTGGACGATTGTTAAAATGAATAATCATCTCGGGCATTTTCTCAATTCCATGTTCATAATCTTGCTTAACTAATTGTTTGAGTTCTGATGGTGAAACAAGTGATTCTATTTTTAAATAATATTCCTTCATTCTATGTTTCCACTCCCCCCGTGTCCGACGGTCTAACCTATATATTATTGGGGTCTCAATTTCTTGGAGTGTAAGGTTATTCTGAGATACATAATGCCAGAAAACGAGAGGAAATGCATACCCCGCTTCATCAAGGCTGGATGGGAGTTTATTAGTCCTATATCCTTTTAATCCACAAAAACTATCTGTAAGATTAAGATAAAAACAATTGTTGATTGTCTTTGTAACCAACATATTAGTAATGTACCGATCCACTGGTGTTTTTGTATTCTCTTTCCAAAAACGATATGAAAGATAACGACTTGTAGAAACTAAGTCAATTTCAGAGTATTTTTCAAAAGCTTCAAGGATCTCTTTAATACTGAAAGGGGCATGTTGGAGATCTGCATCGAAAGTGATTAGAACATCATAATTTTTTTTCGATTCCTGAAATAGGGTAAGAATAGTACTACCATACCCAAGAGGACCACTACTGTGACGTGTATAGCTGAATGGATAAGTTTTGGCTAGTTTTTCATATATTTCTTGTGATCTGTCAGTGCTTCCATCATCTACTAATAATACAGAAATTTCAAAATCTTGACATTCTTGGTTAATGTATCCATAAAGAGAGCTAATACACTTTGAAAGGTATGCTTGTTCATTATATAGCGGTATTCCGATTAATACTTTTGTGATAAAGATTCCTCCATTAAGTGAATTCGTATAAAAGAATTCCTTACGACAGTTCCTGCCTTTTTTTCAATCTTTCATGTTTGTGGTGAAATTTTAACTTATTAAGAGAATTGTAATTTTTCATTATATCCTAGAAAGGTCTAATGCTATCAGATTGATAATACTCAAAAAATGGAACCTTTGAAGTTTTTATTCATGTTTTTATAATATACTTCATACTATCAAGCAATTTCTTGTCTGTAGACTTTTAACCACTTAAGCAAAGTCACCTTTATCAATTCTTTGACTTCGGCAATTAAACTTCCGCATCGAACAATTTTTAGTTGAAGTCCTTTAGGATACTACTTCCCTATTTTAAAGGGGATGAAATCTTTTTAAAACCTCCTCCTCTCGGGTAAAACGGAATTTTCCAACTAATTTAGGTCATTCGCGGCACATTAGGAGAATGAATTTATTAAATGACTGATCCTGATCCTGAACTTCAAGCGATCCTTAGAAAAAAAGCAGCCTCCTTACATGAAAAAGTAGCATTTTTTGATAAGGTTAATCGTAATGGTGTCACGATTATAACTGATGCCAATATTGATGAAATCATTCGATCGTCTCCTCTACCTGTCCTAGTAGACTTTTCTGCTGATGCATGGTGTAAACCTTGTCAAGTCATGGGTCCTGTTTATGAGGAATTGAGCCATGAGTTTGTAAATCAGGTTCTTTTTGTGAAAATCAACACTGATCACAATCCACAAGCGACAGCAAAATACAGAATCTTCTCTGTACCTACATTTATGATATTTAATGCTGGAAATAGAATAAACCAACGATCTGGGGCGATTCAAAAGGCGAAATTCAAAGCTTGGATTGAGGAAATTCTTCACAGGATCCAAAAAGCAGAGTGAATAATCATGCGCAATAAATGGAAAAAGAAACGTCTAAGAAGAAGAAAACGAAAAGAACGCCGGAGAACAAGATAAATCTCTAGGTAATTTATTCGAATTAATCAATATTAACTTATTTTATCAATTATCCCTGAGATCTTAACCACACACATTTTGAAAGCAATATAGTGTCAGAGATCTTTAATTGTTATCAATGATTTTTGCTTATATTATTCTCTTTTGTTGGAATAAAAATGTGTTTTCTTATATATGAAGGAGTTAGAGAAATTTTATTAGACATTATTCGGAATGAAGAGATTACAATTTACCCAAATGGTTTATAAAATAAATTAATTGGTTAATCTAGATTTAACTAGTTATAGGACAAAATATATACCCCAGAAAAAGAAATTTATCATTATAAAATCTACATATGGAGTAAAGTGAATGATTCTCGGTTTAATTGGCTCAAGAGGTACAGTACCAACAGCCGAGGTAGCAACGGTCTCATTCCTAATTGATAATCGATTTTTATTCGAGTGTCCTTCTGAAATTGTTCAGGCGTTTCGTAGATTTCAACAATATTGGATGAAACTGCCAAATATATCAACAAATACTGGACTTACAGCATTAGGAAAACCGACTTTCGGAAAAATTACCCATATTATCCTATCTCATCTTCATTTTGATCATTGGGGGGGAGTACCTCATATTATTCATCGTATAATGTTGTTAGAAAAAGAAAAAAGGACAACAGAACCTTTGATTATTATTATCCCCAAACATTCAACTCTTCCATTTCAACAACGTATGAAAAAAATTTTCAACAACACAGATATAGATTCTATACTCCCAGATGACGAATTTTTTTATCGTTTGCTCACAATAGAAGTTGGAGAATCTGTTAGAACTGTTTTACGAATTAATGTCATTGATGATGGTGAAACAATTTCATTAGATTCTGGATATTCTTTATCAGCAAAAAA
>CP070665.1:1306915-1321173 GCA_020351745.1 Candidatus Heimdallarchaeota archaeon | reverse complement strand
ATACATTTTCCTCTACTTCAATTGCCTGATTTTCCACGTTCCAGGAAATTCGAGCACGAATACGTCGTGGCTCAGGTTGTTCAATATTGATGAATCGCATACCAGTAATGAAGAAACCCGTCTTATTCCGACCATCTTCATCTTTCAATCCTTTCACATTGAGATGACTTTCTACATCAATTATGGGGTAGATTTCGATTTTTTTTACTTCATCGATTCGGGTCATACTCACTCTCATTCCTAAATGTTACATTCTCACAAGTCAATTAATTGCTTTCAAGAAGGATTCAACATGATCTAAGGCTTCCCTCATAACCGGTAATTCGGGAAGTACAACAGATCGGAAATGACCTTTTCCAAGCTCTCCAAAACCGCTTCCAAATACAAAAAGAACGCCTGTTTCTTTAAGAAGATCCAACACAAAACTACGGTCATCGATATCTTTGTTAATCCGAGGAAAAGCGTAAAAAGCCCCCTTAGGAGAAACAACAGACAATCCATTCATTTCATTTATTCGCTTTGAAAAATAGTCAGCACGTTCTTTCAGTTTCTCAACAACTGCAGGGAGATAATCCATTTCTTTGTTAATAATTTTACTTACTGCTACTTGCATTGGGCTACTAGCACACAACCGAATCCGTGATTGCTTGGCTAATGCTTCCCAAAATTCCGAGTAGATTTCATTCTCATCCCTTAATACTGCCCACCCAAGCCGCCAACCTGGGGAGAGTAACGTTTTTGAGATACCATTTAGCTCTAAAACTGGTATATCAGTTATTGAAGCTGTTGATCGAAAATTCTTCTCGAATGATAATAGATCATAAATTTCATCAGAGATTAATAGAAGATTATGTTCACCAGCGAGATCCGCAATCTTTTTCACAACTTCTTGGGAATAAACTGCTCCAGTGGGATTATTAGGATTGATTATAATAATTGCTTGAGTTTTTGGAGAAATCTTTCTTCGAATATCCTCAACATCAGGCTGCCAATTTTCGGATTCTTGAGTATTATATTCAACTGGTATAACATTATGATAATTAAAATATGATAAATATGGAGGGTATGTAGGAGAGGACACTAATACTTCAGTTCCAGCTTTTAAACTCGCAGATATGAATGATATTGCTTCTGAAACCCCTGATGTAACCAAGACCTTACTAGGATCTAAATCTGTTCCCCAGAGGCGTTTTTGTCTTTTAACTATTTCGTTACGTAAGGTAGGATCCCCTGCGGAGTCGCTGTAGTAATTGGCATTGTCTTTTGTGATGGCCTCGACCAAAGCCTGTTTTAGAAAATCCGGAGTATCGAAGTCGAATTTGTCAGGATCACCTATATTGAAGTAATAAAGCTTTTTTCCCTGTTTTTCTACCTTTTTAGCTAGAAGTACAATATCTCTAATTGCATATTTTATATTAATTACGTTAGGGGAGAGTTCCATTAGTGTACCTTCTTTAAATGCAGACATGTTCTTTTCTGTATCTAACAAAGAAGAATTAACCTAGAAGCACAGTCAGGAGTTGTTAATTACGTTGTTTAATCATCATTTACTTAAATTCTTCTATTTCTCTAGACTCGTTTTTTTTGATTCTCAGAATTGTTATTTCAAATTCTAGTTGATTTAATTTCTTTTTCCTTTGATCATGGATAATTCATCACTATAAAAAGTTAAAAATAGGATCTTTGAACCGAAAAATCAACTTTGAGTTTACACTTATTAAATACCTTTCTTAAGGCATCATAGAGAAAACATTCCGAAATTTTATTGGATTTTCCTTTTGCAAGCCTTTTTTAAATTTAAAAAAATTTAGGATGAATAATTCACAGTAACACTTGAGGAAGGTTTTCTCATTGAGCACTGATGTAGAATCATTATCTGTACTTATCGCTTCTATTGTTGATCTTGGAGCTAAAATCTGTGTTTTATCAGATATTTCAGGGTTACCTATTGTTACTCGTTCGAAATTAGACACAGAAGACGTGGAAATTGCACTTAGTGCTCTCAGCAGCCTCGTAATTTCAACAGGAGATACTATTGCCCGAGAATTAGAAGGAAATTTTGCAAATATGTCTGTTCGAACAAGTGGTGGTCTGCTCCTCTCTACTGTCATTGATTCAAACCCCAAAGTGGTACTTACTGCTATTGTTGATGAAAATCTTGAGACAACTGTTATCCATGAAATGCGTCGTCTTCAACCAATTATCTCTAATGCGATTGAGGGAGTGGCCATTGAAATTAAAGAACGCGAAAGACTTAAGACTCCTGATCAGCGAAAGATTCTCACATTCTTTGATTCATTCTCTCTTAAAGTGAACCAAGCTGATTCTCCGAATAATTTGGTAAGTATTATCCAAGCAGCTAAAGATGATCTGTTTACATTAGTCAATTCAGGAACAATATCTTATGAGATGAATCGGTTTGCTCTTACCTTGGAAAAACAAATCCAATACAGATCTGTAAACCCAGAAACATTATTGAAAATCAAGGAAGAAATAAAAAAAGCTGTAGAAGACTGGAAAAGAAGACTCTTACCAGAATAGATCCATTTTACTTAGTCATTTGTGAGAAAAACCTGCTTTATTCTTCACTTTTCTTAATGAATAGAGTTACTTGTCTTTGATTCTAAATACATTCCTTATTTATATAGTGATAATCTGTAATTTCTAAACTCCAGCAACAAGAGAACTCCAATATGGAGACCAGATAACGTTAAGAACCTGCAAACTATTAAGAGGAATTTCAGTAAAATCTAAACCATAATAAGGTGTATTTTTCATTAGCTGACAGGTAAATATCTAATTAATGTCTAATATCAATATACTTCTAGCAATATTCGTACTTGAAAATTGTTCCAAAGTACGTTGTAATCTCATGCCTCGGTTATCACTAGGTTTATCTTTAACCTTGACCTGAAAGTTGCATATGTAATATGACATTCACATTCTTACAAGCTATTGCCTCATGATAAGGCATCCATCCATCAAAGTAAAAAACGGTAAGAAGGGCTCTATTTTCGTAAAAACAAGAATCGTCTATACGGGAAAACTTATAATCTAGGATGTGTTATACTTATACAAGAAAGAAAGGGCTTCAGTTCGTTTAACTCTTTTATGGTTACCGCAAACCGCCTTTTCTTTCACCTTTTCTCCCAATCAACAATTTCTCCATGTTATATTTGATTCCTACCTTTTTTAGCTATGGTTAGTTTTTTTATCATCAAGTGTCATAGGTGTGTAGAAGTAACCCAGCAAAAACTTTTTTGTCGGCTTCTTTGTCATCAAACAACCATCTTAAAGGTTTTAAGCTTTTGAACAAAACGACAAAAAAGATATATTATCTTTTTGAGGAAGAGTATCTCTCAATAGAGTGAAATACGTTAATGAAGTATGTGATTCAGGTAAAAAACTTAAAAAACCCTGTGGGGGTTGAAAGAAACTTATTCTGCCGAAAGGCCTATTAGAAAATTCATGATTGAACTCGCGTTATCAGGATTTTCACGCTGGATTCCGCAATTGGCACACACAGAGTACGGGGCACCATGAGTTTTTCCCCAATAACTTATTTTGTAGGTACCTTGCCAGAACTTACCTCCACACTCACAATCATCATCAGGAGTCTCTATAAAATTTGTTTCCACTTGTCGTACCTGACCGACGACCTTTCGCAAATAGATACTGGGATTACTTATCTTATGAATACCTTCGGGATCAAATCTTGTTTCGAAAAAAGTAATTTCGTCTACATGGGGATATTGGCTAATATAATCTATCTGCAGCAATTCTGGAGTTAAAATTCCGTTGGTTACAAATATAAAGTGAATATCATATAGATTCTCTCCCTGAATTTGTGTTATACTATCATTAAGGGCGACGTCTCCAGGAAAGTGGGCTATTAATTCATCAAACTCGACTGATTTTACAAAGGTTTTTCTACTATTAGGATCCAATGTGAATATGTCTGCGATTTCTCCATTGATTAATGGGAGAAGAGGCTTAATATCACCCCTTGAGGCTAATGGAGTGGTCGTTCGTGATAATGCATGATGAGCAATCCGATGACTGTTTGTTTTTAAATAATCAATGATCACTCTGAGGTAAAGGAATCGCTTTCGGTTAGAGGAGGTACTTCTAGCTTCAAACACTCAGGTTATCTCCATCTACTCTTTTATAAAAACCAATAATATTGTTGTGGGGAAATTTGGATTAAGTCTTGGTTTTATCTTCGGAATAAACGCTTTTTGTTATTGTGATTTCATTAAACACACTCCTTAATAAAATTAACCTTTATTAAGACTATACCTGCTTCATGTACTTGTTTTTTAATTTGTTTATACACTTTATGACCATCCAGCCATATGTTTGTGAGTCTACCCCTCATCCATTTGTTTTTAATTTATACCTCTAGTTATATTCTCTAAAAGTACTTAAATAAGAAGGCAATCCTTTTTCTAATGCTGTCCTTATACATCTAAATTTTCTACCTCCAGTTAGGTTTTCGTCATGTCATTATCACATTCGTTAAAACGAATATTAGTTGTTGGAAGAGAAGTTGGATCTATCACACGATTACTTAAAGAGAAAGCTTCTAAAGTATTAATAGGCGCGGTTGATGTATTAGGAAACAAAGAAACTCGTCTTTATGCGGATTGGAAATTTTCTGTTGAAAAACAGTCTCCTAATGTTTCTATTTTTCGTTTCAAAAATCGTCCAGTTCTTGATCTTCTGTATGAACTTACTTTAATTATGCTTGAGGATCTGGAATTTGATTTATTGATTCCTCTATCTCCTTTTCAAACCAGACCTCAATATATTCACAGATTATCTCGGGAAGTAGAAGTTTATGCTCCAAATTATAGATCATTGGGGCAAGTTTCATCCGCTCATACGTTTTTAACATATGTTTCAGCGAAATTTTCTGATGTAATTCCTCCTAATGTTTTTATTTCTGATCTATCTAAGGTTCGTTTGATCGACTTTCCAGCAATTTTTATTTCTAAGCATCGAACATATTATTTTTCTTCTGAAACATCAATTTTTTCTATTGGTTCATTGAACCAGTCTGGATTTCTTTTTCCCGTTTCTAGGATTCACTGTGCATTTTTTATGGCTTTTCCTCATTGTATAAGATTTCTTGGGATACAAACACTCTCCAATCCCTATAACCACGCATTTTTTCTTGATTACCTAGAGAAAAATGCTCTTATCCCTTTTCACTTACCACAAGGTTTCTCTTATCAAAGAATCATATCATTCCTCTCTCGAATTATCACTCAATTGGAAGTTAGTGGTATGATTACCATCTATTTTGGATTATCAGAGGATTCTATTTTTCCTGTTTCTTGTAATGTTCTACCTGACGAAAATTTTGGCCTTTGGGAGAGTCGATCCTCAAAAACACTTGTTCCATATTTCTTTTCTTCTAAAGATGAACGAGATCCTCTTGTAGCTTCCTCCAACTTTGCATTTAATCTTCCCATATATTCTCGTCGTCCTATTAGAGTTCCCCCCTTACCTAAAGATCTTTGTTATCAACGAAATTTAGCTAAGGTAATTTCACACCCTGATTATCCACTTTGTGCTCTTTTACAGACAACCTCCTCATTTTCAGTAGCATATCACCTACTCCAGCAAAAAAAAATGGAAATCCTAAAAATCCTTCCTTCTAAGGCTTAGTTTCCCGCTTTTAGTTTTGAATAATTGATAGATTCCCTTACAAATTCCATTCTAATCATTTCCAGATTTTCCTTGATAAATTAAGCCCTTTCTGCTTTCTCCTAATAAGATTCGTTACAAAGATAAGAATGATTACTAAGAGATTGATATTAAGAAATATAAGTCTGTAAAAAAAGTAATGATGCAGAGATCATTTATAGAGCTATTATCAGAAATTTTTTCATCTAATCATGACCTAAATATAGAAAAAAAAGACATAGAAACCTCTACTAATCGTTTGAAAGCAAAAGAAAATGGAAAGCTTTATGAATCATATTTTTTCCAAGACATATAGGTGTTAAAGTGGTTGGAACTGATTCAGCAGCTAGTTTTGTAAGAGATGCGTTTAAAAAATGTAGTCCTGAACTCGCTTTCCGGTTCTTTGGCAGCAATGGTAAAGTTATAGCGACTATTTCAAATTTATCAGAATTGATCTCGACACTACCAGAGATACCAGCCACAATTGCGCAATTTCATATCTTTCGAGAAACAACTCAAGAACTTTTCGACCTAAAACAACTTGATGGCCCAGTAGTGCGCTCAGATCTTGCTTTATGGATTAACTATGTGTTAGGTGATGTTGAACTCTCTCGTAGAGTATACGAACTTGGAAAAACGGAATCTATTAATCCAGAGGCTCTTAAACAGAGGGTCATTGAATTATTAAAACAAAGAGAACAAGAACTAATTAACTTGATCCGTCCATCCTAGATCATCCTAAAAATTAAATTTCCAGCTATCTTTTTATTTAACTTTTTTGAATTCCGACAATATTGAGTCATTCTTTCTCAAATTGTAAATGAAAGCACATACTAGATATCTCTTATAACTATTACAAATCATGCAAATCTATTCCCCAAACTTTCAAAAATTATCCTAGATTCAATTGTTTCAGTTGCCTTTAAAAAAGATGGTGTGTTAATGCATATTCTTAGACGAATATTCCGCATAGATCCTCAACGTGACTTTTCAAAAGGACGTAAGGCGTTTGATCAAGGAAAGTACGCCTTAGCTTCTAAAATTTTTCTAAAGACTCATAATCAATTTGATACAATCGATATGAAAATTATTTCTCTTGAGAATGCAGCTATATCTGCTGAATATGCTGAAATGTTTGAAAGGTCATTAGAACTTTATTACCGTACTATTCTCATCAAATTACACACCGATCAGCTTCCCAAAGAGGTTTTACAAGATGTTGATAAGGCCATATATATGGCACGACAATGTGAAGACCCCCCCATTCCTATAAACAAAATATTTTATATGAAATTCTTGATTTTTCTTTCTCAAAAGGATTTCGATCAATTAAACGCTTTTTTTAAGAAACTTAAGTTTGAAGCTTCAGATGAATATAGTAAAGCAATCGAAAAATCTTGGACTCTGATTCATTCTTCAGATACTTTTGAGAAAAAAGAACCACTTCCACAGGTTGGTCTTCCGAATGAATTCTACAGCATTTCGGAAACTGCTGAGCAAGTTATGCAAAGGTGTTCATTATGTGAGATCTTTTTGAAGACCACTGATCAGTCTGAGCTTATACAAAAAGGTACTGAATTTTCACTATCTGCAACTCTTACTGCATATGCAAATTTATCCATTCAAAAAATTCATCTCAAGACAGGAACAAGAGGAAGAATCCTGACCTCATCAGAACCAGAATTTCCTTTTAGAATGAGTACAGGTGAGAACTATTCAATTATCTTCTCCCTTATTCCTAATTTGCCAGGGGAGTGGCTGTTAGGCCCACTTTCTCTGGTCTATTCCATTCCATCTGAATCAGGAGAATATCCAGTAGTATCAAAACCCATTTCGTTTATGGTTGAAGATGCAGCACCCGCTTTAAAGTTAACAATGGAATCAGAAACTATAGAAGAAGATCTGGAATACTTGATAACGATTTCTGCTGAAAATGTTGGAAAAACAGCCCTTCAAGATGTGAAAATTGTTTCAGAGATTCCGGAGGGAATTAAAATTCATGAGGGAACCAAAGAGAAGCACATCAGTACTTTAGGAGAAGGAGAGTCATTTCAATATGAAATTCGTGTTCGTTTTGAACTAGATCGGACTCATTTTTCAGGGTACATAGTTAAAATAAACGGATACATTGAGGACGATCGAAGACTCTCAAAAAGCTCTATTAGACTAGGAGGTAATTAGTTTATTTCAGTTGATTAACTTGATCGAAGGCCAAGTCTTGAAATAAAGGTGGAGTAATAAGCAAAACAATCGACTGATTCTTTTTCATCTAAAGTAATTGAAGAATGGACGATTCTGTTCCTCAAATTTCGGAAACGAGCGATCTTCCTTTCACTGGGTAGGTCAAATCCCCGTTTTCGAAGGCTAGCAACTTGAAACTGAAAATCAGGTTTGGAATCAATAGGTTCGGAAATTATTTGCTGAAACCGAGTGGATAGAAGATTTTTGACTGAGGCATCAGCCTTAATCACAAATAATTCAAAATTATTCTCCTTAAATGCATGTTTAGCTTGGTTCCACAAGACACGAACATAATTTATGTTTTTCAACGCTTGATTAGGATCTAAAATTCTAGGAGGGAGTTCTGGACGTGACTCTTCCTGATAGTTTTCTACAACGTAACTTAGCCTATTAATGATCTGACTGTAACTGATAAAAGTGGCGACATTTACGATAATTACGGCGATTGTAAGTAATCCTGTTGGAATAGCTAATAAAACGAATAATACTGTTGGATTAGGAATATAAAATGGGAGAATATGTGCTGATACAAGGTAATAACCCAGAATATTTAAAACATCAAATATTAGAAATCCAGTAAAAAAATAGAAAATCCATTCAATTTTTCTTTGGATTCGTTTTGATATCACAAGAGTTTCTGTTTCGGACGATTCTAGGAAATTAAGTAAACCAAATGTTTTGAATGGGATATTAGTCACTCGGATCAGAATTGACTCGTTAGGAACCTCTTTAATATTGAAGATGCCACGAAGGTTATTTTTAAAATATGTATATGAATCTTGCAACGAAGTAGGAATAGTCCATTGATTGACTCGAAACCATTTTCCTTTTGAATCTAAAAATATCAGATAAACTGGTAATGCACCTAAAGTAATGATGCTAAGAAGGATAGAGGGAAGAGTCCAAATAAAGGGCTTCGGTAGACGATATTCAAAATGAATGTAAAACAGACCTTTAGTCTCTGTTTGTGGATAGATTACTAAATAATATTTTCCTTCGTCCAATAACATAGTGATATTAATCTTACCATCTTGGGTTGAATGATACTCATGTGCAGTGTGAATTGGATCTTGAAGTCCCCTATCATAAATTTCGATTTGTGCGAGGTCAAGGATTTTATTAATCGTTGGATTTTCTGCATAAGCGCGGATATTAACCTCTGATCTACTTGTATTCACCATAAACCAGAAATAATATTTCTGGAATACATAATTATGAACCTCACATGCAAAAATGGTTTGGTTATGAGGTAACCTTCCTGCTGTGAGGAAATTGTAAAGGTTTTGTTGAACAGAAGAGGAGATATTATACAGCCCTGTGTACTGTGTTTTGTGTGAAATTTCAATAATGTAGTCATCATGCTCGGGAGGATTCCAGGAAAGGTTATATAACCCTAATGCTTCTGAATGCTTTTCTTCCACGGCGACAGGATTTCCCTTTCCCAATTCCTTTGAGTAAATTGTTATCTCCGCTTCGTTAAGAACATTAGATGTTGATTCTTTTAAAAAGACTGTACAATTTTGGTTTTCATCCAATGACACTTTCCAATACTGTATTTCATGATCTACAGTAAGATTAGCAACCATAAATGATTCACTGAGGGAGATTGCAGATTCAACGCTATAACCCATGATAGGAGTGCTAGCTAATATCTCGTAAGAAAAATCGATACTCTTTTCCTCTCTAGTGTCATTCACTTGTATTGACCAGTTCCCTGTTCTTGATGCAATCCAAGATGCCAAGTATTTTTCCGAAGGGAATGGATCTATTCTTTTTGGATCAAGTACAGCTTGAAAACCTAAAGGATCATAAAGTGTGACTTGAAAATCAGATTTGGAGAAGGGAGGTTGAGGAAGGATCGAAAAATAAACTATTTGTCCTGGATCAACAGTTTTAAGGATCCAATTGTGTTGCGTTGACTCATTTGTGAAAAGCTGAGTTTGAGGAACCCCATGTCTTAATACTGTTGCGTTTTGAAGATTTGTTGATAGTTTCAAGTTATCAGAGGAGTATGTGGAAGAGGAACTAGTAGATAGTGAAGATAAATGGAAAATTAAGAGATTCAAAGTAATAATTGCAGTGAGAAACACCACAAACTTTCGGGACATAATTTTCACTGATTAGATTTCATAAAAATGAGTTATATAATTGTTATCTGATAATTTTATGTTTCAAGTCACTATACATCGTTTTAGCACACTATTTTAGCTAGCTAGTTCCAATGAATAAATTTGTTATTACGAACTGAATTATTGATCTTTTGTGTATTAATGTGAAAAATTACTGATTTCTTTTTGATTAAGTTTATTATTGAGTGTAGAGAATTTATAGCTAATGAACTAGAATTGAGCTTCCCTTTAATAAATACACTATTTAGAGAATTTTATTATTAAACATTTGGGTTTGGAAAAAATTTGAGTCAAAATGTTCGGATTTTCAAGAAGCGCCTACAAATTTCCCAGAAAAAGTGGAATACAATTCAGGGCCATTCATTGAGAACAGTGAATACCATTTTAACCATCCTTTCGAGATTAAATTTGACTCAACGTCCAGATGCATTTTCAAAGGAACTTTTAACCAGATTTACAGACATTCCAGAACGGTTAGCATATCATCTTGCAGAATTGATAAATAAAAGTATTACGGATTTGTATTCTTATATTGATCAATTCTCTGACATTGTACGTGAAATGAGAAAAATTGAGAAAGTTTTTAGGTTAGATTTCTCTCTAATGGCCAGAAAGCAAGTAGTAGGAGGGAATGATGCATGGCCGCATGATCTCGAGATCATAGAACAAGCTGAAAGAACTATCCAAGAAATTGTCGATATGTATGAGACTGAGCTTACACTTAGAAAGCAATTAATAAAAGAAATACAAGAATCAATATCTTTACAACCCTTAATGATTACTGTTTATCTGGTTCTCTGGACTTCTGAAGTTTACATTGAACCTACTAGGATTCATGAACTCATTGAAGAATTTACACATGTAGAAAAAGTTTGTGAGCGCGTGTTTCAACAAGATTCTTATAATTCTGTCCCAAAATCTCGATGATCTTTTTTTGACCGTATCAAAGAATCTTCTAACTTGCATGGAAGTTTGCTGATTTCAGAATATTATCAATTGAGCCATTATGAAATCCCTTAACTAATAAACCCTGAATTTTATCGTTAACAGCATATTCGGGTTCACCGTTCTCTAAAAGTTTCTTTACTAAATTCATTGACACATTTAAGTTATCTCGAGCATTTTTTTCTAAACCAACAGAACAAATCGCAACACCACGTAACTGAGAATTTTGTGGCCCCACTTGTGATATAAAGACACATCGTTTATCTCCTGCAGTTAAATGGTCAGGTGTATGTCCAATTAAGTCTGAACTCATTGATTGAATAGCAGAAAATAAACCTGTATACAAACAGACTTCCTGACCTGCTGGACGGTGACTCGCGAATAGAGGAAGACCACCATCATCGAAAATATAAATTTCTGAATCGGAGAAAATCTTGTTCAACACGTAAAAACGTTCATCTTCGTCAGTGGTCTCCGATGGTACTGATTCTGCAAGATTTCTCTTGATTGAAGTTTCACATGAAGCAAGTGCTGGAACAACAGAAGTTAGAAAATCGGTTGAGGCAGTGTTGGATATAATATTTCCTATTGGGTGAGAATCTGTCAGAAAAAGAACAACATTAAAACCAGAAATGCTAGAATCGACCACATTAGAAAATACTATTTCAAATTCTTTTCCAAATGTGTTTGCTATTTGTTTGGATGTATTGTTCATTGTTTTCAGACTTAGAGATTTGAACGAAGTCACAGATGCAAATATCATCTCTAGACCTTCAAGTTTTTCAGGTATTGCAGCGACTAAACTCTCACCAACCTGGTCAATAGCATCTCTTATGGCGTCTTCCAAGTTCATATCCGATGAAATTCCATAATACATACATTTAGAGTCGCCAAAAATACGGATTAGATTGGAAAATGAAACTCCAAATCCAGAGGACGGTGTAATACCTGATATTATACTATCTAATAGAACTAGAAAGTCCCATCGACCTTTATCGAGAGTACAATCAAAATTAAAATAACAATCACCAAATAAATCTCTTTGATAGGAGTTTAAACCTTTTCCTGTGTCAATAAATAGAGGAATGGTACCAGAAAAATCGATAGAAGCCAATATTGCTCCTAAGACTCCGAAAATTCCCTCTTCTGAGGAATTGAATATGAATATCAAAAAAAAGGAGTTTAGAAGACTGTATATTTGCGGTATCATCGTCTTAGAGTCAAAAATGACTACTTGATCGCACATATCAGGTATGGTGGATGTTCCAGTGGTTATAAGTAGTAGAGGCAAGCGAGATTCACTTTTCGTAGCTAAATAATCATTTAAAATTTGTAATTCAGCTGCCAAACTCTTACCAATACATACGATTTTTCCACGAGGCCGAAAATATTCCAATATGGAATTCTTATCAGATTGTGAGCTCAAAGCTGATATCTCTTGCATTTTGTAGATTAAACTACCGTATCTGATTATTTCTTTGAGAAAGGGAATTTCAGATGACAGGTGATCACAATCTTCAACAAACTCTTCAATAACCATATTATGTAGAAAATATTCTAAATTACTTTTAAAGGGAGATTGTCCAGCTCCTAGATACATATCTAATTAGGATTCTGACTAATTTCGGAAATTAAAAAAAAATTTCAGTATCAATATTCATTGTTTATATGATGAATAGATTAATTCTTATACCAATTTTCTTCTTCCATGAGTAAATTTGGTAGGTTATAATGACATTTGAAATCGAAAAATGTGAAGGATGGGGGCGAATGGGACTAGCTTTTGGAAAAGAAGGTTTTATCACACCCAATATAGTAACACCTTGTTTCTTTAACAATAATCCTTCTTTTCAAGAAAATTTTCTCTTGAACTATGTAAAATGTCAGAAAATCAACATTTCTTTAACCTCAAGAACTGATAAGACAAAAGATAAAATAGATTTCGACTATTTCCCTTCATGTTTCATTTATCCTTCTTTACAAATGCAAGGAAAGTCTCTGGAGGAGGTTACTTGCTTTGACGATTTATTCCCCGTGGATATAAATCAAATCTCTTCCTTAAAAGCTTCTTATCACCTTATCCCTTGGGATTTACCTACAATATACTTGAATCGATATGATAAATACTTACAAACTCTTAATAAAATTGATGTACCAGAATTAAATGAAAAAACTAAGTTAATATTAAATGTTCCATTTACACCTGAAATCCTTGAAACTGAACTCCCACCTTTAAGATCTTCCGTAATTTCTGTGATCAGTTTAGGAGATATATCATCGTTATTAACACATCCAATACTTTTAATCAAATATTTAATCCGTATAAAGTCATGGCTATCCCCTAATACGATGTTATACGCCCCCGCAGTTCCATCAAGTTATATTCCAATTTTGGTGTACTTAGGAATTGATTTATTTGATTTATTAATTACAGAAATGTACTCGACGAAGCCAGTTCAGCCATTCGATTTGATTCTTGAACAGAATACGACGAAGAAGTCTTTTGTTCAGATTTTACATCTCACTAGAGAAGCTATAGAAACCTACAAATTGAGGGATTTAACAAGAATTTTCGCGAATTCCTATCCTCCTTTAAAGACATTATTAAGAACTAGTGATAAACAGATCCCACTTGAAGAAGGAACTCCAATTTTTGGATCTCGAACCCTTTACTGCACTGATGAAACTGATTTCACCCGTCCAGAGGTGACACGCTTTCGTGAACGAGTACGAACGCATTATAGTCCACCCTCTCACACTACTGGAATCATTTTCCTCCCTTGCTCTGCTAAAAAGCCTTATTCGAGGTCAAAATCACATCATATCTTTGCCAAAGTAATTCGTCGAAATTTGAAAGCTAAGCGATTCTCAGTAGGCGAAGTAATTCTAACAAGCCCTTTAGGTGTTGTACCTCGAGAACTTGAGTACTCTTTTCCAGCTGCTCATTATGATATTCCAGTTACAGGAGAATGGAGTGAAATCGAGAAAAATCATCTTGAAGAAGACCTAGTATGTTTTCTGAATAAAATTAGACCATCTATTCCGCTTGTGGGATATGTTAAAGGAATAGAACGTGATATATTGAAAAAAGTGTCCAAAGAACATAATCGTTCGATATCCCTGATAACTCAAGATGTAACATCATTATCTTCAAAAGAAGCTCTCAAAGAATTTTCAACAATTCTCCAAGAGGCTTGGCCAAACATTTCCTACAAGCCCAAAATTCCTAATCGTCTCATATTCCTAAGAGCA
>CP070665.1:1296653-1306815 GCA_020351745.1 Candidatus Heimdallarchaeota archaeon | reverse complement strand
ACTCCTAAACTGATTCCAACAATTTCAGAAAATCTTTTCTTGAATGAAAGATCCTTAGCAACAGAAATATAGAAAGTAAATACGAAAACGATGAGGATTGCATTGATAAGGGTGATCGCTAGACAAACAAGAGGAGACTGAGTACTGAAGACTAAATAAGGTAAAATCAAAAAGCCAACAGTAAAGATGTAAGCAGTACCAGTGTATATTGCTGCTTTGAGAGGAGTCTTCGAGGTTTGTTCTTCTTTTGTTGCTAGGTATTCTGACGCTGCCATGGATAAGGAGGCAGCAATCCCAGTAATTAATCCTGCTAGAGCTATTAATTGAGTGTTCTGAAAGGCTAATGTAAGTCCAGCTAATGCACCAGTCAACTCGACTAATGCATCGTTTAAACCCAGTACAATAGATCCTACATAGTCTAATAATTCTTCATCGATGAGATTTATGAGCTCTTTTTCATGAGCTTCTTCGTCTACTATGACAGACTGTGCTTCAGGAATAATCTTGGTAATAGCTGTATAAAAAACTTGAGCCTGTCCTTCACCGAGCTCCATCAGACGAATACCAAACGTTAACCCAAATATCCTTGCAATAAAGTAATAAAACCACCTTTTTCGACTTGGACTTACTTCCTGTTGTGTATATTGTTTCCAAAAAGAATAATGCTTCAACTCATCCTCCGCAATTTGATTGAGTATCTTTTGGTTGTGAGGGTCTTTAGTAGCCTTCGCTAGCTTATTATAAATGTGGTGTTCTGTGATTTCATTTTTTTGAGCGATTAATACAAGTTTTTCAGTCTGCTTATCTAACATTTGTCAATTCAGCCTTTTTACTAGCTTGATCAAATAATGTTTTTATTTTTGATCTCAAAAACTAAAAAAATTTTAGTAGGATAATTTATGAGCGTAAAATTCTAATGTATTCTAACGCACTTTAAAGTCCAAAAAAAGCCGTACTCTCTCTATAATATATGATCTTATTATAATTAAAACAAGTTTAATTCCAAGGTAAATTGAAAATATAATCAGTAATATTGAAAATATCGTTCTTGTGGAATGACGTGAATCATCATGGCAGAATATAGAGATCTAGGTCAATATGTTATGAAATTGTTTGATGAGCTGATCGCTGATTCAAAAAACCAGTTGATTGAATCACAAAAATCCTTCCTACAGGAAATGCCTCGTAGGGTCTCTTCCCGATCCAGTGTGACGATCGCGCAAACAGAAAGGTTCGTTCAAGATATGGCTGAGCGATTAATTCGAATTAATCAAGATTTATTAAATCAATATGCCATTTCAATCGCTAAAAAAGCCCGAAGTGCAAGTAAGAAAAGCTCTCAAACTTTGGAAAGTGACTTTGAAGAGTTTAAACAACAACTAGCAAAAAAAGAACAAGAAGTTGAAGGATTACAGGCGCACTCTAAATCTCTAGAACAACGAAATAAGATTCTTGAGAAAGAAAAGGAAGAAATGTTAAATCAGGCCTCCAAAATGAATTCGACCATTATTGAGCTAGAAAGTCAACTTGAAAGTGCTAATGAAGAATTCACACGTCAAATTAATGACCTAAAAGCGGAATGGGAGGCGAAATTCCAGAAAAACCAGGAGGAGTGGGATAGTTATGTTAAACTTAAACTTGCAGAACGAGAAATTACTACCACCACCGATTCTGCTGAGACCGAATGATCTAATTCGCCTGATTTACTTAGTCTTTCCTGAATAAACCTTAGCTATCGCTTCCATTCCCTCACAAAAAATCTCTATAACGTCTCCTTCTTGAATTTGATGTGTTGCGGTCTTTGTTCCCAATACAGCTGGAACCTGAACAATTCCAGAAACTTCTGACCCCCGAGAAACACGTGTTCCATGGTCAGTTACTACTCCCGCGACTTCGTTTACTATATCAGACCAAGACCAATCAATCCGTGGACAGACTAAAATACGAGGAATTTCATCTTGAAATTCAGAAATTCGGGCACGAGCAGCTTTTGGAGTTTGTGAAATAAAAGCAAGACCTTCAGTCTGAGATACTTGGTTAGCTGACCAGCCCTTTAATATTAACTTTGCCTTTTCCTTTCTCTGTGTTTTCATTCTTGTCATCTATTCTTCTTTTCACTCTTGAAATAGAATTTTCTCACCTTTTTTGAAGTCTTTGATTATTGAAAAAAAACCAAAAAATCTTTAGAATATCAATAAAGGGACTTAAATACAGGTCGATTCTTAATGGCTCTTGAGAATCTCTTTAGATCATTAGTTCTAACATCATTTCTATTTATAGGTTTCTTACTAGTTTTTTCCCCAAGTCTTGTCAGTACTAGTAGAGCGATTGAAGTCACTCCTGATACAAAAGTAGAAATGTATGATGTCGTTCGTGTAAATTACACATTGTGGATTGAGAATGATATAGTGGATGATCAAGAAGGTACAATCTATGTAGAAGATCCAGAAATAATTGATAAAGAGGGTGTCCCGAATACTATTATTGAAGAATTTCCTAATGTTTATGCCCCACCTAATCTAGGTTTTGTGGAGGGATTATTAGGTATGAAAGCAGGAGATGAAAAATCTTGGCAAGTCCTCTTCTCAAGCGGAAAAGCATTTAACAATGATACTGATCCATATCATCGAGAAGATCTCTTCTATATAATCCGCCTCAAGAAAATCTTACTTGATGCAAGTAAACCCCCTACAACGCTCTTTGATATTCCAATTTTCATGCCCCTTGTTTTTCTAATAAGTTTAGTAATCCTTCTTCTTATAATACTCAGAATACAACGATATAGCCGTACTCATGATCTTTTTAGGTTAAAAAAGAAATGCCTTAGTTGTAGAAATATTGCAGATGTGATGTGTGGGAATCCTGGGTGTAACACTCCTTATTGCAAGAAGTGCTTCTTAGAAAAGAACGGGTGTGAAGTGTGTCATTCAAATACCATGGTTCCCATAAACTAGCTATGAGAATAAGTCCTTACCTGATTCCACTCATACATGACTACACCTGCACATTCCGCCCCTTTGAGATAATCTTCCCTTTTTCTTCCCTCATGTCGGTATTTAAGGAGGGCAGTTCCTGCAGTTCGTCGGTAGGCACAAACTGAATGTCAAATGTTAGGTCTTCCTTCATTCCATCTTCCCAAGTATCGGACTTTTCTAGCAGCCGTTGAATCCCCTGACTTCGAGGAGGTGTGGCATTCCATCTGGCTTAGGCAACTCTAAAAGAAGTTATACCGTAGATATTGCTATCCTTCGAGGTAATTATTATGGCAGACTTTCAAACTAAAATATTACTTCAAAATAATCTCTAATACTGCAATAACAATCGCAGCAAGCGGAGGGTTGAATAGATTATCAGCTAAATACCAAGGTAAATCCTCAAAAAAATCAAGTGATCCCCAAACTATCGTTGGAATGAGTGGTAAGACGAAGATAAACCATAGTTGGTAAGACGAGGATAAATTCTCCCACACGATCATGAGAAAACAAACACCAATTAAATAATTTGTAAATAATCCAGCTATGAATCCTTCTACAGTCTTTTCATTTGTCAGGGGGAGTCTTATACGACCTATTCCTTTCCCAACCAAGGCGGCAGCGGAATCACCCATCACTGTAGTGATTAATACGAGCTCAACGACTTCCATCTCATAAAGTCTCATAAAGTTTACACCTAGTAGTAACACTAACCAGACCGCAGCTGTTAAGATATAATTCGCAGGCCGTTCTTTTTCATAAGCACGAGTAAAATGATTGATCCAAGTGTTTGGATTGAATTTTAACCTATAAATTTCCAAGGGAATAAAAAAACACAGAAATCCAAGCAAAGAGAGTTGGATAAAAAAAAGTGAATCCTCGGGTGCCAGACCTAAAACAGGTAAAATCCAGTGATAGGCCAAAGGAATTGCCCAAACTGAGAGATGTATCGATTTTCGCCCTAATTCGTTGAGAAACTTGAATTCTTCAGAACTCTGATTTTTTGGTTCACCCATCGTTACATCACTATTGAGTCTACTCTATTGATGGAGGCCGACCACGAAAAAACTGGAATTTATGATAATCCAATGGATCTATTATTTTTAATAGATATTGAAATAATTTTTCCGCTTTTTCTCTAGCTTCACATACAAATATGTCGAGCGAAAGATAATCCCATTCTGGCCATGTATGCAAATGACAGTGACTTTCCACTAAAATGGCTATTATTGACAAACCATATGGAGAATATTCTTTAACAAACATTTCCTCCATTTTAAGCTGACTTTCTTTGATACCACTCTGAAGGATATCGGTTAATTTCTTAGCTTCATTCAGATAAGTGGGTTTAACACCATAAAATTCAGCAACAATTTGATAACCAACAGTTGGGAGTTCTTTTACTTTCTTTTCATCAAAAGTATAGATTGTCTTTTCAGAATGTTTTGTTTCAAATAGGCGCAATTTTTGAGGAACAGAACTTATGACATACAGATTGGAAGTATTGCCTAAAATCGTTGCTCCGTGGTAACGATTAAAACCCTGAAAAAACTCTTCAATCGAAAAACCTGCCTCTAGAAGATGTTGTTGACATAACCAAGTTTCATGAGGAGATTTAGCACCAAATGAAACATAACCTCTCCCACCTTTAACTGGATTTAGGAGGGTAAGGGCCTGGTCAATGAATAGTTTAAATCCTGCAACGGTATAAGGTGGATCCGTTTCAAACGTATCAAAATGTCGCTGCCATTTTTTTGGAAATGTGGTTCTTATATCCCATAGTTGTGTGTTCAACACATTAGTCAAGTTTTTCTCGTAAGCAAAAGAATCAATAAACTCAAGAACACGGGAATCGATATCAATAACAAGAATTTCTTTTGCACATTCGAGAAATCCTAATGCTAAAGAAACACCGTCATCATCTCCTAAGATGGCAATTCTTTTCCCCTCCACATCTCCATTTCTTAACATTAACAGTGCTCTTTTCAACACAGTTTCAGGAATGCTACGGGACTGATCATATTTATATTCGGGAGGAGGACGATGATTTAGATATTCGATTACTGGGTTGAAAAATTCAAGGTACTTTTTCGAGACCTTTAACGATGAGTCCATACTAAAATCCTTAAGAAATTCGTAAGAATAAGCCAATCCTAGTTTTCCTTGAATCCATTCGATAGCTGCACTTGATAGAATGCTCTTTGTTTTTAGAAATCCTACCTTTAACATCTCACCACGAACAGCAGAAAGTACTGGAATAGGGATACGAACATACCTAGAAAGCTCTTTATTAGTCATTTTTTGGGTTTGTCGTCTGTACATCTCTAGAATTATTCGTTCAACACCCCTCGCACCTTCCTGTAGATTGCTTTTCTCCGCAATTGATCTACAAAAAGTTTGAGGATTACCAAACATAATTAAAACCTGAAACGCATCATGTCATAGTTAAGGCACCCACTAAGAAGGAAAGAATCCCAGACCATAAAGCAGTTCGAGTGTAAGTTCGACCTTTTTTACCAGCAGAAACAGATTGATCACGAGATAGGATTAAAACACTGTAAAACAATAATACAATTGCAATAAGCATAAATGCTGCATAGAAAATATTATTTTGAAATTTTATAAATAAAGGAACTGGGGCTAAAACAATAACGACCATAAAGAATATTGAAGCTAATTGAACAGCTCGCTTGGGGCCATACCTCACAGCAAAAGTGTTAGAATTAGTAGCACGATCCCCTTCTATATCCATTATTCCTTTGATCAACTCTCGTCCAACAATACCAAAAAAAGTTATAGCAGTCATAATTAGCACAATTAAAGTTGTTTCTACGATTTCAGCTGTAAATAAATAAAAAACATCTGTTCCTCCTTCTTTCCCCGCCATAGCTATTAGGGCTAAAAGGAATGGTGCCATGTCACAAGCAGCAACAGTTATATTGCCCACTAATCCCTTTTCCTTAGTCCAAATATTATAAGAAATAGCTAAAAGACTAGAAATCGTCACTCCAATGACTACTAAAGGATTGTTGCTGAAGAGAAAGAATGAAAGCAAGATGCCAGCTAAAATCATCGATAAAGACAGAACCAGAACATATTTTGGCTTCAAATCTGGATTTCGAACTAATGGACGATCCATCCGATTGTTTATCCGATCTGCTTCATAATCATGAAAATCGTTGATAGCCATTGAAGCTCCTACTATTAAGAAAGGTATCGCCAAGCCTAGAACTGCGAGTTCCCAATACTTTGGAAGAAGCTCCAAAACAATGAATATAGTATTTTTAGAAGGATCTTGATGGTGAACTAATACTACAATCATTCCTGCTGTTAACCCAGCTATTGCTCCCATAATTCCAAGAGGTAATCGTGTGAGGTCATATATATCGTGAAGAATGGTTTTTAGAGACAAATTATCTCCTCATGATAATGTTATCTATCAACTTCGCCACGAATAAAGGCTTCTACTCTATCACGCGCTTCAAAATCTGGAATTTGTGTCGGTGGATGCTTAAACGCGTAGCTCGAGATAGAAATTAATGGACCTGCAATGTTACGGTCTTTAGCTGTTTTAAGTGCACGTATAACGTCTATCATCACACCTGCGGAGTTTGGACTGTCTATCACACTCAACTTAACTTCAATCGAAAGGGGTTGATCACCAAACTTTCTTCCTTCAAGTAATAAATAACAAATTTTCCGATCCTCTAAGAAGGGTACAAAATCAGAGGGACCTATCCGAGTTGGTGTATCATGAGGTAATATACTAGTCACTGCTTCGGTTTTACTGATTCGTTTAGTCTTCAGTCTAGATTCGAATTTCATGTTCTCGAAGTCTGTATTGCCTCCCACATTGAGCTGGAATGTTTTCTCAATTTCAATACCGCGATCAAGCATTAGTTGGGCTAATACACGATGTAAAATTGTAGCTCCCACCTGAGATTTGATGTCATCTCCAGCACAGGGTATTCCTTTCTCCTCGAATCTTTTTGGCCATTCTTTTGTAGGGTCAGATACAATAAATGTGGGAATGCCATTAGCTAATGCCACACCTGCTTCTAAACATGCTTCTGCATAAATTCTAGTAGCTTTTTCACTCCCAACTGGAAGAAAATTGACCAAGATATCTGTTTTTGTCTCTTGAAGTACCTCAACAATGTTAATAGGTTTCATTTGAGCTTCATCGTAACAATGAAATGGTTTGATCATATGAGGAGGGACACCATCAGAGATTGGGCTAGGATAGACTATACTTTCAGTTTCAGGAACCTCAGAGAATTTAGGAGTGCAGTTGGGATGAACCCAAATCGCATCACTAATTTTTTTGCCAATTTTATCCTTATTTACTTCAAAAGCAGCAACGAACTCTAAATCCCGCACATGGTAGTCGCCAAATTTAACGTGCATCAATCCAGGGACTGTAGAATCCTCTTTTTCATTGCGATAATAATGAACACCTTGAACCAAGGCTGAAGCACAGTTCCCCAGACCTGCAATTGCGACTCGAATTTTACTCATAGCATCAATCTTCCTTTGGAACTGAGAAATCAATTTAGCTCATATTATAGAACAGTCTCACCCTCCTTCGTTGGAAATAAATTACTTTTTGGTTTGGTAAGAATGCAAATGATAAGTCCTAAATGAATTTTATTTCCTTCTAAACACAAATCTAAGCATTTATTAATCTGAAAATAGTTGATGGAACCAACGTTCATACAAGTTATTAATTAGTGTCTAAGGTTTTTAATATGTGGTAAATGGGTTATTCCTGAGCCATGGCTTGTAACGCAATTTCAATAGTTTTAGTAATACTTTTTAGAAAAGGTAACACCTTATTCATCAATTTGGGACTTGTCCTAATTATGAGATATAATCCTGTTCCCCCAGTTAGATCATCAATGTAGAAAACAGTTTCACCTGTGTTAAGCACAACAGAGTCAAGGATTTGATTTAAAGATATAAGCTGCGCTAAAGTATTTTCGAAGGAAGTGATCAGGTGAGCATTCAGACTTTCAAGTATCGGCAAATCATCACACTCCCCTTCATTGTGGATCACTAAACCATCTGAATCTACAAGAGAAATGCAGGTGCCAGGTAATTCTATCCCGCCAAATGTTTCCTCCATAACACTGATGACTGCGTGAGTTCCCACGGTTTAAATCACCGTACTTGTTTATCTAAAATTGAACATCAAATTAGTCAAGCCAATGATTATAATAATCTTCCTAGATAAAAGAGATTCCTGTCATCAAAAGATGTGATTGGATGATCAATATTCAACTTGGTAAAATAACCATCCGTTTGGTCGGAAGTGGGCAACTTTCTGCTCCAAACGACTGCTGTGTTTATTTGGTTTCTGATTTTGAAGCTTCTATTCTTGTCGACGCTGGAGCAGGAAGTAAGGAGTCTATTAAAGCAATTATTCACAACATTAAGGCAATCTTGAATCTGGTTCAAGTCGAGTACATTTTAGTCACACATGCTCATATCGATCATGTTGGTGGCTTAAAAGATATTAAATGGAATTTACCACAAGCAAAAATCATTGCTCATACCTACGCAGCCAGGGTGATCGAAAATGAAGATGCTATATTGTCTGCTGCGAAATGGTATCGAACAAGACTTCATTCAGTAGATATTGACATTAAGATCACACAGCCCTTTACTGTTGAACTTGCAGGTGGGGTCTTTGATGTTATTTTGACTCCAGGACACACCCCAGGGAGCGTAGTGGGATTATTAACTACTCCAAAAGAACGTGTTCTATTTGGACAAGATATTCATGGTCCATTTATGCCAGAATTCAAATCAGACATTGGTCAATGGCGGCAATCCATGGAAAAAATTCTTGATCTACAGCCTGATTACTTATGTGAAGGTCATTTTGGCATTATCAAAGGAAAAAAGAATGTCGAACATTTCATTAAGCGGTATTTAGGTCAATATTCATAACAAGAAGAGCTTCTTCAATCAAGATATTAGTCGTAATTATTTTAGTGAGAATGAAATGGGAAAAGTTGCAATAATCCTTCTTGCTGGCGGAGAAGCTTCTAGGTATAAAGCTTCACTTAAATCTCTAGTAAATAATTATCAAGACAAGTTATTATCCAAGAGAGGCAATATTAGTTTACTAGAATTTGTTGTGGGCGAACTAAGACCATTAGGAGATATATTTATTGTAACTAAAGGTGAAGAAAGAAAAAAACGATATTCTGCTTTGTTAAATGAGTATGTCCAAAATAATGATGTAAAAATCATCTCGGAACATATTAAGAAATCTATAGGCCCGTTAGGAGGAATCTATTCGGTATTAAAACATTGTGGTAATATTCAGACAACGGTGATCCTTCCAGCAGACCTCCCTAATGTAAAGGAAAAAGTTATTGCAGAACTCATAGCTAAAGCCTTTCATTCTAAGTCATTTGATCTAGTTTCATTAGTACATCCCAATGGTCAGACAGAGCATCTTGTTTTAATAATTCGATTCAGTGAATTGTTAAGAGCTTCTCAATTTTTGATAGACATGGATATCCATCGTGTTTCCTCATTAATTCGTCTAATTTCGAAAAAACGTTTTATTAACTCGGCATATCTGATCAAAGACACCGAAAACAACGAAGTATTTTACGATCTTGACATTCCTAGTTCTATTCCGAAAATTAGAACTTCTATTAAGCCAGTTGTAAACTTTCCTTACGTAGACTTCGGATTACCCATTGTAACTGATGAGAAACCAGAAGACCCCAGCGTACTATATCAAAAATTTTTAGATTTGAAAAAAAATGATAAAAGTAAAGATCAGCAGGGAAAACATCCATCATTAATCGCTCTCTTACAAAAAGAATCTAATATTTACAAAGAAAGAGGATTATTGTCTCTCTCACTCCATTGTCTACTCGATATGTACAAGATCAATCAAGATCCTATAATCTCTGATCAAATTGATGAGTTGATAATGAAGCTTGAGCCTAAAGGGGAGAATCAAACCAGTTTAGGATAGTTCCCATTTTTTTTTATTCTTTTATTAAAGAATTTACTATTTTAGCGCAAATGGAACCTATAGCTTTACGTAAATTTTCGATAGTGACTTCATCTTCAGTTATCTCGGAGAAAGGTAAAGAATGAGTATAGTCTCTACGAGGGGCAGAGAATTCCAAATCAAGGCTGTTACCTCTAGGATTTACTTTAAT
>CP070665.1:1278649-1296553 GCA_020351745.1 Candidatus Heimdallarchaeota archaeon | reverse complement strand
TCCAAAGAAAGTATTGGTTGAATCAGCTGAAAGATATAGAGTACTTAGGGAAGCATCAAGATTCGGATTGAAAGCAAAAGAAATTAGCTTTAATTTCACTCGCATTCAAAAGAGAAAGACTCAGGTAGTAAAACGCTTGATTAAAGGGGTAGAATTCTTACTTAGAAAGAATAATATTCAGATTCTAAAAGGTTTTGGAAGTTTTGTTGACCAAAATACGATTTCTGTTGAGGGGAGTCATGTAAGTTATAAGGTTCATGCAAAGAACGTTATAATTGCCACAGGAAGCAAACCCATATTACCAGCAATTCCAGGGATTAATGGTTCTAAAGTTCTCACTAGCAATGAAGCCCTTGAGCTGAGTACAATCCCAAAAAGTATGGTTATCATTGGAGGAGGGTTGATAGGAGTTGAATTTTCCTACGTTTTTAATTCTTTTGGTTGTAAGACAACAATTTTAGAAATGCTTCCTGAATTGATACCGATGGAGGATCCTGACCTAGGAAAAGAGCTTGAAGCATCATTTATAATTAGTGGGATAAAAGTTAATACAGGTTCACGCGTAATTCGAGTTTCTGACACTCCAGAGGGAGATAAAAAGGTTGTTTTTATTGATTCTAGAGGAAATGAACAAAATATTGAAGCTGAATATGTATTAGTAGCTATTGGACGAACTTCGGTAATAGAAGGATTGAATCTCGATTCTATCGGAGTAAAATATGATCAGGGGATATTTGTAAATACTAAGATGCAAACTAACGTTTCCAATGTATTTGCAGCAGGTGACGTTATACAAGGTCAACCTTCACCAATGTTAGCTTATACTGCATCCCATGAAGGTGAGGTGGCTGTAGAGAATGCACTTGGACATGATATTGAAATGAATTACAATGCAATCCCAAGTACGATTTTTACAAGCCCTGAGGTGGCTTCAGTGGGTTTATCCGAGAATAGAGCTAAAGAACTAATGGATATACTCGTGGGAAATTTTCCTTTTCAAGGTAATGGTCGAGCAATTATTTCAGGGGAGAACCGTGGTTTTATCAAAGTAGTACTTAATGCCAAAACCACTGAAATAGTTGGTGTACATATTATTGGCCCTCATGCAACAGATTTGATAGCAGAAGGAGCTTTAGCAATTGCTAATCGAATGAAAGCTGAAGATTTAATTAAAGTTGAACATGCACATCCTGTCTTCTATGAAACGATAAAAGAAGCAACACTAGATGCCCTTGGCCGCGCGATACATAAATAATCCAGAATTTTATAATTATCAGGATTCTCTTGTTATTCCTTTTTCCTCTCTATTATTTTGGCTTTTTTCTTTGTTTTGGGCCGTTCTAGGTCAATAATCATGTCTCGTATTTCTGCAGCTTTTTCAAATTCAAGGTTCTTCGCAGCTAACTTCATTTCCTTTTTCAATGCTTCAATATATTCTGGTAGATCCTCTGCTGAGACTTTTTCCTTTTTAATGTTTGTAAATGATGTCTGTAGCTCAACAAGAGGAGAACGTATTTCTTTGATAATTGTCTTCGGAATAATCTCCATTTTCTTGTTGTATTCCAGTTGTTTGCGGCGGCGTCTCTTTGTTTCAGCTATAGCCATTTCCATGGATTCCGAGATTTTATCTGCATAGAAAACTACCCGTCCATTTACGTTTCGAGCTGCACGGCCAATAGTTTGTATAAGCGATCGCTCATTTCTGAGAAAACCTTGCCTATCTGCATCTAGAATGGCAACCAAAGAAACTTCAGGCAAGTCAAGGCCTTCTCTTAGAAGATTGATTCCCACAAGAACATCAAAATCTCCAAGTCTTAGAGATCGTAAGATATCTGTTCGTTCCAAAGTTTTGATTTCTGAATGCAAATAACGTGAACGTACACCTATTTCTTCCAGATAGTCAGCAAGATTCTCTGCCATTCTTTTTGTTAAAGTAGTCACTAATGTACGTTCCCCGCGATCTGTTGTTTGACGTAATTCTCCTATTAAATCATCAATCGGATTCTCTAGTTTTAACTTCACTTCTATTTCTGGATCAACTAATCCTGTGGGTCTAATTATTTGCTCTACTATATTTTTCCTTCCACTTTTTTTTCGAGCATACGGGCCAGGTGTAGCACTGACAAAAATTGTTTGACCCATTCGAACTTCAAATTCCTCGAAGGTAAGAGGACGGTGATCATAAGCTGATGGAAGCCTAAATCCATAATCGATTAAGTTTTTTTTCCGAGAAAGATCCCCTTCTCTCATCCCTCCAATTTGGGGAATAGTCATATGGGATTCATCAATGATGAGGAGATATTCTTTAGGAAAGTATTCAAGTAATGTTGAAGGCGGTTCTCCTTCTTCTCGCTGATCGAAGTAACGAGAATAATTCTCTATTCCTGGACAATAACCAATCTCTTCTAAAAGTTCTAAGTCGTATAGTGTGCGTTGTTGAAGTCTGTGAGCTTCTATTATCTTGTCCTGTTGTCTTAATTCTTTAAGTCGTAATCTTAATTCCTTTCGTATGTTACTGAGTGCTGCTCTAAGTTCATCTTTGGGTCGAACATAATGTTTGGCTGGGAAAACAATTGTACGATCAAGTTCAAGGAGTGTTTTACCTGAAATAGGATGAATGTGGGTAATACGTTCAACTTCATCCCCAAATAGCTCAATACGAACTGCTTTTTTATCTTCATAAGCTGGCCAAACATCTATCGTGTCTCCACGTATTCTGATTTTTCCTCGAGATAAAGTCGTTTGGTCCCGTTCATATTGAATATCAACTAAAGTTGACAGGATTCCCTCTTTAGAGAAATTCATCCCACGCGTAACAAATAAACTCATATTCTTATAGAATTCAGGTGGTCCGAGACCATAAATACAGCTGACACTTGCTACTACAATTACATCATCGCGTTCAAGAAGACTCCGTGTGGTTGAGGCTCTCATCTTCTCTATCTCCTCATTGATATTGAAGTCTTTCTCAATATATCGGTCAGTGGTCGGTAAATATGCTTCAGGTTGGTAGTAATCATAATACGACACGAAGTACTCAACTGCATTCCGAGGAAAATACTCCTTGAACTCCTGATATAGTTGTGCAGCGAGGGTTTTATTATGAGAGATCACCAACGTAGGTTTTTGCACTTGTTCGATAACATTCGCAATAGTGAACGTTTTTCCACTTCCAGTGACTCCCAAGAGAGTTTGTTGTTTTTTTCCATTCTTTACTCCCTGTACTAATAGGTTTATCGCTGGTATTTGGTCACCACGCGGCTGATATGGAGAAATTAATTGAAATTCTGGCAGGATGGTTCTCTCCAACTTAAAGGAGAAATCTTTTTTTTCATTATAATGTTAGCTTTCCAATTCATAAATAACAGCTTGTTGGCAATCTAAAATTCCACTTAAAAAATACACAATTTCAAAAGATTTCTTTCTTCTCACAGAACTTACATATACGACAAGTCAAAAAAGTGTTTGTACTCTCATCGAATTCAAAGAATTTTCACTTAAATGAATTAGTTTTTAAATGACCGTTCTTTTTTACCAATACGAAATAGAGTGTAATTTTCGGGGATTATTGTTCAATACGAGGTTAAAATGTGTTTGATCGTGATATACGTGTAACCGTGTTGGGGAATACAGGAGTGGGTAAAACTACGCTGATTGACCGAATGACAGGAACGGATGTCCATAAAATCACAAGTAAGAAGACGCTTGAGATAAATATTGAGGAAAAGAAGATCAAGTTAAGCAGTTCTCAGTCTCATCCTTGGTATTCACCAGAAAAATATCGAAGTTATCGAATAATAGCAATAGACAATCCAGGTGACTATAAACTTCGCCGTAAATGGCGTGAAGCAATGCGAAAGTTTAAAACTGATGGAATGCTATTTCTACTTGATCCTGAACAATCAATTGAGGTTCAACGGGTTGCAATGGAGGATAGTTACAATTATTTCTTGGATTCCCTTGATTTAAGGCCAGAAAAAGCTGATCAGAAGGCGAGGGATACGAAATACATTTTCCACTTCGTGGTTAACAAATGTGATATTTTCCTACCTGCCGATATAGATAAGAAATCTTTTAGAATGGGTCCTGTTATCAAAGAGCAAGCAGTAGACTTTCTTTCTCGATTTGCTCCGACAATGGACGAGTTTAAGGCGACTTTTCCCCTTTCAAAGTTTGGATTATCCTATCTCTCTGCAATATATAGTCCATATAAAGCTTTAGATAAATTATTTGAGATCTTAAAGGTTTTCATTTATCAAACTTAGAAATTTTATCAACAATCTTTTGGAATCTTCTTGGTTTCTAGTTTTACTTCATTTCTACAAGGGGAGAGATCTTAGCAGCAACTTCTGTTGAATCCAATCTCATTGGTTTTATTTTCAGTTCAATGTGTTTTTTTCGTCCTTCAATGCTAACAAATTCTCTCATTGCGTTAAGCATCCGTATTTTTCGTAGTATTGGAGCGAAAATATGAAAGGATAAATGTTGATGGTCAGAAACTTGTTGGGCTTGCGCAAGAAGGATTGTCAACAAATCTTTATGAAATTTGAAGAACCTGGGAAAATCTCGGGAAAAAGTGCCAATAGTAGTACTTGTCTCTTCAGTTTTGGTTCGATTATGGATTGCAGAAATGAATTTTCGTTTAAATGGAATGAAAACATTCTCATCAAACGTTGAAATCGTTGTTGTCATGGTTTCTGCAATAGTTGATGACATTCTATAAAATTCTTGATATATAGAATCTGGAAGCATTCTCAGCTGATAAAAACCCGAATCATATTGTCTTATCGTGAAAGGTAGGATTTCTCCGAAAATGAAATCCAGTAATAGATCTTCCTTCCTTTTTCCAGTGAGAGAAAAACAAATTTCAGTCATTCCCTCTGAAAGATGATGAAATAATCGAAACGCGTCAATATCGACATATGGTGGCAATTCAGTCATCGTCCCAATCCCCTCCTGTGGTTGCAGCACCAAGAAATCTGTAGTCATGTTTGGGATTTTATATTGAATTGTATTTTGAGAAATTTCGAAGTATCCTTTTTTCGTGACAATTAATTGTTTTTTCCCTGTAATTTCAAAAGGGGGGCACATAATAAAGAAATGCTTTGTACCAGTCAAAATAGATCCACCTATAAACAGAATTGAAACACTAGTTAAGTGCATTTGTTCTACTTGTATTTGTGTTTTTTCATTCATTAATTCGAATTAATTAATTAATCTAAATTGCCAGTATCTGCATTCTTAAGTTTGAATCTTTTCAAAAGTAATACTGACAATATTTTGTCATTAATTTCTGATAGTGCTATCAGAGGTAAAATCGATGACCAAAGATCTCCATTCAAAAGATCATCCTTTAGTTACAAATGAACAGGACGATAGTATGAAAATTCATTACCCTAATACCCCCCAAATGAAGTTAATTCGGGAATTAGAAGCTACTCTAGAAGATACCGGGCGTCTTGCTGATTGTGTGAACGAATGGTCTGATGATGACAGTTGGGGTGGGGGTTTTGGACAAACCAAATTTACAGCCGAGAGAATACTCCAAGAATGGTTTGCAATAAAGTTAACAAGACGAATGGTCGTTGATGAAGGGGGAATTATTCAGGGATATTGTTCCGTTGACAATCATTGGACTGATGAAGATACGATGTATGCTGAACTGTTAGGTGTTCGTCCTTCCCAGCAAAAACGAGGCCTAGGAAAAGGATTACTCCTAAAAGCCGTTGAAACGGCAATGAAACATGGAAAACGACGTCTAGACCTGCATACTTGGGCTGGAAACCTGCGTGCTGTTCCTGTTTATAAAAAGACAGGCTTCATGTGGTGTCCCAAGACAGCTGTATTAATGGAGAATTTCATGCCTGCGATTTTAAACACAGCTCTTTTTAGACCATTCTTTAGTCAAAATGATTGGTATGAGTCACGGGTACTCACTGTAACCCAAAAAGCCGACGAATTTGAAAAGTTTGGCATGAAATCGTATTTTTATCATTTTGTTCAAGATAACCAAAATTCTTTGACAGTATATGTGGATCGTCATGCAAAAGAGATTTCAGGTTTCTCTTATGTTGTTAACGGGGATGTACTATCTGTACAACTAATTCCCAATCTTCATGAAGTATTTTTTGGCGTTGATTTGACTACAGCCGAATTGAGGATAAATAACAAATTGAATAGACCTGTAACTATTAAAGGGAACTTAACACTGTTTAAAGGTATTAAAACAGTTTCCATCGAATCAATAGATGAAATTGTCAGACCTGGTATTGAAAAACATATCTCTATCGAAGTGAAACTAGATCCTGAAGTCGAAACATATATTTTGGATCAAGATCCTGGGAAACGAACTGATTGCCGCCTTTATGGCACTTTTAAGCTTGATGGTGAAGAAATTCAGCTAGCAGTAGGATGGGTGCCAAAAGAATCTTTACAAGTTATAATGAGTGAACCTTCAGCTTATTTCGGGAGATATACAAAACAGCTTACTATTCCTGTTGGTTTTCGTAATATGATGAACCAACCTTTTGATGGACGTGTTGTAATTTCTGGAGAGGGTTTATCAGCTCCTCATGAAGTCAGATTTGACTCATTGGCATCTGGTGATGCTTTTGAAACCCAATTAGAGATTCAAAGACCTGTAGAACCAACTGTTGTAGCTTGGCGCTGGAGAATCCAATTTTATCAACGGAAAATTGACGGAGAATCAGCTCTACCTCCAATCATTCGATATGTGAGTTGTTTTACTAAAGCAGGGGCAGTTGCTTATGTTAATCCTCAGAAGGCAGCTGTAATTGAGAACGAACAGTTACGATTTCAATTTAGTCTGAAGGAAACAAATCAACTGCAATATGTAAAATCGAAAGATGTGGGTGAATTTCCTTTTTGGACATTTGGAATGAGTATTGGAAAACCGTTTCCTGCTGAATCCTCAGAGTTTTGGAGGATTGATCGCCCATATAAAATCATAAAACATGACTCTGGAGTTTCTTTTAAACAAGTAATGGTGAGTAAAATCGAAAAACCTGGATTGCAGGTTACGCGTTGGATCACAGTTGAAGGTGGAAAACCCTTAATTTCGTGTTATTATGAGATGAAAAACACTTCTGACCTCCCGATTGAAAATATTGCTATTCGGCATTGGAGCCCTTGGAGAACTCCAGGTATTTTAATAGGAAAATATATTTTACCACTTAAATCTGGATGGCTCGTTTCAGATGATCCTGAATTCAACGACAATTTTGATTTTCCTCAAAATGGAGAGGAGTATGCAGAACCATGGATAGCAAAAGAAAATCATTTTGGTTTTGGATGTGGCCTTATCTGGGATCCTTCCCAAGTTAAGTCTATTCGAGGTAATCCGTTTAGTGGGCCAGAGATAGATACTAAGACTTATATTTTAGAACCAGGAGAAAACATCAAATTGGGACATTTCACCTGGGTTTTTGGAAGATCCATAGTTCATTTGACTCGCAATATTTGGTTGAATGAGCTTAATGGCAGAGAATTTTCCCCTGTTGAGGATGGTACCATTGAGTATTGTACTTCACTTCTTGAGATCCGATGCGGTCAAAATTTGGCAATTCCAGGAGTTACTTCTAATCCGCTCCCCAGTTTAAATTGGATAAACATGGAGTCGAGCAATATCCCAATAGAAATTTCCTACTCTGCTCATCGTGAGACACCAATAGAAGTTCAAATTGATTTAGAAAGTTCCTTATGGGAATCTCCTTTCCAATGGAAAATGAAACTTGAAAGCGGAATTAATAGACGGATTCAAAAAGAAATTCCGAAGGAAATCCAATTAGACTCTCAAGACACTCAAATTTACACATTCAAAGGAGAAATTCATCTTCCCTATACTTCTCGTCCTTTTTCTGGAGCAGTAATTCCATACAAGAGTTCGGGAAAGGTAACTCTTGAAAAGAAAGATGATAGATGGTTATTCTCCAACAGTCTGTTGTCTTTTCAAACAAGTTCAACCCATGGTGCAAGTTTATACTCTGGTAGATTTAATGGTGGTGAAGATCTTTTCTTCTCACGTTTCCCTACTCGTGAATCTTTCGTTTGGTACAAACGTTTCGTTGGTGGTTTTCATCCTTTTGTCAAAATTCCCTACCAATGGGATTGGTTAGAGTTTCTTGACAATGTCTGGTCTGATCCTATTCTTATTGAAAAAGATAAATGGTTTGGGCTGTCATATCTACTTGACTCTCCTGATAATGATTTCCGTTTGAAGAATATTACTTGTAAAATTACTTATTATACGCGTAATGAGAGTCCATTACTTTGGAGTCAACTTTCAATCAGGAATAATTCTGGAGTAACGGCATCAATTGATGCAGGTTTCTTCCTGTTCCTAAAACCAATCCAAGAACTCATGACCAAGCGGCATGACAAGATTTGGACGTATTCTAAAACTGAAAAAGAACGCACGTTACATAGTATTCCTCCAGATAATTGGGCAATAGCATCATTCGGAGATAACAAAGAAAAAGTTTGCTTGGTTTCAATAGATCCCAAAATTACTTTGCGTGGGGATTATATGAATGCAAATAATTATTGTGAGCTAGTTTGTTTCAATAGCTATAAACTAGCTCCAGGTAAAGCTAGAAAAATGGATGCTATTCTACTTTTCAGTAACAAAGGAACAATTGACGATTTTCAAAACATATTCAGTCAATGGCGTGAAGTTATCCGCAAATAAACCTGAAACACTAACATCGGCCATCCAGATCAGTTAAGGTTGTACTCTCGTAATTTTATCCTTCTTTTCCTCCGTAATTCACATATTGAATGTAATCTTAGAATAATTCACTTGAGAATGGATCAATGATATTCTAGAGAGATTTCTTGAACACTTATTAAATGGATTACATTTAAGCACAGGTGTAGAATGAATAACTAATGAGTAGAATGCCAACTGAGGTCTTTTCCCTCGAATCTGTCTTGAATACACTACCACCTCAGCCTGGAGTCTATCTCATGTTAAATGACAAGAGTAAAATAATCTATATTGGAGCCACCTCAAACCTTAAAAAAAGGGTGGCTTCATATTTTCGGAAAGATTTACCTGACCCAAAAACTAGGCGATTAGTTTCAAAAATCAAATCAATAGACTATGAAATTCATAAATCAATAGAAGCTGCATTTTTACGTGAACGGGATTTAATTCAAATTCATTCTCCTAGGTTTAACTTAGATTGGAAGGATGATAAACAATATCCTATGATCCGAATTACCGCTCCTTCGGAAGAAGAGCATTTTTCCCGGATATTTATTGTCCGAAGTATCACCAATCCCGAGGATTGGCATTTCGGTCGAAAAAAAGATGTTAAAGCCCTTCGTGCATCTGTTCGTTCTCTCCGTAGGATTTTCCCAGTTGCAAATAAGAGTTATTGTTTTCGAACAAAAAAAGAATGTCTTGATTACTCCATTCAGCGATGTTCCGCTCCCTGTGTTGGTAAAATATCAAGGGAGGAATATCAACAGATTGTCGATCAATTTATCTTATTTTTACAAGGGAAAAAAGAGGATTTATTGCATATCCTACACCAAAAGATGAATCAAGCTGTTGATGATTTAGACTTTGAATTCGCTGCGAAAGTTCGTGATCGTATTACTCAGATTGAAACCATTATTGACTCTCAAAAAGAATTCCCTCAACCCAGAGATAAGGATATTATTATTCTCCTAGAAGATTCAAATTATTATATGTTGGTTATCTTTTGGATTCGTGATAACAATATTATAGATTATGAAGTAAAATTTTTGGGAATTCTAGAAACTCTACCAGAAACAGAGATCATTAAGTCCTTTCTAACTCATTATTATTTAGAAACGGATTTTATTCCTGATATTATTGAAGTTTCAAGCAATCTAGATGATGAAATAGAGATTTTAGAAATTTGGTTATCCAAAAAGCAGGGGAGAAGTGTTAGAATCAATGTCAGCCAAGAGATTCTAAATTCTGCCATTCTTAGGAAAAACATTTACACGTCACAATTAGAACTTAGTGAAAAAATTAGATCAATCCAAAAGAAAGAGCAAATCAAAAAGGAAGCTCTTGTTGAGCTTCAAAGTTATCTTAACCTCTCAGACCTACCACGACGTATAGAAACATATGATATCTCTAATATTCAAGGAACTTTCCCTGTAGGTTCTATGGTCGTATTTCAAGATGGAGAACCTATAAAATCACAATACCGCCGTTTCAAAGTTAAATCTGTAAAACCTGAACCCAATGATGTTGCAATGTTACAAGAAGTACTAACACGTAGACTTAGACATGAAGGTTTTGAGTTTGCATCTTCATTACCAGATCTATTTGTGATTGATGGAGGGAAACCTCAAGTAAATGCTGTGTACAATATTCTGCAACAATTCAATCAAAAAATCCAGAAAATTCCTGTTGTTGGACTTGCTAAAAGAGAAGAAGAGGTTTTCTTGCCCAAAATGAAAAAACCTCTAACTATAGATCAAGATAGTGCTGCACTACGTTTGCTCAAGCAATGTCGTGATGAAGCACATCGGTTTGCGATCACCTACCATAGGAAAAGGCGGCTATTAGAACCCAAATCACAATTAGATCAAATTGATGGCGTTGGCGCTAAACGTAGAAATTCTTTAATTCAATACTTTGGAGATTTAAGCAGAATTCGTGAAGCTTCAGTCGAAGAGTTGATTCATGTTGAAGGAATTAGTCGTGCATTGGCAGAACGAATATACTTATTTTTTAGAACTAAGCCACAGTAGGAATTTGAGAATCGAATTCTAGAGTTTTAAATTTTGTCCATGAAGATAATGAACGTCTGACTTTAAAAGGACACAATTGGTAAATCGGTCGCTCATTAATTAGACCATCTTGCATAAAATTAAGCTTAATTTTTTTGTTTTAGGTAATAGGAATGCCATTACTCAATAGTTGTTCTATAAGAAGGAACCCTTCACGTTCTAGAATTTCATTGACTCTATCTTTCTCTTGGATAGGATTTCCAGTATTTTTATCAACACTCAGACATTTACCGTTAATTATTGATGTGTAAATATCTCCTCTAGCTGCTGATAACCCTTTGAGATGTGGTGCATCAAAAATACCCATCTTTATGGCTTTAACCAAAGTTGGTGGATGAATGCATGGATCTCTAACCCCCTCATCAGCAATATGGTTGATAGCTTGTAAAATGGTATAAGTATCAGTGATAAGTTGTTGTTTATATTCCTCTAGCTTGTGATCGAGTGAAATTCTCGGCAAACCTCTTGCAGAATTGGCTACCACTTTTCGTGTAATTTTAGCACTCTCAATGATGTCATCTGGGGTAGCAGCATGATCTGCTTCGCAATAACTAACGACATGAACGATATGAGGTTTTAAAAACATAGCAATTTGAATACTAGAAGCGAGCTGTCCCTTAGCAAGATATGGGTCTTCAGGAAAACTCAAAAGCCCAGTACGAACCTGACGAAAAGATTTGAAACTGTCATCATGTAACTTCTCTATCATTTCTGTTTTTGCCAGCATTTTAGCAATATCAAACCTTGGTGAAATACCTAATGGTGTATCAAACATAAGTTGAGACACATATCTCTTTACTCCTGCATATTTTGCATTATAGGCTCCTAAATACGCAGCAGTCACTGCTATCGCATCTGAAGCGGACCGTAAGCTCCAGTGATGTGCTTCATTTGCTTCAAAAGGAATATTTCTTACACCATGCCATTTCATATTGGCTTGATTTTCGATGATAGCTTCTAACACTGTTCTTGGACTACGGCCATCCAGTTCCGAGTACCAGAAAAGTGGTGTTGCTCCCCACGCATTACTGATAGTCCTATGTAATAATTCTGTCATTTTCACTAAATCTCGTGTTCCAGAGTAACACCGTAAGAGGGGGTAATTCCCACATTTTGATGCTTCATAAAAACTTGAGAGATCTTCTTCGGATCGGATCGGAACGCCACCCGCTCCAACTTCAGATTGTTTCATATCTTGAGGACGAAAGAAACTTTCTTGGAAGTTTTGATCAGGCCCGATTGATATTATATCAATTAATCTTGCCCGAGCAATTCTAGTTATCCCGTTTCGTGTCTTCTCAACAGTGGGTAATCCAAAATGAGCCCGTAAAACCGGGAATGGATGCATAAATTCTATTCGTTCCACCAAAGTCTGAGGGAAAACATTTTCTGTCGTTTTTTGTTGATTAGAGCTTCTTAAAAAACCTAAGACATCAACTTCAGTTGCCATACCATCAAAATAAGAGTCAAATAATTCAAAGGGTTCAATAGCTTTACAAACTGGTGTGGTTCCACCAAAAATCCATTTTTTTTCTTTCATTTCTGCGGTGATTTTTCTTTCTAATTCTTTTACGATCTCAACTGCCGCTTCAGGTGTTAATCGGTAGCTCAACGCAATTATGCTGGGATTGTTTGCTGCTATCGCTTGAAGGATTTCATCTACAGTATTAGGAGGTCTTAAAAAGACAGTTTCATATCCTAGCTGTTGGGCGAGTTGTATGAAGTTAAAAATCCCTGCAATATGGACACACGAACCAAGAGTAGCACATAGAATCTTTCTTTGCTTCATTCTTCTAAAACTACCTCCTCTTCACTAATTCCTAACAAAGCTTCTTCTCCAAAAGTAACATAATCTTTAAGCAAGTGTGTTGGAATATTAGTTAAGCCCATTGAATCAATAGTGCGACCAGTTTCACTATAATTGGTTTTCATCATACAATTGGCTAAATTGATTATTACATCAATATGAGGTGTAGTCACTCCTATAGCTGCCCCCAAATTTGATATTGGCACCAAACCAGTAGGGACATCTTCGAAAATATATCTGCAATTTAATGTGGAGGGAGCTTCTACATTAGAATATTGTTCTGTTCTCTGTATTTTTTCGTAGAGAGTTTTTCCTTTTGATCCATAAACGATTTTTAACCATTTATTAAGTGAAATAGCTGGTATTCCATATGCTGAAGCAACTTTGACTCTTTCCTGATCCATTTTCTCCAAGAACTCTGCAATCGTTGGAGTAATACCATCGATATAATGTCTATACGTAACTCCCTCTGATTCACACCGAGCAGCGTTTAGTAATAATGGTGCTGGATGAAATATGGATCCAATATTATTGAAAGATGTATGTAAAACTGTTTCAGCTTCACAAAATGAGTCATTTATATTCTTCAATAGTGGTAAACACTCTTGTAAATTAGTAGAGGGAAACGTTGCAACAGGTAATTTGCTTTTCACACCAGCTATCGTAACGAATGCTGGTTGTGGACTTCGGGCAACAAACAACAATGATTGAGCTTCGGCAATCTGAGGTTTACAAGAACCACAATAATCTCTAATCGTATGATTGACTTCTAAGGCACCACAAGTTCTACCTGGGTTCAGAACTATCACTTGATCCTTATTTAAGTAACGAGAAATTTTCATTGCTAATTCTTTATGGGCATCAGCAGAAGTTACTACCATGATTAACTTGCTATCCTTTAAGACATCCTTGATAGAAGTTGTGGCCAAATCAACAGAAAAATGTCCTTCTAATAATCCTTGAGACGTGATACCCCTATTCTTTTTGATGGCCTTAATCTTTTGGTTTGATCTATTCCAAATTTTTACCCGAAAACCCCTATCCTTGACAAATGCGGCAAATGCATGCCCCCCATTTCCTGCTCCTAAAATTGAAATGCAGGTTTCATCTACTAGATGTGACATTTCATTTTCACCTCTCTTTTTCACAATTTGGACGACCAAAAGTAGTACAAATCATGAAAGAGTGATTGGCATTATCGTTCCGAATCTTCTAGTCTTTTAAAGAAGATTAGATAATGTCCATTGAGTAAATATTTGCTAGGCGTCGATTACTAAAAAAATTGGTTAATAATTTAATGAATAAATCGCTGATTAATCGCTGCTATAAAAACTGGTCTCTCTAACCAATTATGTAATATTACAACCTCTTTTTTTTATACTTATTCTATATTTAAATACCTTCTAGGGCATAATAGAAGTTAATACTTAAAAATTTTTCTCTTATAAGAAAGATAAATATGTTTTCTAATGATTTAGATCTCTTAAAGGGTGATATTGCCTTAATATAGATAGAATTGGTTACTATATCACTTTTCATATGATTTCTGTTCCTCTTTACTGATTATAGTGATTCTAGCCCCAAGTTGAGAGACAGTTTCCTTAATTGTTGTGTCAATTGTTGTTTCAGGGATTTCTTGCTCACTTTTCACATCTATTTTGATTTCCATCGAAATTTTGGCTTTTTTTGATTCTAGTGGCATGATGACTCCCCGATAAAATGCTGGTAGGGATTTTGATTCTAAATTTAGAACTTCTAGAGATAGTGAATAGAGATCTTGAGTTTTTGTTTCATCTCTTGATGTAAACAAAAGATCAGGAGGAGTTACTTTATCAAGTTCTTCAGGAATAGTTACTTCATTTATTTCAGGATTAGTTATTATTTTACGAGCTATTACACCTGCAATTTCCTTACTTAAGAGAACTTCTTGTGATGAAAAGGTGACCTGTGTTGGAGTAAGTTCAATTGAAAAAAAGAATGAACTCGTTTGTATCTTGTTATCACTTAACATTGCGATCCCAAAGGCTCCTTCTTCAACTCCCCAGCAAATGGTTTGTTGAATTGTAGCAGCAGATTCGATCTTAAAAAAATTGGGATTTATAAAGAATTGTTTAAGAATTTTTTGGGTTGAAATACATTGGCCTGAGCTGAAAAATAGTTCAATTAACTTTCGATAATGGAGTTTGGAAACAACGAATTCACGTGTAAGTAATTCACGATGATACCATGTTGTAAGAGGTTCATAATCAAGTTGAGGGAGTCCTAGTGAAATGGTACGTATTCCATCGAAAAGAATCGAATATGTTTTTCTAACACCATAAGATAATGAATCCACAATTCTATCTTGTCGTAATTTGATCTCTGAACTGATATCATGTAATTTTGCATTAGATTTTGCCTTTAATTCTTCCAAAGCAAGTTTTGTTTGTACTAGATTTTGTAATTCGTTAAGATGAGATTCATTTGGAATAGCAAAAATAATCGTGTTTTTATTTTGACGGAATGTAGTCCCTTTTTTTTCTAACCAATTTTTTAATGAGTTTTTTGGAGTTAAGGGATGGATTAACACGATCTTTAGCTGTTGATTGTCAGGAACTTCATTCGAGGAATTTGGCCAGATAAATGTTGTAATTTCCTTCCCGATGTGTCTTTTAATCTCTTTTCTTATTTCTTCTTCAAAATCCTCTTGAAATAAATCTTTAATGTCTTGGATTTTGCGATTTAGATTAGGTTCATGGCTAAAATAATACCTTCCATCTTCAATATGTAAGTAATAGAGAGTTCTGAGGAGTTGATGTAGAATCTCAGAGATCAATGAGCAGTGAATCTGTGGGTTAATTGTACTCAATTTAAGTTCAGAAAGAGTCAAACCTCTTGGGATTTCACCTAGTGTGAATGAGTTTAAGAAAACTGTTTGAGAGAGCCCTGAAGCAAGATTACTCCAATCTGGATACTTTTTATCAAGAGAATTAGCTTTAGAGTCAAATCCAATTACATCTGAACGAAAAACTGATTTGAATTGAGGATTAATGTGCCGTAAAAAGTCGTTTCTTAGAAGAGACTCTTGAAGATTAACATTCATAGGGAGAATAAGGTCTAAGTTTTCCTGGGAAGACCATAGATAAGTAAGAGTTCGTGTTAATATTCTTAAAATCGTTCTTGTGCCCTGAAATGATGAAAGGGAACGCCATCTATCATAAAGTAAATCAATAAGTTCTGGATGGAATGGGTATGAATCTCTCATTCTTTTTGAGAAACCCTGATCTTGGATCTTGTCAGGAAGTTCATTTCTCCGTTTTTGATATATCTGCAGATATTTTGAGATAACAACATCACGATCTTTTTGGAGAAGCACCTTTTCAATCAATCTTTTCGTAACTAACCGATATATTTCTTCCCGCTCAACTGGTGTCTCAATTGCTTCCACGCGTCCAAGGATACGATTTATCCGATTTATTGTGTCAAGTTTTTTCTCCGAAAAGTCTTCATATTCATGAGATGGAAGAGTAATTATTAATAAACTTCGAGCTAATGAAGAAATCACTTCAGTTAATTCTTGAAGAAATAACTGGGTCTGAATTCCAAGATTGGATTCATTTACAGCTATCCCTTGAGCTTTTGCAACATATTCTGCAATTTCATCAAAAAGAAGAAGAAATGGTTCATGTTTCATTAGAAAATTCCTAATTTTTTCCTTCCCAGGACTAATGCGGTTTAGATCATTTGCTTCAAATTCTTTGTATCCATTCTCTCCTGCAATTTGGTATGCAATGTCACCCCATATTGTGTGGATGCAGATATTGTCCTCTTTTCGTCCTTCTAAAGGATTTAAGTTTGTTCCTACAATTGTTACAACTTTGGTTTTGAAACAGGATAGATTTTGCGGCAGATAATTGAGAAGTTCAGCTCCATTTGCAACATAATGATAAATAGCGATTAACGCATGTGTTTTTCCTCCTCCAAATGGCGTTTGTAATTTAATTATTCCATTACCTTCTTCATTGCACAGTTTTGCTTGTACAGTATTTAGAAGGCTAAGTAATCCTCTAGTTAGAAATGTTTTTTGAAAGAACATCTGAGGATTAGAGTAATCTGGAGGTGCTGATCCTTGGATTATATTGCTTAGATCAGCAACAAAAAAGCTCTCCTTTATGTGACCTGATCTAATCATTGAATGAGGGAGAACTATTTCATACCATGGTTTCACGGCCTTTCATCTCTAGCAGGAATCTTAGATTCATCGTTTAGTAATGTTTACTCAACCTTTATGGCATCTTGTTTAGAAACATCTATGCAATGATTTTTGAAGTGTCTTGATAAAGTTCTTTCGGGAAAAAGTCATGAAGAAAATTACTAAAAAGATCGTAAAAGGTGCTACCAAAGAAGCATTGAACGTTACCACACGAGCAGTTGGTGGGGCTGCGGCCGATATTGCCAAAGAATCTATCAAAGAAGAACTGGAGAAGAGTGGAGTTACTGATATGGTTAAGGAAAAGATTCACAAAACTACCAAGAAATTAACTGATAAATAAGTCTATTAGTAAAACACACGTCTCATATAGGCAGTTGAAGGTCATAAAATGAATTTGAAGAAAGTACCAAATATCTCTCCTGAAAATGTAACTATGTACGGATCCTCGGGTACGACAATTCAATGGTTATGGTCTAAAGAGGAAGCACCTCATTTTGCTCTCAGGAGATTTATGATTAGACCAGGGGGGGAGATAGGGATACACAATCATATAGAAGAACATGAGATTTTCATTCTTTCAGGAGAAGGGATTGTTTTTACAGATTCCGAGGAGGTTCGTATTCAGCCAGAAGACACCCTATTCGTCCCCTCTGATGAACCCCATGGTTATCGGAACACTGGAGAAGAAGATTTAGTTTTCTTATGTATTATTCCAAATTTAAAGACAACATAAATAAAACAAATAGCGTAAGGACGTAGGATAACGTGTCAAAAGAGATAAGAGCAGAATGGTTCGCAACTTATCACGAAGGAGATTCACGCTTACGAGATAAACGTCATGGTATTTTACGACTGAATAATACGAAACAACGGATCGAATTCGCAGTTCAAACAGCAGAACAATCTCCTTTGATAATTGTAAACTATCCTCTTAAGCATCTTCGGGACGTCATCATTATAGACAAACGTCAGAAAATGAAAAAACAACACTATCTACAATTAAAGTTTGGTGAACCACCAAACGAGATGAATCCTCTTTTTTCTTTCAGTTTAGCTGATTTAGAATCTGTGAAAAATGAGATTCTAACATTTCAAGAAGAAATTCGAGTGT
>CP070665.1:1268361-1278549 GCA_020351745.1 Candidatus Heimdallarchaeota archaeon | reverse complement strand
TTCTTCAATCGATCAATTTGTGATCAACATTCCAAAATTGGAATAATTTATACAAAGCTCAACAAATATATAGACACTTGTACATAAAGAAGTAGTTGATTAGTGATCCACGAAGATGTTATGGATATTGTTCTAGAAGATTCTTCCAGTAAAATAATGTCATCTAATGGTTCTATCCTAATTAAAATAGGTTTGGGTTTGTTTTATAAATTATATAGCGGAGTTTTAATCCTGATATGAGGATAAAAGGTAACCTTATCAGATATTATTTGTACTTAATGATATATCACCTAGGCCAAAGTTTCGAGGATAAATATCAGTGGAATCCTTATTAAATCACAACGTAATCCCGAATTTTTGTCGTGCATACCATGAATTTTTGTTAATGAAAGTTCCGAACTTTTTCATTGATTCTTTCAGGGTAACATTTGAAGTAAAACCTGCTAATTTTACTTTTTCACTATTAATCCAGATATCTTGTCCTAGTTTATCAAACAGGGTTGGAATTAATATTGATTTTTCTTTAGCGGGCTTAATTCTACGAAAACTCCGAGCAAAATGGTACATGGGCTTGAAAATAAATAGTGGAATAGATAAAATAGAAATTTTCGATTTATGAAGAGTAATTCCTAATTCTTGAGTGAATTCACGGACTGTCGTAGTAAAGCTCACTAGATTGAATGTCTGTCCGTTACCTTTTTGGAAATCAGAAAAGAATATGATGGCCCGAGCAACATCACTCACATCTACCAAACTTATTTTATCCTGCCCTCCTCGAGGTAAAGTGACAAAATTGCCTAAGAACATCCTAGAAAAAAGATCTAACGTAGCTCCACCCCCTCCAACAATTGCTGTGGGGCGTAGAATAGTTATCAGTTTTTTTGAATATTTTTTTTGATATTTCTGAACTAAATTGTCTCCAATTGCTTTTGTCAGTTCATAATGTGTCCGATTCAGATCAATTGGTTGATCTTCGGTGATACTTCTACCATTTGTACTAGTTTGAGAACCATAGACTGCAACAGAAGAAATGAAAATTAACTTTTTAATCTTATTTTCGTGAAAAGCTGTGAGAATTCTTTTAGTTCCTTTCACATTTACTTCATATAAAAGCTCAAATGGCTGCCATAAGTTAAATATTGCTCCAGAGTGAATTAGTATCGAAGATTGTGGATCCGATACTCTAGTAAATGCTGCTACATCTTTCTCCGTTTTTAGATCACCATAAACAAGATCAATATTTTTCTCTTCACACCATAGTAAGAAGCGTTGTCTGTAAGGATTTCCTCTATTGTTCCTGATTAACAATCGTATTTTATCGGGTTCCTTACCATACTCCGTTTTTTCTACAAGATAGCGAATCAGAGTCTGCCCTACCAACCCCGTACCACCTGTAATTAACAAAGTCATTTTTACAGCCTTCGCTTTACTTTTCATAATCTTTTTCTTCGCTCCAATAAAACAACCCCAATAAAACCCAAAATTCAACTTCAAGCTGGATAAACCCACTTAATATTAAGAATAAAATAAAGAAAGACGCTTAACTCGGATTAAATGAGCGATACTACAAAAAACCCAACGTCGAAAGTATGATTAAATAAATCGTGCCTATGAACAGATGGAGGAAGCCTAATACGGCACCTACCTTCAGAAAATCCATGAAAGTAATTGTGGCTCCTTCTTGATTGGATAAATTAATGGCTAAAATATTAGCAGGACTACCAATGGGTAGAATATATCCACCCAAATTCACAGCTATCACTAAAGTCCACCATTGAATTGGACCAATAACAGGGGGATCTGCAGCTTGTAAATCAAAAAAAACTGGAGCTAACGCCGCTGAAATGGGAATATTGTCCACCACTGCTGAAATAAATCCAATTCCAAATGAGATGAAAGGTAGAGAGATGATTAAAGGTTGTTCCAAGAATGGGGTTAATAGTTCGCCTAGGAGCTCCAGTAATCCCAAAATTTCAATCGATCCTACAAGGAGGAACAGTCCTATAATGAAATATACAGATATCCATTCGACATCTCTGAAGATTTCTTTAGGATGCATTCCTGAAAAGAGTAAAAGTCCTGCTGCGATTAATAGAGCAATTTCAGCTGCTTTTAAGTTTACTATATTCCCAAAGATGAATCCAATCACTAACACGATTAGTCCAATGATTGATACATAGAAAGTTCGCTTATCTTCTACAAGGATATTTGGATCTAATAGGAAAATTTCCTTGACCAATAATGCTGGAGGGTCAACGAATGTGGATCTTGCAGTGAGATAGTAAATTGGTAAGGCTGTTACAAGTAAGATAAGACTAAGGGGGCCCATTACTAGTACGAAGTCAATAAATGCTGCGCCACTCTTATCTGCTAAGACTATGTTTGGGATACTCCCTACTAATGAGGAAATTGAAGCGAAATTAGCTGTAATTGCTTCAACAATGAGGGTAGGTCTAAAATCGAACTCTAGTATTTTATATATTTCAACGGTTAGTGGTGCAATAATTAACATTGTGGTGATGACATCAAAAACGAAGCTGATGATGAATGTCAACATTGATAAGGAGAGTAGTAATGTCTTTGGATTTCCTTTAGTCAAACGGACAATAATAATACTGATGTATTGGAAAAGGCCTGATCGGCTTGAAATGATTGTAATGATCATCATAGCAGTGATAAAAAGAAGAGTATTCCATTCTACTCGGGAAACAATGGTGTGGAAGGTTGTGACACGATTAGGTTCATATTCCCACTGTGTAACGATCAACAGGATTGAAATGACACTAGCTCCTAGAAGTGCGGAAATTGGCCTATGAAGTTTTTCTGTAGAAATCAGAATATAAGTTCCTATGAAAATTAATAGGCCAATCAGCTGCACAGGCTGCAGTACCATGATCAAACCGCCCATAAAAGTATTTTTGTCTGAATCTCCATATATATCGGCCGATTTAAACAATTTCAGTGGAAAGGATGACTGATATAAGTAAAATACATTACTATTATAAAGACAATTCTACACTGAATCGGATTTCATTAGCAATTAAAATGTAGCTGCGCTAAAACCAGTCAAAAGGAAAATGTTTCCGTAATTGGACCTCTTCAATTAATTTTGATGTAAAAATATCATATTTGATGCTAGCAATACATTATAGTTAAAGAATTGATCTAATTGAAAATAGCACTCATCATTGGAGATTTATCATGAATGTTGATTAAAATCAAAATATTGGATATTGATTGAAATAGTTACATTTTAATCGGAATATAGGATTAAATATTACTATTGTTAAGTTAAATCGTCCTGTAATTGTTAACAATAATGTAAAATATTTAAAAGGGTTTAAAGATACCATAGCATGACATAATGGTTCTATTAACAGTTTCTACCCGTAATAAGATAATATGTAGTAAGAGTTTGTGGAAATTTTTCCTTTCAGCGACGAATTTGAGGGCAGCTTATCCAATAGAAGTAATCCTCAAAGTGTTGAGCTGGACTCCTCTTCCTTTATTCCATTTAAAGTTCTTTATTTCCTAAAAAATACTAATCTGTTCAAAATTATGTGATTTGAAAAAAATGAGTTGAGCCACATGCAAGTAGTCAATTTTTCTAAAAGAAATGAGTTGATCAACAAAAATCTTTCTCTTTCTTACTGTTACCAATGTTCGACATGTGCAGGAGGTTGTCCTGTTGCCTTAAAAACGGCAGGAAAGTACAATCCCCGAAAAATTATTGAACTGTCGTTGTTAGGTTTGGAACAAAGTCTAATTGAGAGTCAAGACATAAATATATGGTTATGTAGTACTTGTCAAAAGTGTGTGGAGTATTGTCCGCAGAGAGTTTTATTAACCGAGATATTTAATACAATTAAAAATCATTGCGCTTTAGCAGGATTGGCCCCTGAGGCGTACTATTTACAAGGAAAATCAATTTTTGACTCAGGACTAGCTATTCCATTTTCTTCAGCCATATTACGGAGAAGAGAACAATTAGGTTTACCACTAATAAAAACTCCAAATATAGAGGAGATTCAATCCCTGCTGAAAAAAACAGATTTTGATAAAAAAATAATTTCAAAAACACAGAAAGAATGAATCCCAGAGGGAAAAAAGTGTCAAATAAATACTTTTTAGGATGTGTAATACCTGCAAGGTTTCCATTTATTGAAGCATCTGCAAGAAAAATGTTTGATAGACTGGGAATCCAAATTTCTGATATAGACGGCGCGAGTTGCTGTCCTGATCCAACAGGACTTGAAGCTTTAGATCATGACGCTTGGCTTGTACTTGGGACAAGGAATATTAGTCTTTACGAACAAGACGGTAGTAATATTATTAGCATGTGTAATGGATGCACAGAAACACTCAAGTGGGTTCAATATGAACTTAACAACAATGAATCCAAGAAGCGAGAAATTAACGAAATTTTGAAAAAAAATGGAAAAGAGTATAAAGGTACAGCGCAAATAAAACATTTTGCACAAGTTCTCTACGATCATTTAGATTTAATAAAGGAAAAAGTGGTTAAACCCATGGAGGGAATTCGAGTTGCAGTCCATTATGGGTGTCACTATATGAGACCATCATCTATTATCCAATGGGATGACCCGTTTGAACCACACACTTTAGATGAAATTGTAAATGCCTTAGGAGCAGAATCAGTAGACTATGATTTAAAAGTGGAGTGCTGTGGTAATCCTGTGGGAAAAGCCGATGAAAAATTATCAAATGCAATGTTAAAAGACAAATTAGAAAGCATTAGTCAAACCAACGCACATTGTGTAATGGTTGTATGTCCAGCCTGCTACCAACAATACGATTTCGGTCAGAATGCCATCAATAAGGAATATGGAACGAACTTCAACTATCCTGTCTTCTACCTTACTGAATTAATTGCTTTAGCCATGGGCTTTGACTTTAAAGAATTAGGACTTAGGTTTCATCGCATGAAAGTAAAACCCTTCTTGAATCAAGCTGGATTAATTAGCCAAGAATAAGCACGAGGTTGTAGTTCTGAATGAATGAAAAGAACAAAGCGGCTTTGGTTATAGGAGCGGGTATTGCCGGAATCCAAGCCTCATTAGATCTGGGTGACATGGGCATACAAGTTCACTTAGTTGAACAACGACCTTGTATCGGTGGACGTATGGCTCAATTGGATAAAACTTTTCCAACAAATGATTGTTCAATTTGTATTTTAGCTCCAAAACTATCTGATTGTGCTCGTCATCCGAATATTACTTTACACACTCTTTCTGAAGTAGTTGGATTAGAGGGAATTCCAGGAAATTTTGAAGTAACAATCCTCCAACACCCCCGCTATGTGGATTTAGATAAATGTATTAATTGTGGGGACTGCGTGGAAAACTGTCCCGTCAGTGTTGATGATGAATTTAATGTAGGGTTGAAGAAAAGATCAGCAATTTATCTCGACTATTTGCAGGGGATTCCAGCAAAAGTCACAATAGATGACTCTGTGTGTTTACATTTTATACAAGGAATATGTGGAATTTGTAAAAAAGTGTGTGACAAGGAAGCGATTGATTACGAGCAGAAGGAAGAGATTTTTAATTTAAATGTGGGAGCTGTTATCGTTGCTACGGGTTACGACCCTTTTGATCCTACTCCACTTCAGAATTTTGGTTATGGGTCAGCTAGCAATGTTATTACTGCATTAGAGTTGGAACGCATAATTTGTGCCTCAGGTCCTACTGATGGACACTTAATTCGGCCATCAGATGGTAGAACAGTCAAAAAAATAGCTTTTATTCAGTGTGTAGGTTCTAGGGATAAGAATTACAATAAATACTGCTCTTCCATTTGCTGTATGTATACAACCAAGGAAGCAATGGTTGCGTACGAACACGATAATGAACTTGAAACGAAGATTTTTTATATTGATATGCGAGCTGGTGGCAAGCACTTCCGAAAATACTTGAAACGCGGGGAAGAAGAGTACAACATCACCTATGTTAAGGGAAGTGTTGGAGAAATACGCGAGGATGAGGATCAAAACCTAATCGTGATCTACGAAGTAAGCAACACTGGCGAGGTCAAGTCTGAAAGGTTTGATATGGTTGTACTAGCGACGAGTATTATCCCCAAACAAGATGCAGATAAAGTAGCAAAATCTTTAGGGATTGAGCGGGATAAATATAATTTTATCAAAACCCTTCCCCATGCTCCGATGATAACGACTAGAGAAGGTGTGTATGCATGTGGTTGTTGTCACGAACCAATGGACATTCCTAATTCTGTTGTAGAAGCGAGCAGTGCTGCAGCTTTAGCCGCGGAAGTGATAAGAAGCTCAAAATAATTCTATTAATCGAGAAGATGAATGAAAATGGAAGGCGAAGAAGTTAGGATTGGCATATTTGTCTGTCATTGTGGATCCAATATTGGAGGAGTTATGGATTGCAAAGCTCTTGTAAAATATGCCTCTACTTTGCCTGATGTAGTGTACACCGAAGATAACTTATACACTTGCTCAGAAGTTGGTCTCAACCAAATTAAAGATGCAATTAAAGAACACAATCTAAACCGAGTTATTGTTGCATCTTGTACGCCTAGAACTCACGAATCTCTGTTTCGAGACACCATTCAAGAGGTAGGATTGAATCCTTATCTTTTCGAAATGGCCAACATAAGGGATCAATGCTCATGGGTACATATGAAGGATAAAGAAAAAGCCACCGAGAAGGCTAAAGATTTGCTTAGGATGGCGGTTGGAAAGGCAAAAATGCTAGAACCTCTTGAAAAGATTAAAGTAGGAGTTACACCTGCAGCTGCGGTAATTGGCGGGGGTATCGCGGGGATAACAGCAGCGACAAATCTTCTACACCAAGGATTTAATGTTTTTCTCCTAGAAAAGACGAATCAATTGGGTGGGATAATAAATCGACTCTACAAACTTTATCCTTCAAATGAATTAGGAACCGAGTTCATCCAGAAGAAGATAGAATACATCCAAAACCATCCTAACATTGAAGTATTAACCAATGCAACAATCAAATCCGTTTATGGATTTGTAGGCGAATATGATTTGGAAGTTGAAGTCAATAATTCAACAAAAAAACTCCGAGCTGGCACGATTATAATCGCCACAGGTGCACAAGTTCTCGATGCCCAATATGTCCAAGAATTCAAAGGTGAAAATGTCATCAATCAAGCAGATTTGGAATTACAATTAAAGAACAAAACCTTCGATGCCAAAAATGTTGTAATGGTCCAATGTGCTGGTGCTAGGATCGATGAGCGACCTTATTGCTCCAATATTTGTTGTATGACCGCCTTGAAGAATGCATTACTTATCAAGGAGCAATCTCCAGACTCTCATGTTACAATTTTATACCGAGATGTTCAAACCCTTGGTACAAAGTATGAGGAAACCTATCAGAAAGCTCGAGAATCTAGAATACTGTTCGTGAAATACTCACCTGAGAAAAACCCGATCGTTGAAAATGATCATGTTAAAGTTTATTCTGAATTATCTGGCGGTAAGGAGATTTCGATTCCTCGGGATCTGATTGTCCTATCAACTCCCCTTGTGGCAAATCCAGATTCAAAGGAATTGGCTCAATTTTTCAAGGTGCCCTTGGAGGAAAATCAATTCTTTCTGGAAGCTCACGTGAAATTACGGCCTGTGGATTTCGCTACAGATGGTGTTTATGTATGTGGATGCACGAAATGGCCTGCTGATATTCCAGAGACAATCTCACAAGCGTATGCAGCCTCTTCGCGGGCAAGTACTGTATTATCTCATGAAACATTCGAAGTTGAAGGGTCAACAGCAAAAATTCTAGATAAGAGTAAATGCGTTGGATGTGAAATTTGCATTAAAATTTGCCCATTTGGAGCTATCATCAAGAACGAAGAAGATGAAGTGGATATTATTCAGGTTCTTTGTCATGGCTGCGGGACTTGTGGTGCAACGTGTCCTCATAAGGCTATTACTGTAAGTCATTTCACAACTGAGCAAATTATCTCGCAAATACACTCGTTTGGAGGGGATTGATATGATAAAAAATTTAGAAAATGACCTAAAACACCCACTTGATGGAAAAGCTCTGTTCAAAATTATTGTATCTAAGGGTCTCTGTACAGGATGTGCAGCGTGCGTGACAGCATGTCAAGCTTTAGGTGATAAAACGATTGAATATCAAAACGGCGAATCACTCCCGAAAATTGTTAGAGACGAGGAGTGCCGTGAATGTAGATTGTGTTATACTGTATGTCCTCAAACGGGTGAAGAAATAACCTCAGTGGAGGAAGATTATTATTTAGGAAATTATCGTAAGTTCGAAATATTACAGGCAACTGACCCCGAAATTCAAACCAGAGCCCAAGATGGGGGAGTAGTCACGGGGATCCTGAAGCATCTGATGGAAAAGCATTATATTGATGGAGCCATTGTATCTACGGCTGGAAACGATTGGTTCCCGCAACCAACGATCGCACAATCTATTAAAGAGTTGTTGGCTTCCTCGGGTTCGCGTTATTCAGTTTCGCCTAACATCCTTTTCCTAGAAAACTTGATGGATTTAGATGTAGACCACAGGTATTCGGGCTTCAATGATGAAAACTATGCTTTCGTGGGGACGCCTTGTATGGTCAAGGCCGTCCAAAATATGAAAAAAATTAACCTAAAAATAATACGGAAAGTTAAACTCACTATCGGGTTATTCTGTTTTGAGAATTTCAATCACGAGGAAATTACTCGTCGTCTGGAAGAAAAAACAGGCACGAAAAGACTAGACTGGGAGAAATTGAATATAAAACGGAGAATGCTAGTGTATACCAAAGGAAAACCTGAACCTTTCGAAATTCCTCTCAAAGAACTTCATGATATCGTCCGAGGTGCATGTAATGTGTGCTTGGATCTCACAAATTTTGGAAGTGATATTGCTGTAGGTGGTTTGGGCGCTCCCAAGGGTTATTCTTCAGTTTTAATCAGAACGAAAACTGGACAAGAGGCTGTTAATTTAGCACTTCGGGGAAAAGCATTAGGTGGAATTCCTGAAATTGGACCAGAGAGGAGAAACATCTACGAAAAAGCTTTAAGGTCCATTTCAAATACAGCAAAACGTAAAATAACCACTAATTTAGATCGAATTAAAACTAAATCTAATATCACAAATACACCCTCTAGGAGAGAATTAATTTGAATTTTGAGCCAAAAATATTAGGTTTCCTTTGTAATTGGTGTTCATACGCGGGAGCAGACCTAGCAGGGGTGAGTAGGATGCAGTACCCTCCAAATATTAGGATACTCCGTGTTATGTGTAGTGGCCGAGTTGATCCTGAGTTCTTTTTTGAAGGATTTCTTAAGGGTATTGATGGTATTATTTTAACAGGTTGTCATCTTGGTGATTGTCACTATTTAGAAGGGAACTATGAAGCGATGATGAAATTCGATCTGGTGAAACGTCTTCTCAGTTTAATAAACTTTGAAAACCGCGTACGATTGGAATGGGTGTCTGCTTCGGAAGGCAAGCGATTCGCAGAAATAGTAACTGATTTTACAAACCATATTAAAGAACAAGGCCCTTCCCCGACAAGGACAGATAATCCAGATCCTGTCTTGGTGGAAAAGCTAAAGGCTCTAAAAAATGCTGCAGGTGATCAAAGACTTAGAGCGTTAGTTGGCCGAGAAAGAAAAATCACCGAGCAAGGAAACGTCTATGGGGAAGTTATTTCCAAGGAGAAATTTGATGAGTTACTGAATTTAGCAATAAAAGACGAATTCGAACGCCACTGGATTTTATTAATGCTCCAGAAAGAACCTAAATCCGTGAAAGGTATTGCTAAAGAATTAAAGATCGACTCCAGTGAAGTTTTGAAACATATCGTGTCATTGAGAAACCAAAATCTCGTTGCATTAGAAAGAATTGAAGGCCTTTCTCCAATTTATGTAAGAATAGGGGAAAACTAAATGGAAAAAGTAGGTGCCGTTTTAATAGTAGGTGGGGGGATTGGGGGCACTCAGGCAGCATTAGATTTATCTGTATCTGGTTATAAAGTATACCTACTTGAATCTTCCACTAGTATTGGAGGAGTAATGGCCCAATTGGATAAAACTTTCCCTACAAATGATTGTTCTATGTGCATTCTCTCTCCAAAATTAGTCGAAGCAGGACGAGCACAGAATATTGACCTGATGATCAACGCAAAAATTAAAAAAGTGGAAGGTGA
>CP070665.1:1254577-1268261 GCA_020351745.1 Candidatus Heimdallarchaeota archaeon | reverse complement strand
GAGATTTTAATGGGGGAAACAAATCAGAGAGTTCCAGTAGTAATAGCCCGTGGATGTAAAGAGATCACTTTTGATGAAATTGGAGAAATCGAGAAAAATAATACCTTAATGCAAATTTCCCCACACCATTGTATTTACATGGGACCTCTTTGGTATAATCGGAAGTCTAAAGTGGAGTAATTTAAGGGGACAAAAATGCATATCAAGGGGCAATTAGGCAATATAGAAATTGGAGATCATATTAGAACACGTCTTATGGCTATTATGAATCTTTCACCAAATTCTTTTTTTAAAGGGAGTATTAAACAGTCTAAAGATGAGATTCAGTCTCATTTAGAACGAATAATTGAGGAAGGTGCAGATTTCATTGATGTCGGTGCCATCTCCAGCGCACCAGCCTTCCTGTATAATAGTAAAGAAAAGATTTCCGAATCCACTGAAATAGATCGTCTTTCATATTTCTTCAAGGTTTATAAGGAGATGGGGGTGAACTTTCCTATTTCTGTTGATACGCAATCATCTATAACAGCAGATTATGCTCTCTCCCAAGGAGCAACAATTATCAATGACATTTCTGGGTTTAAATCCGACTCCAAACTTCCACATGTTGTTTCTGAATATTCTGCTTCAGCAATCATCATGGCTTGTCGTAGAGTCCCAGGTGACGTATTTTCAATACGAGAAGTCTTTTCTGAACTCGATTCCAGTTTACGCTTAGGCATAAATGCGGGTATTGAAAAATCGAGGATTACAATTGATCCTGGTTTGGGTAGCTGGGTACCTCAGAGACAGATAGAAAGTGATTATAGCTTAATCATCAATTTGGCCAAGTTTCGCGATTTAGAACACTGTATTCTAGTAGGAATATCTCGTAAATCCTTCATTGGGAAAATTTTAAACAATCCTCCAGAAGAAAGATTATGGGGGTCATTAGCAGCAACCACAGTAGCCATAATGAATGGTGCACATATCATCCGTACTCATGATGTAAAAGCAACCAAAGATGTTTGCTTAATTACTGATTATATTAAAAATTTTCGAAAGAAAGCGAGTTTATAGTTAGGGAAGGATAACCCTAGCTTGAACCACCGTTTTATTTTTGATTCTTTTTATTTCAATTAATATTTATGTGAATTATTCGAAAATAAAAGTTGCTTTGAACATTTATCGATACTTTTGATAATATTATTTTGAGAATTAAACGAATCTGATTATTCTAGAAAAATAATTTTGATTAACAGAACAAACAGAACTATTTATAACAATGAAATCTCAAGATATCCATGAATACATCGATTAACATATTCACGTAGATTCCCTCTAAAAGCTCTTCTATGTGGCTTAAAAAGAGTAATCTACAAAAATATTGTTTAAATATTGATGTAGAGTGATCATATTCGTGTAATAATTAGCAAACAACTTTCTAGATGAATAGGTGTTCTTGGTGTCTATGAAAAACATAGATGATTTTTTTGGTGATGATGAGTCTCAGAATGTGAAAACTTTAGTTGAAGTGACAAAAAAATTCTTTGGATTTGTTTCTCAACTCGCAGAGATTGTTGATGACATAGCAAATAGCTTAGATGAATTATCGAGTAAGGTAGATCAATTGCGCCAAAACCCAGGTGCATCACCTACTCCGCAGCTGTCTTCAGCGCCCACAACAATAAGTGCACCCCCGCCAGCACCAGCAGCAACAAGTGCACCCCCGCCAACGCCCACATCAACAAGCGCATTACCAGGACTTCCAACCCCCCCAGCTCCAGCTGTGGCTTCAACTCCCCCCTCCAGCCCAGCTTCTCCACCAATTGTTCCCTCCGGACCATCAGGGCTCCCTCCCCTACCTGGTACATCTCCAACACCACAACCAAGTTTTGGCCAACCACCAGCACAACCAGGTTTCGGCCAACCGTCAGCACAACCACCTGGCCCTGCCCCACGAGCTTCTCCAATGAGTCTAAAAGCTCAAATGAATATGGAACTTAAAGAAGCTTTCGCTAGAATTAAGAAAGGTTGGGATGAAGACGGATAATATATTATAACCCTATTCAACCGGAATCTTCTTGATACAACAAGAGAGTTAGCTCTCGCAGACGTTTAATACCTCTAATTTCATATTCAAACATTGGAATTTCAACTAGGTCAAATTCTGAATATAATTCCTGAATTTTTTGTAAATTTTCCTGTTGATCCTCAAATCTTGAACGACAATAGGTGCAATCGGGATTTTTAGGCTGGATTTGATTGATAAAGATCTGTGATATTGGAAAAGCCACTTCGAACAACGCTCGAATTAAACGTTCTGTTTCCCATATTGCCATAATTGTAGGGATCGTCACAGCAACGAATTCTGTTTCTTTTGCATTAGCTAAATGAACTCGTGCTATTTCTACTTGATCTCTTAATTCCTCAAGCTTATCAAAGGCTTCTTGCTCACTTGTGCCAGCACTTCCCCCAAATATGGCTTTAAAGCCAGCCATCATCCCTCCGAGTCGCCGTCGCATTTTAATAAGCCGATATAACCAACTTTGGGTCATCTCTGGAAGTTGCAGCAATTTAAGTGTGTGTCCAGTTGGGGCTGTATCAAATACAACTAGATCATATTCAGGATTTTGTATGTACTCTAGTAGTTGTATAAACGCAACTGTTTCATCCGCTCCAGGTGGAGATAGGGAAGTAGGATCATCTCCACCAATAAATTCTGAAATAGTTCCTGAAGGATCCTGTTGAGTCACAATTTGACTGTAATTCCGCATAGCTTCTTCTGTATTCAGCTCGATAGCCCATAAATTTGCTACATTATTAACTTCTGTATATGTCTCTCCTCCAATTCGTTGATCGAGACTATCTGAGACAGAATGAGCTGGATCCGTCGAAACCAATAATGTACGATATCCAAGGTCAGCTGCTCGTATAGCTGTAGCAGCTGCCATAGTAGTCTTACCGACTCCTCCTTTTCCTCCAAAGAACAGAAATCTTTTTTCAAATAAGGAAAGTGACATATTGATACAAAGAAAAAAAGTAAAACAAGAATGTTTTGTAAAGAAATTCAAGAGAAAAAAAGAACAGAAACAAGAATCTTTAACAAGATAATTTACAGGGGTGTACCTACGCCTCAATGGAGTTTTTACTGGTGTACAATCGGACAAAACGGGTTTGGTTTGTAGTCTTAACAGTTGTAAGTTTGAATATAGTCAATATTGCCTTTAATCAGTCAATCACACATATCAGGGCTTCGACAACGGGCGTGGAGGAAAAAAATGTTTCTTACCCGAGATTATTTGTCATAAAATCCGTTGATAAAACTGAAGTAGTTATAGGGGAGAGTTTTGTAGTCACTGTAATCATAAAAAATTTTGGAAATAGAACAGCTTACAATGTTACTTTTATTGATCAATTAAATCAACCTTGGGTTTTTGAGGTCTCAGGACTAACTCAACTCGCATATGGTCAAATTGGTGTTAATGAAACACGTAAGTTTAGTTATATGGTTACCGCAAAATTACTAGGTACATATCACTTATTCCCAGCTCAAATTGAGTATTATGACTCAGACCTCAATCCTACTCAATACAAAACAATCAGTAATGACGTTGAGATTATAGTCATTGAAACTCCCGAGGATTTTTCCTTGGCTAATTATAATGCCGCTATTACACTCCTTATTGTCCTTATAATTCTTGATATACTCTTAGCTGTCAGATTGATTGCCCCGATGTTCAATCGAAAGGGGAAAGTAAGCTAAGATGAAGTGAGATTTTACTTTCCTTTCGGAAGCAAAACCAATGGAAATCCCAATTCCAGCTCAAATAGTTGACAAACATGTAATCATATGGGACGCAAAACAAGGTAGTTATGTATACCAACTAGGCTATTTTGGTAAACCAGTTGGGATTAGAAAGCCCAAATCACCTAGATTCGATCGTCCTCTAGAGTTGACTCTTTTAGAGGCTGCTTTTCTACAAGAGAAAAATAAAATCTCTATTTATGCTGGTGATTCAAAATTCCTTACCCGTGATGAATTCTTAAACACTTGTAAAGAACGATTTCCTAAGTTTGAAGATTTTTATGCTGTTTTTTTGGATCTCCGCAATAAACGTTACATTGTACGGCCTGGTCTGAAATTTGGGACTGATTTTGCGGTTTATCGTCGTGGTCCAGGAATTGATCATGCCCCATTTTTAGTTTCAATCTTTCCAAAGGCATCAACAATAAAACCTATTGATCTAGTCCGTGCTGGAAGACTTGCAACATCAGTCAGAAAGAGATATGTTATTGCAACTGTTTTATCAGACCAACAGATTCGGTACTATGTTTTTCAGTGGAATCGCCCATAATGTCATATATCCTATGCCAGAATAGAATAATTCTATGAATCAACTGCTGACGAGAAAATCCCTGCTTTAGGTTCAAAAAACTCTCCAGATTCAAGTAGCTCAGTAATCGCCTCATCAAGTTGAACCTCATCAACATCGGAAAAAATCTTTACTAGTTGATCATATGCCACACCTACCCCCGTATCGAACTTTTTAACAGCCTTTTTCAATTTTGTTTTCAGATCTTCTATAGAAGCTACGCCAAGTTCGATGCCACCTACAGATGCAGACTTGACTTCAATCGAGGTCTCACTTTGGAGCTGTTGGGTGATTTTTAAACGATGCACTAAGAACCAGTTATCATCTAAAACAGACTGAGAAATATCAGGGGAAACGAATACAGCAATCTCTTCATCTCTCTCAGATATTTGCACTTGGCCTAAGACCTCGATTTTATCCCATTTTTGAAATAAGTCAAGTCTTCCATCCCAAGTTTTTACGATTATCGCTCCACTCCCATCTTCTACTTTCAATCCAACATAGTTATTTTCTCCGGTATATATCTCTGTGACAATTCCCATGATCCATACACGGAAGATATAATTCCCACTCGGTCTAACTAATCTCCAACGATCTTCATCATCTTTGATAAGCTGTGAACGTGTTATATTTTCGATTCGCATTCTTTTATAGGGATTCCGCCGCTGTATTAAGGATTCCTCCTATTATTATTCATAATTTTATTTTATCCAATCTTCATTTATAAGCTCATATTCAACTAACTCATCTTTCCTAAAAAAGATATTTAGCTCATATTGTGCCCGCTCAACCTCATCAGAAGCATGGACAATATTTTTTGTCAAATCAAGACCAAAATCCCCGCGGATCGTTCCTGGTTCAGCTTCAGGGGAGTTAGTTATACCGGCTAGTTTACGAATGACTTTGACTGCATTGGTACCTTGTATTGCAATAGCAATAACTGGTCCAGAAAGGATAAATGTTTTTAACACAGGATAAAAGTTCTTATCAATGTGAATGTCGTATAATTGGTCTACCATGGATTTAGTTAATCGTATCATCCGTAAACCAATAATTTTAAGTCCTTTTTCTTCAACACGTAAAATTATCCGTCCGATCAAAGCTCTCTGGACTGCATCAGGTTTAATCATTAGAAGTGTTGTCTCAGTCATCCTGTTCACCAAAAGTTGATGATTTTGATTAGGTTTTTTTAGAAAACGCTATCTCAACACTTTTTTGTAACCCAATAAGAATATTCCGACAAAATTATTTTTGAAATTAGTCCGATATGAAGATCACCTCTTCGATTTGCAATTACAATATAGACATGTTGAAATTAATGTTAAAAACGCAACCTGAGAATTTTGAACCCCAAAAAAGGAAAAAATTATTTAAAATTTTTAAAAGAGAGTTAAAAAACAAGTTGTTTGGGCAGAGGGCCTTATTTAGGCCTATCTACAAACAACTATAAACCTGAAAATGAACTATACATCATATAGGAATCTTCCAATTCATTAATATCAAATTGTATAGTATCTACTATTGAATTTGAGGTTTTAAATGGATCTATAGAAAGGAAAAGTGGAATCATGTTCACAACATTCATGCATTTAGACCCTTTTGCACAACTAATCCTCATTGGCGTCATCATAGTTGCTATTGTGAGCTTCATTTATTCTTGGTGGTTAAGACAAGATGTAATGAAGCAAGATACAGGTACGGATGAAATGAAAGAGGTTTGGAGTGCCATCAAGGAAGGGGCTGACGCTTATCTTTGGAAACAATTGAAAACAATATTACCAATTGTAGTAATTCTCACTGGAGCTCTCTTTCTTAGTGTTTATTTAGTTCATCCCTCTAAAGCAGCTGAGGATGAATTTGCCGCAATAGGACTTGATCCTGTATTGATGATAGCCATTGGAAGAACAGTGGCTTTCATTTTAGGAGCTAGTTTTTCTCTGATGGTCGGTCAATTTGGTATGAGAATTGCCGTTCATGGTAATCTTCGTGTAGCGGCTGCTGCAGCAGGAGCGACAGATGAAAATGGAAAACTCTTAGACGTAGATAGACGTTATAACAAGGCGCTTTCGATAGCCTACCATGCTGGAACCGTCACAGGAATGTTAACTGATGGCTTTGGATTATTAGGAGGTACAGCTATTTTCATTGCCTTCGGAACAGCTGCCCCTGACGCACTCCTAGGTTTTGGTTTTGGTGGAACGATCCTTGCTCTTTTTATGAGAGTAGGTGGTGGTATTTATACAAAAGCTGCTGATGTTGGAGCAGACCTTGTTGGTAAAGTCGAAAAGGATATTCCTGAAGATGATCCCCGAAACGCTGCAGTGATAGCGGATTTAGTCGGAGACAATGTAGGCGACTGTGCAGGTATGGCAGCAGATATCTTCGAGTCTTACGAGGTTACGATTGTCTCTTCTCTAATTTTAGGACTATTCCTCTTTGAATTGTCTGGAGGAATTGAAAACGGTGAAATTATTGGAGACCTCGTTTGGATTATGTATCCACTAATTGTAAGAGGAATAGGGGTAATTAGTTCAATTGTTGGCACTTTTGCAGTGGCTTTATGGAAAACACCCGACGCGGAAAAAGCTATGTTTCAATCCTATGAACTATCAAGTGCAATTACTATCGCTACATCAGCTCTATTTGCCATTTTCTATGTTGGTGATTGGAGACTTGCTCTTTTAATCGCTACAGGTGTTATGCTCGCAGTATCATTTAATCCTATTACTGCTAGGTTTACATCTAAAGAACGAGGCCCTGTTAAAGAAGTAGTAGATTCAATGCACGGTGGGCCAGCAACAACTATTTTATCAGGATTAGCGCTTGGATACGAATCTAGTGTATGGGCAGTCGTGGCAATCTGTGTTTCCTTTGTGATTTCTGTAGGGACTTTCCTTTTTTTGCCAGGAAATGAACTAGTAAATGCAATTCTTGAAATTATAAATTTGCTTTTAAATTCAAATTTTGGAGTTTCTGAATTGTTTATTAGTGCTGATCAAATCCTCCAATACATGTTATATGGAATAGCACTGATCGGTATTGGTATGCTTTCCCATACAGGCAACAATGTAGCCATGGACTCATTTGGACCAATTAGTGATAATGCACAAGGAATCGCAGAAATGACATCAATGGATAAGGAATCAGCAAGTGTACTAGAAGAGTTGGACGCAGTAGGGAATACTACCAAGGCTATTACTAAAGGAATTGCTATCGCGTCAGCTGTCATTGCTGCAGTAAGCTTATTTGCATCTTTTGTTACCGATGTACAAGTTGTTGTAGACAACTTACAAGAAGCAGGTATACAAATAACAAATCCATTAATAAACGGCCTCAGAGTGAATATTCCAGCTGTATTCGTAGGACTTCTTTTAGGGTCCGCATTACCATGGATCTTTGCAGCTTTCAATATCCGAGCGGTTAGTCGAGCTGCTGGAGATATTATAGAAGAGGTAAGACGACAATTCAAGATTCCAGGTATAATGGAAGGAACCAAGAAACCAGATTACGAACGAGCGGTTTCTATTTCTACTAGCGCTGCTCAGAAAGAATTAGTTAGTTTAGCAGTCATAGCAGTGTCGATTCCAATTATTGTTGGTATCATATTCGGAGCGATGATAATTGCAGGTATCGATATATTGGCAGCAGATCTCGATACAACGACACGAGAAACTATTCTATCAACGATCGGATCTGGAGTTGAAGTACTAGGTGGGTTCCAGGCTGGTATCATTGCCTCTGGGCAATTATTAGCCGTTTTCATGGCAAATGCAGGTGGTGCATGGGATAATGCAAAGAAGGCGGTAGAAGATGAACCTCGAAACATTGAAGAGAATATGGGGAAAGGTTCAGAACGTCATAAAGCTGGTGTTGTTGGTGACACTGTAGGAGATCCGCTGAAAGACACTGCAGGGCCAGCTGTGAATCCTATGATCAAGGTTGTTAACTTGATCAGCCTGATCCTAGCCCCATTGCTAGTTGAAGCCTCTGTAGATTCAGATCTCAGCTTTCTTCTAGTGGTTGTTGCCATAGTGCTCTTTGTATTGTTTATTTGGGCATATAGGAAGAGTAATCGCAAAGTTTCTCCACTTGCATTATGAGCTTAAACCAATAAAAAACCTTTAATCTGTGGGTTCGTCCCACTTTTCTTATTTTTCCCTGTTAGGTATTAGATAATGTACATTAATCTCATTTATGCTCTTGTTATCTCCATCCAACCCATAATATTTTCTTCTGACTTAAAAAAAGTCAGTTTTTTCACTGATTTAATCTTATCTTAAAGCTAAGTGATTTTCTTGTCTCCTTTACCTCTGGTTTTATAGTGGAAACACTCAATAGTCTAACGAATAAAACCCTTTATGATCTATTTTTTAGTAGTTGCAGTACTAGGGTAAGGTACTGAGGCTCAAGAACAATGTATTACTTAACTCGAATCCGTGAAACAATCCGTGTCCCCCCAAACCGCTTTGGGGAATCGATAGCAAACGTCATACTTGATATCTCTCGTGCAAAAAATGAAACTACAATAGGCGCAGATGTTGGAATGATTGTCGCCATATTGTCTATAATCGAAGTTTCGCCAGGGAGGATTGTTCCAGGTGATGGAGCAACATTTCATGATGTTGAATATGAAGCTATCACCTTTAGACCATTAGATGATGAAGTATCAGAAGGAGAAGTAGTGGAAACAACAAAATTTGGTTTTTTCATGAGAATAGGCTGTACTGACGCGTTAGCTCATATCAGTCAGATCGCAGAAGAGTATTTCCAGATGTCTTCTCGATCCTCTGGTGTTCTAGTCGGACGAGAATCAGGTCGTACAATAAGGCCAGGGGATCTTGTCCGTGGGAAAATTATTACTGCAACTGTTGATCATGTAAGCATGAAAATCGCAGTCACGATGAAAGGGGAAGGTCTTGGCTTGAAAAGCTGGCTTGAAGAATCTACAACAGAGGAGAAGTCTTGAATGGCAAAATTGAAAGCATGTAAGAAATGTAATAGCATTGTACACGGAGAGGAGGTTTGTCCAATTTGCAAGACGCATAATCACCTTTCAAAATCCTTTGTTGGAATGGTTATAATCAGAGAAGTAAATAAAAGCAGAATAGCGCAAAAGCTTAATGTCACTCGACCAGGGAAATATGCAATTAAAGTACGTTAGAGGTTTGTTCTTGGGTTACAAACTTCCAGAGACACTAAGAACATCTTTACGTGATCCAATTGGAAAACTATTCACAGGACCACACCGCATCGTTGCAATAAACGTAAAAGACTATATTAATAGAAATAAACCCCCGATTACAATTTCTATAGGAGATTATTGTACTAAAACACTATTTGATGTTAATTTTCTCCCCGATATTGTAATTTTTGATGGAAAAACCCTCAGAAATAAGGAAATTTATCTTAATCTCGAGTTCTACCAAGAAAAGGAAGTTTCCAATCCTCCTGAATGGATTTTGAATATTGCTTGGAGAGTTGTTGAAGACACAATTAAACAAATACAAACATATACTTCAAGCAAATGTCGCATTGCAGTCAGGATTGATGGCGAAGAAGACCTTCTGGTAATCCCTGCAATTATTTCATTACCCCTTGGAAGTGTGGTTGTTTACGGCCAACCTCCTATTAATACTGAGGAAGGTATTGTTGTAGCCCTGATCACTCCTACCCTAAAGAAATTAACGCAAGAACTACTAAAAAAATTCGAAGTACATGAGGAATTTAGCGTTGGAGACCACAATTATTGAAGAAAAATACAATCCATTAATAGGCAGAAAGGAAGTTGATGTTCTCCTTACTCATTTAGGTGAGGTAACCCCAACACGAGAAGCAGTTAGATCTAAAATTGCTGCTCTTTTAAACATGGACCTCGCTAATGTTGTCATACAGAGCATTCACGGACATTTCGGGGAGCCAAGATCTCGTGTAACTATTCATTGTTACGATAATGCTGAAGATGTTCCTATTTTTGAACCCAAATATCGTTTAAAACGGAATAAAATTACTAGTGAGGAAACTGAAAAGAGTTAAGCATCATGACTGCAAGAAGAAAGCCCACAAACGCATATTATAAGATTGATTACAAAAAGGGGACAATTAAAAGATCACATAAATTTTGTCCTCGCTGTAAAGGATCGTTTATGGCCCAACATAAAGATAGAAGAATTTCTTGTGGTTTATGTGGATACACGGAATTCCCCCCCTAATTTTAAATCAAAATTTATTGATTCAGATATGGTAACAAATGAACCTATAATTTTAGGATTTGAAGGAACAGCCCATACTGCAGGAATAGCTATCGTAAAGGGTAAGAATATAATTATTAATAAATCAGCTACTTATCTTCCAACTCAGGGAGGTATTCATCCGAGGGAAGCATCAGAATTTCTTTCCAAGCACTTTCCAAAGCTATTGGAACAAATTTTTCATGAACTGCCCTTTGACACACAGAGAATAGATGCAATTGCTTTCTCTCAAGGGCCAGGTCTTGGGCCATGCCTTAGAATCACAGCTACAATTGCTCGGGCCATTTCTTTACTAATAAAAAGACCTTTAATTGGGGTTAACCACTGTATTGCTCATGTTGAGCTTGGGAGGATGGTTACACCAGCTCAAGACCCACTGGTTCTTTATGTGAGTGGGGGGAATACACAACTTATTACTTACTTAAATGGAAGATACCGTATCCTAGGAGAAACACTAGACGTCGCTATTGGTAATGCATTAGACAGTCTTGGAAGGAAAATAGGACTTCCCCACCCTGGAGGGGTACACATTGAACAAAAAGCGAAAAGTGGCCAACAATTGCTACATCTTCCTTATGCAATTAAAGGGATGTCATTCTCATTTTCTGGTGTTGTAACTGCTGCTTATAAACTTATTTCAGAATATAGTGTTTCAGACATTTGTTTTTCTTTTCAAGAATACACTTATGCTGCACTAGCTGAGGCCACGGAGAGAGCTTTGTCATGTACCAAAAAATCATCCCTTTTATTGACAGGTGGGGTGGCAGCAAATATGAGGCTTCAAGAAATGATGCAAGGAGTGGCATCAGAGCAATCAGTTAAATTTTTTGTAGTTCCAAAAGACCTTGCAGGAGATAATGGGGCAATGATTGCCTTAGCTGGCGTAAACATGTATAAAGCTAATGATTTTATTGATGTCAAAAATAGTCAGGTAATTCCACGTTGGCGAACTGACCAAGTAGAAGTGAGTTGGATCCATTGATGATTCGACAAAAAGACAGGATTGCGAAGGGGGCTGAAGCGATAATCTATCGTGGTTCATTTCTTCAAACGCCAATTATTCTGAAGCATCGACTTCCAAAAATTTATAGATTACCACAAATAGACAAAACGATTCGTTTGCAACGACTAAGAGCAGAAGCTCGCATTATGGTATTAGCGTGGAAAATCGGTGCCCATGTTCCAGTCCTTCTTGGAATAGATTTTGCCAACCGAACCTTGCTAATGGAGGAAATCCAAGGAGAACTTCTCTTTTTTATAATGAATACGGCACCTCTCACCAAAATGAAATCAATATTTAAAGACATCGGACAAGAAGTTGGTCTTCTTCATAAAAATGATATTACTCATGGGGACTTAACTGTCTTTAATGTTGTTATTAATAAAGAGAATAAACCATGGCTGATCGATTTTGGACTAGGACAAGTATCAGTGGAAAGAGAGAAAAAAGCTGATGACTTACTAACATTCTACAGTACATTAAAAGCAATCAGTCCAGATTTCCAAGATCTGTTCGATTTATTTAAACACGGATATTTTGGAATGTATAAGAAAGGCAGGAAAACTTTTGAGCACATGAAAAAAATTCAAAGCCGGGCTAGATATATCGCAAGAGAAGATCGTCTAGAGTGACAGAATTGTAAGGAGTAGTAATTCATGAAGTTTAAGATTTTCATTGAACAGCCTAAAATTTTAGATCAATGTCAGATTTTCATTGGAGGATGGCACGGGTTGGGAGAAATAGGATACATCACAGTTTCCCATTTGATTCAAGAGCTAAAAATGCAAAGAATTGCTACAATTATGTCAAGTGGGGCCCCACCGTTCATTTCAGTTCAGGAAAACAAGTTAAGATTACCATTTGAGATTTATGGGGGTAATGAGCTAGATTTTGCTGTTTTTATTCCTCATCTACAACCATATCGTCATGTACAAATCGAATTTTCCGAAAAACTCTCTGAGTGGATTCTAGGTAATAAGAACTTTGAAATTGCTTATTTTATAGGGGGTGTTGATAAAAATTTGAAAGCTTCAAACAATCCTTTACAATATATTCCAAGTCGCGCGCTTTTTTCCTATTCTAGTTTACCAGACGGTTTTACTGAAGAAGTTAAAACAAATTTACTTGATTCTGGATTGTTTGTTGCTGGGCCCCTTGCTATAATGCTTGGTTACCTGGACATGAATCGATTCCCTGCAATTGGTCTTCTTGCATATGCAGAACGAGATCGTCCTGATCCTCTAGGAGCGGTTGCTGCGGTTAAAAAGATCAATAATCTTTTAGATGTTGAAATTAATACCAAAGAGTTAGTAAGAAATGCTCGCGTAATCGAAGAGGAGATAAAGCGGCAACTAGCTCCAATGGAAGAAACGGATAAAGAAAAGTTAACCTCTAGGCGGATGTATACTTAAAAGTTTGATAATAAGAAATTCATTAGTTTCAACAAATGAATATTACTTCCCAAATCGTCGTTTTCGTGATTGATATGTACGGATAGCTCGCCATAGATCTATTTTTCGAAATCCGGGGAAGAAAACATCTGCAAAGTACAGTTCACTATAAGCTGATTGCCAAGTTAAAAAACCAGATAGTCGTTCCTCTCCTGAGGTTCGAATAATGAGATCAGGATCGGGAATCCCATTAGTGTAGAGATGACGTTCCACTACGACTTCATTTATATCATCTACAGTCATTTCGCCTTTTTCAATCTTTATTGCGATTGACTTTATAGCATCGATCATTTCTGCTCTACCTCCATAACCAACAGCAATAATTAATGTTGGTCCCTTAGCATCTGTCTGTGTACTCTTTTCTGCTTCTTGTATTGCATTTTGCACTTTTGGAGGAAGAAGATGAGTTCGGCCAATAACTTTAATTTTTATTTTACGTTTTTTAATTTCAGGATGCTCCACAATCTCACGAAAACTCTTTTCAAAGAGTCTCATCAATTCTTTGACTTCCTCTTCCTCCCGTTCGAAATTTTCGGTTGAAAAAGCATATAAAGTGACAAATTCAATCTGTAAATCATAAAACCAGCGTAAAATCTCTTTCAGTTTCTCACGGCCCAATTGGTGTCCTAA
>CP070665.1:1221370-1254477 GCA_020351745.1 Candidatus Heimdallarchaeota archaeon | reverse complement strand
GGATAAATTTTCTAGTTATATTTTCAATATTAAAATCAAATATTACATGGCAACATAATTTTCCTAGAGGTTGATCATGAGAACGGATCCAATTCATAAGGATGAAGTAATAAAGCAATTGGTCAGCCAACAGTATTTCATACAACCTAATCTCATAACAGATCGCACTTATCGTTTGAAAATTGAAATTCGGGGGTCAGAGCGTGTTTTTGATCAGTTTTCTGACTTTTTATATAAAATTAGTAACGATCTGAAAGGAATAGATCCTACTCCTTATAATATTGTTTTAGAGAAGGCTGGAGAAACTTTACAGCTAAAGTCAGAAGCTGTCCAGCAACGTTTCTATGATAAAACACATGCTTTTCTTAGAGAAGGTCTTGCGACAGAAGATATCCTATTCATTACCGCTATTTCTTCCGTTCTCGAGGTTCTTGATGTCCATCATTTTGAAGAACTTATTGAACAGCTACATGATTCTTATGTACAATTATGCATTCATAAGACTCCAAATGGAAACGATTCTAACCTTTTAAATCACTTCAATGCTGGGATCAAACGTTTGGGTGAAATCGCTGATGCACACTTCTCACTCCTGCTTAACATTGTGAAATGTGTGAAATTAGCTCAACTCTTCAATATAGAACTTAATTTCGATCAGGTGTTAGTTCGCGAATATCATCAAAGTGTGGTTCATAAAATCATTTCTGGGGGAATTTAGAACTCTAACTGTAGAAACTTGGAGTTTTCTTTTCATAGAGGATATTGAAAGAAATGTAAAGATTTCTATCAAATATGAATTGTATGAAATCCAATACAAATATTAATTATTATTAATTAAAAAATAAGAGTTATATTATCAGTATCCTAGAGAAGTGATTAAAATGTTTGAAAGTATTTTAGATCTGTTATTACCTTATATTGTAATTATTGCAGGCATTATTGGCCTTGCTTATGGTATAAACAAGCTACTAAAATCAAAGGACGATGAATCCAGTATCCTTAAGTACTTGGCTTTGGGTACAAGCATAGTGATAGGATTAGTGAACCTCTGGGCGATTTACGAATGGGTTTTAGACGATATATTTATGCCAGATTCTCCTGAAGTAACAATGGTTCACTGGTTAACAATATTATTGATCTTCTTAGCTGGTTCCTCCATGCTTGCGGAACCACTTAAAGATACACCAATAGCAGCAATTATTGCAGTAATCGCTTTCGGAGCATTAGCTGGATTATTTTTATTTTTTGCTGATTTTAGTGAAGGAGTTTCTAGTCCAGCAGTCCTTGGTGACATCGAAATCCCTCTTTGGCTCGTAATTCTAGTAATTGTGATCATTGTTGGAATTCTATTTGTTGTTACATGGTTTACAGAGTTTACAATAGATCGAATATTACAGTTGATCAGTTGGGCTCCTGTTGTTATCATTTTTTGTGGTCTTCTCACCATTCAAGGGTTATTAATAGTTCTCCTCAACGAACCTGGTGGGATATGGGCACTCCTTGGCATGTAAAGCAAAAATCCCTCAAGATTCGAATAAAACAAAATTCTCTCTCTCCTCTTTTTTCAAATAAAATATCAGATTTTAACGCGAATTGTTTATTCATTCATCTTCGAGATTAGTCTTTGAGATGATCTGGTGTGCTAGTCTAGTAAAAGCGTCAGGGATGTTCTCACCTGTTTTTGCTGAAGTTTCAATGAACTCTGCATTCAATGATTTTGCTTTGATAAATCCACTTATTGTTTTTACACAATTAGGAATTTCTTCTCTTAGATCAATCTTGTTTCCTACTAATACAACGGGTAATTCTGGAAATGTCTCTGCATGGAATTGAGCTTCTTGGATCCAAGAATCAATACCTTCTAGTGTTTTAGGTTGGGAAACGTCGTAAACCGCTAACGCTCCCATACTGCCCTTAAAATAGGCCTTCATGACATTTCTAAATGCTGGTTGTCCTGCTAGATCCCAAATCTGCCACTTAATCTCATGTTCATCAATTTGATTTTCAAGATACGTAAAGTCTGCTCCCATTGTTGCGAGAAAATCCGTTTGAAAGCCTTCTCCCATATATCGACGACGAATTGACGTTTTACCAACAGCACCATCCCCAATAAGAACAATTTTAAAAATGAACTTAGTCATAAAGCACACTATCTTCTAGACTTCAGCTTTCAGTCATAGAGAAATTGATATTTGGATTGATTCCCAATATTTTCGTTTTAATTACCCGATCTGATCAAGAGAAATCCTAATATCAACTGAATCTGAAGAGATTTAGTTGACTTTTAAGAGATGCTAAATTTGATATGAGAAAACAAGATTGTGTTTTAATTGCCTTAAATCTTGTTTCGTGGTTTGCTAAAGTGGATTCAAACACTATAAAGTCTCAAATAGCTAGTGATTTGCTGGTTTTTGTTGTAGGCATATCAGGCAGTGGTAAAGATACAATAATGCGCAAAGCTTCAGATAATCTCTTTATAGAAGAGATTCCTGTTAATATACTTCGAAGAGATATAACAAGATCCCCTGATAAAACAGAGGAATCTCTCTATGTATCTGAGGAGGAATTTCTGATAAAAAAATCAAGAGAAGAATATGCATTGTCCTGGTATGTTTACAATAATTGGTATGGATGCCCCCGAACACTTCTTGAAGTTCCTCTTCAACGAGGGGAAGTGGTCTTGGTAAATGTATCACGTAATATTCTCTCTGAAGCTCGTGATAAGTACCCAGAATCAAAAATAGTTTTAATTGATGTCCCAATCAACATCGCCGAAAAACGTATTAAAACTCGAGGGAGAGAAACTGATTACCTTCTGAATGAAAGACAGATCCGAATGCACGCTAAAATTGACATGCTTCCTCCAGATAAAGTAGTTCAGAATGATAGTGATCTTGAAAAGGCTGTTAACGAATTAACGGATTATCTGAAAACACTATATCTAAATTTCAAACAGAAAAAAGGTTCCGATCAATAAAATAGGTTATATACTCATCAGAGAGTTGAAAGAAATGGAACATTCGTACATACAGAACTTAGAAGAAACTCCATCACAAAATATTGTCATTATTTTTGCTTTATTATCTGCAGTTGCTTCTATTATCATCTGGATGTTAATGCGTCCAACAGAAGCAGCACTGAAAGCTGTAAGTCCATATGGAGTAATGGAATTAGAATTTGCCTGGACTGCTGAAAAAATCAATCAGATTTTCAACACCTGGACAGATGACTTAGTAGCTCAAGAGCTAAATGTCACTCTTGTTGATTTTGGGTTCCTAGTGGCCTATTCGATCTTTCTTGCATCTGTGACTCTACTGATATCCCGTAAACTTCTATCTGGACAAATACAACTCATCGGATTATATATGACATTGATTCCCTTTGTCGCTGCTCTTTTTGATGCCTTAGAAAATTTTAATCTTATTTTAATGCTTTCATCACCAACCAATTTTCCTCCGTTTTCTCCCCTACTAGCGTCAATCTTTGCATCTCTTAAATTCGGTTTAATTATAATTGTTGTTATTTTTTGGATAGTAAGTATTTTATGGTTTATATATCAAAGATTTTCAAAGTAATCTACTATTTACAAAGAATTGACTAGGAAAACCAATAATGCAGCTCCCTACACACTTGATTGTAGGTATTTTAATTCAGTATCTTATTAGCGTAGTGGTTCCGACACCAACGTGGTTAGCTGTAATATTAGTAGCGATAATCGCTTTTTACTCGCACTTCTTCTTGGATGGCCTTTCGAGACTTACGTACCACCCTCCAGAAAGGATTCATGATAATTTCTGGCTTACATGGCATATTTTTGTATACCTGTCTGGAATTATTATTATTATACTTTTCTTTCAAGGGTATTGGTTCGGAATGCTGTTTGCCAATCTTCCTGACTTATGGGATTGGTATACCTTACGTAATATCGCATCAAGAAAAAATAACCCCGAATGGGGTAAACAATATTATTTACACCCTATAGCAGATAAGGTACGCTCTTCTCTCTTTATGTGGACTCCCAACTTGAATTACAAGAAAACTGGTATAATTCCAGAAGTAATATTAATCAGTTTGTGGTTTGTAATAATCATATTTTTCTCCTTTTTATAATAGTCAAAATACTGACTCCAGTCAAAGAGGCGATTACAATCAGCTCTAGATTTGATAAATCTGTACTCCCAACAGAGGTCTGACTTTTTGTCGTTGTGGTGGTAGTGGTAGTAATTGCGGTAGATGTTGTTGTCTCCTTCTCAATCAAGCCTGCATCTTTAAATGCAGTATACCATACATTAGCAGTTTCAATACTGGCATTAATAAGTCTTTTTGTCAAATTACCCTCAGGATCACCTGTTAAATCCCATACTGCTCGTAACCAAGTATTATCACCAAATGTATAACCATAGACATCCACTACGTTAAGAATTTCATCAGCAACAGCCTGACCAGTTAAAATTCCCCTCAAACTTGCCATGTAAGGATTAACATGTTGAGCTTCACCTGTGACTTTCTCAAGAATATCATTAATTTCACCAGTATATAAATTCTCAATCAGATCTTTTTCAATGTAATTATGGATTCCTTTTTGTCCTCCTTTATAAAACAACCCTGCGTCTGGTCCATAAACAGGAACTTTTTGACCGTCATAGTATGAAACAGCGTGGAATGGCATCCAAGAATCCTGTAAATAGTGAGCTAGCATACACATATCCATTAGTATTTTCTCAGAATCCCAATCATATATCAATAAATCTTCTGATAATCGTATTGTCCAGTTTTCAACAGCCCAAGGAGCGACACCTAGCTGATAATCACTGCTCTTTCTTGGGTCGTCTGAATTGTAGGTCATATCAAATTCTGGCTGTGGATGATGAGTTGCATTTCCATATATATCAGGTCTAACATCAGCATCAACATGATGCCGAGCAGCTTCTTTCATATATTCCACCCCACTCGCCTGATGACGGATAATATCAGGTTCTTCAGAGTGAACGTGGAAGAACTGTAGGTAATTATTCAATCGAGTATCCCAAGGAGAAGGCATCAATCGAATAGCTACCTCAGATAGCCATCCATGTGTTCTAGCGGCCCAAGCGTTCACAGGTTCAGAATTTATTAAGGGTGATTTTGTTAATATAGGTAAGATAAGAACCAGAAATATCAATTGAGAGGGTTTAATGAGAATCATTTTATCGCTAGCTCTACCAGTGATTCACTCTGATGAGGTTAATCACTAGTTCTATCCTGTTTTGGTTCATAAAAATGATCTTCTGTTATGGAGGTTTTAGAAATGATTTTTCCTTTTCTTATTGTCGTTCTTGCTGGAGGAGCTTTTCTTATAGCTTCGTTTACGGTCTTCACGCCATGAAGAATAACGAGATTGGCTGGAGTATCAACATCAAGCTTATGGTCAGAGATTCCAATTGTTGTTGCTGCATTATAAGTAATCATATCATATAAAGTTTCTATCTCAGATTGTGTAGTCATTTTCGCTGCATGTCCAAGTAATAGGGCTACTTCAAGCATATCGCCTTTTCCAAATGGATAATATGGGTCATTAATACAATCTTGACCACAGGTGACATTTACACCAGCGTTGAGCAATTCTTTAACACGAGTGATCCCAACTCGTTTAGGATAGCTGTCCAATCTTCCCTGTAAGACCATATTTGTACCTGGATTAGATACAACGTTGATATTCGCAGTCTTAACTAAATCGATGATTCTAGCTGCATAATAATCATTTTGCGCAGCAAGTGAGCAAATATGATCGACTGCGACACGATCATTGTAATTACGCTTAATAGTGCTGGATGCAAGGTACTGGAGTGTTCGAGAGTTCGGATCATCAGTCTCATCTGTATGAGAATCGATATCCACATTGAACTGTTTTGCAATATCGAACAGAATATTAATATGATGTTGGGAATCTTGAGGAGTATGTTCATTATGAGGCATACCACCTATTAGATCTGCACCAGTCTCCATTGCGGTATACAATAAGGATTCAGTCCCTTCATCTTTCAGAATTCCCTCTTGGGGAAAAGCGACTATTTGAAGATCAATAATATCCTTATAAGCTGCTTTAACAGCAAGAAGAGCTTTCAGGGGTATAAATTTACCTATTGAATCAATATCAACATGGGTTCGAATATGGGTTACCCCATATTTGATCTGTTGATCAATAACTTGACTAGCTCGTTTTTGAATATCCTTTGCTGTGTAATTTCTTTTCACCTCCCATGTTTTCTGAATAGCTTCCCAAAGAGTTCCTGATACGTTTGGTTCAATGATATCGCCAATGAATGCCTTATCCAGGTGGTTATGAGGGCTAATAAAGCTTTCAGTAACCAAAGAGCCTTTTGCATCAATGACTTGGTCAGCTGCATTCAATTTCGTTTCAGTTATTTCTCTGATAACACCGTAATCAATTAAAATATTCACCAGTTTACCTTCCCGCGTAAAGGCATTTTCAATTCCTAAGTTCATTTTTTCTTGCATCCTTGGATTGCTATAGAGTATTTTTCTCTTATGAAAGTAAAATGATATCTATTTTTAAAATCTCAAAGGTTGTGTTTGTCTTAATAGGAATGCTTAATTAAAACAATTCGAGGTAATGGCTAGAAAAAGAATTTTAATCCCTAAAAAACGATTTCTTAATCCCTATTTATGAGATGAAAACCATGTCAGTAGATGAAGAAATGTTACGTCCTCCGCAAAATAAGATAAATCCTGAAAACACGCCCTACCCCTCAAAATTTATCAATTTAGCTGATGGAACAAAGATGGTTGTTCGCCAAATTAATCGAGACGAAGTCAAACAAGTCATTCCATTATTTTATGATATTGTAAAACTGACAGACTTTCAGTATTACGATATTGTGGGAGCAAGGATTTTGGGAGAACTTTTAGCTTACATAAATTACAGAGTCCATGATGAGTATGTAATTCTTGGTCAAGATGGAAATACAGGTGAGGTTCTCGGACTTGTGAACAGTCGCTTGACCGTTAATCCAAAAGTGGGAATAAGTCTTCATACTATGACTTTTAAGAGAGGGCTTCGTGTCGGGGCTCATTTATTCGTCGCGAAGATGGAAAATCATTTTCTACTTGGAAATGAAGAAGTGTATATTGTAGCTGAATCACCGATTGGCTTCCGTCGTTGGATGGAAGAACTAAGACTTGAACCACGTCCCGAAGTGGAGCATGAACTGGGTGGAGTACCTTCTTATTGTCTCACAAAAGAGAATTGGGAAGGTTATGTCGTCCCAGAACGGCTCTTTGGTGAAAGACCCGTTCCAGAGGAACTTTTGGGGAATTGTAATAGTAATATTTTACTTCCTGAGGATGTTGTATTTCAAATTACTCGCAAAACTAAGGAAGAATGGTTTAATGCGTGATGTTGCCATTATTGGTGTTGGAATGGGAAGGCGGTGGGGACGTTATGAAGGCTCCCTCATCGAAATGATGGCCGAGGCTTCTCTCGATGCTATTGAGGATGCTGACACAGATCAAATAGATGCTCTATTTGTTGCAAATATGGGAGCTGGCCGAATTAATAATCAAACTGCATTGGGGTCTGCTTTAATCGATTACCTAAATCTTTTTCCCGCTGTTGGTGCATCTATCGAGAATGGTCCAGCGTCAGGCGGGACTGCTGCTCGAATAGGTTATATGGCCATTGCTTCAGGGATTCACGACTGCGTTATGGTCACTGGTGGAGAAAAGATGCGTGTTGCCCCAGGACCAGTAGTTACTGATTTTATTGCCACTATGTCACATCCTCAGGCTGAATACATTTATGGTATTACTTTTCCTGCTCTCGGTGCAATGTTAGCTAGAATTTACTTTAATAAATATGGGGTTACATCAGAGGATCTAGCTAGAATTGCAATCAAGAATCATACGAACGGACTAAAGAATCCTCATGCTCACATTCAGCAAAAAATTACCATGGAAGGTATTTTAACATCTCGAGAAGCGAAAATCAATAACCCCATCATTGCTGATCCACTTCATCTTTATGATATGTGTCCTGTTACTGATGGTGCTGCTTCAATCATAATGTGTTCAATGGAAAAAGCACAGGAAATCTCTGAGAAACCTCTTATTAGATTAGCTGGAACTGGCCAAGGTATGGATACTATGGCTGTCCATGAACGCGAGGATCCAACTTTTCTCAAAGCAGTGACGCATGCTTCAGATCAGGCTTTTTCAATGGCTGAATTAAAGAGAGAGAACATTGATTTTGCTGAAGTACATAACGCGTTTGAAATTTTGGAATTAGCTGAACTGGAGTCTGCAGGATTTTTTGAAAGAGGTAAAGCTCATCTTGCTGTTCGTAATGGTGAAACTGAAATCTTTGGTCGCTTTCCTGTCAATCCTTCAGGGGGATTAAAAGCCCGTGGGCACCCTGTAGGAGCAACAGGAGTTGCACAGCTCTGTGAGTTAGTTTGGCAGCTTAGAGGAGAGGCTGGTGAGCGTCAAATTCCTAATAACCCAAAACATGCGTATGCTGTAAATTTTGGCGGATTTGGCAACAATGTGGTCGTTACTATTTTATCAAGAGTCTAAAGGTGAAAATAATGGTTGAGAAAGTGCCAATTGGATATAAATGTCTGAATTGTGGAGAAGTTCATTATCCTAAACATGGTCGCTGTCTTCAGTGCAAACATCGGGATTTTGAAGAAGTAGAGCTTCCTTCTGAAGGTTCTCTTGTTACGTATACTATTTTGAAAGCTCCACCTACAGGTATTGACAAGTCTTCGCTCATTTTAGGCATCATTGATCTTGGAGAAGTCCGTTATACAGGTCAACTAGAACTTGAGCCTGAGGATGTCCAGTTGGGAATGAAACTCAAAGCTGTTTGGAGAAAAGTCCGTGTTATTGATGGAAAATCAGTCTCTGGTTTTGTTTGGACGCACCCTTAAAGTATATTATAAAATCTACTGATCTATTAATTAGGAGAAAGGATTTAAATGAAACATTATCATATTAATTTGGCTAAAGAAGATTTAAAAGGATCTCGGCATATGTTCATTGTTGGCGATCCAGCACGGACAGAAGTAATCGCTAAGCTTTTGAAAAATCCTCAGGAGATCACATTCAATCGCGAATACAGAACATTCCTAGCTTACATTGAGGAACATCCTGTTATTATTGCCAGTATGGGAATCGGTGGCCCATCAACTGCTATTGGGTTGGAAGAATTTGGAAGATGTGGAATAAATACTATTATTCGTGTGGGAACGTCTGGAATATTAAATCCTAAAGTTAAATTAGGAGATATTGTATCTGCTATTGGTGCTATTCGCGATGAGGGTACAACAAAGCAATATTTACCTCTCGAATTTCCTGCAGTAGCTCATCCTGATGTTGTTCTAGCATTACGACAAGGAGCATTCAGTCTGAATCTTCAAGATCGGTTTCATGAAGGAATAGTGCATTCTAAAGATGCTTTTTGGATTGAGGAACCAGAAATGATTCCTGCAAAAGAAGAAACTATCGAAAGATGGGAGATTTGGAAAAGAGGACAGACTCTTATAACCGAGATGGAAGTTTCCACCCTCTTTGTTTTGGGAAGTATTAGAGGTTGGAGAACTGGAGGAATAATGGCAGCCATTGGGGACTTTGAAACTGGAGAGTTGATACTAGATAAAAAAGCAGGACATATTGAGTCAATCCAAACCGCTATTGCTGGAATGAAACTGTTATTGTAGTTAAAGAGGAAAACTGAGCAAGAATTATTTCTTGGCTCTTTTTTTAATAATTGTATAAAAGACAATCACAGAACTAATCAGTGAGACAGTAATCAGAGCAATAATAATAACTTCTAGATTATTGATGAAGGGATTTGTTATTTTTCCCTGTGAAATTGTTTCCCAGCCTATAGATTGATCTGTCTGGTGTGCCCAATAATTTGGCCCCATCTCATGCTTATTCCAATCTTTTGATTGTTCTGAGTAAAAAACAATATATTGAAGCTGCCCCTGTAATGATTCACCACGACCTAGCGAAAATTCATTTGCAGCAGGAACAGATAATTGTATCAAAATGTGTATTTTAGAACCGACTGTCGTTAGATCCCCAATATTACATTTTAAATCGCTTTTAATTGTTTTATCAAAACTTACAAATCTAAGACCGACTGCTATTGAAAAAAATCCTTCTATATTCGAACCAAAAGCTATAGCTTCTAAAGCAACTTTGTAGGTATATAATGTATCAACTAAAAGATTAGCAGTATTAGATGAAACTGTAATTTTCAATTTTGATCCATTTGATTGATTCCATGTTTTCCTGTAGGTTGAATCCGCATTAGATTGACTTAAATATGGAAAAAAGAACAGAAGAATGATTATTGTTATTATCAATAATTTGTGTTCACCCAATTTCAACATTATACATACGGATTTAAATGAAGAAAATAAATAATTTTCGTTGCCAAGAACCATGAAAGGCAAAGATAATTGTTTTATTTAATAATCCATTCACAGGTAGTTCATACAGTTTCTATTAATTGTAATCTATCTTTTTTTGCCAGAATGAAAACACCTTGGAGTAGTAATAATCGTGTACACTTCAAATTTGAGATAGAATCTCATAGTATGCCTGACATCTAATACGAATTTGTTTTAGTTGTTCGTTAGTAAGTTGTTGAATTGAAAAAAAAGCAGAGGAAGTTAAAATCTCTCTGAAGGTCTCAGCCATCTCCTCCTCCTTCGTGAGAATGAATTGGGTTAATTTTTCTGCTGATTGATGAAAAACAACTAAATACGCAGACCCTATTCCTTTGATTTGAAATGCCTTAGTCAGTGCAAAAATCTCTACTTCATCCCATATTATAGGTAAGAACCCCCATTCCACTTCCTCAAGATTATCTTTGATTGCAAGAATCTTTAGAAGTAAATCCCAGGTCTGAATTTCTGAATGCCATGTAGATCCTGACCAAAGAATCGTAGGATTCAGGTTGTTATATTCAATAATCCCGAAGAACAGACCTAAATTATGATCAGGCGCGATTATAGACATTGTTGCTCTCTTAATCTGTTTGTCTATTGAGTATAATAAGAAAGGCCAGATTTTTCAATTTAACACGTGGATTGAAGCATTTTTTCGTTATTCTATTGGAATTGTTTGCTGATACTTCAAAAACTCTTTTATTTTTTATTTATGTATTAATCAAAACTCAATTATGACGAAAAGACTTTCTATAAATGCTATAAGGAAAGTGAAATAACTTTAAGAAAGACGTAGTGATTAAAATGCCTTTACCACGCGATTTATACAAACAGGGGGCAGTTTTTACAGTTTCAATTGTAGGAATTGTACTCCTGATAATCGTACTTTCAACTCCAATAATGGGAATGTTCGCTCTTGGACCGATTGTGTCCCCTGGAGGAATTTTTAGCTCATCATATGGTTCTACTTATACTTCAAAAACGATGACAGTTAAAGGAATTGGGGATACTGTTACCATCAAACGTGACAACTGGGGGATACCCCATATCTATGCAAAGACCCTCGAAGATGCTTATTTTGCCCTTGGATATTGTCATGCGTTTGACAGGCTCTTTCAAATGGAGATGACCGCACGAACTGGCATGGGACGTATGTCTGAGATCTTAGGTAATGATTCCCTTGAGGATGATATTTTTTATCATACCCTAGGACTTGAAAAAGTTGCTCAAGAGGCTCTAGATACTTATGAAATTGATGAAGATCTGGACACAATATTGGATTCTATTGATGCATATTGTGAAGGCGTGAATTATGAAATCAATAAACGAATACGTACAAAGACACTACCTATTGAATTTAAATTATTGGGATTCGAACCCACGCCATGGACTCCCCTTAAAGTATTTGTTTATGGCAAACTAATGAGTTATTCGTTGTCCTATTCAACGAATGATTTACATGCAACCATTCTACGGGATCAACTCTTTAATGGGAACGAAACAGCCATGGAGGATCTTTTTCCGCTAAACCAGACTCATTATCAAATACCAATCGTACCATCATATGGGAACTATTCATTCCCCTCTCCACCGAAAAAAGTAGTAGCAGAAGATAGTCAAAGATTAAGTGGAAACATTGAAGCCCGTTCATTAGCAATTAATAAGATTCTTGCTGCTACTCCTGAAAGTGTAAAACTTTCCCAAGAGTCGGGGATAGGATCTAATAATTGGGTAGCAAATGGTACTAAAACAGTTACAGGCAAACCTATCTTGGCTGGTGATCCGCATCTAGAAATCAGTCTTCCAATGATCTGGTATGAAGCTCATCTCGTTGCATCGGATGAAAATTTGAACATATTTGGTTACACGTTAACAGGTATACCAGCAATAATTATAGGCTTCAATACACATGTAGCTTGGAGTATGACTAATGTGGGAAACGATGCATGTGATTGGTATGAATATGTCTGGAATGCAGACAAGTCTCAATATTGGAGCGGAAAAGAAAATGCATGGAAATCACCAATTGAAAGAACGGTTAATATCCCAGTAAAGGGTCTTGGCAATCACACAGAAACAATCAGATATACTGAAGATGGAGTAATAATGGCGGAAGTAAGGGGAAAAACAATGATTGCTATGAGGTGGACGGCTACTGAAAGCCCAACTTATGAACTTAAGGCATTGTATGGAGCAATCAAAGCTACCAACTGGGAGGAATTTAATGACACGCTGCAATGGTTCCATGATCCGCCTCAGAATTTTGTATTTGCGGACACAGATGGAAATATTGCTCTAAGACCGACTGGTAGAATGGTTAAAAGAAACTTTACACATGGTAATTCTCTTAATCCACAAGGTAGATTTATCCAAAATGGATCAGATCCAAATCTCGATAAAGATTGGGAATATATTCCTTATTATAAACTTCCTTATGCTCTTAATCCCCCACAAGGTTATCTTGCCTCTGCAAATCAAAAATCAGCTGGCCCTGATTATCCTTATTATATCAGTAGTTATCAATCTTCTTGTTATCGTGGTAGAAGTATTGATCGCCACTTGAGAGAGGCCCCAGCAGGATCGATTGATGTCGATTTCATGAAAGACGCTCAATGTGGTGATAAAGGCATCTTAGATATCAGTTCAGAATCTTTCACACCATTCTTTATTGATGTTATGGAACGATCAGGTGAGATATCATCAGGAACAACTGCAGCGACCGCTCTAGCTGAATTAAAGGCATGGAATAATAGTAATGACCGATACTTAATGAAAAAAGATCGTGTAGGTCCAACAATCTATTATGCAACAATGTCGCGGTTTCGTCAATTTGTGTGGGAGGATGAGTACACAAAAGCCGAGATTTCTGTAAAAACCCCTCAAGATGAAATATTAGAATACTTTGTCAAAGAGAAACCAAATTCTAAATGGTTTGATAACGTGACAACAACCACAACAGTAGAAGATCGTGATGACATAATAGTTAAAGCATTCTTCAAAGCTGTGGAAGACTTAGAAAATGAATTTGGATCAAATGTAGATGAATGGACTTGGGGTGAATATCATATTATGGCTTTCAATCATATGGCTGGAATACCTTCCTTTGGAGGTGGTTCTCACCCCCATGATGGTTCCGGTTACACTCTATTAGCTGCAGGAGGTCGAAGACCTGGAACTGGTCCAAGTGAAAGGATGGTAGTTGATTTTAACAACATATCTAATAGTTGGAGTGTTCTTCCAGGAGGAGCTTCTGGAAATCCTGCTAATTCACACTATGCTGATCAAGCTCTAGAATTATGGATGAAACGTAAGTACCACCTTATGCTAATCCAATATAACACTGCAGAATCGTTTCCCAAAGAGCATACAGAAGCCACAGTGACTCTTAAACCGAAATAAAAAATAGGAGATGAAATGAAATGAGTGAGAAAACTTATCAGGATTATCTTCAAACATTCCTGCAATATCGGCGAACGATTGCGTTTGGATTATCCGTCATTGGTGTTGGTGTTATTGATTTAACCGTTGCTACTTACTTACCATTTTGGTTATCACCTGTATTATTTGGGATAATTGCTGGCATAATAATCGGTTCTGCATACGCAGGACTCTTCGCAGCCTTGGGAGCAATGGTTGGACGTTTAATATCCATTATCATTATGGTCTTAACTATGCCTGGTGCATTGAAAACTGCTGACTTATTCTTAGCCGCAATAGGAGATGTACTTGGTGCTCCGTTACCTCCAGGTTCCATAATAGTGGTTCTATTGTCAATCATAATCTGTGGGTTATTTGGATTACTTGGAGGTTTTACAGGTGGATCAGCAACAAAAATAACCAAGATAATGTTAGAGGATAGAAAAGAAGGAAACTAAACTTCCTTTTTTTGTTTTCGATGCTAAACCTGGGTTCTATTATGCTTTCTTGAGTTTAGGTCTATTTTGGCAAGAAGAAGAGAGATTAGTATATGTCTGATATAAGAAGTTCTGTTATTCAAAGGATGGAGAAACTAGGAACAAAATATCTCATACTTCAATTCACTGGTGCAGATGGGCATCTTAAAGGAGTTGAGATGTCAAAATACTCTTTTGCCAAAGCTGATCAAATTGGAGTTGATGGGAGTAGTATTGGGTTCTTACGGACAAAACAATCAGACATGATTATCGTTCCCGACCCTACTACAGTAACCTTAGTACCTTGGCAAGACAATACTGCCTGTGTATTTTGTGATTTACGTAGTACTGACACTCACGAACGGATTGCTGCTGATCCAAGACGTATTCTAGCTGAAATTAACAAAGAATTGTTTGATGGGTTCCAAGCAACATATTTTGCGAGGCCAGAAATGGAGTTTTATATGCTAACATCCGATCTCAAACCTGCGGATAATGCATCTTATATGGTTCTACCCCCAATGGATAAAGGATATTTTCTACGAAAAATGATTGTTGAAATATTAGACCAACTAAGTATTCCATTTAAAACGTTCCATTCAGAAGTTGGGCCTGGTCAACACGAAATCGAGTTTGATTCATTACCAGTGATTCAAGCTGCTGACAGTGTTCAATACTTCAAACAAATCGCTAAAATGGTAGCACTAAATCATAGTGAGTGGATTGTGTCTTTCATGCCTAAACCCTTTATCGATGAAGCAGGAAATGGGATGCACATTCATCAAATGGTCAGATCCTCTACTGATGATCTATTCAAGGGTAGTGAGAATGAATTATCTGAATTCGCACTTCATTTTATTGCAGGTCAGCTTAACCATGCAAGCGAAATTACTGCTATAACCAATCCTATTGTAAATTCATATAGACGCTTGGTTCCTGGAAAAGAAGCTCCAGTATATAAAACATGGGGGATTGCAAATCGTACTGCTCTGATTCGGGTGCCTGGCTATGAGGCAGGAAGGTTGGAATATCGTGCTCCAGATGCTGCAACAAATGTTTATTTCACCTTAGCTTTTCTCCTTAAAGCTGGTCTAGAGGGTGTAAGAAAGAAGCTGGAACCACCTGAAGAAGCAAATTTTGATGCAGACGCCCTCAGTCTAAAGCAGCTCGAAGAAAAAGGAGTAGAGTTATTACCTAGATCTCTTAAAGATGCTTTAATGGAATTTAAAAATAGTTCTCTTGCAAAGGAGATCCTTGGGACAGCTCTTCATCAGGAATATTATGAAGCCCGAATGAATGAGTGGTTAGATTTTACCAATGAACATAGCTTTGAAAAACAAGAAATTACTACTTGGGAAATATCTCAATACTTAGATTGTTAAAAGTGCTAATATGCATTAAACCTTAAGATAATTCTTCCAATCCCAATCCGTGACCTGTGTAGAATATTGGAGCCATTCTTCTTTCTTCAACTGGAAAAATTTTTCGCAAATATGATCACCAAGCGCGTCACACAGAAGCTTATCTTTTTCGAGAAAAGAAAGAGCCTCAAAAAGGTTTCCTGGAAGCGTACTTATATCTAATTCTTCTCTTTCCTTTGATGATAATCTGTAAATATTCCTTTTCACTGGTGGGGGCAGTTCGAGTTCACGTTCGACCCCATCCATTCCTGCAGTCACAATGGAGATAAGAGCAAGATATGGATTGCAACTCGGATCAGGACAACGGTATTCAAACCGCGCAAGTTGAGGAATATTAAACATTGGAACCCGTATTAATGCAGAACGATTAAGAGGCCCCCAAGCGACATAAACTGGTGCTTCATAACCAGGAACTAATCTCTTATAGGAATTTACAGTTGGTGCTACCAACACTGTCATGGCTTGAGCATGTTCTAAGATCCCAGCCATGAAATGTTCAGCTATTGATGAGAGCTTGTTTGATTCAGAAGTCGCAAAAAGGTTTTCAGTGCCTTCCCATAATGAAAGGTGACAATGCATTCCATTTCCTGCCTCTTCAATGAAGGGCTTAGGCATAAATGTCGCAGTATAGGGGCCTGATTTAGCAGCTAATGCTCTAATGATTGCTTTATAAGTGACTATGATGTCTGCTATTCGAAGCGCTTCTTCATATCCGATTTCTATTTCATACTGACCTGGTCCTACTTCATGATGGTGAACTTTGGGGTGTATTAGGGCTTTTGTTAGGTATTGAGAGAATCGTTTAACGGTTCCTTCAACAATAGCATTAGGAAAGATATCTGCATATTGTCCTTGGTCAACAGGGACATTATCTTTGAAAAGATAAAATTCTGGTTCTGGTCCAATCTTGAGGGTTAGTCCTTTAGTCGTAAGACGCTTCTCAATTATACTTCGTAACTGAGAGCGGGTATCCCCCTCAAAAATTGACCCATCTTGTCGAATTTCACACATAACTGCTAATTTAGGTTCATCTGTGTAAGGTAATTCGAATAAACTGTCTGGGATAGGTAATAAATGTAAATCAGAATTCTCTAATGATGTGAAACCTGCAACAGAACTGCCATCAATGTTTATTCCTTCAGAAAAAACAGGGTCGGTAGTTGCAGTGCTAATTTCTTCAACTGTGACTGGGAGATTCATAGCTTTTAATGTTCCGTGAATGTCTACAAACCTAATTTCAAGCATATTGAACATTTCGGTTTTACTCCTTTTTTCAACGCTATACAGATATGTTCAAATTATTTTCTCTTAATGAGTATAATAGAAGGGATTTGGTTGAATTAGTTTAAAATATATTGTTAATGATTGACTTTTTCTTCCTTTTTCAGAATTAAAGCAGTTCTTTTACGTTTTCTTCTGTTTTATCTATGATTTCTGTTTCGTCAAGGGTTAAAACCTGGCGATTATACATTAATAGGGTACCATTCACTATTAAGGAATGGACATCACTTCCATTGGCAGCATAAACAATGTTAGAGATGATATTATGCATTGGTTTAAGATGAGGTGCTTGAAAGTTGAGAACAACAAGATCAGCTTGATTTTCCACTTTGATTAATGATTCAGGATGAAAATTTCTTCTGAAAGACCAACAAGTATCTTCAAGTACATGTTCAGCTGGATACAGCGCTGGGTCCCATCTTGAAGCAGAAATAACATTAGCTGCTTCCCGCATTTCTCGCCATAAGTCTAATGTGTTATTGGAAGCAGTTCCATCTGTACCGAGAGTAATGTAAGCCCCCGCACTCCGTAATTCTGGTACAGGGGTGGTTCCTCCATAAGCTAATTTTTGGGCGGACACAGGACACCATCCAACACTTGCTTGATGTTTTCCTAATATTTCCACCTCTCTTTGAGTAATCCAAGTACAATGAGCTAGTATTTCTTTTGTTTTTTCTCTAAAAAATCCGATTTGCTCAAGTCTCTCTATTGGAGGGACCCCATATTTATCCTCAGAGTCCATGACTTCTTTCCGTGTTTCAGAAGCGTGTATCATGAGGGGAACTTGATGAATTTCTGCGAGGTCTGCTGCTTTTGAAATAATCTCCTCTGGTACGGTCATTTGACTATGTGGAGCTATTGCTGCATAAATAAGTGGAGACCCTTTACTATATTCAATTATTCTATTAAATTCACTTAATTGAAATTCATATCCTCCTTGATCAACAAAAGCACTGGGTAAAATCCCTGCACCCAGCCATCCTCTGATACCAGCCTCTTCCATCACTTTACCTATTGAACTTTCATGAAAATAAAAATCTGCAGCGCCCCCTGTTCCAGCTTTTATCATTTCGAGGCAAGCTAATTTTGTGCCTAAGGTTATCCACCTGGCGTCAAATTTTCCTTCTATTTTCCAGATATCCTGAAGCCAGTTCATTAATGTCTTATTGTCAGAATATCCTCTTAGTAACGACATAGGAAGATGAGTGTGGCTATTGATTGGAGGTGGTAGAACAACAAGAGATTTCCCGCTAATTATGAATTCAGGATCAGGTATTTGAGCATTAGGTGCAATATCACTTATGATATTGTCCTCTATTACAATATTTGCTTGAAAAATCTTTGTAGTGTCAGGTTCAGGTATGATCAACGCATCTTGGAGCAATAATTCCATTTCAAACTTTCACCTCAATCATACAGGATCCTAAAGGGTCGTCAAGATAAGAAGTTCGATATCATTGATAGTTTTTGGAGTTACTTGATCTAATGTTATTGTACAACTACATAAGTAAGAATTTTTTGAGGTATATCTTGATAGTTAAAAAATTATCTCACCATTTAAAAAAACAAATTTTTAAAGCTATAGCTAATACATCTATCTATTATAAAACTAGTATTGATAATATAGTTTTTATTGTCGGTGATATTATGACAGATATAGCATTACAAGGAAAGCTCGTGGATTTACGAGAAGCTGTTGTAGAAACTGTCGAAGAGAAATGGCAAACTGAATCCCTAAAAAAACAGATTGAAAAGGCAGGATTGAGGAAAAAAGGTTTCATGATGCCATTGGATGCTGTGGATGTGACCGAGAGGGATTTCCATTTAGTTGAAAGATTTGAACCTGAAATCCAGCTATCAGGAATTGAATTACGATCAGAACGAAAATCTAAAGCTTGGGGCGGTTCTTATTTTCGGATTTTAGAAAGTAGAGAGGAAGATGATTTACGTTGTATTCAATGGATTTATATCTGGACCAAACAGCGTTTTTTCATTTCTCTATGGATGACTGTTCTCCCACTATTTGTGCTCGGATTGTTGGGGACATTGATATACTCTTATCTTTCCTTTACTCATGCAATCCTCTCTGTATTGCTTATTGGTGGAATTTTCTTTCTCTTGGGTGCAAGGGCGTTATTTGCAGCCCTAAAAGGATTAACTAAGGGATCATACTTCTTTAGTAACGGGCAACTCTTCATCATTTTTGGAGTGATATTTTGGGCGCTTTTAGGGGAAATATATATTAGTAAAGGTTCACAGACAAAGGATTTTGTTGAGGGTGCTGAAGCTTGGCATCCTCCAATTCCTGGTGAAGAGATAACAGAATTGATTTTGGAAGAGACCTTAAAAATATCTTGGATTAGTATGATTTTCTTTGTAGCAGCTATTATCGCGTTGGTTTTTTGGAAGTGGGAGCCCCCATCCTTTACCCATGCCACCCATGATATGGATTGGGCTCCTTTTTTCGTTTACCTTCGTGGAAGAAGAGATGAATGGCAATTAGAGAAAGTTAGATACGATAATTTTCACTATTTCGCCGAAACATTGTCATTTGATCAGTTAAAAAAGAAAAATGCGGTCACAAAGGATCAGAAACCACGTTTTGAGATCCCAAATTTCTGGCACAGTTTCAGACCTAACGGAGGATTTAATGACTGGTTTACTGTTTTATTTGGTTTTCTTATCCTTGTGATTTCTATACTACTAGCTGTAATCTCCTTCCGCAGTACCCCTAATAATTCTCTGATAACACATGAAATTGTTCGATTTGTTCTAATTCCACTTCTACTTTTTTTTGGAGCATATTTAGTTTTTTCCCGTTGGCCCACTGATGTTGTCAGTAAGAAGATTAACTTGTCTGATCCAATTTATCATCTGACTGACAATCGATTACGAATATTTTGGAATTTGAGAGGAGAAGAACCTGCATTGAAGGTAAGATCAAAACTTCAAGATCCTTTCATGGACGATGAGGATTTTGGGACTTTTCGTGATGATCTTGAACAGATAGTTTTTTACAATTTGCTCCCCAAACTCAGAGAACTCGAACAAAAAGAGTTCTTCCAGAGATTATGAAGGATTTTTCTTTCTCACTCTTTTCTTTTTATACATAAAAATTCAAAAACTATTCTCTCATTGCTGATCCTTGAGGTTTCTTTTTGAATTTCTATAAAGTTGAGCTGGCTAACTTCATCCAAACAAGGCCACGGTCGGAGGAGTTATGGAAGAGATCCGTTGAAAAGATACCAGGGGGGGTTTCGCATAATATCCGAAATTTAGGTCTTCCATCAATCGGAGCTTTTCCTGTATTTGTTGAATCTGGACATGATGCCTATTTAATTGATATTGACGGTTTAGAATACATTGATTACTGGCAAGGCCACTACTCGATGCTCCTCGGTCATAATCATCCTGTTATACAACAGATTATCAAAGATAAATTAGAAGATGGATGGCATTTTGGGACTGTAAATGAAGGTCAAGTTAAGTTAGCAGAAACCCTTATTAATGATAATCCAAGTCTTGAGGAGGTCAGGTTTAGTTCTAGTGGCACTGAGTCAACAATGTATGCCACTCGATTAGCTCGAGCATATACAGGAAAACCATTAATAGCAAAGGCGAAAATGGGATGGCATGGTTATGCAGATACGCTTTTGTATAATGTCAAGGCACCATTTCTTGGTAAAGAAGGCCCTGGAATTCTTCCAGAGGAACAAGCTGGGATAATGACATTTGAGGCGAATAATACAGCAACAAAGGACTTAATTCAAGCGAATGCACATGATTTAGCAGCAGTGATAATAGAACCTGTACTAGGTGGAGGAGGAGGTTTTCCTGTCGCCCTAGAATTTTTAGAAATGATTAGGGAATTGACTGAGAGCTTGGACATTCTATTAATCTTCGATGAAATTATTACAGGATATAGATTTTCTTATGGATTGTTCCAGAATCAATTGAAAATTTTACCAGATCTGACTACAATGGGTAAAATCGTTGGAGGAGGTTTATCTATTGGGGTAGTAGGGGGAAGGAAAGAGATTATGGAACAGGCAAACCCACAGCTGAATAATAGAGTTTGGACTGGAGGAGGTACCTTTTCAGCACATCCACTTAGTATGGCAGCTGGATTAAAAACCTTAGAAATACTAAAGAAGTCTAATCAAGACTATACTCGTACTAACCAAGCTGGTACGAAATTTTTGACTGAAATGAATGAATATTTTACTAATGAGAAATTAAATTTCGTCGCTACAGGCTATAAATCCTTTATTGCTCTTCATGTTTTATCAAAATATATAGAAGATCCATGCCCGTATGATATTGTCCATTCGACCGCAAAAAAGGGTGAAGCACTATTACAATTAGCACTATTGAACAGACATATTAGTGGGATGCACGGTATAGGAGCTCTGTCATTTGTACACACTTCCCAACATATTCGTCAAACACAAGATGCTCTTGAAGAAATTGCATTACCTATCTCTAAAACACAGTTCAAATGAAAGGAATCATTTCAGTTTTCTTATGATATTTCTAGTTGTTTTAACATTAATGAGATTAATTCCCTTTTTGAAATCAAACTGATTTTTTTCCTCTTTTCTACAAGATGTTTGGCTGCGCGTGAAAATCCCATAGCAGAGACGATCAATACTTGATTGAGTTCAGGACATGTGTGGAGTAGTTCTTCTGTCTTACAGATCTGGCCAATTCCTACGATTCGTTTCCAATCACAGACAATGACTCCAATGTACTCTGATTTTGAGTTTATTCGCGTTAAAATGTAGGATAGTCGTGAATCAGCTAGAGGATGTGTTAATATTTGCATTGGATGGTGTGTGACAAATCCAATTGTTTCAAAAACGGTTACTACAAGATCAAGAAGTGATTTAGTGTACATGATTCAATCACTGATTAGTTATGATTTGAGATTAGCAAGTAATTAAACTTTATAATTTCCCGTAATACCTAAATAAGATAAATTCAATGATTACTAAAATGAGATAGATTCTATAAAGGAAAAGAGAAATTACAGCGGCATAAAGCAGCAAATTCCCGAATATGCCGACATAAATAATTTCGAATAATTTATCTCCTCTAGATTGTCATTTTACAAATTTCTTTGAATATAAAAAAAGATAGTTAAAATCTTCTGGAGAGGTTTCTTTCATAGTGATTCTAGTATCCTGACTTCTTTACAGGACTTCAACCCGTTTCTGTAATAGGGATACCAATTCACCGCGTGACATCAAACCAATTCCTACTTTATCTGCAAGACGTTTAGCTGAGTATGAGAATCCCATAGAAGAGATGATTAAAACACGAGAAAGTTTAGGACAGGCTTGGAGAAGCTCCTCTGCTTTATGGATTTGGCCCACACCAACTACTCGTTTCCAATCACGAATTATGACTCCAATGAATTCTGATTTTTTCTGCGATGGATTGTGTTTTACGCGTTTTACAACGTAAGATAAGCGTGAGTCAGCCAGAGGATGCTTAAGCACTTGCATAGGATGGAGGGTAACGAATTCCAAGGCTGCAAACACCGTTAGAACTAGATCATTCAGCGGTTTGTTAATGAAATCGGCTTGCATTGTTCAATCTCAATATGGTTTGATGAATATAATGTTAGTATGACAGGATTTTTCGTTTTCGCGCTTCATATAAATATTCTTCCAAAGATAAGTAGGTAGGTACTACCCAGTAGGTACTGGGGTTCTGGGTACTACCCTAAAAAGACACATTTAATTTCTAATTCCATGATAAGAAAAATACGCCGACTTTATTCATTTCTTTGTGTGTACACCCGACAAAAATCAGTTTTTGTAAATTAATTAGAGGAAATACATTATGCAATTTCATATAATCTTGCATATAAAATGAAAGTGAGTATGGAAGAATTAGATAAAAAATAAATTATTTAGCTAAAAAAAGTGAGAGAATTAATGATTTTAACCATGAAGGCACCTGGAAGAATTGTATTATTTGGGGAACACCAAGATTACCTGGGTCTCCCAGTTATTCCTGCTGCAGTCAACTTATTTATGACAATAACAGGTGGAAAAACTAATTCAAGTCAATATCATATAGAGTTACCAGATATACAAGATACTCAGTCATTTTTAGCTACTAATACGAGTTACAAATTTCCTCGAGATTATTTACGCTCTGGAGTGAAAGTTTTGCTAGAAAATGAAATTATCCCTAATGATCAAGGTGTTTCCGCAAGAATTACAAGTAACATCCCAATGCAGGCTGGATTGTCCTCTTCTAGTGCATTATGCGTAATTTGGATTTCTTTTCTTGCTGAATTGTTTGATAATCCATTGTCTCAAATGGAAATAACCAGATTCGCCCACCAAGCCGAAGTATTAGAATTTAATGAACCTGGTGGGATGCAGGATCACATGGTGATCTCTCATGGGTATGTAAACTATGAAGAATTTGATCCAATTAGATGCACCCGCCTATTAACTGAATTACCTGGAATCGTTGTAGGAAATTCTCTCGAGAAGAAGGATACCCTTAACACATTAGCAACTATTAAAAATGGGGTGAGAAAGGGTTTAGAATATTTACAAGCATCAAAGGTTCGAGAATTAACAATTGATGATGTAAAGGAATTAATTCCGATTGAAGGGCAATTAGATGAGTTTTCTCTTAATGCGTTAAAAGCAGCTGTCATTAACTTCGAATTAACACGGGAGGCTCATTTAGAGTTTAAAAAATCCACTTGGGACGAGGAATATATTGGAACTCTCATGAATCGTCACCATGCTTCCCTCCGAGACCATTTGAATGTGAGTACTTCGAAAATTGAGGTCATGATTAAAGCAGCAATGGAAGCTGGTGCTTTAGGTTGTAAAATTACTGGGTCAGGGAATGGTGGGTGTATGATTGCTCTCTGTCCGGGTCATGAAGAAGAGGTAAGCCGATCTATTCAACGGAAGGGAGCAAAAGTTCACATTGTTAAGGTTGTTTCAGGTGTATCTAGAGTAAATGAAAAAATTGTGGAGAGTAAATAGGTTAATGGAAAGTGAATTAAAAGAAAAGATTCATCGTGCTTTAGCTCCATTAAAAGATAAGTCAGGGATCGTTGCTTTTTCTGGTGGAGTAGATAGTACTGTTGTAGCAAGACTCTTTCAAAAAGTTTGTAAGAAAATGGAACTAGTAACAATTACTTCTGAATGGATTTCCAGCTCAGAAGTCGAGGAAGCTAAAACCATTGCTCAGAATTTAAATATCCCACATGAAATTATTCAAATTTCTCTAGGTGCAGAAACACATCTTTGGGAAAATCCTCCAAATCGCTGCTTTCATTGTAAATTGCTTGTTTTTTCTCATTTAATGGATTATGCTAAGCGTAACGGATATAATATTGTTCTTGACGGTACGAATGAATCAGATATTAAGGGACACAGACCTGGTTTGAAAGCTCTAGAAAAATTAGGAGTAAAAAGTCCATTATTAGAGGGTAAAATAACCAAGGAGGAAGTTAGACAAATAGCTACACACTACAAGCTGCCAGTAGCGAGAAAACCAGCCATGGCATGCCTTGCGTCTCGAATCCCTTATGGTGAAGAAATAACTCTGGGAAAACTGAATAGGGTGGAAAAAGGGGAAAGAATTTTACGTAAATTTGGATTTTCGAACCAGTTGCGACTCCGTGATCATAATACTATTGCTCGAATAGAAATCAATCCAAAAGATTTTCCTATTCTTCTAGAAAAAAACATTATTGCTCAAATCGTAAAGGAATTACAAGTTTTAGGGTATTCTTATGTTACATTGGACTTAGAGGGTTACCGTCCCTCGATACCTGAAATAGCCTCAGAATAGTTATGTGGTTTGCCCCCCAATGATTATCGAAAGAGAGAAATTTCCGTTTAAATGGATGTTAAACATCATTGAAGCTTTAGAAAGTGAAGAGTCACTCTCATCGTTGCAGATTGCGAGAGTTATTAGAGTTTGTGTTCCTGATGCAAAAGAAGTAACACAGATGCTCCAGTATATGACTTCTTTTGGAAAAATAATACTTGATTTGGATGGGAAATGGAAAATCACACTGAAAAAAGAAGCTTCTACTCCTCCTCTTCCGACGGAATTTCGCTTCAAATATATTAAAACGTTAGCTGAAATTATTAAAATTCTCCATAAACGTAGTCAAAGTGTCTCAGAGTTAGCACAAAAGACATCTCATGAAATCGATGATATCCAAGAGGCATTGGAATTCCTAGCTTTAATTACAGGGAAAGGTAAAGTTCAATTAACAAAAAATGATACTCCTCAACAGTGGAGTCTAAAGTCATGGTAACCAGACTCCTTTTAAAAACTAATCAAAGAAAAAAGTCTAATTAATGTTTTTAAATTAGAGTAAGTGGATATTCTTCCCGTCAAAGGAGATCATTCCACGAATGGCAAGCATTTTTAGAACAGGAACAATTTCACCTTCATTACGATTAAGTAAGAGGCATAGTCTATCAGTTGTCATCGTGGGATTAAACTTTAAAATAGAAATAATCGCTTCTATGGCTTCAGATGACTCTGAAACACGGTCAGTACTTGTTCTTGGTCCACTTACACTAACACTAAGATTACCAAAAATGGTTTGAAAAATTATTATCCGACTAAGGCATTCCTCAAAAACAAAAGTTAATGCCTCATTTCTGGAGACTGTGTGGCTTCCAACAGTTAGATCTCCTGCTGAAGCCATTTCCATCAGCTTTTTAGTTGCTAAAAGTGCTTGGTTAGACATAAAGTCGATATAATATAGCCCACCATATTCTGATAATGATTGAGCTAAATCCAGTGATTTGGAAGCTGTTCGCTGTAATGACAATTCTTCATCTCTTAAGATAAAAGCATGACGAATATTACCCTTGACGAGCTTTTTCAATCGTCGGAGACTCTGAAAAACTGTTGCAGAGTGCTCAGAATTGTTGATTTCGATACCTACGGATGTTGGCCCCCTAGGGGTTTGATATGTGAAAACTAAATCAAGGCCTTTTTCATCTTTTTCGATTAGTTGGCGATCAATCCTGACGTTGAGAATTGTTAAACCATAAACAGGTATCTGACGTTCAATAGAAGTGTTGAGGATATCATAAAGAACCCCCTTTAAAAAATCCCGACGAACTGGATGAGGAAACGCCCAGATTTCTTGTTCAAATTCTCGAGCATATTGTCCCCATTTCTTCTCTAAAAACCCTATCATCTCGCTTGGTGTGGATATCACTTTGGGTGGGGAGATGGCTGTATTTTCAATGGCTTTTATAGGGAGTGGTGCCGTTGAAGTGCTGATAGCTGGTTCTGGTGTTGATTTATCGGCATCTGGAAATAATTCTGCTAGTGCTTCCAATTCTTCAGGTCTAAGATCGATAATTGCCTTGGGACTCTCCTCTGATAGATCAGTTGAAGCAATAACTTGATCTGGAGTCATTGGTGGTACTCCAGCTACAGCTACAGCTTCTTTCTTAGCATCCGAAGCGATATCAGACTTAGTTAATTTTCGAATTAATCCTCGATCTTTGAATTCGTTTAGTCTATCTCGTAAATGACGAAGAAACAAACGAGGATTTCCATTAGTATTTTGATTAGCTATTGTGATGTATTCTTCTGTAAAAGGGTAGGTGGGAAATGGAGGGGTCACACCTGAGTCGCGAAATTCTGTTTCCATTCTGGCTTTAGCTAGTAATGAAGCTGTTTCAGCTGTTAATCGTTCAAGCGATGTTATATAATCTATTCGCTGACGTGAATATTCTGGTACCTCTTCAACAATTGATTCTCTCCACACAATAGACTGTACCATTGCTAAAACAAGGAGATGTTTACACTGATTATAGAGGTTAGTTAGTGAATCGAAAAGAAGTTGAATGCCATTGTCTCGTTTGAAGCGGATATAAATTGATTCCAACTGGTCAAAACTTAATAAAATTGGCTTTTGAGCAAGTACAGAGATAGTTTGAATTATCAATAAGGATCTATTTTCTGAATCAATGGAATGAGGAACATCTAACAGTTCAAGATCAGATTCTGATACTTCTATCCCAGAGAGCCATTTAAACGCAGTTGGTCTAATCGTTGGATTTAGTGTGTGGAAAAGTACTTCTAGGAATTGGATATCTATATCAGGATGAATGCTTGCTAGGTAATTAATAGCCATCTTTCTCAAATTAGTTGAATAAAACTTTTCAGGTTTAAATGTAAAAATTTTCATGGGATCCTGGCCAAAAGATTCAGCGAGGCTGCTTGCCACAGGATTGTCAGGTAAACCATCAGATAACGCTCGGGAAACAATTTCACCAATAAATCGTTCGAGTGGGCTATACTTTTCCCCTTCTCCTTTCTTACGAAGACTTATCATTATCTCCTGGAGAATATGGCCGTATATGCGTTGAAGATCCCCAAATGGCCGTATAGAGATAAAAAGGTAGTCTTGTTCCTTGGCAATTCGCCTTAAACGAGCTAAAATGTGCGTCTTCCCAACTCCTGCGTCTCCAAGGATCATACACATGCCTGATCGGCCTGTTGATCTTACTTCATCTAATGTTTCAAGAACAATACGACTAGCTTTTCGATTTATCTCTGGGACATCGATTACTTCGGCTTGCCAAGGATCACCTACTGAAGTAGATCGAAATGGATTAACTTTCCCTAAGATAATAGCATCATAAATCTCGGCCAAGTTAAAGCCCTCACTTCAATTCTCAATTTATTAAATCATGTTAATAAAATACTTCATTTTTGATAAGTTAAATCTTAATTTCCGTTTATTAAACACATATGTTAGTAAAACAACATCTACACAATACCAAGTTTCCACCTTTTACATTGATTATCTAATTAGTTCCTCAATTGTTTGTAAATACGTTGCTAGCTCCTCTAAAGTTCGATCACCCATATGGGCTATCCTAAAATTCTTTTCCTTAAATTTTCCATAACCAGTCGCAAATAGGTACCCTTTTTTCATTAAATCAGATTTGAGTTTGGGTACATCAATACCTAAGCTATTCACACAAGTTACAGTGTTTGAAGCTACTGACTCGTCAGCGAATAGAGTAAGACCTCTAGCTTTTACCCATTCTCTAGTGTAATCACCCATCTCTGTGTGTCTAGCCCATCTATTCTCGATTCCTTCTTCATCGACTATCTTGTGAAGTTGATATTGGAGAGCATAATAAATGGGAATAACAGGTGTAGCAGGCTGCATTCCATTTCTATCGTGGTATTTCTTAAGATAAAGAAAGTCAAAATACCATCCACGGTTGGGTACGGTTTTTGCCATCTTTAACGCTTCCTCCGAAACCGAGGCAACAGCTAAACCAGGTGGAAGGGCCATACATTTCTGTAATCCAAAAAGGTAGACATCAATTTCCCATTCATCAACCCGTGTTTCCACTCCACCTGCTGATGAAACAGCATCAACAAGTAATAGGCATCCATGGTCTTTAATTACTCTATAAAGATCCTTAAGAGGAGTCGTGACTCCAGTAGAGGTTTCATTTTGGGTTATGCAAACTGCATCATATTCTTTTTCGTCCAATTTCTCCTTCAATTGTTGAGCTGTTACAGCTTTCCCCCAATCAATATTTAAAGCATCAGCTTCTTTCCCATTCATTAGTGCGATTGAGTGCCACCGTTCCGCAAATGCTCCATTAAGAACATTTAGAACACCCTTTTTGTCAACACAGTTTCGAATAGCAGCTTCCATTAGTCCTGTGGAAGAAGAGGTTGACAATATAATTTGGTTGCTTGTGAAAAGTAATTTTTGTAAGTAAGTAGCAATGTCTCGATGTAATTCTCCCATAGTCTCACTACGGTGAGCTATCATGCGTAAAGTTAGTTTTTGTCTGCAATCTTTTGATATATTTACAGGTCCAGGTATAAACAGATCCAAGAAGTCTTTTTCGTCAATCATGATGAAAATCTCCAGAAATGATAGTCGTGAAGGATAGAACTTTCTCAGAGAATAAGTCTTTGGGTTGGATACAATCTGGAACTTGTATATTCTTTTAGGTTAATAGGAAACCTTCTTTCATAATGATCAAGTTATTAATCTCAATTGGATCATTCTTAATATTTTACTAGCTTTCATGAACCCGAAACGTTTTTAAGGATTAGTTCTTCTATAATTAAGAATCCTATTGATCTTTAAGCTGACTTTATTAACATTAATGATATTAGGCTAAGGAAACAGTTATAGGAGGAGAAATGGCCATGTCTGGACAGCAACAGAAAGAAACCGTTGAGAAATTGAAAAAATTTGAAAAAATTAGCGGTAAACAGCAGGAAGAAGTAGCTAGAAAGAAAGAAGAAGATCAGGATAAAATCGAAGAGGAGTACAAAAGACGGAAAAAAGAGGCTGCTAAAACACTTGAAGCAGGATTAAAGGAGTTTAAGAAGAAACAAGATATAGAGTGAAGTAATTAGATTTTAATCACCATATTAAACAGTCTTCTTTTTCATTTTTCTTTTTGTATTTCTGTGTATAAGGCTATTAAAAAAATATAACGAAAAAAACATTGTGTGATGGAGATTTTACTTCAAGTAATAACCAAAATAACCTATTTCTCAAATTTTCTGATGAACATAAAAATAAGATTTTATAATCTTCTCACGACTGACTGACATGTGGGTTAATACTTATGATTTTTGTGAAATCCCTCCAAATCCCTTTAATTATTCTTTTATGTCTTATGATAATCCTACCTCTTCACAATGTGCCTCAAGAAACTTCAGACACAACTATTGAGAATATCAATTTCTCTCCTCAAATGATTGGTCAAGAATCCACGAAAGTTAACTTATTATTTTCTTATAGTCCCTCTGAAAAAAATCTTATCACCCAAGTTTTGAATCAATTTAATCCATCGTACTTACACCTGTATCGCAACTTCCCTATTGGTTTTGTAACTTTCCAAGAGAATACTCTTCCCATGATTCAGAAAACTTATCCTGATATCTATTCACGGTTACAAATCTCTCAACATACGAAGGTCATTCCCTCAATCGAGCAACTCAACCCCCAGATGGTGAGTGAGAGCCAACAACCAATTTATATTCCACCCTCAGAAATCATCAATACGAGTGCTCTTTGGAATGAAGGAGTCGATGGAAAGAATGTAAAAATTGCAATCATTGACTCTGGGATCGACGGGGATCCTCCACACGGGGATTTTGAGGGAAGGATTGTATATGAAGAGTCATTTATTAAGGCTAAGTATGGATATAGTTCCGAGTCAGAAGAAGATACACAAGATTACCATGGACACGGTACCCATGTGGCTGGTATTGCAGCAGGTGGTGGTTCGACATACAGAGGTGTTGCTTACAATGCGGATTTGGTTAATTTGAAAGCAGCAGACATGTCAGGCCATTCCACCCAAGAAGCAATGCTTGCAGCTATTGATGAAGCGATAGATCAATCGGTTGATATTATTTCAATTTCAATAGGTTTTGGCCAATCATCTCCTTGGGGTTCAGGAGATGAGTTGACACTTGCAGTTGATAGCGCAGTCGATGCTGGGATATCCGTGGTAATAGCTGCTGGTAATGAGGGTTCTGATGATGAATTAGCTTCTATAGGATCCCCAGCTTCCGCTCGTAAAGCCATTACAGTAGGAGCAACAAACGGGAGTTATAACATCGCATCCTTTTCAAGTCGTGGACCTTCTTTTAATTTTAAGGTTGATCCTGATGTTGTTGCACCAGGTGTACAAATTATTGCTCCTTTAGCTCCTGGGTGTCTAATAGAGCTGGCATATGAATCTCTTGTGAATGTAGAATTAGAAGATTATATGATTCTTTCAGGAACGAGTATGGCAACACCAGTTGTTAGTGGAGCAGTTGCATTACTGAAGCAGCAATACCCCCAAGCGACTCCACTGGCTATTCGAGCCGCGCTTCAGGAATCTGCCGTTGATATGAATGAGTCTCTCTACACTCAAGGAAGTGGATTGGTAAATGTCGGAAGAGCTTCTGAATTACTAAAGCTCTCAGAACTCTCTAGAGGTTTCAACATAATTTCGTCCTTACCTAGAGCAGAGAATGATAAGCCTATTGAATTTGCTGAACGAGTCGCTTTTCCTGGAGACCATGCTCGAATGGGTATTTCATTTATAACAGGAACTGGTGGTACTATTACTTGGGATATTTCCAGCTCTATTGAAAAGTTTATTGCTTTTAATAGATCTTTACATGTACAATCTACTGCAGGCTATTTTGAAAAATCATTAAACATAACCATTCCGTTGAATACTGCTCCAGGTACTTATCACGGAAACATCAGTTACACTTTTCACGGCACTAAGAATGTGATTCCTCTTGCTTTCACCCTAAACAACCCCAATTCTAAGATATATTGGGACACACATTATACTGGTAAGGATGATTCACCTTTTTTCAATTATAGAGCTTTGGATGGTTTTCTTGTTTCCAATTTACAATTCGATATGAATGAGTACGAGAGTACTCTTACATGGCAAAACTTGTCACAAAACAATATTTTGGTACTTACTGATTTAGAATACCCCATAAGTGAGGAAGAACTAAATTCTATTACCAAATTTCACAACCAAGGTGGATCCATTCTCTTAGTAACCTCTGCTTTTCCATATTTCAATCTAGATGCCTATTCACGACTTTCATCAGATCTGGGTATTCCTGTGAATTTCACCGATCGGTTGGATCTTGTAAACTACACAGATAATGGTAGAAATCGTAATATTATTCCATTATCTCCCCAAGAAGTAGAGGTAAATTGGGAGGTAGGAAATCCATTATTTGAAGGAGTCAATGAAATTCCTCTAAAGATGGGTACTGCGTTTACCAGCAATCAAAATGACCTCTCTTTAAAGTATCAAGCCTGGGTTATGGATCAATCCTATCTTGTTGCAGCAGCATTTGAGCCAATTGACGGCAAAGGTAAAGTTTTGATCCTGGGAAGTGAGCCCTGGCTTTATTCCTCCTTTCTCTCGACCGATGATGGTCAGCATTTTGTAAGCAATATTTTTAATTGGTTAAAACCTGACAATGGGTTGACAGTTAACTCCCAAATTTCCCCTAGTCGTCAGCTAGAGATTTCAGCTTATTATTCTAATGAATCAATTCTTTCAGTAGAAATCTCAAATGGAAGTTCTCCTCTGGAGAGTTCATTAATATTCAATACTACATTACAACATCATCGTCTGGTTGTTCCTCTTGGCGAAATTTCAAATCAAAGGATATCAGTATCTATCAAGAATGGTCAATTAACATTGAAAGAATTCGATTTTTTTGATTTTAGTGGTCTTCCTGAGGTCAAAGAACTTCAAATAGATTTTTCTGCTTCTTCTAACGTGATTTTACCATCTTGGGCTGATGAAGATTCATATGACTTTGTTATAGACAAAGGAATTAATTTTTTTCTTAGTCATTCTACTTCTAGTTCGGTACAATCTATTCTCTTGATTTCTAATCAGCTCGAAGACACCCTTGATGTAATTATTCCCCCTCTCGATACTCTGGAGGAAATAGTAAACGAAACTGTATTATCTATTGATTCTGATACTCAACAATCTCTTTATTGGCCTGTACCAGTGAATTTTTCAACAGGTCATTATTCATATGAAATACAAATTTGGGTCGAAATAGGGAATTTCACGGTTTTACTGAAGACTGAGCGAGGATCTTTCATTATTCCGGATCCTGAACCAACATTTAACACAAAAAGTATGATTAAAGGCCAATCCATTGATTATTATAGAGATATCGAAACTTCAGCAGATATTCCAAGTTGGAATCCTGGTGAAACTATTGAATTACGGTTAATAGGACAAGATACTAACAGTCATGAATTCACGGCACATGTACAGCTAATTCATTATTACTTATGGTTTGTTGACCGAACAGTTTTGGATTACTTCGAAATACCTCGGTCTACGTTGAACAAAAGTGAAAATATTGGAAAATTTATTGTTCCTAATCGTCCAATTCCTTTATCAGATGATGATTATGAGTTAGAGATTGATAATCAATTGTATATCTTCTTAATCTTCATACGTGATGCACAAGGAAATTAT
>CP070665.1:1180128-1221270 GCA_020351745.1 Candidatus Heimdallarchaeota archaeon | reverse complement strand
TTGAATATTGATGCAGATCACAATGAAACTGTCTACCAGTTTTCGTAAATTTAATAGTTCAAGATATCCAACAACAGCGATTGAAAGAATTATTATACAAATAATCGAATTTAGTGCCGTTTTCACATAAACGTGAGCAAAAAGGCTTGATATTAAGGCACTAAAAGTGATCAATCAGATGTTTTAAAGAAATTCCTTATAAGTCTGTAGATTATCATAAGTTGGGTATTCTTCCACAATCCCCAACGTAACCTCAGGAAATATTGCCTTAATCTCGTTTTTTAATTCGTTTAATAAAGCTGCATTTGTTAAAAGACGTTTTTTTTGCTGGTCAACGTGAATCAAATCTTCATGAATCTCCAATGTTTCAATCAATGTCCAACGAAGGTAGTTTAAATCTATAGATGACGATTCAATCACACCCCGCAGTAATAATCCTTTATCTGGCCCATCAGGGATAATTACATCAGAGAAAAGTTTCACATTTTTAGCTATCCGGTATATACGGTTCGGTAGCTGGACTCCATCCTTAGTAGATAAAGAACAGAAATGAACAGGGGTTGAACTAGAATCTGATGCCCAATTAACGACTTTTTCTCCTAATTCAGCACTTCCCTCAATGGCTGAGGGATTGCGTTGATCGCAATTCAAACCGTGAGCCAAGAGATTCCGATAGTTTGTTTCACTAATTTCAAGCTCATTTAGATTAACAAAGTAGAATTGGTCTTTATCTGGTAAAATTGCTGTAAAATGATTAATAAGATCACAATAGTATCCAAATCCCTTCGTGGGTATAATAGGCACTTCGATTCCGACATCAAGATTGAATTGAGTAGCTAATTTCACTTGTGTTATGTCTTTTCGGAGATTAGTGACATGAAATCTGATTTCATTGATATAAGGCTCCAAATTAGAAAGGATTTTTGGTGTAATCTCTTTTCCTCTGGTGTATAGATGGATATGAAAATCCTCTGAGTGTATTCTTCTGAGAATGCGACAATATTCTAGCGTTTGTGATAAGGAGTGTTGTTCGAGTGGATCTCCTCCTGTCATACTTGCACCTTTGGCTTCCATAATAGATGCTTCTAAAGTTAAATCATCAATGTATTTTATTGGTCTCTCATTAGCAAATGAGTATGGAGAGATTTTTCGTTCTACGCTTAGAGGGCAATAAAAACAATTACTAGAACATTCTGTAGTAACCAAAACAACAAGCTTTTCTCCAGCTATACATTGTTGGCAACCTCGTGAGAGTGAAACAGTATAGCTGCTTCCCCATGGTGTTTTTTTCATCATAATTGTCACAATAATCCCTTTTTAGGGAAATCAGAAATGGAAAATTATAGATTGAATCACAATTGGTTAATCTGGAATTTTCCAAAAAAATACTTCGAAATGGTCTCCCTGCGAAATGACTTTGAAAAATCCTGGTAAATCTGCTTGGCCTAACACTTTTTTCGTATAGAATTTAAGCTTTCGAGATGATATTCCCTCAATTTCTATTGTTTTTCCCTCTTTTGTAGCTTTTTTATTCTCTTTTTCTTGAATTAGAGCTATAATGTCATCAATCAACTCTGATTCTGGAATATTTGAGAGATCGACTTTCATTTTATTCACCATACATTCTTTAATAGTATTGGATTATGAAATCTGTCGCTTTCTGAACAACTCAATTGAGATCGGAATATGTAGAATTAGTAAGAGTAGAATCGAGGTAAGTGAGAAGAAGTTCCAAGTTGTAATTATTTCTTTCTTCAATTAGGTTTGATTCAAAAGCGACAAATTTTGAGCATTCTTGGTTTTGTTTTGAGGGAGATAATCGCTTATAGGAACATGCACGGCTAATGTCTAGAATTACTGATTCAAAAGGTCGAGATAGTAGATCATGTCGCACCTGAGACTCTGAGAAAAGCCCACTAGCCAATCCTGATGATATAATGGGTTCTGCTTTCATAATATATCCTAGCAAACAGTCAACATGAGCAACATATCCTTCCTCGTTTCCAACGACAATTTTTTGTTCAAAAAGTTCATCTACAGTGAACCTTTTCCCGCAGTGAGAACAGATCAGTCCTCCACCGTTTATAATGAGGTCGTAAACTACAAATAGATCAGCTTCGCTTTCGTCGTCGATGTCCAATTGTTTCATTGCCCCGTTACAGTTGTTGGAGTTTTTTAAATTCAGGATGAACCGGTTCATACTCATTATTTATAGTATTTTCTATCGAATTCAAAACTGAAATATACGAACACTTACATTTCTTTGTTTAAAGAGAAAATAGTATTATAATAAACCTTCATAGTGACTTTCTGGTTAAAATTTGTTATAAATAAGTCCCCTATAACCTGAATAATAAAATTTCGGACAATAAGATTTTGATTTAGCTTTATCTGGGTTTAATTATTTGAAAAATCCTTCTAGTTTTCAGATTAATGAAAATTATCATAATCAATTTTTCAAAAAGAAAGGTTTTTCTAAAATTTATTATTTATTTTCATTTGCCTAGTAGGTTAGATACTGGTAGCAAATTCACCATTTCCAACCGAATTTTCAAGTCAGAATGACCGTATTGTCAGTATGTATAAAACTATAAAGCAGATGTGATCAGTAATGGAGGACAAGATTGAGAATTCTAAGATGTTGTTACAACAGATCTCTTCCGACCATAGTGTCCCGAAGAACATCCGAAGAGCCGCAAAGGAAGCCTTCATGGCCATTTCTGGTAAGAATACTCAAGATGATGATCCTCCAGAAGTTCGTGCTAATTTCGCAATTTCTATTCTAGATGAAATCAGTCAGGATCCCAACTGCCCCCTTTTTGCTCGAACTACTATATGGAATGTTCTTTCTCTTCTCGAAACTATTACATCTGAAAATCTGGAGTAAAACTATCTAACTTTTCGTTAGACTTCTTCAACTGGGATATTTAGGTTCTGAACTATCTCATTCGCTTCTTTTGGATTTGTTTTATATGTGTACAAACGCTTTTTCGTTCTAAGTTTCAGTTTAACAATCTCTGAATTTTTGAGTCGTTTAACATAGCAGACTGAAGCCAATCCCAGCGTGGTCATAAATTCTTCTTTAGACTTTAATTCTTCTGGCAACTTTGTCTTCCTCGTGAAAAAATATTCTCATTTTCTCGATTTTCGCTTGATTTTTTATTGTTATTCTATTTATTCTGATTATGATTTACCAGGTTCAATTGGCACACGTTTTAGAAATCCACCACAGTTTGGGCAAATTCGTAATAAATCTTTTATTATTTCCCCGCAACTTGAACATTTTAGTTGCCATTCTCGGAGATAGGTGATTTTTTTTCCACTGATAATTTTAATAGGAATTTTAAAATGGAGCGCAGCGTTTTGTAAGCTTAAATCATTTGAGACCAATGTTCCTTTCAATTGAACTGTTAATGCAAGAACCTCGATATCAATTGGGGAAAGTGTTGTTTGTGGATCGAACACTTGGATTCGTCCTTTCAGTTCTTTAAGCAATGTAATTTCAGGAGTACCAAATTGTAAGCGGCCAGAATGCTTCAAAATGTCCAAATTCATCCGAGAACGAAAGTTCTTAAGCTCTGAGACAACATTTACAGTTGTATAAAAAAGTGAATTAGGATTTGATTGAAGTTGTGGAAAATCTAGTCCAATGAATGCAGTTGAATCTAACACAAAAATCTCTGGCTTCAAAGAGTTCCCACTCATTCCTGTATCTCTGGATTGAAGTGTTGGCGCAATCTAGCTAAAAAAGAACGGGACCGAAAGAATTTAACTGTCTCCTCCGAAGGACGAAAAGTAATTTCAATAGGTGGGTCATATTCAAGACTAACTTGGCCATCAATCACTATTTTAATTGGATTAATTCGAGTTACACACCGAATTTTTATATCGCGGAAAGATCCCAAGATGATGGGTCGAATCGCAAGATTAATAGGATTAATCCAGGAAATTTCAAAATTATCAAGGTGTGGATCAACTACACAACCCCCACTGGAGAGACAATGCCCAGTAGAACCAATCGCTGTTGCAATAATGACTCCATCTGCTAGAGAGCTTGAAATTACTATACCGTCAACAAAAATACGAAAATCGATAGGCTTCAATAAATCAACTGAGGTAATTACAATCTCATTGATTGCTGAACCTAAGCTATGTTCACCAATCCGGGCTTCAATTCGTTTATGCTCTTCTAAGTTGAATTTTCCAGATAAAAATTGTTTAAAACTCGAGACAACATCTTTAGGTTCGATTTCTGCCATGAATCCCTTTCTCCCCTTGTTGATAGATAAAATAGGAATATCAGGTCTTGTTCTAGCAATTCTTAGAATTGTTCCATCTCCACCAATTGAAACAATGCAATCTACTCCCATCTGTTCTATTGATTCTTGTTGAAATACACGAGAGATTTTTGGGTTTGTTTTTTTCAAAAATTTGTATAGTTCAGGATTTAGAAAAAATAAAATTGAAGAACATTCCTCAACTGAGAGAATATCGTGAATTATGTCAACAGTTTCTTGAAAGAGTACCTGGGAGACAATACCAATTCGTGATATTCTCACCAAAGGACTTACAACCCGTTGAATGTTAGTTAAAGAGCCATTTCTCGTACTTGCATGATTTTCCTCCTATCCATAACAATCCAGTATTCAATTTCAATTGTTTTCCCATCTGAAAATAATTTAGTGAGTTTGGTGTGCAATTCTTCATCGGAAGGAGGATCTGCAACAAAAGTATCATAAGTTTCGGTATCCATAACATGTACGAAGCCAGTATTTGCTTCAAGATTTGTAATTTGGCCAACACGTTTTTCTATAATCGGAACATTCACTCTTTTATCGACAGGCGAAATGAATTGTCTTTTTTGGTTATCAAATAGGCCTATCATCATCATTCTCGCTTTCGCGGCGCCATGTTTTCCGGGTTTACTTTTATCTATAGAGATGATTTTACAGGGTTCATTGGAATCGGGGTCGATAATATAGCGACCTACTTTAACACTACCGACTTTCTTAGGTTCGTATGACATTGTCAAAGCACCGTTTTTGCTTTTATTTACATAACCACAGTGTTAAGAGGTAGAAAGACACACTAAATAAATATGTATCTTGCATTCGTAAATAAATATTTATCTTGTCTTGACAAAAAAACTCCTCTCCTCCAAGTATGTAAATAGTAATGGTATTTGTTACTCTACTAGAACGTTATATATTACATCTAATTTCGGTAGAAACGAAAGCGAAAAAGGAATAGAGTTACTTTTTTTGGTGGAAAAATATTGTTCGCGCCGAAGGGTTTAGGTTATGATAGGGGGAGCACAATTTTCAGTCCTGATGGCAGGTTATTTCAAGTCGAGTACGCCATTGAAGCTGTAAAGCGCGGAACAACCGCTATTGGGATTAAAACTTCTGAGGGTTGTTGTTTGGCTGTTCAAAAACGGTTGCATACATCTCTCGTGGAGAAAGAAATGGTCAAGAAAATCTTTGCGATTGACAACCATATCGCTGCTGCTATTGCAGGACTGACTGCTGACGCCCATGTCCTTGTGAATCAAGCGCGTATTCAAGCACAGATTCATAGGATAACATATAATGAAGCTATAACTGTAGAAGCTCTTACTCGCCGATTAGCAAATCTTAAACAGATGTACACTCAACATGCAGGAGTACGGCCATTTGGGGTTTCGCTATTAATAGCTGGGTGTGATGAGATGTTAGGTCCTCAATTGTATATGACCGAACCTAGTGGAAGCTATTGGGGGTATCGTGCAACTGCAATTGGTTCGAGTGCGCCCGCTATCATTGAATTTCTAGAGGGTGAATACCAAGAAATAGCTCAAACCATGGAAGATGGGAATTTACTTGCTTTAAAAGCCCTCAACCAAGTATCTGAAGGACCTTTAGATGAAGAAATGATTGAAATTGCAATAATTTCTAAAGAAAATCGAACTATAGAATATCTAGGAAAGCCAGACATCGCTGCACTTATCAGTCGACTATAGGAGATGTATGAATGTTACGAGATGCCCGTAGGGTTGATTTAACTGGTAAGTCAGTTGTTCGTGCAAAATTTCAAGGAAACAGATTTGAAATCATAGTCAATCCAGAATTGGCTCTTAAATATAAGATGGGATTGCTAGATGATACAACTACTATCAGTGACATCCTTGAGATGGATGAGATTTTTCAAAATGCCAGTAAAGGCGAAAAAGCTCCTGATGAGATCCTCATACATTGCTTCGAGACTAACGACATTGTTAAGATTGCAGAAAAAGTCCTCCTTAAAGGTGAGCTTAATTTAACATCAGAACAACGCCAAGAATTCTTCGAAAAGAAACGTAAACAAATTGTAACGTTATTAGCAAAAACTTGCATTAATCCTAAGACGCGGACACCACATCCTCCTATACGTATCGAGAATGCCATAAAAGAAGCAAAGGTTATGATTGATCCGTCCTTACCAGCTGAAAGTCAGCTAAAGGATATCATCAAAGAACTACGACGAGTATTACCCATCAGTATGGAAACAGTCAAACTTGCAGTTAAAATTCCACCTGAGTTCACAGGGAAAGCATATGGCGAAATAAAGCGCAATGCTCAAATTGAGAAAGATGAATGGCAGAATGATGGGCATTGGATTGCAGTAGTGACTGTAGCATCTGGAATACAAGGGGAATTCATGGAGAGAGTACAAAGTATGACAAAAGGTCGTGCTGAAATCAAAATTATGGAAAGAATTCGATTATAACAATTAAAATTCTGTAATGATACTGTATTTATAGGTTTTTTAAAAGGAGTAAATAAAATGACGATTTTAGTAACCAAAAACCAGCTTGTAATTCCTGGTGAAATCTTGGCCAGTGGTTCTGGGGTTAAGGCTGGTGGGGGAGTTTTTCGTAAGAAGGTTAACAATGAAACCGAAATTTATGCTTCTATGATTGGACTAGCCCAAATTAGAAAAAACAGAGTTGGAGTAGTTCCATTAGAAGGATGTTATATCCCATTGGAAGGGGATATCGTTATTGGTAAGATTACTAGGGTTGGAATCACTTCATGGAATGTGGATATTCGAGGCCCTTATGTTGGGACACTTAGAGTCGGTAATGTTATCGAGCGAGATTTTGATGCCCTTCGAGAGAGTCTTGATCGTATTCTACAGTTTGGAGATATTATAAAAGCCCAAATTACCTTTTTTGATAGGATGCGTGACCCTGTTCTCACATTACAGGGGCGTGGTTTACGTAAAATTAATAATGGTAGATTAATTGAAGTGGATCCTGTGAAGATCCCGAGAATCATAGGAAAAAAGGGAAGCATGATTCAATTATTGAAAAATATGACCAATACTCAGATTGATGTAGGGCAAAATGGAAGAATAATCATTGTTACCTATAATCTTGAGATCGAAAACCTAGTAGAGCGTGCGATCCGAAAAATAGAAGCTGAGGCCCACACTAGTGGATTAACAGACAGAATTCGCGAGTTTCTGGAAAAAGAAAAGAAACTGATATCTGAAAGAAGTGAATAAGATGAATGAAGAAATAACCTCTCTTATACGTGAAGATGGACTCCGATTGGATGGTCGTGGACTCCATGAATTAAGGCCAATAAGTATGCAGACTGGGGTTCTAGATAGAGCTGATGGAAGCTGCTATCTTACTTGGGGCAATAATAAAATTATTTGTGCTGTTTATGGTCCAAGAGAATTACATCCTAAACATCTTGCTCAACCAGACAAAGCAATTGTACGTGTTGAATATAGGTTAGCCACTTTCTCAGTTGAAGAACGAAAAAGTCCAGCTCCCCGCCGAAGAGAGTATGAACTTAGTAAAATTTTATCTGAATCGATTAATAATGTCATATTTTTGGAAAAATTTCCTAATGGGACAATAGACCTTTTCATCACCGTCTTAGATGCAGATGGAGGGACTCGATGCGCTGCATTGACAGCTGCTTCATTAGGATTGGCAGATGCTGGTATTCCAATGAGAGGTATGATTACTGGATGTGCTGTTGGAAAAGTTGATGGGAAAATTGTAGTTGATCTCTCTGATATTGAAGATAAGGAAGGCGAAGGGGATATGCCAGTCGCTATGATATTCAATACTGGAGAACTGACTCTTCTTCAGTGTGATGGCATGCTTACCCCAGAAGAGGTCGAAGAAGGGTTAAAACTTTCAAAAACAGCCATAGGCCAAATTTATCAGATGCAGCGAAAAGCTTTGTTAGCCAAGTATTCTCAGATTGAAGAACAATCGGACGAGTTGGATGAGGAAGAAGAATAGGAGAGAAATGTATGCGATCAGAAGAAATAATAAGTAGCTTAGAAAGAAAATATCTAACAGATTTACTTACCAAGGGTGAACGAATGGACAATCGAGATTTTTGGGAGGGCCGTCCAATTCAGATTATACCTAACGTTATTAAAAAGGCTGAGGGTTCAGCCATGGTTAAATGGGGAGATACAGTGGTTTTAGCTGGAGTAAAAGTTCAATTAGGCTCTCCTTTCCCAGATACACCAAATGATGGTGTTATTACAGTGAACCTTGAATTATCTCCTATCTCTTCACCTTCGTATGAAAGTGGTCCACCAGGCCCAGTGGCTGTCGAAATGGCTCGTATTGTTGACCGTGGAATCCGCGAAAGTAAGATAATCCCAATGAATGATCCAAAATTGTGTGTAATTCCTGGAAAAACGGTGTGGATTCTTTTTGTTGATGTGTATATACTTGATGATGGCGGTAATTTAATAGATGCCTCTGCTCTTGCTGCAATGGCAGCTCTTGCCAATACACGGATACCTAAAGTTTCAATTGATGAGGAGATCGAGGAAGCTACTTTATTGGATGAAACAGAACCATTACCAAGAAAAGGTTGTGTAGCTAGTTTAACATATGCAAAAATTAATGATATTATCGTATACGACCCTAACTTAATTGAGGATCGAGGTAAAATAGCACGATTTTCTGTAGCGATCACTGATGGTGGTCTAATATGCTCGATGCAGAAAGGAGAATCTGGAGTCTTCCTAGAAGAAGAAATTTTGAATATTCTAGAGAATGCGTCGAGTCAAGTGAAGGAGCTAATCAAAATTATCGAAGAAACCTCTCAAGTTACGGAGCTTGGGCAGATGTTTCAGTTCGATTTTTAACAAAAAATCAAAAAATACAAAACTCCCAATTAAAGACGGAGGTATGATTCTAATGGGCCGAACTAAGAAAGTAGGATCAACTGGTAGATTTGGCACTCGGTACGGTGCTAGTGTACGAAAAAGGATTCGAAAAATTGAAAGTGGTTTAAAAACCAAACACGCTTGTCCTTCCTGTAATACAGTAAAAGTTCGTCGGGTATCAATTGGGATTTGGGAATGCTCATTTTGTAGTTTCAGATTCACTGGTGGTTCGTGGGCTCCAGAGACTCCAGGAGGAAAAATCGCAGATCGAACAGCAAAACGCCTAGCTGGTCAAACAGAAACATGATTTACTTTTCAAAAATCCTCTAAATTTAAGGAAAAAGCTTGATTAAGAATGGATATTGAGAGGAATAGGATTAAATGTTAATAACAACCTCTCGGGATCCCAATCATTATTTACGTCGTGTAAGTAAAATAATCGCTCTCTCTTTTCCCAATTCCCAGAGAATGAACCGTGGTTCATTGAGTCTAAAAAAACTCTTCTCTTATTGCTGGAATAAACAGATATCTCGGCTTCTTATTCTTCAAGGAACTGCAAAGGAGGATTTGATTATAGTTAAGGCCTATCTAATAGGAAAAATCCCTCAATTAGTAGAAGCTACAATAAAATTAACTAATATTATAACATTACAAAAAAATAGGAAGAAACACCGAATCACAGTTGAAAAAGTTTGTCTTGATTTTTCAGAGGAAGTAAATAAAATAAGCAAAGAAAGAATTACCGACTTTTTTCAACCCTTGGTTCAGGAATCAGAACATGCTAGTTCAAAGAATTTTCTAACAATTAGATTTAGAAAAGAAACCAGAAAATCTCTAATTGGTCAAGTTATTCAAGAAAATTCATCATTGTCCCTCCCCCTCTACAATATTCATATCTCTTCAGAATGCGTTAATAATGAGTACCAAACTTGAAATTTATTTTTCTATTCATTATGATTCCGAGGATCAAGCCCAAATTATTTTTGCATCTCTGTTACCAGAGATTCAAGAACAACGTTTTGAACGCTCTAAAGCATCCATCAAATTGAAAGGTCAAAAAATTGTTTTCAATGTCACTGCTCAAGATATAAATGCAGCAAAGGCAACCATTAGTTCAATTCTACGTTGGATCTCTACAACAACAAAAGCAGTTTTGACTTTATCAAAACAAACTTTTAATTAATTGGTAGACTACAATGATTAAAGCCGAATTATCTAACAAAGTACTCTTAACTTGTGGTAGCAAAAATGGCCTTCCGTGAACTCTCTCCAGCCAAGCAAGAACAACTCTTAAGACTCCGACAGCTTGAACAAACTGTTCAGAACCTAAGAATTCAACAAGCTGAAATTTCTCGAACTCTTTCTGAAATTGAGATGACTAAAAAGGAACTACAGAAGTTAGATTCAGAAAGTGAAGTTTGGAAGACTGTAGGATCAGTTATGTTTCCTAAAAAGGTTAGCGATGTCCTTAAAGAATTAACAGAGCGATCAGAGCTACTGGAGCTCAAACAAAAAAGTTTTTCTTCCCAAGAAACACAGAATATTAAGCGTTTAGAGGAGTTACAAGCTCGATTAAGTGAAGAATTAAGTGATTTGCAACCATCGAATTGAATGAGTAAATTTAATAGCCACCAGGACAAGTAACGTGGATTCATTGGTAACTATCGAACTAGATGAGATACTTGATCAATTATATATCAAAATTCAACAATTTCTTATTACGAATGTAGGTGAAGACTTAGATCAAGATCTGATTGATATTAGTCTCGAAACAACAGAAGATGGAGAACTAATTGTAAATATTGATCTGTATTTGGAATTATCCCCATTTTCTAACTATGATGTACAAAAAGTTGCAGAAGACGCTGTTAAATACGGTATCAAAGAAGCTGATCAAATTTGTCCCTCGTATATAATAAATATTAGAGGTTAATAACTATACAATATTTCTCGAAGTTTCGATATGTCGCAAACAAATTGTTGTCAAGACATTCCGTTCACACAGGATCAACAATCAAAGAAAGTATACTGTAAAAAGCATTTTACAGAGCGAATTGAGAAACGAGTAAGGAAGACCATTAACAAATATACTATGTTGAATAGAGAAGATCACATTGGTTTGGGGTACTCAGGTGGGAAGGACAGCACTGTTCTTCTAAACATACTCGTTAAGCTCAAGAAACAATTTTCTCAATGCAATTTAACCGCATTGACAATTGATGAAGGCATTAAGGGATACAGAGAGGAATGTTTAGAACTTACTAAGAAAATTACTAAGAAATATCAGATTCCTCATGTTATAATATCCTTCAAGAAGATTTATGGTGCAACACTGGATCAGATAGTTGAAGAAAGCCTCTCTAAGAAACACGCATTATCAGCGTGTTCAATTTGTGGCATACTGCGTCGTAGGGCTTTGAACTATGCAGCCCGACAGATCAATGCCACCAAAATAGCTACAGCACACAATTTAGATGATGAAGCACAATCTATTCTGCTGAACCTGCTACGAGGAGATTCTAATAAATTCATTCGTTTTTCTCGTTTTCCCATTCAGAAGTTTCAGACTTTAATCCCCCGTATTCGACCGTTTGTACGCATTACTGAACCTGAAATAGTACTCTATGCATATGTAAAAGACTTAGAATATCATTCTTACCCTTGTCCTTATGCTTTTTCTGCGATGCGAAACACCATCAGGACATTTCTATCCGAAATGGAGGAAAAACATCCGAGTACTTTGAGAAATATTGTTAATCTTCATGATTCCATCTCTCGATACTTCCCACAGATGGGTAACCTAGAACCCCCATTCTTGTGTCAGAAATGCGGTGAGGTTTCTGCCCATGAAATTTGTCCAATATGTCAGCTCTTGGACAATCTTGGGTTTCAAAACCCATTGAAATCAGAGGAACTTCTCAATCCTCACCCACAGCCAGATATTTCTGATCGTTCTCGATCCTTTTGATCATCCGTTGGTTCTTTTTAATAGATTGAATGTGAATTAATCCTTTAATTTCTAATTTCATTAATGCTCGGTTCAATTCCCGTTCAGAAAATTCTCCGACATCGTTTTCTAGCAGGCGTATCAAGTCATCCTCTAATAGTACACCTTCACGACGTTCTACAATATTCATAATTGAAAATGTCAATGGGAATGGTCTCCAATACGGATCCTTATTTACCATGATCTTTGTCACCTAACGATTTTTTATGGGAGATAATAATATTGAAATGAGAGTGATAGTAGGATTTTTTCCAATAAGTAGGGAATTAATTCAATTGAAGTGAACACATTAATGAGAAAAACACAAATGTGCTCAAGAATATTCATCTAAAGAATTTTTTGGTAGATTCGGTAAATTTCTTTTGAAAACTTCCTCAAGATCATTTCTTAAGTAAACGTAATTGGAAGTACTCGAAATTCGTTATAAAAGCTTTGATAGCGTACTATCCAAATAGTGGAACAGTAGGTTGAGAATCAGGAGCCAATCTCCGTCTAAATTGAGATTCTTGGTTTTCATACCATTTCATCATCTCTGGGGTACAGGAGGAATGAACTCTAGATAAAGAGTCCTCAAAATGACGCCATTCGACAATATTAGTATCGAGACCTTCGCGAAGAGCAATCATCCCAGCTTCGCGACAAATGGCATCAAGATCAGCTCCTACATAGTATTCTGTTTCCTTTGCCAAACGATCTAGATTGACATCTTCAGCTAACGGCATATTCTTTGTATGAATTTCTAAGATCAATTTTCGACTTATTTCGTCAGGAGGAGGAATGTAAACAACACGATCAAATCTTCCAGGTCTGAGAAGAGCAGGATCGATCATATCTGGACGGTTCGTTGCTGCTAAAACCACAACGTCTCGTAAGGGTTCAATTCCAGCTAATTCAGTCAGAAGCTGGCTGATGACTCGTTCATTTACTCCAGATGAGTCACCAGATCCTCTTCGGGTAGCAACAGCGTCAATTTCATCGAAAAAAACTAGTGCTGGAGAGGCAGTTCTAGCTTTGCGAAACACCTCACGAACTGCTTTTTCACTTTCCCCAACCCATTTTGATAGGAGTTCGGGGCCTTTAACACTGATAAAGTTAACCTGACTTTCTGTTGCTAAGGCTTTAGCTAAGAGGGTTTTCCCTGTTCCAGGCGCACCGAATAAAAGAACAGCTCGAGGAGGATTTATTCCTAATCGCTTGAAACTATCCTTTTGTTTCAGGGGCCATTCAACAATTTCAATAAGTTCTTGCTTAATGGAATCCATCCCACCTATATTGTCCCATTTTACGTTTGGTACCTCAATAAATACCTCTCTAATCGCAGAGGGATGAATCTCCTTTAAGGCATCCTCAAAATGTCGATCCTCTACTTTTAAATTATCAAGTACTGCTGGCGGGATTGTATCCTCGCTTAGATTGATTTCAGGTAGGATTTCGCGCAGCTTTTTCATCGCAGCTTCACGACCTAAAGCTGCAAGATCAGCACCAACAAACCCATGTGTTATAAATGCAAGTTTCTCTGTATCAACAGCTTCTATTCCTGGCATTCTTCGAGTGTGAATCTGAAGGATTTCTAAGCGTTCATTCATGTCTGGAACTCCGATTTCAATTTCACGATCAAAACGACCAGGACGACGCAATGCAGGATCAACCGCATTGGGTCGATTGGTCGCTCCAATGACAATTGTCTCTCCTCGGCTTTCCAATCCATCCATCAAGGCTAAAATTTGTGCAACAACTCGACGTTCGACTTCACCAGTGACTTCCTCTCGTTTAGGAGCGATAGCATCGATTTCATCAATAAATATTATACTTGGAGCATTATCTTCCGCTTCTTTGAATATTTCGCGCAGTCTTGCTTCCGATTCACCATAGAACTTGGACATGATTTCAGGCCCTTGAATTGGAATAAAATGGGCCTCTGATTCATTAGCAACTGCTTTAGCAATGAGTGTTTTGCCAGTTCCAGGTGGTCCGTGTAGCAAAACTCCTTTAGGTGGATCAATTCCTAATTTTTTAAAGAGTTCAGGATGTTTCAACGGTAGCTCAACCATTTCACGAATTCGCTGAATTGCATCTGATAAACCACCAATATCTTCATAACTAACCCCTGGCATTCCAGTTTCTGTTTCTGAGACTGGTTTTTCTGAGACATTAAGCTTTGTAGTATCGGTGATTAGTACAATATCTGTTGGCGTTGTTGAATTTACAACAAATGGTATTGACCTACCTAGAATTGGGATGAGAACAGTGTCATTCTTGGAAACAGGATATCCCAGTAACTTTCGCTTGACAAAAGCCTCAAAGCCATAATCGAGGGAAATTTGGCGAGTTGGTGCAATATTGACGGTTTTAGCAACTTTTATCTGGGCTTTTCGAATACGAACATTCTCTTCTAATGATACTTTTGCATTCCTACGAATAATTCCGTCCATTCGTACTATACCAGCCCCTTGATCTTCAATGTAAGCAGGCCAAGCAATAGCTCCTGTTTTCTGTCTTCCTCGAATCTCAACAACGTCACCAGTCGTGATACCAATTTCACGCATGTTGATATCATCCATACGGATTTTGCCCCGTCCTACATCACGTTGTCTGGCCTCTGCAACCTTTAATACGACTTCTTTTGCCAAATTTCTCAACTTTTTAAATCGTTCAACAAAGTACTGAAATCTAGTCTAGTTATCCAAATCCCTGTTTAAAATTAGTTTCTATTTAATCCTATTAATATTATCTCTAGATGATGAGATAATTCTTATGCTTCATCACCCCAAAAAAAGGAGTAATTCTAAATTCCATTGTGAATCTAATAATCAATTATTGTTTGAAGTTCAATTTCGCAATTGTCCACTTCTTCCATGGTTATGAGACGATCCTCAAATTTTTGAAGGGCCTCGGTTCCTTCATCAGAGTCAGCTGTCTTTACAAAGAGTTTTATAGCATATAAACCAAAGAAAAGTGGTTCCTCTTCCTTCTTCAGTATTTCTAAATCCAAATCTTTTATTAAATCCGTTTGCGCGTGAGAAACAACCTCATCACGATTTACTTCTGGAGAAGTAGGAATTATTTTCAATATCGATAGAACATTAGACATGATTGTACCTCAATTAGCTATGTACACAGTGAATTATCGAATAGCCTTGATAATATTAAACAAAATGACATTAAGGCCCTGTGAATCCACAATTAGGACAAGTATATCGGTTCCCCAATTTTCGACACCGCTCACAACGAATTATGGGGATCATTCCACAAGAAGGACAAGGAAATCGTGTCGTTCCATGTTGACTAGGCATGACAGCAACTTGACAAGGATTACATCTTTGCATTCGGATGATTTCACTCATTACGAGAACCTCAGTGTCTAATTGCCTCGTCAAATAAAGCATAATAAATTCTTCTCTTTGTTTTAATGTCTCCCCAAGTTTTTACAAAACGAGTTGTCAAGAAATTCAGGAGCTTAAAAATGATAGAGAGCGTTAAATTTTGTGAAAGTGTAGAACTATAGTTCAAGTGATTGATATGGCAACGTATGATCATGTCACTATTGATAGAGACGATGAATCTTCTTCCACAGAAAAGATTCAAAAGATTTTAGATGGTCTTGGTGCTGTTCAAGGGGTGGAGCAGGCACTTTTAGTCAGCGAAGAAGGTTTTCCTATCTTGTGTGCCCGAACTACCCCTATATCCGAGGAAGTTGAAACATTGGTGTCGGCCATGGTCGCTGGAATCGTCAGTACTTTTGCTGGAGCTTGTGTTCAGCTTAATTTAGGAAATGAAATAAATTTTATTCATGTTCAGACCCCCCTTGGTTTAGGCTTGATTTCTAGTGTGGGAAGTACAATTCTTGTACTGATCACAAAACCTAAAGTCAAACTTGGATTAATGCATTATCTTATTACCTCAACTAAGACCAAAATGTTAAAAGTGAGAGAATTTTAATTTAATGTAAGCAAAAATTTCTCTTATACTTGCATTCAATTGATTAGGTGCCAATTTTAATTGATTGATCAATAAATGCCATTGATTATAAAGGGGAGAGCAAATTCAATCAATTGAAAAAACTCTAATTTGGATGAATCTTATTTGCCATTGTTAGAATCTAATTTAGCATTACAATCCGTCAATTGCGATAGAACTGGAGTCGAACCTATATGTGTTCTTTGTTCTGAATGTGAAGTCTGTGAAACGGTTCCCCGCGAAATTACGTCATTTGAAAACGGTCAATTAATAAAACAAGGCAATTCAGCTATTGTTTCTCTCAAACTTCACTTTAATGATCCTGTTGAACAATTTATTTTCGATAGAATTCGAAATGAGTTATGGCGAAATCCTGGGCCTCGAGTCAAGGTTATTCGAGAACCAGAGGAAGGATATGAAATCTCATTTTTCCTTAATACCGAAATGGTGGAAATGATAGACCAACGAGAGACATTAATTAAGTATTGGGAGAGTTTTGAAGAAAATATGAGACGAATTTTGACAGATGGAAAGATGGTCATAAATAAATATGTCCGAAGTCGAGCCGAGGCATCTCGTCTTAAATGATCAGACCAATATAATTTCAGTATTATTTTTTTTCAAGAATCAGATATATAATAGAACAAGGGAAAGAAATCTCAAAAAATAAAAAGAGAGAAGGGGATCAGTTGAATAAATGCCTTATTCTTTTAGTAATGCCTCATCAGAACAGATGATCTGAATCAGAAAAATGAAAAGAAAAAGGTAGATTATTTTAAGGGTTAAACTCTCTGGATAAAGTCGAAGGAGTTGCTTCAGCATCATCAGAGGGTCTAAATAAGACTGTGACTCTCCACTTAGTTATTGTACCAGCGATTTCTTCATCAAAAGTATATGTTAGTATATCTCCTTGTCCAGTATCCATCGAAAATTCAGTAAAATCAAATTGGGCTTCTGGCCATGTTGTGGAACCATTATTTGCCTCAATTTTTATGTCTGTTATTGTTACGCTTTTAGTACCTGTACTCTTGAGTTCAATTTTTGCTGTACCATTGGTAAAAATAGGAATTCCTTGAAATTCTACCTTCGTACTGGTAGTGATCATTGGTATTATAACAAAAAATAAAGCTGCGCCTGCAACTATTGCAAGTCCAATCAATAGAATTGCAGCCAAAATAGGACTGACCGCACGTTTTTTGTGATATAATTTGAGGATTTTCATGATTCTTCTTTCTCCATTAAGTTTTTTTATATATTCAATATGTCAGAAATTGACTTGTTGAAAAATGAATTACATATTACTTAAACTTTTCATTATAATAGTTTCTCAATACAAAAATAAATTGCTTTGAAATTTCAAATAATGATTTTCTATGTAAACTAGCACCTATTAATAGTCATCTAGCATTTTATTAGAACAAGAAAAACAGCCTATCTTCTATTTTGAGAGTAAAATACTAGCATGTTGTCTTAATTTGGTTATTGTTTGTTCGAGGGTTTCAACCAATACTCTTGATTCTAATATCTCCATAAAATTTAAATCTCCAAAGTAGCGAGGGACAATGTGCCAATGTAAATGTTTTACGCTTCCTCCCGCCGCATTTCCAAGATTTAATCCAATATTAAATGCTCTTGGTTGATGAGTGATTTTTAACAATTTAATTCCTCGTTGTAGTAAAATAGCAAGATGAGTAACTAATTCTATTGGTACCGCCTCATAATCCTCATAATGCTCTAAAGGTGAAACCAAGAGATGTCCAGGATTATAAGGAAAACAATTGAGCAAAACCATGATTTGATCATCACGATACACTTCCCACGCTTCTACTCCTGCTGTTTTTTGGGCAATAGCACAAAGAATACACTTATGGGGATCTTTCTTACGTTTAACATATTCTGTCTTCCATGGGGCTGTCAGATAAGTGCGAAATAATTGTTTTGACATGGTATATCTCCTCTTGAGAGAGCTTTTGATATCAAAGTATAAAGTCTGTCTTCTCTGAATTTCTTTGTATTCAGATTGCGGAAAATTGGTTCGGAAAGATTTTTTTTATCTAAATGGGAATGATAAAATGATGGTGCAAGTAGAGCATGGATAGGCAAAAACGAAACCTTTACCGGCCAACAGTTTTAAGAATATTTTTAATAGGGGGATTACTATTAATAAGTGGTACATTATCAATGATGGGAGTAATAGGTAATGGAGAGTCAGAAGAAGGCACAATAGCTGTATTTTATGGTTCTGCTATGGATAAAAAGTTAAGCCAAGAGATGGTGGGGGTATCAGGGAGAGTAGCAAATTATTACAACATTTCTGAAGTCCAAACTAATTCAACATTTCTGTTTGACAATAAAAGTGTTACAGCGATTTGGTGGGTCAACGAATTGCCATTACCTCTAGATTTGACATTTATGGGTGATATCAATGAATGGAAGCATATAGAGAGGGGAATCTTTGTAATGAATCGTTATTTTAATGAGACCCCATTACAGGATTTAACACATTTGGGTATCGCCGCTTATGCCCCAATTGTATATCCAGTTAATGGATCATTAGTAGAACAGGAATTGATCTTAGTAGAGGATCAATTATCCATTATAAATGTGAGTAAAACAACCTTTGATTTTAATGGTAGTACTGCATGGGTGGAGGTAGACAACCAATCACAGATGCTAGCGGAGATTACAGCGCCCGAAGTAGAACCTATCTTGGGAGACTTGAAGTCAGGAATTTGGAGGGTAGACAATCGGGTAATTGTGGTTAGTTTTGCGATTGAAATGAATTCAGAAGAGAAAAGATCCGAGTTTAGGTTACTTGGAGTAGGAATAGAGTCTCCAAAAAATGTGGTTGACCTGTTAGGGCAACTTGCACAATTGACAATAGGAAACTTACCTTCAGACAATAATAACATTTATCCTCAACTAGGAGGAGTAGATCAGATAGCAGCAATTGGCCTTGTAGTGATTGCAGCCGTTTTATCTGTTATCGTCTTGATAAAAGTAGGAGTTGTTTCTAAAATCCGTGAAATCGTAGTCGGAGCTTTTATGAGCTTATTTTTATTCATTGCTCATATTACTTACTCACCACAAAGACGACGAATCAATGAAGCCGAACTACTGGAAAATGAATTGAGAGGTCAAATTGTAGATTATCTGGAGCTGAAAGGGGAGCAGGGTGCTCATTTACGTGAGATACAACGTGAAGTGAGGTGTGGAATTTCTTCCTTGTTATGGCACTTACAAGCATTAGACGACTTTAATTTGATAACACACGAGAAAATTGGGAAATATCATATTTTCTATTTAATTGGTGCGAAATCTGTGCAAATATCGGAAATTGCTTTGGCGCTAAAAAGTGATGTAGCTAAAGAACTCTGTCGAGTGTTGATAAGGAAAGGAAAACCGTTACCATTATCAAAAATTTCACAAGAAATCGATGTTCACCACTCCAGCGTACAACACCACATAAAGAGATTAGTTGAGTTAGGAATTATAATTACACTAAAAGAGAAAAAACGATCCAAGTATATTATCGGCCCAAAGCGATTGACATGGTTAAAAAGCCATTTGGAGGTAGCTTAAACGAGGGAACACCACTTAACTACATGGAAAACATTGTTATTAGGTGCTTTTTTAGTACTAATTATAATAGGAAGTACTGTATCAGGTGTGAGGGTAACCACTTATCAATTTATTCAGCTAGACTCATTTTTTGACAAAAACTTGTTTGGTGTGAAGTTTGATTATAATCCTAGCGTTTCTAAAGATCAAGCATTACGAATAATCAATGATTTACTAAATCAATCAAGTGTTACAAATGAGAATGACCCAGACTTCGAAGAAGATAATATCATGTCTTTAATAGGATACGAAGCGCAAGATATCAAATCAGCATTTCTGGCTTTAGAACAGGTGAAGCGGACACAAGACATCTTAATTGATTCAATAGAATGGCAATCTACAGCTCCCTTCGTGAAATATTTACATCAGTTCTCTCTTCCTACAGGAGAGGATGTCATTTTAGGACAAGACTTTCTTGGGATGGCACTAAAGGTAAATGGAAGCGGATTTAATCCTAAAGATTATCAGCTTGGATATGCTAATGTACCATTAGAATTTTTAGAGTTTTTAATACCTAATAGCGAAGAATACTCATTTAATTTGACAGTAGAAACTTCCATAATGATCCAAGAATCTGTGAACGAGCTACAAATCGATCTGACATATTCCAATCTGACCTTTCTATTCCAAACTAGTGGTGTCGCTTTAGATTATTTTGGATTGGAGATTGCTGAACATTTCATGATTGTCCAGTTTGATAACATATCTTTCTCTCTTAATATAAGAAAATACTCACATTATGGAACTTCTGGAGTGGAGACTCTGTCAGAGATTTCAATAGGAAATGTAATGAATTTGATCATTAATGAGGAGTTACCACAAGACTATAGCTGGGTAAATGCTTTTTATTACGAGATACACGAGAATTTCAAGGATTTAATTCCAATAAACGAGACATTCTCGTGGTATCAAGGTTTAGATATATCACAACGTTTACAACGCTTTTCTGATATTTCATTCTCCCTTATCACAGCACAAAACATTGGTGTATTGAACGGAACTCAAGCAATAGATGATCTTCAGGTAGTTATTGATGGTCAGGATAGAACAACAGCAGAACTTACAAAGTCGGATTTTCTTGTGAAAGATGAAATTTCAGTATTTCACGATGAACGAACATTATTCTCAACCCAGGTTAAGGGCCGGAATTTTGCTATAATTCAGGAAGACAGTACAAATGAAATCTCCCTAGTTCCAATGGAAACGCGAGTTATTGCATTGAACCAACAGAGTGGATTTGCAGACAATCTTTTATTCCAACAAGAAACATCCTTACTAAAAGAGCTGATTGCTGAATGTGTCAAACGTTTTGTAGCAAATCCTGAGATATCTACATTAGGAACCAGTGAAATTATAAATAAGGGAGGGTTAGATCTGACTTCAGCACAATATATACAAGATTTTCAATTGCTAGAATGGTCAGGGTTACGTTTCAAAATTAATCCAATACAGTATGCAGTCAAAATCTCTCCAGTTTCTTCCGCCAAATCGAAAATGAGTCAAATCACACTCACTCCAACAGTATCAGTGCTATTAGGGCTTCTAATTCTGGTAGTCACTGTTAAACGAGGAAGAAGGGGAAAAAAATTCCTAAAAAACTCTAGAAAAGGAGTATTCCTCATCCACTAATCAGAAATTAAGTTAAGAAGGTCATTACAATCCAACAAGGTTGGAACCGATTTTTTATACTTGAATATCATTTATTTTCCTTAAAAACAAGGTTTTAAGAGATTTAAAAAACATTTTTTACTCTTTTTGGCGGATTTTTGTTTCGCACATTTTTTTAAAGGATGAATAATGCATAGCTCTTAGACTAAGTACTCGACTTTTGATGCAACTCAGAACTTCCCAGAGACGAGTTTCATCAACGAGTGTCCAATTAAAGGTGATCTTAAGCAATGAAAAAGAAAATTTATTTAGGAATTTCAGGAATAATGCTGATAATGGTTCTGATTTTCACAGTCCCAGCTCAGGCTTCACCAACAGAGTGGGCCGGACCTGACTTCAGTGAAGACCATTTTGCGATTGAACTGGATCTTGTTGGTGATGGAAAAGATATCTATGACCCACAACCAGATGATCCTGATTTAATTAGAGATCTATTAGATCCAGATGCTGATATTGGTGACAGAAATGAGTTAGAAGATCTGCAGTTTTATCTAGCTTACATGAATGATACAGGGATTGAAACCGCGTATTCTGCGTTAGAAAAATTCGAACATGAACTCACATTCCGTGATCTGTTACATCCAACCATAGAAGGCTATTTAGAGGCATATGATCTGTTGCAGCCACTTATCGATTTGAAGCCCGCGTTAGATAAAACTATTTTCCACGTAAATGCCACTGCTCCCTTTCAACAGCTAGTACAGCATTATACAACCCCTGCTTACATGGGTTCACAAGATACTTTTGTTACCAACAACTTTATGGCGCTGATAGCCTATAGGATGGGTACAGGATCAGATCCTGCCAAACTGGATACAGAGGATGATCTCTATTTAGGCTATACATTCAGTATACAGGAATTAATTGAAGGCATAAATAATGCCTTAGATGGAAAAACTGAATATGAGGTCGGAAACTTTGGCTACTCACCGATTTTCGATGAAACAGACGATGGGTTTATGTTTGGTATGAACTACACCAATATGTTGGTACTCTGGCAAAAGATCGATGCAGTGCCAAACGGGATAGATATTCTTGGAATGGAAGACCTTGATACTGGAGGCATCATTTTTGGCCAGGATATTGTTGCTGCCTCTGTACTAGATTATCTCGCATATGTATATGAGTTCGAAACACAAGAATTTACTGGTGCCAACACATACGTTGAAGGAACCGTGACATCTCACTACTACATTGGAGAAACTAACTTTCTAATAGTAAATGAGACTACGATTCCTACTGGTATTAACGGCTTCCTAGCCCAGCCTTCATATACCTTCGACGTTCCTTTAGAAGTACAAGGATTAGACCTCTCCGCTTATGGTATTGATATTACATTATCGGCAGAAATCACAATTACTTTACCTGAACTAGCATGTTATGTGGGTGATGACGCAAAAAGACGAATGAAAGAGGCAGACGGCTTTGGTTTAACAGTAGCGACTGCAACGAACACCTTTGGAGCAGAGGAGATAGATGCAGGATTCAACGATACTACAGATGAAGCTGACAATCAAGTTGGGATCTACACAGGTGGTAACACTTACTTCTTTACTGCATTTACTGACAAAGACACCTACAAGCTGCAAGGATTAGATGATATCTGGCCCGACATCAACCCAGATGTTGATCGTGATGTTGTAATACGAGTTTTAGATCATAATGACTGGTCTAACTGGGATACTGAAGGTGTTGCTGAAGAATACTTTATAGTTGAACTTGGTATGTCGTATCTATTCACAGAGTGGATGGCAACACAATTATCGCTACAACTAACAGATATAGCAACCAGTGTCGAAGATTTACTTAGTGATACGCTTTACTTTATAGGGACTGAATTTCCAGAGTGGCATGGTGGAGAAATCATTCACGATCCTACATATTCAGCTATAGCAGCATTGGCTGCCCAACCTCCCGAGACGACGACAACAACAGAAGAGACTGAAGGCCCTCCCCCAAGTAGTAGCGAAGATGGTGTCCCAGGATTCGAGATTCTCTCTGTTTTAATAATACTTCCTCCATTGTATGCATTAACCCGCAAACGACGCCACTAATCTTCTTTTTCTCTCTCTTTTTTTTATAATTTTATTGATATTAACCTTAATCTATTGTACGTTTCTTTTTTTAGTTGTCTTAAAGATAAAAATTGATTCCACATTAAGGCTAGGCTACAAACTTGGTAAATAATATGCTGTGAACATTTTAACTAGGTTAGAATAGTTTTTTAAATCAAGATGACAATCTTCATAAAAAAAATTGTAAGTATAATTTTTAATGCAAAATATAAAAAGGAAGGAATATATTTCATTTCCGATCAAGGATCTTTGTAATCAAAATCATTTAATGTAGGATGAAAAATAATGGTATCGATAGACTCATTAATGGTCCCCATTAATCTTTTTACCTCTTTACTCCTCACTTTTTCCCCCATAATAATTTTATTCTTACCTTATCTCTACACACGGCGAAAGGATGAAAATATTCTTGCGATCATTTTTAATCGCGCTTTTATTGGCTTTATTGTTTTTTATTTGGCATATTTCATCTTCCCCAGTATCTTGAACTCTTTTGTACCAAATCCTACTCAATATATGGATCAGGAGTATTATCCTGTCTCAGGAACAGAAGGATGGGAGGGAACCTATAGTACCACTTGGGATTCGGCTGCTGTTGACGAAGAAACAATAAATTCCATTTTAACATCAATTGGTTTACCAGGATTACCTTTATTGGTTAAGTATATGTTCCAACATTTTGTCAATTCAATTGTTAATTACTTATATTATCCAATCATAATTTTAGCGTTTGTATTTGGCATTTCTCCTATCATTTCGATGGCAATATTATTGTACCAGACTTGGGGTGAGCGACAAAATGAAAGAAAACCACTCAGGCGATTATTAAGGCAGAATGTAGAGGAAATTAAGATTCTTCAGAATAAACAAAAGTTTGCCAGTGAAGATGAGATTTCGGAGATTACCCGTGAAATTAACACATTAGAAAAAGACATTATTAACTTAAAACAACAATTAACAGAAATACGTAGTGTTACTCAACGATTACAAGAGATTCAATTTGAAATGGAGGTTTCACCTTTTCAAGAAATAACAAAACGGGTGAAAGAAAAGGAGTGGGGGAATGAAAGGGAATTATTGAAAGTACTCATCGCAATCCTTCCTATCACGCTATTTCTTCTTATGACGATCTTACGCTTGCTCGGGGAAACTGAAAACCCGAGTTTATTGCAAGGAACTGCCATGGGACACTTTCTGGAGATCTTTTTTGCTTATGTTGCTTCAATTGTATTTAGTGTTTACCTTATTAAAGCAAGTCGCTTGTCAAGAAAGGGTAAATTCTTAGGTAATCAGCTTTACGTTGCAATGGTTCAGAGCTTATCAACTGTAGGTTTATTTACGTCAGGTCTCGCTGTTATTCTCTTCTTATTCGAGTATACCGATCAAATCTTTGTGGTTTCCTATTTCGTGGTATATTTCATAATGGTTTCAGTATTTTTTGTGCTCTTTCTAGATATTTTCGAACCTTTTTCAATTTACTTGTTCATCAAGTTCATTGAAACATTCAAAAATCTCAAAATGGCATTTAAACGAGTTAATATAGCTAATATTGCAAAATCAGGCGCAATGGGGGTAATTATTGGTTTATTACTAGCTGTTGGTTTTCTTGTTTATTACAATATTCTCAAAGGTTTATATCCCCGACATATTGATACTGTTCAATATGAGACATTCTTCTGGTTTACTTTGAATTATGCTAGCTTTTTCTTGTGTGCTGCATTTATTTTATTTATTAGAAGATGGAATTGGAGTGTATTTGTAACTACATTAGTTACATATTTATCAATAGTTTCTGTTAGTTTTTTGATATTCTTGTGGTATGATGCAGTCTTGTATTATGATGGCGTGTATTATAATGGCCTATATCAATTCTTAGGCTTAAGAAATGCGATTTTTGTTCTTGGCGGTTTTCCTTTAATACCTCCATTTAACACTCTCACAGCTGGTCTTGCTGGGGGAGAGGAAAGGTTGAAATGGTATACAACAAGCTGGAAAGAAGGTGCCTTTAATGATGTACTGTTTATTATCCCAGAATTACGTCAGATTTCTGTGATCTGGAAAGGTCAGGGAGGAACCTTCCTCGGGCTTCTATCCATTCCCTATAATCTTTTGCATCCTTTTGCGATAATAATGACCTATGGCGCTATTTTGTTTTTAGTTAAGCGGAAATTTCATGTCAGAACAGAGAAAAGTGGTAAAGAGGGAGAAGAAAAAATCCAGCACAAGTCGATTTTTTCTGATATGGGAAGACTCCCTAGTTTAGGCGAATTGACAAGCAAATCGGATATGATTCTGGTTGGAGCAACGTATATTGATGATCCTGAATTAAAACAGAGGATGGATGAAGCCTGGTTATCAATCGAGAATGGTCAGCAACTCCGGGAGGCGATTACTGGAAAAATAGAGCATTTTGATGAATTACCAACAAAAAGTGGATTGACACCAGCTGAGATTCATCGAATTCTAGACGAATTAACTTTTGATATTGAAGTTCCATTCAATCAAATACTTACAATATTGCATAGAGAATTTTCATACTCTTTTGAAGAAGTAACGATTGACTCACTCCATATTATGATGCTTGATGGACGTGCTGTTCTATCACACACTTTTGCAGCGGAGTCACTAGTCGAACCAGCACTAGTAGCCGGTCTATTCTCTGCTATTACTTCTTTTGCAAAAGAAGCGGTACGAAGTGAACAGCTATTAAAAACTATAGATCACGGTGACGTGGTTCTAACTATTGAATATGCAAAGTGGGTTTTTGCCGCTATTTTTGCGGATAGTACATCCTCTGAATTGCGTAAAAAGCTTAACGAGTTTCTAACAAATTTTGAGGAAAAATATGCTAAGACTCTTCCAACATGGTTAGGAGATCTTGAAATTTTTAAAGGCGATATAGAAACTATAGACGATGTTTTCTCTCCTGGATAGAGAACTTTATTAATTGCTATGCACAAAATTCAGCCCATTGATTGTATATATTCAATTTACTACCTAAAATACTTCTAAAGCATTATTCAACCTCTCCAATGATAAAACAATAATCCCCAGTATTTAATTGGGCAATTGAGCAAATGATTGTAGTAAGATCTGTCTTCAGGGTAATTTTTACACCATTCAAAGGATTTGTGGCTTTTAAATAGATTTCAAATCCTTTTTGAGACATTAAAGTAGCCCAACGTAATAAATCTGATTCGGAATAAGTTATTGCATGAATTGAAGTAGCTTTAATTCTGAATTCTGATTCAAATATTAAGTCTCGTTCTAATATATCAGATATAAGCGATTCTGGAAGAGAATTTGTTTGTATTTCAGGGATGAGCGTGGTAAACCAGTTGATGTCTACTTCTCCGATTTCTATTGGTTCATCTGAAACATATTCTGATACTTCAGGAAGAGTTGGTTCTTCAGATAGAGTTTCTTCAAGCTTTGGTTGTTGCAGATCTGCTGGTGGAAGGGTAGAGACGAACCTTGGTAATGTTCGGTTTTGATCTAAAAGTACAAGAACCTTTTCTTGAAGATATGAAATAATTACTTCTGTAATTTCTCGGAAATTGAAATCTGAATCCAAAAGACATTGATTAACGATCTCTTGAGCGAATAATCCTTCAGTTATTGCAAGTTGGTCTACTTGTTTCCGAATAATCTCAAATAGTTCGGGATGAGAGATCTCTCCTTTATAAGATCGATTGATTTGGAGTGGAGTTATTAAGGATAAACCTAGATGCTGATCAAGTATTTCTATTGTTGGAGCAAAATCGTCCATAACACCAACGAATTCTTCAAGAATGGTTCCAAATTCTGTTTCAAAATCATATGAAAAATTTCTAATTCGTCGTTTTAGGATGTTTAAGTACTTTGGAGTTCGATCTAGGATGACAGCAGCAACAGAGTTGGTTCCCTCTACTGTGACAATTTTAAAAGCACGATCTCCAATTTCTTCAGTGAATATTCGCAAAATTGTCCTCTCTTTAACAAGATCTTCCTTAAGTTCACTAAAGAGCCCTGAAATTGCACTTAGAAATCCTGAAACTAGTTGAGGATCTATTTTCAACATAGTAATTCCAAGATCAAATATACAAATTCCTGTTCTTTTATGAAGAATTAGAATGTGTTTACACGCAAGTAAATTCGTTAGATCTTTATAACTAAACGCTTCAATCTCCCTCGTTAGTGGTTTACTTTCATCTAGTTCAATCTCAGATGAATCTAATGTTGTTGTACTGAACTCATCAGTAGGAAGATCAGAAACAGCTTTTAACTGAATTATTTTTGTCATTCCTTCATAACGGGGGATCGTTTCAGGCATTTTATCTTCCTGTGGATCTATATGTTTTGTTAACCTGGGACGTACACGAATTTTAATAGGACTTTGGCTCCCTCTTTGTAATCCTACAATTAGAGCTTCTCCCCTAATAAGATGAGGCAGCCTTGACACAATTTCAGTACTTATTCCTTCCATCAATCGAATTTTATTCATATCCTTATCAGATCTTATTCTTAGCGCAATTAATGTATTCATATTTGCAATAATGTTATCTGGGAAATCAGCTGGTCGTTGTGAGATGAGAATTTCATAAATACCAAATTTTCGTCCTTCCCGAGAAATTTTTGTAAGAATCTCATTTGTAGTGGCGAAACGATGCGCTTCTTCAATAACAAGCACAATTTCATTTTCGCGTACTAAATCACCTTGGATCTTCTTCTCAAATACCTGAGTAAGGATTTCATTTACTAAGAGATTACATTTTCGATCATCAACAAATTTATCTAGACGAACAATCGAGATCTGTCCTGGACGGATAAGGTTCTCCAAATCCAGCTCTTTTTCAAAAAGATTCAGGTTTTTTAAGGAATAAATCTTTGAAATTAGAGTTTCTCGTGTAGAACTATGGATATCAGAATCTTGAATCAATGAGATAAGCTCTTCCAATAAAATTGGTTCTGTGATAATATTCGATAAAGAATTCTCTTGTGCAGCTGTTAATTCGGTCAATCTACGCAGTCGTGGTAAATCAAAGCGCTCTCCTAAGCCTAAACTGTCTTTTTCAAAAAGGAGAATGTTATCCTGAAATCCCCGAGGGGAATAGTCCTCATAATCTAGTTGCTCAATCTCTATCCCATCATTTGGTTGAGCTAATCCCCAATATTCGTTGTGGATATCGAATAATAAGACAGCAGCAGTATTAAACTTCATAATAATTTCTTCTAATAAAACACCAACACTGTACGATTTTCCTGCACCAGTACTGGCAACACAGAGTACATGCCGTTCCAAAAATTTTGGTGATATAAGAAAAGGGTCTGTATTTTTGTCAAAAGTAACAACATCCCCTAAATAAATTCCTTGGTCACCACGATAGGAGATAATCTTTGAAACTAGTCCTTTAGGTGGGTGTTGGATTTGTGCTTGTGAAGAAATTGGAAACTTGCAGGGTGAAAGTGAGAAATTCTCAGAGTCGATTTCTCCAAGAATAATGGCTGTACCTTTTATTTCCTCTCCTTTAGTTTGAATTAAGTGTGTAATTTGAGCTAGATATTGTTGCTGAGGAGTTTTTTTAGAATCTGTAATCAAAATGAAATCCTGTTCATAAATCGATACCTTTGTTGTGTCAATATAGAAAGAAATCTCAGATGTTGAAGACTTTATCAATTCCATTGTTTGTGGCAACCGTTCTTAATTTAAATGAATAATCTGTGATCCAATAAGTGTTCAAAATATTATACTCTTTTGCTTGATAAATTACTATTACTTCTACATGTAAAATCTGGAGCTTTACCTTAAAAACACATTCAATCTTTAAGACAAAAAGCTTGAAGGAACCTTCTTTTTGAATCAACCTCATTTTTTTGTATCCAAATATAATTATTCACCTTAGATTTGTTACCTTCAATTATCACAAAAAGTTAATATTAAGATCTTTACATCATAATCATAAAATCACCTAATTTATTTTTAGGTGGAGAGTAAGCCATCATGGAAAGTACCCCTGATAACAACGAGTATGATATGATTATAGTTGGTGCTGGGCCAGCAGGAATGGCTGCTGCTATTTATGGTTCACGTATGGGTTGGAAAACAATAGTACTTGAAAAAGAGGCAGTAGGAGGCTTGGCAGCAGTCACTCCAATTATAGAGAATTATCCTGGTTTTTCTGAAATTTCTGGTCTTGAGTTCGCAGAGAAATTGCGAAAACAGGCAGAAAAATTTGGAGCAGAGGTTCGAGAATTAGTGGAGGTAACAGATATCAGAACTGATCAAGTTCCACTAGTGGTTACGACAACTACGGGTAATTTTAAAGCAAAAGCTATCGTTATAGCAACTGGTACCTCTCATCGTCATTTAAATATTCCAGGTGAAAAGGAATTTGAAGCTAAAGGGGTATCTTATTGTGCGACATGTGATGGCCCTCTATACAAAGCTAGAAAAGTAGCAGTAGTGGGAGGTGGAAACTCTGCTGTCACAGAAGCTCTTTATCTCGATAATGTTGTTCGTGAGGTCTATATGATTCATCGTCGTGACCGATTACGTGCAGAGGAATCACTTCAAAGGGAAATCCTTGATAATTCAAAGGTTAATATGATTTGGGACTCTATCGTTACAGAAATACACGGAAGCGAAGCAGGTGGAGTTAAAAAAATCTCTTTAAAAAACGTAAAGACAGGAGAAGAAAGCGATCTTCGAGTAAAGGCAGTTTTTATTTCTATTGGAATTCTCCCCAATAACGAATTAGCAAAGAAAATTGGCATTAATTTGACAGATGAGGGATTAATCAAAGTTGATGAAAAGCAACGTACGAACATTCCCCGGATCTATGCCTGTGGCGACATTACTCCAGGACAAGGGCAAATCTCGGTTGCTGTTGGTGAGGGTACAACTGCTGCAATCTCTGCCTTCCTAGATATGAGGGGTGGGGACTGGTATGGCGAAGAAGCTTAGTAACGGTTGATTTATGTATTGAACCAGAAACACATCTCAAGTTCCGTTGCTATCGATAGAATCTCTGCACATTTTAGTGCTGCACACATTTTAGTTTCCGATCATTACGAAGAAGGCCTTCATGGTCATAACTATCTAGTTGGAATAGAGGTCGAAGGAAGCATGGACATTCATGACATGATTGTTGACTTTGTCTTTCTTGAAAATATGCTTTCAGAAGTCCTCACAGAGTGGGATCATTTTGTGTTGCTTCCTTCAAAGAACAAAAATATGAAAATCCATGAAAACAAGGATAACCTGGAAATTGTTTATGGGAAACGATTATATTCCATTCCTAAAGCAGAAATAAAACTCTTAGATTGCACTAATGTCACTGCAGAAACATTAGCAAGATTATTAGGGGAGAAAATTCAAATTTACTTGAAAAAGGAAACTTTTTGGGAAAGGATCCAAGCTCTTAAGGTTACAATTTGGGAAAAATCCTATTATCGCGCTGATTATACTATTAGAACCAATTCCTTAGAAAGCTAGTTATAGTAGCTTTTGGAAATCCTGAAATTTGCTGTCCTTGGTAAGTTAAATTGTAACGAAGTCCCTTATGTTGGGAATGAAAAGTAGCTATTAAGTTTAAGGCAATTCGGAATTTTTTGAGTTTTTTTACTTGTGTTTTCTTAATGGGGGAGTTTAGTGTGCTATATTCACCGATTTGGGTACCAAAATCAAAACCAATTAATCCGATTAGAGGGGATTGAAAATGAAATGCCATAAAAATCGCACGATCACCGTCAGTAAACCCCCCAAAATTGAAAAGGACTTGTCCTGGTTCACACTGAGTAGTTCCCCATACATTGTTTCTAGCAATGACTTCTTGATATTCATTAAGAAACCAAGAAATCCGTTGTTGATTATCACCATGGGCATGAATTAATGTCAAAGCGCCTTTTTCAATGGCCCAACTGATGGCAGTTAAATCACCATCAAGATCGGTGACCACTATAGATGGAATAACATTTTTTTGATTGAATAATGTTGTTGCACCATCAACAGCGATCGTATGAAAGTCTGATATAACCATGCTTGAATAAAGACCTGAAAAGATAGCTGAAAAGTCTCTTTTTAATGAGGGGCCAGCTCCTGCAATAATCACTGGCTTTTGAAGTATTGTTTTTAATTTTTGGAGGACTTGATATTTTTTAGCAGGATTTAATTTGACTAGATATGTTTCTAATAGTTCTGCTGATTGTTCATCAGCCTCAATATCGAAACCTAACTGCCCAATTATCTGATAGTAGTTTTTCTTCCACTCTGACCAATTCATTCTAAGAATCTCTGGTTAACGGTGAATATTTAAAGGCTCTTGAATGCGCTCCTTTCGGTTTGTAGCCGCGACTACAACTGTAGTGCGCCAATAACCTGCGAGACTCTGCCGGAAGTTAAGTTAGGTTCCGTTTCGATCTGTACTGTTGTGCGCGAGCCAACGGGAACATCGAAAAGCTGAGTATTGCTCGGTCAAAGGGCCTGAGTTACACCCGGTCTCATTCCGAACCCGGAAACAGAGCCTCCTTATCATTAGGCGCCATATCTACTTTTTTCTGATTTATGTTCATTGAGTTATGCTCCCATCCTTATTAATTCTCTCCCCTCACATCTTGATTTCAATACATGAAAACATTAATGTTTTATTGATATTAAAAATGAAGTACTTCTGATCCTTATCACAATAATGGATATTTCAAGATCGATTTCAGCTCTTGTAGTAATTAAGGAAAAGGATCTACTCCCCAAATTTGGTGAAGTTGAATCCTACTTAGTTTATGTGGCTTTATACCTGAATGGAGGTATTAAATGGTATTTTCAACGATTGCTCAAAGTTATTTCGATGAATTCCCATTTCGTCGTCGCGCTCGTCGGAAACCTTCTTCAGGATATTTTTTCTTGTCCCACGCTCACTCTGACCATACATCTGGTCTCAAATCAAGTTTAACTGATCCTGATGCTACGATAGTTTGTTCTAAGGAAACAGAAGCCGTCATAAGGGTACTTTATGGTATCCCCCAAGAAAAATGCCTTGTAATTAAACCTAATCAATCCTTAGACTTCGATAAATTTATTGTTCACGCATTGGATGCCAATCATTGTCTGGGTAGTATAATTTATGTCATCGAATCAAAAGAAGGATTAAAAGAGGTGTATACAGGTGATTTTAGGCTAGGATCACCAATTCTTGATGAACTTAGTTTGATTAAAGGAGCTAATCATCTCTGGGTTGACTATACTTATGGAAAAGACCCAATTTTTCAATTTCCATCAAGGGAAGTATTAATTTCACAAATTATCTCATTAATCCTACAGGATGAAAACTATCCAGAAAGAGATGTGTGGATCTCTGCTTATCAGATAGGGAAAGAACTGTTACTTAAGACAATTAGCGAAGCGTTGAAAATAAAGATTTGGGCTTTAGATCAGAAGGTTCGAGTCTACAAAGAAATTGGAGGAGAATGGGATATTTTCACTAATGATACAGATTCAGGAGTGTTTGTTGGAAGTCGTAGAATGGTAGAGGGATTGTATGGAATTAAAAAGCAAAATCAAGCTAAAATGTCAGATGCATTGCGAATCTCTCCTACCGGTTGGTCCGCACGCTTACGTAAAAAACGTTTAGATGTGCACTTTTTTCCTTATTCTGATCATTGTTCATATTCAGAGGTTCATAAATTCATTGAGCTAGTCACAGCAGAAAGAATCACAAAAATCTAAAGACTCAGAAAAAAGGCATAAAGGTAATTCAAAACTCTCTCAAATTAACTATCAAATATGAATGGAACCTACTTTGAGTGTAATAAATCTTCGAGAAATACGTGGAATTGGCCCTTCAGTTGAAGAAAAACTGAAAGTATATTTTGGGGGCGAAATGGCTGCTCTCACGGCATTACGTGAATCCAGAATAGCAGAAATATCCTCTATCGAGGGAATTGGTGAGCGGTTTGCCTTAAGTTTATGTCGTAACCTTCATTTTCAGGAGACTGGTGAACGGATACAGAATTTTCTTAAGACAGAAGACGCTATTTTACTTTACAACCGAACAACAGATATTATTTCAAAATTTGCCAATACCATTTACTCCAGATCAAAATTATACTTGTTTTTTCCTTTACCAATTACAGCTTTGGAAAAAATTCGGGAGAGGCAAGAAACTACCCATCGGGCACAAAAATTGGTCACTTTAATACAAGCTTCTCCTTATTCTTTCAAAGATTACGACATATTGCTCAGAAATCTCTCACCTCTTAAAGAACAGGTTAACCAACTAGATACAGCATCGCGAATCATTGCAACTGCTGATAGGGAGATTTATGAAGAGCTAACAGCTAATGAAGTTGGGAATCATTGTGAAATCCTCTTAATCGAAGAATCTGAACAGGTTTCAGAAATCATTGGAGGTTATGATGAAGTTATTTGGATTGGTTCAGATATATTGATTGAAGAAGAGCTGTCTAATACAATCACAATTTCAGAGAGTCAGCGTAATGATTTAATTCAGATTATCCCAGAAAAAATACTTGGTTTCTTTGCTCGGAATAAAATAGCCCTTGAATCAATTTCTAGAATGGCTCAATTACTTCAAACACTCCCTTCGTTGGAATTAACTGCGCTTCTTGGCGAAATCAACCTTGAAATGCTTATAAAAATGGGGAATGAGCTCGTAAATCTAGAAGAATCAGGTGAACCAACACAAAAGTTTAACGAGGAGTATTCACGTCTTTTAAGGGCGGAACAAACCTTTGAAAACAAATTAAGTGAAGTTTTGATTGGATTAAATGAAGAACTAGAAAAAAAGCTTCAGGATACAACTGTTCACTTAGAAGGAGAAAAGATCCTTGCTCTTCTCAAAGGGATAACCGAAGAGGATCGTAGATACTCAGGAGACACTGGGAAAGCAGAACTTCGTGAGTACCTTGATGATGAGTTGTATTTAGCAGTTGAAGAAATAATCACAAGAGCAGAAGAAAAACTCATAAAAAGATTAGATTTGAAAAGCGATGAAATTGACTTCCTTGTCGGTATTTTTCCAAGAGAATTGAGGTATCCTGTTGATCCAGTTGACGAGGTAGTAAATCGGATTAAAAATTATTTACGCCAAAGACGAGCGATTAAGTCTTTTGAACTAAAAGTAACACTAGCTAAATCCCTAAAACAATTTGAGGATATAGCTAAATCGGCGTTAAACTATATGTTAGAATTGGATTACCATTTAATGATTGGAAAGTTTACTCTTTCGTATAATTTGGTTTTACCACGACTTGTTGAGGGACAGGGTACAGGATTACTCGTGGAAGATGGTCGAAACTTGTTTTTAATCCAGCAAGAACAGCGGGGAGTCTTACATGTTGAACCTGTATCTTATGCAATAGGAGAACTTGGTAAGATTGCTGGTAGTGTCAATGGGGAAAGAATTATTCTTTTGTCAGGGGCTAATAGTGGAGGAAAAACAACATTAATTGTTTCTATCGCAGTGATGGTAATTCTTGGGCAAATGGGTCTTCCCATTCCATGTAAAAAAGGATCTATTGGGGGTTTCAAAGAGTTACACTACTATCGCAAGGCCTCTGGACAGATGGATGCGGGCGCTTTTGAAACCACATTACAGACATTATCGCAAATGATAATGAGCCCACATTCAAGATTGGTATTAGCTGACGAAATGGAGAGTATGTCAGAACCAGGTGCATCAGCCCGGGTAATAGCAGCATTCTTAGATTTGTTAGGCCGATCTTCAGATTCTGTTGGAGTATTTGTGACTCACCTAGCACAATTAATAGCCAAATATAGTAAAGAAAAGCTACGGATCGATGGGATTGAAGCACATGGACTGTCAGAAGATCTAGAACTAATAGTGAATAGAACTCCAATATACTATAAATACGCCAAATCAACTCCAGAATTGATCGTTAGAAGATTACAACAAGTATCGAAAGGTAAAGAAAAGGATATCTATTCTTACATTTTGGAAGCGTTTGACTCATAAGAAAATTCAGTATATGCAAAAGTTGCCAATGGGTCGGGACGGATTTGAACCATCGATTCCCGCCGTGTGAGAGCCAGCGAAAATAAAGGATGAGGCGAACCTATATACTGATCTAATCGAATATTAAATAGTAATGATCCAATTTATTGCAAATCATATTATACAAAGTAAATAAGTAGTGGGCCGGACCAGATTTGAACTAGTGTCCTCGTCCGTGTGAGGGACGCGTCATACCGAGCTAGACCACCGGCCCAGTATGGTTTTATGTGTTATTTTTGATTAATTTGTAGTTTTGTTTGATTTTGTAGCAATTGATAAAAGAATTCTGTCAAATTTTTCATTTAATGGTTACCACAAATAATCATTTTAGTGGTTCCACCTTAAGGATAAGTTGATCTTCAGCGATTCCGACGACTTTAATTGCCTCATTCTCATTAATTGGTCTATCAGAGTGTGCCTTCCAAATTGCACTACCTAACTTCACCTTTCCCTCCTGAGTGGGAGTGATTACTGAAATTGTTATTCCATTCATGCCAATCAAATGTGTGCGTTCCCCTGCTACAGGAATCATTTTTTGTGATCCGCGAACTCTAAACCAAATTAGCATTATTAAAATCCCTAAGAAACCAATACTATACGCTAACCCGCGAATGGCATCATTCCACAGTACCAAGCCCCCTGCAACTCCTAAAATTCCTATACCAAGGACTATGGGTAAAAAAGGCATAATAAAACTTAAATCTCCCCCCTGTGTACTAAAGAATGCAATAATGATGATTAATACGAATATAATCAAGGGCCAAGTGAACAGCTGGGTTTCTTCGGATCGTGATACAAAATCACTGCTCAATGTCAGGACAATTGCCAGAATCATAATTATTGGAAGCCAATTAAGTAACTCAGCAACTCCTCCACTTACCAACCATTGTACAAATACAATTACAATAGAACCGAGAAATATGAGGAATCCAATGTTGTATATAACTGGTTGGTCAAATAAAGAACCAATGAACATTAAAAAAATACCGATTGGTATTCCTGAAATAGGTACTTGCTGAGGATCAACTGCCATCTTCACTCGATTGGATAAGTATATCATATTCCCTTTTAGACTTTTCCTTAGAAGAAGGCAGTTTTTCAATTCAAAATCTATTCCTTATTCGTATTTGTAGGTAGTTTTCTCGGTTAATCGATAAAATGTCACAAGATAGGCTTTTTTGCTTTATTTTCCTATTGTTATTCGTCAAAATACCATTTACAGCGGAGAAATACCTTTGAATGCATTTTTCGAAACTTACTGTTATCTGAAGGCAAAGCACAAAATTTCTTTCCCAGAAGGAATTTTAATGTCGTAGACTAAAAAATATTTTCGGAGACCAAACGAAATATGTTAGAAATAATGGTATTCGGTGCTTCTGATTCTGTGGGAAAGTCGTGTGTTATGATTTCTGATGGTGATCGTCGTATCCTCTTAGATGCTGGCATCCAGCTCCATCCTAGGAGGAGTGGCCTGCTTTCAACACCTCCTGAAGGGGTGGATAAATTTTGCGAGGAAATCTTGTCTGTTTTACTTTCTCATGCCCACATTGATCATTCTGCTTATGTTCCAGCTCTTTATCGGGCTGGATACCAAGGTCAAGTACTTATGACCTCACCTACAAAAGAGATCGTGGATATACTCTGGAAAGATCATTTGAAAATTGAGGGTCCACATCATTATGGGATTTCTCATATACATTCAGCTCTCGCTAAAAGTAAGACATATGAGTATCATCGAAGATTTCGGATCGCACCTGGAATTTCTGCTGAATTTATTGATGCTAGCCACATTTTAGGAAGCGCAGCTATCCTTATTGATTGGGAAGGGACACGAATTTTATATACAGGGGACTTCAATGATGCCAAAACTCCTTATCATGATCCAATGGTTTATCCCGATCCTGATGACCCTATTGATGTGTTATTAACTGAAACAACGAATGCAAATCGAAAAATAAGCAGTAACAGGAAAATGGCTACATCAGATTTAACAAAATCATTGTTAAAGTGCTATTCACGAGGCGGAAAAGCAATCATTCCCTCATTTGCATTAGGAAGAAGCCAGGAAATTCAAGCGTACTTAACAAGCGATTTTGATTCTTTTCTTCATAAGTTTCCCCTTTATATTGATGGAATGATTTTGGACATGAATTCAGTTTATCAAAAATATCTAAACAAAAAGTGGGTTTCACCACGTATTCTCATTGAGTTAAAGGAAAGAGGTTATAGAACTCCTTTTGAACATGATGGGCTTAAAACAGTAGATGAAGTTTCATATAAAGGCAGGAGAGGAAAAAAACGTGAAAAATTGGTTTCTCAGGAAAAGGCAAGCATAATTCTGACAACCTCTGGAATGCTTGAGGGAGGTCCTGTTTATGATTATCTTCGATTTGGAGGACGTAATCCTCTTAATGGCCTGTATATCGTTGGATATCAGGTTGAAGGGACTCTTGGGTCAGATATTATTTCTGGAGAAAAGAACCTGTTATTAGATAATGGATTTGGAGAAGTATTTAAAATACATCTAGCGCTAGAAGTCAAAAGATTTGAGTTTTCAGGTCATTCTTCATTAGAAGGCCTAATCCAGATGGTTCGTTACTGCTCGCCCTCTATGGTCTATGCAATCCATGGAGAACCTCAAGCGCAACATAAGTATTCCCAAGCTCTCGGAGATATTGGTAAGAAAGCCACAATATTATCAGAATATGAAATTCTTCCTGACTATCCCTGAAGACTAGCAGGTGACTGGTATATTCCTAGAACTCATGTAATAAGGTTTAATGTTGGATGGATGGACTTTACAACAAAGCTCAAATCGTTTTGATGATTCTTTGATTATAGTGATTTTCTAGATATCTTAATGCTTAAATTATATTAACGGAAAAATTGCTTTATTAGATTCGAGAAAAGGGTAATCATATGGTGCAAATACAAACAGTGGTAATATTTACCCCTGCTTATAATCAAATAATGCAGGTTCTCAAAGAAAATCCTACAATTGAAAGTGTTGGCCTTAGTTTTGGAATCCATGAGGAAGATAAAATTATAATAGAAAATTTTGTATCAGTGAAGAATTTAGACGATTCACCTTTTAGTTTTTCTTTGGATTATGAAGTATTGTACAAAGAGATTCAATACCATGAAGAAAAGGGAGAAGTACTTGTAGGGATATTTCATAGTCATCCTGATGGAGCTAGACTCTATCCATCCCTAAAAGATCTTAATTTTATGCGTTATTGGCCTTACCCATACTTGTGGTTAATTGGTAATATTGGAAACGAAGAACAAGATCCAAAGTTAGCCATTTTTGCGCTTTTAGACGAGAAAATAATAGAAATTCCTTACCTGATAGTAAATACTACATAATAGTTATTGCCTAATTCAGGAAAAAACACCAGGAATGGTGGTCTGGCATTTATTACATTTTCCATCCGCTAAATCTTGGATCGATGTATAGAACCCCGATCGTTGAATTAAAAGATGGTTACATTGATGACAATAAGTATCATTACCCTTACGACTCCTCACATTTCCTAAATAGACGTAATTCAGACCAACATCCTTTGCAACACTATATGCTGCTTCTAATGTTTCAATGGGTGTGAAAGGCAAATTACGAAGTTTATAATCCGGATGGAAACGTGAGAAATGCAAAGGCACATTAGGACTTAGATTGTTCACAATCCATTCACACATATCTTTGATCATATCAATTGAGTCATTTTTTGTTGGAATTACCAAGTTTGTAATCTCTAGGTGAACCCCCAGTTCATGAAAGATCTCACAAGTTTTTAATACTGGTTTCCATGAAGGTGAACTGCAAATTTCCTTATAAAAGTCAGAGGAAAATCCTTTAACATCAATATTTGCCGCATCGATCAATTTCCCCAGTTTTTCAGCTAATCTCTTTGTAATATAGCCATTGTCAACAACAGCCATCTTCAAATTGTGTTTATGTGCAATTTCTGCAATATCCCGTACATATTCAAAAGCTATCATTGGTTCATTGTAGGTTGAGGCTATCGATGGAATATTCTTGGCAAGAGCTGTTTGTACAAGTTTTTCTGGCATCATTTTTCTTAGAGAAGAAATATTTCGATTCATTGATATTGAGTAATTCTGACAATGGATACAACCCATATTACATCCATGGGAGCCAATTGATAAGATACCAGTTCCTGGAAGAAAATGATAAAGTGGTTTCTTTTCAATGGGATCAATTGCAAGTGATGAAATTAAACCGTAAGTGCGGGGGATAATTCTTCCGTCTTTGTTGATCCGTGCCCCACACCAACCAATTTCGTTATCTGAAAGTTGGCAATGTCTGGGGCAGGCTATACACTGTAAATTTCCTGATTTCAGGGATCTATAAAATATCCATTCATTCTCTTTCGTTAAAACTGTTGACAAATAGAATACATCCCCTTAAGCTTCTTATCGGAAGGAGATGATATCGTTTGATTCATCATAGTTAAGTAAATTCTTTTCAGCCATACGCCCAAGAGTGCGAGTAATTATTACTGGAGAGATCTGTCCTTCAAGTGTTTCTTTCAATTGCTCTTTTGTGGTTCGTTCTAGATTCATTACTGCTGCAAGAATGTCTACTTCAGGAATATCTTCAGCTGATTCTTCTAGGAGAAACGAAATGACCGCATTGTCTGATTTCAGCGTTTCAAGTTCATTTTTTAGTTCATTATTCTCGGCTTCTTTTGTGTCAATTTCGGTTTTCAGCTTCATTTCAAGATCTTTATTGGTTTTTGTTAAAGTAGCAATTTTTTCTCTTTTTTGAGAAATTTCAGATTTGATATTTGTAATTTTAGTATTAATAGTTTGAAGATCTTCATCCTTCTTGGTTTTCTCGATTTGAAGTTCTTCTACCCTCACTTTTTTTGCTTCTAGCTCCTGAGCAGTGCTTGCTTGTTTTCTAACCAGATCATCCTTTAGATTTGCTTGGTTATTAATTTCATCTTGAAGGGAAGAAATCTTTGCTTCATGTTCTGTGATCTGAGTATCAACGGCTTCCTTCTCTTTAATGAGAGTTTCAAGATAATCTTTTGACCCACGTAAATCTTGAACACGAGTGAAGACTAACTGCTTCGTATCATCAGCCAAGCGACTCAGCGCTTCTTCACTTCTGATGAATTTTTCTCTTAAAGTATCTGTATCCATGATTAAACCTCCCTGTCAAATAAATCAATTTTAGTTACGAGTGTGATATTTCCTGTCGATTCGTTGAAGTCAAGAACTTTTCTGACAGCTAATCCATTTAAGACTGAATTCAATGTATTCAGATCCATACCTAATGCTGAACGAATTTCTGTTATAGTGGAGTTTGGACTTGGCTTTTTAGCCAAGAATTTTACCAATCCCACCTCAGGACTTTGGATGTAGTCTTTGGAACAAAGAATCCGAATTGCCTGGAATCTATTTGCAATTAGATTTTTTTCCTTTTTTAATCGTTCAAATTCTTGGTTAATGATTTTCATGCGGTTTTCAAACTGTGGTTTTAGTTCATCATGAATAGTTTGTAATGATGCAAGTTCTAATTCTAATGAATGATGAGTAGTTGTTTGGTTGGTCTTTTCGGTTTCTAATATTCCTAACTTATTTTTTTCTGCTGACAAGTCAGATTGAAGCT
>CP070665.1:1173429-1180028 GCA_020351745.1 Candidatus Heimdallarchaeota archaeon | reverse complement strand
CGTGTTAAGAGGATGACTTTAGAAGATAGTAGTTTAGAAGACATCTTCCTTACCTATTATAAAGATGAATTAGATTTAGCAAAGGAGGAATGAATGTGTTATCAATTTACACTAAACAAATACGTAAAAATTGGCTCATTTGGTTTTTACCCATACTTGTCTTGACAGGTATGTCATTTCTGATGGTAGCTATATGGCCGTCTTTTGAAGAGTATATGGCAGGTTTTGGAGATCTACTAGAACAACCCTTTTATAAGGCTTTACTCCCAGAAGGAGCTGATTTTACATCGGTTGAAGGATTTATAGCAATGGAAATCTTTACCATGGCTGATATCTTTTTTATGGCACTCATTTTGCTTTTTGGAATCCAACTAGTCAACCGAGAGGTAGATAGTGGAACAATGGACTTTGTGTTAAGTTTCCCAGTCCCCAGATGGCGTTTTATATTGGAAAAGGTCTTTGCATACATTACTGTTACGTTTTCGTTCCCTGTATTTAGTGCTGGGATAGCTATTGTAGGAGCAGAAATTCTAGGAGTTGAACTCAAACCTCATGGAGGTGAAGCGTACTTCTTAGCTTTAGTAGGGAAATGGCTTCTTTACTTCACAATGACTTGTGTCGTCATTCTAATCTCTGTCATCTTTATGGATACAGGTAAAACTCTAGCTTTTGGAGGTTTGTTTGTAGGAGGATCTTACCTTCTTAAAACTATAGGAGGATTAGTTACAGCTGCAGATCCAGATTTAGCCACTCTACTTCGAGAAGCTTCCTTTTACCATTATCTAGATGGCGGAAGGATCATGAATAAAGTAATTGAGACTGGTGGACTCACTTCAAATCTAGTGCAAGAATTTTTAGGAATGGCTATAATTGCAGCCGTTCTTATAGCTCTGACAATAATAATCTTTGATAATCCTTTATTCCAAAAACGAGAGTTTACCTACGTATGATAGCAAGGCCTCTTCATCGTGAAGAAGATTTTATTCATTGTGCTTGCCATCATCACTTTATCGTTAATATTTCCTATCCTCGTTTGGGGATCAATAGTGGTGGGAGTAGAAATCTTAAACGCAAGCGGAACCTTGCAACGACCTATAGACTTTAAAAGTGAAGCTTTTCTCATTGCTCTCCTCGGGAAATGGCTCGTGTTCATGGCTTTCACCTGTATAACCCTCCTTTGTTCAGTGATTTTCATGGAGACAACGAAGACACTGGGATCAGCTGGGTTAATTGTTGGTGGATCATGGATACTTGAACGATTTGGGGGACTGATCAGGACAGCAAGTGCAGAAACAGCTGATATTATACAAGGAATTTCTCTCTTCCATTACCTTGAAGGAACAAAAGTTATGAATGGGCTAATAAATAATGAAAACTTTGACTATTATTACCCAGTTATTGAATTGGATCTTTCTTATGCATATCCATTTCCTGAGTTGGTTCTAGTCCTTGCTATAGGAATCGGGGCCCTATTACTTGCATTGTTCCTGTTCCAGAAACGACAGTTCACTTACATCTGATTACCATGCTTCAGCAGATTTATTTCTGGTCTATTTCGAATCCGCTGATTATCTCTGGTGGTAGCTTTTTCAGGTACTCAACTAGCGAAACCAATCCGAATTCGCGTACCTGTTTGCGAGTCTGGAGAGTCTGAATGAATTGTTACAGACTGAAGGTTCTTATTAAGTGAATTCAAATAAGCAAGAAGAAGTATTTCCGCTCTTCTCTTTACATATCACATTACTTGTAGAGAATCCCCTCTTAACTTATCTCAATAATTTTAAGATCGGGAATCCTTTCAAAATGTTTTTTGTTATGAGTGATTAGTTCATCAATTCCGTTTGCTTTTGTAACTCCAGCGATCATTCCGGCCCTAAAATCTACAAGTTTCCCGTCTAATTTTAATCTTCCCAATATTTCTGCTGTCTTATATGCGGATTTACGGTCAAAAGGTAGAATAGTGAATTTTAGTGATAAATCCCCGATTTCTGAAAGACGTTTCTGTTTCAACTCAGGTTTGTTTATGTAAATATGACTCCCCGTAATACCAAAAACAAGTTCCATTATTGAAATTTCAGTGGTAAAAAGGGGGGTTGAACCTAATTTCTGTACGAATCTCAATATCTCTGGACTCTTTCGAAGTAAATCGACCAGAATTGATGTGTCAACCATCATCATCTAAATTTACCTCTTGAATTGTGAATCGTTCTCTAATGCTGTTAATATTGTTTTTAACTTGTTTATATTCTTCTTCGGGCATATCAGACCATAATGGACGATTTATTATCCATTCATAGATTGATCCGGCTGTTTTTTCTTCGCAAAGCCTTTTAATCGCATCGCCAAAACTTTCATGAGGTAATTTAAAGCGAGATAGAAGGTCATATACTTCTTGAGTTACAGATATTGTCTTGGAAGCCATGATATCATCATCTATATATATAGATAATGCGTTAAAAAAACCTTTCTCCTTTTCCTCAGATATGTTCTAAAAAAATCAAAGAACCTCTTTTTCCACTCGCAAATCACTTTCTTGATTTGAAGTATTTCTCTTTGGAATGAAAAACTGATTAATCACAAGCTTGGTCACTTTTAACTGCTGAAAGTTGACAAGATTTACAGAAATATTCACCACTACTCGTTTCTACCGTACATTTTTCACAGAAATTCCCTCTACAAAATGTACAAGTATAAATTGGCGTACGTTTTTCACACAATTCACATAATTCGAGAACCTTGTTTTGTTTCATCTTCTATTGTTCCATGTTAGATATCTTATTTTAAGATTTCACTCGAAACAGTTTTTCTTTTCTAATAATTGCAGAAAAATTTTTATGACTGCAACTTAAATCTTGAAGAGAGGATTAAGTATGTCACAAACCGTATCTCTTCCGCGTCTGCTTGTTCAGGTAATAGTTGGCTTCATTATTTATGGTATTTTGTTTTTTGTACCAGCTGGTACCTTAGAATGGATGGAAGCTTGGATATTTCTTATTATTACTTTTCTCTATGTGTTAGTAGTTATCATCTACTTTTGGCAGAGAGATCCTACAATTCTGGCGTCTCGAACCAAAGTCAAACCTGAAAAAGGTTTTGATACAGTTTTTATAGTTGTTTCGGGAATTACCTTTTTCTCAATGTTTCTAATAACTGCATTTAGCGTGAATCCTTCACTAAGTGATTTATTTCAATGGTCCGATTTCAAAGTTCCGTTACCTTTAGAAATAATAGGATTTGGAGGGATTTCTCTTGCTTTTATCATAATATTCATTGTTATGCGAGAAAACGCGTATGCCTCAAAACGAATCGAGGTACAAGAAGGACAAAAAGTAATCAGCACTGGACCTTATGCTTATGTCCGTCACCCCATGTATATAGGGTTCATTATCATGACCATTTGCTTTCCTATAGCATTAGGTTCCTTTCTTGCTGTACCACCTGCGTTGCTAGTTATCATTTTTATTGCAATCCGGGCAACTTATGAAGAAAAAGCATTAATTGAAGAACTAGAAGGGTACAGAGAATATATGGAAAAAGTACGTTATCGGTTAATACCAAAAATATGGTAAGGGTCTGTAATCAAGACTTTTATAGCTACAAATGAACATTGGTGAGAAATATATGGAAAATTGGATGAATATTGGAAAAACTTTCGAAGAATTACTTCGACCTCAAACCTATCCACTTGCAGTAAAATTTATGAAGGATGAATCCGAATTCCCTGAAAGAACAAGGAGACCAGAACAAAAAATCGCGATCTGTCAAGCTCTAACATTGAGTCGAAAATTTGGTTGGACAATGGGTATTACTGAAGAAGATTGCGGATGTCCAGGAGCCAGTCTTACTTATGGATGGACTTCTCCTGTTGATGAGTCCTCCCTGGCGCAGTTCTTTCAAATGGCTGGTTATGCTGCAGACGAAACAGGAACCCAAAGAATTGTTGATAATTTAGACCGCTTGGAACCAGGTAAATATGGCGGAGTAGTTGTATCTCCTCTAACACGTACAAAAATCGTTCCAGATGTTATACTAATTTATGGAAATCCTGCACAAATTATGCGTTTGCTTCAGGGTAGAATGTATAAGGAAGGAGAGAAACTAAAAAGCGAATTGGCTGGAATAATGGCATCTTGTACCGCTGGAATCATAAGAACCTTTAACACAGGTGAGTGTCAGGTTGTAGTTCCTGGAAATGGTGATCGTGTTTTTGCAGGTACAAATGATAGCGAACTGTTGTTTACAATCCCCGCAACAAAAGCTGAGGACATCATTGAAGGAATGAAAGCACAACGATTCGCAAAATATCCGATTCCTGTAAGTCTCCAATTACCACCTCCTTTCCCTGGCATGTGAATTGAAAAGTGATCTTTAAAGCATCGAAATAATTAAAATGAATATTTTTTGGAGAAAAAGAACCATGTCTGAAGAAATAGACCCCACAGTAAAAACTAAATTTGATGAGATAGTACAACGTGCCAACAAATTACCAAATCAACCGCCTGAAGTCTTACTTGAAATGTATGGATTATACAAGCAAGCACTCAAAGGAGATGTGACAGGAAAACGACCAGGACGAATAAAAATTCGAGATCGATACAAATACGACGCATGGGCGTCCAGAAAGGGAATGTCACAAGAAGAGGCTATGAAGGCTTACATTGAATTAATTGAGAAACTTGAACAATAGAGCTCCTTGCGACTATTGATCGTTTGAATATTGCTTTAGCTCTTTCTGAGATTTTTACGAGGAACAATGGGACTAGTGTGAATCAAACCATTAGTTCATTAATTGTAGAAATTTGAAAAGAAAAACAGTAATTGTTTTTGATGGCAATATGCTCCATACCTCACATTATTCTCTCGGTGAAGGATTTTTTCTCTGGTGTTAGAACTCACAAATTCATTTTTCTATAGTATAAGATCTGTTTTTATTATGAAAAATCCCAAACTATGTTACAAACCAATCTGACTTTACAGGTGAAAGAATTTGAAACGAGATATAAATTGGACAATTCTAATCATAATAACAATATCTTCTTTTACGTTTGCCACAGGTTATCTGTTAAATGTATATACAGACAAAACTGAGAATTTACGTTCGGTGATAGCTTCCTCTGAAAAGGAATATGCTAATATGGAAAAACAGCGAATTACAATGCTAAATTTTGACATTGAAATGTCGAATCTAGCTGAATTACTCCTTGCAGAAGCGTCAACTAATGCAATCGAGTATGAGGTTATGAATTCAACTTTCACAAGTACTGAACGTGATGCCAAACTCAAAGTAATTGAGAAATATATAAATTTCGTAATCACGGATCTCAACAATACCTACACAGCTCAAATTCAATCGAAATTTGAATTTGGAAACATAGATCAGTTGGCTTTTGCGACTAAAGCTGTAAATGGTTATGACTATATTATCACTAGACAGAACTGGGAAAATAATAACCCTGGCAGTTTTATCACGCTAGAGGAATTTCTATTAACTGTTGGTTTTAATAATACAGTAATTCTGGATCTTTTTGAATATTTTGGAGAAGATTTTCCGAAAACAACAATGGTCCTCCTTATTAATTGGCAGAATTTTTACCTTCTTCATGATAAGATTATTCTGAGTATGATAGAGGTTATAGAAGGAAAAAGGGCTGATTTATCTAATACTCAAGCAATTACAACCCTTCTTTCCGTATCTGTCTCAATAGCTACAATAGGTACAGTCCTCTCGTCTGCCATGGCTAGTAAAGCTTCTGAGAAGAGAATTGAAGAATCATTCAAGATATTACATCAAGAAATTGTGAAAGCAGAAGAGATGGAGCCTTTTCCAAAGGCAAAAAGGAGTAAAATTGCCATATTAGGTTTACTTATCGCATTCTTCTTCGCACTTTACGGCTTAATTTCTGCAATAACATTTTTATTGGCTCCTGACGCGGCTATTCTCCCCTTTCCCTAATTCGAATTTACGAACCATGAAAACAGCTTTGTCGCGACACAATAACGATGGCTTTCATAAATTTTCAAAAAAAAATTTCGATGAAGAAGAACGTTGGATAAAATCAGTCACACAAGACAAAATTAGGAGTTATCTTTAACGACATACTTCGTTTATTTTGAGATTTGGTTAATTATTTAAACAGGAACTAATATACAAACGCATATTGTTGAATATAGTTTAATTATAAATGAAAAGGTGTAAAAGGTGAAAAAATCGCTAATTGCAGTCATATTAGTAATTTCAATAGGTATATTAACGTTGAACAACCATAAAGTTGCTGATAATAGATTTAATGAATTTTTGGATAGGGAGAATAGTTCTTTTAGAGTTGCCGAATTAACCACAAATGCAAGAACAGCCCATAGTTTCCAAGATATTGTGACAGTGACATCTGGACCGAATAATAATTATACAATGAGGAGCGTAACAACTGGTTATCCCCATCCAGATGGGAAACCACGTGTTGCTTTTGGATCGCCTCAACTACCTCTTCAGCGTATCACTATTTTCAAAGAAGATTCACCGTTTAACTTCATAAAAGAGGTTGATTACTTTTATTCAGATGCAGATGGAGCATTTGCTAACGTTGTATTAATGTATGATT
>CP070665.1:1168023-1173329 GCA_020351745.1 Candidatus Heimdallarchaeota archaeon | reverse complement strand
ATATTTAGCAATCTCTTCAAAAAAATCATTATGAGAATTAAAAAAGAAACTCAAACGAGGAGCAAACTTATCAATCTCAAGACCACGATCCATAGCCGCTCTTACATATTCCAAGCCATCACCTAGAGTAAAAGCAAGCTCCTGAACCGCAGTAGAACCCGCTTCACGAATATGATAACCACTAATACTAATCGTATTCCAACGCGGGACCTTCTTAAAACCATATTCAAAAGTATCAACAATCAAACGCATAGAAGGCTCAGGTGGAAAAATAAAAGATTTCTGAGCAATATACTCCTTTAAAATATCGTTCTGAATAGTCCCACCAATCACATCATTACTAATACCACGATTCTCAGCATTAGCAATATACATAGCCCAAACAATAGAAGCAGGACCATTAATCGTCATAGAAGTAGTAATCTTATCAACAGGAATACCACTAAACAAAATCTCCATATCACGAAGAGAAGAAACCGCAACACCACACTTACCAAACTCACCACGAGACAAAGGATGATCCGTATCATAACCATACAAAGTAGGGTAATCAAAAGCAACACTCAAACCAGTCTCACCATGCTCAAGTAAATACTTATAACGTTTATTTGTCTCCTCTGCACTTCCAAAACCAGCAAACATACGCATAGTCCACAAACGACCACGATACATCGTAGAATGAACACCACGAAGAAAAGGAAAAACACCAGGAAAACCAAAATCCTTAACATAATCCAGATCAGCAATGTCCTCAGGAGAATAAACACTTTTAATATCAATACCAGATAAAGTCTCAAATTTATCTTTTCTTTCAGGATGATTCTCAACAAGTTCAGAATAACAATTCTTCTCCCAATCCTTCCTTTTTTGCTTTATCTTGTCTATCTCTACTTTATCAAACATAACATTCCTCCCACAGTTCTTAGAAATCAACACCTTTCCGAGCTGTCACACCTTCCTGATAAGGGTGCTTAATCTCAAGCATCTCAGTTACAACATCTGCAACTTTAATCAAGTCAGGATGAGCATACCTACCAGTTAAAACAAGCTCCAGTTTTTCAGGTTTTTGATCAATCAAACCAAGCATATCTTTAAGAGAAATAAGACCATAATCAATTGCAACATTTATCTCATCTAAAATAACCATATCATACAATCTTTTTTTTACTACATCCACTGCAAAATCGAATCCTTCTCGAGCAAGATCAATATCAATCTGCTCAGGATTATCTTTAGATACAAACTCATCACGACCAAATTGAGATACAGTAAAATTCTTAACATGTTCCAACACATCCAATTCACTATACCTTCTTCCCTTCATAAATTGGATCATATGAACCTTAAAATCCGCACCAGCAGCTCTCAAACCAAGTCCTAACGCCGCAGTTGTCTTACCTTTTCCAGGTCCTGAATAAATATGTATATATCCTTTTTTCAAGGCGATCTCCTCTCCCTCCGAATTACCTAGGTTATTATATTTCTTTCTTTCACAATGAATATTGTTTATTATCAATTATAATTATCCATACCGTAACCTTTATTTTACTGAATTTTATTCGCACCCACATGAGATTAGAACTAACCGATCAGCAAAAAATGATACAGAAAATGGTCCGAGAATTCGCAGAAAAAGAAATCGCACCAGTTGCCGCAGAATTAGATCAAAAAGAAGAATATCCAACAAAAATTCTAGAAAAAATGTCTAAACTTGGATTCCTCGGAACAATAATACCCGCTGAATATGGTGGAGCAGGATTAGACAATATTAGCTACACAATAGTTGTCGAAGAAATATCAAAAAAATGTGCATCAACAGGAGTTATTACATCCGTTCATAACTCACTTGTATCATGGCCAATTATGAAATATGGAACAGAAGATCAAAAAAAGAAATACCTACCACTTCTAGCTAGTGGAAAAAAAATCGGTGCCTTTGCAGGAACAGAACCCAACGCTGGTTCAGACCTGGGAGCAATGCAAACAAATGCAGTTATAAAAGGAAATAAATATATTATAAATGGTGATAAAACTTTTATCACAAGTGGATCTAATGCTGGTATTATTATTGTTTTTGCAGTAACTGATAAAAAAGCTGGATCAAAGGGTATAAGTGCATTTATCGTTGAAAATGACATGAAAGGATTCAAAGTTGGTAGTATCTATGAAAAACTTGGTATTAACGCATCAGGTACTTCTGAACTCATTTTTGAGAATATGGAAGTACCAAAAGAAAACCTTCTAGGAAAAGAAGGCGATGGATTCAAAATTGCACTGAGTACACTCGATGGTGGAAGGATAGGTATCGCTGCACAAGCCGTTGGTATTGGTCAAGCAGCACTTGACGAAAGCATTGAATATTCAAAACAGAGACAACAATTCGGAAGACCTATTGCAAAATTCCAAGCCATTCAATGGATGATAGCAGATATAGCAACACGTTTAGAAGCATCACGATACTTGGTTTATAAAGCTGCATATCAAAAAGATAAAGGTGAACGAATAAGTAAAGAAGCTGCTATGGCGAAGCTTTTTGCATCTGAAACAGCAATGGATGCAGTAATAAAAGCTGTTCAAATCCATGGAGGATATGGATATACCAAGGAATATCTTGTTGAACGGTTATTCCGTGATGCAAAAATAACTGAAATCTATGAAGGTACTTCAGAAGTTCAACGTCTTGTTATCTCCAGTAGTCTTCTAAGCTAAAATATAATTACAGGATGAATAGATTATGGGGGAGTTAATTTACGAAAAAGAATTCCAAAGTTGGAAATGGAATATACCCAAGAAATTCAATATTGGATATGACTGCGTAGATAAACATACAAAGACTGAAAAGAAAAACAAAGTAGCACTCTACTGGGAAAACTCAGAAGGATTAACCGACCGATTTACATATAATGACATGAAGAATCTAACAAATAAGTTTGGAAACACATTGAAAAAACTTGGTTTTAAGAAAGGAGATAGATTCCTCATCAGACTTCCAAATATACCGCAATTCCACATATCATTTCTAGGAGGAGTAAAAATTGGTACAATACCAATTCCCTCAAGTGTCATGTTTAGACCTCATGAAATAGAATACAGACTAAGAGATAGTGGTTCAAAAGCAGTAATAACTACACATAAATATGTTAAAGATGTAAACGAGATAAAAAACAAATGTCCAACTTTGAAAAACGTAATCATTGTTGATGAACCATATGATAATGAACTCGACTATAATGAATTAATGAAAGAATCATCTAAAAATTTAGAAATAGAACCTACTAATAGTGAAGACATGGCTTTCTTCTGTTACACATCCGGTACTACAGGTAATCCAAAAGGTGCGGTACATTTACATCGATGGGTACCTGGTAACGATCCTAGTGTTCTTCTATGGCAACATGCAAAAGATGAAGATTTATTAACACACACTGGTGATCTCAACTGGATTTTTCCACTTGGAAACGGTTTTTTGTATCCTTGGAGATGGGGTTTTTCAACTTTTATTTATGATGGTAAATTCAGCGCAGAGCATTGGTTTGAACTTATAGAGAAATACAAAATTACTAACCTTGCATCTGTTCCAACAGCGTATCGTATGTTTGTAACTGTAAAAGATGCAGATAAAAAATATGATTTGTCAAATTTGAGACACTGTGTTTCTGCAGGTGAACCATTAAACCCTCGGATTATTAAGCTTTGGAAACAACGATTCGATCTTGATATCCATGATGGAATTGGAATGACTGAAATCATGGTTTATCTTTCAAATCTACGTGGAATGAAGATCAAACCAGGTTCTTGTGGTAAACCACAACCTGGTAAGATTTGTAAAATCGTTGATAGAAATGGTGAACCAGTGCCACAGGGAGAACCCGGTATACTTGGTGTTAAAGAGACAGATCCTGGACTGTTTAAAGAATATTGGAATAAACCTGAAAAAACCAAGGAGAGTTTTCGAAACGGTTGGTTCCTCACAGGTGATGTGCTTTATGAGGATGAAGATGGATATTATTGGTTTACCGGAAGAGATGATGATCTTATAATGGCAAGTGGTTATCGGATTTCACCTTTTGAAGTGGAATCTGCAATTATCTCTCATCCTGATGTTTTAGAATGTGCTGTAGTTGCAAGTCCTGATAAGATTCGTGGTGTTATTGTTAAAGCATTTGTAATTCTCTTGGATAATATTAATCAATCTGAAGATCTTGTAAAGGATATTCAAGCTCATACAAAGAGAGTCGCTGCACCTTATAAATATCCTAGAGAGATTGAATTTGTTGATGAACTTCCTAAGACTCAGAGCGGGAAGATTAAAAGAAAAGAACTTAGAGAGTTAGAAATAAAACGCAAAGGAGTGGTGAAATGAATATAATTGTATGTGCAAAACAAGTTATTGATATATCTGAGATGAAGGTTGATCCTAGCACAAAAAAACCAATTTTACAGGGTGTACCCTTTAAGATTAGTGATATTGATAAAAACGCTATGGAAACAGCAATAACGATTAAAGAAAAAAACGGTGGGAAAATAACCGCATTAACAGTGAGTAGTGATGCTAAAGAAAGAATCAAAGAACTACTTGCTATGGGAGCAGATGAAGGTATAATAGTAAATCCACCTGACAAATATGATTACCATGTAGTTTCAATGCTTCTTGCTGAGGCGATAAAAAAAATCGGTGAATACGATATTGTTCTTTGTGGAGAGGCATCTATTGACATGTTTTCAGGACAGATAGGTCCACGTCTAGCGGGAATACTCAATATACCACAAATCGCTTATGCACAGAGCGTCAATGCTGAAAAAGATAAAGTAACCTGTGAAAAAAACATGGGTGATAAAGCAATAACTACTGAATCAACTTATCCAGTATTAATAACTGTAACCAAAGAAATCAATGAGCCAAGACTTCCAAGCCTTATGCAAATACTCGGAGCGGCTAATAAAGCTATCAACGAATGGACTGCTGATTCACTTATTAAAGATATTAAACCTTTTGTTGAAACCATTGAACTAAAAGGTGTACCAATGGAACGAAAAAACATCGTCTATAAAGATGATATTGATGAATCAATAAATCAACTTGTTGAAAGTCTTACTAAAGAAGGAGTTCTGAGGTGATAGAAAAATGGTACTAGTATATTCTGATGATAAAAACATAACATTTGAGCTTCTTGGCAAAGGTTCTGAATTGACAAAAGAAATTGGTACGAAACTGACAGGTGTCATAATTGGTAAAAGTGATGAAAATCTCGCCAAAGAATACATAGCATATGGCGCTGACAATGTATTTATCGCTGAGACAGAAT
>CP070665.1:1137543-1167923 GCA_020351745.1 Candidatus Heimdallarchaeota archaeon | reverse complement strand
ACTTGGAACAGCTATTGGTTTTGCCTCATCAACAACTCTCGGAAATTTCTTGAGCGGTTTGTATCTTCTTGTGACTAATCCATTCAGTGTTGGTGATTATATAATGCTCCCAGATTTGAAGATTGAGGGGATTGTTGAAGAGGTGTCGATCAATTACACTAAAATAATAACTCCTCAAGGGGTACATGTGAGTGTTAACAACCAGAAAATGTTAGGTACAACCATTCATAATACTAGCCTAAAAGTTCCTGTAGAAGCAATTGATAAAGGAAAAATCACATGGAGGGATAAAGAAGGTGATAAATTTGATAATATAGGAGACGTGGTTGATATTTTAAGAGGTATTCGTGCAAAATATGCTGATAAAACACAGGAGTATTATCTTTACCCTCTTGTTTATAATATTAACCCAGACAAGTATAAACACTCCAATACAAAGAAAGTGTTAAATGAAGCAGCTCTGAAATTCAGTTCCAGAACTGCGGATCAAATTACATGGTTTTTGAGTGATAGGTTATACAATCAATCAAATTATCAACTTAATTTGATCGTAGAAAATCCATACTCTATTTTTGATTTGACAAGTGACATTTTAGGATTTATAGAAGAAAGATTAGAAGAAATTCATGAAAGTCAGTAATAAAAAGGATTTAAACTCATTATTCCTTCAGGGTAGTAATCATGTATGAAATGGAGCTCTTGATTATCTTCTATGGCACGCTCGCAGGGATAGCAACTCTCTTTGGAATTTATATGATTAGGAGGAACCATGAATGGGCTCTCAAAAACTCTCACTATATAAACTCATTTGCGGCTGGACTAATCTTAGCATTAGTATTTTTTCATTTAATGCCTGAAGCAGTTGAGCTCTCTGAATTAGCATTCTATCCAGCGCTTTTCATTGGATTTTTCGCTTTTTACTTATTAGAGAATTTTATTGTGATTCATTCTGGGAGTGAAATTCATTATTGTCTTGATGAGGATGAAGACGAATTTGGAGCACACCATACATCTCGAATAGGAGTTATGGCATTTTCTGGTCTAGCTTTTCATTCCCTAATTGATGGCATTATCATTGGGGTAGGATTTGAGCTAAGTACAGAGATCGGATTTTTAGCTGCTATGGCCGTGATTCTTCATGAGATCCCAGAAGGTGTAACTTCTTTTGCTATCGTAAATGAAGTAATGCCAGATAAATCGAAAATCCTATCCATAATTGTAGCTATTGCAACACCGTTTGGAGCATTATTTTCATTATTATTTATTAGCGGTTTATCAGAACTTCTAATCGGAATCCTTTTGGCATTGGCTGCTGGCACATTTATTTATGTGGCAGCTTCAGATTTGATACCTCAAACTCATGAAAAGAATAATCTTCAGAATTTAATTGCGTTCATTGTAGGAGCTTTCTTTATTTATGGAATTTCATTGTTTTTTCATACTTAATAGTTACAACGACTGAGTAATCGAATTGAAAATAAGGGGGAACTTAATATGAAGATCGGTATAATCTCAGACATACATTCCAATTATTATGCCTTAAAGACGGTAATTGCATTTCTCGAAGGGCAACACATTGATGTTTTAATCTGTGCTGGCGATTTTGTTGGCTATGGTCCTCAACCCAAAGAATGCGTCAATTTTTTCCTATATTATCCCATATCTCATTATTTTTGCCTCGGAAATCACGATATAGGGGTTCGTTTCAGATATAGTGATTATTACCACCAAGAACCCATAAAGCAGGATCATAAGATCTTAAAGACATTTAATTTCCGAGAGTCAGCAGCAGAAATGTTAGATCGTAATGCTCAAGATATTCAAGAAGATCATTTTCAATTCTTATTTAACCTCCCGTTTAAACAGATATTCCAATTGGATCATAAGAAATTCTATTTGACTCACGGGACACCCTCATTAAGAAGAAGAGAAAATGTTGGTAAATATCTTCTCCCTCCTCCTCTTCAAGATCCCAGAGTAACAATTGATCGGTTGAAGAATGACAAAAAAGCCGTGAGTGCTGACATAATAATTATAGGGCATACTCATAGACGTTTTTTAATTGCACGGGATAACTTCTATTCATGGTCCCTTATTGAAGACATTCTTGATAAAAAACCCACTAAATTTCCATTGAAATTTCCATTTAATAAAAATAGAATTATTCTCAATCCAGGATCCATAGGTCAGCCACGCGATGGAACTGGAAATGCATCATTTGTTGTTATTGATCTTGATGATGAGATACTTGAGTTCTGTGATTTAGAATATCAAATGAAGAATTTTTACAGACTTGCAAAGGAAAAATGTGCTCCTGGATTACAGGATTCGAGTTTTTGGGCGAATAAATTCGGATATTTCTCAAAAGAGTGAGGAAAAGAGCTAGGATTTCTATCTGACGATTCTAAGGTGTAATAAAGTCTTAAATTCTGCGCCAGGCGGCTGGATCAGCATCAAGGTCTTTTTGAGCTATTACTTCGATGATCAAAGGGATGATTGCCTCTCTTAATTGATTTATGGGTTGTTTTAATCCTGATAAGTCTTCTTGTTCAAGCTCAATTCCAAGATTTTTGAGAACTTTGAGGGAGAAAAGGAGTTGGTAGCGAAGAATTTCACATCCCTGACAAGCATCCTTTTCTAATTTGTCAGAAGCAAATCTCACATTTTCAGCTAAAGTACGAACCAATTGACGACGATCCCATTCTCTAGCCTTTTTAAAATTGACACAATCATTGCAAACTGCCAATGATTGATCATAACAATGTTGACAGATCGCTCGCTTACATCGAAGGCAGAAAAGTGTCGCCAATTCTTTTTCACATTTTTCACATTTCAGGATACTCACCATTTATCTCATTAATCATTCTTAAAAGAGGAATCACAAAAAAAGCTTTTCCAGTATACAAAACTAAAGAATAAAATATTAGGTTCGTTAAGGCTGAAACAGTTAAATTTTCTCTTATTATGAGAAAAAGTACTAAAAAATCAATTCATGAAAGAAATTTAAGAGGTAATTCGTTGCATGTATTAAAACATTTGTTACATTATGTGTTGCAACGAAAAACACTGGCTGTATCAGTTTTAATATTCATTTTCATTGCCCAAATCACAGAGCTTAGTATCCCAATATTAGTGGGCGTGACTATTGACCAGATTCTTCTGTCGATAACAGAGGAACGATTCGAAATAGCTATCGTATTGACAGGAGTCATGCTTATTATCATCGCTAGTGTCATACGAGGAGTAACTTATTTTCTAGGGAGGTGGATTGGTTACCTTCAAGGTGAGAGAATAATTTATGACATCAGAAAAGACTTGTTTAACAAATATGAAACCTCTAGTCTTGAATTTTTTGACACACATCATACAGGGGATCTTATGGCTCGAGCAACAACTGACCTCGAACCAATTTCAGAGTTTTTAGTTTGGGGAGAACGAATTCTTTTACAGGCTTTTTTAACATATGTAGGAATATACTTAGTCCTGTATATTATTGACATTCGATTATTTCTTTTGATTGGTATTGTCACTCCTACTTTGTTCATTCTTTCTTATTTTGTTTCAACAAAACTAGGCCCTCTTTTTTTCGATATAAGACAACAATATGGAAAATTGACTACGGTAATTCAGGAAAATATTGCAGGCACTCAGATTGTTAAAGCATTCAATGCGGAAGATAGAGAAAAAACGAAGTTTGACAAGGAGAATTTCACTTACTTTGATTTAAGGGCTTACGCGTTTAAAATTAGGTCGGTATTCTTACCAATGATTCTATTCGTAGTTAATCTCTTAATTACTATTCTGATCTTTGCAGGAGGGTATCTAGTAATTCAGGGGGACATAAGTCCAGGCTTACTGATTACTCTCTTTACATATTTCATAATGCTTGCCATGCCCACTCGGTTCTTAGCTTTTTCCCTTATAATGTACCAAAGGGTATCAGCCGCGGGAGATAGGGTATTCACTCTATTAGAGGCTCCAACTCACCTCCCAGAAGTACCAAAAGCTGAAAGAATTCTAGAAAATATTAGTCCCACTATCATTTTTGACAAGGTATCTTTTTCTTATAAGGATAGGCAGATTTTATCTAATATCTCATTGACAATCAATTCTGGAGAGAAAATAGCTATCTTAGGACCAACAGGATCAGGTAAAACCACGATAATTTCTTTAATTCCTCGTTTTTATGATCCAAATATAGGTAGAATATTGCTAAAAACTGGTCAAAAAACATCATATGATTTACGTGACTTGGATCTTAAAGCCTGGAGGCAGAAAGTTGGATTTGTCCATCAAGAACCATTTCTTTTCGGACGTACGATTTCTGAAAATATTGCTTTCGGAGTACCTGAGGCAACAATTGAACAGATCAATAAAGTTGTCAAAATAACACAACTAGATGAATTTATCAGCAATTTACCTGATGGATTAGAAACAATTATTGGGGAACGAGGGGTTACGCTCTCTGGTGGACAAAAACAACGCGTAGCCATTGCCCGGATGTTATTGAGAAAATGTCCTATTATGATTCTAGATGATGCAACATCATCGTTAGACATCTCTACCGAAGCTCGCTTTCAGGAGGCTTTTGAGGAATATTTAGATGGATTACAAGATAAACAAACAGTGATATTTATCACTCAAAGGCTTAGTACACTAAAAATAGTAGATCGAATTATAATTTTAAACCGAGGCCAGATCATTGAACAAGGAACCCATGAAGAACTGTTAGAAAAGGGTCAAATTTATCCTCTTCTTTGGAAAACACAAGAATTGGGTATGGTTGACATTAAACTGGCTTTAGAGAAAATCATTCAGGAGAGGAGTTGAGACAAGATGAGTGAATCTGAAGATAAACGAGATCGACTTAAACGTGATTATTCCGATTGGGAATTATTTAAGCGTTTGGTTGGCTATACACGACCTCATTGGTTTCTCTTTTCTGCTGCTTTATCGGCTATGTTTTTATCTACCTTTCTTAGCGTTGTTCAACCGTTGATTTTGGCTATAGCAATTGATTCATTTATTATACCTGGCAATGTGGAAGGATTGGGATTCATTTCCCTGATTTATTTTAGTATTGCCGTTTTATCATTTTTACTGAATGTAATTGCTAGCTATTTTACAACCATAACTGGGATACGCATTATCACCAAAATCAGACAAGAGGCTTTTTATCAACTTCAGGATTTAAGTATGGATTTTTATGACAAAGAAGCCACAGGAAGGATTGTTTCAAGAGTCACAAACGATGTAGAACGTCTACTCAACCTATTATCAACAGGGATTATTGATGCTATTGTCAATGTTATGTTCTTGGGTATGTTGTTCTTCATACTTGTCTATTTAGACTTAAGATTAACTTTAGCTATTTTGATTATTTTCCCTTTCTTAGCAGTTTTTACTGTCTACTTCAGAGTAAAGGCACGCTCTGCTTGGCAACGGACGAGACGTACTATCGCAAAGGTAACAGGATATTACCAAGAGGCTATTTCAGGCATTGAGGTTTCAAAGGCTTTTGCTGCAGAAGATTTCATGACGAATGAATTTGAAATACTAAATCTAGAAAACTATCAGGCGCGGATTAAAGCCCTAATTTTGTTTGCAGTGATGTTCCCTGTAATGGATATGATATTAGCGTTGGGAACAGCTTTGGTTTTAACCGTTGGAGGAGTGGCAATCGGAACTGAAACAATGACAGTTGGCGTACTCGTTGCTTTTCTTTCATATTTGGGTAGGATTTCTCAACCAATAATGACACTCTCAAATTTTTACAACAATTTATTGTCTTCTATGGCTGCTACTGAACGAATATTTGATATTTTAGACAGAACACCGAGTGTTATTCCCCAAGATAACAAAAAATTAAGGAAAGTAGAGGGTGCCATTGAATTTAATGATTTAACATTTGCATATGATGATGAAACTGGACCGGTTATTTCAAATTTTAAATTAAGCATCCCCTCAAATTCATCAATTGCCTTAGTAGGACATACTGGTGCTGGAAAAACTACTATTACTAATCTCTTATGTCGTTTTTATGATTTTCAAGAGGGTAAAATCCTCCTTGATGGAATTGACATTCGTGAAATTAATTTGAATGATTACCGTCAATGGCTATCAATTATTCCTCAAGACTCCTTTCTTTTTTCAGGAACCATTCGTGAAAACCTTCTCTATGGTAAACCTGAAGCAACTGACGAAGAGCTCGAACAAGTTCTCCTGAAAGTGGGCGCATTTGATTTTGTAATGGCGAAAGGATTAGATACTGAAGTTGGAGAACGAGGATCACGATTATCCATGGGTGAACGGCAATTAATTTGTTTTGCCCGTGCTATCTTGTCTGATCCCAAAATTCTTTTATTAGATGAAGCCACATCATCTGTGGATGCTCATACAGAATTGGTCATCCAGCAAAGTATGCATCATATTATTGAAAATCGGACTGCAATAATTATTGCTCATCGTTTAAGCACTGTTCGGTCAGCAGATAGAATAATTGTCTTAGAACATGGAGAAATCAAAGAATCGGGTACATTTCAAGAACTCCTTAAAATGAAAGGAATTTTTGCCGATTTATACGAAAAACAATTTACTGGTCAAGAACTTTGAGTATAATAAAGGGGCTCAAACTTCTAACCATAAAATGAAAATAAGCATATAAACAATCAGAAAATTCTCCGCTCATACTATAGATGACTTGAATTTCTGTTCTATATTTAATAGGGGATGATACTGAAATGAGGTACTCTTAGAATGACTGAAGATCCATCAAATACAGAAGATGCGTCCCCTATAAATCCAAATGAGTCTGACACAACTTCCTCCGATGACTTGCGTGAAAAAACTCCAATTTGGGGGACAAGTATTGGGTACGCTGCTGGTAGATCGTCTATTTTTGTGTATCTTTCATACCTCGGTGTTGTCTTGGGAGCTACTCCTTTAGAACAATCTATCCTAACATCAGTTAGGAATTTGGGCTCCAACATATTCCAAGGAGTTTGGGGATGGCTCTCTGACCTTCGTGGAAGGAAACTTGTCATCCTTATTGGACTTTCAACACTTACTCTAACCTGTTTTTTGACACCATATGTTCAAAATCCAATAGAGCTTGTCGTAATATCATTAGTTATGACTAGTATTGGATTTAGCATTATTCCCGCATGGAATGCATTCCTTGGGGATTATACAACTGAACAAGATAGAGCTTCGTTTGTTGGGAAAATCAATTCAATAGGGACAATGAGCTCAATCTTCTTGATCTTAGTTATGGGTATATTGATGGAACTGAGTCCCTTTCCTTTTCCCAGCATCCCTGAGGATTATGCGTTGAGTAAGCCTGTATTTTTTATTCCTTTTTTCTCTGCTGCATTAATTTTCGGATTAACAATCTTAATTTCCCACTTTTTAATAGAAAAGTATAATGTTCGGGAAAAAGTAGTCATTGATGAGGAATTTCATCCTTCATGGAGAACCTTAATCAATCGAAATCGACCCTTCCGTCGTCTTCTACCTATTAGTACGTTTTTCTCTTTTGCAATGAGCACTGCTTGGCCTATCTTCCCTTTTGTTACCTTAAGAGTTGCAGATTCGTGGTTCAGTGTTTCAATCCTATGGGTCTTGTTTAACATACCTCGGGGATTAGGTCAGAATATAGGTGGCCGTTTAGCAGATGAAGTTTTCAACAAAAAGATCGTTATCTTGTTTTCTAGGTTGGGCTATACTACTGTTCCTTTAGGTTATGCGATTGGACTCGTTACAGGAAATGTCTGGTTTCTAGTATTAGCAAATATTCTTGGTGGTTTAGCGTTTGGTGCTGAAGACACCAGTATTGCTACATATTCCTTGGATTGTTCTACCGAGGAAACCAAAGGTAGGTATTATTCCATTTTGTTAACGGCAGGAGGAATTAGTGCTTTTGTCGGGTCATTATCTGCTGGTTTCATCATGGATATATGGTTACGAATTGCAGGTATTAATTACAATAGCGTAGAATTTAACGTTGTTCTCTTTTTCATGCTAATAATGATCACTATCTTAAGATTTGTATCAGCTAGCTTACATAAATTTTTATATCCGAATCCTTTAGATTTTGAATTAGATCAACTAACCTCTCTATAAAGATTTCACAGAATCATTTGTATCTTGGCTACTATGACTTGTGTCGATGCTCTTTCTGTGTGTAAGTCCTGTTACTTACATAATATGGTGCCATATCAATCTGGAGGAGAAAGAAGAGGTAACTATCCTATTCAATACTGAGATGTTTGACTGGAGGATATAAAAGAATGAGTATCCTTTCGAGGATTTTTGCGCGAAGTCGTAAATCGAAATTGACCATTGGGATTTTGGGAGCCCCCAACGCTGGAAAAACAACTTTAGCAAACAGAATTTCCAGTGAATGTGGGAATGGAACCCCTCTTGGAGAAGTTAGTCCAATCCCTCATGAAACGCGAGATGTAGTAGCACTAGAGCATTGTACAGTTTCAGATCAGAGTGGGTCACTTGATCTCACTGTTGTCGACACACCAGGGATTGCTACATCAGTTGATTATCGGGAATTTCAAAGTTATGGTTTAACACGACAGGAGAGTATAGAGCGAGCCAAAGAGGCTACAAGGGGTGTAATTAAAGCCATTCAATCTCTTGACAGGTTGGATGCTGCTATAGTTGTTGTTGACGCTGCAAGAGCCCCTTTTGATCAAATTAATTGGACTGTACTTGGTAATTTAGAAGCAAGAAACATTCCTTTAATTGTTGCTGCCAATAAAACAGACTTACCTGAAGCTGATACTACGCTGGTAGCAGAAACTTTCCAAAGTGAAATCATTCCAATATCAGCTAAAGAAGGTAGCGGAATGAATGAACTCTATGGGAGTATTCTTTCTATAGCCAGTATGTAGGTGGATCAAGTATGGAATTGAGAATAGATTTTGTAACTGAAATCACTACCAGAAAAATGAATTCTGAGCAGAAATGTGATTTCATCATATCAAAATTAAGAAGTGATAGAGTTGTCGTATTTGAAGGGGGCCTCTCCCCTAATGAAGAGGCTATTTTGATTGAAGAGACGATGAGTCAAATTGATCATGAAAACTTCTTAGGATATAAAATTATAACTCCTGCTCCTCTCCGTACTCCTAGTTCTGGTCTATTTTCACGACATAAAGACATTAAAATGACTGTTATCGCTCCTCATGACTATGATAATCTTTCAGTGGCTCTTGTCTAGGTTTGGGTAATACAGTGAGCTTCTCAGACAGTGAAATCAATTTAAGCCGATATAAATGTGCTCAATGTAATAGAACTCCTACAAATGCCCAAGAACTCTTCCAAGGATGTATTTGTGGTCATCGTTTGTTTAGAATTATACGTCAAAATAATAGTTCTCTTTCCTCAACAAATACTAAGGAGAGAAAATCTCCCGTTGTAAGAAAAGAGGATCTCAATTTTCTTACTGTTCATGAACTCGAAGTTGGTATATATGATATTAATGTGGAAAAGTTGCTTGCTGGTAAATCTGACAAGATACGATCTTCTCCAGTTGTCGTCGGTAATGAGGGCGTTTTTTCAATTCGCTTTCAACATCAAAAAAAGTAATGTTATTCCACAAAAAGCATTCCAAGATTATTTTTCTCTTCTGATGAGTTTTATTTCCCGCGAAACTTCATTGAAATCGCAAACAGCTAGTTCATGGAGATGACGAAGATGAGTACGGCATATAATAGGAGGAATCCCTACTTCAGTTGACAATGTTCCCAAGGCGAGTGATCTCTTCTTAGTATTTTCAAAGTAGTCTACAAGAAAGAGTAAGATTCTCCCTAATTCCGTTTGTTGTAAAACAACTCGTATATGTCTGTCCCTCGCTAGCGTTCCTCTCGTTTCACGTGTTAAATCCTCCCTCATTTGTCCTGCTCGTTCTTCTGTCCGTTTAATTTCTAAACTTAATTGATCTTGGATTTCTAGATGACTCGCTTCGATTTCCTTGATTTCTTCTTCAGTTTGGTTGATTACTTCCTGTAATTTTGCGATTTGGGTTAGGTAGGATTCTCTTTCAGCCTGGAGACCATCAATCGTAGTTTGTTTATTCTGTAATTTTGTTGAATATTTTTCTTCAATTGTTGCAAGAACGTTCTTTGTTTCTTTCAGTTCCACCTCAAGAGCTATTATTTGTTCTGTTTTTTCTTGAAGATTCTTCTGAGATTCTGATTTGATAAGTTCAAATTCCTCCTTAAGATTAGAAAATTCCTTGTTTTTAGCTGCAAAATTAGATTTTATTGCGATTAAAGTTTGTGTTTTCTCAGCTAATTCTGCATTGGTTGTTTCAAGGGCTTGTATTTTTGCCTGTAACGATGCTTTTGTTTCAGCTAACTCCCTTTCAATGACTTGAAAAGTTGCTAGTTGTGTTTCTAACTGTTGTATCCTTTGTACTGACTCTGAATCAGAGGATTTCGATGGACGTAATTGCTTCTGGTGATCTGAACCTTGATTTTGTCTCAATTCCTCATTTCCCATACGATAAGCCAACGATGGAGTATGTATTATCTTTACATTCTCATTCTTTAAAACTGTTTTTTAACTTAAAAATTTGATTTTACATCAGAAAATCTTAAAACCAGAAAAAAAGATCCCCAATCATGAAAGTAAAGAGAAATAGAATAACATGGGGGAAGTATTGCCACACTTCCATGAATAATCTGTTTTCTTTTGTTTCTTAAATTTAGACAAAGTGAGATACCGTGATAACTCCAAATAAAGCACGATCTAGGATTTACTCATTAATCGAGGAAGAAAGAATATGCCGCTTATGTGGTACATCAGCTATGTGTAATAATTTTATCTGTTATAAGAAAAAACAGGGAAAAGCAAATTGCAAAAATTGCGATGAATGCTTATGTCAACATCACTGGCGTATTTATTTCAGAAATAACATATGATGTAGATTTGATTTAAAAACTAAATAATAACTATTTTTTTTTATTTTTCCAAAGATAATTCAGGTAGAATTTATTTCTAGAAAAATCTTGAATAGACAAGATTTTGCTTAATAATATTAATACTTTCATTGAAAAAATTGCACACGTTCTCTGTTCGAAGAACAAACAACAATCCTTTATTATTGGTAACGAAGTGGTCATCAAGATTTGAGAAAAATAATTTAAGATTAGTATGTTTTAACCAACATAAAATGGTAATAATAGATTATAGCTTATAATAAAGGTTTTCCCTGCTGTAATAAACCATGAGAAGACTGAATGGAGTCTTTAACCAGATGGATGAATGGAGTGCTATTGTTTTAGCGGGAGGAGTGGGCTCACGGCTTCAACCCCTCACTGCATATCGTCCTAAACCGATGGTACCAGTTGCAAATAAACCAATGATTGATTATAACTTGGAACTTCTCAAAAACGCAGGAATTAAGGGGAAAATAGTAATCATTACTAAGTATCTACAAAAGCAAATTAGAGATTATTTTGAAGAAATCGAGCATTTCAATGATCTAGAGATCATTCTCCCCAAAATAGATCCTTTGGATACTGCTGATGCAGTTAGAAAAGCTTCAAATTACATTGACACAGATCATTTCATTGTTTCAATGGCAGATATTGTAACTAATCTGTCTATAAGCGATTTTATGGAATTTCATCTGAAAAAGAAAGGTATGGCTAGCATTACACTGAAAGATATCCCCTACCCCCGAGCTTTTGGTGTTATCATGCTTAATCAGGATTCAAGAATTTTACTTTTCCTTGAGAAACCCCATCCTGAAGAATTAGGATTAGCAGTTCTTACTTTTTCAAAGAAAGAAACAATACATCTTCAATCCAACCTGGTAAACACTGGTATTTATGCTTTTAATCACGGAATCCTAAATATCTTAGATACGGTACATGATCTGATGGATTTTGGAAAACATGTATTTCCCTATCTTGCACGTGAATACGGGATTTTTGGGTATGTAAAGAACTATTATTGGATGGATGCAGGAAATCCCCAGACTTATTTATATACAAACTGGGATGTTTTAAGGCGTTGGGCTTTTCCCTATTTTCCAAAAGCAACTTGGGAAGAGAAAAGCATCTGGTGGAGCGATCGGAAGACAGAGATTGCATCAGGAGTCCGAATTGAACCACCGTCAGCTATAGGATCAGCTGTTAAATTTGGTACGGGTACCATCATTGGACCACAGACTGTTCTTGGTAATGAGGTAATCATTGGTGAGAATACAGAAATTAATTCTTCGGTTATTTGGGATAATGTGGAAATTGGTAATAACGTGAACATTAAGGAAACAATAATTTGTAATAATGTAGTCATTCCCGACAATTCTATTTTAGCTCCAGGAACAGTTATTGGGCCTTTTACCAAGGTTAACGCGCCTCTTATTACCACAAAAGACCAAATCATAAAAGAAAATTCTATTATTTAGTATAAAGACTTTCATTCAACTAACAAAGCATTCTTTAAAGAGGATAACAAGAATTGACAATTGTAGAAGAATCATACTTGAAATGGGGGAGAATTATGGCTTTTTCAAATACTGTACTGACACCCGAGTTAGCCTCACTACTTGGAGGGGCTGTGGGGACATTATTAGATCCGAAAGCCGTGGTTATGGTTGGAAGGGATTATAGAAGGGATTCTAGGATGCTAAAACGCTCTTTTTCGGGCGGATTAATGGCAAGTGGGATTGAATTAATTGATCTTCGTGCAGTCCCAACAAATGTTTTACAATTTGCTGTTAGACGTTTTGGTGCAGATGCTGGAGTGATGATCACCAGAAGCCACAATCTGGCTGGAATGGTTTCAATTAAGCTTTTCGATTCAACAGGTATTGAATATCAGAGCAAAGAAACTAAAAATGTAGTTGAAATTGCCAACAACCGTAAAATCAGACGAGTCAACTTTACTGAAGTTGGTTGGATAAGTCTCGCAGATCCAATGAAAATCTATGATCGAGCTCTTGCAGGTTTTTTCGCTGAAAGTAAAGACATAATGAGAGAAGTTAAATTACGTGTGGTTATTGATTGTGCTTGTGGACCAATGTCATTAATTATTCCTGATTTACTAAACGAGTTTGGTTGTGAGGTTATCACTCTGAATGCGCATCGTCCACGTCACCCTTCAATTTTACCAAACCCTGAATCTCTCTTACGATTGAGAGAGACAGTAGGTACTATTGGCGCAGACCTAGGAGTTGCTTTAGATGCAGAGGGAAGACATGCAATCATCATTGATAGTCAAGGAAGAATACGAACAGCAGAAGAAACAGCATCAATGAATCTTCATTCTAGATATGACCCCGACCCGAACGCAACTGTTGTAGTAGGTACAACTGTACATCCATCAGTTTATGGTGATCTAGATAAGAACATAATTTTTTCGGGTCATGGAGAACCCGGTGCTTTGGCAAGGAATGTATTAGAAAATCGTGCTATTTATGGTTTCAACGACACAGGATTATTTATTCTGCCAGTATTTGCCCCAGGATCCGATGGAATTGTAGCTTCTTTAACTGTCTTAACTCTGATGGCTAGGGAACAAATTAAATCTACAGATTTATATCGTCGTCACCAAGTTTTCCCTCAAAGGATAGCAGAAGTAACTTTTCCTTTAAATCGAATGTTAGGATTTTTTTCTACTATCCTCAATAATCCTCCTCCTAGTTATTATGCAATTGACACTTTTATAGGTATTAAATTAATTACAGAAGATAATGAGTGGATCCATTTTTACTTAGCCACAGAGCTAGATACATTACAAATCGAGATTTATAATCCTCAATCAAATTCACTTAGACAAGGAGAACTACTTGACTTCGCGAAAAACCTAGTAGAAGAGTACTTATCTAGTAATTGAATCTTAATCCTTTATTAAGAAATTCAAGAAATAAGCGTAAAGACTCATTGAATGAGATATGTTATATATAACCTAAGAAATATACTATGCAAACAATATCTTTTGATAATTAAGAGTCAGAATTAAATTGCAAATTCTTTCCGAGAGACGCATTCCTATAGCTATTGTAGGATTAGAGAACGCAGGGAAGACCACACTTAGTGTTCGACTCCAAACAGGGAGATATCACCAAACACTTCCTACAGCAGGACTAGATGTTGAAGTAGTTGATGTTAAGGGAACTCTTTTCCAACTTTTTGATCTAGGTGGTCATCAACACTTCAGGGAATTGTTTTGGAGAAATTATGTTCAACTTTCGCAGGGAATTATCTTTGTAATCGATTCTAGTGACTGTGAAAAGCTAGATGAAGTGGTAGACTGGCTGTGGAAATGCTTAGAATGGAATAAGAATGCTCCGTTATTAATATTAGCAAACAAATCTGATCTCAAACACATTGAATTTGAAGATTTAATTAGAAAAATTAGATTAGCTAAACTTCCTATTCAGAATCCACATCGTTCTTTTCGCATCTTCGAAGTCTCTATGAAATTAGGTACAAATTTAGATGAAGCATTTTCTTGGTTTTCACAAAAGACTTCTAATATAATTGATGGTAGTCAGATAAAATTACTTGGTCTTTATATTTATCTTCCTACTGGAATTCCTATTGCCTCACACTTATTTACCAAAGAACCTTCTCAAAATCTAGATGTAGATATGATTCCTGGATTTTTAAATGCTATAGACCAATTTACTAGCGGTTTTATGGGGCCTAATGAGGGATTACAATCATTAAACACACAGAACCATTGTATCTTAATGGTTAAGCGGGAAGGAGTACTATGTGCTTTGATTACTGCTAAAGATTCTGATCCTGGAGTTACACGGGTTGTTGCCGAATCAATTTTGACCTACTTAGAAACATCTTTTGCTGAAAAGCTCTCCTTATTTCGCAAGGATGGGAAGATACGGTTTCCAAAGAATTTCATTCTTGATTTCTTAGAAAGAGAGTTTTCTAAAACTGTTATTATTAATTAATTGTGATAATTGATTATCTATATTTGTACAGCCAGTCTTCTGATTCATATTTATTAGAAGCTAATTCCTCAGCCATCTGTTGTTCTTGAACTGTCAATTCTCCAATGTAGGATTGAGGGAGTGATGTTTTGGTCAAATAGTGAATCAAATAGTCAGCTATATCTCCCGGACTCATGTCTTTCTTCAAGCTTTCTGTCAAAGTTGTGACATGTTGATAGACTGATTCAACCATACTCTCGCGAGTACGACCTTCACGAGCTTTCAAAACAGAATACATTATTTTAGGACGAAATTTCACTAAAATGGTGCCATGCTGCAAAACAATATCTTTATTACGTGCTTGGGCATTTCCAGATATTTTTTTACCATTACTAAACACAGAAGGACAATGAATCTGGTCATAATTGAGGGTTAAACCAAGTTTCTCAAGAGGTTGGAAAATAATTTCTGAAATCTTATAGTATTTTCCTTCGATTCTGTCTTCTTTTATATTTCTTAAGTTAGTAACAATACTATAAGTTAACTCTCCTTCATCATGAAAGACTGCTCCTCCTCCAGAGATTCGTCTGACACAATCAAAATTAAACTCACGGAGGGAATTCAGGTTCACTTCCTCAGAAATTTTTTGATGCTTTCCAATTGATACAGCACTTGGCTTCCATCCATAAAGACGGAGAGTGTTTATCCCATCAAAGCAGCGAAAGATAGCTTCATCTATCGCCATGTTCATTGAAGCGTAATTAACAGAGAAGTTCAAAAGTCGCCAGTTAAGATCCTTCATTCTAAACCACATTCAATTGAAAGAGGAAGCAAATTCAGAGTGAGGCCCTTTTCGTGTCTTGAATTCAATCTTGAAAAATTATTGGATTATCAACATCAATTTCAATCCCTCTACCCGTGATTTCAAAAGGATGAATCCGTTTAGAATGGTGCATTCCTCGCATTTTAAGAATTTCTATTCCTCGCTCTCTGGCAGAGGAGATAGACACATATTGTAGATGAATTACACCATAAGCTAGAAAATCTTCTGTTGAAAATTGAGGATACTTTGTATCTTGAACAATTTCACCCGTAGATTCGTAAACAGCTAATGTCGTGCACTTCTCTTCCCAGAGAACTCCAATAACTCTGTGAAGCTCTTTACGAACTTCAAAGAGATCTCTAAAGAGTAGCGAGAAAGTATTCAAGGGATCAATAACTAAGCGGTTGACACCAATATTGCGAACTGCATCAATAATCTTTTGGGTGATATAATCTAACGAAGCTTCCCGTAGTCGACTTGCTTGTTGCATTATCCCCATCTCTGTTGAACTGAAATCTAGAATTGTTAACTCACCCATCTGTTGGAGGCTCATTAGATCCCACCCATAATTTCGCATGATGGCGTTGAGGGCCAATAACGGCTCGTTAAATGTTACTAACAATCCTGGTTCATGGTATTTTAGGATTCCTTCTAATAAAAATTGTACACCTAATGTGGTTTTGCCCACTCCAGCTCCCCCTCGCATAGCAACAAACCAACCTGCTGGAATTCCCCCTCCTAATATTTTATCAAGACTTTCAATACCTGTAGGTTTGATATTAAGTGACAATCACAACAACCCAATGCTTCATTCTAGTAGGTTTAATCTGGAAGGTCTCTTCATACTAAATTATTTTTCCCGAAAAATTGTTCCTTGTTTGGTGAAAACTAAAATAATATTTAAATTTAACCTTTTACAAGGTCAAATCTTCAGACTATTTCATAAATTTCACCTTTGTTTTCTTAAAAACTCGTACTTATCAACCAAATCGAATAAGCAAGCCAAGTTAACTGTTCAATGAAAAGAAACAACATTATACGACCTTTTTAAGGGAAATTTTTTCTGAAGAAAGAAGAATTCAAACCAATCTAGGGACTCCATCGTAAGGATTTCAAAATCTTATTCTCACCTTCAATAATGGTTAAATTTCAGAAGAGAGAACAAATTCTGACAAAATTACCTGGAATATGAGCATAACTGCAATATTGAAACAAGAAAAGAATAAGAAATAGATGAAATTTCGTAAACTTAGGTCGAAACTAATACATCATATGGATCTTTTATTTCCTCAGTTTCCTCTCCTGTATCTACCCTATACACCTTAATCTTAACCATTTGACCTGCTAGATTGAGGAGCTCCACATCTTTTTTTCTTATTTTCAAATGATATCCGTTTGCACATCTGGAGACTTTAGTTGTAAAAATTAGTAACGGTTCGTCTTTTCTTGACATCGTATCTCTTTTCCTATGAGTTTTTCTCCTATCTTTTTCTCAGGAGATATATATCAAGATATAGCTTTTACATATACTATTTATATCTAATGTTTTAAAAGCTTCAGTTTTTTCTCCTTCCTTTCATCCAAAATCTATAGAAGCTAATTAATTGAATAGATTATCGGTATCTTAACTCTTTTCGTTTCTCAGTTATATGATCAATGATTTTTTTAGCAAGATCAAAAAATCCAGATTCAACATTAGTTCCATCAAGAGCTGAAGTTCGGAAATAGGTTGCCCCTAATTCCTGTGCCATTTTTTCTGCCTTCTCTTGGTTAACACTGATTTGATCACACAGATCACACTTATTTCCAAATAGCATTAATGGAACCCTCCCTACTTTTTGTGTGAAATCCATTTGCCACTTTTCTAATTGTTGTAGAGTAGAGGGGCGTGTAAGGTCAAAAACTAGAATACCTCCCCGTGCATGGAGATAATATCGAGCACGGATCGTTCTGAATGAATCTTGGCCCGAAAGATCCCAGAGTTGTAATGTAATATTGACATTCTTCTCCTTATCAAGACAAATCTTCTTGATCAAAAAATTGGAGCCTATAGTTGTCATGTAATCGTGAGTGAAGGTATGTTGAACGTATCTACGGATGAGGGATGTCTTTCCCACGGAACCTTGCCCTAGTAGCACAATTTTAGCGCTGTAGTTAACCATTCTCTTCACTAATTCTTCGTACTATATTCTCTAAGATATCTGGTATAAGCAGGAAGATTTATTACCGCCACTATTACATTCAATACTTTCTTATATGCCTTTTTTTCGTTGTCAATAATTTATTACTTAGTTCTGTTTTTTCTCGCTTTAAAACTATAATATATGCTGATAGTTAAGTAGGTTCCTCAATAATATATAATAATTTATTTTTTTTTTACATATATTTAAACTTATAATTGCGTCAAATACTAATTTATTTTTGAGACCTTCAAAAATCTGCAAAGGAACAATATATGGTAACGTGTTAAACCAGAAATATTCAATCAGCTAAGATTGTTATCTCTAGTGTACCGATACATTAAAATATTTGATAAAGTATAAAGAATTAATCTTATCCTTCAATATATAAAACATAAAACAAAGGAATAAGCCGTTTTGATTGAATTACGGTCTCAAAAAGTTGAATCAATATTTATCTATGAAATTATAATTATTTTATGGGTCATTCTCACACTCTTGACTCGGTTTAGTTCAGATTGGGTAGTAGTGGGACAATTTGTCTTGTTCTCATACATTCTTGCTTATTTCATCTTGAAAGATAATCAGCGATTGATTCTTCCCCCCTTAACTAGCATAATAATTCTTTACTTTATCTTTCGTATTGATCAGATGATCTTGAATACACCTATTGTGATGATTCTCACTCAGATGACCTCGCAACTTCTTGTATTAATAATGAAATATGGAAATTTCATTCCTTTATTTATTTTAATCAGTTCATTTTGTGTTTTTCAGGCATTAGGGAAAACTTATTCGAATTCCATAACAAGAAACTTCCCTATAGTTACTTTTTTGTTATTTTTATCCTTCTTAATTTTTTTTAGCAGTTATTCCCATGATAGTATTACAATAATAGATGCTACAACATTTCAGGTTGATCGCTTCACTCGAATCTCTATTGTTGGTTCATGTTCAGGTATTTATGGATTAATAATCTTCTTAAGCAGCTTTTTTTTCTTTGTAAATGTTACGAGGACCAATCGAACTTTAAAGCGGAAACAGGTGATTTTATTCGGAATGATTGGTATTATCGGTGTTTATTTACTGAATTTACTTAGAATTTTGATTTTAATTTATCTAAGCATATATTTTCCAGCAAATATTTGGAGTGAAACACATCTCTATCTTGGAGGAATCTTCATACTAGGTTACCTAGCAATTTTTTGGATAGTAATTTGGTCAATTCTCCCAATTCGCTCCTCACCTTAATTATTTCTAAAAATAAAGTGATTTTTTGAGAGAATTTACTTTTAGATTAAAAAAATAGTTCTCGTCTGTTTTTTATAATTAGAAAAATCCAGCTAGAAACATAACATTTCGCGGTGAGAATATCAGGTGAAATATATTCCAGTTATAAAACTGCAGGAAAAAGTCGATGAAAGGGTTCAGGTTCGCGGTTGGCTTCATCATGTTCGTCGCCAAGGGCGTCTGATTTTTCTAGTCATTAGAGATCCTACGGGATACGTTCAAGCAGTTGTTAAACCTAAATCTGTTGGTGACACAGCTTTTAAGGTTGCTGAAAAGCTTACTCGAGAAACTGCTATAACTGCAGAAGGTACCGTCAAAGAAGATGATCGTGCTCCTTATATTGGTATTGAATTACAAATCACTGCTATAAATCCAGTTATCAATTATGCTTCACCTGAATTGGAGTATGAGATTCGTCCTGATTCTGGTCCTCAAGTTTTATTAGATAAAAGACATTTAGTGCTACGGGGTGAACAAGCATCTGATATTATGCGGTTTCGAGATCATCTCACTAGAAGTTTTCGTGATTTTTTCTATAGTAGAGACTTCGTTGAAGTTACTCCCTCCACTATTGTTCAAACTCAAGTAGAAGGAGGATCCACGCTTTTCGCTTTCAAGTACTTTGATCATGATGCTTATCTTACACAATCGAGTCAGTTGTATCTTGAAACAGTCTTAGCAAGTTTGGGCAATGTGTTCTGTGTATTACCCTCTTTCCGCGCTGAAAAATCACGCACAAGAAGACATCTAACTGAATACACTCATATTGAAGCAGAAATGCCTTGGTACGAATTCGAGGACTTATTAGAGTTTATGGAAGATATGATTATTTCTGTATATACGAAAGCTAAAGAAAATCCCATACTAAAAAAATTCAATCCAACAATGGAAGTTCCATCCAAACCATTTGAGCAAGTAACCTACGAGCAATCTATTAGGCATTTACGAGAATATGGAATTAAAGGGGAATCTGGAAAGTACTTAGAATATGGAGATGACATTACTGAAGGGCCTGAGAGAGCTTTAGTTGATAAAATTGGCAGCCCTACCTTTTTAACTCACTTTCCGACAGGAATGAAACCATTTTATATGAAACTAAATACTGAAAACCCTGAAGTCATGAATGCCGCAGATCTGTTAATCCCAAATGTTGGTGAAATCATTGGTGGTTCCCAGCGAGAGGATGATCTAGAAACCCTCCTACAGCGAATGAGGGAAGAGGGTCTTGACACAAAACCTTATTATTGGTACATTGATCAGCGAAAATATGGTACGGTTCCACATTCGGGATTTGGTTTAGGGTTAGAACGTCTGGTGCAAGGATTATTGAATCTAGATCACATTCGTGACGCGTGTTTATATCCCCGATTAATAAATAGAGCAACACCCTGAATCACTTTGTTTTACTAAATGGCTTCTAAATGGGGTAGTTTCATTCTTTGAAGCCCTCCCCCAAAGTAAAACAGAACTAAAAACATTAATGGTAAAAAACCTTGCATCAGCTGATTTATTGATTTTCTTCTAACCTCGAACAATAACCATAGTAAGAGTAGACCGAACTCCATTTGCTTGACGTATTTTATTGATAACTATATCTTTTAGGCTTTTCATGTCATTTGCAGATATTTTTGCAACTAAATCATATACACCATACACTATATGAGCTTCATCGATACCAAGCTCCTCGGTCAAGAATTTTAAGACTGCTTCTTCTTCACCAATTTCTGCGTTAATCATAACAAATGCTGTCGGACACATAGACAGATCACCTTTCGAGTATAACGTTGGAAAATGGATTTTGCTTTAGATTTAATTATATTAAAGATAATATCTTTATAAGATTAATAAATCTTCGGCTTGTTTTAATTCTCTATGAACAACGCTTCAGCAAAGAATTTATTTATTAATGACCTAAATTTATGCATAAATAGTGAAACAGGTTTTTCTTCAATTGATTTGAATCATTAAAGGTGAAAAAATAGATGGAAATAATTAGATATTCCGATATCTCTGTTCGCGATCTCATTAATCAGCGTAGCAATTTCCCAGAGAAAGATAAGATGCGTAGAACTATCAATGAGGTTAACATAAAAAGAGTGTTTAAAGCAATTTCTAAAACGGAGAGAACTGAAGCCCAAATTGGTGAGACGATCGCTTGGTTGGAAAAGATATCTGAATATGTCCCAATCCCAAGTGAGAAAGAATTAGAAGAGATTATTAAATTGATGATTATGTTAAGTGAGGTTCGTGCTCGTCTTAACTTCTTGTATGATAAGCCTGGTCTTAATTTGATGAAAAGAGTTAGAGAATGTATGATTAGATATCTTATTGTCTTATCAGAAATTCGGGCTCAAAGGGAAGAATATTTTACTCATTGGTTCACTGATGAATCTTGGATATTTGATTGGAGCCGAGTCATTCTTGACCTCTCACCATCAGACAACATGGAAAAATACGCCTTTCTCGATTTAACTGCTCATGATTTCTTGTTTCTGTTGGCGCTGGAATTAGCTTGTGCAGATTCTACCTCCAAGCTAGATAGCCCAATGATAAGAATGCAAGCTATGGAAGGTAAATCTGGGAGTTTCATTATTATCCCCACTGATGCAGCAGCAAAAGAATACCAAATACAGGTTTCAAAAATCCTCAATGAAGAATTAACGTTTGCTGAGTGGGTTGATCAGACGTTAGCCGCATATAAGTTGCCATAAACCTGAATTATTCACAATTCTATTGTATATTAGTTGTAGGCATGGGGAATCCCCAGGTCATTAAGAAATATGCCTTTGTGACCAAAGTTAAAATTAATGGTCTTTTTTACTTTTTGGGGAGGTGAGGTTAGGATGTAAGCCTCTAGATCTTTCTTCGAGATATTCATCAATGACATTTTCCCATCCAGGCCAGATCAGGGGAGTTCTCCGCATTTGTCTAGGAACATAGGTATTAATAGCATTAGCAACATTTTTGATAGATGAACGATAGCTCGGAATTATTGTACTGACAACCGTTATCAGAAAGGCAACAGTAACCCAGAAAGCGATTAGTGTCCAAGAAACATCTGTTTCAATAGGGATTGATTGGCTTATGTACCAAGCCATCAATTCTCCTCCTATCAATCCATTTATAATACCCACGGCTACCCCTGATAATCCTAAGAGCGTTGATTCTCCAAAAAATGTCGAAATGACTTCTCTTTTAGATAAGCCTAACGCTCGCATTATACCTATTTCTCTCTCCATCTTTAGGGTTGAAATCAAAATACAGATGAACTGAGCTAACCCCGATAAAAGGAAAGTGTGAAGAAACAGCATCTGAAAAAGAGCTGTTTGTACAATCAAAGATTTTTCAATGACCTTTGTATAGAAATCAATAGAAATTACATCATGAAAAACATCTTGATATTTGAACGATAGACGATCCGTAATGGTTTTAAGAGGTTCATTGTCTTGTGAAATGGACATTACAAACCATTTAGCCGTATCATTTTGCCAATAATCTTGAAATAACGCGTCTGAGAAGAATATGTACAGACCTTGTTGTAAAAATGGATTACTGGCAGCAATACCAGTAATTGTTACCTCGGTACTTGAATTTGATGTCACCTGGATTGATAAATTCTCACCAATCCTCAAACCAATACGATCTCGAAGTAGATGACTAACGATGGCCCCTTTTTCTGTTTTATTCATTAATTTTGGAATATTGGGATCAGCTGGAGCTAACATTGTCCCTTTAAAGAAATAATTGTAAGAATTGGGATCTATTCCAAAAACATAACCATTGACGTTTTCAATCTTAGTTCTTTGCTGTAATAAATATCCTGCTCTTTCTATATTAGTATTATTGGACACCAACTGGTTAGTAAACTGTGCAGGATCTGGTGTACTGGCTTTAGTTTCAGCAACAATATCAATAACTCCGTAGCGTTCGTTATAGTAATCAGGAATAGTTCCAATGACAGCCCTTGATGTGATTCCAACTACAAGAATAAATGTAAGCGCAAGAGCTGCTACCATTATTGTTACAATAGACTTTTGAAATTCTCTCTTAATATTTCTAGTAGCAATAGTTCTGGGTACTGATCTATGCCAGACCATTAGTTTCATTCCTATATTAGGTATGAAGTGTAATACCCCTGCTTCAAGAAGTAAAGTCCCAATAAAAACCGAAAAAACTACAAAGAAATGCCAGGAAATAATTTCAAAAGCTAAAAATCTGCTAGGTCCAATGAAATAGGTAGTTCCAATTCCGATAACAGTTAATAAAGCACCAAGTAATACTAGATAAATCCAATTTTTTGTGGAAGCTTTTTTCTTTCTCATCTTCCAGTGGATGTTCTGAACAATGGGGAGATTTATTGCTGTGAAAATCGGGTATAAACCAGAGATCAAAGCTACAAGAATTCCAGTAATGTAGGTTGTGATTATGGAAGTTGGTAATAGTAGGAGCGCTTGAATGCTTAATGTGGGAAAATTAAGGTTTAAAAACCCTATAAGCATCACAGAAAACCCGATTCCAATGGTAATCCCAAGAAAGCTGCCAATTCCACTATAGATTAATATCTCCAATCCAAGATAAGTAATAATCTGACGATTTGATGTACCGATTGCTCTTAGCACACCAAACTCTTTTGATCGTTCCCTAACATTGATCGTAAGTATATTGGTAATAAATAAAAACTCTACAGCAAATGAAGCAATAATTATTAGATTCAATGCGGCCTGATATGATCGAATGGCTAATAATTCATTTTCACTAATTGATTTCTCTCGATAAACATAATAATCTAACCCTAATCCTTGCGTATCTTCAATTTCTTCTGCGATAGTATTAATTTTGACAAAATCATTAACTTGAACTACTAAATGGAAATTCAAAAGAGAGGTATCTGAAAACATATCAAGCAAATAGTTAATCTCTAGAAGAACGAACAAATAACCTAAGTGATTACCAAAGTGTGATTTATCTTTCATAATTCCTGATATTGTTATAGTTGACCCAAGAAAATTGTACTCAGGATTCTTAGGAAGAGGATATCTTTCCCCAGGCGTTATATCGATGAAATCAGATATCGATTGCGAAATTATGGCTTCACCAAATTCCAAGGTGCGATTACCAGAATTTAATTCAATATTAGGGAAATCAGGGTGTGTATTAGTTTCCAATCCATATATTAGAATATTATTGGGGATTTCCGCTGCTTCTGCCAACTCCTCCATATAAGTAATCGTCGCAACAAGACCTACCTTTTTTGTTCCCGGTATTGTCCTTACTAATTCAGATAAGCTCTTCATCTCTTCTATTGTCGTTTTTTCTTTCGGATGGATAGTAATATCGGTAAAATTATCTCCCCGATGACTCTCAATAAAATCTCCATACAACGAATCAATAGTTACAGCTATTCCTGTTTCAAGCCCAACTGAAATAGCAATTCCAATTATTATTAGAAATGAACGCCATCGATTACGAGTAACATTTCGTTTAGGAAGAGTCGTTGCCATGAGAAACCAAGTCATTTCTCAGTAAAATAGTATATTTATCTTTCGATAGCTGAAATTCTGTTTTTTCTGTCCTATTTATCGCAGTAGAAACGATTTGATCCAAATGACAATCTACTACGATATTTAACAGATGTTGTTGAATTACTAACTTGGTATGTTTGAAATGAAAATTGACATCGCATACAAACAGATAGCTGTAGCTATATATTCATAATTCCAGGCCAGCTGAAAAAAAGACATTTTACTTGAATTTCTCCTCTCTAACAATTACTTTTTTCCTTGTTGTGTTCTCGATTCAAACATTTTAATGACCTCTATTCTATAATAAGCTGTCAAAGTGAAACTCTTGGATCAATGACTGTATATAAGATATCCGTAAAGAGGTTCGCTAGTAATATCAAAATCGCTGTTACCATAATTAAACCCATGGCGACTGGGTAGTCACATTCGACGATCCGTGTTACTGTATACCTTCCAAGGCCAGGCCAGCCTAAAGTTGTCTCCGTTATGGGAGCTCCTCCTAGCAAACCACCAATGCTTAAGCCTATATACGTTATAACAGGAATCACGAGAAAGCAGCTAAGAAAACAAGGAAGCGTCCGAAGAGTAATATCTCTCTTGAATGAATCGTTATGTTTGATCTAATTTGCAACTCCCAATCCTTTAAAATACCTATTATTAGGATTGTTAATGAAATAGATAGCACCACAATAAGGACGAAAGGCGATGATATTCTTATATTTAGTAATTGGAGTCCAGTCCTCTGTGCTAACCTACCTGGATAAAAGAAACCCCATATTCCTGAAACAGCACTAATAATGATTAAAATCCAGAAAATCCTTATGTTACTAGATTTAGTGGTGCTTTCATTTGTCAATAACTCCACCTATTATAATCAGAAAAAATATTTCATAAAGAAATACTCAGAAAAGAACTTTCTCGCAATTCATTTTAAGAATTCTGTAGAATTACTATCTTGAATGTCCTCGGCTGTTTGTGCCACGGGGATCTAAAAGTATTTTATCTACCAACTGTGAGTTTAATACGTAGGATTTTTGCGATAGCTTAACCTGACATACTTGAAATCAAGAATGAGATTGCAAATAAACAGATAGCTGCTGCTATATATTCATAATTCTTGCCAAACTGAAAAAAACCTACATTGTACTTGAATTTTTCGTCTCTCTTTCCTGTACGATCAACTGTTGCTAAATATTGGTTTAGACTTTTTTTAGCAGAGGTTTGAGTTAGATCACTACACCCACCTATAAGAAAATAGATACCAGCAACTATCAGGAGTGAGATTGCCCAAGCTGCAGGTAATTTACTACCCGATACCAGTGAATAAACAAAAGCAGGAAGAAAGGACAATAATAATCCCATCCCAATTTTTCGCAGAAAATCACTAAACGATAGTGGTTCAAGCTGGGGGTAAATTACACTTTTAATCTCTGATTCCTTATTTGTAGGAGTTTTCTCTACTACCTGTTCATTATTTTTCTGGAATCCAGTCATCACTCAAACCTATTAGATAATCTTCACTCAGAATTTAGAACAACTTAGTTTCAACTGGATAATGACAGGATACGAAGTGGTCAGGGGAGATTTCTTCAAATGGAGGTTCAATTTCAGTGCATTTTTGTTTTGCGTAGATGCATCTTGTTCTGAATCTGCATCCTGATGGGACATTCAATGGACTTGCGACATCTCCGGGTAAAATTATTTGTTTTCTATCTAGAGTGGGGTCTGGAATAGGAATAGCTGAGATCAGGGCTTCTGTATACGGGTGTCGTGGATTTCTGACGAAATCTTCACCAGGTGCAAGCTCTACAATCTTTCCGAGGTACATCACGGCAATTCGATCACTGATGTGCCTAACAACACTTAAATCGTGAGCAATAAAGATATATGTGAGGTTGAAGCGCTTTCTGATATCTTTCAGCAGGTTGAGAATCTGAGCCTGAACCGCAACGTCTAAAGCGGACACGGGTTCATCAGCAACAATTAACTGGGGTTCAACTGCCAAGGAACGGGCAATACCTATCCGTTGACGTTGCCCACCACTGAATTCGTGAGGATACCGTAAAGCGTGGTAGTCCTCTAGGCCACAAAGATTAAGGAGTTTTACTACTCGTTCTCGTCGTTCTTGTTTAGACATACCTCTTGAGTGAATTACAAATACTTCTCCAATGATTTCACTTACAGACATACGGGGATTCAAAGAAAGGTAAGGATCTTGAAAAATTAATTGAGCTTGTTTACGAAACCAGAGTATTTCTTTTCTATCCCTCATATCAAAGATTCTCTGACCGTCAAAAATAGCATCTCCACTAGTTGGAGAGAGCAAGTTGAGGACAACACGACCAAAAGTTGTTTTTCCACAGCCAGATTCACCAACTAAGCCAAAAACTTCCCCTTTCCTTATCTTTATAGTGATATCATCGACAGCTCGTATATATCCAACTAAGGTTGACCTTACAACTCCTTTAACATAAACAGGAAACAATTTCTTCAAATTTTTTGTTTCTAAAATGGTTTCACTGGAGGTCTGATTACTTATTGTCATTATTGAATTCAATCCTTTGATGCATTGATCTCTTCATGGTGGTGGCATGCTACATCATGATCAGGGGTCCACGTCTCTAAGGGAGGAACTTCCTCTGCACATTTACTTGTAGCGTATGAACACCTTGGATGAAATCTGCAACCCGTTGGTGGTTCAATTAGGTCAGGTACGCTACCAGGTAAAGTTTGTAGTTTGTCTATGGTTAAATCGAGTCGTGGAATAGCAGCCATCAAAGCTTGAGTATAGGGGTGGCGTGGGTCTTTGTAAATTGTTTTAACTGAAGCTGTTTCAACTATATGACCCCCATACATCACACCAACCCGTTGGCAATTTTCTGCAATTATACCAAGGTTGTGGGTAATTAATAGAACAGACATGCCATAATTCTTCTGTAACCCACGAATTATTTCGAGGATCTGAGCTTGAATCGTAACATCAAGTGCAGTTGTCGGTTCATCTGCAATAAGTAAAGTGGGATTGCAGGATAAAGCCCTACTAATCATTACACGTTGTCGCATACCGCCACTAAACTGATGAGGATAATCATCAACTCGTTCTTTCGCTAGCGGAATTCCCACTTCTTTCATTAATTTGATTGCCCTTTCTTTCGCCTCATCTTTTTTAATATCTTCATGCAGCCTGATTACCTCTGCTATCTGTTCTCCAACAGTGAATACAGGATTTAGAGACGAGAGGGGGTCCTGAAAAATCATGGAAATTTCTGCTCCCCGTATCTTTCTAATATCTTTGTCTTTAAGCTTTAAAACATCTGTTCCCTTATAATAGACCTCTCCTCCTTCTATGATTCCTGGAAATCTAACTAGATTTAAACAGGACAGTGCTGTCACAGTTTTCCCACAACCAGATTCACCTACTAAACCAAAAAACTCTCCTTTCTTTATGTGGAACGAAACGCCTTCAACTGCTCTGACAATGCCAAATTCTGTGTAAAAATAGGTTGTCAGATCTTTTACTCTAACAAGAATATCATCGTCTTGATTGGAAATTCCAATGTCGTCTTCTCTAATACTCTGTTCTGTTATAGTCAATACTGATCACTCCAATTTAACTTTCTTTGAATGGATCTCTCATTACCAATTATCGTAACCGAGGATCAAATGCATCCCGCAAACCGTCACCCAATAGATTAAAAGACATAACTGCTATTATAATAAGGATCGCGGGGAAAAATACTGACCACCAAGCTACTGTAGCATAATCAAATCCATTACTAAGCTCACGACCCCAGCTAGAAAGATCTTCAGTAGTGAAACCAAGAAATGCAAGACCTGCTTCCACTAGGATGTTGGCTGATAAACCCAAAGTAACAACGACTATCAAAGGAGCTAAAACATTAGGAAGGATGTGAACTACCATAATCCTCCGATTGGATGCCCCGATACAACGTGCTGCTTCTACATAATCCGATTCACGAATTTGGAAGATAGTTGCACGGACAAGGCGTGTGATCCCCATCCACCCAAATATACCAAGGCCAACCATTACAGCAACAAGAATAACCTGAGTACTAAGCCCCATCTCGATTAATAGATTGTCTACCCATTGAGTGTTTTGGATTACTACGATCGCAAGGATCATTACAAAATAAAAAGGTAAAGTCAAAAATACGTCTGTCAATCTCATTATGACTTCATCCATTCTTCCTCGGTAATATCCAGCCATTAGACCTAATGGAAGACCGATGATTAAGGATATGATAATTGCACCAAAACTAACCAAGAGGGAGATACGAGCTCCATGTACTAATCTGGCAAATAAGTCTTCAGATTTATAGTTAGTGCCCATATAATGCACATTTTTGAAATATTTTCCTCCAATGAGTTCGAAGTTATCAACAATAACATCTGAGCCAGAATTGACATTTAAAGACATTGTTATGGACTCTTGTTTCTCCTTTCGAACTTTCAGTCCATGGTCATCTTGTAAAGCGAGTACCACGGATTCCCAGCTATTACTCTCACTGAAAGTAAGATCTATTTGATCTTCATTACCATCTTCGTCGGTAAAACTGATAGATAGAGTGGCAGGATCAGGTCCAGCAAGATAGGCTTCAAATGATAATTCCGTAAAGAAAAGGTCATTAAATGCAGTGATATCTTGAGACATAGCTCCTCTTTGACTAGAACCCTGAGCAGCGTACGTCCCATGTTTTATTTCACTAGGAATTCCAGAGGTGTTCAGATTTATTATTTGCCAATCAAATGACCATTCACTTAGGGGAAGCTCAAAGCCTGGATTAAACACATAGTTCGTATAATCATAAAGTTCTGCCCCTTCTTTCACACCAGGGGGTTGATATGAAGGAACATAACCTGGATAGTGGATCAAGAAATAAGTAGATGGGTCATAAGGCGCGAGAACATCCGCTAAAAGGGCTAGTAGGATTACCCCAGATGAGAGAATTAATCCCAGCAATCCTGCCTTATTCTTCCTGAACCGTCGAAAAGCAATAGCAAGTTGACTACCTGAAAGTTCTTCTGCTTTTTTATATTTTTTTCTTAACAATTTCTTTTTTCTTCTTTGTGTTCTCGATTCAAACATTTTAATGACCTCTATTCTATAATGAGCTGTTAAAGGGAAACTCTTGGATCAATGATAGTATATAAGATATCCGTAAAGAGGTTTGCTAGTAATATCAAAACCGCTGTTACCATGATTAAACCCATGACTACTGGGTAGTCATATTGTAGAAACCGTCCTACTGCATACCTTCCAAGGCCAGGCCAGCCTAAAGTTGTCTCCGTTATGGGAGCTCCTCCGAGCAGACCACCAATACTTAGGCCTATATATGTTACAATAGGAATCATAACATTTTGAATAGCATGTCTCCAGATTATTGTTCTTTGTGGAAAACCATATGCTAGGGAAGATAAAATGTAGTCTTGTCTTATTATTTCTAGTAATCCAGACCTTACTAATCGAACGTAAAGAACGAGTGAAATTGTGGTGATAGCTACAACTGGAATGATTAAATGGAAGAAAAGATCCCAAGTTTCCCAAGCAAAAAGTTGTTGAATAAATGTATCAAAGTACGCTTCAGTATACAGCGAGGTAACCTCCCGAGCAATATCTTCATCTAGTG
>CP070665.1:1134459-1137443 GCA_020351745.1 Candidatus Heimdallarchaeota archaeon | reverse complement strand
TGAAGGGAGGAGAAGTCACAGGAGCGGTAGGTGTCTTATCAGCACTCGCAGCAGAACGAAATCTGAAAAGTTTTGGGTTATTAGGAAAACTCACCCTCGCAGGTACAGACCCCAAAGCAAGTAAAGCATTATTGAAACAATTGACCAAACTGTACCCACTACAACTCAAACTCAAAGATCTGGATCTGACGATAGAAGAAGCCCAGGCAAAAAATGATCGAATCACAAGCCTAGCACGAGAAGTACTAGAACAAGGGGAAGACGAGAAGGAACAAGGACCAGGATATTATATTTAACCCAAATGAATGATAAAACCTTTACAAACCTTATCTAGCTTCTCTTGATTTTCTTCTTCGGATGATTCGACGAATTAATACATAAAAAACGATTCCTGTCAGAAAGAGAGGGAAAGACCAACTAGGAGTGATTTCCCCAGCTCGAGGTTGGTAAGTTATCGTTGCTAGATCGGGATTGTTGGGAGTTGTCTCTGGATCAGGATCTTCATTCTCAGAATCGCCATCAATTGAGTAGGGATCATCCACTAGTCCATCCTCATCCTTATCAGGACTGATCCAGTCATCCCAATAGTTATGGGAGAAGGAGTTTTTTTCTCCATAGTTATTCCCATCATAAGCCTGAGAATCTCCTTCTGGATTGTTGCCAATGAAATCATTCTGTTCCACCTCATAGTCTTCACAGTTATCCAATCGAATTCCATATAGCTCATTATTCTCGAAAACATTATGTTTAATAGATCCTTCTATAGTGTAATCCAGTAAAATCCCATCATCAAGGTTATCTGCTATGATATTTTTAGTAATGGTGATATCATCAGATTGATAACCCCCGTATATTCCACCAAATTCATTATTTCGGATGGTATTACCTTCGATGGATAAATCAGGGGAATCTTCGATATAAACTCCAGAATCTTTGTTATCTGCAATGAGATTGGCTGAGATATCAACACGCTTAGAAAACCACACAAAAATTCCAGGAAAAATATTATTGATAATAAAATTATCATGGATATTTATGTCTGAGCTGAAACATGTAAGAATCCCATCCGCAGTCTTTTCTAGCACTTGATCTTTGATTTCTATTTCATCACAATCAACCAGAACTATTTGTCCTGCACCTGAAGGAACTGTCTTCCCTTCCTCGCTCTGCCAATAGACTAATGGTTTGTCATTTACTGTATTATCCGTCACTTCATCTTGGAAACAATCATCAACTTCTAAACCAATCATAAATAAGCCATTATTATGAAGTTCATTAGCTCTAATCTTGTTGTCCGAAGATAACCATAGATAAATACCAGCAGCAGTATTATCAGTAATGTGATTATCGTGAATATCGAGATCCGAACACAAGACTGCAGTTATCCCTGCTGAATCAGCTGATAATGATACACTAGTTATTTCAACATCCTTACATTTATACAAAACAATCTGCCCAGCATCCATGGGTACCGTTCCCCCAACCTTATTTTGCCAGTAAATTAACGGTTTGCCGTTTACTGTATTACCACTCACTTCAGCTTGCGTACAATTTTCTGTTTTTAGCCCCCTGAGGATAAACCCATTGCGGAAAAAGTCATTATCCACAATCCTGTTATTTGGAGAAAATCTCAGGTCAATTCCGTACCAGCTATTATCCGAGAAGGTATTATCATGAATATTCAATTCTGTGGAGTGATAGGTCCATATACCTCTCCAACCATTGTTCTTAATGTCATTGCCCTCTATGGTGATGGAATCTGATTCAAACAGGTAGATACCATCACGGGCATTATCACTAATTGTGCAATCCAAAATCATCCCGTTTGAGACCTGATAAAAATCAACTCCTTTTTCTCCATCTGTTAAGAGACAGTTACTTATCTTGAAATGGACGTTCGTATTGTGAATTTTAATTAACGTACCTGAACCAGTAATAGAAAGGCCATCAATAATATACGGATCGGAATAACTACCATCCCCTTCCCAACCTTCGTAGATAATTAGATCATTGAACTCTGAGTTGCTAGAAATGGAAATGGGAGCATGAGACTCGTACATGATCCCTGAAATCTTTTGATGAGTGATGGGGGTGCCTAAGGCTCCTGAACGGTGATCAACACTAAAAATTGATTCAGTACTGACCCCAAAACCTTGGTCAATGACTATGAAGTTCAAAATGAACAAAATAATTATTGCAGAAAGGAACGAGTATCTAGCCACTATTTTCACCCTTCAGATATGAGTTTCCTTTCTATTGATTCTCCCCTGTTATAAAGTTTTCATTAGAGAAGATCCGTAATAGATTATATCCAGCATTTATTTCTCGTGAAAAAGGAAAGAGAGAACCTGAACAATTTCTTATTCGATAAAAAAACTCTCTAAACAATAACATATGATAATAATCGAAAAAATTTCTTAGAACTAATCTGCAAAGTCATCCTAATCACGGATTTATAGTTATAATATTATTTTATGTATATTGGATTTAAGGAAAAAGAGAAGAGGGAAGATTTGATAAGTTTTCATTTATTTCTCTGTAATGTTAATAGAAACGTCGTATGACCAACGATAAAGTTCAAAAACTGATAGAACACGAATTAGTTTATCTATCCTATTCTAAGGGGAGAAGAAGAAAGATTAACACTCTATAATCACTGTTAAAACCTCAATAATAAATAAAATAGCACCAATGAAAAAACCATTATTTTTTATGCATCAAAAGTCACAATTAAAAACCTGTAACCCGACACTTTGTGACAAGAAAAATGGAAGGTGAATAAATTGTCCAAAGTGGCTAAAAGTATTATTCTCTTGCTCATAACAGTTAATTTTTTCTTGGGGTGTGAAATAACAGCAGGAAACATCCAATCTGATCAATGGAAGCTAAAAAAACTTGCTAGAAAAGGTACAGGAGGAGATGCATATACAGTTATAGTGGATGGTGACTATTGTTATGTTAGCTGTGGATACTCAGGATTTAGA
>CP070665.1:1125429-1134359 GCA_020351745.1 Candidatus Heimdallarchaeota archaeon | reverse complement strand
ATTGGCTGCAACAGTTGATTTTCCTACCCCACCTTTTCCAGAAAGGACGACAATTTTTCGTTTAACCTTTTTCATATGAGATTTGATCTCTTGTTCAAGTTGTTGTAGATTTGATCGCATATATGGCTCCTTCTCAAATAATTCAGCTAAGTTATCACGTTTTTCCTGTTCAAATGATCGTGGTATTTAAAACTAGAGATTGAGGCTATTAATGGCTGATTTGCTTAGGGAATAAGAATTTATATTCCCTGAACATCTGGGATTGGACTTCCTTTTTCTAATCAACTGCAAAAAGACAATTTTTTCGCCATTATAAATGAACATGTTACTCAGAGAATCTTAGTGTAATATCGATAATATATTTTTAGATTTAAGAGAATTTAATAGATCATTTCATTAAAAAAGGTCCCAATAGGCGAAATTAATCCCTTGATTTCAACTCAGGCCATCTTGTGTCTAATATGATCTTAAGCTCGCAAAACTCTGGAGATAAAAAGTAGTTAGAAATATGTTTTACTCAGCTCAACTCCCCATTTTACATAATCAACCGAACTTGCGATTTTATAATATATTTTAACACCGAAATCTCTCTTGATCAAATCTATTTTCCGAGAAAAAGCTTTAATCCAATAATTAGGCAATTTAATGTACCCAAAATAATAATAAGGTGATTCTTCACCTTGATAATAGACATCACATCTTGGAAAACTGAGGAAATGCTGAACCCATGGAATTGTATTCTCTTCAGTGGAAACAAAGAAGAATATTGTTAGATCTAATCCAATATTATAATATTGGTACATCTTAACCAATATCTTTTCCTTTCCGTATTCTTGAAGTCGTTTTGAAATTTCTGGGGCTGAAACTTCTATAGTGTCACTAAGTTGTCTAATACTTGTAAAACTCCCTCTAGTGGTAAGAAAATCAAGAATTTTAACATCAGCAGGAGTAAGTGGCCGAAAAGAATCAAAAGAAGGTTTGAGAGAGAAACAAATGTCAGGACTAGGAGAAATGAGGGAAATATCCGCGTTGGCATGGAGAAATGGAGGAGAAGTTCGCCATGTTACTTCCCCTTGAGACAGACCTGTTAAATTCCATGAAGAAACCTTTGATGCCATTGATTGAGAAATTAAAATTTCAAGACATTCTTGAAGGGAGAATATTTCTTGTGCTTTTTTGTAAGGGATCTGAACAACACTGAAAGTTCCTACTGTCAAATTAGTTGAGAATAGCAAATATTTCTCATACTGTTTTGGGAAAACGTTTGAATGTACAAATAAAGTTGTCTCGAAACCTAGTTTCCCCATATCCAAGAAATGAAGAGCGTTAACCATCTGTAATAGGCGTATTACATTCATACGACGTAAAACGGTTCTGGGAGAGATGTCTAAATGCCTTGCGAAATCCATTTGAGTTGGTTGTTTATAATATGTTGGATTATGCTTTTCTAATCCCTGAAAAGCTTTTAAAAAGGATATGTACAAATCATCAAGAGGCACTACGAAATTCGATAAAATAGGGTAAAGAAATTCAAATAACGCTTCTCTATCTCCATTAATCTCTTTTGTTATCAATTTTTGTATGAAAAATTCAAAAAGCTGTTTTTGATGATAACATATCTCATAAGCAACTAATTTCAGAGGGAATAAGTGACCTCCCCTTTCTCTCCACTTTACTACAATAGAAGCATAGTCTTTAAGCCAACTCTCATTTAATTCTAGACTATCATCCGCTTTAAATTTCTCATAGAATGGAATAATATGAGAATCCAAGATTTTCTTTGTTAATATCAGAGTGTCTTCCAGTGAATAATCCTTAGCATTTTCATGGATGTACATCCAGATATTGAGAAAATCAAGTACAAATTCCTCAATTTTGTATATTTTGAGGTTTTGTCGGAAATTGTCAAGAATTGATGGGATTTGTTTGGGGAGAGGCATTTGATGCCGAAAAGAAGGGTAGTATGATTTAAAAACCTGTCTAAACAAAATATTCGAATGTGCATTTAAGCAAAATGATTGCTTAAAATGCTAGAATTTAACAAAAAAAACCGAATAAAAAGAAATAGGTGTGTAAAAAACAATGAAAAAAGTTAGAAATCGTGAGAAAAGAATTGATGTCGAATTAACGCTATTAAAACTACTTCCTTGGTTATTCCTAATATTGCTCTACATTGCAGCATCGTCATTAGGAACTGCAGTTGTTGCTGGACCAGCTAGTACAATAATAGACTGAATTCAATACTAGAAAACACAAAATTGATTATCTGATTGTGCTTTCTTTAAACTATAGGTATGTCATAATAAAGGCCTCTCTATTTTATACATGCAGAAAAAACCCGACAAAATCAACAAATACCCTCATATAAGAGGACTCCCCCGAGATTAATCCTGGGAGTACCCTGAAAGACTCTATTAGGTTAAATCTGGTTTGTCATATATAATGGTAATCCTCCCAGGGTAACATGTGGCCTTTTAATGGCCCTCCATGTCTCTAAACAACTTCAGTCATATAAATCTAAATATTATTGACTCATTTCAGACTCTATATGGCTTCTTTTTTAAGTAATCAATATTCATTCTTCGATTTCCGTACCAATGGAGGGAGAGCTTTTCCATTGATGATTTTTGTCGTTTTTTAACATTTCTTACCATATGATGATTTTGGATGATTACTGACAACTTTTTTCGATTTATGTCCAAAATGATTTACTTCCCTATATTTCAACATGCGATTTTCATTTGTTATTCAAAGTAAAGATTTCCAAAAACACATGGACGTTGAAAAAAGTGCAAGTAACCGACCAATTTGGCATCAAAGAATCATTAGATCGAATATTTCAACTATTATTCATGTCTACGAATCTCTTTTCTTCATTAGAGCTTCAAAATAAGCTCTGTTTACTCCAAATGGACGAAAAAAATAATTTTTCAGAGTCAGAACTCAAACGACTCCTCACTTATTTTCTTGACTTAATCGAATATTTCTCGCACGAAAGACTGCAAATGATCCAGGATCCTGCAGATAGTTCTCGGTATGCGCTTACTGGAGGTATTTGACATGTTTTCAGAATTTGTTTCGATTCGAAAAGTTGAACCAAATCGTAAAAAGACAGCTCGTGAATCTCTATTGGATAAACCATTCTTACAATCAAAAGAAGAGAAAAGAGTAGAGGTAACTGAAAGTGATATTCACCGCTTAGCAGATCGTGCTCTTCTGCTTCTTTCGTTCAAAGATACTTCTACTCAAAACTTACGGTATGTCTTAAATGTTCTTGGTATTAGCACATTAGAAGAGAAGAGGAATACATTACAAGAGATTTACCGTTTAATTCGAGAGGGGATAGTGTATGTACCTCGTGGACTCCCTCAATTAATCGATCAAGGTTCTCGTCTTGATATTAACAACTCTTTAGAAGCCGAAAATATTGATATATGCCTCCTGCGTCCCTATGAGGAATTAATTCGTGAAATTCAAAACGAGATAACTGAGTTGAGTACTATTACGGTTGTTAAAGATCCATAAATACTATACCAATGAATCGGATGGATGGAAAATGATGTTCCACAAAGATCTTGCATCTAAGGATAGTGAAAAACAGCGAGAAGTCAAACAACTTAAGGAATTCCTGAAATTAACCAATGGTTCCTCTGAACATGATTTAATTGCCACTTGGCGATTTATAAAACATATGCAGTCAGAACTCGAACTACCTTCCCAAACTCCTATTGAAGAACTTGTAAAGCTCTACAATAATTTTGAGGAGATTCGGAAGGTCTTTAATTACCAAATCAACAATTTTACTCAATTAAATGAACTCTATCATGAAATTAATGCTGTTAGAGATAAGTTAAACATCCTAAAAAGCTGTTCGGTAACTGAGGTCTTGTCTCAAATCAATTTCGAGCTGATTCCTTCCTTAGGATTTGAAGATAATTCATTACTCAAGCGATTATTGCTATTATACCTATCTCCCCAATTTTAAATTATGTAAGGACTTATCATGGATATGCAAAGGCCGAGATTCCGATGAAAACTAACAGAAATCTATCGAAAGAAATTGAAATAACTGAAGAAGAACGAGTTCAATTAACAGATCGTGCGCTCATTTTATTATCATTTAAGGACACAGAAAGGCAAAATTTACAGTTTCTGTTAAACCTCCTTGGGATACAAACATTACAAGAAAAGGAGAACTTATTACGGGAAATCTTTAGACTCATTCGTGAAGGAATTGTGTTTGTTCCCCAAGGTTTAGCCAAATTAGTTGATGAAGGAACTCTTTTTAATATTAATAACCCTGAGACGATAAGAAACATTGATCTATACCTTCTTTGCCCTTATGATGAACTCATTAAAGAAATTCAAAATGAGATCATCATACTTCGAGCTAGTGCAGAGTCACAGAAGTGAAATCTTTTGCTTTCTTATATTCATTTAACAGATTAACACTATACATATCCCATTGGTTCTACTTTGTTGTCTTTTTTCTGAATGAAAAAATGCTTTAAGAAGAAGAAATTTTGATATTTTAAAAGAGGTTAAACGATGTTTTTCCCTTTCTCTCTTCAATCTGCCTCGAATTGGTTAGATTTTGTTCCTAATTTTCTTCTAACTCTCCCAAACGACTCAAAATATGTTAATAATAAGGAGTTTCATCATTATCTTGCCTCAACTTTTGAAACCTTTTTTCCTCAAACACCTTCTAGATTTCTTTCAACTATTCTTACAATATTAAAAGAAGCCACGGAGGCTGGTAAATATGTTATTCTGGAAACCTTACTTTTAGCAGGTGCTATTTGGGAAGAACTAACCCAATATGAAAAAATTCAACCAGTTTTAACTGAATTAGCACTGTCAACAGATAAGCTTTACTCTAAAAGCGCGGTCAATCTTTCAAGTAAACTAGAAGACATTCCCTTACTTCATGAAGAAGAAACAATTGAGGAAGCAATGGATGAAAAAGAGGAAGTAGCAGCTTTTGATGAAGCAGTTCTTGATGACATCCTTGAAGGTGCTTTAGAAGAGATTACATCAGAAAAACTAAAATCAGAAGCGCCTCCCGAAATTGCAGAACCCGCGCCTCCGCCAACCCCTCCCCCTAAACCTGTTTTGAGGACACCATCTGGCCCTTCTGGCGGAGTTTCGCCCGTATCTCGTCCTGCTGCTAGAGCTGCTCCCCCAGCTCCGCAACCTGCACCACCACCTCCCCCTTCAGAGGCACCTCCACCAGCACCAACAGCAGCTCCTATTAAAGCAGCTGAGAGTTTTGATATTCGAGAAGAAGAGGTTTCAAAAAAACGAAAAAAGGTGATAAAAGAAGAACTTAAGACTGAAATTGAGGAAAAACCTATACCACCCACCACAGTCAGCCCTGAAACAATAAAACCTGAAACTATTCATACTCACGTTCACTATTATTCCAGAATGAATCCTCGAAAAACCTATCCATTTACTGTAACTTTGTCGCAGATAGCAAAAAAGATTGCTGCTGATAAGAAGCACTTTCTATCGGGTGAGGAAGAAAAAGAGACTCGGGGAGAGTTTGAACTACTTGATATCACTAAACGAATAGTTGTGGAACCATTACTGGGTGGATGTTTAGTACAACCCACTTCTCAAATTATTGATCCAAAACCACAAAACCTCCCAAAAGTGCTAACATTCTTTATTACTCCGTTAGTAGAAGCAGGATTCCGAGCTACATCTCTCGAAGGATCCCTCTTCATAAAAGACGAGAGAGAAACAGTTTTACTACGATTAGATCTCCCAGAATTGTCTGTTGCCAGTCATCGTGTCAGTCAAGTAGCAGCTTTAATAGGAATAATCGGAGGTGGTACTATGCCAGCTGTCGACTCATTATTCAATGGTACCCTTCAAGCAACAATGGCTGGTCAATTAGCTATCCTTCTTCCGCAACTTGCTAGATCTTTCGATATGATTTGGGTGATAATTATTGCTCAGGTCCTTCTTTTCGTTGGCGCTGTAGGTGGAGCAATTCTTTGGTGGTGGAAAAAAGGCCGAGCAAAAATAGTGAAAGTTGCTCCCGAACGTACGATGACCCTCCAGCTCACTCAATGATACAATCCATGATTTATGCATTATTTTATTAATAAATTCCTTAGTACATCTTTATGGAGATTTTTCTATGCTCTCAACAGTGATTCGACCATATCCTAACTTACGTACAATATGCTTGGGGATCGTTACCCACCGAGGGGCAGCTCACGATAAACTTGCTGGTACCACCCAAGTTCTGTTACAAACCATGGCTCGAGGGACGGAACAACATAACGAAACTGAAATCGCTAGATTGATTGATGGGACAGGTGGCTCGCTGTTTTCTTCTACAGAAAAAGATTTCTCTATTATCGGTGCTCAAATTCAACCAAAATATGCAATCCGAACTTTGGATCTTCTTTTCGAAATGATTTCACACCCCACCTTAGAGGAACCTCATTTTCTTATTGAAAAACAGAATTTAGTCCAGATTTTCCATCAAGTTCGATCTAATCCAATACGAAGGATGATGATTTTTGACGCGGATAAAGCCACTTTTGGAGAGAATCATCCCCTTGGCCGCTCTCAAATTGGAACACCTGAATCCTTAGGAAAACTCACGAGAGACGATCTACAAAAAACTCATCATGAATTATTAATTAATCCGTGGGGATTTGCCGTGGGAGCGATTTCAGAAGGTCTTCATAAACAAATAGACCAAAAATTAACTGAATTTCTTTCAAACCAAAGAACAAAGACTCAAAAGCTTCAATCATTTCCTCAAAGAGAAATACAACCAAATAATCTTATTGCTGCATCTTCAAAGGAAGAGGGTAGTGTATATCTTTGTGTCAACATTGTAACTGATGCAAATCCGAATACAATCGGTCTGGCACGTTTTTCCAGTGCTCTCCTTGGAGAATCTTTTGGCTCCAGAATGTTCTCAATTCTGAGAGAACAAAAAGCATTTGGATACATTGCTGGATCGACTTTGAAACTTCTAGATAAATCATTAGTACTACGTTGTTACATGGAAACATCTCCAAAGAGGACAGAAGAAGCAATAAACTCGTTAGTGGAGCTACTTACCGATATACGTAGAGAGATTATATCACAAGAAGAATATGATACAACCCGTGATTTCATCTTAGGACAACTAGATTTATCTTTTGATGATTCCCGTTCAACAGCTTCTCGAATTATAAATAGGGGAGTCCATGGTCTTCCACCGAACATTGAGTCAGGATATAAGGAAATTGAAGTGGTAACTTCTGAAGGTATCAACTCGTGGTGGAAAGAAACTCTCCTTTGTCCTGAAAATGTTAGTTTAGCTATTGTTGGTGATATAAATTTCGCTCAGATTCAAGAAAGTTGGAAAAGAAATACTTATACTGGATAATGAGAGAAAATCAATGCTGACCGATCAATTTGAAATCGTAACTTTGGATAATAATCTAAAATTGCAATTAGTCTCAATTCCAGGTGGGAAAACGACTTTATTCGCGGTTGGTTTCCATGCAGGAGCAATGTATGAGGAAGGATTTGGCCCTGGATCAAATGATGGGATTAGTCATTTTATAGAACACATGTTCTTCAAAGGAACCCCTACTAAAACCGCGAAACAAGTAAACGAGGCGTTCACACGCCTGGGAGCTGATTTAAACGCATATACAACCTACGATCATACAGCATATTATGCAAAAGTCCCTAGTCGGAATTTACATAAAGCTGCAGAAATTTGGAAGGAATTATTAGTTGATAAGACCATTGATTCAACAGAATTTAAAGCAGAGAAAGAAGTTATTTTACAAGAGATACAATTTTATACGGATATGCCAGAATTCGATACGAATCTTACAGTTCGGAAAAAACATCTCACTGGTACAGCACTCGAGCACAATATCCCTGGAACACTTGATTCTGTAGCAGATATTACACCTGATATGATGCTTGATTACATTGAGCGTTTGTATTCTTTTGATAATGCGATAGTGACTCTGGTCGGAGGTTTCGATTTAGAAACAGAAAAACAACCCTTAACCTCTATTTTCAGTGATCCAATCGCCCAACCACGAACACATCCAATTTACCCACCAAATGTTGAATACCCTTCTCCAAAAAATGGTATAAGTAATATTTCCTTTTACAAAAAGGAAACATCAAAACCCCTCTCTTACGTTGCTTTGACTTGGACCTCTCCTGGCATTCGATCAACAGACTTTTTCCCATTACTGTTACTAAATACATTCATTGGAAATTCACGCACCTCATTATTGTATAGGGAAGTAATTAGCAAAGGAATAGCCAGTGGATGTCGCTATGGATTTGAAGCTCTCTATGATGTCTCAATAGGTAATATTCTCTTCATAAGCCCTCCTAACAAGACAGAAGAGGTCTTTCAAAAGGTTATTGACTTAATGATTTATGTTCGTGATCTAGAAATTTCCCCTCAAATCGCTAACGCGCTGAAAGATGAAGTTTGGGGGTCATATCTTTCTGAAATCGAGGATCCCAGTAATTATGGGATTGATCTTCTTCAAAAGTATGTTAAATTCCACCAACCCCTCTCAGTCAAAGAATTTCAGAAGAATATCTTTCAAATCAGTCCAGAAGATATTCAGAATGCTAAAGATAATTTGCTAGAGAACTTCAATATAACAGTTTATGCTACTGGTACGATTCCACCTAATTGGGAACCTCAATTCCCAAAACATGGACCCTGGTAACAATAAAGATCGAGATAATGCCAGAAGATGAGTAAATGACTTTTACTACAGGTTTGACTATTCAGAAAATAAACGGTATTCTTCCGTCGATGTGGGTGGAAATAGCTTCAGCTATGGGACTACAGCACATTGAATTTGATCAGACCGTTTTTGAAGACATAGAAAACGTGATTCGTGTGTTGAAGGCCCCCCAAACTGTGATAC
>CP070665.1:1118782-1125329 GCA_020351745.1 Candidatus Heimdallarchaeota archaeon | reverse complement strand
CATACATGAACAAAACAGCTTGCCAGGTCAAACCAAGACCTTCAAGACCTAAATCACCTAATATAACTTTATAAATGGGATTACTCATTGCTTCCAGTCTTTCAAGAATAGTTTTAATCATGGTTGGAAAACTCAGGGCAACGGTGCCCACAAAAGCCGCCGCAACCAAAGGAGGTACCAGACCAGTCAACCAAGACTTTCGTAAATTCTTCAAATAAACATGTACCATTATTATATCACCTACTCATAAAACTGGAGGAAGATTTCTTCAAGAGTTGCATCCTCACAGGTAAAACGTTTGATATCATAATTAGAGATCCATTTCAACAATTCATTAACATCCTCCTTGATTTTTAACACGAAGGTATTCGTTTTCGTCTGTTCAACAGAAATAACTGTGTTCAATTTGGTGATTTCTTCCTCGGAAGGAACTGAAGAACCATTGAAAGTTATCCGCACTTTCTGCATAAACTTTGTTTTAAGATCCTCAACGGCTTCAACAAGAATCATTTTCCCCTCTTTAATGATTCCCACACGATCACAGACCGCCTGGACTTCAGCAAGATCGTGAGAACTCAAAAAGATCGTATATCCTTCTTTACTGAGCTTCCTGATAATTTTATGGAAATTAGCTGTCATAAGAGGATCTAAGCCACTGGTAGGTTCATCAAGGATTAAAAAATCAGGTTTCGCAGCTAATGCTGCAATCAGACCAGCTTGTTGACGGTTTCCCGTAGAAAGAGATTTGATTTTCTTATGGAGCTTCACTCTAAAGTTTTTACGAAGCTCTGCAAGAAACTCCTCATCAATAGGACGAAATTTACTAAAGTATAGTAACAGTTCTTCACCAGTAAAGTTTTCAAATAGCGCCATGTCACCAGGGACATATCCTATCCGTCTACGAATTTCAAGCCGATCCTGATGATGATCCAACCCAAAGATCGTGACTGTGCCAGTCTGGATTTTGAGATAATCCAAGATAGCCCTCATGGTGGTAGTCTTTCCAGCACCGTTAGGCCCTAAAAAACCAAAGATTTCACCTTTCTTGACTGAAAAGCTAACATCTAGGGCGCCGATAACTCGATTACCGACGATTTTTCTTTCCCCAATGTTAAGTTCACGACCATATATTTTGGTCAAGTTGGATACTTCGAGGACAGATTCACTAACACTATTACTCAATTTTTTTTACTCCGTTTGATTTTTCATGTTCTTAGATATGTTTTTCATATTTTTATTAATTGCGTCAGTTATGCAATTATTAATCTAATTCTGTTTAGATTGTTATTGATGTACTTTAAAAATGTTGTGAAAATGACAAAAATTAGAAAAATTAGAAAAATTTAAAAAAAATCAAAAAACTGCTAATACAGAAGAGTTAGCCAAAATGGAAAACACTGATCCTTTTATACAAATAAAGATCGATTATGTCCAGTATATGATGCAGCTTTATAACGTAATGGCTTACGATGAAACGATAACAGGGATTTTATTCGCGCTAATGCTAGAAAACTACTTGACAGCGGATGATCTAGAAGTTCTGACAGGATTAAGTAAACCTACAATTAATAAGGCATTATCACGTATTTCAGTGATGTTTAGCGAATTTCCAATTCTCCAGACAAAAAAACCACGTGATAGAAAGAAGTATTACTATTGTCCCCTTTCTCTAGAACCATATATCAAACATAACTTCCTCGCAATAATGACTGCTTCAGAGATAAGTCTTTCATTTATTCCTAATTTACTATCTCGTCTCGATGCCCTCTCACCTCAAACCTCAGCGATAACCTATATTCGGAGAACGTTATTGTATCTCTATATTGCTATCTATTATTATAACGAAACGTTCACAAAAGTTGAGCCCCTTATAGACCGAATGTTACAAGATTCGGATTATATCCCAGATTTTTCGAATCTCTTAAAGGACATCCAGTTTCAACTATCTCCTCTAGAAGTAGAAATTGAAGACGATACTTTATTGGATATCAAACGGGAATTCATCTCGAACATGCTTGAATTAAGTTCAGCATTAATAGGAGGAGAAGATGAGTTAATTTCTGTTTTCTTGGCGATGTTTCTGGAAGATGAACCAGTTACACAAGATGAACTCATAACTTTGACTAAAAGCAGCCGAACGAAAGTTTCTCAAGCTTTATCAAAAATGGAAGAACTTAAAATTGTAACAATCACAAAAAAACCTGGGCAAAGGAAGAAATACTACAAAAGCGCTGCAAGCATTGAGGAATATGGGGTAGGGAAACTCCGTAGGGTTCAAGGTTACTATACTCAAATCCAAATGATGATGCAAAAAAAGTTCCTACCTGAACTGGAAAACATAACTGTCACTGAGGAGACACATAAAAAGGAAAAGGATAGACTGACACAATTTTTTAAGGATAACATCTTCTATTACAATGTTTTCATTAGGTTTTCCACTGCTATGCATGAAGCTATGCGAGATGAGCTGCAAAAAGTCATGACCTCCGTTTTATGACAAGAATCTCCTTGAACCCCAGCATAGAGCTCTCCAGTTTCAGTTATTCTAATGATTATCGTACTTCATCCTTCTTTTGGAATAACCACGGAGAGGGAAAATCCCCAGTAAGCACAAAAATAGTAATGATTAAAATGATTACCAATGCAGGGATCCAAAAAGCAGTACAAAAGATTAGTGTACCAATAAGTGTTCTTTCAGCTTTGTCTCTGGGGGGATCAATGCGTACTTCTATTACCGTGGATTTAAGATCATCTGTAACTTCTGTGATCTCTATTTTTGCTTGAATCGTCACATCAGAGGTTAAAACGTCACTCAGCCATGTATAATCCATGCGAGCCCAAGAAGGGTTTTCATCCCCCCTTCCACGACTCCCTACATCGTGAAAATTTGTAAAGTCCAATAACTCGTCATCTGTGGTTAAAATCGTAATTGTCCCCGTCATAGAGCTACTACTGGCGGAGGTACTAGAAGGTCTGATTCCGATTTGAATTTTGATTTCATAATAATGACCCTTTAATAATTCGAATGATACTGTTTCTGAGGTTCCAGTTAATGTTTGCGTGGTGAGAATTGAATTATGATATTCTAGGTTAGGACTGATTGCCTCAAATGCTCCAATTAATAAGAGACTAGCATAAATTATCCCCTGTGTAATTATTTAGAGAGAATACACCAGTTTCTTTTTCTGAGTTCGAGTCTCTACTAGTTCAAAAATACGCCATGATACTTTCGCTAAGGCGACAGATAAGAACATAGATAAGAAAATTGCTGCAATGAAAAAGATTTGATCAAAGGAATCAAATAGTTCCATAGAATCCAATATGCAATGTCGAACTATTAATATGCTTACAGTATAGCTAACCTATAATGGATCATACCATGAAGAAACTGCTGTTTTTAGTGATCTGTTTGAACCACTTGGCAATTTCGTTTTTTTAACTCAGTATAGAGTCCTGACTTCTATTTTATGACAAGAGTTGTAGTCAATACATCAAATAAAAGATATTTCTATAATCCAGACTGATGTGGGTAGTTACATTGCCGACAGAGTGGTTCCCGCATCAGATGAAGCTTACAATAGGCGATCGCTTGCCCTGTGGTGGTCTTTTTTCGACTGAACTTTCGACAATCGATTAAATAATGCCGCGCAAGCTGTTCCAGACTGCCAGGAAGCCCCGCTTTATAATATGGACAACGGGGTGGACATGGTTCATTCCAAAGTTTCAGGGTGAGACAGTTTGCCAATGTGTCATCGTAGGATGTAATCAGAAATAGACACTCGTGATAAGGTCGTTTCGAGACTTTAGCTGATATTAACTTTTCTGTCATTCGATTCTTCATCCAATAATTGGGTCATTATTAGAATCCCTAACTCCCATTTAATCACCCAACTTTGTGAAGAAAAATGAAGAGGTAATTTTACACTAACGACTTTTCATGACGAATTTGAGATTAGTTCATGTGTCGATAGTCTTATATGGTAATTATTTCTAACTAATTTCAAAGTTGAGATTCTATGATTAATCAAACCACAATGAACCATGTTTTACCCTCAAAACTGAAAGTTATGACTATCGGAACCCTTTCTTTGGCAGTTTTAGGACTTCTATTGGGCTTACCTTTATTACTATTCAATTTAGATTTGCCCTCAATGGAAGGGTTGGAACATGATACAAGGGAATACAATGAACTTAGTATAAGATATACTATGCGATTTTTTGGGGTGATTGCTACTTTTTTGGGAACAGTAGGATTAATTGGGGGTTTTCTAACCTATAAAAGGAGTCGCTTGGGTTGGTTAATACTTGTAGGGCTGTATTTTAGTGGTGTGATTGGCTGTTTGTACATATTTTATCGACTTATTATGTTAATAATTGATTACAGCCTCAACTCTTGGCTTCTTATTGCAGCTATTCCCTCACCTATTACAGTTGTTATGGTTTGGGGGGTATTTGCATTGTTTATTCTTTTCCATAAACAAACAATTGATTTTGTCTTCAGATAGTACCGAAAAGACTCCTCTCATCCTTGTCTAGGATGCCAAAGTTTTGTGATAAAGTCATCAAATTTCTCTAGATCACCAGTCATTGCCAATTCGAGCGCTTCGTTTTCTATTTCAAAGTAGGATTCTAAATCCCTCAGGAGAAAGTTGTTCAATAATATCTTAATCGGTATTAGGATTCCTTGAGGTTTATTTGATAAATTCTGACAGAATTCGATTGTCGTCTGTTCTAGAGCCTCTAGTGGACAGGTAATGGTAACCAGCCCAATCTCTTTAGCTTGATCCAAAAACAATTTTTCAGGGATCATCAAAATTTTTTTGGCATGTTTATAACCAATCTTAAACAATGCCATTGTTAAAGCCCCTGTTGCTGGAAAAAGGTTGATATCAATCTCAGGTAATGAAAAGAAAGTCCTAGGGTTTTCCCCTGCAATGACAAAATCAGCTGCCAGACATAAGATCGTACCCCATGCTACAGCGGGCCCTTGCACTTGATTGACGACTGGTTTTTTCGCTTTCAAGATAGTTCTTGTTAAATCATTACCATACTGGACAAGTTTGGGAGCTTTTTCAGGAGTTAATTGCTGTAACATATTCAAATCTAACCCTGCAGAGAAAGCTTTACTTCCTGAAGAACATATTCGAATTACATGGACATTGGAATCGTTATCTGCTTCTTTAATGTATTTAATTATCGCATCAAATTCTTTCATACGTAAGGCATTTCTTTTTTCAGGCCGATTGATTGTTATTGTTGCAATTTGATTCTCAGTCTGAAATAACACAGTAGATTTTGAATCAGAAGAATTTTTTGAATTATTCACCTTAAAACACCATGTAACTTCAATTAAGTTTATTTATTCAATGCTCCTTTTTGTAACATTGATTAACAAGAGATTCTAAAATCCTTTGAAAAGAGTTCACATCGTTGCCCTTGAGGCTGTAATATGCTTCATGGGGTGCTTTTTCCAATATTTCTGGGTCATCAATTAAGAGCTTTTGATCAGAATCATTAATAATTTCCACAAAAGCTACAGGATTCGTTGTTCCAACTGTTTTTCTATAGATTTGATAAAAAACTTTGGCAGCTACCTCGGAATCATGATCAGAAAACAAAATCAGGGCTGCTAATGATTTGTAAAAACGTGTATGTAATTTATTTGTGAATAATTGACTCACTGGTTGAATTAGAATGATTTTGACTGGGTTATTCAATATAAACAACTTTATTGTGGAGATATTTGCAGAAATGACTGATATGTTCTCATGTGTGGACTGATTGGAATATTTCTCTACCAAACTTTTGATCAATTGACTAGCATAACCGTCAGGGTGACTTAGAACCGATATTCTTAGAGAAAATTCATCCTGAAGTCCAAATTCACTCATCGCTGATCTACATTTCCATTTGTTGTTTTCTTATAGATGAACGCTTCGTGATCCTACAATTTAATAACGCGTTTAATAGCTAACCCGTTCAGTGAAAAAAACTTTCACTTATTAATAGCTTTTTAAAACAGGCGATAGTGATCAACATTAATCTCATTTGTAAAAATTGTTAAAATAGCTAAGAATAGGAGGGATTACTTCTGTTATACATTTAATGCAGGATACTACCCTACTTAACAGAACTTTTGATTGGGAGATAGAGGTCAAAGATCTTTTCATCCTCATGAACAAATGGCGTTATACATTCCTCTAATCCTGGTTCATTCTCTTCATCTAATTCGTATTCTGTTGATGATAGCCATTCATCGAGATAAACCCAACCTTGAAATATATTCCACACTCCTTTAACTCTAGTAACAGCATATAAACCACCAGGAATGTCCTTTATTTGAACCTCACCTTCAGGTTCAACATCTGGTTCAACATTGATCAACACCTCATAACCATACTCTTCGTCTCGGGGTGACTCATGATCAGATGGAGGTGGATTATTATAACCAAATATGGTACTCTTCCCTGGATTGTCGAAAAATCCCCTAGGTTTTGCCCATGCAACTAATGCATCCCATGCATCTGTTTCTGGTGTCTTACTGATT
>CP070665.1:1097590-1118682 GCA_020351745.1 Candidatus Heimdallarchaeota archaeon | reverse complement strand
ATTCCTTTCACTATATGAATTGAGAGGTTTTTCTTTTTAGTTCTTGCCATCATTTCATGTAACTGGTTATTTCACCTTACATAGTTATTAAATAGTTATTAAAGGATTGATTACAAAATTTGATAAATTTCGAAAGATTTATAAATATTACACTTTTTGATAATTCATGATGAAAAAATTCAAAGATCTCCTTTCTGCTAAATCCAGATTACTCTATGCTGAGGAGGTCTTAACAAAAATCAGAGGTGGAATAAAGTGAATTTTCAAGATATTATTCAAGATTTAGCAAGTTTTTTTGACATTGGTACTCCTGTCACCCATGACAAGTTTACTGTTTATCCTCTGCTCAAGAGTGACGTGTCATCCCTTGTATTAGGTTTGCTTGAGGCTGAGGAGCAAGAGCTCGCATGGATCCAAGAAAGTGAGGGTTCAGAGAGTGTTGAATTACTCGAAGCGATTAATAAAAGTGATCTTCCAGTTTTAATTCCCTATCTTCATCAGGTTGAGGGTGGGAAGCAGGATAGAACCATTTTTGAGCCAATTCTCATACCTATTGGTCATAATGAGTCTAATCCCTTAAAAATACCCGCAAAGTGCATCGAACAGTCTCGATGGAGATACTCCAGTTCTCGTGGAGAAACAACCTCCTTAAAATTCAAGTCTGCTAAGACCCGTATGGCCTCACAGATGGCAAATGTATCGGCGAAAGCTGGAGATCAGACCACAGTGTGGGAGACTGTGTATGCTGCAGCGGGCGCTTTAGATCTTAGTGAGGAAGACGCTCCTACTCATAGTTATAGAGAAATTCAAGAAAAATCGTATGAAAAAGATAAAGACCTTAAGACTCTCCAAGAAACACTTTCTGTTGCAACGAAACTTAAGAATCAGATGGGGATTATCTGTGTGTATGGTGATAAGCTGTTGGGTGTCGAGATTTATGGCTCCCCCAATCTTTGGAACCAATTTAGTGATGTTGTGCTTAAAGGATTTCTTACTGATAGAATATTCATGCAGAAAATCGAAACAGACCAGAAACTCCCAGATAATTTAGGAGAGATTCTGAAAAATGAATTCAAGGATATTAAGGTGAATAAAGGGAAAGCAACAGGTGCAGGAGATTTATTCCGATTCAATAACAAGAAATGGCAAGGTATCAGTATCCAATACAAAGGGAATCCTGTACACCTATATGCTACCAAAGAACAAGTCGATATTCTCAAAGGAAGAACACCTGGTCGAGTACCTGGAATGCCTCGGATCCAAGTTCAGAATATTCAAGATCCACGAGTTCAGCAATAACAAATTATATTCGAACAGATTTCTGATGAGTAAGGAGTATTATAATGGGTTTAAACGATGTTAGACCTACTGGCTTCCACAGGGACGAAAGAGATTCTAGAATTTATCAGAAATCAGTCTCAACCTATTAGGAGTACAGATATCGACAAGCATTTTACAGAAAAAGGTGCTACAATTCCACTAAAAACAGCGACAATCTATAGGAGATTAAAAGAATTAGAACTGGCTGGATTTATCATCAGACAACCTCCAGGTTCTAATACTTTTATCCTTACTCCACAAGCAGAGGATATCCTTGACCGACAGATTCTTCAACATCCTGAGATAACAGAACTAAAAAGGTCTCATCGTGCCCTTCTCCATCAAATTAAACAAAATAGGGATGTAAATGTGGTTGAACTCCAAGAAAAAGCGAAAATGTCACCTACCACGATTAATGTGGGCTTACAAAAATTAAGTAGCCTTGGTTTAATCAAACCAGAATATCAATTAGAAAAGAAAATAAAGGGACCTGGCCGCCCCAAAAAGCGCCATAAGCTCACAAAAAAGGGAGAGAAGGTATACAAAGCACAGAAAAAGCTTGAACAAGCCAAATAGAAGTAAATGATCAAGATCTTCGTGAAATATTGGTTCAATGTGGAGTTATATTTCTTTGATAAAGATCTGATACTGATTGATTTCGCACAAAGCTTAATTAAATATCACTTATGATTTTCCTGTAAAATAGATTACTAAAGCAAGAAGTGAAAATATGTCAGCTGATAAAGAAAGATCATTTTTAAAATATGAAATTGTGGGTAGCCCAGCATTTTCTGTGGTGAGAATCCATCTGGATCAACCTGGGCAACAGGTACGAGCAGAGGGCGGAGCCATGGTCTATATGGATGGACATGTCCATATGGAGACTAAGTCAGCAGGGGGAATCATGCGGGGATTAAAGCGAAAATTTTCTGGTGAATCGATGTTCCAGAACTTTTTTTCTCTCCCTGATGGTGCACCACCTGGTATGGTCGCTTTTGCGCATGGGGCGCCTGGTGATATTGTGCATCTCCACCTTGCGAAAGGTGAGGAATGGACATTGAGTAGGGATGCGTACATTTGTGGATCTACAAGTATAGCTGTAACCTCTAAATTAGGTGGATTCAAGAGTGTGTTAGGTGGAGAAGGGCTTGTTTTAACAAAGATCATGGCTGAAGGTGAAGGTGATGTGTGGATCGGTGGATACGGATTCGTGGAGCGCCATGAACTAGTTCCTGGACAGGAGTTTGTCTGCGATAACGGTGTAATGATGGCTTTTCAATCTCATATGCAACATCGAGTCTCTAAAGTTGGTGGAAGGAAAAGCTTTGTCCTTGGTGGTGAAGGGATTGTGATTCGTTACACTGGTCCTGGAGTTGTTTATACTCAAAATCGAGAAATAGGTTTGTTAGCTTCTTTACTTGCGCCGTATTTACCTGTGACACGTGGTTAAGGATAAATCATCCTTTTCCCTTTTTTATTGTGGGAAGTCAATTTTAATATGGTATAATATTCACGTTGGATATTTTTACTGGAGGGACTTTTATCATATCTCGCCAATGACCAGCCATCCGACTTGGTCCAACCATTTCGATATTCTTCGCCATATTAAGGATATTATCCATCAACCGACATTTCTGAATTGGTTGAATTATTTCCCCATTCTTAATTAAAAAGGATCCTTGCCTTAGGATACCAGTATAATCGCCCGTTCCCCCGTTTGTCACATAAGCATAATGCAAGAAGTCGAGAAAAATTCCGTTTTTTGTTGTTGCTATCATTTCATCCACAGTACTTTCTCCGTCTTCCATATAAGCAGCAGGTAAAAGGGGTAATGGCTCGCTTTGATAAAGCTGACCAGGATAAACAGTCATTCCTGAGGCTACTTGGAATCGATATCCAGTACCATTCGATGCTGTTTGGAATTGTGTGGCATAGAAAGAATCAAGCGGCATTTCTTTGAAGATCCCTTCTTCTATTATCTTAATGTCTTGTGTTGGTACCCCTTCGTCATCGTATGCTCCAGACACAGGATTTGGTACTACCAAAGGATCATGAGCTACTGTCATCAGTGTTGAGGCAATTTGTTCCCCAATTTTGTCCTTCAGGAGAGGCATATTCCGTTCTTGGTTTTGAGGATATGTTAAGTAAGCTAGCCACCCTATAAACGTTGATACAGACATAGCGCTGAGAATTAGTTCATAGGAATCAGCTTCTATTTTTTTGCCATCAAGACTCCGTACTGCCATGTCTGCAGCATGTTTTGAAAGGGATTTTGTATCAATTTCACTAATTTTCCAACCTGCAGAAGAGTCTGAGCCTTCCCGTCTATCTGTAGATGATTCAGCGACAGCTAGCACTTCCATATTCCAGTAAGTCCCCTTTTCTGACACATCTACACCATTAGTATTCTTGATCTGTTTGGAGTATTCTACTAAATGAGTTGGGCCTGCTGCCTCTTTAATAGCTGGGTTCTGATCCATAGTGTCTTGCAACATCTGGTTGACTTGTTCATTGATTTTATCGTAAGAGAGAATTGCTTCAACCAAATTTTTATCGTAGAAGGTACATTTTCTTTTAGCTTTTTGAGGGAACGAAAAAGAGAAATCCGTATTGACTTTACGATATTTTGATAGTGCTATCGCTTCCTCAATAGCATCTAAAATCGATTTATCAGAGAGATCACACGTTGAAGAAAATCCTAAGCCATAATCTTTTGTTAAAATGCGTATTCCGATCCCAGCATCCTGTATGACTTTGCTTTCTAGAATTTTTCCTACTGCTGAACGAAGAGTTAATAGATGATTTGCTCCTAGAAAAACTTCAGCTTGAGCTGTATTTTCTTTTCCTCTTGCTTTTACCAAAGCGTATTCCAAACGTTCTGAATAGTCTTGCATCTGTATCTCCTCTTATAAGCTTCCAGGTCCTTTTAATGTTGCAATTCCACGCATCGTTGGGCCTCCATTAGAAACAGTTCCGCCTTGCAGTGGATCTCCTTTTCCACATCCAGACCAAAATAGTTGTTGATCGTCTCCAGCAAGAGCATCAATACTTTGAAGAAAAGCTGGGGTAGTTGCTGTTGCTGTACATGAGTAAAAGTGATCAGACAATTCTCCATTCTCAATTAAGAATCCCTCTTGACTTGAGATTGCCCAATTAAATCGCTGATCATCAATAGAAGGGATATTGGCGCCAAGGAGGTAGACACCATTTTTTGTATCCTGTATTATTTCCTCTGCTTTCCAATCACCAGTCCCCCAATAAACATTGATTTGACGAATAATTGGATGATATTCATACGTGTTTGCTCTCATGGCACCATTCGGTTCTACGCCCATAATGAACGCAGTCTCACGTGAATGCATGCGTTCAGTGAGAACACCCTCATTGATCAGAGTTGTTCTCCTACATGGTGTTCCCTCATCATCATAAAGCATGTAAGCAAAATTCTTTGGAATTGTTGGATCATTATAAACCGTGACATATTTTGATCCAATCTTAGTAGGATTCCCTTCATCTTTGCTCATTCCCTTCCACCATGTACTCCCAGCCCATGCTGCTTCCCACCCAAGGACTCGATCTGCTTCAGATGGATGTCCTACAATTTCATGGACAAGTAGTGCCATATAAGACGGATCGAAGACGATCGGGATGTTACGGAGATTTGGTGCCGGTTTAGCGTTTGCTAGTTTTAACACTTTTTCTCCTGTATTATAGCAAGTTTCAGTGAGATCCCCATTCTTACCGAGAATTTCATGGCCACCTGTTCCCCCAACAACAGGAGTTGTTCCACCCCATGGTTGATAATAAGCCCGTACACCAGATGTTCCCTTAGCGACAGCTCCTAGGTTTACGTTAACGATTGGACGAATAAATTCAATCTTAGTTCCTTCACTACTCCAGAAAAATTTTCTTGCGGAAATAGTCGCGTAATCAACAATCGTTCTTACAATGTTGTCAGATATTTGAATCTCTTTATGCCATCTTAAAATATCTCTGATTTTTTCTTCAAGTGGAATTTCCCGAAAATCAATTTGACAACTAACTTCCACACGGTCTTCTGAGACTGGAATTTCGGCCAATTGAATTGGTGTCTTTGTTCGACTTGACTCGACTTGCGCCATTTTTCGAGCAATTTCAACAGTTTTTCGTAAATGATCTTTGCTTAAATCCCGAGTACTTGCGAATCCCCAAGCGCCATTCGATAATACCCGAACTCCTAATCCTTTTTTCTGGTAAGTAAATGCCTTTGTTATTTCCTCATTGATTGATTTAATCATTACATTCTGAAAGTATTCTAATCGGATGTCTAAGTATTCATTCCCTTTTGCCATATCTAGGACATATTGTAATAAATCTTCCAAATTTGTCGCTCCTAATAATCGTTGGTGAAAACAAATGGGGGCACTCTTTCAAGTATTTTAATAAAAATTTTCTCTTTGTTTTTAAGTAGTAAAACCTTTAACAAAACACTTTAGCTGGTTGGGATATGTGGTGTGCTTATGTCATCTGTATTAGACCGATTTCTGAAATACGTCTCAATTCATACAACAAGTAAGGAAGATGTTGCTGAGATTCCTAGTACTAAAAGACAGTTTGATCTTGCCAACGTATTGGTCAACGAATTACAAGTGCTTGGTTTGGTAGATGCTTCTGTAGATGAACATTGTTATGTTATCGCAACTCTTCAATCAAATCTAACAGAGGATTTAACTGATAAAGTTCCTGTTCTTTGTTTGTGTGCTCACATGGATACTTCTCCAGAAGAACCAGGGGAAAATGTTAAACCTCAAGTCGTTAGAAATTATGATGGAGGAGATATTATTCTCCCAGGGAATCCAGATCTTGTCATTTCTCCCCAAGAAACACCTAGCTTGAAAAAGTTCATAGGAAGTGATATTGTCACATCTGATGGTACAACCTTACTTGGAGGGGATGATAAAGCAGGGATTGCTGTTATTATGACTGCCATAGCCACTTTAGTTAGTGATCCTTCCATCACGCATGGTACTATTAAAATTGTCTTCACTCCAGATGAAGAAGTGGGTCATGGAGTGGATGCTTTAGATGTTGAAGCGTTGGGAGCAGATATTGGGTATACTATTGATGGTGATGAGATGGGTGTCTTAGAATCAGAGACATTCAATGCAGCTGGGGGATCCATTGCGATTATTGGCTTTAATTTTCACCCTGGTTATGCCAAAGATAAGATGGTCAATGCTGTACGTATTATGGGTGATATAATTTCTCAGTTTCCTAAAGATCAAGCACCTGAAACGACTGAAAAAAGACAGGGTTATTATCACATTATGTCAGCTAAAGGGTCTGTAAATGAGGCCAAATTGCGGTTTATCTTACGTGATTTTGATTTAGCTGAACTCCATCAAAAAATGCAGAAAATTGAGGAAATTGTTAAACAGACACAGGAACGAAATCCCAAAGCTAAAATTGATTTAGATCTTAAAGAACAATATAAAAACATGAAATATCAACTTGATAAGGTTCCTCATGTTGTCGATTATGCTGAAGAGGCTATCAAACGGGCTGGAGTTGAAGTCATACGTAAGCCAGTACGTGGTGGTACTGACGGAGCACGATTAAGTTACATGGGTCTTCCCACGCCTAACATTTTTGCAGGAAGCATAAATTTTCATAGCAAAAAAGAATTTGTTCCTGTTATAGCCATGGAGAAATCTGTCGAAACCATTTTGAATTTAATTCAAATCTATGTAGAAAAATCTATTGGATGATATAAAATTTGCTTTGATTTTACCTTAATGTTCCATTAGAAAATATTTGAAAGAACTGGATTCATCATTCTCCCATGTTTTTCGTGTATCTTCAAAATATTACGTTTCTAATTGAAGAATTGATAGAGGTGGAATAAATTGATATGCAATGGATAAATCTGGCTGTTTTAGTATTTCTTTGGCTTTTTTAATTGCATGATCAAAATTTGAGACTCCTAACCACCCCATCTTCGACATAACTTGTTCTACAGGTTTTCTAGATATTAAGATGGTTTTTTGAGAGTTGTTGCGACCTCCTGTTCCCCAATAATAAGTCAATAATGAATGTAAAGGATGATATCCATAATTATTATTGTAAATATACTTGAATTTGTGATGATTTTTTAGCGTGGTTTCCAATTCAACATCACGAGATGGGGTGTGTTCAGGTTCTAATTGGGTAAAGACATGCTGATATGCTGCATGTTGTTCTTGGTTGAAATATTTTCTTCCTGGGTTAAAACCAATGATCACTCCACCTGTTTTTAAAGGTGATTTATTCCTAAATGAATTTGCTAAATATCCGTGAGTCAATGCATGAATTAGAAGTGGATTAGGATCTGTTCCAACGTTATATGGACTCATATTAGGAATTCCAAATAACAGCACGTCATACTGGTAAGGTACTTTGACAGTCATCTGTTTATAAATCAATTCTAAAGCTTTTTGATGAACCACATCAACTTTACCAGCAAAAATCCCTATTGGCTTAAAATTGGCTCTATAACGTATTCTCACTGTTGTTTTAATTTTATTTGGCGCCAATCTTGACATTGCAAGTGTTGTACGGCGAATAAATGAGATGTTTTTTCCTTTCAAAGGCTTCCAAAGCCATCGAAATATTGATGAAAAAAAGTCATTATTAAGGGGCACTTCGATTTGAAAGATAGGGATCTTTTCTTCAATTATTCGTCCTATTCTTTGAATTACTTGATGCATTTCTGATTTACTCGGATCCATTAAGGGGCTATTTAGAAGGACTTCTGGAGTGTGATGCTGAAGAATGTTCTCAATTGAACCCATTCCAACGACAACTGATTTATAACCTCCATTTAATGGTGTATATGGTATACTCACATAAATGATGATGTCTGAGCTAGCTGCATCTTTATTTAGATCGACTAATATACCAGAGGGTAATGTTTGAAGTCGTGTTACCTTTTCTGGATCGTGATTTCGAATTCGGTTACTAAATTCATGCATCACTCGTTTTCCAACTAAATACTGAAGTTCTCTGGGTTTACACTTTCGATGTAATCCTGTCGCACATATCAGAGAAATATTCTCTTTAGCTACCCCCATATTCTTCAAACGAGAGAGAACAACTTTAATGACACGAGTACGAGGGTCAGGGGACTGAATTAGTGGAACAGGGATGCTTATATCATCAAAACCAATGCAGATCCGAGATGTACTATCAATTAGGTTTTTTAATGGAGCCATACTCAATGGATTATCGAGTGCTGTCTCAATTGCAGAATCAAAATTTTCTAATGGCAAAAGAGGAGGATTTGGGTAAATTATATCAACATTATTTGGAAATTTCTCAATTAAGACGTCATCACCAGAAAAAACTAATTCTCTAATCAGAAGAATTCCACTCCTTTAATTCTGCTAAGTATTCTTCATTAATTCTCCGCCCTTTACCTTTCCAAAAATCTACAAATGTTTCAATAGTATCGTATTTAAATTTGAAATTAAATTTATTGACCAAGAAGGAAATATCTTCAATATAAGAAAAGCGAATGAAGTCAATTTGGTGCGCTGAAGCTCCTGCGATTCCTAACCACCATAGGATGTTGGCTGCGGGATAGACTAAAAAGTTGGGCATTTTAATGAATCGTTTTTTCCCTAATTTTAGCAGATCAATATAAGTCACAGTTTTTGGAGCAGCTACATTAAAGATTCCTGGGATTTTTTCCTCAATAGCTTGAATTATCAAGCGAGTCATATCATCTTCGTGGATTAATTGGAATCTTCCCTTTGTTTGTCTTGAAATTGGAACAATCGGGAATTTTTCCAGATAAAATGAAAAGAAATTATCAACATTGGGCCCCATAACGAATGTGGGACGAAACATCGTCACAATAATCTCTGGGTGATTTTTCATGAAATCTTGAATTATTAAATCCATTTCAGCTTTATCTCTAGCATATTGAAATTTATTTTCGCTTCCTCGAAGAGGAGTATCTTCAGTGAGTGGTGTCGGATTATCTGGATGTGCACCATAAGCACTAACGCTGCTTAATGTGAGTAAATGAGAAACTGTGGGAACTTTCTCAATAGCTTTTAGGATGTTTTGAGTTCCTTCAATATCTATTGACCACATCTCTTTTCGATTACGGAGCTCTTTACAAATAAATGCGAGATGAATTACAACATCAACCTTTGATTGTTTTAGAATACTGGTTATCTCTGGGTTTCGAATATCAATTTTATGAAATTGTAACTTAGGGGAATCAGGAGGCTTAACTATGTCTAATCCGAGAATCTTTTCTATTCCTGCGTTTTGATCAAGATAAGAGTGTAATTGAGTACCTAAATAGCCTGAAATGCCTGTAATTGCCACAATTGTCATGATGGTTCCTTCTATAGATATTGTTTCAATAGAAAAGTATATAGCTCAACCTAATTCAAAAACTTTTCTCGCTGTTAACATGTGGTTTTGCTTCTCACCTTTTTTATTGTTTTTTTAAGAAGAATGTATTTTTTCTTTTTATTTTTAACACTTTGTGTCATTTTCATTGAAATTGGAAAACTTTTAGAACGGGAAAGTTACTAAACAAATGAGTTGAAAGCGCATTAATTGAAAAGTTTTTTACATTTTCACTTGTATTGATGCCTAGCAACTGATTAACATCGTTAAGGGAAAATAGATGGCAACTCGAGAAGAAAAACAGATTAGATTGGATCTACCCTCCACTTCGGGCGTTGAATGTGAAATAAGGGATAGTCCTAGTCGCGATGAATTTATTTTTACTTTTTTTCAAAACGAACGACAATTCAAATCTTCATCAGTCCCAAAATCACAGGTAAGCCCAGATACTATGGTTGATCTATTGAGTGATGCGGGAATTGAATTTTTCAGTTTTTCAGCCATCTTTGATGTCGCAGAACTTCTTATAAAAACAATAAATGATGAATTTCAACAATTAATAGTTGTCGAGGAAGAACCAAGCGCTGTTATTCAACCCTCTGTAACAGAGGATCTTGAAGAGGTTACTCCAATAGCTGCTATGGAAACAGAATCTGCTGATGTTCAAGTTTCTGCTGAACCTGAATTAAAGATTTCCATTGACCCTGGCGATAAATTACTGAAGAAATTTGAGATGCCTTATTCTAAAGCTGGCTACGCAGCTGTCTATTATTGCCGTGATGGTAATTATCGTATTGTTCTCTTTCAAAATGAAACTCCAGCTATTCGGAAGAAATTTCCTAAAGACGGAGTAAATGAAGATAATCTTGTTGCAATGATAAGTGAGTCTGGGATTGACTTTCTCTCGTTCTCAGCCATTTATGATACAGCAGAGGAACTTCAAAATATCATATTACATCCTGAGGAATACTTAGAAGCTGAAAAAATCACAACAACTGAACCAGCAATAGGTGTTGGAGAACCTATAACCACTATTTCAGAAGTAGAAGAACCTGAAGATGAGATGGTTATGGTCGATTTATCAACGTTGGATGTCTCCAAGTATACTAAGGTTAAAGATTTTGATCAATTCATTGCAGAAGTCACGACATCTGTAAACGAAGGCCAACCATTACCCGTTAAAGAAGTTGAAATTGAACATACAGGCGGGGTAGTTTGTATTATTTTGCGCCAGATGGACTCTTGGTTTATTCGATTCAAAACGAAAGAGGGGTCTTATTCTGATGTAACCGAAGTCAAGGTTGATCAAGATGAACTTGCTAGGCTAATTAACCAAGAAATCCCACAAATCTCCTTCAGTTATCTTTATGACGCCTCAGAGAAAGTATTTAAGACAATTCAACAGCTTGCTAAGCGACCTATGGGTGATGTCATACTCAATGTGGCTGTTAGTCATTTCCTGCAGATAACTGAACAACATGAAGCGGAGAACAATTTTAAAGCGGCAGCAAAAATTACTGAAGTCCTTCTTGAACGTTTTAGGAGAGAAAAGAACACAAAAGGGATTCTTCAGTTCGGAAAAAAGCTCTTGGATTATTTCGAGGAGCAAAAAAAGAACACCAAAGCAATAAAGCTTAGAAACGAATTAGTTGAAGAATTATTGGAAATAGATGTGAATTCTGCTCAAAACTTCGTTTTAGAGGCGTTAGAAAAGTTTGTGTCTGCAGAATCCTTTTTGAATGCTGCTAATCTATGTGGGTTATTACTGGACCATTATCTATCTGATGAGGACAATATTGAAGCTCTGAAGTATGTTATGCAGCTCGGCAGGACACAGATCGATTTCTATAAAAAAGCAAGACTTCCTTCAGTTATGGAGGATAATGCGCTTCGATACGCCCGTTATTCGCTTAGACAATTAAGAAAGATTGATGATAACCAAATAACTGTCGAACAGAAAACCTCTTACCAAGAAGACATACGCTACTTGCTAGATCAAGCTTTTGAATCACAAGAAGAGCGAAGACTACATTTTGAGATGCTTGAATCTCTTGAAAATATATTGAATCTTTTAAAGGAAGTAGATGATAAGCAAACATATTTAAAATATGTTGATCAGCTAATAATATCTTTAGAAACTCAAGACAAAACTGAGAAGGCATTAAACGTTACTATTGAGAGTACACACTTTTTGTTAGATTCAGAGAATTTTGTTAAAGCCTGTGAATATGGGAATAAAGCAATAAAGCTTTTTTATCAATTAAATAAAATCACTGAGGCTATCGATTTTAGCTTAGACATTATTCGGGCTTTGGTAAATCTAAAAGAAACAAATGCAGCACGAGATTATATAAGATTTGTAGAGTCTCTTGTTGAAAAAGCATATGAGACTGATGAAAAGCGTCGCGTTGAAAAACAATTAATAATTGGCGATTTATTTGGAAAATTAGGCTTGAAAGATCAAGCAAAAGCGTACATTCAAGCGGCACTTCAAACCATCGGTGACGCGAGGAAGCGAGAAAAGATCGTTATCAATTATGTTGATGACCTGTTAGAAAATCACGCGACTTTGTCAGCACAGGAGATGATCAATCAAGAGCTTTCACGGTTGTTAACAACTGGAGACAAAATTGCTGAAATAATAAGATTTTGTCAGAATTTCATTGAAAAATTACGAGAATATAACCAACTGGATATGGGTTTCGAGTATATGAAATATTCCTCAAATCTAATGATCCAAACTGATTATACTGACTATAAAGTATTGCAAGGTTTTATTAAAGATTTACAGGAATTAAACAAACTTGATAATGCTGCATTTATTATGAATCAGTTAGTTATTCTCCAAAAAAAGCATCAGGATTATACTAGAGCAATTGATATTATGACTAAATTCATAGATTATCTTTTAGAGAATACCGAAAGGTTTGATTTAGTTGAATATTATATTCAAAGAACCGCAGAAGTTTATCATGAAATGGGTGATCCTGAAGGATCCACCCAAGCATTAATTTCTTTTCAGAAACAGATCCTTGTAAATTCAATCGAATTAGCTCAACGGATAACAGATTCGATTCTTAAAGAAATAGAGCAGAAAGAGGACTATAAGAATTGTATTAATATTGTTTCACCCTTGATTGACAAACAGTTGGAGCTCGGAAGGTTCCAAGACGCTTATATTTTTAGCGTTCAGAATGCTCGATATTATGAACGGTTAGGGGACATCACTAAAGTTATGAAATACCTTGAAGACATTCGAGATAAATTTCTTAGCTATGAGCAGTTTGAAGAAGCAAATCGAATGACAGATTTAATCCTTAGATTCGGACAGAGCCATAAAAAATACAAACTGGCAATTTCTGCCATGAAAGGCTACTCAAAAAATGCATTAGATAGAGGAGATACAGCAACTTCTGCAAAATTTGGATTAGAAGTGGCAAACCTACTAGAAGAGGAGAATCAAGGAGAGAAGGCACTTGAATTTTTACAAATGATTTTTAATACTATATATGAGGCAGAGGACCAAGAATCTGCAATTCAGATTTTCCAACGAATTATGGAGATTCGGGGAGAAAAAGCTGAATTCAAGAAAGTTGCACGAAAATATTTGGAACCGTTATTCCATAAATATCCTGATATTCTGCTAATTGATACCGCTAAACAGGTGTTAAAACCACCATTTGAGGATCTCTTTTCTTTTTCAGAAAAGATTTATGATAATATGCTTAGTTCCAACGAAATTTCTCAAGAAAATGCAGAGGCTGTTGTTAATTTTGTAATTTCAACGTATGATGAGGGATGGGGAGATGAAGGAGATCGAATTGCAAATAAGTATTCTTATAAATTGTTAAACGCTGACCAAATCCCCCATGCTTCACGTTTAATGGCAATTATCTTAGAAAAAACTGCAAAACCAATGACTGAAGTTTTACTAGCTTCTTTCGATTTTATTCAAGAACTTATTAACAATTCCTTACTCGAGGACGCACGAGAATTCACGGATCGTGTTATTAAAACTGCTGAAAATAGGTTTGGCGGAGAAGGACGTGTGCTTGCAGCAAAAATTTCTCAAAAATTCGCAATTTTTGTAGCTTCAGAAAATCCAGATTTGGCATCAGAGTATGCCTATCAAGCTTCAAGTTTCTACCGCAGCTTAAATGACTTTAAGGGTGTTGTGACGGTCTATACAAAACTAGCAGAACGGATTTCCTCTCCTAAACAAGCTATTAGAGCTTATAAGAGAGGTATAAATATATGTAAGAAATTTAAAGCTGACAAATATGAAGCCCAATTACTATCCCGCTTGACTGAATATCTGATTTCTTCTAACAACAGGGCTGCTATCGCCTCGGTCCAGCAAACATTAGAAAAATACGAACAGCTCCAGAACCTTGAAGATTTATTTAATGTTGTGTATAATCTTATTGAAGTTTCCATTAAATCAGATAATCTCAAAATTGCTTTTACTTATTTAGATTATATGACTCGTCTGAGTTCAATGATAAATAAGAAAGAGGATGTTGGAGGAATCTTAGTCTTTCTGCTACGTCACGCAAAAGAGGTAAAGGATAGCGATCGTTTGGAGTTGGTTCAGAAATACATTGATGAACTGGGGATTAAGCCTAAGAAATATAAGAAAGACTATGCTATGCTTGCAGAGCAGCGAATGGCTCACGTGGAGGAAACTTTAGGAAAAATCGAGGCTGTTGAGCTAGAAGAAGAGCTTGAACCAGTTCCTGAGCTTGTTGAGGCAGGCGCAATTATTCCTTTAGCTCCAGAAGTCACTCCTGTGGAACCCTCTCAAGAAACGATAGATGAAAAGATTGACGATGAATTTGTGAGTGTGATAAAAGAATTTGGCGAAGCAGTATCCGAAGAACCTCAGGTTGAACTGGATAAAGAGCAAATTTTCCCAGTTCTCGATGAGGTTTTCATTGATAGGACTATTGAGCCCAGTCCTGTGGAAGTTCCTAGCGTAGAAAAACCTGAAGTTGTACAACCTGAACTAGAGGAAATTATTGAAGCCCCTCCTCATGAAGAACCAGAGATACCAGAAACAGCAGCTCTTTCTGATTCAGAAATCAGTTCTTTATTTTCTGCAGCTCCCTCTCCAACTCAGGTGGCTCCACCAAAAGAAGCTGAAATTCCTCCTGAGATTATTCCCGAAAAAAAGGTTTCAGAGGTGAGAGAAGCCGCTTTGTCAGAGGAAGAAGTGGAATCTCTTTTTATTCCGAGAGTGGAAAGTCCTTCTATTGAGGTTGAGCGACCAGAGATAGCAATAAGAGAAGAAGAGATATCAGAGGATGAAGAATGGGAAGTAGATAGCTTTGGACGGTTATGGAAGAAAGGAACATTACCACCTGTAACAGAGGAGCTTGACGAACCAAAGATTGAAACAGAAGAGCTTCCAACTGATGTAGTAGTTGCTACTCCTGACCTGTCTCCCCTGGAGAAAATCATTCAAGAAGCGGGGACCAAAGAGGTTACGGAAGATATAAAAGATGGGATCTTTGAGGAAGCATTGAAAGAACCGAGTATTATTTCAACAGAGACTCCAACTGGTTCAATTGAAGATATCTTGACACAAGAAGAAGAATCTGTAGCTAAGGATATCTTTACTGTACCTCAAGTGGAGTATCAAGAAATAACTCCTATTGAAGAAGCAAAAGAGTCTCAAGTAAAAACACCTGATTTAGCTGATTTATTTTCAGATGCTCTCTCTGAATTAGGTTCTATCAGTGGAGAAACAGGAGAAAGTGATAAAGATAAAAAGAGGAAGAAATAATTTAGAATAGCATTTTGGATTAGAACCAATAATCTAATGTATACTACTTTCTATTTTTACCATACTTGTCAATATTAAATATGGGAAATTTAACGATCTCTGCTTCAAATAATTTTCCACGAACTTCAAACTGAATGGAAGTTCCTTCTTTACTCAAGGCTGTGAGGACATATCCCATCCCCACACCAAGGTTCAACAGAGGTGAGAAACCCCCAGAGGTTACTATACCAATTTCTTGTTTCTCTTTAAAGAGTTTTACTCCTTCTCTAGGGCTAGGTCCTTTGTTCTTAGCTACAAATCCAACACGAGTGCGATTGGGTTTCTGATCTGATAAGTATTCTAGATGGGATTTTCCGATGAAATAGGGTTTATCCATATGAATGAAAGGTGGAAAGAAAAGATCTGCCTCAATAGGGTTAATTTCCTCGTCAATGTCATTTCCATAAAGAGCTAGTCCCGCTTCTAACCGAAGAGAGTCTCTTGCTCCAAGTCCACAAGGTCTACTCCCTGACTCAAGAAGAAGTTCCCAAATTCTCTCAGCTTTTGAAGGATCTTTTTGAGTAGTATCAAGAACGATGATCTCAAATCCTTTTTCTCCTGTGTATCCAGTTCCAGACAGTATCAGTTCAATATCTTTATATGAACCTGAATGAACACACCACGGAAGAGGGGGCTCGATTTCTCCCTTAAAAGCAGTTATCGCCACATCTTGTGCTTTTGGTCCTTGTAATGCAAACATAGCGGAACTTGAAGAAATTTCTGTTAATGTGAGATTTAGATCCATGAATTGAGTAAGGATTTCTTTGAACATATTCATCCATAACTTGATCTTTATGAGATTTCCTGCATTCCAGACTAGCAGCCACTTGTTCTTATCGATTCTAGCAAAAACCAAGTCGTCTCTAAAACCTCCCTGTTCATTCAACATGAATGTGTATGATGCTCTGCCTATCTGGGTTTTTGTGAGATCCCTAGGTACGAGTAAATTCAAAAACTTTTCCGAGTCATATCCTTCGATCCACATACGACCCATGTGTGAGACATCAAATAGACCAGCAGCATTTCTTACCACCATATGCTCTTCTTTAATGGATTTATACATTACAGGCATCTCAAATCCTGAAAAATTGATTATATCGCCATTTTTCGTATGCCAATCATAAAGTTGAGTTTTCATTGCTGTTCACTACATCAAATCCATCGATGTTTCTTTACATGATTGCTAATTCGGAATTAAACCTTATTTAAGTTAAAAAAATCTAAAAAAACAGTATTTTAAACAAATCAAATACATAGTTAGGCATTTGTAAGCAACTTGAGAATTTTTTTAAATTTTAGACGTTAAGGAGTTATCACAATCAATTAATCTAAATGACAAGAATTACCAATAGAATATGATTGGTGAGAAGTATATGGCCTTAGATCCTGATTTTATGAAAATTAGATCCATTTTGGAAAAACATCACGATTACTGGAGTAAATCAATCCCACTTATCGCAAGTGAAAATGTGACAAGTCCAGCGGTACGGGAAGCTGCGATATCTGATCTTGTACATCGATATGCAGAGGGGTGGATAGGAGAACGAGTATATCCAGGGAATCAATACTTCGATGAAATTGAAGAACTTTGTTTGAAGTTATTAAAAGAGATTTTTGATGCACCATTCATTGATGCTCGCCCAATTTCTGGTGTTGTTGCAAACTTAACAGTCTACACTGCTTTTACCCAGGCCAATGATAAGATGATGGCAATTTCTATACCTGTTGGTGGTCATATTAGCTCTGGACCGCTTAAAGCCAAGACTGGAGCTTTTATAGGAGGAACTGCAGGGGCTGTTGCTCGATTAGACGTCGATTATATTCCATTTGATCGATATGGTTTGAATATTGATGTTGATGCAGCTATCAAAGCTATTAAAGAGAAGAAACCTAAGCTCGTCCAGTTTGGCGCAAGTGTGTTCCTTTTTCCTCATCCTGTAAAAGAATTAACACCTATTGCTCATGAAGCGGGAGCTCATGTAAATTATGATGCTGCCCATGTTGCTGGATTGATCGCAGCAAAACAGTTCCAAGATCCTATACGAGAAGGAACTGATACAATGACAACATCAACTCACAAAACTTTTCCAGGTCCTCAGAAAGGTATCGTTATAGCAGCTAGAGAAGAGCTTGCAGAGAAAATAAAGGCGGCAGCTTTCCCTAGCACGACATCTAATCATCATCTGATGCATGTTGCAGGCCTTGCTGTTGCTGCTGCCGAATTCAAGAAGTATGGTGTCCCTTATTCCAAACAAGTGATCATTAATGCTAAAGCTTTAGGTCAAGCCTTATATGAAAGAGGTTTCCAAGTAGTATGTCCCGAGAAGGATTTTACAGAATCTCACACACTTCTAGTTGATATCAGCAATTTCAAAGATGCGATTGGATTAGGAAAAGATGTCGAAGAAAGACTAGAAAAAGCTAATATTGTTGCTAATCGTAATCTTCTCCCATGGGACATTATCGAAAAGCGTAACTATAAGAACCCAGGGGGAATTCGCATTGGATCACAGGAAATTACCCGACTAGGAATGAAGGAAAAAGAAATGGAGAGGATCGCTGAATTCTTTAAATCAGTAATTGTGGATCAAAAAGATCCAACTAAAGTCGCTACTGAAGTTGCTGAATTCCGTGCTGATTATCAAACCATTCATTATGGTTTTGAAACCACCAGAAAGGCATATGAATATATTAAAATAGCTTAGAATGCCTCAATAATCCTCTTCTCTTCTTAAAATCCCCTTTTACTTTACTATTAGGTATAAACCATTAGGAAAGAACTTACAATTATTCCCAATCATTTGATGCGATCCATTCTTCAACAGTTTCTTTAAGGGTTTCCCAGGGTTTACTAGAGTTGAGTGTAAAAGCTTTTGCAGGCGCCCAGTAGCTAGAGATTTTTCCCTCTGCGTCAGGATCAGCTCTTCTGCGTTTTTGCCAACGTTGTATAACCACAACTCGTTTATCAGCATCATCAACATTTTGGACAAGTAGGACTGCAGTCCACCATCTACCGCGTCGTGAAATAGTCTTACCTTTGATTAAATGATAGTATTCTGATTTGTACGGATACTTCTCCTCTTCTTTAGAATCGTTCATATTACTATTCTCACAAAAATCTTAATTGGAACATCCAAGGGTTGGCCTATTAAAAATGACCCAACAAATTTATTTTTAAGGAACGCGAGAGGTATGTTTTTAAAAAGAGTATTGAATTCTCTTTAGCAAGTTAGACAATTGTTTGGAGTAGAAAATCAATTGAGTGATTACGAAACCTATATTCATTATGGACGGTTGATAGTGATTCTACAGTTTATATTCATCCCTGTATACTTTTATTTATTATCTTTGGTTTTTGTTGATGGAGTTATTTGGTTTTTAAACACGGATGACTTGCGTATCTTATCAGATATCATTATTTATGGAATTGGCCCTCTTTTTATGTCTGTTCCTTTCTTTTTTTGGACCTATGGTCGTAGATATCAAATTGGTGATGCCTATGAAACCTTCGGACGTGAAGTTTGGCGATTACCGACCACCGTTAAAGCATTTTACGGTTTTAACTTTGTAGTTGGAATAATCTTTCTATTCCCCATAATTACTCCCTTTGTTTCGCTGTTTGGTGGCTACTTTATTGCAGTTTACTTGTTGAAGTGGCGGGAAGAAGGAAAACTAATCTCTACTCAGCGAAAAACCATATTATTAACTTTACTTTATTTACCACTGCCTCTGCTGGTAATTATTGGGTTTTATTTTGGTTATGATCCACTTGGTGCAGAATCAGGTGTTCTTGGTTTCTTTTTACAACTTTTCAATATTTGGAATATCCAATTAGATGTTATTTACACATCAGCATTGATTTTGGCGGATTCTGCAACGATTGGAGGGATTTTATACTTAATCTATGAAGGAGCTCAACAATTTGATCATACTGTAAGAGTTCCTGGGCCTCTTATCACTCTTATTTCTGCTGCACTCTTCATATTTTTAGAATTCATTTACCTAGTTATTCCAACAGATCCCTTCCCCACAGAGGCCTTTCTTGAGCTATTTCACATCGGAGCAGTGATTTTAGGAGTTTTAATGCTGATTGTGAGGTATTGGAAAGGACTCACAACAAGTAGGGATACTAGTATCATAGGTTGGTTGACTCTTGTATTTTTCCAGATAGTTAACTTTGTTTCTGGAGATTTAGAAGTCATTAGCCGTTCAACAGCCATTCTCATGGCTTTTGCGATTTTTTTGTTCCTCTTTGGGATTGCTTATCGTCACGCAGGCAAGCGCTATTAATGTTATTTCCAAGACAATTTTACCTGATATAAGGAGTAATTAATGTAATATGAGTTCTCGTGAAGATATTCCACCAGGTAAAATGTTTCAGTTTAACTTGGTTATTGAAGAATGGATGGCTAATGAATTCGAGAGAGTAACCATCCAATATGAAGAATTATTGGATGTGATTGATCGTGTGCGTTTTTTTGGTGTGAATGGCTTAATACAGCGAGAAAACAAAAAGATTAGTCCATTTTTTTTTCAATTAATTTCACAAGAGGGGGAAGATTTCCTTTTAATCGCATTCTCTATCCCCATATTTCAATCCTTGGACTCTATAGCTTTTCAAACAGGCATGCAATATTTTGCGGCGGTAACAAAGTGGATCATGTGTGTTAATCAGCCTATACTAGAAGCAGAGATTAAAGCTTTTGAAGATATTAAACGTCTTCATCCTATTCGACGTCAAAAACAAGAAATAATTCCATACAAGGATTTCACAGAAAAGATTGAGGTCCAATTAAGGATGAAAATAAGGATGGGTCTCAAGATCATCCCTACTGCGTCTATTATTGAGAAAATAAAAGCCAATAGAATGAGACACTTGAAAGGATTTCAAAAAGCTAAAAGTGCATTAGCTAATATCCATTCTAGCCTTAAGGAATATTCTCAACTTGTAAGTAAGTATAGAATCAATGTGAATCCTTATTTATTTCAACTACATGTAGAAAGCCGTTTTGAACCGATATTTGTACCTGTTTTAACTATGAATTCAATTAATCAGGTTAAAGAGGTTTTTTCAGTTCTGATTCTTACTGAAGAGGTCATTAATCGAATCAGCGACCGCCAATTAGAAATTTTGCTTGCACACGAGATTATTTTCAACCAATTGAAAGCGAAATTCTCCCGTGGTGTACTTGAAAAAGAAATTTTCCAAATCTTGTCCGAGGATGGTAAAAATGAACCAGAATATCTTGTTGAAAAGGAAATTAGCAAATTTTTCAATTTAGAAGAGGTTAAAGAAGCGCAAGGCGCGATTCGGGCGGTTGTAGAAGAATTATTTGCTGAAGGGTATCCAATAATGCAACTCAATTGAGTATAGAACCACATAAAAAGACTCTTTTAGTTTTGCACACCAAACCTAGCAGGACAAATGAATGACAGGTAATATTGTAGGGACCTTCAGTATGGAAGAATAACTCCAGCAAATCCATTGAATAGAGAAAGGATAGATTATGGCTGAAATTGACTATTTTGAAAACGAGATTATTCAAAAAGCTAGTCAACAAGCTCA
>CP070665.1:1086635-1097490 GCA_020351745.1 Candidatus Heimdallarchaeota archaeon | reverse complement strand
AGAGCTCATTGGTTAGAACCTGATCCATTTATTGTCTCCTTATTACCTAAGTTTAAGAAAGAGGAGGCAGGAAAAGTTCTTGATCTAGGTTTCGGTATCGGTCGTCACGCTATTCTTTTCGCTAAAAATGGATTTGAAGTTTATGGAATAGATCCAAGTAGCTCTGGTCTCGAATTCGCAATGAAGTGGGCTGAACGGGAAAGAATTGCTCTAAACCTAATAACCGGAGATATGAATCAATTACCATTTAAAAGCAATTTTTTCGATTTAATAATTGCATGGAACGTTATATATCATGGTACTGCTGAAATCATTCATAAAACGATCAATGAGATAGTGCGATGTCTAAAAATCAATAGATATTTACTTTGTACTTTAATCTCAACGAAACATACCAAATATGGGATGGGAAAAGAGATTGAAAGAGATACGTTTGTGATCAGTGAAGAAACGGAAAAGAAGCATCCTCATCATTATTTTAACAAAGATGAGATTGCCCGATATTTAAAAGGATTTACTCACATAACATGTGATGACAAAGAGCAATTCTATCCTGGATTATTTCACTGGTACATTTTAACTAGGCTCATATCGAAATCTGAGGGAAGGTAGGAACACCAGAGAAAATTATCATGAAAACCCTTTTAGCTAGATAAGCTATTTTGAAATTATCCGTCATTTGAGCTAAATTTTCTTTTGAATCGTCGAATATTAAAATCTAAGTCTGAATTGAGCATAAAGAAGAATATTCCCCATATCAACAAGAGATAGAGCAAACGATGCATAAGTATAAGGAGTAAACAAACAGTAAAAAAGATGAGAAATACTTTCCTTCGGTGTGCTGATGACTGTTTTAGAGTAGTACTATAATTGATACAAATCCATAAGATTACCAAAGGTACAAGGAGTGTAAAGTAATATTTGTAAACACCTCGTGGAAGAAAAAGATGACTTAAGATTGCTGTATATAGTAATAAATTAAGTAATTTATGCCAATCTAATGACTTTTTACGATACCAAAAAATTAACAGACTGAAATTAATCGCTTGTACAGATAATAAACCTAACATCGTAAAATTGAGAAAAGCAACGATGTATAAGAACCAATAAGGGACTTCTAATTCGATTAAAAAGCTGTACCATTGTACAGGCCATGTTAATTCTCGTGAAATAAAGGTTGGATTAAATGTAGCCTGCTGGTTCATAAGAACAGTTTCAAAATATGTGTGGGGAGAAAGGAATATCCAAGGAAGGGATCCTACAAAAGCAGTTCCTATCAAAATCGCTCCATACTTAACAATCACACTCAAGTATGAACTAAGAGTATAATCATTCTTAGGAGATTTCAGGACGATATATATGAGAATTGGTAGTATGAAAAATAAGATTATTTGTTTAAGGAGGAAGGCTACAGTCAATGTCAAAATTGCGCAATTAAACCGTTTGACATACACAAAATATATTGAAACAATAAAAACAAGAGTTACTAACGAGGTATTGAAAAGAAATCCGCCATTATAAAGAATCGTGAGAGGACAGAACGTAAGTGCTAGAAAACCCCACTGTGCAACCTCTTTTCCGTTTGATCTTTCTAAAAACCTATAAATAACAAATGGTAATGAGATATCTGCTAAAAACAGTGGAATAAACACCAAATCCACACTCAATATGACTGGAATGCTTATTATATACAGAAATAATGGTGGGTAAATATAAGAATCCAAAATTTGATTAGACGCTTTAGAAACATAAGGAAACCAGGTTCCATTGATAAATTCTTCCGCGAACTTTCTATAGTAATATTTATAATCAAAATAAGGCTCTAATGACCCGATGATTAATTGATCCCAAGGTTTTGATGGCCAGGAAAAGAAAAAAAAATGAAACACGATTATACACAATCTAATTACTACGGAGAATAGGAAATAAATAATGATCTTTTCTCTGCTTTTGGAAAAATTCATTTGCCCAATTTATTAGAAAGTCTAGCTTCTTTTATTATTCATTGTTGATTAATTACGCTAAATCCAATTGCCATAGTAAAAACAAAAATAAACAATTGTCATTAAATGTTCAATAGGGATCATAATGTTAACAGGAATTCATTTTCTCCTTACAATGAGCTGTAATTTCGAATGTGATCATTGTTTTTTGTATTGTAGCCCAAATTTCGAGGGTACTTTTACCCTGAACCAATTAAGAACTGTCCACGATGAATTGAGAAAAATTGGGACAATAAAAATGGTTTATTATGAAGGTGGTGAACCATTTCTATACTATCCAGTGTTAATCGCAGGCCTCCAAATGTCTCAGGAGATGGGATTCAAGACCGGTGTAGTAACTAATTCTTATTGGGCAACATCAGAGGAAGATGCAGAACTATGGTTAAAACCTCTCCTAGACCTAGGTATCTCGGATGTAAGTGTAAGTAATGATGTTTTTCATCATGGAGAAGCTAAGATAAATCCTGCTACAAGAGCATTAGCAGCTTTGAAACGATTGGATATAGCAGGAGGCGACATATGCATCCAAGAACCTACAATAGATATTGCTAAAACTCAAGAGAAAGGAGAACCAGTAATTGGAGGAGGCGCTATGTTTAGAGGAAGAGCAGTTGAGAAATTAATTACTAATGAATTACCTAGAAAATACTGGGAAGAATTTACAGAATGTCCTCATGAAGAATTAGAAGCTCCAGGTAGAGTTCATCTTGATCCTTTTGGTAATGCCCATATTTGTCAAGGCCTTAATATGGGGAATATCTGGAAAACTCCCCTCTCTGAGCTAGTGAAGAACTATAAAGCAAGCTCACATCCTATTTGTGGACCATTGGTAAAAGGAGGGCCAGCAGAGCTAGCAAAAGAATACCAGGTTGAACATGAAGACAATTATGTAGACGCTTGCCACTTCTGTTACATGGTTCGTAAGGCGTTACTTGACAAATTCCCAGAATATCTAGCACCTAAACAGGTTTATGGATTATCAGAATAATTAGCTTTTAAGAATTAAATCAAAGAGCAAAAAGTTCATAACTCCCTCTTAGGGTTTTCTCCTGAGGGAATCATATTGCTTAGAGACTTCGAGGGTTATTTTCTGAACGATGAAATGAAAGCCTATTTTAAAGACTTTAAGTTATATACTCTCCAAATAGAAATAAATCAAATTTGTCAGCAAAATTGTATTTATTGTTATGCTCGAGAGTCTCGCGGAGAAGAAATGAGTTCAGATTTTGTTAAGAAGATTCTCGATGATGCTGCAGAAATGAAAGTACGGAAAATTGAGTGGTTGGGAGGTGATTGCCTCCTTCATACGTCTTGGGAGGAACTCATGGCATATGCAAAATATGATCGCAATCTAATCAACAACATTTGGACTAGTGGAAATCAGCTAAATAAAAACTCAATTACAGAAAAATGTGTTGAATTAACAAGTGATGGAGGTTTTATCTCAGTCCATTTGGACTCAGTAAACCCTGATAGATATAAGAAACTCAACAAAGGCAGCATTCGTTTCCTTGAGGATACATTAAGAGGTCTCCAAAAACTAATTGATCTAGGAAAATCTTCATCAGAAATTTTAAATTGTATGACATTAACAGGACTCGTTGCAGGGGAAGATTTTGAAAACACTGTTCAGTACTTCTATGAAAAATTTGATATTACTGTTACATTTGTAAGCTATAAACCTACTAGTGAGGACCTTCGCTTATTAGTGACACCCCAACAGATAAAAGAGGCAGAGAGGATAAAAACTGATACTTTTTTGGGATCAAATGTACCAATTATTCCCCAATGTGTCTCAAGATTTTATTGTGGAACTACAGCAGCCATTATACCTGAAGTAGGGAATCCAAACGTAGGGAATCTAACAGTATGTTCACGAATTCGTGAATCAATTATCAAAATCGAATCTAATCAATCCTTCAAGAATCAATTCGACAAATTCAAAGACATTCTATTGACAAGAAAATTGAAAGAGACTTCCAATCTTCCAAATGATTGTCAACAGTGTACGTACAATAATATTTGTTGGGGATGTCGTAGTAATGCATGGTATTACACAGGTGACGTGTTTGCTGGAGATCCTAGATGTTGGAGAAGGTGTTAAAATGACACAAGAAGATTACTTAATAGAATTACAAGAAATCAATAATATTGCTGTGAATGATCCAAAACAACTCACATCGAACAACAAGAAACGTTTTTGGCAAATTGTAGGAGTAATCAAGCGAGAAATCTCACCAGATCCTCAACTAGTAGATTTAGCTGTCGAAATTCGAGAAATACTTTATCTTCAGAGGTTGGGTTCCACTAAACCAATGGGTATTGTTATCCCTATTTGGACCGTATGTGGGATTGCAGCAATTGTATGTCCACTGTTATTTACCTTTTCAGAATTGATTTATGTTGCAATGATCATTTCGTGGTCTTTTGTCGCAATCTTTATGCTTGGATACTTGTGGATAGTAAATATGGATAGAAAATGGTTTTTTGTTATTTTCATCGCTGCAGTCGGAGGGACTGTTGTAGGTGACCTGATTATCGCGATGATGTCAATAGAACTTCTTGTCGAATTTAATAGATTTTTGATGTTTGCAGCAATTCCTTGTTTTTATCTTCATGGGCGCTATATTGGAGGATTAATTGCAGGGATTCAGTTTGATGGTGTTAGTCGTGATGTTTTCCATTTTCCCACTTTGAAGATCAATTATCGAAGCTACTTACTGGCACAACCACCAGCAAGACAATGGATATTCTTTTGTGGAGGAATAGGAACGGTTGTGACTTCAGTTGTAGTAGCAACAGTACAATTGTTTGTTTTCGGAGATATATTCTGGAATTTAATTCCTATACTACTGTTTCTTGGTGACCTAAGTCTAGCGGGGCCTCTTTCCCGAGGGGAATTTTCTCATCTCCTCACATTTTTTTAATTGTGTTTCCTTTAATTTTTATTATTAAAATAAGCTAATATGTTAAAATTAAATCTCATATCAATGAAGTGAAGAATACTTCCCTTAAAGCAAAATTTTGAAGAAATGACATCATCAAATCAATCTCATGTTAAATACAAATTATCTGAGCTGTAGTATAATTTGCTAATCAACCGATGAAGAAGCAAAAAAAGATTATAAAGAAAAAATTTTGGAGAAAAAACTAATTATTGAATAATTTCCCTATTACTAATAATTGAGTTTTTCAATTAAGAAATTGGTTTCTTTAATGCAGTATAAAGAGCTCGAAAACTGTAAACTATGTTCTTGGGAATGTGGAGTCGATCGTCTAGCAGGGGAACAAGGAATTTGTATGATGGGGCTTCCAGAAGTGGCAAGCTGCCAACTCCACCCTGCACCACCGCAATCATATACCGTATTCACAAGTGGTTGTTCGTTCAAGTGCCTCAACTGTCAAAACTGGGAAATCGCTCACTATCCACGTATCCAGAGCAAGATAAAAGGAGTTGTTGTTCCAGAATCTATTGCTAGAATTGGGGTACAAGCTGTGAATTCTAATGCTGGCCAGATGATTGGAGCAGACCGATTTTTCTTTAGCGGGGGTTCTCCGACAGTTTCTCTCCCTTGGATCGAAGAAGTTGTTCAATATGCCAAAACCTTTGATCCTAAAATGAAAGTGAATTTTGATACAAATGGATTTCCCTCTCGACGGAGTTTTCAACGCATTCTCTCCTTCTCGGACTCATTAACATTTGATATTAAGGCTTACAATGACGAAGTTCATCGGGCTTTAACTGGTGCACCAGTGGAGCCTGTACTAACTAATGCTCAAGAAATGGCAAGACACCGAGATCAGTTATGGGAGTTTCGTATCTTAGTTATACCAAACATCGTGGATCTCCCAGAAATTCAAGCTATAACTGAATTTATAGTGAGTTTAGATGAAACATTACCAACTTCTTTTCTTACATTCCGTCCCAATTTTTGTTTAGATACCCTTCTAGGAGCATCGAGAAAATTAATGGAAGAAGTTGTGAATCTTGCTCGAAAGACAGGACTAGAGAACGTTCATTGGGCAGGTTTTTCAGATATTCCTGGTGCGTACCCCTCTGTTCCCCAAGAATTTGTCGAAAAATTTTCCCATCAACATGCAGCTGTGGCAGCTTTTTATGCGCAACGAGCTGGGTGTCTACGAATCCAACGAAACTGTGGAATGTGTGACTCTAAACTTACTTGCGATTTAAAGGGTTATATCCCTCACCAAACTACCTAAGGCTATTATTCTTCCTGCTAATGGACTGTCACGTAATTGTTTAAGTTCAGTTACAATTTCTCTTTCATCTTCTATATGGCTAACTTCTATTCTTTCTGAAGCTGGTAATTGGATAGAATCAATAGCTGCTTTTTCTGGCATACTATATGGCAAATCAGTCTCTTGTGCTGATTGGGGGGTCTTCTCCACTGAAGATAGTTCAGCTCCACATTTTCTACAATACGAGAAATTCGTGCTTGTCTTTTCTCCACAGTTTTGACACATAAAATAAGGTTCCATAATCAGCTCCCATTACAGATTAGCTTAGTGTGATTTCGAGTTAATAAAGTTTCAATATAGCTTAGCTATCATCCTACCTATTTGATTTTCGAATGAATGTGGTAATTTGCTTTACACAACTTCCTATGCTTCAATTACCATAATTTCTAGCCTATTTACTCATAGATATTTCCTTAGATTAACAACAATTTCTTTTATAGGATCCAATTTATTTAAGGTGTAAAAATGCAATCCTGGTGCGCCTCCTTCAAGAAGCTCGGTGCATTGTTTGATAGCAATCTCAATTCCCTGTCTCTCAGTAGCCTGTAGGTCGTCTTCTATTGGGCCAAATACGTCATAAAAACGCGGGGGGATAGTAGCTCCACAAAAAGCACAAAAATTCTTTAGATTCTTGAAATTAAAAACAGGAAGGATACCTGGAATAACTCTTTCATTAACACTAATATCACGAAGTCTAGTCACAAAGTCAAAGTAGTCTTTATTTTCATAGAAGAGTTGAGTGATAATGAACTCACCCCCATGTTCTATCTTATTCTTTAGATGTTTAATATCAATCTCTTTGTTCGGTGCTTCAGGATGTCCTTCTGGAAATCCTGCAACTCCACAAGAAAAATAATCGCCATAAGATCTTGAAACAAGGTCACAAAGCTGATAGGCGTACTCTAAACCATCGGGTGTAGGTTTCCACATCTTGATACCCTTGGGTGGGTCACCCCGTAATGCAAGAATATTCACTATCCTATTAGCTTTCATTGTATCCAGTATGTCAATCAGATCCTGTTTGGAATGGCCAACACATGTTATGTGGTGAATGGTAGGTATGTTAAAACGAGTCTGAAGTTCAGTAGTTATCTCCATTGTTTTCTCGCGGGTACCGCCTCCGGCGCCATAGGTGACTGATATGAAATCTGCTCCTAGTTTTACAAGTTCTCCTACTACATTAAAAAAAGAATTCAGTTGAGATTCCTTCTTGGGAGGAAAGAACTCAAATGAAAGAGTGTATTCCTTTTGTTTGAAAATATCAATTATCTTCGGTACTCGCATATGTTTCAACTATGGTAACACGAATAATTCAAAAAAAACACAGCATCTTAAATCTTATTGTTAGTTTTTAAAATTTAAAAAACAATAATCAAGTTAAGCCAAATATCAGGCAATATACAAGTTTGGGTATTAGAATGAAAGTGGAAGAAGTTTTGAGTGATTTCCCAACGATTAATCAAGTTAATTATCTGAGTACAGCCAGTATAGGATTGGTTCCTAATCCTGTGATCGAAAGGACAAAGGACTTCTTTATAGACATGGCAAGGGGAGGAACTTTAGCTTTAGATGAAGAAACAGAGGTTCGAGTTTATGATGATCTGAGAAATGAGGGGTCTAAACTTTTCGGTTGTAACCCAGAGGATGTTGCTGTTTTCAACAGCGTTTCTGAGGCTTTAAATTCTATAGCTTGGAGTTTGGAGCTAAAAAAGGGAAAAATCATCTCAACAAACATTGAATTTCCAAGCGTTACTTATCCTTGGTTGAGACTAGCAGAAAAGGAAAACATTCATGTGAAATTAATAACAGCAGATAATTGGTTAATTTCAGATGATGAGTTGCTAGAGGAAATTGATGAAAGTACCAACGTGCTATTTTTATCACATGTGGAATTTATCTCAGGCCAACAATTTGATCTAAAGAAGATTACTAAACAAGCCCATGAATATGGTGTACTAGTAGTAATAGATGGAATTCAAGCAGCAGGCTATATTCCACTTAACATGAAGGAATTAAATGTCGATGTTTATATTACTGGTTCCTATAAATGGTTGTTAGCTCCGTTTGGAACAGCGATAGCGTATCTCTCAAAGAACCTGTGTAATACTATGACTCCAGCTTTTGTCGGATGGCGGACGTCTGAAAATATGTGGGATTTTAATCCCATGGAATTAAAATATGCCACCACAGCTAGGAAGTTTGAATACAGCACTAGTGCTTATGGTGTTAAGATTGGACTTACAGAATCGATCAATTATTTACAAAAAATCGGCATAAAGAACATCCAAACCCATAACTTAAATTTAATTGATATCCTAAAGCAAGAACTCGCATCAATAGAAAGGATCGAAATTATTTCACCAGAGAAATGTGGGTCAATCGTAACTTTTACTATTGAAGGAAAAGAAAGTAAGAAAATTGGCAAGAAATTATGTTCATTAAGGAGACCTGTCGAGTTGACTATCAGACAGAATATGCTTAGAGTATCACCACACATTTATAATACTGATGAAGACATTTTAGAATTTGTAACAAGCCTAAAACAGATGATATAAGAACTTTGAATATTGTATCTCTTTTGATTTCTATAACTACTAAAGAATGAACTCTTTTGGTAGATAATCTTTGAGTTTAATAATCCTCTGAAACTGTTCATGGAAATGCTCAAGCGTTGATTCCTCAAGAGCCTCATCAAGGGTAACCCACTTATATTCGGAATGTTCCCAACTTAAATTCACTTCTCCTTCAAGATACTTCAACCAATAATAGATAAAGACCATGGGGAACTCTTGGCCACCTCTGTAGAAACATGAAGTATCGATTGGCATAACAACTTGAGCTTTGATTCCTACTTCTTCTTCTATCTCACGTAAAACTCCATTTTCGGGGTTCTCATCCCTTTCTAGTCTTCCTGTGACTGGTTCCCAAGTTTTTGGGGCAAAGTCTTTTTTGGAAGACCGTTTGAGTATTAAGAAGTGATTATCTTTCTCTATTATTGCAGCTAGTCCAACATAGAATGGTTTCATGATGTCCACTTACTTCGCTGTATATCGACTTGATTTGAGAAGAATATTTTTATGTTTTTAAGAGAAGATGCCTAAGTTAAAAACTCACCTTCCATCATTACTTTGAAAGGTATCTGATCAGGAGATAGATTGAAAATGGATCTCGATGATTTTCGTAATTACGGACATCAAATAGTTGACTGGATGGCGGATTATTTAAATACTGTGGAAAATTTTCCTGTGAAATCCCAAGTGGAGCCTGGAGAAATAATCAATAAACTACCCCTAGAAGCACCAACTACTGGTGAAGACTTCGAGAAAATTTTCTCTGATTTTGAAAAAATAATAATGCCTGGGATTACTCATTGGCAAAGTCCCAATTTCTTTGCTTATTTCCCTGCAAATAGCTCACACGTCTCAATACTAGCAGAAATGCTGATGACAACTCTAGGGGCTCAATGTATGAGCTGGGTTACCTCACCAGCAGCGACAGAACTAGAAGAACGGGTTATGGAATGGTTAAGAGACATGATTGGATTACCGAAGGTCTATAGTGGTGTGATTCAGGATACTGCCTCAACATCTACAATTTGTTCTCTTCTTACTGCCCGAGAAAAACTCACGAATTACGAAATCAATTCCACAGGGATGAACGATAAAGGTATCTTAACAGCTTATTGCTCGACAGAAACTCATTCAAGCATTGAAAAAGCAGTTAAAATCATTGGAATAGGGAAAGAGAACTTAAGAAAAATACCTGTCGATGAAAACTATGCGTTACAGTCAGAAGCCCTTAAAGAAGCTATTGAATTAGATATTAGCAATGGTATGAAACCAATGGCAGTTGTTGCAACTATTGGTACAACGGGCTCAACAGCAGTTGATCCCCTAAAACAAATAGGGGAAATTTGCTCAGAACACAATATATGGCTCCACGTTGATGCAGCATTAGCTGGGACGGCATTGCTTTTACCAGAATATCGGTGGATGATCGAAGGTATTGAATATGTAGACACTTTTGTGTTCAACCCACATAAATGGATGTTTACCAATTTTGATTGCTCAGCATATTTTATTAGAGATCCTGAGGCCTTAGTTCGAACTTTCGAGATTTTACCAGAATATCTTAAGACCAAAGCAGAAGGAGTGAAGAATTTTCGAGACTGGGGATTGCAGCTAGGTAGACGATTCCGAGCACTTAAATTGTGGTTTGTTATCAGACACTTTGGGATAGAAGGATTACAGCAAAAAGTTAGATTTCATATTAACCTTGCAGACTCTTTGAAACAAAAAATTGAACAATCACCGAATTTTGAATTACTAGCCCCAGTTCCTTTGAATACAATCTGTTTTAGATATAATCCACCTACTATTAACGATTTTGAGGAATTAAATCGATTGAATGAAGAATTATTGCATCGATTAAATAATACGGGAAAGCTCTATATGACTCATACAAAATTAGAAGGAAAATATACTCTCAGATTCGTCACAGGGCAAACTAACGTCCAAGAGAAGCATGTGAACCAAGCATGGGCGTTGATACAAAAGGAAACACAGAAACTATAGCAGGAATTGTAGAATTTC
>CP070665.1:1081435-1086535 GCA_020351745.1 Candidatus Heimdallarchaeota archaeon | reverse complement strand
TTCCTATTGGTCTACCAAATTGAACTCGTTGATTTGCATAATTAATACTTTCCTGCAATGCAGTTTCTGCAATACCAACCGACTGGGCTGCAATTCCAATTCGACTTGAAGCTAAACTTCCGAGAACCAATCGCAACCCTTCATTTTCTTTCCCTAAAAGATTCTCCTTAGGTACTTCAGCTCGATCAAGGGCAACTTGAGAAGTAATCGATCCATGTAATCCCATTTTTTCTTCGATCCGCACTACTTCATAAGCATTTCCAGAAATTTTGGGATCAACCACGAAAGCAGATAAACCTCGGGGGCCTTTAGACTTATCAGTAACAGCAAGAGTAATATTAGTGCCAGCAGCACCTCCATGTGATAAGAAAACCTTGTTTCCTGTAAGGTAGTAAGAGTCACCTTCCAATTCCGCTTTAGTAGCAACCGCTGAAATATCTGATCCTGCATTCGGTTCAGAAAATGCCATAGCTCCGATGGCATCTCCACTCGCAAGTAAAGGTAAATATTTCTCCTTAGCTGCTGGGGTGCCGAATTTGTTAATTATTTCTATACTGAGACTTTGACTCGGAAAAAACATTGAAAAAGCTAGGGAGGCTCGTGCGATTAATTCAATGACGGCAGTCCAAAGCGTGTAACTTAAACCAAACCCATCATATTCTTCAGGAACAATTATTGCGAAGAGATCATTCTCTTGGCATTTTTTGTATAGATCCATCATTCCGCTTGGATATGACACTTGTTTTGTTGCAGTATCAAAATGTGCTCCTTCTTCGTCCCAATCCTGCTCTTTCTCGATGATTTCATTCATAGCGAGGTCATAAACCATGTCTAAGATCATCTGATTTTGTTCTTGCTCTTCTTTTGAAAAATTGAAAGTTTTTAGAATCTTTGTAATTTGTTTCATGAACTGTACCTCTAGTAAAAATAATAACGACGGTTTTTTCCGTTAGGTTCACCACAAGAACTATCCTCATAAAATTCTTATGGGGTTATGTTCTAAGCAAAAAATAATTACAGAGCTTTTTCCCCAAGAAACTTCAAAACAGAATAAAAAAGCTCATCTCGATCGAATTTGATCAGTCAACATTTTTTTTTGACTTGTTTTTCGGTCGTTACGTATTTTTTCTTGGTGAATAGTACTTCTAATAATTTCTTCCGCAAGGACTTTAAAGGCCTTGTCGACATTAATGTCTTCCTTAGCGGATGTCTCAATGTAGTGGACATTGAATCCATACTTATGGATCAGGAGTTTGGTCAGTTCCGCTGCATACTCCTTTCCATATCGAGCAGAGACCTGAGTTGGGAAAGCGGGATTATCGCGCAAATCACATTTCGAGCCAACAATGAGGAGTGGGGCTTTTCCATGTCCATTTAAGGCCCAGTACGACTGGATCCACTCAACAAGGTTCATATATGACTCCTGATTCGTGATATCAAAGAAACAGAGAGCTCCAATAGCACCACGGTAATATAGGTCTCGAACAGCTTTAAATCGTGGTTGACCAGCTAGATCCCATATTTGAAACTTTAAATCATAAGTAGACTTGGTTTCACGATAATATAATGACAATTCTTGACTAGCAAAATCGGCACCAATTGTCATTAGATACTCTGTTTTGAATCCTTCCCCTAGCCATGCGCGGCGAAGCGCGGTTTTTCCTACACCTCCATCGCCAATCAAGACGATTTTAGCACGAAGTTTTGTGCCAGGCCTTAATGCGGTTCCGCGAGAGGTACCTCGTTTCTTCATTTCTCAATCCCTAAGTTCTAGAGCTTTTTTCGACATTTAGTTGATAACACTGTACGTTTTTGTTTTTTCGATATATGGTATATCTAGTGCGATATTCTCGTTGTCCTCTCTCATAGACCTTTATAAGCTATTCGTTATATTTTTCCAATTTTGTAAAATGTATCTGACTAACAATTCAATATTGCCTCCCTACGAAACTCAATACAAAACTAGAGGAGTATAGACATAGATAAGCTATTCACTCCTAGGATGGTTAACAGTATTAAATCATAGCTTTAATTAAAAATAACTAAAACCTATTATTTAATAATTCATCCCAAAATAACAATTGATCTTAATTTTAATTACTTTTTAACATCACATAACTGAAAAATTAATAATATAAAACTGTTAACAATATCCTTATGGATAGTTATATTCTAAATTGAGGTATTTATGTTGAATACAGCAGTTTTAACAAGCATGTGTCGTACACCAATGGGACGAATGTTAGGAGCTTTCTCTAATTTGTCTGCAGCACAGCTAGGTGCAGTAGCTATTAAGGAAGCTGTAAGTCTGTCCCAAATCGAACCAAAAGAGGTTGATCATGTTCTACTTGGTCAAGTTATTTCAGCTGGATGTGCTCAAAATACAGCACGTCAAGCAACAATCTATGCTGGATTGCCAGTATCAGTTGGAGCGATAACTATTAACAAAGTTTGTGGTTCAGGCATGGCTGCTGTTATGTGGGCAGCCCAAATGATTAAAACTGGTGATATGGAGATTATTGTAGCAGGAGGGACGGAAAACATGTCCATGGCTCCATACATTCTGATGAAAGGACGACAAGGATATCGATTTGGTAATGATAGACTAATAGACGCCATGTACCACGATGGTCTATATGATATTTACAATGATATGGCTATGGGGAATACGGGTGATATCATTTCAGAACGATTCAATATTAGCCGTGAAGAAATGGATGAATTTGCCCTTAGATCCCATCAACGCGCTCACCAAGCCACAAAGGATGGAAAATTCAACAAAGAAATTGTTCCAGTCAAAATCAGTCATAGGAAAAAGGGTAAGTTAACAATTACTAAGGATGAGGGGATACGTCCAGACACAACCTTGGAAAAGCTTGCGAAGTTACCTCCAGTATTCAAGAAAGATGGAAAGGTAACTGCTGGAAATGCATCACAAATATCTGATGGAGCTAGTGCAGTTGTAGTTATGTCAGAAGATCTAGCAAAAGAACAGGGTATTCCGATTCTTGCAAAAATTGGTCCTTATGGAACTAATGCAACCAAACCTGAATGGGTCATGGAAGCTCCAGTCACAGGTGTTAAAAAATTACTGGAAAATACTGGCTTGACTATCAATGATTTTGATTTGATCGAACATAACGAAGCATTTGCTTCAGCCAGCTGCGCAGTACGAAATAGCTTAAACATACCTGATAATAAATTCAATGTCAACGGAGGAGCAGTCGCTTTAGGACACCCTTTAGGTTGTTCAGGCACAAGGATTCTTGTTACACTTTATCATGAGCTTGAAAGACAAAATGGCCACCGTGGCCTAGCAACTATATGTCTTGGTGGTGGAGAAGCTTTGACAATGATTATTGAAAGGTAAATAAGCCCTCATTGAAAAGAAATACAAACCTTATAAAAAGAGGACAACGAGAAGTTCCTTAATAGTCATCAGTGGAGATAACAATTTGGATCTTCAACAAAAAATAAGTGAATACAACGCAGTATTGACCTCAATACGTTCTGAAATATCTCGAACTTATGAGGAGGCCCTCATTTACAAGCTTGTTGTTGATACGCTATCACAAATCCCATATTTTTCTTCGATAGGTATCTATTTCTTCAATCCAGTTACAGAGGAATTTTATTTGGGATATTATACAGGGAAACATTCAATAGCTAATATTATTAAATCAGATCAACTTAAATTTACCAATCTTGAGATAATTAACGATACTGATACTGAAGAGAGGTTTTCAATCTGTTCTGACATTGCTTCTGAATGTAAATTGTTGTTAACGAAAAATGAAACAGCCCTAGGTTTAATTGTGGTAGGTTCAGATGATCCACATAGCTTTGATGAAATAGACAAAAAATACCTCCCTGAGATAGCAGAAACAGTAGCAGATAAGGTGTACCATCGTTAATCACGAATGAATCTGATTAGTTCTTTATGTATTCAAGGGGATAAATTTATTAATCTTCTTGGAATTTTTTTCCCGATTACCATGAATATGAGAGATCCAAAGCTTGTAGCTCTTCTTTACAATGAACAAATTAATACCCGAAATTTAGAAGGCATAATAGCATTAATGGCTTATAATCATAAATTTATAGATAGTAAAAATAGGGTAGAGAATAAAGCACAAATGAAAAAAAGCTGGGAAGAATTTTTTACTGAATATCCTGATTATAAAAATATCTTTCACACTGTTATTTCAAGAAATAAGCTTGTCATTCTGCTAGGACATTCTGAATGCTCAGAACCAGTTCTTGATGGCCCCGCAATTTGGACAGCTAAAATTGAGAATGATCAAATAGCGGAGTGGCGAATCTATCTAGATACTGAAGAAAATCGAAAAAAATTGAGTATTGACTAGTGTTCTCGTAATCATCATCTGCATTTACTGAATCATCTTACTTTTCTGATGAACCTGTAAATCTAAATGATGGGAGTTTGATTGGAGGAAAAAATCCTTGGAAAATCCAATTGTAACCATCTTGCAATTCATGATATTTACCTATTAAATCAATCTTTTCTAAATATCTTGTAACAATATCAGTGTATCTAAGAGTTTTAACTGGATATTTAATCTCACCATTCTTGATTAACCATGTCCCATCTCTTGTTAATCCCGTGAAAACTCCTTTTGCAGGGTTTACAGCGTTTTGATAATGGAAATGAGTTATTAAAATCCCATTTTTCGTTTCAGCGATCATTTCTTCAATGTTAGAATCTCCTTCTCTCATAAAAAGATGGTTTGCTAAAGGAAAAGATCCACCGAAGAATAATACTCTCCAAAGTTTGACATTATGGCCAGTGGTTTCGACTTCATCTTTCGCTGCTGTTAATGTATCATAAACAAGAGATTTTACAACACCTTTGTTTATTAAATCGACTTTTTTGGTTGGAATCCCCTCTGCATCAAATGCAGTCGCCATTAAACCACTTTTATCTAAAGGATCAGACCAAAGATCTAACATTTCTGAGAATGATTTTTCTCCAATTTTGTCTCTTAAAAAGCTCCTATATTCTTGGTACATCTTTGCACTTAAACCGTACAAAGCTATAGGCATATCAATTAATCCTCCAACTGCTGCTGGTTCAAGAAT
>CP070665.1:1045742-1081335 GCA_020351745.1 Candidatus Heimdallarchaeota archaeon | reverse complement strand
GCACTAATTGTAAGAAGGGAACACTATATTGGAATCCTGAGGAAAAACTATATGTCTGTATTACATGTGGTATACAAGAAGCCGCACTAGAGACTTGGATTAATGCAGCAGAACACCGCCAAGAGAAGAGGGCACAAAAACGTGAAAAAGAGCGCCAATGGGCTTTAAATATTCTAGGAATAGAAAATCGTTTGAATTCCCCAAAAAAATCAAAACAAGAGAAAGAATGGGAAGAAATAATCGATTTGATAAAGAAGAAAGAGTCTGAATCTTAAATTTTTTATTCTCTCATGCCTTCATTATCTTGTGACATTTTAAGATTTTATTTTCTCTAGATCTAAGAAATGGAGCGATATTTTCGTATAAGTAATTAAAAACACTTAATTGAGGATATAAGAAGAATCTATATGAAGATTGATTTCACCAAAAGATTGAAAGTACTTTTCAATTTGATTTTAATAGGCAAAAGGTGAGCCCTACAATCATGGGAACTTTTAAAACGTCAGAAGACATTCCTATTAATTTTTTTTTGGCTCATATAGTCTTTGATGAAGAACATGGCCCTGTTTTAAAATCTTATCTGACTCATGAATTAGAAATCCCGAAAATAATTCTTCAAGGTGTCACAACCACGTTATTTACAATGGCAATTGGTGTAGGTGAGCCAACAGGGGAACCAGAGACTGCAATTATTCCGATTAATGTTACAGGCATCCAAGGCCGTGTATTAATCCACTCTTTCACGATTGCCGATTCTGAAGCCAGAGGAAAAAATCGAATTGAAAGTTTCATGCTGTTTATCCCACGTATTCATCAGGATAAAGTATTACAACACTCTCTTGCTTTTTCAAATATTCTTCAGGATGCCATCCAAGAAATAAAATTTCAAAACAACAATAAACAAAAAGCTTATTCCTTGAATAAGGTATTCAATAACATTAAGAAAGTCCTTTTAACTAAAATTGATCATACACTTCAAAATCGAATCAGTGAAATTTGTACTGATTCAGAGACAGTACTAGTTTCAGATGGTACAATCCGAGCTGTTCATAACATAATTTTATCTCCAGATATAATTTCATTAGTGAATACAATCCCTTTACTTTTGCAGGATTATGAGCGTGAGCTAAAGACATTTGGAACCTTCTTTGATGCACTTCCCATCGAAATACATGGAAAAACTTATAGTAATCAACAATTTTACTTAACATATATTCGGAATAACTTTATTATTGCTTTTAGTTCAGGCAAAGGGCGTCTCGGGAGCTTATTCCGAAACTTTCGGGAAATTCTATGGCATTTGAACATCGAAAGTTCTAGTAATCCACAACCTTACATATCGAGGTATACTATGTCAATTAAGGATGAAAGCAGTCTATACCATCAAAATCAATTTTTAGATAAGAGCTTCGAATTACTCAAGAGCTTTAAACCAATTATTACAGATGTATCCCTTTTACGGTGCAGTGTGGACAAAGTTGAAATACTACGAACTAGCACTATCCGTGTAGCGAAAAAACATGCCTTTATATGCCAGATCTTCATAGCAATTAACAATATTAGCTCACGATTGTTTCGTACTGATTTGATTCAGATGGTTTTGTCCCAACAGGGATCGAACGCTATTGCATTGAGGTGGGCAACAAACAATACTCAAGATACCTCCCTATTCATGGTAGGTGATTCTACTAAAGGAGTAGGACTATTGAAACTAGTCAGTGAACAGGTTTTAGAATACCAAGTAAAACCTGACATTAAAAATAACAATAATAGTAAATCTGACAGATAACGAGGAGAAAGGTTATTGGAAGTAGCGGTAGATCTACACGCTCATTCTGTCTTTGCAGGTGGGACTCAAAGCCTTGGAATTAAACCAGAAACAATGGTTACAAATCGGAAAAAAGCTATTTCACATTTAACACGAACGAATCAGACAATGCCATTAAAAGGAGTTGATATTATTGGGACAGGAGACTGTCAATTCACAATGTGGACTGATATTCTCAAGGAAGCTCTTATTGAAAATGTTAAAGGAGTATTCTTTCTCCAAAATTATGATCAAACTCGTTTTATTTTACAGACAGAGATGATCTTCACAGCAAAAATAGGAAAATATTCAAAAGAGGCCCATGTTATCTTTCTATTTCCAAATTTTTCCTTAGTAGAAACATTTAGAAACCTATTAGATAAATGGGGGGTTAAACATCAAAAAATGGCAAGACCTTTTATCTCATGTCAATCTTCAGTTCAAGTAGCAGAACGAATTCACACTATTTTGGATTTAGATCCATGGATCGAGGCTATTCCAGCTCATATTATGACTCCCCAAGGAGTATTCGGATCTGGTAAAGGTAATATTCGTGTTAATAATTTAACAGACTTTTTTGCTTCAGCTACTTCAAGATTACGTGTTTTCGAGACAGGATTATCTGCTGATCCCGAATTCTTAGCATTAATTCCTGAATTAGACAATAGAACATTAATATCAAATTCAGATGCTCACTCAAGTTCCTTACATCGGATGGGCCGTGAATTTACTGTACTCTCTGTATCGAAGCTTGATTATCAAAGCATAATATCAGCTTTACGTAATAATCAAGTATTATATACAGTTGAATTTCCCCCAGAAGAAGGGAGATTTTTCTTAACCGGTCATCGTGCAGGAAGAAAACGCCCTGGTTCACATGGTGATAAGGACTATTGTTATTTCTCTCCTCAACATGTACCATTACATGATATTTGCCCAATTTGTAATAAATCTCTCACGATTGGTGTCTTCCAAAGGTGTGTTGAGATTAGTCAAGCACAGAATGTAAAAAGAGTACTTGGGGAAGTAACACCTCCTAAGAATTCAATTCGTATGGTGCCATTGATAGATATTTTAAGTCATGTCTTAAATATAAAAACTAAGACAGCTAAGTCTCTAATTAATCAATATCGGCAGATAACAAGTTATATAGGCCCTGAACGGATGTTGTGGCAACTCACTTCTGAAGAAGTTGAAGAAAAACTTATTGATCTAATAGAAACATCTATAATTAAAGCAATTCTCCAGGTTAAAGCAGGTAATTTTACTTTTCAACCCTACGGGTTCGATGGAGTATATGGGACTTTAATAATTGGTCAGAAAGGAAATTATAAAAATGTTAAAGTGATTCATTCCTCAAAACCTATTCAAAAAACACTTTAAGCATAATATTGTACGCGCAAAGAGCAAATAACCTGAATACAGTACTTAGTGATTGAAATCATGGTTAGATTACCTACCAACCAAGAGTTATGTCTACGCTGTAAGGGCGGGAAATTTTTGTGTGGCCTTTCCTATTGCCCCATAATTCTAAAAACAAAGGCTTTATTACCAGTTAGAAAGATTTTACCTAAATTAAATAATGAATACTATGGGCCTAGCCCTCCAAGTTTGTTTGTTGGCAGATTCGGATATCCAAAGGTTAGGTTGGGTCCAATGGCAGCATTAAATTGGGAAAATATTCAGGTAGTCGATGAACCTGATATTTGGCAGACAAATATGTCATTAGAAGACATTGTTAATCTTCGAGCAAAGTTATTTCGTTTTATGGCTGAACCGATCAAAGTTACAGATGTAACCTCATCCACAAAAGTCCTTGAAATTACACAGGAACAAATCCAATCTTCTTCTCCCGTTGATTTAGAAGTAAAGTTCTCTAAGAAACCTCGATTAGACATAAATTTTAATCGTTTCACCCAACCAATGGGCGCTCGTATAAAAATAGATTCCATCCAATTGACAACTACTCCTAAAGTCGATCATCAAGTAGAACGTGTCGTGAATGATTCTGATTTAAATGCTGTCTCTGCAGTCACAGAACTATATAGAACAGAGGCATCAGTAACTCAAATATCAAGAATACTTTCTGCTGGTTTGTTAGGGTTGGCTAAAAGTCGGAAGTTTGTACCTACAAGATGGAGTATCACAGCGGTTGACGATATGACTGGTAATTATCTTAGAAAGAAAATTCAAGATTATCCTGAAATCCAAGATTTCATGGTTTTTCACAATTCATACTTAGATAATGATTTCTGGGTTCTATTTATACCCGGACGTGAGTGGCACTTCGATTATCATGAGACATGGAAAAAAAAGAGTGCTTGGAATCTTTCTGGGTTTACTCCAGGAATTTTAACCGATACTGAAGGTCCAAATGGACGAAAAACTTATGCCACTAATACAGTCGGAGGTTATTATGCTGCTAGATTAGCTGTACAAGAAAAACTTATGCAGATGAGACGAAAGGCCGCGGTAGTTGCATTTCGTGAGGTTGGAAAAGGATATGCAATACCATTAGGAGTATGGCAAGTTCGGGAAAACATGCGTAGAGCAGTTAACAATCCACATAAATGTTTTGATGATTTGCAACAAGCGCTTAGATTTATTGGTAAAAACTTAACAATTCCAATGCAGTTTTATTTCCATAAAAGCCCTATCTTGAATCGAAAAACGTTAAATGCTTTCTTATAGAACTAAGCTTGTAATTATCTAAATTCAAAGGAAAAAAATAATAATCTCAACAATTAATATTATGTTGTAGAATAAGATGAATTCTTATAAAGGATTTCTAGAAAGGAATCACTAATGAGCCTGTGAATCCCCATGGTTTATCGTGAGTCCCTGACTGCTGCTATTACGAGATATTACGTATTCAACGGTCTTTATCGAGAAGGAGAGGAGCAAATGACTTTTGAAGCTGCTGATGCCAACCTAATTGAAGTGAGTCAGACACTAGAAAAGGAATTCGCAGGAACTGCACGAGGGTTTTTTGTCGAACTCGATAGCTTTGATGATGAGACTCATCAAAGCGAAATTATCGTTGGATTCACGATTTGGCCATATGAAGATGATGAAAATGAGGAGCAGCTTATTCTAAGAACTGTACGCGAGGAGCTTGAGAAAATAGGATTTATAGAGGACGATGAATATTATTTAGGTGATGGCCCAGATATTCGTTGATACTCAAAAGATCCTATCAAACTACTTTATTGAAGTAATGCAATTTTTAAGCTAGAAATGATGGTAATATTGGATTTTTTTACCATAAAGACGTTGAAAGGTCACATGAACGGTTTGAGGGGGAATTAAACCTGCTTCAGTTATATACGCAGAGATATTATTTCGGTCAATGGTTTCAAAAGCAGGGTTAACAACTTTAATACCTGGAGGAACATCATCATCCCAGATTTCAAAAGGAGCACGCATTTCAATTTCACTAAGCCGGCCTATGCTAGTAGCTTGATCATATTTTAAAAGAGAGGTACATATATATAGAGGAATATGTTCTTCTTCTGACGCTAGAGCACAGAGACGGGAACCAATTTTATTTAAAGCTACTCCTTCAACAGTAATAGCATCTGCTCCCATAAAAATCATATGAGGCTTGTAAACGTTCATTGCCCATCGCATTGCCGAATCTACAATATGGGTAACGCGAATGTTATTCTCTAGTAGTCTTTTTGCTGTCTTCCTCCCTTGATAGAGAGGTCGGGTCTCGGTATTAATTACTTCAAAATCCTTCCCCTGATTAGCAGCTTCAAGAAATATCCCCACAGTAATTGACGAGTGGCAGTGGGTGAAGACTCGTGAGCCATCTTGGATTCGCTCTGCCCCAGTTTTATAGATCTTCAACTTAGCTTCATTTATTAAGTCAATATACTTCTCTCCATGAATATCAGCTGTTTCTTTCCCATCTAGCTGGATTCCTGTCATGACATATCGTAATCCATTTCTTAATGCTGGTTCTGTAACTCTTACATTACTAAGTTGATTAACAACAGCCTCTAAATGTTTAAATAACTCTTCTCCTTTTAGTGGAACAGTTTTAGCATGTTTTGCAAAAGCACCAACCCCAAAAATGGCGACACTTGTAGCACCTTGAATGGTTAAATTTTTAATTTTCCTCATTGTAGTTTTTAATTCACGAAACTCTGGAGTTTCTGTAAAATTACCTTTCAAATGAAATCCTCTCCTTTAAAGTCTCTTAGCAGCTTAAGAAACAATTATGAATTTCCTTAATATTTCTATTATTACGTAAGAGTGAAGTTTGATTAATTCGCTATACTTTGGAGCCTACAAGAAAAATATCTGGGTATATGAAAGAAGCTAAAATACATTAGAGAAATTCCAATTCTGATTTGTTGTAGCACGGATCAATAATGAAAAAGAAGCTTAATTTAAGAAGATCAAGAATATCAACTAAAAATGTGTCTCTTTTTTGAATAACGGAAGATGTTTTAACTATTTATTCAAGAAGTCAATACTAGGAATTTCTTACCATTCTTGACTGAGATTCGTAAAGATTTATGAGTGCAAGTAGAAAATTTATTTACAAAAAGCTCATTGATTTTTTTGGGAGCATTAAATAATCTATAGCGATCGGTGGTTATCAGTGTCGAGCATACTACGAAGAATTTTCAAAGGAGAAAAAGTCGAGAAATATGAGATTACTATTATTGGTCTCGACGGTGCTGGAAAAACCACAATCGTAAATAGACTTTTACGTTCAGAATTTGTTCCTACGACACGAACTCTTGGTGTCAACTATCGAACCGTAAGATATCGACAAATTGAGTTTAATCTGGTCGATTTGGGTGGACAAGAGATTTACCGTAACCTCCTATGGCATGATTCTCTAGTAAAAGCTTCAGCAATCGTTTTTGTACTTGATAGTGCTGACATTCGTATTGCAGAAGCATCAGAGGCTTTTTGGGATTCTATCCAGAAGAATGAGAATGCTCCTGTTCTCTTTATTGCTAATAAAATTGACTTAGCGGGGGCACGAGCTTTTGATCTGATAGTACAAGATCTTGATCTGGCTCGAGCACAAAGATCAGATAGGCCTGTAGGTCTGTTTCGAGTATCAGCAAAGACTGGTGAGAATTTTTATGATGCGTTTGATTGGATAGCCGATATATTGGCTGGAATCGAGTCCACATTCAAATGTAAAGTACGTGTGGTTATTTTAATTGATCTCGAAACACATCAGATCTATACCACAAAATTCACAAACATAGAAAGTTTTATTCTGGATCAGCTGAACACAGGAATCAGCGAAACAGTGAGGGAGCTATCTAAGAATCCTACTGGAATGGAAGTAATCACTGCTTCCGATCTTCAGCTTGTTATCGTGAAAAATCATCCTTTAGTGATTGGCCTCATAATTGGTTACTCTGATTCTGTTGTACGATCTAAATTGATCGCTGAACGATTAATGAAAACAGCCTCAGCTTCAATTGAGATTGATCAATTTGATTCCCGCGTGCTTCTAAAATTGATGGAGAAACAGTGGCCTTTAGACATTTATAAACAAATAATTCGATCTGAAGACAATACCAAGTGATGTTCTTTGGATTAACGGTAAATACTAAGAAAATCTCACTTTACAAAAATAGAGACAATTGGATAAAACTTCAATAGTAATATTGAAGGCTAGGGGGGTATCCTCTTATTAAAAATCAGTTACTAAAGGAAGTTTATTTCTATAAAATTTGATCTATATTCGGTTCCTTTTTTATCAAGAAGAGGACTTTGAAATACTCTGTCAAAAATATAGTAAAATCTTACTGTCTCATTGTTGAGAGCATATCAGAGATAATCTTTCAATCCTAGTACGTCTTTTCGACCAATTTCCGATTTACCTAAGAGCTTACGTTCTAATTCTTCAAACTCTTTGATAATCTTATCACTAATACTGGGATGAATAGCTTTTTTTGCTTCAAAAAAATGACGTTTTTCAATTAATTCTGTTTTTAAATCTTCACGGAGAGCAATCATAACAGCTTCACGGCAAATTGCTGCTAAATCTGCACCTACATATCCATCTAAGTCACTAGCAAGTTGAGAAATGTCAACATCTGAAGCCAGCTTCATTCCACTTGTATGAATCTGTAAGATTTTTTCTCGAGATTTAATATCAGGAGGTTTCACTAATAATAATCGATCAAACCTCCCAGGTCTGAGAAGAGCAGGATCGATCATATCCGGTCGATTACTTGCACCAAGTACCACAACATCACGAAGACTCTCTAAACCATCTAGTAATGACAATATTTGGTTCACAACGCTCTCCGTGACATGACTACCACCTGTAAATACTCCTCGACGGGGAGCAATGGCATCAAGTTCGTCTAAGAAAATAATAGAAGGAGAGGCTTGTTTGGCTTTCCTGAAAACTTCACGGACAGCTTTTTCGCTTTCCCCAACCCATTTGGACAGAAGTTCAGGCCCCCGAATTGCAATGAAATTCGCTTGACTCTCAGTGGCAACAGCTTTGGCTAAAAGAGTCTTTCCAGTCCCAGGTGGGCCATAAAGAAGAATACCATGAGGAGGGGTAATACCATGGCGTTGAAACATCTCTGGATGAGTAATAGGCCATTCTACGGCTTCGATGAGCTGTTGTTTTACCCCTTCAAGACCCCCAACATCTTTCCAGTGAATATTTGGAATCTCCAGTAACACTTCGCGCATTGCAGAAGGTTCTGTGATCTTAAGTGCTTCATCGAAGTTTTCTTTCGAGACAACGAGTTTTGAAAGAATCTCTGGCGTGAGAGGTTTATCAAAATCAATTTTTGGTAAAACTTTCCGAAGAGTATGCATTGCAGCTTCTTTTGTGAGAGCAGCGATGTCTGCTCCAACAAAACCGTGCGTTTTAGCTGCATATTCTTCTAAATCGACATCTTCATCAATGGGCATTCCTCTCGTATGAACTAACAAGACTTCATAGCGCCCGTTTCTATCTGGAACCCCAATTTCAATCTCTCTGTCAAACCGTCCAGGTCTTCGCAAGGCAGGATCGAGTGCGTTGGGCCGATTCGTAGCTCCTATGACTATAACCTTACCACGACTCTTTAAACCATCCATTAAGGCTAATAATTGGGCAACAACTCGTCTTTCAACCTCTCCAGTAACTTCTTCCCGTTTTACTGCGATAGAATCTAATTCATCTATAAAAATAATACTTGGGGCTTCTTTCTCGGCTTGTTGAAAAATCTCACGAATTCGTTGTTCACTTTCGCCATAAAATTTTGACATAATTTCAGGCCCAGCAATTGATACAAAATTTACTCCCGATTCATTTGCAACAGCTTTGGCAAGTAGCGTTTTACCTGTACCTGGAGGTCCATGTAATAAAACACCTTTTGGAGGGTCGATACCTAGCCGTTCAAAGAGCTCAGGATGTTTCATAGGAAGCTCTATCATCTCCCTCACCCGCTTAATCTCCTCTGATAGTCCACCGATATCCTCGTATGTCACTCGTGGCATCATTCGGAGATCTTTGGGAGCCTCCTCAACAATATTAACTTCTGTTGTATCTCCTACCGTTACAATGCCTTCTGGATCCGTTGCGACGACCACAACTTTAATCTCGCCCAAGGATACGGGACTTGATGCACCGAAGAAACGAGATATAAAATCATCCATTCCTGTACCACTGGTACCTCCAGAGGGAGGAATCTTACGGATTTGTCCCGTTATAACCAGTAAATCTCCACGCGAAACTGGATGATTCTGTAAGCGTTCACGAATTATTTCTGACCTAACTAAAAGCCGAATACGTTCTTCTGCAGGAGCTATAGTGATACGTTTTGCTTCACGTTTTTTGATTTGCCGTATACGAACAGTCTCACCTAGACTTGTCCTTACATTACCCCTAATCAACCCGTCCATCCTAATGATTCTTTTGCCCCTATCTTCTCGTCTTCCGGGTATGACCAAGGCACCTGTTTTTCTTCCTCCAGCTCTCTCACTAGAAATCTCTATTATATCTCCTGTTTCTAACCCATTTTCCCGCATGATGGAATAATCTATGCGAACTAAGCCTCGGCCCACATCCCCTTGGTTCGCCTCTGCAACTTTTAATAGTAATGAATCATTATCGTCAGTCATTTGGCAAGCAATTCTCCAATGCCATTTTTCTTCAATTAAATCCTAGTTTGATCTCATTTAAATAATCTAACTAATATATATAGTAATTTGAATGAAAAATATTACACTACCTACAACATTCAGCTGTCACTCATGTAAAGCTTTTCTTCTTCTATTTTTCTTCTCAACTCAAAGTTCAGACATAAGATATTAAGTGCAATTCATTCAGTCGTCAATAAGGATTCTTTTCAGGAATGTAATAACAGAAAATTCCTAGTAGCTATACCTTCATGGATTACAACATTACTTCACTTTGTATTACGTGATAAATCTATTAGTTTATGGAGGTATTCTTTTGCTTCAAGAACTTCTTTCTTCGCCTTTTTTTCTGAATCTGCTGATTTTGAAATGATTAAGTGAATATTTTTTTCCTCTTGATAGGCTTCAGGGAGTGATTTTATCCATACATCATACTTTTCACGCACTTTTATCAAAAACGGGGCGAGTAAAGATTCATCTGTGAACGATGATTTAAATTCTGTCTCAAAGTAACTCATTTGGCTCTCTTTTTTTAAAGCCATAATTTTTGACTCAATCAAGTGATACATTTCCTTCATTTCGCGGGGTACTCCAGGAAGACAGAAAATCCATGTATTTGAGTCTTTATGATTGAAAAAAATGCCAGGAGCAGTTCCGACAGGATTATCTATGGGATCAGCGCCAACTGGTAGAATTGCCATTTTTTCACGAGCGGAAGTAATTTTAGCTGTTTCTACTAGTTTCTTATCGAATAAAGATTTATAGCGTTGTGTAACTATTGACAAAGCTTTAGTGTTAAGTTCTGTGGCAATATCTAATGCTTTTGCTAGAAAAAGCGCAGTTGAATCATCCCAAGTCGGACCCAAACCTCCCGTTATAAGAATAAGTTGAAAATCACTTGAGAACAGAGCGTAAGAAATCTCGTTTGGTACAATTTCTGGATCATCAGGAATAGTAATGATTTTCTTTACGATAAAACCTAAATTTGTGAGATTTTTCGCAAGATAATTTGCATTTGTGTTAATAGTTTTACCTGATAGCAACTCATTTCCTATTGAGATTAACAACGCGTTCAGCAATCATCTAACCTTCAGACATGAATTGATAGTTTAGCCTTATCTTAAAATAAAATTACCATCTTCTTATAAAATATTGCTTGAATTTTTCTTTTATATTTTCATGAGCAATACCTTTATTTATATAAATTAACTTGATTTTCACAATGTTTTTGCCAATGACATTGAAGAAAAAGGCTCTTTAGGTATAGAAAGTGTTTGATTATTTGATTAATTTAAAAAAGAGGAAAATTATAGTGTGTATATAATACTGAAACATATAAAGAACCCTCTCCTTAAGTGGTACTGAAGAGAGACTACACCTCAATGACGTAGGATGCACACTCTAATTTGATTAATTTAAAAAAGAGGAAAATTATAGTGTCAATGACGTAGGATGCTAGCCAATATGACATCGGAAGAAGGAGAACTCCTTTCAAAGGAAGTTCTTCATAAGATTCGAGATTTAGTGACTGAATTACGATCAATTGACCCAACAGTGCAAGCTGTTTCCACTTTGAATGAAGCTCAAAAATTAGTGATAGAAATTGAAAAACTGGAAAAAGACTTGCCTACAGCAGGATTCTTCAAAAAGAGGGGAATGAAGAAGGCTCTTACTCAGAATAAAGAGAAATTTGGCAAGCTATCCGAGGATTTGTTAAACACCCTTTTAGTTGGATATCGTAAGATTTACTTTGACCTGGCAAATAACATCAAGGAAATTGCCAAATTTATCCCCCAAGAAACAGAAACCATTCGTAAGCTACAAATTCCCAGTTTTAATGTCAATGAAATCGTAAAATTTAGTTCAGGTGTACTTAGAACGTATAATCAGATATCTGAGGTCTTACGAGGAAAAAACGTTTCTATCTTATTATTTAATCGAGAGATTATCGAACTTTATGGTAAATTTGTTAATTTTGATGAAGAAAAGATACGAATCACAAATCAAACTACAAAGACAAGTATTCATGTGATGGCTATTCCTGACTTGTTGGAAGTTTATAGCCAGTTAGAAGCTGAAAACGCGTATTTAAAGCAACGCAGGAAAGGTACAGAAGGTAAAATTCAACTGGCAATAATTCAAATGTCTTCTGAATTACAACAACATATTGATACGGTAGCTTCAATTGGTTTGGATCTTTGGGCAAAAATAGATGCTTTGAAGGAGGAAATACAAGATATTCAAACCAGTACAGAGAAAACAACTTCAGTAGAAACTCTCATTGGATTGGAGAAGAGATTAAACTTACTAAGTAACGAGTTCGTAAACGCGCTTCGAACATATGAAATCTCATTAAAAACCGAAACAGAAGACCAAATTGGATTGATTATACAGATTACAGGGAGAGAAGGATTGGAATCTTCTTTTTCACCTGTTCCAGAAACAGATGTTTCTTCTACAAGTATACCAACCATAATCCAAGATATTGAGAAAATCCGCTCTTGGCGCCAGCAGCAGATTATCGCTACAAAGAAAATGATCAGTACCTCTGAATTAATCAATGCTTCTAAAGCTATTCGTGCAATGAAGATACCAGTTCCTCCTGATTTCACTAAAGACGTAAGAACAATTGGGAAAGACGCAGCAAAAACAAGAGACCTTCAAGAATGGGTAGAACTAGCAAAAAGATATCATGAATTGAAGTCATCTTTAGCTGAAGAGTGTCAGAATTATTTCTTCAGACTTTTAGAGAATCCTCATATCCAAGAAGTGATAAATTTAGTTGAGGGGCCTCAAATACCAACCATTCGTGATTTTGAAGCTCTCTCCCCAAGTGAATTAAGTAGTAAAGCCCGAGAAATAAAGGATTGGGAGACCCGTTTGGTTGCTTACTTTTCAAAACCTGCTCAACAAAGCCTTAGACAAAATTTGTTGAATCTATATGATTCTCGTGAAAGTTTACGGGATATTCTATCTAAAGACCTGAAAGATCAAATCGAATATCAAAGGAAACAAAAAATTGTAGAAGAGATAGATATTCGAGACTTGGTTCATGAAATTGAAGTACTACATCGTCTTAATGCAAATATCAAAACCGAGCTTTGGAACAAAATGGATAATGAGATACATCCAATTTACCATCAACTTACAAATTTGGAAACAATTCCTCCCAAATTAAAAGCACATGTTCCGATCCTTGCAGTAGAAGATTTAAAATCATTCCGAGATGAAGCGAGTGCTGCAGCCAAAAAAAGCATCCAAGAACTTCTAGATGAGTATGAAAAGATTCCAGTGTGGAAGTACAAGATATCTTCGCGGATCCATGAAAATTTAAAGTCAATTCCATTTCCATTGATTCCCATAGAGACACGGTTTGATTTACGGGAAAAACGTAATCAAATAGTGAGTTCTATTGATAAATACTCAGAATCAGGAGATATTGGGGCTGTAATTAAAGAATATATTTCTTTCCTAGAGACGATTGAAGAAAATAAGAACGAAATACTTATTGAATTAAAAAAACAGATAACAAATCTTGAGGGAGTCGATAGAAGACTTTTTCGCTTATTAAAATCTCGAAAAAGCAGTTTAATCTATTCTACTGATAGAGAAATTAATGATCTTGATTATTTTGAAGCCCTAACGGAATTTTGGCAATTAAGAGCATTTATTGAACGAAAAGCTTCAACCTTGGTTGAACAAATGGAACGTGAGATTTCCTCTCATATACAGGATTATTCTAAGCTTCCTACTCAGTATGCAATCTTTTTTGAAGAAACCTTGGAACTTATGCATGAAAAAATGGCTGAAATCAAAACTCATAAGGATATTGTAAGGTTAGTTAACGTTTTTGAGAGTTATAGTTTGGAAAGTTTGCAAATGGCTAAAGATTCCTTAGCAACTCTTCATCAAAACCTCTTTAATTGGTTAAGAGTCAGTCTTCCACGGATAAATGAAATCACACCTGTGGATGATACTGTTTTTGCAGCAGAAAAGAAAATTTCTGATTTTGAAGCTGAAGAAGTGTCTCATGAGCGACTAGCACATAAATTACGACAACTTATTTTTTTATATGACACTGAAATCGTTGCAATTCTGCTAGCTCATGGTGTAAAAGAATCCCGAAAGGTTCTGAAAAATGTTAATGATTTAAAAGAAGTCGGGATCAATATTATCGAGCATGTAGGGGGGTATATAGAGGCTTTTAGCCAAGTAATTGTTAAAAACCAAGAAGATGTTCAATTACGGGAAATAACCGAGGTTTTTGTTGAAATTGATCGCTTGCAGACTGATACTAAAGCTTGTAGAGAAATTAGATCCATGGGAAAACGCTATATTACTGAAATTCAAGATGCAGTTGAGTATTTATTTAATCATTACGAAATTGACCTACGTCAAGACGAACGGGTTGATCTCGCATATTTGAGTCGATTTCAAGAAATTGCTACCACAAATCATATCAGTCGCTTAACCCAAGCTATACTCGAACTGGTATCTGTACGAGGATCTGTAATAGAAATCATGAAAAAGATTGAAAAGGATCGTAATGCTGCTCTACAGACTGAGTTGGGGAATTTAGAATATTATTCTAATATTCAAGAAGTGTTTAAGAGATATACAGAGGAAGCCTCCAAAAGAATTTTTCCTTTATCTAAATTAGTAAAAGCTCGTGAGGAATTCTTAGACTCTCATGATCTTAGATATATTTTGGAATTGTTACCACAAATAGATGAACAAAGAAATGAGTGGAAGAAGGTTTCTGTGCAATTAAATCATTGGCATCACGCTATACGCATGTTCCGTCCTCGGTATTCCCCAACAGAGAGTAAAGAGGAGAACTCACGACAGTATAAAGAAATTTCTAAGAAAATCAGAGAGACTTATCCTCATAATGAGGTAATCCGCTCTTATTTATCCCTTGTCATGAAATTGCTTATTGAAATTAAATCTGGTATCAAACTGTAGAACTAAATGACTTACAAACAAATAAAAATAATATAAATTTGAGTGTGTCAAAATGTCAATTGAAGGAGGATCAGAATCAGAGATCTTTGCTATTGGTATTGGTGAATGTGGATCAAATCTAGTGGGCAGCTACTTAGCTAAATCAAAAAAAGGTGAGTTACCTCAGCGTATCAGAGAATATCTAGTGATGAATACTGATCGGGGAGACTTACTGAAAGCACGAAAGAAATATTCCGTTTCCAAGAAAAGGACTCTTCTTTATTCAGATGCAGAGATTGGAGTAGGTGGAAAATTTTCTGCAGGTTACGAGGCGGTTATAAATTCTCAAGATATTGTTCTAAACCAGTTGCAAGGCCTTGGTTATGAAGGAATTAGTGGTTTTTGCATTTTTACCAGTTTTGGAGGAGGTACAGGATGTGGTGGGACTCCTGCTTTAATACGATTACTAAGAAAGCGTTTTGCTGAAGAAGAAAAACGTAAAATCTTTATTTATGTTTTTGGGGTCTTACCTTTCGTTAACCAGTCCTCTGAAGCAGTTAATAGCGTTTGGGCGTTATCAAGATTGCTACGGCTCCAACTAGAGGAAGGAAACATGGGCCCTGATCTTATTCTTCTTCTTTCTAATAGAACAATGCTTGAAAGGGTTTTAAGTTGGCAACGTGGGGAATCTGTTGATTTGTTGAGTAGACAAATAGGGAAGGATTTAGCTGATTTAAGTAGTGAGCAGGTTAGTTCCAGTATCCCAACTGTTATCGGTCAAGATGGAACATCTTATCCAGCTCAGATAGAAGAAGCTTTTGTTGAATTAATTAACCCCTTAGCATTAGAATCTATTGCTGAAATGCTATCCCCTGGTGTACCTGAAGTAGGAAAAGAGGTATTGCCTACTACCGATATTGGTGACTTTGCATTGAAATTGGATAGTGTTGTTGTTCCTGCAATGTTTGATGATCTATCCGTGTTCCCCGAAATTGGTGGAATGGACTCTCAACTTTCAACTGCAGTAGAATACACTCTTTCCAATTGCAGCCTAACAGACATGGGAACAAACCCTGCTGCTTCATCTGTTTTCTCTGTACTCAGTGGTCCCCGTAATATCGCACGAGTGGAATATGATCCTCTCTTGAAAAAGGCATTAGCACCATTCTTAGCTAAGGGTGCAAGCATTTCTCCTACATATTGCGCCTATGATGATGATACCACACGAGCTTCTCTCCTTCTATTATTTGGTTTGCCAAAAATACCAGAGTTACATGATATTCTTGAGGAGGCCAAAGCACTTATCCAACTTCATAGTGGTGACTCGGAATTAAAGCAGCATTGGTTTAAACGATCAAAAGGAACAACAAGGAATGAGCTCGATTCAGCGGTCAATGATTTAGAGAAGTTGTTTGGTTATTACATTAAACCAGAATAAGGTGCTGGATCAAATTGGACGAAAAAAATAGCCCAAAGTTTGAATTTACACGAGATTCGCGCAATCCTGATGAATTTATCGAAGATCAATCGAATTCAGAACCAGATAAGGATAAACAGAAATATCCATCGTTTAATTTTTGGAGTTCCCGAGGGAACATGGGAGAGAAAATTAATCTCCTTATTTGTATGAATCTCCTACTCATTAAGCTTCTTTCAGCCTTAGTTACGGCATTCCGGAGTGATTATGTCCTTAATGATGAGGCAATTACAACCTTATCGATGGTTGAAGAATTTCTTTCTAAAATACTTTTACAGCCAGAAACAGGTTTAGAAATCCCAGAAAAAATTGAAAAAATCAATATTGAAGTTTCTTCATTGTTAGATGAACTCTCTAGTACTTCTACATCGACTGAAGTTTTAGGAAAACCGTCTGCAATACAAGAGGAAAGAATAGGTCTTTTTCAACGAAATATTGATTATCAAGACAAGTGGGGAATCCTTGATACTATTGAAAAGATGTTCTCCTCGTACTCAAATTTGTCTCATTTAGGTTTTCCTAATTACTATTTTACCGCATGTAAAGAGCTACATCGTTATGAGCTTCGACCTGAGTCTTCTCTCCCTAATCCATACGAAATTTTTCAAATTCCATCTTTTGAGTTTAAAAATCTTATTAGTAAGCTCTTACGAGAAGCTCCAGCTGCACGCTTACTCCAAAACCTCCGTCGTCTGTTTCCTGGTGAAGATGAATTAAGTCTTACATCTTTGGAACTAGAGCAAGTCCAAGATGTTGTGAAGAAATATTATCTGAGTATTTCAGAGTACTCTGGTGATAATCGAAAGCTACAAGACTCGCTTCGTGTTTCTTCCAGTATTCTACAGAATTATAATCTCGGAACAGGAGATTTAGAATCTAGAATACCTAATGTTTCATTTTCTGTAGTAAAAGAAATTTATTTAGATTTACAGAAAGCAGTAGGGAATGATTTTAAACAATTCATCTGCTCAGAAACAATTATCATGATCAATAGATTAAATAACACAATGTTAGAAAATGAAAAGTTTGTGACTTTTTTAAGACGCTTAAAATGATACTTTCCTTTGAATTTTGTAATAAAATTCATTGTCAGTTGTTTGGTTTTTTTAATTAACCTTAATAAAAGATTGATATTATTAATGCTTGAGTCTTGAAGACTCGAAAATCTTTTAGAATCTTTGAGTTTATTACCCAACAATAGTGATAAGATGTGAGGAAATAGCATGGGCCTAGAAGATGACATTAAAGAAATATTGCAATTGATTTCGGAAGTGAAACAGGCTGTTAAAGATCCTTCGGAAGTTCAATACCTCCTCCAACTAACAAATAGTATTGATGAAAAGCTTATCTCGATTCAACAAATAGTTAATGCTTCAAAAATTAGTTCTGAATTACAGGTTTCAATCCAAAACCTTCCCTCAGTAATTTCTAAACTTGAGGGATCCATTGGGGCTTTCCAAAAGACATTCGTAACAACTGCTGAAGAAACAAAGAACGATCTGAAATTCATTAAGGTAAGCTATGTAGAAGATGTTGTTGGGAGTATGCGAAAATTATCTAATGATATTAGCACTATGGTAGACTCATCAGCCGAAGAAACCAAGGGTCGATTCGAAGCTAGTATTAACAATTTTGTAGTGATTTCAGACAAACTTGACAACGTTGTAAGTAATCTAAATGCCCTAATTGAGAATCAGACTGATCAACTGGCCACTGTTGCTGAACTTAGGGATCGAGTGAATGCAATAATCCAAGTAGAATTGGCTTCACTGCGAGATCGTATCGCTATTTACTTAGAGTCATCCGTCAACGAGCTTAAGACATCTGTGACAGAACGTTTGGCTATGCAAGATGGAACTCTTCAAAGATTAGTACAAGCAGCCGAGCAGTTGGCTAAAAGCATTTCTGCTCTACCCGAGGTGATGAGCCAGCAAATTAACACCACTGTCGAAACGAGAATTATAGCCGAACTCAATACAATGCAAAAAGAAATGAGGAAAATGACTGCATTTATTGTACGAACTCAACGAGAAAAAACTGTTAAATGTCCTCAGTGCGGGAAAGACGTTACATGCTAGGTTCCTTCTTAAAATGTATACTAATTATGACTCAACTGCTATTCGTTCAAAATTATAGGCTTCAAACATTCCTCGATTTGTCAAAAATTTGAATATGTCGAGAATCTGATCCATCTTCTGTTCACCAAAGAGATCAAGGCAATCTTTAAATGAAACCATGCTATTCTTGTCTTGCATACTGTTAATCAATTTATCAAAATCTTCTTTCTGGATATCTCCGATTAATTCAGTGAATTTTGGAAATTCTCTATAAAATTTATAGAGTTTTCCCCCCCGAGGAGTGATCTCAAATAATAAAGTTGTGGGATATTTTAAATACTCATTAAGACTTGCAAATTGGTTGTTATGAATCCTGGACATTTTATCACGGAAAAAATGCTGATAAATCTGGGTTCCTACTCCAGAGAAAGCACTTTTTTGAAAGATAGGGTCATCCAGTTCTTCTGCATAACTCTCCTCAATTCGTCTAACGAATTTTAATAAGTCTTTACGAATGTCATACTCTTCTCGTTCCTTATGTTCCTTATCTAGAACTACAACCGCCATTGCAACTAATCGGTTTCCAGTTTCCAAGATCATATCTACCCCTTCACCAAAGTCCACTTTAGATAAAGATCCCTCTCCCAAAGCCTCCATTCCAAAGCTCCTTAAAGCCATAAGTAAAGACGCGACCATATCCTGATCCTGCTCTGTTGCACCAAATGATTGGTTATATATTACAAATCCTTCCTCTTTAATCAGGTAAACAGCTTTTAAACGAACCATGCTACTAGTCTCAGATAATTATTGTTTTAAATCACTTTATTAATTAGGAAATAATTCTAACAACATAACTTATAAATTTTTTAGAATTGAAACCAATTCGATAACCTTTAATTTAATTGAACTGGCAAAAATGACTGTTTATGCGTTTATTCTGGCTGCAGGTGAAGGATCACGACTGTATCCATTTTCATACAGCACTCCTAAACCAATGTTACCGTTGTTAAACAAACCAATAATACAACACTCAATAGAACGTCTTTTGGAAGCTGGAATTCAGAATATTGGGATTGTAATTCAGAGAGATGACAAAATTATTCCCTCATTTGTTGATATGACTTTTCCAGACCTTAATCCACTTTCTATCGTTCAGGAAAAAGCACTTGGAACAGCCCATGCAGTTTTACAGGTTGAAGAATATCTATCTACCAAACATTTTCTAGTAATTGCTGGGGATTCACTGTTTTCACCTTCTTTCTTAAGGGAATTAAGTAGAGTACATGTGAAAGAGAGAAATGACATCACTCTTTCTCTTGAAAAAATGGAGTTCAACTTAATGAAAGAATCATCTACGGTTGATTATCGAAATGGTCGTGTGTTAGAGATTCGAGAAAAACCACAAACTCCAGCCGAAATACTAAGTGATCTAAATTCAGCAGCTCTTTATATTTTTTCAAAATTAATTTTTGATATGATAAAAGGAATCGAAAAGACCAATCGTGGCGAATATGAATTAGCTACAGTGATTAACAAAACCATTCGTCATGGAGGCCGAGTTGGTGGAGTAATTACAAAGAGGGTCTGTCATATAAGTACATCTCATGATTTATGGCGTTTTAACATGAAATTCCTTCATAAGATTCAGAATGGAAGAATTAATGAAAATATAATTGGGAAAAATGTCTGTATCGATGAATCAGTTGTCTTAAAAAACTCCATTTTAGGAGATAACTCAGTTGTTGAAAAGGGAGTAATGTTAACGAGTAGTGTTGTTCTACCAAATACAATTATTGATCGAAATTATGAGAATTCACTTGTCCAATCAGACTACTATGAGTGTTATACTGATAGTAAAAGAGACCAGACTTTATTGGAATGAGTATTTTTTGCGGAGTCATTTTCTAGGCTAGTTTTTAATTAATCCTCGTATAGCATTAATCCAGAAAGTTTTGAATTGATATTATTTGTTTTTTGGTGGAATAATGGCCATTAATTCTACAAAACTCTCCCGTTTATCACGAAATAAAACAACTGGGAATTTAGTTATCCTAGTAGTAATATTTATCGGAACTACATTTATTTTAAGTACAATTGGAACAGGATTATCGTCTAATGTCAATAAATTTGCCATTTTTGCAGGATTTTTGCTAAGTATTCTCTTTTCATACATTGCAAATAGAAAATTACGCCAACCCTTTTTTATTGAGATTTCTCGTTACCAAGAGGAGTTGGTAAACCGTCGTTTTACCGTACAGCAAATGAAAGTTCAAATTGAATTGATCGAACCATTACAGACCATAAAAATAGCAAAAACCATTTTAATAAAAATAAATGACATTTATGTTGAAATGGAGGAGATATTAAACTTAACTGAGAATGAAATTTCAATGGGCTCCCCTCTTATTAATAATCCTAACATCAAAAAAGAATTAAATGATATTATCAAGTCAGTAGATCAAACTCTAAAAGAAATCAAAGAAAAACGGGAAAATATTGTTTTTTTAGCAAATGTAAGGCAGGTTGTACTCAACACTATAAATACACAAATTTTTCGACCACGAAACGTAATTGAGTCTGATTATCTAATGTTCAAAGTTCGAAAACACATTCAAGATCGAATAGTTGATTATCATTTACTACAGCGGATTCTTGAGCATGTAATGTCTCAAGGAGAAATTGTTGGGAGATTTAAACACAATAAGGTAGGTGAATTGATTTTAGCTGTAGAGGAATATCATGAAGGTAAGACAATTAGTACGTTCCCTCTGGATGTATCTAAACAATCTGAAAAGGAGTGTGTAATTTGTCGATCTCCTATAGAGTCTGACGTTGATAGTGTCGTTTGTCCGATCTGTCAAAATACTTTTCATCGTAATCACTTATTAGAATGGTTGAAAGTTTTCAATCAATGTCCTATGTGCCATGAACGGTTAACCTTGTTTTCTAATCCTACATAAATGATCTTTTTTCTTCCTAGAGCTTTTTCTAGTAATTAATTTTCATTAGAATTGAGTTCCTTTGTTTTTTCAAGAATAATTAACCTCTCCTGAAATTAATTTCAAAAACTTTTTATTAAACTGAGTAATTAAAAATCTTGCCAGAGTATTTGCTTCAAACATATTTGAAAACTTTATTGAAGACATTTTATCAAGATATTTCAGGATATTTGATATGAAGGGACAGTTAGGGGTCATTTTGTGAATGAATCCAGATGAAGAATTTAGCCTGGATGGAATTGCTGAGTTAGATATCCAAGTGAAATTATATCAATTGGGTGTGGAATCTTTCAGTCCATATGCTGGTTCTGGTAAAGTAGATATGGTCATTCGTTCAGAAAACGGGGATCTTGTACACTATGCTGACATTAAAGTATGTACAGGATTACACAAAGGTGCTAATATTGTATGGGAGCTTGATATAGGGTTTTTTATGAACAGTGATAGTTTCATAATTCTCACTATAAGATTACCTGAAGAAGATGAGACTTTTCAGAATCACCATTTTGTATTAGAATCCAAGGAATTTTTACGGATAGCAAAAAAACATCGTTTGAGAACTAGAAATGATAAATGGATAGTAGGACTGCCGTTCTCTGATCTCCAAATTTTGAATAAACAATCAAAATCAAAACTGTCTAAATCCTTGACCAGATCTCTGAAAAACTATTTTGATAATTGGGATTGTCTTCTTGAGTGGCAGAGTAACCGCTGAAACAATATTGATCCATTTCAGACATAAAGACCTTTACTAGGTTCTAATCCTTCACCTTGCGTGAGTTGACGATTTCGTTCTGATAATTCCATCAGAGATTTCTGAATTTTCTCTGCATCCTCAAGGAGCTTAGAAGTGTCGATGTCAAGATCCTTTATTTGATTGACTGCATCAATTAGTTTGGCAGCTCCTCCTGGGTCAGGATATTGAGTGGATACAGGGACAAGTATTGAAAAACCTTCAATAGGCGTAAGAAGAGCCTCATTCATAATTGCGCCAGATAGACCAGAAATGAAACCAGTATGGGGTTTAGGGAAATCAAATTGCATTAATTCCTTATTTTCCTCATAGACTTGAGGTTCGGCTACTAAAAATACATTACTCGTTTTTTCATCACGAGGATCTGCTACAAATCCGTCCAGGCAAATGACTTGTTTTGTTCCAATGCTAATTGCCCATTCTAACACAGCATTAGCAAGGTAATAATACGCTTGAGGTGGACACGGGGATTCACCAATTAGAATAACCAATTTCCGCTCTTTACTGCCATAAATCCTGTAAGGATAAGATAGAATACCATCAATAAAGACGGAGACAGGGGGGATGAGAGGAGAACGAATTGATCCAATCCAATCTAAATCAAGTTCTTTTATAATGTGTTTTGCGGCAATATTACCAACTAATCCATGTCCAGGAAAACCAACAACAATCCATTCAGGACTTATATCAGTGGTACATTCACAAACAGTTTTACTGGGATCTGATCGAAAAACAAGCTCAGATGATTTTTCATCCATGATGTGACCTCCTTCTATTAATTTTGGATTTTGATTCACATTGAATTAATAAATTTATGTAGATTGTTCTACGATTCAATTTAGATATCAATCCAGCTTGAAAGGTTGTTCTCAGATCCAGTTCAGAATTCAGAAAACGAGGGGGTGGTATTTGTGCGAAGCCAATATAATGGGATACTTCGTAATTTCGATTGAAAATCTGCAATTTCAACAGGTTTAGTGATGTAACAATTAGTACCAAGTAAATAGGCACGTGATACATCCTTTTCATTAGCAGAGGTAGATAAAATCACAATAGGAATATAATTTGTTTCCTTGTTATTTTTTAAAATTTCTAACACTTCAAAACCATTCATTCGTGGCATTTTAATGTCTAGGAGAATTAAATCTGGTTTCAATCCCCTTTTCAAGATAAGTTCGATTGCTTCTGCACCGTCTTTAGCCCAAAGGAAGTTTAAATCTTGAATTACAGCTAATATCGCACGTTTGATAAGGAAAGCGTGATCGGGGGAATCCTCGACCAAAAGTACCACATATTTTCTTTCAGTATCTATCACACGCTACATCTCAAGATTCATATCATTAATGAAATTAAATAGATCAATTTATGTAAGAGAGGATGGTAAAATGGCATGAGTAAGCCAAAATTCAAGAACGACTCCAAGTATATTTCGTAAAACCTTAGGATCGGATGGTTTCTTAACGCAAGAGTTGGCACCAAGGGAAAAACAACCTTTAATTCTTCTCAGGTCTCGTGATCGTGAAAGAATAATGATGGGAATAATTCTATGGTGTGAAGATTCATCTTTAAGCTGTTCTAAGATCGATACGCCATCATAAATAGTGCTTTCGATCTCTAATAGAATTAATGAGATCGGAGGGGATGTTTTAATATCAAGGAAGTCTAGAGCCTCGACACCATTCTCAAACCAGATAACAGTGATCCTATTCGAAAAAGAAGTTTCAAGGATTTGTTTTATGAAAGGCGCTTGTTCAATATCATCATCTACCAATAAAATATTGTAACCATTAGGATGATCCACTTACCTCAACCTGGATGACATACATTGGCTTCTCTTATATTAAACATTTATACTCAATGAAATTGATTGATTGTTTAATTTTGCTAATACAACTTTATTATTCTTTAATGTCATGAAATATCTCTGGATGATTAGTTATTTCTAGTTTTAATGACTTATTAATGGATGTCAAATGAAATTATACTCTCCTTCGATAAAAACCTAATTGTATAGGGAATAGCTTAGTACCAAAAAGAGTTAAAGAATCCTTAAGAAAAACCTTTAAACAAGATACATTAAGGCGATCGGACTGTGTTGCATAGAAGATTTGTATTAATGACAATATTCTTGAGCTTATGGGCTTTTAGTCTTAATCCTATTAGTGCTGCAGAGTCTGCTGATTGGGGAGACGTAATAGACGTGAATTATTCTCTTTGGTTAGATCAGGATCATACTATCGAAAAAGAAGGTAATATCGACAGAGATTTGTTATATGTCTACCTCAGAAAATCTCCAAGTGACTCAGTTCCTTCAGAAGTATTGAATGCATTCCCCAAATCAGTAGCACTAGATCTTAATAGAACATATCTTCAAAACTTCATAAAGGTAATAATTGGAATGCGTGTGAATCAAGAAAAGGATTTTATGATTGCAGCTGAGGATGCTTATGGTGTTGAGGATCTTTATTATCATATAAAACTACTTAGGATTCTGTATGACGCTTCAGAACACGTAATCACTACAACAACGACCACAACAACGGCCACAACAACGATCACAGGTTCTCCGGCTCCTTACCAAGGTTTAACTGAACTATTAATATTCGGAGGGGGCGCAGTCATTTTGGGTGGAGGATTTGTACTATGGCGTTATAGCATATCCCGCACATACAAGTCAGCACAATCAAGAGAAGAAAACAAATCTGTTAAGCAGGCGAAAACCTTCCAAAAAGAAAAGGATCATCTAAGAGAGTTACGAAAACTGACTGAATCGGTCACAGACTCAGACGTTACTCCCAAAAAGACAGAGGTTAAATTTCGTCCTCGTCGTCGTTAGATACTGCAGAATTAATGTTTTTAATTAATTTCATCTGGAAGAATTCAGAGAACGATATATGATGTCAAAAAAGTTATTAGAAGGATTATGGAGATCAGAAAAAGCGAAAATCATCGCTTCTTTACCCAAAACAAAAAAATCTTTGACATCCCTTCTCTCCCATCCGATAATTGAGCTTAACAACGGTGAAGATTCGTATGTGGAAATTTCAGAACTCGAACTGATGAAGCAGATAGTACCGAACACTTTAAATGATCAATTGATGTTACCCTTCACTTTTCAGAAGAAAAAGAGCCTATATTATCTCTTAGGTGGAAAACTTGAGAAATGGGTGATAGAAAAACTTCTTGGGTTGACCGACTCCTCTCCATTTCTGCTTGAGGTGTTCACGCCTAGGTCAAGTTACTTTGTGTATCACTTCAAACGGATTCAATCAAGAATCCCAACATTAGTATTTCTTACGTTTCATATAGATTCTCGGAGCTAATATGTTAGTATAACATAACATTTTGACTATCAGAATTATCGTCTATTGCCGTTGTTTTTATCCCAGAAGAAAGTATTCTGATCAAGTCATTCCTTGTAAGCAAAAAAATCCGAATTCTTTCTGCAAGGGAACGTGCGGGGTCTGAAAAGAGATTTGTAACAATTAACATTTTTGACAAAAACCGACTATTTTTCATGATCTTTTCTGCACGAATAACGATATCAACACCAACAGCACGTTTCCAGTCTTTGATCATAACTCCAATACCTTCGTTCTCATCACCATTTTGGATAATGAGATCGATTTGATTGTCTCCATGGGGATGGAAATTCCGATCAACAATCAAATTACGTTGTCGACAATATTCGAGGGTAAGCTCCTCTAATCCAAGCAGTTGATAATTATTTTTCACGATTAATCCCTTCAAATGTAATTAGAGCATCTTCCGCAGCAGTCGATTCGAATGCAAGATGCTCAAGAATGCCAAAAATCGCTTTATTTGGCCGATAGGCCTTCTCTCTTTTATCTCGATCCGTTGATTGCTCATAGATCAGATTATTACTCAATAAGTCTCCTAAATGGTGACTTATCGTACTTTTTGTTTTATTCATCATGAGAGTTAGTTCTTTATGTATGATATACTCCCGTTTTTCCAGTGGAAGAAACTCATTCTGAACCTCTCGTACAAGAATTTCGCGGAGAATTGGTGATTTACTTGTAGGAAAGTGGTTCAAGGCCTCTGGATTTATTCCAAAGGTGTATCGTATATCTTCCACACTTAGAGAAAATCTTAGGGTTTCATCTAAGATTCTTATGGCTATTCCTGGGTTACCAAAGGATAAGTTTGCTATATATCTAATAATCTCATCAGAGATTGGGGGAGTAAGAGGGTCTCCATAACAGATGTGGAGACGTTTTTGAAGGATATTACTGATATCTACTGAAATTAGGTGGGACATTGGTAAAAAATGTTGATAAGTTTTATCACCTCTTTGAATGCAAAGGCGTCGATAAATTTCAAATTCAGTACTATCCAAAATTGCAATGATCTTGGGTGAGTGATGATTTGCAGGTGATTTTAGTTTCAAAAGTTTAGGAAGCGACCTGTGTAGATGGAAAGCCTTGTCAAGAAAGATGATATCCTCTGTCTCCGCATTTAAACTGAAAGATAAGGCCTCATTGGGTTGAAATGTGCGTTCTGTAAAAAAAGCAGATGCATCCTGATAATTAGCTGAAACTTTTAACTTCTGGCTGTATTCTTTAAAAATCTGAGCAAAAATTGTTTTTCCACTACCTCGAGGCCCTTTGAGAAACAAAAGATCTTTTGAAGGCTCGCGTATAAAATCAATAATTTTGGCAATCAATGTTTCGATCTGTGGATTTTCCCCATAAAAGGCCTTAGGTTGTTGGAGAGGAAGTAATGGATCACAAGGATCACATATGTAACCTAATTTCCTCCACTTCTTGTGTTCTCTTACCTTCCTTGCTGCAGATTCAAAAATCGCACTGATTTCGGGGTCCAATCCAGTATCTTTCATGATTTCTTCCTCCTCGATAAGAAAATAGCTTTTGGTTCAATGTGATACTTTTTTTGCCTCAACCGTTGGTAAACAGTGATGATTTCTAAAGCGCTAGCCATATTGGAATCCCAGTTAACATAGAAAATCTTTGACCGAGCATCATACATATCATCTTTCGCTTTTAAGATTGGAATAGGAAGAGTGGAGGTCAAGGGCTTGAGGTGATAATTCATTGTTGAGAGGTTCACAGCAAAAAGATCAGCTAGATCTGAGCTACGTAAGCCATCTACTCCTGTTGCTGGAAAAAAGTATCTCTCCTGTAACTGATGACCAAGAATGGTTGCAATAATGTCTCGTCGTTTTGAAGTGATTAAGCTGATTGTTTCTTCCGAAGTGTCTTTGTCAACTGATTCAACAAGGTCTACCGCTTCTGTATAACCTTCTTGGTCTAAAACCGCGTTTACAATTCGAACAGTCACTTTATCAATGTCTTGAACGATTATTTCCTTCAGACAGTCTGCAGCAAGCTGTAAGGCTACTGTAGGAATACCTAGGCTATTATCAGCGATTGTATCAATAGCTTTAGCTGAAATAAGATCCATTGGGTTTCTCGCAACACTTAATCGCTGCATTATCAGTCTTCTAATTTCAGTTTTAGAGAAAACAGGGAAAAAGAAATATTCAGGATTGAAAAGAGAAAGAAAATCCCGCGCGAGGATCTTTTGGTTTTCTTCTAAGAGCACTGTTAAAGTTATACTATTAACAAAGCCAATGATTATGACCCCATTCTCGGCTCGGGCCTCGATGTCGGCTATGAACTGTTTGATACGTGGGATTGCAGGGGTACCAGTAATAGTGTAATCCAGATCATCAATGAAAATGATAAGAGGCTTATCAACTAGTTTTATATTCTGAAGAAACTTCTCATACGTCGCTAATGTCTTAGAAGATGAACTAAATTGGCCTTCAACAGGTTCTCCCCAGGAAGATAAATCTGTGTAAACGGTTACATAATCCTGAAACCCGATTTGATCCCACTCTCTATCGAAATGTCGGGCTAAGTAAGATTTTCCACTGCCTCTTAAGCCATGAGCGAGTAAATGTCGAAAAGTGGATAAAGGTTCTTCTTCAAAGAGACGAATAGCATTTCCAACTTGAATAGCAAAGCCTAAGAGGACTTCTTCTCGAGCAACAAAGAAATCAGGATTATTAAGATCCACATCCGAGCTGAATGGATCTTGAGTGAAACCAAATCGCTCAAAGGGGGATTTTTTAGCAAGTTGGCCCGAGCGACCTGCTTTCAAAGCCTCTTTAATCTTGTCTGCGAGTTTTGTCATTCGAAGATCCTTTATCCAAATTGCTTCATATATCAAAATACTATGATTTACTCATCAAACTATTATATCTTTTTTAACATACTAGATTTGTTCTCTATAGGAGGATTAGTGACGAGCATATTCTTGCCATTCCGTACCCGTATCAGTTCATTCTTGTTTGATGACATGCAAAGCAGTAAGTTCGGTTTTTGGATTTTCCGAACACTATCGAATCAAATCGAACTATTCGAACTATTCATATATATACCTTTCTGAAATGAACTTCACCCTTCCTGAAACAGTGGGAATTCCGTTTTCTTCACTATTTGTATTTATAAACTAAATATATTATGCATACAATGTACTGATCGAACTAGTTTTTTTTCCAGGAATTGACCTTCAGGTTGGAATTTGATAAAAACTATAATTTTTTTTCCGACAATTTGTCTTATAAGCTTTTTCACGATTTTTTAAATTATTACTTGTGCTTTTATAACATCTTTCCCCTTTTTTGAGAGAACCCATCATTTTTAATCAAGTTCTTCATCATTAAGCTATTATTATGATCATTATTCTTTTTTGATGTTTACTTCCAAGACCTGTTGTTATATCCACTGATATGATTTATGGTACCTTTCTGGAATTCCGGCCTATTTAGTTAGCTTTAAGAACCACTTTTGCCTTGTTATAAACGAAGGATTTCTTTTGCATGAAGATACCCTGTCTATAGAAGGATTATTAAAGACGGCTTTAAATTACGGAAGACGTTATTTATATCGTACTCTCTCTAACATCCTTAAGGAGTGGTCCTTGGACCCATTTCTTGAGGATAATCAGTTTCAAAACTAACCCATTGTTTTTTTAATCAGGTGGGGTCATTGAGTAGGGAAAGAGGTTGAATACGAGCTAGTGGACACAACCACAGAGCAATTTCACCATGAATTTCTCCTCCCACCTTTCTAATTAGACTACAAAGCATTCCATCGCATAATTTTTCGTTTTAAGATTTTTTGGATTATTTCTAGGCTTTTGAATCCTTGTCTCAAAGCTAAATTGTGAGTAAATCCGAGTTGATTTTTTAGATAAACTAGAAGAATCTCTACCCCTTCAATTATTCCTTGAGCTTTGAATAATTTCTGTTCTTTCTGTGTTTGGTTCTCTAATATAAGATTTGAAGCAATTTGTACCAGGTATAGCCACACTTTTCCATGTAAAACCAAAATAGAATCCAAAGCATATGACACTGGATCTACAGTGGTTCCCTTCGCATAAGTAAAGATATATTGCTTCAAGAGGGACTGGTGGCTGCTCACTGCTTGGGAGAAATCTCTTTGAAGTTATGAGCTCACCCCATCTTGATAGATTTCAATTAAACTCATATTGATTCATTTTGAGTAATTTTTTCTTTTCTGAATTTCTTTTTTAATTCTTTCATTAATTCCAGTTTGAGTGATCCTGCACCAAGGCCTGATGCGATTGGACGAGGGGGAGAAATTTTTTCTTTTTTTTCTCGTTGTCTAAAAGCAAACGCTGCAAGATCTTCCACCTCCATAACCTCCATATCTTCTGTTGTCTCTATAGATTCTTTTTCGGTGATTTCTTCTTTAGTGATTTCTGTAGATTGAACCACAGGCATTTCTTCTTTTTGTAAAGCTGTGGAAGGAGGAGGGGGAGGTGGGGGTGGTGGAGGGATGACAACATCACCTGATGGCATTGGTGGGGACTTGGGTGGTTCAACTTTAGACTCTTCTATTGGTTGTTTTGTTTCCTCTATAGGCCTTTTTTCAGTTACTTGTGATAGTTCTGATAATCCTTTAATGGAAGCACTCAGCAGAAGATCCTCAAATTCAGTTAATTTTTCATCAATTGCCCCGAATCTTAACTGGCTGCTTGAAATTAAAGCGTCAACCACTACTAAAAACGTGGACATAAAATTAGAAAGAATCTCTGTCAAATCTGAAACTTTTTCGATTTTTCTTTCTGGTTGTTCTTGAATCATATCCTTGAGATGTTCGATTACGAAATCTAAACTCTCATCTTCAGGGATCAATGAAAGGACTCCTGTGATTTATTTTCTAAGAATTGCTCGCGGATTGCGTCGAAGGAGTTTTTCTTCATTTGTAAGTGTTGGATACCATTCATTTTTTCTCATTTTTTTCGTTCCTTTCTTAATTTTCTTAAAAATTTCTTCATGAAACTTTAAAGAAGCTGCAAAGAGGATTAATGCTCGCACGAGAACATTATCAACAAGACGTTCATCGGTGGATTTAAGACTGATGTCATATCGTCCCCCTACATCAAATTTCTTCCCATCAATTTTCCCAAATTGTTTTTCACCAATTCCATGAACTATCCGATAATCGATTCCAAGTCCCATTTTATGCTTTAAAATAATTGGAATAAATCCTTCTTCGTCGTCAATACGGAAAACGAACCATTCTGGAACGAACCATCCACCACGAATTTTGTTCAATGGAATTAAATACTCGTAATCATCAATCATTAAGTTAAAACTGGGAAAATCGTGTCTTGCGGATAATGAACGAGTGAACTCGCGACCAACCATTTCTTCGAGGGTTCCTTGATAATACATTGATTTAGAAAAAAGTTTAATTACTAATCGTCTTTCTAATTTGTCTTTCTCCTCATCCCACAGACCCTTTCTATAACCCACATATCCAATGGTTTTGTCTTCACCTTTCTTTTTTTCAATGACTTCACCAAAAAGCTCAAGATCTCTAGTAAATTGGCGAGATTTAGCCATATGTTCTTCTTTTTGCTTTATACCAACAATTTCCCCATGTAATTTCGTTTTCCAAAGGTCTACAGTAATTTTTCGTTCTATTTCAGTAATAGGTGTTGCTTTTTCCTGAGGCTCTTCATTTTTTGCCATTTTTATCACTTTTTTCGTTAAATGCTAATTTTTAATGAATTGTCTGATCCCTTATTTTTAAAGATATTTTTCTAAATGAAAATTTGTCTTTTTTTGGAATTTTTCTTTTCTGGGAAAAATGGGTTATCAATGATATAATAACTCTTAAAATCCTATTAATTCTCGTTTTTTGGAAGCTTTTTCTCAAAAACAGGAATTATAGCAATCTTTTCCTTTATCTTTCTATAAAATCTTCTGAAAGTGGAATATAACTAAGAATCTCTTTTTTTTCTCAGTTTTATTCTGTACCAAGTTTTATCAAGATTTTTTAAGCAAAGTTAATTGATTAAAATGTTTGATTAAGAAACAAAAAATGCTTAATAATCACAGGAAAATATTTCATTGAGAGTTTTTTTGAGTTAGTTTCTGTGAGTTAGATCAATTTTGGATGAATCTTTAATTACCACTGTTGAACCACGAATTTATCAACAAGTCATCTTTTCTGAGTGTGTCACAAATCCAGGGAATACTCTCGTCGTCCTTCCAACAGGTCTAGGTAAAACGGTTATTATGGCTTATTTATCAGCCTATTACTTAAAGAAAGATCCTACCACACAAATTCTTATTTTAACTCCAACTAGACCACTTGTTCATCAGATTAAGGAAATGTTATGCGAATTCATTGGTAATTTATCCTCTGATATGGTTCTCGAGGTATCAGGAGAAGTTCCTCCTCCAAAACGGAAAGAAAATTATCCAACTGCCAAGATTATTGTAGGTACTCCCCAAACAATCGAAAATGATTTAACTTATGATCGTCTAGATTTTCAAAAAATCAGTTTACTTTGTATCGATGAGGTTCATAGAGCTACTGGTGATTACGCATACGTAGGAATTGCTGCTCAAGCTAAGTGTCAGATCATAGGGTTTACTGCAACACCTGGGAATAATCCAGAGAAAATTCTTGAAGTGTGTGAGAATCTCAGAATTACAAAAGTGTCTGTAACAGATACTACTGATTTAGATGTTAATGAATATATTTCCATACATACTCCGAAAGTTATCTGGATAAACCTTCCAGAAGGATATAAAGAGGTTCTCAAAACTCTACAGAGCTATCAGGATGAACTAATTCTTTCTCTAAAAGATCAAATACCAGGATCTCTAGATTTTAAATATATAGGAAAAAGAGAAGCCTTAGGGATTCACCAACAAGTCGTAAAGCTTACTAAGCAAGATTCTAACTTTGGAGGATTATTGATTTTCAGTTCGAATTTAATTCGAGTGCAGCATCTTAAAGAACTTGTAGAAAGTCAAGGGTTTCCTCAAGCGTTTAACAGTCTGCAAAAATGGCGCCGAAAGTCATCATCAAAGGCACTAAGGATATTTTTGGAAGATCATAAAATAACTGCCCTTGAGAAAGTATTATCAGATAAATCGTCAATTCATCCTAAACTTCAACACCTAATCGATGAAATTACTAATGTTTTGAAAACAACCACTTCCCAGGACTCTAGAATCATCATATTCAGTAATTATCGCGATACAATTCGGTTCTTACACACTGAATTATCTAAGTGTGGTATTGAAACTGGAATATTCATTGGTCATTCAAGCTCAAAGGATGATAAAGGGTTAACCCAAAAACAACAGCTAAAAATTGTTGAAGAATTCAAACGAGGTGATTTACAAATTCTTTTAAGCACTTCAGTTGGTGAGGAGGGATTAGATGTTGGAAATTGCGACCTAGTTGTATTTTATGATTCGGTACCTTCTGTAGTCAGGGCAATCCAGCGTCGTGGGAGAGGGAGGAAGAAGAAATCTCGAGTTATCCACCTAGTGACCAAAGATACTCGTGATGAGTCAATGTACTGGGCAATTAAGAGAAAGAACAAGAAAATGAATAATTTCTTGAAGAATGATCTCCAAATTATGTTAGAAAGTAAGGAAACTCGCGATACAATCGAAACTTTAGATAAATTCTTCGTAAGGCCAGAAGAAAAGGATCCTTTCGAATCTGGAACTTCAACACCTCTAGTTATTATTGATACTCGTGAAGCTACAAGTCGTGTCCCTAAATTGTTAAAACGACAAGGAGCCCTTCTACAATCCCAGGAGCTAGAAGTAGGTGATTACATTCTTTCAAACCGATTGGTTGTGGAACGGAAAACCTATTCAGATTTTGTGAGCTCTATAATTGATGGAAGATTGTTTCAACCCTCATCCCCAGGGCAACAGTCTCAATTAACAAGACTTGCACAACAAAGACTACCGTTATTACTGATTCAGTTGGAATCCGAAGTAATAACACGACAAATTCATATAAACAGTATCATGGGTGCCATTAGTTCAATAGTTCTTGACTTCCAAATTCCTGTAGTTTTTACTCGAAATGACTCAGAAACTGCAACACTTCTGTTTCAATTAGCAAAACGTGAACAAAAAGATAGTCCTGCTGAATTTTCATTACCTACAGTATCAAAAAAAGAACAAAATATTAGAGAAATTCAATTGTTCATGTTAGCTGCCATCCCTGGGATTAATTTTGCAAAAGCGAAGAATTTGTTAGACAAATTTCAAACTATTCAGGCCGTCGCCTCTGCTAATTTAGAAGAATTAACTGCTGTTCCACAAATTGGAAAAAAACTCGCTACACGAATTCAAACTGTCTTTAACTCTGCAGGAGATCGCGCTCTCCCATAGAACATCTTTAAATTGTGTCTTTTTTTTCGATCATCTTTTCATCAAGTTTAGAGTAGAATATCTGAAGAGTCTTTTTCATGTGCGCAGCGAAAGCAGTTTGATTGGTACGAAATTCTTGAATATCATCTTCAAGTGACTTAAGAGACCCTTCAATTGCCTGAATTCGACTTTTTACATTTTTATTTGAGTGAGTACCTCCAAGTTCAGCCAAGCGTGTTTCAATGCGAGTTAGATTCTTCCCTAATTTTTCTAAGTCATTCTCAAATCCTGTTAAGAGGATTTTTAATCCTTTTGAAGTAATTAACTTTCCCCAAGGAGTGTCTACAACAAGTTCTTCATCATTCACGTAAAGAACCCCTGATTTGTGGTTGAATAGTTAGGTATTCTAGGTTTTTGGGGAAAACATCTCTATTTAAATTTATGTAATCGGTAGTTTATGAAAGTTAATACTAAGAATTAGCAAAGGTTTTTGAAGCTATAAAGATTGGAGTTCTTTCACGAAAGCATCACAGGCGAGACGAATAATGTCATCTAAGACTGATCTAGTGGATCTCAATTGCGAACCTTGCTCAATTTGCAAGAAAGCAATTCCCTTAAAGATGAATAAGAACGATTATAAACCTTCAATCTCCGGAGTATGTCAAGTTGTTGACATACATGGTCTCACTGACTCAAAAGAGAAGCATGTGCGTATTCTTTATGTTGATGAACGTTTTTCTGTGCGCAGTATTTCTGTGATTACTACAATTGCCGATAGAAAAAGATAACATCCTTTTGAAATGGTTTCAGGGGTTAGGGTTGCAGTTCTGATGGTACGGCATTAATGCTTACTGTAATTGATTCAGCTCCCTCCTTGAACCAAAAGAAGAAAGGAAGGGTGATAAACAGTTCTGTGGCATAGAATGGGAGGATAATCATAGCGAGGAAAGAGAAGTGGATGATTTGGTCATACGTAGGTTGTCTTATTAGAATAATGAAAGCTAGAATAACAATGACTCCTGCTATAAGGAGATAGAGAGATTCCAAATTCAAGAATTTGAGAATTTCAATCAGTAGAGGTCCCACTGATTGTGCAACATCCTCTCTATATTGGGGATCCCCTTGATATACAAAAACCGATTTTATTACGTCAATGAAACCAAATGGCAAGCAAATTAGAGTTAAGACCAAGCTCGATATAACAAATGGAGCAAGTTTATGTCCAATTAATTTCCAATTGTTGAATGGTTCTCCCTCTTTATAAAGTTCTTTTATGGTTCGAATAAAATAAAAGAGAATAATAAAACCCACCATGTATTTAACTGAGGCTGCTACTACATAGAATACCATACCAAGAATGTGTCTTTCCTTTTTCTCATAGTAATAATATCCTATAATGAAAAAAAACCACATTAGCATTGAATTGGTGAATAAAAAGGGAGTAATTAGGAATAAAGTGAAAGGAAAAAGCCGGTGATGAGGCCAATCTACAAGCTGGGTTATTATCCAATAGCTTGGGATTATCAGTAAGAAATGCAAAGGTACAAACCAATAAGTGTCTAAAAAAGGGAATAAGAAGTCACCAGCTACCAGATAAAAGAAACTGTATGTTAGGAGGTCAGGAGGAAAGTAATGGTAACGACCATAGACGGGTTCTATCTCAGAAATAGTATAATGTTTAACCACATCCTCTTGGTATGGATTATGGCTTTCTA
>CP070665.1:1032721-1045642 GCA_020351745.1 Candidatus Heimdallarchaeota archaeon | reverse complement strand
AGACAACCTGCTAGGCAAGAATACTTACTTTATAAAATTCTTTTTTGGCGTAAATCTTCAAGTTGGCTCGATCTGTGTTTAATTTCAACTACTAACTTATCCAAAACCTCATTTAGCTCAGAAAATTTCCTATTTTCAACAACTGTATGTAGGTCGTTACCTACAAGCTCGCTAGACCGAAGACTCTTATAGGCATTCCGTACAATTGGATCCATTTCTTTTAAAGCTAGAACAAGATCCCTAGATAGCTGAGTACCCTGTTCTAGTAGATCACTTGTTAGGATTTCAATCCCATTTAAGTCCATCAGTAAATCTGTAATATCCCAATAATGTTCCTTTAGTTCTTCTAGCAGAACACCAATTCTCTTGAATCTACGTTTTTTTTCATACGTATCATCAGACCTGTTTGTAGAGGCCTTAAAGTATGAAGCATGTGTCTGTAATTCCTCGTAAAAATCAGAAGCAATGGTACGAAGGTTTTCTAATTGGCGTACCAACCGATTAATCTCGGAAGCAATAGAAGTAGAGGTGCGAAACTCGGTGTTGTTCAACTCTCAATATCTCCTTTCGTTTTTAGCCGAAAATAACTGGACAGGGGAAAGAATACTTTATAAATGCAAGTCTAATAGACAAAACATTTGTTGGCACTAAAACACCGTATTGCAATTAAGCCTGATCTTTTCCTAAATAAAAAGCTTTTCGCAATTATTCTTGGCTATAATTGAATTGACTTGTAGATATCTATCAGTGATATTCAATCGCTGTAATTCATATCGAATTATTAAAACTCTTGAAACTTTTCCCGGATTGTAATTTCTCCCTTTAAATTTTGTTTCATTAATTCTATAATTTTTTCAGTTTTCCGATAATTACCTAGGAGATATGCTAGCTTGATATAAGCAGTCTCAGGTAGAATGTTAAATACAGAGACAACACCAGCTTTTTGGAGTTGTCTTCCGCTTTCATAGACCGAGAGACCTGTAAAACCGTGTAAGCATTGAGTGGTGGTTACTATAACAATCTCGTTTTCATTGGCCTTTTTAATTGTGGGAATTAAATTGGACGAAACGTGGCCCAGTCCAGTTCCAGCCAATACAATCCCTTTATAACCAGCCTCGATATAGTAATCCAACACCCCTGGTTGGATACCAGGATAATGGTAAATGAGTCCGACCTTTTCTTCAAATTTTTTCGTGATTTGACAAGGTTTATCTTTCAATTCGACCTCTATTGAAAGATTTTCTTCTTCCTTTGCAAAAGATATTTTTCTTTCAGTAATTCTACCTAATGGACTTCCTCCAATCGTTTTGAATGCATCTCTTCGACTACTGTGCATTTTTCGAATTCTTGTCCCTCTATGGATAGTACATGAAGTGTCTGATGATTTTTCATGCATGATAACTACTACTTCTTTTTTCGCTTTAGGAGATGCTGCATATAACACAGAATTATATAGATTAAAGAAGGAATCTGACGAAGGGCGGTCAGAAGACCGTTGAGATCCAGTAATAACAATTGGAAAAGGGGGGTTTGTGATGGAAAAAGAGAGAGCAGCCGCTGTAAATGCCAGTGTATCAGTACCATGTGTCAATACAATTCCTTGAGGTGCATCATTTTGGATTAAGGATTCAATTTCTGTTAAAATTTTAACATAGTGTCCAAAAGAAATGTTCTCAGAAAAAATATCAAATAACAGACTTGTTTCAACCCGAGCTAATTCTGCAATTTCAGGAAAAGATGAGAAAAGCTCCTCAGGTGTCAAAGCTGGAATCGTTCCTCCTGTCTGGTAATCTAAACGAGAAGCAATCGTGCCTCCACACCCTAATATTGGAACAAAGGGCAATGCGGGCTTTTGGGCTATTTCAACCTTTGGAATGCGGTATTTGCCTTGGAACCGGCCTATTTTTCTGACCCGAAGTACATCTTCAATATTGAATCCAATATTATAACCAGTGGATAGCTTTAGGCTAATAAAATTAGGGTCAGCCAGTTCATTCCTCGGCAATATTACTCCTTTTATTGAAGAATCGGCCTTAGTAACCTCTATTTCATCCCAAACTTCCAGACCTTGTTTTTTTAGCCAATCTAATGTAGATCCTCTATAACCAGCATATTTTTCTTCAGCCATCTTATTTGTCTCTTCTTTCCTTTTACTTAACTTGTTTTCTCAAGTATTTCCGCAATGTTTCACTTACAATCTTTCCGTCAATTTTACCACGGGCTTCTTTCATAATTAATCCCATTATAGGAGAAAAAGCATTCATCCCACGTTCTTTTACAAGTTCTTGAGAGGTTTTTAGAACCTTGAGAACCAATTTGTTAAGTTCTTCTTGTGACATCCCACCTCCAAAGTCACTCACTATATCTGACAATGATTTTGTAGGGTTCTTGCCTAGATTAGTTAAAATATCTGGGATTGCTTCTTTGGCAAATTTATTCAACCTTAGAGCCTCAAAAATTTCTAATAAATGATTATCTGTTATATTATTGATATCGACTCCCTCTCTTGAAATGGCAGTCAATGTTTGAGTTAAAGTTGTGACAACTACCTTACTAGGAGCTCCTCTTTGTATTAATTCTGCAAAAATTTCAGCTTTGTCATCATAGATCAAGTCTTCAGCTAGATCAATAGAAATAGAATATTCCTTGCTAAAACGCCGAATTCGACTCCAGAAATTCTCAGGTAGATTTTCTTCTATCATTTTAACTCGTTTCAAGTCAATCACTACAGGAGGGAGATCTGTATCTGGATATAACCTACTTCTCCCATGTAAATCTCTCGTGAAAGTAGAAATTCCATCAGAATTAACATGTCGAGTTTCTTGAGGCACACCATTGAAGGCAGCAAGTAATCTCTCGTGCACAAAGGTAAGTGCCTTTTGTGCTTCTTTATTTTTTCCTATTGCAATAACAAAAGCAAATGACCTTTCTTCACATTTTTTTGTTAATTCTAATATTTCTCTCTCAGAAAAGTTATATTTCAATAAATCCTCATCACTATGGATTATTCCTTTTAAATTAGTTAAAGATTTAACCCGATCAGAGAGTTCTGTTCCAAATTGTTTATTTGGCTGTAATTCTCGACCCAGTAATCCCTGAAATCCAGCAATAGGAAGCATCAATACTCTTTCTTTTCGTTTTAAAGCAGATTGAATTACTTGGGAAGAAGTCTTTGAAAAAACCTCTGTAACATCCAACGTTTGGAGAGGAACATCTTGGGGCTGAATATCCCGTTTTATAAGTTCCTTTTGAATAGAAATTAAACCCAATTGTCTTTGGATCTCGAAATCAATAGCAATTGGGATTAATTGAAGCAACTGAATCCCTTTTAGCTCAACTCGATCTCCTTCTGCAATACTCACATTAATATCTTGACGAATTGTTCCTAAACCTTTGCGCGCAATCCCCGAAGATTTGATCAGCATTCCTAGTGTTCTTGCAGCAAAAATCACTTCTGTAGGAGAACTTAAGCCATGATCTGTCACAATCTCAATTAATGGTATTCCTAAACGATCTAATTTAAAAAAGACATTTTTACCCTTGGTTCGATCATTATCCTTACGAGCGGCATCTTCTTCAATGTAGATCCAAGAAATGGATAATTCTTTTTCGTCAATCATTGGGGGATCTTTTATTAGCGAAATCTGTCCGTTATAGCCAACAAGAGCTGTTCTTTGAAAACCACACGGAACAGATCCGTCTAAATAATTCTTCCTGCACACATTTGTTTCTTCAACAATCTCACAATTCATCATCTTTGCTAATTTTATACAATCGTAAAGAGCTTCAGTGTTAATAGGAAAAGGGGGTGTTTCATCTAATTCATAAGTGCATACACTATCAAAGACTTCGTAAAAAATGGTATGATTTTTTTCAAACTCAATCAGTAAAGCTGGGTCATATACCCCCATCTCGCCTAATACTGGGCGAAATTTTCGTTGAACAATAACTTGTGGTGTCTCATTTGTCAAGGCTGCTGAACAGTGACAAAATAATTTCTTTTCGGTAGAGAGTTGTGCGTGAATCTCTATCCCAGCTTTAAACCCCAAATTGTTGTAATCAAGTTTACTTTCAGTCAAAGGGCATCGCGTCCAATTGATTAACATTAACTTAAGTGGAGAATCAAGATAAATTGTCCAATCTTTTAACCATAGTTCATTAAACTAGTTTAACTGAAATCTAGGGATAAACCAATTTTCAACCACATAAAATATCCTATGTCTTGGAATAATGAACTATTTTAAAAACAATTTTTGGCTGATTGATGACATCAGATGGGTTCAAATAGACACATGAACATATTTGGGACAACCTCTGATTTCTATTCAACCTATGAAGCATAGAAGTAAAGATTTTTAATTTCTGTTCTGTTTCCTAGATTTTTTGATTAGAAACTTTATTATTGGTTGTTATTGAAGGTAGTTTCATGGAAGCGTTAATCCTTACAGCTGGTAAAGCGACTCGTCTGTATCCTCTCACAAAAACTATCCCTAAACCACTAATACCGATTGCTGGAAGACCGTTAATTTGTCATATTTTAGACGCGTTATCATCAAATATCGATCGTGTGGTTATTGTTATTGGACATAAAGCAGATCAAGTCAAGAAAACCATAAACCAAATTACCTATCCATTCGATATTCAATGGGTCATGCAACAAGAACAAAGAGGAACTGGTCATGCAGTAAAGATCTGTGAGCAATATATTAAATCTGACCCTTTTTTCATGATGTATGGTGATATTTTTACGAGCCAACGCACAATCGAAGACATATTAATGTTGGGACAGTCTAATGATCTCACAGGGGGCATTTTCTCGGCAAAAAAGGTGAAGAATCCGGAAAAATATGGGTGTCTTGAGATTAAAAACGATATATTAATGAAAATACATGAAAAACATCCCACTCCTCCAAGTACCTATATTAACGCAGGAATGATAGTTTTGCCTTTAACGATTTTTGATTACTTAACTCACACTTTTGAATCTATTCGAGGGGAAATCGAACTTACAGAAGGCATAAATCAGCTAATCCAGAATCAAAAAGAAATCTCTTTTTCTATATATTACATAAAAGATCATTGGATTGATATTGGCTATCCCTGGAATCTAATAACTGCAAATGAAGTAGGAATGCAAAAAATAGATTTTCCCGTAAAACCTTCTACATCCTCTTCTGTAACCATTGAAGGCTCTATTAAACTTGCAGATAGTGCGATTCTAAGACCAGGTACCTTCATTCAAGGCCCTGTCATCATTGATGAAAATGTGACTGTGGGTCCAAACTGTTTTCTTCGATCTGGGACATATTTAGGGAAAAAAGTTCGCATTGGGAATGGTGTTGAAATTAAAAATAGTATGATTCTCGAGAATACAACCATTGGCCATCTTTCATATGTCGGGGATTCAGTTATTGGGAGAAATTGTAATTTTGGTGCTGGAACCAAGGTAGCGAACCTAAGAATAGATAATAACGAAATTAGTATGAAAATAAAAGACGAACTTGTATCCTCAGGACGGAGGAAACTTGGTATTTTCATGGGAGACAATGTCAAGACAGGTATTAATACCTCTTTAATGCCTGGAATCACTATTGGAGAAAATTCCATAATTGGGGCCCATACTTTGGTTAATCAAGATGTTCCCTCCAATACCATCCTATATTATGACCCTACTCAAGGTTTAATTCAAAAGTCTCTCGAATGATTCAAGGTACGAACGAGTATGAGAAGGACTCGTCTAAAAGAGATAAATGTAATACAAAAATCGATTCATGATATTCAATGGCGCATTGGATTAGTGTATCCAAATTCGTATTCGATAGGAATGTCAGGACTGACTGTTAAACTCTTGTACCATCTATTGAATCAGCATCGAAACATTTTCACTGAACGAATCTTCTTTTCAGCTAGCTTTCCTGGACCTCCTAGATCAATTGAAACTGGAAGAACGCTGACTCAATTTGATCTTCTTGCTTTTACTTTTCAATTTGAGCTTGATTATATCAATGCCCTCCAAATGTTATTAAGATCAAATATCCCCGTTTATTCAAAAGATAGGACTTCTGATCATCCATTATTGATAGCTGGAGGCCCAACAGTCACTACGAACCCAGAACCATTGTTAAATTTTGTAGATGTAATTTTTTCTGGTGAATTAGAAACAATATCGTACAAATTTCTTGAGGCAATTATCGCAAGCAAACACAGCAGCCTTATGGAAGAAGTCCTCTCAGTTCCAGGATTTTATTCCTCTCAGGATTCTGGAAAACAAGTAACACCGATTATAACCTCAAATCTTGATGATGTAAATTATCCCACAGCCCAAGTCCGTCCAATTAGCGGTCAGAGAGAAAGAAAAGGAGTATTAGATGGTTACTTTCTTCAAGTGGCAAGAGGATGCATACACGGTTGTCACTTCTGTTTAATTGGAAGAATTTTTCGTCCACAGAGAGATAGATCATTTGATAGGTTATGCAATTTAATCGACAAAGGAAGCAGAGAAACTGAAACGAACTTTTTTTCTCTTATTGGGTCGAGTACAGCTGATTATTCTCAAATTAAAGAACTTTTAAACTATCTTCTTGAAAGAAAACATAAATTTTCCCTTCCTAGTATTAGGGTTGATTCAGGATTTGAAGTACTTGAAATAATAAGCCGAAGTGGATTAAGAAGTCTTAGCATTGCTCCTGAAAGTGCATCAGATGAAGTTCGTTTCAAGATTGGAAAAAAAATCAGCAATTCACAAATCTATAATTTTATTCAAAAAGCTGAGCAAAATCAAATCCAAGAACTCAAGCTTTACTTTATTCTTGGCTTAACTTCGGATCCAGTCTCGGAATCACACGAAATTGTAGGATTTCTTAACAACCTAGCTGGATCTTGTTCCTCACTACAACTCAATGTCTCTATTACACCCCTGATTCCAAAACATGGAACAAAATTAGAAAACCTATGTGTGAATTATCGAGAAATACAGACAGGTTTCACGGTTCTTAAGCAAGAAATGAATAGATCAATTCGCCAAAAAAAGTTCCCAGCCCATTGGGCAGCAGTACAAGCTATTCTCTCAATCGGAGGTCGTGAATTAACACCAATCATGATTGATATTGCGGATGATGGGGGATCTTATCAGAGTTGGAAAAAAAACCTGGAAGTAGAACCAATAGATTATTATCTTGAACATTACTGCTTCTAAGAATCACATCTATATATAAATGGAAATTGAAGCTAATATTTCATCGGGATTGAGAGTCAATCATCGTTTTTGCATCTCGAAGGTATCGAAGGGCATCTCTTATATTTGTTATTGGGGAAATAGGAGTAGCTCCAATTCGACTTTTGTGAATATTCTCTAATAATTTCTCGGCCAAAACCTGAAAACGTGGAATGGTCTTTGAAGAATCAGCTGTAAGCGTCTCAAGAAGCTCTTCAGCTTCTTCATTACGCCCTTGTGCTGAAAGCATAATAGCCAAAAGGCATTTGCCCTTTGTACGTTTGGGAGCACCAACAAGCTTCTCTAAACTTTCATCAATCATTTCTTGCGCTTTCTGAAGTATTATGGGATCCTCAGAAAGCCTGTATTCATTTAAGTATACTTCAGCCAAAGTATAAAGAAGGGTCGATCGAAAATCAGGACAATCATCTGTAAGATTCATTGCATCGTGCAAAAATGTCTTTGAAATACCGATATTATGCATGTGAAACTCGTATTTTCCTTTGATGTAATTATAATAAGCTTTTGAACAGTTATTTTTGAGATCATCGGAATTAATTGACTTAAAAAGACTAGGAACCTTATCCAATCTATTTAGGTCTAAAAGCAATTCAGCATATTTTAGCTGAATCTCATGTTGGAATTGCGAATCTTTCCACTTCAAACCTTCAACGATGGAAAGGGCCCTTTCTGCGTGGGTTAATGCAAGATCATCTTCTGATTCCAAGAAAAAAACATAAGCCAGACCAAATTCTATTTTTATTTGGTAATTTGAGCAACAATAGTTTTGAACTTTTTCAAGGGCAAGCGTGAATGTCTCCTTTGCTTCTTGTAATTGCCCCCGTTCAACAAGAAGCCAAGCTTTCTGGATCAATGGGTAAACGGATAATCCACCATCAAATCCTTGGCTCTGTAATGTTGCCAATGAGAAAGCTTTTGATAAATACTCAGAAGCTTCATCATGTTTCGCCTTGGAGGCATAATAATTTGCAAAATTGGTATAGGCTATAATCAATCGATTATTGGCGTTTATTAGTTGAAATTGTTGAATTGCAGCTTTTAAATGTCTCTCAAAGATGTCATCTTCTTCCTTATGAGACATTAGCGTGTAAATAAGTCCTGTATTCAAGTGGTGTTTAGATCTCTGCGTCACAGTTAAAGAGTCAAAGAGATCTACTTGGGTTTCATCAATAATGTCTTTGACAGATGCGAAAGATAGTATAGGAACGAATAAATGCTCATATTTTGAATCAGAGTTCAAATCATCTTCAAAAGCTCTTTTAGCTTTATGATATACTTCTCTGAAAATAGTCATCCGATTAGAGTTACTTAATAAAAGAATGTATGGCATTGCCACTTCAAGTAATCCAGACCAATCTTTCAAAGTTTCCAATTGAGAAAAACCCTCTCCTATTATTGTGATACCTTTGTCTGAGTTAATCAGCTCTGTAATTCCTGCTCCAACATAGGATAATAGAAGTGGATCAGATTGAGCTTTAGCTTCTCTTATAAGAAGTTCAGATTTTTCAGCAAAAAATTCTATATCAGCGTGAATCCAAGCCAATTTAGAACATAATGCCCAAAGCACGGTAGGTGGTTTTTCTTCTTCTTCAAGAAGATTCTGAATAAGGGAATACCAATCATCCAGCTTCGGAACAGAACTTTTTTCCTGAATTTTTGAAAAGCCATTTTTTATTTTGCTAATCCAATGATCGCTAATACGATCAGCAAAAATCGCCAGCTCAGAGGGAAATTCAATCTTATTCATTTCAACCACTTGTCTGGTGAATAATTAAAAAATACTATGTGTGGTCACGTTTTATTAAAAGGATAAAAAGTTTCATGTATTGACAAAATCAATAAGGAAGACAGAAAGACATTTTTAGAGAGGATAGGAAATAGAAAAATTAAAATTCTTACTATCAGATTTCGAGCTTAACCGGTTTTAATCACCTCAAAATAAGAAAAAATTACATAAAGTATTGGAGTATAGAAAATGTCTATCCTAATAGGCATCGTTGGAAAACCATCATCAGGTAAAACAACTTTTCTTAACGCACTTTGCGGTACATCAGCTAAAACAGCTGATTATCCATTTACAACTATCCAACCAAACCAAGGAGTGGGTTTTGTTACAACACCATGTGTTTGTCAAGAACTCGGGGTAACTTGTAATCCCCGAAATTCAGAATGCATTGATAGAGTTCGTAAGATCCCAATCAAAATTATTGATGTAGCTGGATTGGTTCCAGGTGCATATGAAGGAAAAGGGATGGGAAATCAATTTTTATCTGATCTTGCTCAAGCTGATATTCTCATTCATGTGGTAGATATCTCGGGATCTCTTAATGAGGAAGGAGAAACAGTAGATCCTGGTAGTCATGATCCAATGAAAGATGTAAATTTTTTAGAGAATGAGATTGCTGCTTGGATCCGTGGAATCTTGAAAAAAGACTGGGATCGTGCTGTACGAAAAGCAGACACAGAAAAAAAGAATATAGTTGATTTTATTACTGACAAAATGACAGGATTGAAAATTACTAGAACTGACATATTGAAAGCAGTGAATTTAGCAAACTTGAATACTTCGACTGTAAAGGATTGGACGGATGATGATCTACTTCAGTTGTGCCATGAAATAAGAAAAGCGGGCAAACCAATCATAATTGCAGCAAACAAAATTGATCGTCCTACAGCGAAAAGTAATTATGACCGCCTGAAAAAAGAATTCGGAGAAATAATCATACCCACTTCAGCTCTTACTGATATTGTACTCAAAAATCTAGTTAATCAAAGTAAAGTAGAGTATATCTCAGCGAGCGGACGATTGAATAGCTTGGGTAATATGTCACCGAAAGAGGAATCTATTGTTAATAAAATACAGACAGAGATATTAGAACCTTACGGAACCACCGGAATCTTTGAGACACTGAATAAAGCGGTATTTAATATTCTACAACTTCAACCTATTTATCCTGTTGCTGATGTCACTCACTTCAGCGATAATGATGGTAAAATTCTCCCTGATGTGTTTCTTGTTAAAAAAGGTACAACTATCAAAGAATTTGCAGGAATAATTCATCAGGATCTGTTTAAGAATTTCATTCATGGTATTGATGCTCGTACGAACCGTAGAACTTCCGAAAAACACGAATTACAATTTGGCGATGTTGTTAAAATTGTAGCAGCTGCTTGAATTATTGCTAATCATTCGTTTTATCTTCTGTTTGAGAGTAATATCTTTTTTGAATCAATCTTCGATTTCTAATTTCGTCAGACTTTCTATAATAATAATCAGAAGAACGAATAGGGCCAAAAGATCGTACTCCCAATTTTTTCAGTTTTCCTGTTAAGTCTTTTGCAGTTTCAGCTGAAATTTGGCCTTGTTTGGTTAAAAATTCAATGATTTCTAGTCCTTCCTCATTAGTTCTTGCTCTAGCTAAGAAATCGAAAACATCTGGATCATAGTTACTAAATGGGTCTTGAGCATTCTTTTCTTCCTCCTGTGAAGGAGAAGGCTTAGAATTATTTTCGACTTCATCTATTCTTATGCTCATCTTTTTATCAGTGAGTTCTTCATATAGTGCTGGGAATTTTTCTTGAATTTCATCGATTGTAATGTTTTGATTTATTTCGAAGGTTTTAAAGGAGTCTTTCTTCTTTACTTCTTGTTTAGAATCTTTTTTAGTTGTCTTTTTTACCATTGATATGCTTCCGAATATAATACTTTATACCAACATTTTTGCATTTACACTAAATACGGGTTTTTGGCCTATTAATACTAATCGTACCTGTTCAGCCGTTACTAACCCTGCACGAATTTGTGCTTCTTTTGTGGAGGCAGCAATATGTGGTGAGACATATAAATTCTCTAGCTCGAATAGCTTATTTTCTATTGCAGGTTCAACTGTAAAAACATCTAGGGCTGCTCCAGCTATCTTTTTTTCCTTCAGTGCATCATAAAGAGCATCCTCATCAACAATTCCTCCCCGAGCACAATTTACTAGAAAAGCTGTTGGTTTCATTTTCTCAAGTTCATTCTCACCTACCATTCCGCGAGTTTCGTCTGTTAACCATGCATGGATGGTAATGAAATCAGAAACTCGGAATAATCTATCAAGATCCTCTGTCATTTCCACCCCCAGTTTGGCAGGTACTTCGGGAGGTAGATAAGGATCGTATACTAAGCAATTCATACCAAAAACTTGTGTGCGCTTTACAACTTCCGCACCAATGCGACCACATCCGATAAAACCTATCGTCTTACCATGCATCTCTGTTCCCATTAATTGTTTTTTTGGCCACTTTCCGTCTTTTGTCTTATTCGTCGCTTGAATCAATTTTCTACTTAGTGCAAGCATGTACGCTATTGTAATTTCCGCGACAGAAATGGTAGATGCTTGAGGGGAATTTACAACAAAAATGCCTTTTTCTGTTGCTGCTTCGACGTCAATGTTATCAACTCCAACTCCAGCTCTACCAATTACTTTCAATTGTGTTCCTTTCTTAACGACTTCCCGAGGAATTTTTGTTGCGCTTCGAACAATAATTGCATGGAAATTACTAATTTCATTCAATAATTCGCTCTGAGAAAAGTGTTGTTCGATTACTTCAAAATTTTTTCTTAGAACTTCTACTGCAGAAGTAGCAATAGGATCTGCTATTAAAATTTTCATCTTAATCACTTTTATCAAATAGTAACTAGTAAGTCATTTTCTTAATTTGGAAACAGCTTCGTGTGGAGGTGGGATCGCATAATCGTTTAAGGTTATGCTTCAAACAGTTATCTACGATTTAAAGACGGAAATCCATTACTGGAAACAGAGACTTTGAAAAAAATGCCCCCAAAATATTCCTAACTTTTAAGGAAATACTGTCAAATTCAAGCAAGCATTTAAAACTACCCCAAAAAACGACTAATCCAAGTATCTCCGTGTTGGAATGTTGCAGAGTGAGTCAGAAACTCATATCCGCAGAACCTAAAGGAGGTAATCTTAATGAGTGCTTATAAATACGTATCTAAATTCTGGAAAGAAAGAAATCAAGAATTTCGAAGATTGCGAATATCTAGACTGATCCAATGGAGGCGGGAACCAGCTGTAATTAGGATTGAAAATCCGACAAGAGTTGATAGAGCTCGTGCACTTGGATTTCGCCGAAAAAAAGGGTATATCATTGCAAGGGTCCGTGTTCCCCGTGGTGGACGTCGAAAATCCAGACCTAAAAGTGGTAGACGATCAAAAAGAATGGGAATAAGACGTATTACTCCCAAGAAATCCAGACAGTGGATTGCTGAAGAACGCTGTTGGCGTCGTTTTCCAAATCTAGAGGTGCTAAATAGTTACCCTGTATTAGAAGATGGACTTCATCGGTGGTTTGAAGTGATTTTAGTTGATCCATTTGCCCCAGAAATCGTATCTGACCCAAAAATCAACTGGATATGCAACAGAAGTAGTCGTGGCCGTGTCACACGAGGAAAAACTTCAGCTGGTCAGAAAAGTCGAGGATTACATCGTCGAGGAAAGGGAACAGAACATATCAGACCTTCTTACGATCGCTGATCATATCCTTTCATATTATGTGCTCTAATTCAAACCAAAATTAAATATTTTTAAAAGCACAAGTTGAGAGAAATATAGAGAAATTTCTGATGTGAAGAGTTTGCCTCGGAATTTCGTTGATTCACTTGGTTCTAAACATGAATCACA
>CP070665.1:1012583-1032621 GCA_020351745.1 Candidatus Heimdallarchaeota archaeon | reverse complement strand
ACACAGATTGCAAATGGTCGAACAGCAGAATACGTCCAGAAAATTGCTTTGGATCGAATTATTGTTCTTGCGATTACTGATGATAAAATTGTTGGTATGGGGGCATTGAAAGGCAATGAAATCAGACACATGTATGTTCAATCAGAGTATCAAGGGAAAGGGATTGGATCCAAGCTTATAGATTTCATTGCAGAAGAAGCGTATTTTAAAGGCTTATCTTCTATCATTGTAAATTCAGTAGATCACTCTGAAGAATTCTACATAAAAAATGGGTTTAAACCATTAATTAAAAACCAAATTTGGAGACATGGGGTTACTCTCGACGCAATTCTGCTGGAGAAATTTTTAGAATAATCATATTCCTCGGAGTATGGTGCCAGAGGAATAAAGGCTCAATTTTATTTCTCTTTTAAGCTTACAGACGGTTCTACTCCTTGAATAGTCTTTTCTATGCTTTCTTGAAAATCTGAGGAGTTTATGAACAGTAAGAGGGTTATACTTCCAATTATTCCTAGAATTCCTGCAAGTACAAATGTTACACCAGCCCCTAGATACACTACCCCGTTTAAATTGAATGTAACATCCAAAAAATTATCGTAAAGTACACCACCTATAATAGGTCCTAGAACAGACCCAAAATTAAAAAGTGCTTGCACGATTCCGAATTCTTTTCCACGAACTGCTTCTGGAATTAACTCGCTCTGCATTGCTCTAAATGCTGGTTGATAGATCGCCCATAAAAATCGTTGGATTGCAAAGATTGCGATAACTGCGAACAATCCCCATTGGATTCCTAATACGAGATAAAGACCACCTCTTAGACAGCCAGATATCCACACAACATGTTTCCGAGTCAGTTTATCACTTAATGTTCCACCCAAGGGATTTCCAGAAAGCGCTAGAATACCAATAATTCCTATGACTAAAGCGATGAATTCTGGATTTATAAAATAATAATCATCAAGAAATAATGCAATAATTGGGAAGATCATTGCATTCCCAAATCCATTGATTATTGCAACGAGATAGATCGTATAAAGGCTACTGCTTCTATATTTTTCAGCAGTAGAAAATGTCGTCACAAGATATCTAGGACTCTGAATTATTTTTCTTCCCATTTGCCTTATTGCAATCATAAAACTCCCTATTACCGTTAAATTCTCAGAATCAGATTGACTAGGATCTTTGACTAAGAGTGCTACAATCACAGTAGCTAAGACACCCATTATTCCTTGACATATGAATGCTAATCTATAAGAGAGAATTGGAGGGAACCCCACTATTCCATTCAACCCAGCATAAAAAATAAAACCAATAAATGGCCCTGCTGCCATCCCTGCTTGCATTGACATAATGTAATAACCTAAATTCCTCCCAGTCGTATTCTTCGTTGATGTATCTACAATTAATGCTTCACCAACGGGCCATACAGCCGCAGACGCTACCCCCTGTAATGCTCGTATCACTAATAACGATAAGAAATCAAAAGCTAGACCAAATCCAAATAAGAGAAAAGTGTATATACTCATACCAACTAGAATAATCGGTTTCCGACCAGATACATCGGATAAATCACCAAATGAAGGAGCCAATAAGAATCTTGTAAACATGAAAGCAGAGGTCATAATACCAATTTGAAAAGCTATCCCGATTGGTAAACCCAGAAAGCTGAATTTGAACAATATTTCTTTAGCGTATAAAGGGAAAAAAGGTAATATGACTCCAAATCCTGTTACAACTACAAAAGAGGCTAAACACAGGGCAATCAGATTTCTTGATGGGCTAGACTTCTCTGAATTCGATGATAGAGTTACCATGGTTTTTACTGTCCTAAAAGTATGGACTCAAAATTTGCCCAATCAGTTAAAGTTACATAAGGAGGAGTAGGAAAGAGATTTCGATCTATTTCTCTGGAATGAAACCAAACAAACTTGATATTGGCTCGGTGCGCAGTTATCGCATCAATATATGAATCGCCTATATAAGCAGTGTTTTCTTTTGTAATCTGTTTGTCTTGAAAGCGGTCAATTATTGCTATAAGACCTTCAGGATCTGGTTTTGGGTTGTTGAAGTCTTCTCTGGTCAATATTTGAAACTCTTTCAGGAAATTAAATCTTGGGTTGGCTAAATAAAGCTCTATTGTACTTTTAGAGTTATTTGTATAAATTGCAGAATATAAATTATGTTTCTTTAATATTAAAGGAATTTTTTCAGCTCCTTGTATTACAGTTGCAGTTTTTGTTGCTTTTCTTTCGGCTTCGTCTATTCTTCGATAACCTTCAGGAAATTTATCGGGAAAATTTCTTTTTAATCTCTTTAATAATCCAAGAATCGGTGTTTTCATTATCATTTCAGTAGAAACTGGCACTGGAAAGAGTTCAGCGATTTGATGTCGAATCTCTGAATAATTAATATTTGAGTGGATTAGGGTATCATCGAGATCGAATATCAATAATTTTATTGGCACATTCATTTGTTGCCCTCAAATTGTCTTGAATAGTACTTGAGGCTCATGATTCAGGTGAAGAATTGAGGTAAATACTTTTTGTGAGCCTGAAGGTATTCATCGAGAATTGTTTCTGCTAGTGAGAGGTCATTAATCATTGGATCTATCGCAAAGGCTTGTAGTGCAACTTCTCTGTCACCTTCAATCGAAGCTTTAGTAATTAATTTTGCCAGGGAAATCTCACGCTGACAAAGAGCTGCTATTCCTTCAGGAAGCGACCCCATTCGCATTCCTAATGCTCCCCTTCTATTAAGTGTCACAGGAACTTCTACCACAGCATCATCTGGTAAATTACTTATAGCTCCATTATTGGTAATATTCAAGGCAGCCTCATATGAGTTAGCATTGGAAAAAATGCCTGCGATAACATATTCACCTCGATCAAAGGGATTCTGAACAAAGTTATCAAGAGATCGCTTTCCTGTTGCCATTCCAGTTATTTCTTCCCACATTTTATTTCTACGATTCTCACTCCATTCAAAATCATACAGCTGGATGCTATATCGTATCCAGTTCTCTTTGGTAACAGTGTATGGGAGATATTCTGCCAAATGACAGTCACCGGGTACTGGAAGAAGACCAAAAACATTGAACATGTGCTGTGTGAGTGGTTCAAAGTTTGGTGGTAGATTAGAAATTTCTTTTCTGATTAGTGGATAGAGATCTTCTCCTGTTTCCTGACGTCTGATATCCATCATCCATGTAAAGTGATTGAGTCCTGCTGCATGGATATCATATTCTGCTGCGGCCTTAACTAAGAATAATGCCATTTTTTCAAAACTTTCATCTGTCCATTCAAAAGTCCAGTCAAGATAATTTGTTATCTCAAGATCAGCAGCTAATATCCGGCCTAATATACCGTATCCATGCCAAATTTGATGGCAATAACTTACACAATTAATTTTTGTATAATTTGCAGCATAATGGATTCGCGGTACGGGGTTTGTGAAGTTAATTAACCATGCATTCGGAGCTAAATCGTGGATATCATGGAGGATAGGCATTATGAAAGCAATACCTCGTGCTGTGTGACTAAAACTACCTGGTCCACCATTTTCTGCGTAATGCCAAATCCCGTATTTCTTACCAATCCCATGATCTTTTTTCCAAGTTTCCTCCCGATCTACAGCTACTGAAAGGATTACAAAATCTGCGTCAGATAAAACCTTCTCTCGATCAGTGGTTGAATGGATTACCATTTTTGAATCCCATTCTTCATTCATACGACGTGCCAATGCAGTAACTAGTCTTAAATTAGCTTCATTAATATCAACAAGGGCTAAAGTGGATCCCATTAGGGTTTCGTGTTGCATAATCCCTCCAAGGTTTTCTAAACCGAAACTTACACTTCCTGCGCCAATAATGACAACTTTCGGACCATCTACCATTTATTTAACATCCGCTATCCGTTACTTAATGTAGTACGATTAACAAGAAAGCAAATTTAATATTCAATTCAAATTTTCAATGGTGTTTTTCAAAACAAAAAGCTCGTTAATCCTATAAAAATCAAGGCTTAAATCGAAGAAGATGAATAATAAACGGCTTTTTCATCTTTTTTTAACATAAATTTGGAGTATTTTCTGAATTGGCTAGTGTTTTAGAGTTATGGGTTTTCGTTGGGTTTTTAGGATTTACATTAGCCGCTCCTCTTGGCCCAATAAATGCTGAAGTAATTAAACAGGCACTAAATAAAACTGTTAACGAAAAGTTTGCTTGGAGTTTAGCTATTTTAACAGGGGTCGGTGCAATGACAGGTGATTTTGTTGTTGCTTTCTCTGCATTAACAGTAGGTGGAGAAATATTAACAGATATCTTTTCAAATCCAGTTATTACATTTATACTTTTTTCTGTTAATATACTAATTTTAGGGTTTTTGGGAGTTTCTGCTCTATTTTCTAAACCAATTTCCATGGAAAATCGTCTAAGTCCTCAAAATGAATCATTAGATCCTAGTTATTTACGATTAGCTAGACAATATATAACTGGGTTTTCAATAGTAGTCACTTCTCCCTGGTCTTATCTTTGGTGGGTGTCCATGGGAACATTGATTTTATTCAGTGATTTTAACGTGCCTGATCCCCTTTCTCGTTTAGGGATAGTTATCATGTTTCTAACGGGGGTATTAATTTGGCAACTGTTTTTTACAACCTTACTTGCTGTCATTGGGCGCTTGCCAAATCCCAAACTCTTTGTATGGGTACAGAGAGGGACAGCTATCATTCTATTTGCATTTGCAATTTTAATGGTTAATGAAGCGATTCAATCCCTACTTGCTATAGTTAATCCAAGCTAGGGAAGATATAATCAGTTCAATCGTTTGTACATTTTTCTATTATTTTTATAGATCGTTAGAAATTCTTTAAAGAGCCGATCATAAGTTTTAACATTCTTTGGATTAGGATGAAAAGTTGCTGAGTACTCAATAAGCCCTGGAATATCATTAAAAGTGATGTATCCTAAAGAAACAGAGGCAATAAATGCTACGCCTCTAGCATTTGCTTGAATTGGATCCTTAACACGTCGAATTGTTCTATTCAGTACATCCGCATAGATCTGACACCACACATCAGATTGAGCACCCCCTCCAATTATATTCAGAGGATCCAATTTTCTTTTTATAAAAGCCTCAACGTATTTCAATACCCAACGACTGTTATAAGCTACTCCCTCAAATACTGCTCTAATCAAATGTTCTTTCTTAGTGTTCAAGGAGAGGTTAAAGAGACCACCTCGAACAGTATGGTCTTCTATTGGTGTTCGTTCTCCATATAGCCAGGGAGTGAAAATAACTTGATTACTACCCACTGGAACGTTCTCGGCGATTTTATCAAATATCTTGTAAACCTCGACATTCCCAAAATATTTTTCATCCTCAGTATAGAAGATATTGTCACGTAGGAAATTTAAACAGGCCCCTGCACTCTCTTGCTCATTAACAACAAAATACTTCCCAGGAATTGCAGCAGGAATTGCAGCCATATTGTGGGAGATATCTGTTTTTTTGAAAGGGACGTGACAAATTATCCAGGAACTAGTTCCAATGTAAATATGTCCTTGATAGTCTTCTACTGATCCTGAACCTATTATTGCAGATAGAAGATCAGGAGCTCCCATCGATACTTTCACATCTCGATTAATACCTAATTCATCCGCAACTCTTGGCAAAACATTTCCTAAGATAACGGTTGGTCCTTTCAAGTCAGGAAGTTTTTCTTTATCAATTTTAAGACGCTTAATCAAGGATTTATCATATTTGATATTATTAATGTCACGAGTATTGGTCACCCAATGAAGAGTAATCGAGTCAGTAGAAGCAGCAAATTTCCCTGTAAATTTCAAGTTTAAATAATCAACACATTCAAGAAATTTGTAGGTTTCCTCATAAACCTCGGGGAGTTCATATTTCAGATAGAGAATATGTGATATTGGATCTTTCCCTGATAAGCCTGGGGCACCCCCTGTTTTATAGATAAATTGTATAATATCTTTCAATGGATAACCTGAAACTTTTGGGAAGCCACTTAATGTTTTTCTGAGATATGGTGCCCCCCGTGAATCCATCCAGATAATCGCGTTCATTAAATGATTTCCGTCCTGATCAACAGGCACCGTACCAGACCACTGACTTGAGCAAGAAATAGCAACGATATCATCAATAAGAGTTTCATTCCTATCGGTTAACCGTTTTGATGTTTTTAGAACAGCTTCCCACCATTCATTAGGATTTTGTTCGGCTCCTCCCTCTCCTATTAGGTATAGGGGTGTTTTTTTAAAAACAAAATCGATTGTGTCACCATAAACAGAACATAGCGCAGTCTTGACTCCTGATGTCCCATGATCAAAAGCCAACACATATTTTTTCTCTTGCTTTCGGGTTGACATCAATAATCACGTTGTTATTGATTATAGAGTAATTTCTTTAATATTTCCCTCTTCATCAATTGATTCAATTGTTAAGGGTGATCCCTCTCCTGTGGCTGTTTCAAGCTTGAGGTGCTCTTGCATAATAGTAAGAAAATCTAAGGGATTTACACATGCTTCTGGCGGTAAAACACCCTTTTTTGTTATTAATCCTCTATTCATAAGAACAGCACCGATAGCAGCAGGGATTCCTGTGGCTTCCCCCATCGCTTGAGTTTCTGATGCCAAGGAAAATACATAATGATGAGTTTTCCCATCAGTTTTCCCCTTGACAACAATCTTCACACATCCCCGTTGGGATCCGAAATTCAATTCCTTCAATATTCTCTCCCTTTGGTTGATGATATAAGAAATTGTAAATTCTAGTGGAGAAATCATGTGTCCTTTCACATTTATTGGTTTATCATCAGTTAGACCAAGTTTTACTAGATCCGTAATTAGATAGAAGTATTCAGGAGGTAAGACTGTTCCTTTATTTGTGACTTGTTGAACACCTTTGATATACTTTGGTAGCGTGATTGTTTCTGGATGCGGATATGGATGAACTCGATATTTTCCAAGTTTTTTGAAACTAATTTCTTCTTCTAGTGCTTTTCCATCCTCGTCAAAGAAATTTACGGTGATAAATTTACCATCAACAAACACTGGGATATCAATACTCATAGAATGAATTCGATGATAAATTACTCCTGGCCCTTCAAACGGTTCCCCCCCATGTGCGTGGTAGAGGTCGATTGAATCCACTTCATCGAGTAATTGGTCTGCAGCAAACTTTACCAATAAATTAGTAATACCAGGAGAGCTTCCCATACCAATTAATGCTGTAAGATTTGCTCTTTGTGCTTCACTGTCCATTTTCAGTACTTTTTGGGTTGCATCAACATCATCATTGATATCTATATAGTTTCTTCCTATCTCTATTGCCGACTTCAGAACTAATGAACCATTTTTATAGAATGGGCCAATACAATTTAACACGACATCAGCGGACTTAATTATCTTGTTAAGACTTTTCGAATTGTTTATGTTGATTTCTCGAACTGTAATTCTATCTGAACCAATTTCTTTAGAAATTTCATGAGCTTTTTTTATATCAACATCACCAATGATCACTTTAGAGAAATCTGGAAATGTAGTGAGAGTCCTAACTGCGATCCTGCCAACAACACCAGCTCCTCCCAACACCAAGATTTCTGTCATCTTCATTCAAATTCCTATAATTATTTTAGACGAAACACGTATCTTTTTAGTCTTATATTTCAGTCTTATGGCATAATATAGCAAATATCTATAGTTAGAATGATTCGTTTAAAAGTAACAAAGTAATGACTGAAGATTAGAGAGATATTGAATTTACATTTTCAAATTTTTAGCAGAAGATAAAGAAAATTCTAATTGAAAAACCATATAATAATCATGTTATAATAAATACTAAATACGGATAAGCTCAACTTTCAGTGAGTAGAAATGGAATTAGAAACAATCCTTGATAGGCCAGATGTTCCTACAGATGTGAAAGAAGCTATAGAGAGCTATTTAGCCAAACAAAAGCATATTGAAGAGGCAAAACATGAAATTGGACTGCAATTACGTCAAACACTTGATTCGATGGGCGATGCAATACATGTTGTTGGTCCTGACTTGCGTTTTATGCTTTTTAACACAGCTTTCAAGCAATGGAACAAAGAACTGGGTCTCCCAGAAGATGTGATAGGTCAGAGGCTTACTGACGTATTCCCTTTCTTGTCAGAGCGAATCATTGGCGAATATAATCACGTTTTCAGTACAGGAGAACCTATCGTCACCGAGGAACGTACTACAATCGGGGATGAAGAATTTTTTACTGAAACACGAAAGATACCAATTGTCGTTGAGGGAAAGGTCACCCGTGTTGTTACTGTTGTTAGAAATATCACTGATTACAAACAAACAATAACAGCCTTACAGGAATCAGAAGAAAAGTATCGAAACTTGGTTGAACGAGCGAATGATGGTATTGCTATTGTTCAGGATTCATTGATAAAGTATGTCAATCCAAGTCTAGCCAAAATGACCGGCTACACCGCTGAGGAACTTTATAACACTCCTATCTTGAATTATATTCACCCAGAGGTACTTTCTGAAGTTATGAATCGATACGAGCAACGTATGGCTGGCCAGAGCGTCCCACCAATATATGAAACAATTATATTGCTGAAAAATAATAAGACCTTAGAAGTAGAAATTAATGCTGCTATTATTACATACCAGGGCAAACCAGCAGACTTTGCGATCATTCGTGACATTACCGAGCGTAAACAAGTGGAACAGGCATTAAGAGAAAGTGAAGAGAAGTACCGAACAATTCTCGAAGACATTGAAGAGGGCTACTATGAGGTTGATCTTGAGGGCCGTTTTACTTTCTTCAATAATTCGCTTTGTACAATTTTCAGATATTCTCCACAAGAAATTATGGGAATGAGCTACAAGCAGTATTGTGATGATAAAACCGCCTCAATTGTATTCAAAGCTTTCAATGAAGTTTATCGAACAGGTAAAGCTTCAAAAGAGTTCGATTGGGAGGTTATTAGAAAAGATGGGAGCAAGGGATACGTTGAGGCATCAGTTTCTTTGATATTTGATTCCAAGGGTGAGCGTATTGGATTTCGGGGCATTGTTCGTGACATTACTGAGCGTAAACAGGTGGAGTATTCGTTACGAGAGAGTGAGGAGAAGTATCGTACAATTTTGGAGAATATAGAGGATGCTTATTATGAGGTGGATCTTTCTGGGAATTTAACCTTCTTCAATGATGCTTTGTGCAAAATTCTTGGGTATCCTAGAGAAGAATTGATGGGTATGAATAACCGAGAGTATACAGATGAAGAAACTGCTAAAATGGTATATAAAAACTTTAACAGGGTATATCGAACAGGGAAACCCACGAAAATCTTTGCTTATGAGATTATAAGAAAGAATGGGGCGAAGAGAGTCAACGAGGCGTCAGTTTCTCTAATAACTGATTCTAAAGGGACACCAACAGGATTCCGGGGGATTGTCAGAGATATAACAGAGCGACAAGAGGTAGAACAAGCACTGCGAGAGAGTGAAGCACGATATCGGAGGTTAATTGAACTTTCTCCTGATGCTATTACTCTGACTGATCTAAATTTTAATATTATTGCAGTTAATCAACAAGCTGTTGAAATGAGTGGTGCGAGCATTGCTGAAGAATTGATTGGGAAAAACACGATGGAGTTGATTGCACCAGAAGATCGAATCCTTGCTATTGAAAATGCTCAAAAAACATTACAAAGGGGGATGATTTCAAACTACGAGTATAACTTACTGAAGCTAGACGGAACGCTCTATCCAGCAGAATTGAGTGCAGGGTTAATCACTGATGTAAATGGAGATCCTTTTGCTTTCATCAGTATAGCAAGAGATATTACAGAGCGAAAAATAGCTGAAATGGAACTGAGAGCTAAAAGTAACGCCATAGATTCATCCATCAATGCAATAAATATTTCTGATTTAGATGGAAAATTAACTTATGTTAATACCTCATTCCTGAAAATGTGGGGCTTTTCTGACAAATCAGATGTTATTGGAAAATCTGTGACTGAATTTACTTCTACACCTGAAATTTTCATCAATTTACGGGAATTATTACTTAGAGAGGGGAGCTGGATGGGTGAACTGACGGCTAAAAAGAGAGACGGATCTCTTATCCCTATACAAATATCCATTAGTCTAATTAAATCAGAATCTGGTGAACCTCACAGTTTATTTGCATCTATGATAGACATGACTGATCGTAAAAAGGCAGAGGAGGCATTAAAGGAGAGTGAACAGAAGTTTCGTGTAATTTCAGAGCGGACTATGATGGGAATATGTATTCTCCAAGATGATGTTATAAAATATGCAAATCAGTCGTTCGCAGACATTTTTGAATATTCTATAGATGAGATACTCAATTGGAAACCAGGAGAATCTGCCAAAGTGGTTCATCCCGACGATCGGTCTTTTGTGACGGAACAGCGACGAAAAAAACAATTAGGGGAAAAAGACATCGTAACGAATTATTCCTATAAATCAATAACAAAAACTGGGCAATTAAAATGGATTGATAACTATTCAAAAACCATCACTTATATGGGAAAAACAGCTGCTTTAGTCTCGATAATTGACATCACTGAACGAAAACAAGCGGAACAGGCGTTAAAGGAGTCCAAAGACAAATATAAGATGCTCGTGGAAAAATTACAAGAAGGTGTTGCCTTAGAAGACGATCGAGGAGTGCTGACCTTTGTAAATCCTAGAATAGCAGAATTATTGGGCTATACTGAAGACGAACTAATAGGAAAACATTGGAGTTACATTGTACCAAAAGAGTATATTGATCAAGTGAAAGTTGAGACTGCAAAACGGCCCACAGGGGTCAGCAGTACTTACGAGGCCTGTACTCTAACAAAAGATGGACGTTATATCCCCGTTATTGTTACAGCGACTCCTGTTTTTTCTTCCACTGGAAAATTCGATGGTGTCCTAACTGTTTTCACAGATATTACCGACCGTAAACTAGCTGAACAAAAAGTGCACGAGAGTGCAGAGAAATATCGTACAATCTTAGAAACTGTCGAGGAAGGGTATTATGAGGTGGACATCTCAGGGAATTTTACTTTCTTCAATGATTCAATCTGTAAAATCTTAGGCTATTCAAACGTTGAATTGATAGGGATGAATTACCGTCAGTATATGGATGATGAGACTGCGAAGAGGGTGTTTCAAACTTATAATACTGTCTATCGAACAGGAGAACCTGCCAGAATTTTTGATTTCGGATTTATCAGAAAAGATGGGACAAGGGGAGTTAGTGAAGCGTCTATTTCTCCAATGCGTAATCCTGAAGGTGAGATTATTGGGTTCCGAGGCGTTGTCCGCGATGTTACGGAACGTGCTGAGATCGAGAAAGCTTTAACTGAGGAAAGGGAGAGATTCCAGAGTCTTGTTGAGAAGCTAGAAGAGGGACTCACGGTCGAAGACCCAGATGGTTTTATAACTTTTGCTAACCCCAAAACTTTAGAAACATTAGGTTATTCTGAAGACGAACTGTTGGGGAAACATTGGAGTTTTATAGTTCCTGAAAACGATCTGGATCAATCTTATTTGGAAACAGCAAAACGGTCTAAAGGGATTAGCAGTGCTTATGAAAGTAATGTCCTAGCAAAAGATGGGACGAGTATACCAGTTATTGTTTCAGCTGCACCAATTTTTTCCAGCACTGGAGATTACCAAGGAGTCCTTGTATTATCTACTGATATCACGGATCGCAAACGGGTAGAGGAGGAGTTGCAGCAAAGCGAGGAGAAGTACAGCAACCTTTTCCATTATTCAAATGATGCTATTTTCTTACATGACTTAGAGGGAAATATAATTGATATAAATGAGAAAACATTGGAACTTTTCGGATACACTAATTCAGAGTTACTTTCAATTCCAATTCCAAGCCTTCATCCTCCTGAATCTCTTGAAACATCGAAAACGGCTTTTGAAAAAATCTCAAAAGAGGGGTTTGTAAAGTTTGAGATCGACTTCAGGAAAAAAAGTGGCGAAGTATTTCCTGCTGAAGTCTCATCAAGTCTTTTCGAGATTAGAGGGAAAAAAGTGATTCAAGGGATCGTCCGTGATATCACTGAACGTAAACGAGCGGAACAGGCACTAATGCAAGTAAAACTTGAAGAAGAACGCTACCACGCAATGATGTCTCATTTTATTAATAATGATATGCAAAAGATCATCAATAATTTGGAATTACTTTCATTAATGTACGAATCTAAACTTGAACTTGATCGCAATATTGTGGATAATGTAATTGAAATCGCTTCTGGCTCATCAAAAACCATTGATACAGTAAACAAGATTTATGAGGTACTTCAGTCTCCATTTATTAAGCCAAAAAATAGTCTTCCTCTCATCAATATTATAAATGGAGTTGTTTCTAAATTATCAAGGTTTTCCAAACTTATCAATATTAACAGGCATAGTTTTACTGTGTCGATTTTTACTGATGCACATCTTAAGGATGTTTTTAATGAGATATTATTCTTTATTTTGAGTTACTATCCTGATTCTGAAGATATCAGGACTACTATCGATATTGAGGGATCCCTTCTCCCTACATCATTCTGTGTTGTCATCAGTGATTGTTGTTCTGAACCATTACCACAAGAAATAATTTCAAAACTATCTGGTACAATCACGGATGAATGGGAAATTATTGGGCATAATATTGGTATAGCTCTTGCCTCTGTTATCTTGCATTATTATGGCGGATCACTTGAAATTCATTCACTAGATCCTAAAGGCAATGAATTCAAACTTCTCTTTCCATTAAGTTTAATTGAAAATCCAAGGGAAATTCATACAGATTAACATTAGTAACTATAGATAGGATTTCATATTGTAATTGATGGATTTTCAATTAGCATAAATTCTAGAAGTTCGGGAGTAAATGAGAAAAACATAGCTTGGATTTTTTTCTAATTCTATAAAATTAAAAGAACGATTTGAGTAAATTTAAATCTCTTAATTGATTCAGGTTTATACAATCTAATAACAAAAATTATAGTTGGTAGCGGTTTTTAATGGAATTTGAAGAATTGCTCAAAAGGCAGGATATTCCTAAGGATGTGAAAGAAGCAATCCAGAGAAAAATCAGCAGTATTAATCAAATGGAACAAGCTTTGAGAGAATCAGAGGAAAAATACCGGAATCTCGTTGAACGAGCTAATGATGGTATAGCTTTAGTTCAGGATTCAGTAATTAAGTATGTCAATCCAAGTCTGGCCAAAATAACTGGTTATTCTGCAGAGGAACTGTATAACACATCAATCATGAACTATATTCACCCTGATTTTCGAGCTGAAGTCATAAATCGTTACAAGCAACGTATGACTGGTCAAAGTGTTCCATCAATATATGAAACAATGTATTTACTGAAAAACAATAAGAAATTAAGAGTTGAAGTTAACGCTAGTATTATCACTTATCAGGGCAAACCAGCTGACCTCGCGATCATACGTGATATTAGTGAGCGAAAACAGGTTGAAAAGGCATTACGGGAGAGTGAAGAGAAATATAGAATATTATTTGATGAATCTCCAGATAGTATTACTATAATCGGGTTGGATGGTATCATTCAGGATTCCAATAAAGCAGCCTCTCGAATTTCTCTGATCCCACCTGAAGAAATGATTGGTAAATCGTACTTCGAGTTAGACATCTTAATGGAAGAAGATATACCAAAATATATAGACTTTTTTTCACGATTTCTGAATGGTGAAGATGTCAAATCCGTCAAAAGTAGAATTAAGCGTAGGGATAACAAGATCCGTCATTTTGAAGTGTTTCCTGCATTTATAAAGAAAGGTGATGAGATTTTAGCTATTCAGGTAATCTCACGAGACAATACCGAACACATACAAGCCGAAGAGGAGTTGCGTAAGTCCAAAGAAAAATATCAGATGCTTGTTGAAAAGTTAGAAGAGGGAGTTCTATTAGAAGATGCAGAGGGGGTCATTTCCTTTATAAATCCCAAAACAGGTAAATTATTAGGTTATACTGAAGAGGAACTAATAGGAAAACATTGGTCATACATTGTCCCTAGAGAATATATTGACCAAGTCTCTAAAGAAACAGGAAAACGTCCCAAAGGACACAGAACAACTTATGAGGCAAGCTTATTAGCGAAAGATGGTAGTCATATCCCAGTGATAATCACAGCAACTCCAATTTTTTCTCCTAAAAAAGAATTCGAGGGAGTTTTATCCGTCTTTACAGATATCACTAAACGGAAGGCGGTGGAACAAAAATTACGAGAATCAGAAGAGCGATATCGGAGTTATGTAGAGAACGCTCGTGATATAATTTTTACACTATCACCTGATGGAATATTCACTTCCATTAATCCGATAGTAGAATCCATTACGGGTTTTGCTCAAGATGAGTGGATTGGAAAACCATTTCCACCTTTAGTGCATGAAGACGATCTTCCCATAATAATAGATGGATTTAAGCGTGTTTTGGAAGGTGAACGGTTGTCTCCAGCCGAAATGCGCCTCTTAACCAAGTCAGGTGACTATGTACCAGTTGAAATAAAAGCTTCAGCTCAGGTTAGAGGGGATGGGAAACTTGCAGGTATGTTGGGTATTGCACGTAATATCACTGAACGTAAACAGGCTGAAGAGGCACTACGACAAGTAAAGCTGGAAGAGGAGCGCTACCATGCTATGATGTCTCATTTCATAAATAATGATATGCAAAAGATTATCAATAACATAGAATTACTATCATTGATGTACGAATCCAAACTAGAACTGGATAACAATATAGTGAATCAGATCATTACAATCGCTTCTAGCTCGGCTAAAACCATTGACACAGTGAATAAGATCTTTGAAGTGCTCCAATCTCCTTTTATTCAGCCAAAAGAAAGCATTGAACTTCACAATGTGATTAATGATGTTGTATCAGAATTACCAGCAGCTTCTCAGCTTATCAGAATTAACAAGAAGAATCTTGATGCAAGAGCATTTATCGATACGCATTTTAAAGATGTAATCAAAGAATTATTAACATTTATCTTGAGTTCTTACAATGAAACCATAAGTGTTGAAACAACTATTGATATTACAGGATCTTATATCCCATCATTTTTCTGTGTTTATATTAGCGACTGCTGTTCTGAACCATTACCACAAGAAATCATTTCAAAACTCTCAGGAACAATCACGGATGAATGGGAAATTATTGGACACAATATTGGGATAGCGCTTGCCTCTGTCATCATGCAATACTTTGGGGGATTACTGAAAATTCGTCCATCTGATCCAACAGGAAACGTTTTCGAGCTCCGATTTCCCAAAGAATTAATCTCTTCTTAAAAAATTGAATAGAGAGAAAAGAAAAACAAACCATTGGATAAAAACTGTGTCTTTTCTCTTTGTATTAATCTAATGCAAATTTAGATAAGTCCCTGTGCCATCATTGATCGTGCAACTTTCATGAACCCTGCAATGTTTGCACCGACAACCAAGTTTCCTGGGGCACCATATTTCTCTGCTGCAGCACGAGCACTTTTATGAATATTAACCATAATACCATGAAGTCGTTCGTCTACTTCTTCACGTGACCAAGAAAGTCGCAAACTATTCTGGGACATTTCAAGACCAGAAGTAGCTACTCCACCTGCGTTTGCTGCTTTAGCTGGACCAAAGGCAACACCAGCTTCTAAGAAAAGATTGATTGCATCAATTGTGGAAGGCATATTAGCTCCTTCACCAACAGCGATGACTCCGTTATCTATCAAAGCTTGTGCATCTTTAACTTCAATCTCATTTTGCGTAGCCGAGGGGAAGGCAATATCACATTTGATTTCCCAAGGCCGTTTATTAGGATAATAATCGACGTTGAATTTTTCAGCGTATTCTTTGATTCTCCCTCTACGTACTTGCTTTAGCTCAAGGAAGTAGTCAAATTTTTCTCCAAAATTGACACCATCAGGATCGTAAATGAAACCATTAGAATCTGAAAGAGTTACAACTTTGCCACCCAACTGATTAACTTTCTCTGTTGTGTATTGGGATACATTTCCAGATCCCGATACTGCACAAACTTTGTCTTTGAGGTCTAGACCTCGGTCCTTAAGCATCTCAACCACAAAATAAGTGCAGCCATACCCTGTTGCTTCTGGTCTAATTAGAGAACCACCATAATCCAATCCCTTTCCTGTTAATACCCCAGTGTGGAATTGATTCATTATTTTTCTGTATTGACCGAACAGATACCCTATTTCACGGCCACCCACACCGATGTCTCCTGCAGGGACATCACAATCAGGTCCAATATGGCGATATAGCTCTTGCATGAAGCTTTGACAAAAGCGCATAACTTCTATATCGCTTTTACCTTTTGGATCAAAATCAGATCCACCTTTGCCCCCACCCATTGCCAACCCTGTTAAAGCATTCTTAAAGACCTGTTCAAATCCTAGGAACTTGATGATTCCGAGATATACACTTGGGTGGAATCGTAAACCCCCTTTATAAGGACCGATTGCTGAATTAAATTGAACACGAAAACCACGATTGACATGGATCTCGCCTTGGTCATCTTGCCAAGGTACTCTGAACATTAATTGCCTTTCAGGTTCAACAATACGCTCAAGCATCTTGTGTTTTCGTAATTCGGGATGCTTCTCAATTGCGGGTTCTAAAGATTCCAACACTTCTTTTACTGCTTGATGAAACTCTTTCTCACCAGGATTCTTCTCAATAACCCATTCATAAACTTCGTCAACGTAAGTCATTTTGAAACCCTTTTCTTTAAGCTTTCTTTCCAACATACATAGCTCATTTTATATGATGTGCCAAGAACAGACTTTTTAATTCCAAGTCTGTTAGGAATTGTGCAATTATTGGTCATTTTTTAACCCCATTGGAAGGAAAGATATCGTTCTCTACAAAGACATCATGTTAATCTATTAAGTCCACTTCAAATTTACAAAATGAAAGGGAGGATCTAAAGCATTGTATTGAATTTTAGAACAGTAATGCTGAATTTAAATAAGAAGCTCTTAACTATATTGCAAAATGGCTCGTACATGCAATGATGTAAAGAAAAGAGATAAATAAAAGTTACGTGATAAAATGTGAGACTGTAAAAAAGTAATTGGTTAAGCAACGAAACTTTTTCAAGGTACAAGTTATGTAAAAGGTATTGAGAAAGAATGACAAATTTTGCACCCCTTCATATAATTGAGGAAGATGATTTAGGACTAGACTATAAACCGAAATATCGAGTTTTTCATGATCTAATGACTAAGAGGATTAATAGAGTACTTCTAGTAAGTTCCTATTACGACAACTTCATTTTAGAGGAAGACGGTAGGTTATCTGACCAAATATTTGAAGAATTCCATAATCTGAATCTTCGAACGTTACCGAGTATCACACGGGTTGCTTCAGCCAAAGAAGCGATAAAATTAGTGAAAGAAAAAGAATTTGACTTAGTTATTACCATGAGGCGATTGGGAGACGTGGATGCTTTTTCTTTTGGAAAAGATATTAAAAAGATTCAAGACATCCCCGTCATTCTTCTATTAAACAATGCCAGTATTATCCCATATTTACCAAGCCCAACGAAAAGACAGGGGATAGACCGAATTTTTTTGTGGAACGGTGATTCCACGGTATTCGTTGCGATAATAAAACACCTTGAAGATAGTATTAATGTAGCACACGATACTGAAGCTGGCCTTGTTCGTGTGATTATCGTTGTTGAGGATTCTATTCGTTATTATTCCCTTTTCCTGCCGTTAATATACAGTGAACTCATGAAACAAACTCATCGATTAATTTCAGCTGGAATAAATGATTTCTATAATCTATTACAAATGAGAGCGAGGCCAAAGATCCTCTTAGCATGTACCTATGAAGAAGCAATGAATTATTATCAAACATACAAAAAGTATGTTATAGGAGTGATTTCAGATGTTAGATTCTTGAAAGATGGAAAAGTCGATAAGGATGCAGGATTAAAATTCATCAAAGAAGTCAGATCTAAAGATCCGACTCTTCCTACAGCATTACAATCCCGAGAACTTAAGAACAGAAAACGAGCAAAATCCCTCGGATCGTATTTTCTTTACAAAAAGTCGCGACGTCTCCTTCAAAACTTAAAGGAATTTATGTTAAGATTTCTAGGTTTTGGTGATTTTGTTTTTCGATTAGCTGACGGTTCAGTTGTTGGTCGAGCTAGAAATATTATGGAGTTGTATCAAGCTATTTCTGTAGTGCCTAATGAATCTTTAATATATCATGGATCATATGATCATTTTTCTGGTTGGTTAATGAATCGTGCTGAATTTGCGATAGCTCAAAAAATAAAACCTGTTAAAGTTGACGAATTTAAAGATCCAGAGGATTTAAGACAATTCTTGCTTAATTCTATCAACGCTATTCTTGTTGAAAAATCAGGAGGTGTAGTACATGATTGGGATAGGGAGAGTCACCATCCTACAATACGATTCACTCGACTAAGGCCAGGTTCATTGGGAGGAAAGGGTCGAGGGATTGCATTTCTACAATTCCTCCTTAATACATTCCTACTTGCAGATGATCTTTCTCTTGATGTCGATATTCGTATACCAAAGACTTTTGTAATAGGAACAAGTGAATTTGATCTTTTTATGCAAGAGAACGATGAACTTTATGATATTGCTCTTTCTGATGCTCCTGATAAAGATATTAAGAAGAGATTTTTAAAAGCAAAGATCTCTACAAGTCTTAAGGACGATCTAAGATATATTTTAAGGACTCTTACTGGCCCTTTGTCTGTACGGTCTTCAAGTTTATTAGAAGATTCTCAATATCAACCATTCGCAGGAATCTTTGAAACATATTTTTTACCTAATAACCAAGATATGGATACTCGTGTAAGGCTTTTGTGTGATGCAATAAAGCTAGTGTACGCTTCATCTTACTTAAAGAGGGCTAAAAGTTACGCTGAGTCTACTGATCAGTCTGTTGAAGAATCAAGGATGGCAGTCGCCATTCAGCAAGTAGTCGGAAGAAAACACATTGGAGAATTATCCTATCCTTCATTCTCAGGAGTAGCCTCCTCATATAATTATTATCCAATCTCATATATGCAGCCTACTGATAGGATAGCATTTCTGGCCATTGGCCTAGGGAAAACCGTTGTAGATGGTGGCATTGCTCTTCGATTTTGCCCAAAATATCCAGAAATCAGTTTTTTTTCAACTCATGACCAATTATTAAAAAATAGTCAAAAAGATTTCTTTGCAATTGATCTGGCATCAACAGCAACTGATATTACTGAAGGTGAAAATTCATTTCTGGTAAAAACAAGCATTTTCGATGCTGATAAAATGATATTGTCTGAAGTGGCAGATACTTACGATTATAACGATCTTGTACTTAAAGACGGGTATATGGGGGAAGGTACTCCTATTGTAACCTTCAGCAAACAGTTGAAATATGGTACATTCCCTTTTGCTATAGCAATTTCCAAGATTTTAGAACTTGGAGAGAAGGCGATGGGTTGTAGCGTGGAAATTGAATTTGCAGGGAATTTTCAACCCACTCCAAAGAAAAGAACTACATTTTATCTTCTACAAATACGGCCATTCGTCGAACAGGACGAATTACTAAGTGAAGAAGTCATTTCAGTTCCCAAAAGCGAGATGTTAGCATATTCATCCCAAATCTCTGGCAACAGAATCATAAAGGATATTCATGATATTGTCTATGTGAAACCTGAATCTTTTGATAAAATGAAAACTCGAGAAATGGTTGGTGAAGTTGGTCGAATAAATCAGAGTTTACAAAGCCAAGGAATCCCATACATCCTTCTAGGATTTGGTCGTTGGGGAACTTTTGATCGATTTTTAGGAATTCCTGTAAAATGGAACCATATATCGAGTGCTCAAGTAATCATTGAAACTGGCCTGGAAGATTTTCAAGTAGAACACTCTCAGGGAAGCCATTTCTTTCAAAATATCACCACTGCTAATATTGGCTACTTTTTCATAAAATTCAAATCAAA
>CP070665.1:1006553-1012483 GCA_020351745.1 Candidatus Heimdallarchaeota archaeon | reverse complement strand
CGTGAATTATCAAAGGATATTCCAACACGAGAGGTTCTCACAACCTCAATTCCATATACTATTAGCTCAGCTGGAAAAGAAGTAAATCAGGAATATTCCACAGCTCTTCAGATTTTAGTCAATGGTGGGGCATCACGAATTGGAGCTGAAGCAGGGATTTCAGGTTTTGAAGAAGGATTAGCGAAATACATAGATCACACTCTATTAAAAGCCGATGCTACTGAAGAAGAGATTCGTAAACTTTGTGAAGAAGCAGAATCTTATGGATTTGCTTCAGTTTGTGTCAACCCAACAAATGTCAAACAGGCAAGTGAATTTCTCAAAGGAAGTTCTGTTAAGGTTTGTACGGTAATTGGGTTTCCCTTAGGAGCAACAACACCAACTGTAAAAGCCATTGAAACACGAGATGCTATTGCTAATGGAGCAGAAGAGGTAGATATGGTTATCAATGTAGGAGCATTAAAATCAGGGAACGACGATCTTGTCAGAAGAGATATTGAAGCAGTAGTTCAAGCAGCAGAAGGAAAAGCTATAGTTAAAGTTATTTTAGAAACTGCATTATTATCAAAGGAAGAAATAGTTAAAGGGAGCCTTTTATCAAAACTTGGAGGCGCAGATTTCGTTAAAACATCAACTGGTTTTAGTACTGCAGGTGCACTTGTTGAAGACGTGGCCTTAATGAGAAAAACAGTAGGACCAGAGATGGGAATTAAAGCAGCAGGGGGAATTCGAACCCAAGAGGCTGCGGAAGAAATGATAAAAGCTGGTGCCACCCGTATTGGAGCTTCAGCATCAGTGGCAATAGTCAAAGGAACTTCCAAGTCTAATGAGAAATCTTAGAAGAAAAGGGAAAAAAATTCTTGGGAACAGATGGAAAGGAACCAGTTAAGATTCAAAATCATCAGGAAATCCTATCTGTCTGACAAGAATATCACTTAGTTTATCGGATCGCGGCCGAGACTCGATGAGAAAGTCTTCTAAATTGGTTTCGAGTTGTTTTAGTTTTATTCTTTCCTCAGGATCAAGATTTTTCGTGTTAATATGATGCTCAAAAAATTTACACGCTAATTGTGGGGTTTGTGTCATTGCAGAGAGTTCCTCATCAGATAAACTACGAATTCGATAAACAGTTTGATTAACTCTTGGATCAAAAATGTCACTTTTAGGATGAATAATTGCAGTCAAGTAACTACGTCCCTTAGTTATTTCGTCTTCTTCCATCCAAATATCAGACCCTAAAGCCCACATCTCATAGTCAATGCCCCAAATCTTTTCTGCTTGCTTTGCCTCATCAAATTGGACTAAGTAATTCCCTGCATTTCTATCTGGATCATTTAACCAAACATCAAAAGGTAGAAGGGTGTAGCCATCGTCTATTTGCTGAACAGTATGAAATGCCTCATCTAGATCTTTGTAAGAATCTAAAAACTCATCAAGATTGATGGTATTTGGGATTTTTTCCAGAAGAATAGCCAAGACTACTGAGGGGTCACCTCGTCCACTTTTTGAGGCTAAAATCTGTTCAAATTTTGCTGATGTTTCCAAAGTATACGTTTCTCGCTCAGAATACTGGTAATATTCTTCAGCTGTCTCACCTTCTTCATCTTCATCAAGCACGATCACATCCCCAAGAGGTAACGTCGAGGTTTGTTTGAGAGGATGGTCCGCAATCTGTTGAGAACATACAATAATAGCTTCAGGAACATTAAGATGTAAGCGACGGCCCAAACGAGAAGCTGTAAGCTCATTAAAGGTTCGCCATAAATGCATCCTATCCCGACTATCTTCTGGAGATTCTTTGAGGTCAACCTCCAGATCTTGAATTTCCTTTAATTCAAAATCAATAATGTTAGCAAAGGTTTTAAGAAGCCATTCTTTGCCATTCTCGTCTTCCAAGACAGTAGCTTTTCCATGTTGTCCTGCTGCAGTCATTGTTTTCTCAGTAAGCCGAAAACGATTCCGAACAGCTTTTTTATTAGGAGTTTTAAAAATAACCAGATCCCAGTCATCCATTACTATCAACTTCCTACATTCTCTTATTAATGTAGATATATCGTCTCTTGGATTCTTCCTATGTTAGTAGATTATATTTTTTGAAGAATTGAATGATTAAAAGAAAAGAGGTTAAAAAAGCTAGCTTGCTGCTTAGGTCACGCGGGTACCATCAGACACGTCTTGGTCAGGAATTAACAAACTCAACTCTTCCCCATCAACAGCAGCCAAAAGCATTCCCTCAGAACGAACTCCTCGAATAATTGCAGGTTCCAAATTTACGATCACAGTTAATCGCTGGCCAATAAGTTCCTCTACCTCTCTAAAAGTAGCTAATCCTGCTACTAATTGGCGCTGACCAATTTCAGAACCAAGGTTAACAATAATTTTTAATAAATTCTTCGTCTTAGGGAGTTTTTCAGCAGATACAATGGTTCCAATTCTAATATCAAGCTTTTGAAAATCTTTAAACGGAATAGTAGACTGTTTCTTGTCAGACACAAGTATTTCCTCCGTTGAGTTATTTTGTGATTTAATTCTCAATTCATTAAGTTGTATTTGAAGTTCTTTAACGTCTATTTTTGAGAACAATGGTTCAGACTCTTTAACAAGAGTACCTGGTTGTAGTTTTAATTTACCTGCTTCGTCGAAATCCTGTTCCTCTGCTTTTCCCAATTGACCAAGAGTTGCCCAGATTTTCTCACTAGTTTCAGGTAGAATGGGCGATAATAGGATGCTTAATGTAAGAAGAGATTGAGCACAGAGATACAACGTTGTTTCAACAGCAATCAAATCTGTTTTCACCAATTTCCAAGGCTCTTTTGAGCTGAGATATCCATTAGCTAATCTAGCAAAATCAATAATCGAAGACACTGCTTTCTTGAACTCAAAACGGTCAAAAAAATCCGCCACGGTGTCAGGAGTCTCGTGAATAGCGGTAACAAATTCTCTATCATTTTCATCAAGACGGTGACATTCTGGAATCTTTCCATCACAATATTTGTGTACTAAAATAATGATGCGATGAATATAATTTCCTAAGACGTCATTGAGATCATTATTAACGCGTTGTTCGAATTCTTCCCAGGTAAACGTTGTATCCTTAATTTCAGGCCGTGTTGCCGCCAGATAATATCTCCAGTAATCAGTAGGAAGAAGAGAAGCAGCATCGTCAATCCAAATACCGATTCCTTGTGATTTACTGAATTTTTTTTCTTCAAAAAGTAAAAATTCAGTTGTACTCACATTGTACGGGAGAACAAAGGATTTCCCATAACTTTCCTCTGTACCAAGGAGAAGTCCAGGGAATAACAATGTGTGAAAAAAGATATTGTCTTTACCAATGAAAAAAACAGTTCTAGTATCTTGATCTAGCCAGTATTTCTTCCAAAAATCAGGATCTTTATATTCTCTTTCCCCTAATTCTGCGGAGGCAGAAACATAACCTAGAACCGCTTCTAACCACACATATATGGATTTGCTCTTAGCATCAGGGATAGCTTTATCAGCAGGAATACCCCAGGCCAAATCTCGTGTCAACGTACGTGCCTGTAATCCCTCATTCAGAATGTTAACAGAAAATTTACGAGCATTTTCAGGCAGTTGTTCATTCCGACGAATATATGTGGCTAGGGTGTCCTGAAATAGAGAAAAATCATAGTACCATTGAGTTGTCGTCTTGACAATAGGAGGATTACCACAAATTTTACATAGGGGATCAATTAACTCAACGGGACTCAACGGTTTTCCACAATCGGGTGCATCACATTGGTCTCCTCGTGCACCAGAAGCCTCACAATGCGGACATGTACCTTCTACAAATCTATCGGGGAGATATCTCTTATCATGGTTACAATAAAGTTGCTCTACTTCTTTAGAGAATATATAGCCATTTTCAAAACAACGGCGATAAAAATCTTGAACCCATTCATAATGGAAAGGATTCGCCGTTTTGGAGTAATTTAACCTGATATTCCACTTTTCAAGCAGCTTTAAGATCTTTGTATGGTTTTTATCAACCAATTCCTGAGGAGATATGCCCTCTTTAATCGCAGCCACCTCAATAGGGGTACCATGACAATCAGAGCCCGTAGCTGATATTACATCAGCTCCTCGCAGTTTTAAATAACGGAGATAAATATCTGCGCCTAATAAATGCAAAACTGTTCCAAGATGAGGAACAGCATTAACATAAGGCCACGCAGGGCAAATGACATATTTTTGGTTTCGTAAGTTTTCCACTTCAGCCACATCCAACATATTGTGAGAAGAAAAAATTGCTATTGTTTCGATAAACCAGTGATGCATTCGTGATGAGAGTAAAAGAAGGATTCAAAGAAGATTGAAAAATATGACGACAATAAAAGCGGGAGAACGTAAAACGAAATGAAGATTCAGCTTGAGTACGCCATTTGGCAATCCCACATTGTTTATCGCCTCAGATTATTCTGCTCAAAGACAATATAAATGGCTTTCGATACAGACAAGCCAATTCAGGGAGACATGTCGAAAACATGAAGAAAAGACAAATGCCTGAAGTCAAAAAAAACGGAAACCAAGCTGCGAACTGGGAAATAAAGTAGGATTATTTAAATAGAAATCCCCAAAATACCCATGAAGACTGGTAAAAGAAGAAATTAGGGACAAAAATACACTTAAAGAAGAAAGACTGCTTAAAAAGTCCTTATAAAGAAAAATTAATACCAGAGGGAAGGAGAAATGGGTGGAAAAACTCAAAAAAAGATGGAGTAGGAATCAATCCAGCGAAGCGAAGCGTTTGTCAAATGAATAAGATAAGAAAAGCCCAAGAAAAAAAACAGGAAAAGAATACAAAAAGGCTATTTCTAAGAATAGTTACCGATAAGACAAGACGAGGGAAGATCGTAAGACAAAGGTTATAATCGAAACATAAAAACTTAGAACTTGAACCCAAAAGGACGAAGGGAAAGATAAAAGTCACATAGAAACCAAAAAACGATAGTATAGCCGCTGAATGATGAAAGGAGTACAGCAGCGCCAGAAAAAATTATGAAAGCCATGGGCATTCAACGAACCGAAAAACCTTATTTTTCCTTACGTTGGGTGCCCCTCCCTCCCCCCTCAAAACTATTCTTTCAGATAACTTATTACGACTATAAGCTTGAACTAATCTGGTTTCTAGTTAGTTTTTAAGGCTTTATTTTTCTTAGTATTTTATTCCTACTTCTACCTTCACTTCAGTGGATAAATTTCATAGGATATTTAACAGAATAAAGCGAGTAGTCTTTACTGAAACAAACAGACATTAACATCAATGATTAGCCTGTACCCTATTTTCTGATAGATTTTATTGGATGTTAGATTAGCTAAATCTGTAAAGAGAACAGTATTTCAACTGATTAAAGCCTAATTTAGCATTATACAAGAATTTGGGTTCGAGATGACTGAGTGGGAGATATTTTAAAGATTCTATTTTCTAATAGTTTTATTTACTTCTGATGCAAAAATTAATGTTGCGGCGATATCATCAACAGTCTCCCCTAGCTCTTTAAAGTTCTCTAATTTCTCCCTCATTGTTTGGATCATTGCTTTATAGACTGCATATTGTTTATCAAGTGGATATTTTGAGTATAAGCTCGCTATTGCTAGTAATGAGGCAATTCTTGCCGTCTTTCGTGCATCTTTGCGAAATCTTTTGTCATCTGCTTTCATAAATTCCTGAAGTTTGACAAATCGAGTAAAAACATCTAAGTAGGCTTCGGACATTCTCTTTTATCCTCTTTTATCCGCTTCTATCTGTATATGACCTGAATATTGTCATCAATAAAGGTTTTAATAGGAAATTAGCTCTTTTTATCTCTCTTTTCTTGATTTGATTACTGAATTAAACCAAATATAAAAAATTTTATTGTAATGATCATATATAATATTTAGCCAATTAGTAGTACAACACATCATAA
>CP070665.1:997872-1006453 GCA_020351745.1 Candidatus Heimdallarchaeota archaeon | reverse complement strand
AATAAGAGTAAATTTCTCTAATACTAATCCAGAAATCATTGAAGTTATCAAAAACTATTCTACATTTATTAAGGAAGAAGTCTTGGCCCTAAAATTAGATTTTCAGGCATCACAAGAAGGATTTACCAAAGAATGGAACATTCAAGATCCTCATAAGAATATTAAAGAAATAACAATAAGTATTCAAAATGAGTGACATCAATCTCTGGCTTTTAATATCAAATATTTAGAGACAAGAATTTATTAAAGCTAGATAAACGGTTCATAATGAACGTAAAGCAGTGATGTGAACCCTCTGTGGAATCTAATGAATTAAGAAGGATATATCTTCAATTTTTCAAAGAGAAGAATCATGCAATAATTCCGTCAGCGTCAATCATGCCTGATGATGACCCTACGGTTCTTTTTACCACAGCAGGGATGCATCCATTACAAGTATACTTGATGGGACAACCCCATCCTGCTGGAAATCGTCTAGCAAATTGTCAAAAATGCCTCCGTACAGGAGATATCGATGATGTGGGAGATGCTACTCACTTAACATTTTTTGAGATGTTAGGGAATTGGTCGCTTGGAGATTACTTTAAAAAAGAAGCCATTACCATGAGCTGGGAATTTCTGACAGATACTCGCTGGTTAGGATTAGATCCAGAGAAAATTTCTGTAACCGTTTTTGAGGGAGACGAAGAAGTTCCCCGTGACGAAGAATCAGCAAATTATTGGCGGGAAGTAGGCATTCCTGATGATAGAATTCATTATCTTGACAGATCAGAGAATTGGTGGGGTCCTGCCGGAGAAACAGGTCCTTGTGGCCCTGATACGGAAATGTTCTATGATACAGGGAAGAATCCCTGCTCAGAGACTTGTCGTCCTGGTTGCAATTGTGGAAAATTCTTTGAGATCTGGAATGATGTTTTCATGAGTTACAATAAGAAAGCTGATGGAACTTATGAAAAACTTAAACAACACAATGTTGATACTGGTATGGGGATTGAACGTACTGTCGCGGTTTTAAATGGCATGCAAAGTGTGTTCGAGATAGATTCCAACGCCCCGTTAGTAGAAAAGGTCATGAAGCTTGCACGAATTAAGGAACCAATGAATGAGGAGCAACAAAGAGCTATCCGTATTATTGTGGATCATATCAAAGCTGCAACATTCATTCTAGCAGATGATAAGCACCTCCCTCCTTCCAATCTAGGTCAAGGTTATGTTTTAAGACGACTTATCCGTCGAACTATCCGACAAGGTAATTTATTAAATATAAAACAACAATTTCTCCCAGAATTAGCTTATTTTGTTATTAATTTTTATAAAGAAACGTATCCTGAACTTGAGCGTAATAAAGAATTCATTATTGAAAATTTCACTCAAGAAGAAGACAAGTTTTCTAAAGCATTGCGACGAGGGCTCCGAAAGTTTAATAAAATCTTAAAAGAAAAAGAAACAATTACAGCGGAAGATGCTTTCCTTCTATTTACATCCTTTGGTTTTCCTCTTGAAATTACCACTGAATTAGCTACTGAGCAAGGTATTACAATAAATTTAGAAGTTTTTAAAGAAGAATTTGAACACCATAGAGATCTTTCTCGGAAAGCTACTGCTGGAACATTCCAGAGTGGTCTTGCAGATCATTCAGAAAGAACAACACGTTTACACACTGCTACACATCTCCTTCAACAAGCTCTTCGAGAAATATTAGGTGATCATATAGAGCAAAAGGGTAGTAATATTACTCCCGAAAGGACACGATTCGATTTTAACCATCCTAAGAACTTATCTATGGAAGAGCTGAAGAAAATTGAAGACATTGTGAACCAAAAGATCAAAGAGGCACTTCCTGTTTACAAAGAGATCATGACCCCTCAAGAAGCAAAAGAACAGGGAGCTTTAGGTTTCTTTGAAGACCGATATGAAGGTAAAGTTTCTGTTTATTCTGTTGATTCTTTCTCAAAAGAAATTTGTACTGGACCTCATGTTACGAATACACAGGAAATCGGTAATTTTAGAATTCAAAAACAAAAAAATATTGGTACTGGGTTGATGCGAATCAGAGCAACTGTTGACTAAATATCGCTTGGTTTTATTAAAGGAATTCGCCAGTCTATATTGGGTGTTCTTATTCCTAACTTGAAAATTAGTGGCCCTCGTCGTTTGTGTTCACTCTGATAAAGCTTTGATCGTACTTTTTTCACTTCTGCGATGGATATCTGAAGATAATCTGAAACTTCAGAATCAGTTTGAAATCGTTCAATGCCATACAAAATACTATCAAGTTGTGAATAAGACATACCAATCTCTGCTTCATCTGTTTGGCCCTCCCACAAACCTGCTGATGGTGCTTTAGTAAGAATATTTTTTGGTACATTCAAATATTTTCCTAGTTGAAACACATGGGTTTTATAGACATCCCCAATGGGCAGAATGTCGGCAGCACCATCCCCGAACTTCGTAAAATAACCAATCATCAGCTCACTTTTATTCCCAGCGCCGCAGACTAAAAGATTAAGTCTATTTGCAAAGAAATAAAGAACTGTTTGACGAATACGAGGTTTAAAATTCGCCCATTCTAATAGTGATGGATCTTCTTTCTCTTGTATATCTTCAGAGTAAATATTGATCAGTTTTTGAATATTAATCACAGTTAGTTTCACACTTAATTGAGAGCATAATGATTTAGCATCTTTTAGATCTGAATTTGGTGTTGTATTACTAGGTAAGAACAAAGTAAAGACCTTTTCTGAATCTAAAGCACGGACAGCGATTGAAGCTACAACTGCAGAATCAATACCACCACTTAACCCTATTACTACTCCTTTAGCTCCTGCTTCGGATACACGAATTTTGATAAAATCTTCTATGAGTTTTATTGTATGAGGAGCATCAATTGGAGGAATTTTGTTCATTAATCCAATCTCCTTTATTAAAGTCCCTGACTTTCTTTTTCTAACTCTGAATAAATCCATGGTGGCACGTCTCTAAGAGTAGGAACAAAAGGCCTAGCTGTACGCACATCAGTATCCAATTGGGCAATCCCAAAGTCAGGTTCGTCATATTTAAGTTTTATCACTTGTTTACCTGTAGCATTTCGAACTTCAGATCCTCCCCAAAATATTAGATCATCTTGGATTCCTGACTGATTGACATAAACCATATTGATTGTGTTTTCCATAGCACGTGCGGGCAAAAATGATTCAAAATATTGTCTACGCACCCCAGGTGATGCTGAAATACAAATACTCGTGTGTGCTCCTAATAAAGCGTGAGCTCGTGTAATTTCTGGACTAAATAAATCATAGCAAATCTGCAATCCAATTTTCCCGAAAGGACTTTCAACAACATTAATTGTTGTCGCACTTCTAAAATATCGTCTTTCATTAAAGACTGAGTGATTAGGAATGAAAATTTTCCTGCCTTTTCCTATGAATCCTTCTGGACCAAAGAATACAGCTGAATTGTATAATACCCCAGGAACTGAAATCTCTGGTATTCCTACAACAAGATAACAGTTATTTGTTTCAGCTATTTTTGCTATCTTCTGGCTAAGTGGGCCCGTAGGTACCTCCTCTGCCAAACTGAATGCATCATCATGCATGAGATAGCCTGTAACTGCAAGTTCAGGGAAAACTACAATTGTATTTGGAGCAGCAGCAACATCTTCTCTTTGACATATTTTCGAGATTGTTTCCAAATTTGATGGAGGATCTGCTTGATGTGATTGTATTTGCGCAGCCGCAATATTAAGCTTCATTTATATCACAAACAATTATGTTGAATCAAATATACACGTTTTTTCTTAAATAATCACGTAATCTCCTATACCCAATAAGCTTTAACTTATGTTTTTTGATGCAATCCTTTATACGTTTGTCAGTAAATGCCATGTAATCTTGGTTTCGCCATATTGCAGAATCAGGGGTAATTGCTTCCAGTTCAGGGGTCATTTTAGCAGGATGGAATAGAAAGTGTGCTAATCCAGGTTTGATCTCAGCCATCCTATCACAATAGTATTGCAATTTATCAGGTTGTTCTCCCCCAGTGTGGATGAAAATCTGATCCATTAATATAGTGCCATTTGCTTCCAATTGAGGAAGTAGCTCCAGATACATATCTGCATATTCAGCAAAACCCAGATCAACGATCTCTTTCCGTGTTAAGCGGGGCATAAAAACTGGGATTTTAAATTCGGAACCTAGCGCCAGATACGATTCTATAAACTTAGGATCCGCAACAACTGTTCCCATATGACTATCGATGTGAGTAACATCGATGCCATGATCCAGTGCTCGTTGAATTTGTGCACGCATCTCTTTCTCAGCTGCTTCAGGTGTTACATGCATAACAGCTTCTTCTGTTGTACTCCACAAGCATCCTTCATCGTCTAATAAACCTGTTTTTTGATCAACAGTGCTCAATGCGCGCCAACGATAGTAATCATATTCACAGGTAAGTGTAAGATGAACTCCCATGTCATATTTTGGATTATTTTTACAGATTGAGGCCGTTTCTAAAAACCATGGCGCTGGAACGATAACAGAGCCACAAGTAGCAACTCCAAAATCTAAACATTCAAAAGAGGCTACATTTGAAGCGTGTGAGAACCCCACGTCATCCATGTGAAAAATAACTACTTTATCGGTTGATGAAAAGCCTAGTTTTTCAATTAAAGTCTGGTCACTCACGTTTATTCACCTATTATTCTGATATAAATTTGTATATTTCGTTGTTCACAGCTAGAGGTTTCTCTTGAAAGACATAATGTCCTGCTTCAGGTATTATAGTAAGTTGAGAGTGTTTTATATTTTCGCGTAAAAAGGTTGAATACTTAATAGGTGTCATCTGATCGTCTTGCCCGACTATAATTAGTGTTCGTTTGGTAATTTTGTGCAGCTCTGAACGAATATCAAATAGATCACAGATTATAAAATCCTGAAGAAAGATTGCTCCTCCATTTCTTCTCAGGACTTCTTCATTAGTAAGTTTAATTTGAGCTGAGGTATTTTTGTGGAATGCTACCCTTCCTAAAAGTTCCAAAAAACGATCAAAATCCGTTTCTATTGCCTCAAAAAAAGCTGGAGCTACCTTCAATTTTGCTCCTGAACCAATCAAAATCAATTTGTTTATTATTGACCCAGGGTATTGTAATGCAAATTGAAGCGCAATGGCTCCACCCATTGAATGACCAATTAAGGTAATATTCTCCAAATTTTGATTGATTATCATTTCGTGGATTGTATTCACATACTCGTCCAGGTTTAATGATTCAGAAGGAGAACTCTGTCCATGACTTGGGAGACTAAGAACGATAATCCCCCAACCGTATGGTTGAAAAAAAATTTTTTGTTTTTCCCATTGAGTTTTATCTCCACCAGCGCCATGAATGAATATTAGGTTTGGAAAATCAGGTTTAATTGGAGAATAGTACTCAAAATCGATTCGAGTCATCTTTACATTCAAACCAGTTATTCACTAAGATCATCTGTTCTATCTCTCCCTTTCCAGGGTGAAAAATTCCATTCTGCAGGCCGTTTCTCTAAGAAAGCTATCAATCCTTCTTTTCCTTCATCAGACGTCCTAAGTTCAGCGATTTGAGAAATACAATATTTTCGTAATTCTTGAAACTCTGTGTCACGGTTTCTTACTAACAATCGTTTAATACTTGCCATTGCGGCAGGACTACTTGTAAATAATTGATCGAGAATATCTGCTATCTTCTGATCCAAGTCAGGAATATCATTGGCAAGTTCGTGAATTAAACCAATTTCATGAGCTTTAATGGCATTAAAACGTTCACCACTTAGAAAAAATCGAGAAGCGTTTGTAAAACCAATTTTAGGAATTACATAAGGACTGATCACCGCAGGAAGAATTCCAAGATTAACTTCAGAAAAAGCCATTTTCGCAGTTTTCACTGCTATTACTATGTCACATACAGAAATTAATCCAATACCGCCTCCAAAAGCAGCACCATTAATTCGTCCTATAACAGGTTTCGGAGTGAGATATATTGTATTAAATAATTGTTCTAAGCGATGAGCATCTTCATGATTCTCCTCATAACTGAAATCCTTACTTTCTTGCATATATTTTATGTCTGCACCTGCTGAAAATGATTTTCCTTCACCTGTCAAAACAATAGCTCTAATAGTAGTATCATTACCCAGGTATTTGAATATAGTAGTTAATTCCTCAATCATTATTGGATTAAATGCGTTATGGACTTTTGGGCGGTTTAATGTCACAATTGCAACGTGATTGATATCTTCTCTGATAATTGTTTCATATGATTTCAATGTAAATTCCTCGTTTCTTAGAGATTACATTCTAAAGACGCCAAAGTTCGTATCGGGTATTGGAGCGTTTAACGTTGCAGAAATACTAAGAGCTAATACAATTCTCGTATCTGCAGGATCGATAATTCCATCATCCCATAACCGAGCAGTAGAATAATAAGCAGAACCTTCTCTTCCATATTTAGCAAGAATGGGTTCCATAATTTTCTTCCGTTCCTCTGGGGAAAGTTTCTTTCCTTGAGCTTCGTATTGGGCTTCCTTGACAGTGGCTAAGACATTTGCTGCCTGTTCACCCCCCATAACTGATATTCGCGCAGTAGGCCACATAAAGAGAAAACGGGGTGAATATGCTCGGCCTGCCATTCCATAGTTCCCTGCTCCAAAACTCCCTCCAATTATAACGGTTATCTTCGGCACTTGAGTATTACTTACAGCCATAACCATTTTAGCTCCGTCTTTTGCAATCCCTCCTGCCTCAGCATCACTACCTACCATGAATCCAGTGATATTTTGTAGAAATATCAAAGGGGTCTTTCTTTGAGAACAGAGATTAATAAAATGTGTCCCTTTTAAAGCACTTTCAGAAAAAAGAACGCCGTTGTTTGCTAGAATACCCACAGGATAACCCATAATTCGAGCAAAGCCGCAAACTAACGTTGTTCCATAGAGAGGTTTAAACTCATGGAAGTTTGAACCATCAATTAATCGGGCAATGATCTCATGGACATCATATGCCTTTTTAGGATCTTTAGGAAGAATCCCATAAATTTCATCAGTAGGATAAAGGGGATCTTCAGGAGGACGGATATCTAATTTCGTTTTAGGTGGTAAGTTAAGATTTTCGATTATTTCACGAGTTATATGAAGAGCATGTTCATCATTCAAGGCATAATGATCAGAAACTCCAGAGGTGCGACAGTGAACGTCTGCTCCTCCTAGTTCATTAGCTGAGATTTCCTCTCCTGTGGCAGCTTTAACAAGAGGAGGGCCTCCTAAAAAGATAGTTCCAGTACCTTTTACTATAACAGTCTCATCAGACATCGCAGGAACATAAGCACCACCAGCAGTACAAGAACCCATGACCGCACTTATCTGTGGTATCTTCTTTGCTGACATCTGAGCTTGGTTATAAAAAATTCTTCCAAAATGCTCCTTATCAGGAAATACATCGGCCTGTAAAGGTAAAAAGGCCCCACCAGAATCAACTAAGTATACACATGTCAATCGATTTTGTTCAGCAATTTCTTGAGCGCGAAGATGCTTTTTCACAGTCATAGGATGATAGGTTCCGCCTTTGATTGTTGCATCATTTGCTATGAACATAATCTCCCGTCCACCTACTAAGCCGATGCCTGTAACAATCCCCGCATAAGGGCATGCATTATCATACATATTATACGCTGCGAGTGGACTTAATTCCATGAATGGAGTGTCAGGATCCAAAATCATTTCAATTCGTTTTCGAGCAAGTATTTTTTCACGCTGAAGATGCTTCTCAATAGCCTTGGGATTTCCTGCTCTCACTTGATCACATATCTCACGATATTCTTGAAGCACCTTTTGATAGAACTCGTAATTTTCTTTAAACTCTTTTGAATCACGTTCAATTTTACTTTTAATGACCACCATACGAGAACCAACCATGGAATAGCACTCGAGAAAAAAGAATGATCCACTATAAAGCGTTTCCTTCCTCACTATCTAAGAGTTTTTCAGTTTTATTCCTATAAAAATCAATTAAACAATATTATTGTAATAATTAACTATTTTTTGGCTAAAATTTTCCTTTAATCCTTGATTTCACCCTCATTTTCTTCCATATGTTCTTTCTCTTCTTCTATTTCGATTAATGGCACATTGGCTTCAATTTGGTCTCCTTCAGGAAAAAATACTTTTATTACAGTTCCATCAAAGGGTGCAGCGATCTTATTCTCCATTTTCATAGCTTCAACTACAATGAGATCCTGACCTTTTTTCACACGATCTCCAGGCTTAACTAACAATTTCACAATTCTACCTGGCATTGGACTTGATAAACTCCCCAGATCTTCTTCTGCTTCACCGAATTCATCCACAGCTTCACTAATCCGTGTTATTTCGTAGTCCTCACCATCTAAATGAATAAATCTAACATCACCATCCTTAGCTACAGAGCATTTATAGACAATATTATCCAAAGAAAATTGGAATTGACCAGCACTAAGGATCTTAGCACTAACTTGAACTTCCTTCTCCTCCTCTTCATCTCCCCTATTAATCACTATCACATAGGAATTGTCTTCTTTCCG
>CP070665.1:962842-997772 GCA_020351745.1 Candidatus Heimdallarchaeota archaeon | reverse complement strand
GAGACAATTTAGTTCAGGCCTCTACAAATCTGGAGTGGTATTCAGGTCCCACCTTAATTGAAGCTTTAGATTCATTTAAGGGTTCAGTTTCCAAAGAGAAATTAGCAATGAGATTTGTCACATATGATTTAGATGAACGTCATGGTTTTGGGACTTTTCTATTAGGCAAAGTTTTAGGTTCCTCGTTGAAAGAGGGGGATTTAGTGAAGGCTCTACCTTTGGGTAACGTATCTGAGGTAAAAGAGACTTGGATACAAGATATTAAAACAACTTATATTGGTCCTGGAAACCATGGCTCAGTTCTTTTAAGAAATATGGACAAAAGTACATTAGAAGAAGGGATTGTTTTGGCCCCTGAACAATTAGATTATCATTTTGCTTCTCTTGTTCGCGCCAGATTGTTAATTCTTGAGGGATCTTTCGTTCCAGGCTCTTCTGTTATTTTTCATTGTGGGACATCTTATACAACCTCCCAAGTATTAAAAATAACGAAGATTTTAAAAAAGAATCCAAAATATAAAAAACTACCACGAGATTTTGAAGGGCGCATAACTATCGCTTTTAAAGGTGAATTAATTGAAGTTGAGCTAACCCTGGATTCCACGATAGTTGTTGAGAAATTTTCTGATTTTCCTGAACTGGGTAGGATTATTTTGCGTCATTCTGGGCAAACTATTGCCGTTGGTATTGCTAATGATGTAATAAGAGTAAGTTAAAGGATACTTTTGTTTGTAATTCGAAATAATCTGTAGAAAAAAGAGAAATCAAACAATGTTGATTGCATTTTCTTAACGAGCGCTTAAAGCAACCCGTTCAATATCCTGCTTTCTTTTGATTGCATTAGAACTTGGATTATTAGTTGAAGCTAAAATAAGTTGTTCTGCAAGGATTTCGTCAAACGTCCAGATACTATTGAAAGATGCTTTCCTAACTGATTGAGCTAATAAGCGTAATGCAACATCAACCCTACGTTGAGGAGCGCTATCGACAGCTGTATGATATACAATTCCACCATATGAGATGCGAGTAGTTTCTTCTCTTGGTGCACAATTCACAATAGCATCAACAAGAACCTGAATAGGATTACTACCAGTTTTCAACTCAATTATTTGCAGGGCAGATTTCACCACATTAAGAGCTAAGATTTTTTTCCCAGTATTTTTCCCAGGACTCATTAATTTATTTGCTAGACGCTCAATAATATGAACATATGATTTGTGAAATCGTTTATGTTCATGACGCCCCGCGCTATGTGGAACTAGTCTTTCAGTTAAATTGATATAACGAACAAGACTGATATCTTTGACTTCGATCTCTTTACAATCCCATAGACCAAATATCCTCATTTCTTCTGTAGTAGCCATTTTCATCTTCCATTAGTTTTTATGTTCTTAACTCGATTTCTACGAAAATTGAACGAGAAACATTCAATCTAATAATCTGACGCATCGTTCTGTCGTCTGCATCAATATCTATTAAACGTTTATGGATTCTTAGTTCGTAATCTTCCCAAGTCGCAGTACCTTGTCCGCTTGGTGATTTTCTTACTGGTAGTTTGAGTTTTTTTGTTGGTAATGGAATGGGGCCTCGCATCTTTACCCCAGATTTCTCAGCAATTCTTTTCATTTCATTGCAAATTCCGTCAAGCTGTGCAACATCGGTACTCATTAACCGAATTCGTGCTACGGATACCAAGATTAGCTTCACCTATTCATATATAAATTTCTTACTGCTAGATTGCTCAAATAGGGAGAATAGTTTGGGGTTATAAGGATTGTTGGTTTTTATTATGCATTATCCTTCCTTATATCAAAATTGTAAGTAATCTGGAGGACTCATGGGATGGATCTAATCGAAACATGATTAAAGAGCATAAATTGGTTTTAAATGATAATTGACCTTTCTAATTAGTAGAAAAAGGCCGTCTTGTATTGCCACAAAAGTTAAGATGGAATTACATGCAGAAGCTAGAGCTTATACCCCTTTGCTCCTCTTTTTGACAGTTGAAATTTTTAACTTTAAATACACTACTAAAGAATAGTTAGTAGAAAGGTGTATTGATCTCATGTATTGTTTGATCTTCCAACACTAATACAGAAGAGAACTACAATGGCGTTTAGGCAAGAGCACATAGAAGAAAATGAACAGCTCCAAAAACAAAAAGAAAACGAACGAATCCAGCAAGAGCTTGATATAGCTATCGCGTTTAGCAAAAAGGAATAAAAAATGATCGGAATCACTTCAATAAGCCTTGGAACATCCTATTAACAAATTATTTTTTAGAAAGTACATAAGAATAACCCAAGAAATCATGGTTATATGAACATTAAAGTAATTAATCGAAAAAAAAAGTGTAAAGCGCCGGGGGAGGGATTTTCTCTCAGAATAATAACATCCTGAGATTCGAACCCTCGGGTACAAAAAGTACACTGGCTTTCTGACACAGCTTTTCATTTGTTTTAGGACTCAAGGCCAGCGCCGTACTACAGGGAAATGGAAAACCATTAACCCGTCCACTTGGCTTTCGAATTGTAATACCTTTGGAGATTGTAAAGCCGAATGTATGCACAAAACCCCGGCAAAGTGGATAGTTAATGATGATTTATTAAGTTTTAAAGTCGTACATTACAACAGTTCCGCCTGCTGCAACCAGAGTAAGTATAATCCCCAGGATTAATAATGTAATTGAAGACCTGATGTCATAAGCAAAACGAGTTGAGTGACGAATCAAAAAAAGGCCTCCTCCTCCTAAACCAAAAAATAGTCCAGCTATAAGGGATTCGACTAAAAACTGTTCGCTTGACGATTTGAAGACTGGAACAAGCTGAGTTTCAGTCTGTCCCATTGGTAATGGTTGTTCAGTAAGATTGTAAAGCCCACCAGCTAAAATGAATAGCGTTACAAAGAGAATTAAAGCTAAAATGTATTTATGAGGCGCTTCATAGGGGAGTTCGATATCTGGAACCCTGAAATCGATCGTGGGCTTTTTAAGTCCAGGAATCCAAGGGAGTCGTGACAAATTTCCTTTATTTCTTTCAGGTTGCTTTTTTGACATAGTTATAACCTTTATGATGTGTTCAGCATTGAAATTTTAGATTGATGATCCATTTCTATATCAAGATTTCTCTGTATTAAATCTAAACACCATTATTGTCTAAATTACTTGGAATGCAGCTGTAGGGGGTAGCACTATCATTAATTATACTGGACGGGGAACAATGAGTCTGGCTTAATTTCCTTTCGAAATAAAGTAATACTGAAATTAGTAATCATTTTTTGGATCTCTCAAGGCTTAGGGATCCTTTCTTTATTTAGAATGTTTTTAAAATCAATAAGAGCCATTCCCTCTAGATCTGAAATATTAATCATGGTTAGAAGTGGAAGTTCTTTAGAGAATTTCATATGCTCAATGTCATCGTCCATAAACCAGATCGCTTTCTTTTTTAGAAATCTTGAAAGACTATTGATCAACAAAAGTCTGGTTGAATCATTTCTTTCATTTAAGGATGTTACACCAGTAATCATCGGATATAGAGTATCTACTTGATTGCTACTTGAAGATTGATCTGTATTTGGTTCAGAAAGGCCATCAAAGGGTTCAGATTTAAACCAAAGAACGCTAAACTCTTTATCAGCTAAATAACTTGCAACTTCCTTTTGCAATTGGGATTTGGGTTGTTTATACTCTTTTAATGCCTGTTGGCCGATGTTCTCAAATTGATTCTCTAAAATATCTAAGTGAATATCCAAATTGTCTCCAAGGATGTTGCTTAAAATTTTGAAATACTTAATTTTAGGAAATCTTTCCCCTTTTTCATATTTGTAAAGTGATTGTCGTGAAATTCCCACTTTCTTTGCAAGAATGGTTATGTCAAGTTCTAATCGTTTTCTTCGAGCTTTAAATTTTTCTTTTGAAAGATTAACAAAAACTCCTCCACGATGAGCAAACTTAGAAATCTTAATAGAACTTTCCCCTTTTTCATATTGAAAAAATAATTGCAATGTTTTTAATGAGATTGCGGAAACATTATGTCGCCGATACAAGGTTGCTTGTTCTATGTTTTTTCCTGCAGCGGAATGAGCCACTAACAAAGGAAATCCAGATATAAGTTTCGAAATTAGCTGTAATTCAATGGAGGTTTGTTTCTTAAATAAATCTAAGTCAACTAACACCTTTGTAATAATTTTTTGCTGACATGATCTTGAATCTGTTAAATTATTCTTTTTAGCAATGAAATCAAAAGCATTTGATTTGACATCCTCGTTCCAAAGAGAATAACCTGCTTTGAGAAACTCCCTCTTTGATTGAACAACCAACTTCTTTTTTGTGATAGTATCCTGAATTGACATTAGAGATTCCAAGAGTTATCTAATATTGAAATTAGTGGACCAGCCGAGACTCGAACTCGGGGGTTACGATCATCCAAGGGCGAACCCCATGGACGCTCCGCCTTGCGAAGACGGCGTGATACCTACTTCACCACTGGCCCAATTTTAAAAACATTAAAAGTTTTTTTTAGGGGAAAGAATATATCGTAATCTCTTTTAAGTTTGACTAGCTTATGTTAGACGGTCTTTTAGAAGATTCTAAAAGATTTTCTCATACTTTTATCTGTTATAAAGTTAATCTTATAGATTATCAAAAATGACTGAGCCAAGAATGGTATATGAAAACAACATGATTCATTAGTTTGAAATAAGAAAAAGCCATGAAAATTTATTTGTCTATCTATCAAAACGATTGATTACTTGGATTAGATGTATAAAAAAGGTAAAAAAGAAGGATTTTCTTTAGCCAAACAAAGAGGATAATCCAAGATCGTCCCCTTCTTCCTCATCTTTTTCTTCTTCTACTTTTTCTGCCGCTGCTGCAGCTTTCACATCCTTGGTAGCTTCGGACGTTCCTGGAACAGCAGCTGTCATCAATGAGGCTCCTTTGATAGCTTCATCAATATCTATGGATGATAGCGACGCCACAAGGGTTTTAATTTTTGATTCATCTGGTTTTCCACCAGCAGCTTTGATAATCGCTTCAATTCCTTTTTCTGATATTTCTTTACCAGTCGAGTGTAAAACCATAGCAGCATGTAAATATTGCAATTATTGTCACTTCCTCATGATAATAGCACATTATTCTCTTTTCAGGTTTCTTGATAAATCCTAACAGTATTGCTAGCTTTTTTACATTATTCGCGCATCACAACATTAATTAGAACTATCTCACTTCTATTTCTAGCATTTTTCAGCGTAAGTTTATCTGTGTAATGGAATGAATTCTAGTTGTCCTGCATAGAAACTTGACTTACTCTCAATACAAAAGCAATGGGGGTTTATCATTAGCTAAGAACACTAAATAATAAAGGGCGTGTCACCACCCTGCTAATTATTTTTACTGGAAAAGGAAGAGGTGATTGTTGGATTATTTTGTTTCGAAAATCCAGTATAGATCTAAGTATATTTAATATCTGATCAAATTCATGAGCATAGATTTTCATTTATTACTAAAAAAAATCGCAAAATTTCATTTAATACTTAGAACAATTTTAATTTCTGCAACGAAAAATCGTCCTTAATTATGGAAATAGAAGATGATTTTACTTATTTAGGTTAGAGAAGAAGAACTTGGGGACGGCCGGATTTGAACCGGCGATTTTCGGACACCCTGCTGCAGGCAGAGGTGACACCGAGTTTCCTCGTTTTTCCAGAACTTCATCATGAGTTTCAGTTAACCCAGTGGAGTTCACAGGGGGTTCTGGAGCCCGGCGCGATACTTGTCCGGTCTTACTAGCTTGTAGTAAGACCACTAGCTTCGCTACGTCCCCAATGTATATTATTCTGTTATTTAATCCCTGAGATAATTTAGAAGACGTTCCTTTTTAATAATTTTCGGACATTCTTGTTAAAAGCAAGTTATATTCAGAAAATCAATGTAGCGTTGTTGCGATATTTTGTGTGATAAATTCGAATTGAGAAACCATGATAAAAAGTCAAAACAATATGGGGCAATTGTTAATATCGCTGTATCGTGAGAAAAAACTACATCCTTTGATTGTTTTTTTAGGCTCCAATCGACAGCTTTGTGGATGTCACATGAACCAGTTATTTCAAACTCTTGCATTAGGATTGAAAACAATCTAGCATGGTTTTTGCTGAAACTAATTTGCTTATCAAAGTAGAAAAAGATATTTTTTGGTTCTAGCTTTAATAGTGCCCGAAAGTAAGGGGAAATAAGCTCACGATCAATTCGTAAATCTCTCTTAGAATGTAATGACGAAAATATATCTCTTAGTAATCCATCACGACAAATTATAACAGGATCGAGGTTTACAATGGAAAAAAACGTTATTATCTGATTGTAAGCATCGATATGAAAGTTTCTGTCTTTTAATGAATCAAAATTCTCTAGTAGATTGTTCTGAATTGTCTTAACTGTGTTTATCGGGAGGGCTGCACGATTCAAGATGTTTCGGAATTTACTATCTAGGGTATAATGATTTGACACGAATGTAAGAGCACTTTTTTTAGGGTAATTACGATCTAATAATAAAATCAAATCACAATACGCTTGATTTAGCCTTTTATAATCCTGTCTAGATGTCTTAAAAGTGAACACCTAATCCGCTGAATATTTATTAAGAAACTTTATCAATTTAAGAGTAGCAAGAAAACGATGAGAAATAAAATTTTTTTTAATACCTAGTTCACCAAAAGTATGTATTCCATCACTTTCAGGTATGAAAATAGGGTCATATCCCCATCCTGTGTCAGAAATATCCTGTGCTATTTGTCCTCTTACTTGTCCTGTAAAAATATTAATTTTATTCTCAATTTTTAAGGCAATACTCGATTGAAAATAAGCTTCTCGATCCTCTATTTCTTTCATCAGAGCTATAATTCCCTTCAAACCAATTGTTTTAAAAATATAGGCAGAATAGGGACCAGGAAATCCATTCAAATGTTTAATAAAGAGACCTGAGTCTTCTACAAAAATAGGAGTGTTTTTAATGATTCTTGAACATTTCTTGAGTGAAAAGATGGCTATTTCTTCTAAATTTGACGATTGGATTTCTACTAAGGGGGTTTTCAAAAACTTTAGTTGAAAGAATGTATGCTGCTTAAATATTGCATTAACCTCATTATATTTGTGTATATTGTTTGTAGCAAAGAATATTTTTAATGTTCTTGTCGAATCAGGCATACATGAATGAGTTTGTACTGGATGAAATAAGATTTATGTATCAAACAAATTCTCCACTAAATGATCGCTATTAGAAGTTAAATCATATAACACTTAACAAAGAAGGATTTTAAGTTAATATACTCGGTGAAGTAATAAATGGCGAGAATGCACGCAAGGCGAAAAGGGAAAAGTGGATCTACTCGACCAATATGGAGGAAGACACCAGGTTGGGTCCCCTATTCTTCTGATGAAATTGAAAACCTAGTTATTGAAAAAGCTAAAGAGGGTATGGGATCTGCTCAGATAGGATTGATTCTCAGAGATGCATATGCAATACCTAGTGTCAAAAAGATCACTGGGAAATCAATTACGAGAATCATGAGTGAAAATGATTTAGGGTCAAAAATGCCCGAAGATTTCCTGAATCTTGTTCGTCGTGCATCGAATCTGCGAAAACATCTTGATAGCGGTAATAAAAAAGATAAACACTCAAGACGTGGACTTCAACTTATCGAGTCCAAGATCAGACGTTTAGTCAAATATTATCGGAAAAAAGGTATTCTTGAACCAGATTTTAAGTATGAACCATCTAAAGCAACACTCTATCTTAGATAGGTTGATCTCTATCTTTCAAAGCATTACGTCAAAAATAGTTGCAACATATTCAAGAGACTGAATATAAAAAGAGCTTTTAAAATTAAACGAAGGTTCTCCCTTGTCAGAACAGGATATTGAATCATTTCTTCTAAAGATCTCTAATATGGAAGCACTAGCTCGAGATATCAAACAACAACGGGAAGGATTTAATCGAAAAGTCACTTCAATAGCTAATAAGCGGAATCTGTTGAATGAACAGGTGAAAGAACTAATTAAAACCGCAAAAGAAGAACGTGAAAAGCGTGATAAATGCAATGAAGCGATTTCAAGGATTAAAGAAAAGAAATTGATATTACTAAAAGAAGTTGAAGGATTTGATGAACAGGCTCGAAGGTTAGATCAGCAATTAAATGGGATTCAAGAGAAAAAGGTCCAACCAAAACGCCAATCGGAACTTTCTGCTAAAAAAATACGACATAACATTCAAGAGCTAGAATGGAAGATACAAACAACCTCTAATCTGTCAATTATGGAGGAGAGAGAGATTGTCGAAAAAATTGCTCGACTTGAACAAAAATTTCGTGAAGTACGAGAAACAGATGTTGTTGCTCGAGACCTTAGGACTATTACAAGTCGAATTGATGTGTTGAAAGCTAGGTTCAGAGGACTTGAAAATGAACTTCGCTCACAAGCTCGTGAAAGTAGGTTTCACCATAAAACAATGATTCAGGCATTTAAAAACGCCGATATTTTACGAAAACACGCGGATGAGCTACATGCGCAATTTCTAGAAGCAAAAGAACAAGCAAACTCTATTCATAATGAGTATCTTAGCTATATTCGTGAGATAAGCCGGATTCGTCAAGACATTAACAAGAATAAGCAAAAATATAGAGCCAAACAAGATGCTCAGCGCCGTGAAAAGATTGAGGAAAAAACCGAAGATGCTAAGAAAAAATTCGAGGAAGGTCGAAAGTTGTCCTTTGAAGAGTTTCGTACATTAATTGACAAGGGCTTAATATAATCATTCCTACATCAATCTAAATATCGTGAAAATATATATAATAATTAATTAGAAAATTTAGAGTCTTCAAAAGATTGACCAATACCACGGAGAATGTTAACTTGACAAATAAGGCCTCATTTTTCGAGGCGTGTCAAATGGTCGCTGAAGATCTACAAAAAACTAAAAATCATTACCCGATCTATATTTTTTCACATTTTGACGCGGATGGGCTGGCTGCAGCCTCGATTTTAGCGGCAACACTCTCACAAGCAGACATTAATTACCAAATTCGAATTCTAGAGCGTTTAGAGTATAGTACATTGAATGATCTCAAGGATACGTTACCTCATAAAAGTACCGTCATTTTTTCAGATATAGGGACAGGTGTTATTGAATCGTTTTCACAGTGGAAACAATCTCATGAAATTTTCATCTTGGATCATCATTCCCCAACTTCAAAGATTGAATTAAGTGGAAATATTCGACATCTCAATCCTCATTATTTTTCTATCAATGGAGCCTCTGAATTGAGTGGTGCTGGTGTGGCTTACTTTGTTTCAGTCCATATTAACCCTCAAAATAAATATCTAGCACCATTAGCTCTTATTGGAGCTCTTGGGGATCGTCAAGATCAAGGAGAACATTCATCGGTGATTGGACTCAATAAACTCATTGTTGAAGATGCAAAAAAGTTAGATATGGTTTCTGATGACGTTTCTGTATGGTTTTTTGATCGTACTCGTCCTATTATCTCAGTTTTAAGACGTGCGGAATTTCTCGGTTTTGAGAATGAAATAGAAATCAGAGCTTTTCTAGAAAGGTTAGATATTCCAATTAAGAAAGGAGAAGATGAAAGGGCTTTTTATGATCTTAGTGAAGAGGAATGTCGGCGTTTGGCATCTGAACTAATTGTGCAATACAATGTAGATCCTAATGAAATTTATAAAAAAGATTATAAACTAAATCACGAGGATATGGACTTTTTAAAGGATGCTCGAGTTTTTGTAACAAAATTGAACGCTTGCGGTAAATTACAGCGTCCAGACATCGGAATATCATTGTGTCTTGGTGACCGTCAGACAACTTTACGCGCACTTAAACTAATAGAGAAAGAATATTCTAGAATCATCTCTCAAAATCTGAAGTGGGCATTATCAGAAGGTCACTTACAGGAACTATCAGCCATTCATCTATTGGATGGACGAAAATCAATAAATGAAAGAATGATAGGAACTATTATTTCGATTTTGAGTTCTAGGAGAGATTTAAACCCAAAACCGTTTTTAGGATGTGCGTTGACAGCGACAGGAAAAGTCAAGATAAGTATGAGATTGTCTCGTTTTCAAGATCAACATATTGATCTTGGTCAATTATTAAATCAAGTTATTCGGGATATTGAACCAGAATCCGAAGTTGGGGGACATGCTGCCGCAGCAGGAGCCATAATTTCAGAAACATTTCTGAGTGATTTTATAACTCTTGTTAACCAATTGATTCTAGAAGGTTTACAATAGATGCCCATTACGAAAATAAACGCGCTAATTAAGATGATTGGATCCATTGAGGATGTCGAGATTATTCATGCGGCTATTGACCCAGATAATCTTTCAGCGCCACCAATGACATTCAATTCTGTTTGTGTTGGTCAAAGTCTAATCATTACGATAAAAAATGTGAAAAATACGGAAACAATGTTAGCTACTGTAATTGATTTGTTGTCTGCATTCCAATTGACTGATAACATTTTAAAATTACGGAGTAGCCTTTAACCCGTGATCGCTTTTAAAATTCGCGTTTTTTGTATTTCTACTCCCTTTAATGGATATATTGGTTTACATTGAAAATAAACTAAGGATGATAATTTTCCTCCAGTTGCTTCTCGAATAAAATCTTCACTATTGAGCTCTCCCGCCCGAGTAGCAACAACATCTAACATTCTACGCCTGATGGCATCCTTTTTACTTGTTTTTGAACGATGAGCTGTGAAACCTGTAACTGTAACTCTGAAAGGAACCCCATCCTTAGTTTTTACTGTACTTATACTGTCAATACGTGTACGTCGTCGTCTAACAAGAAATCTTAGATAATCTCTTGCGAAAGAATGCCCTTTAAATCTAGTTCGTGCTTTATTACCAACAACTTCAACAATTTGAAACTCCAGTTTTACATGCATCTTAGAATAATCATTATTAATATCTGCCAGCGAAACTTCAATAACACGGCCCATCAGTTTATTAGAATCATCGGCTATAGTTTCCCCTATGATCTTTTCTTCACCTTCTAAAAAGCCAGGTGGAGTGTAAATTTGATATAACTGTTTAGCAGACCACTTATCTACCATTCTACGAGATGATCGTGACCGATGGCTCAATAAACATTAGCTCCTTATTTTTTGTCGTCAAAAACATACAATAAGCCGAGACTTAGAGTAGTCTTTAAGAGTTCTGTAGTGCCAACTCGCCTGAAAATCCTAAAAATTGACAGAGATACTAATGAAGATTTGTAGGTTAATACTATCTCTAATAAAGCATTCAAAGTATCTCTCTATCTCCTTGTTTTCTCAAAAGCAAGATGAAAATACAAGAGGAATTAGTTCTGAACAGCTCTCTATTGAGTCCTTAACGGGTTTGTTTCCAATGTATTTTCTTCTGTAATTTTATAGAAGTGATTTTTTTTAAAAAAATTGGAATTATATTTCCAATTCCTCTTCCAAATCTTCTTCTTCCTCATTGTAAAATAATAGATATGCCAATATTAAGAGAAGAGCAATAATAACCAAAGCACTAGCAATGAACCTTGCATAATACCAGTTAATAAGTGGCAAAAGTTAATGTCTCCGCTGTTTTAATAGCAAAATATTTTCAAGTAATGCTCATTTTGTGATCAATTTAAATAGTATATTCGAGAAAATCTCTACTCTTCTCATTCCAAAACACTTTATTAGGAGTTTTTTCCTAGATTTGTATAAATATGATTATATTTAAGCTTTTGAAGCTATTAACTTTCGTATTATTAGCTTGAACATAGTTGGAAGTTCAATAAAAGTGAATTCTAAGAAGTATCACGTTTGACACTCCAAGTTTCTTTATACTTGTCTGCCATTGTTTCCAAATCTGGCGATAAATCTTTACTGTAAAACGTCCGTGATCTAATCCGAAAGAAAGTTGGGTAATTGATGCCTTCTCCAACCAAAAGAGCCTCTCCAATTTCTAAATCAGGAATCATTTTAAGAGTAGAACGATCAATACCTTCAGAAGTTTTTCCAATGAAATCCTGGTCATATGGGTTTCTTATACGAAGAATTAAATTGGTATTACATTGAGAAAGAGCTGTAACAGACAGATTCACTGGACGTTGTGATATTAAACATAATGAAGCGTAAAATTTCCTTCCTTCACGCGCAATTGTTTCGATAATACGTTTTGAAATGGAACGAGAGCCTTCTGGACAGTTACCAGTAATGAATACTCTTCCATTCCTTCTAGCAACAAAGGCACCATTATTAATTGTAATATCCCACACTTTACCTGAATAAAACTCGGTCGTTGTTTTTCTAACGTGAGCAAATTTTCGTTTAAACGAGACAAGTACCCTAAATTGATTGTTTTGGGGAATAAATTTTTGAATTGCTGATAGACCTATTTTAACACATAATTCTTGAAAATCATCTGCTATACCTTTGTTTTTTCCAGCATAAAATGTGATATATTTGTAACCATTTTTACTGTATTGGATATTACCATCCCCTTGTACCATCGCATTAAAAAGAATTTTTAATTGAGAAAGATCGCATTTTTCTAGAATTTCTCTTGGAATTCTGTGTGGTTCTTTCAAAAGCCAAACATCAATCTCTTGCGATGCTTTTCTCTTGAAATGAAAACTGTGATCAGGTTTTCTTTTGATTTTTTCATCTTCTTCCTTTCGAACATAAATACTTGTTTCAGGATACTTTCTCGTAATAACTTCAGTCATCTCTTGTAATATAATTCCTTTAGCTTCTGATTGTGTAATTTCGTATCTAAAATGCTTTTTATTTGCATAATAGTGGATATGACCATCTGTTAGAATCCAACCAATAATCTTTAACAGATCTTCATCAATATTGCATTTCCCATTTCTAGTAAATTCGGCGGTTACGGGTATTCTTATATTACTTGGTAAGTTTCTTGCAAATCTGAATGTATCATTAGACCAGCAAAATTTGCGATCCTTCCTTACAGTTCTATAATTACATAACACCCTATGATCCTTCGTAACTAATGCGTTAATGCTATCTTCATTGAAAAGCTTTATCATCTCTCCTTCATAGTTTTGTACAATTAATCTCTTAATTTTCGCTAATTCTAATCTTTTTAATTCCCTATTATAAGAAAAAGCCAAATCTCCAACTTTTACATCTGCATAGTTTTTCCATCCTTTACTAGTTAACAGCTCTGTATCTTTGCTTAAACAGAACTGATGAGCTTCTTCAATCACAAACAAAGATGGGGGAATTTTCTCTCTTGTACGTTGATAGTAAAGATGTTTCAGGAAATGTAATACAATAATACTTCGACTTCGTAGATTTTGAATCTCTGATAAATCTAGAATTACTATCTTACCAGGTTGAAACAATTCTGTAACATTAGGACTAGTTTCCGTAGAAAACAAATATGTACGTTGTAAAGAGTATAACCAGCTTATTAGTGCTTCTTTTGTTCGGACATTAATTATTTCTGAAGTATCAATTATTTGAATGATATCCTGTAAGCCATAACAATTTCTATTCTTCTGTTGAATACTAGAAATGATATTATCTAAAACTCTCGTTTGTACAACTGATATTTCTGGAATGAATTCCGAAATTTCCCACGCTGACAGTTCTGGGACTCCAATTGATATGAAAGAACCTCTAATGACTTCAATGTTTGTACCTTCCGCCTTGGTTGGTATAATACTGGAATATTCCCCATGAGGATCAATGACAAGAACACTCATTTTCCCTTTCTTAGATAACTCTTCTAATAGAATAGATACAGCATATGATTTCCCAGCACCAGATATTGCTAATATAGCAAGATGCTTACGTAATAATCTGGAAAGATTTATCCTTATTTTTACATTGTTAGAAGGGAGATCTCCCCAATATATCCCATTATTATCAAGGCCTAGAAATTTCGATACAACTGAAGACGAAGCAACATATACTTTTGAGCCAGGAGAGACAGGAAACTTCAATCGGCTTATTCCTCCGCTTTCAAGACTTATTTCTCCAAGTGGTTTTATATTTGCCAAAGTACTTTCCCATTCTTTGATTGGAAAAATCGCTTCATAATTTCGGGAAGCTATTTCTTGAACACTTGAGTCCAAAGTTTCATAATAAGCATTATACTTCTTTATTCCAGTAATAATTCCCAAAACTACCTGATTTTTGTTTTTTGGAATGGTCACAAATTGCCCTCTCTCAATCTGTTGATGATCATTCTTATCAAGGATTAATTCAATATTCTCTAGACTTGGTGAGTCTGATGTAGCAACTACTGTTCCAATTGAAGTCATGATTATCTCACTTATACTAGTTTAAAATTTCCAAGGAGCCCTTTTTCTGCGGTAAAACCATAAATCTGGAGTCGGATGACGAATTCGTATCAGTTGGAAAAGAGCATCTACTTCTGTTTCCTTAATTTTAGCTCGAGCATCTGCTTCAACGATAGGAGCTGGAATTCCATAATTCTTATTGTATTGGGAAACTGGTAAAATTGCCTCTGAGATGAAATTGATCTCCTTTATAAGATCAGTCTGATCTCTATGAATAGATTGGAATAATTCTATACGAAGAGGGATGTCGAAGGGTGCCGTCTTCAAATAATATGCATAAAGAGCAAATTCTTGGCCAAATTGTTTTGATATGTAAAATTGACGGTAATATGCCATGGATCGAACATTGGGTTCTAAAAGGTAGTAAAATAGATCCATGTCACGACTTCTCTTAATTATTCTACGATAATCTAAAGAAAGAATATCCGGCATTTCTTCAGCTATGAAGGGTAATATTTGACCAAGGAATTTTGTGAACAGGTTTAGACGGCTATCTTTAACGATCCAAGCCAATTTAATTCCTTGTTTTCTTGCAAGAAAAATCAACCTTGAAAGTATAGATAAATAAGTCTGGTAATAATTCAGAATTTTTTGGTTCTTTGTAAGTGGTTTTCTTACAACAGGACTTCCATCTAAGAGTAGGATATCCAATTTTTTGGTGCTCTGTTCGAGAACTTGGGATGCTATCTGCAATTCAGTTATCGCTCGGCGAATCGACCCCATATTCTCGAAGTCCATCGAAGATAAACCCACATCAGATATAGCGATCTCTAAGGGAGGGGTTCTAGTAGGATAATAGGTAGTTTTTTGTATTCCTTCTGGTGTGTAAGTCGAGAATACAGCAATAGCTCGAAAAGCGAAGATATCAAAGCCTATGAATAAGCGTGAAGCATATCCCCCATCAATACCTCCAATTGTTAACCCTGAAATGTCTTGAGGGAATAATTGAGTAAACATTTGGTTATCGTAAATCAAATGATGTAAATGTGGAGGAAGATCTAGTAAATTAGGATTTATAGAACGCAAGATTTTACAGAATTTGATTTTTTGCGCGTTTAATCTTGTTATTTCCGTTAAATAGTCATTTATTTCATTAAATGCATTTTCAACAATGGTGCGAATGAATAATACTCTCCTAGATTAGCTTTACCAACCTATGGATATGTTGGGACTTTTACAATGATGAATTAAGTTTCACTCTTATTGTAAACTTTGTTTATTTAACGAGTTCGAAGATTCAGTTATTTTATCTAACTCCACTAAATAAGGTACCAATTTTTAGGATAAAATAAATCGATAATTGTATTGATTTTCATTTTAATAGCAAAAATTCCCAGAGGATTAGACTAATTCGTAGAGAATAACTAATAAATTTTTTTTCAGTCTCACTAGGAATCTCATGGTTTAAATGATTATTTTTTTTTATGAAAGGTTTCCAGTTGTCTATAGCAGGAGTACTCTGTTTAAATGTTGATTCTATTGGCAGTAGAGTTTACATTAACTTAAGAAACCTCGAAAATGCTCCTCCTGTATCACTTAAATAGAGTCGCAACAGTCGCTTCTTCGGGGTTCTTGCTGATCTTTATTAACGGATCATGCGTCAAAAGACAATAATAGAAGATGCAGATTCGTGAAATTTTAGGAACCCATTGGAAATCGTCATATTACGGTTAAAAAAAGAAATCCCACATTTAAATAAAGGACGGAAAATAATTGGCTAATATTCCGGGAGATAAAACCCAATCAGAGATTAAACGTCTAAGAAAAATCCGAGAAAATTTAAAGGGTAAACGGCCTTCATTTCGAAGGATTGAATCTTGGCGATATAAGCGAGTGAAGGAAAGATGGCGAAAAGCACGTGGGATTGATTCTAAAACCCGTAAGAAGAAAGGAGGATGGCCAATATCTCCAATGATTGGCTTTCGAAGTCCTAAAAAGGTGCGTTATCAATCATCTTCGGGAAAAGAAGAAATTTTAATTTTTTCTCCTGTAGATCTATCATTAATTGATTCAGATCGACAAGTTGGACGCATTGCAGCGAAAATAGGTAGGAAAAAACGAGAACAAATCATTACGGAAGCTGAATTACTCAATATACGTATTTTAAATCCTATTTCTGCCAAAATCGATCTAGGTGATCTTGAAGAAGAATTAGAGCTTGATGATGAGCTCTTAGACGAGATAGACATTGATGATCTAGAATTATCAGAGGACGAAGAATTCGGTGAAGAAGAATGAATTTAACACCCCAGAAGAGAATTGCAGCGAAGATCTTAGGTGTTGGCGTCAAACGCGTTTGGATCGATCCAGATATAGAAGAGGATCTGTCGTTAGCGTTAACACGGGAAGATGTTCGGAAATTAATTTCTGATAGAGTCATTCGAAAAAAAAATGTTAAAGGGGTTTCTAAGGGACGTACGCGTCTAATAAAAATTCAAAAAAGACGTGGGCAACGAAGGGGTCATGGAAGACGCAAAGGACGTACTGGTGCACGTCAACCTAGTAAAATGAATTGGATCAATAAAGTAAGAAGTCAACGGAGATATCTTCGTGGTTTACGTGACAACCAGCTTATCAGTCCAGCGCAATACAGAAAACTCTATGTTAAGGTGAAAGGAAATTCCTATCGGAGTGTTACTCATCTTCGAAATGCAATTGAAGATTTAGGGATTATTAAAAAACCCAAGAAGAAGAGGCGATAATTCTAATGGCTAGAAATGCACGGTATCGTATTCCTTTCAGACGTCGTCGAGAAGGAAAAACAAATTATCATTTACGAAGAAGACTTGTTCGGAGTAATAGAATAAGAGCCGTTGTACGTGTAACAAACAATCATTGTTTAGTACAATTTATAAAAGCTCGCATTACTGGAGATATTACACTTTCTGCATCGCATTCTCGTGAATTGAAGAGTTTTAAATGGAATAGCGCTACTTCAAATCTTCCTAGCGCATATCTAGTTGGATTTTTAGCTGGACTAAAAGCAAAAAAAGTAGGAATATCCAGAGCGATTTTAGATATTGGCCTTAATCCTCCAGTTTATGGATCTCGCATTTTTGCCGCTCTAAAAGGGATTGTTGATGCAGGAATTGAGGTTCCGCACTCAAACAAGATTTTTCCAGCTACTAATCGATTAAATGGAACTCATATAGCAGATTTTGCAAAAAATCTTAAGGAAAGTGATGAAGAGTTATTCAATAAGCAGTTTTCAAAATACAATAAACAAAAAATCGATCCAGTAAAAATTCCTCTGATCTTTGATAAAACCAAGAAGGAAATTCAAGATAAATATCATTAATACAAAAAGATTAACCTGGATGTCAGTCGTAATGAGCAGGAGTAGAGATATGGAAAGAAAACCTCCAACAGTAGATTTAGAATCTTGGGTTCCGCGTACCGCTGTTGGACAAATGGTGAAAGATGGAACCATTGCATCTATTTATGATATTTTTAGAGATTCGCTCAGAATAGACGATGTTCGTATTGTGGACTTTTTAATACCAAATTTAACCGAAACAGTACTTGATGTTGGTCGTGTTCAGCGTCAGACTGATGCAGGAAGAAAAACTTTATTTGTAGCTACTGCAGGAGTTGGTAATAAAAATGGAATTGTGGGTGTTGCTCAAGCTAAAGCTGCAGGTGTTGGTACAGCAATTAGAAATGCTATTGTTCTGGCTAAACTTAATGTAGTACCTGTGAAAAGAGGCTGCGGGAGTTGGGAATGCACGTGTAGCAATCCTCATTCGATTCCATATCAAGTTGAGGGTAAGGTTGGTAGTGTACGTGTGGTACTAAAACCTGCCCCTAAAGGATTGGGATTAGTCATTGGAGACGTAGCTAAAAGTGTACTAGAATTAGCTGGTATCTCCGATATTTGGAGTAAAACTTTTGGTGATACGCGAACGACTCAAAACTTCTGTAAAGCTACATTTGAAGCACTGCGAGCAACTTATCATATTTCTCACATTTTAGAATGGGGTGATTAATGTGGCAAAGAATGTTCAAGAAAATTCTAAAAGGCTCGCAGTAATAAGAATTCGAGGCCAGGTTGATCGAAGCTTATCCATTAAGAGAACGCTGGAACTTTTACGATTAAATCGTACAAATCATTGTGTTATTATCGATGATCGTGAAACTTACAAAGGGATGTTACAGAAAGCTAAAGATCTCATTGCATGGGGTGAACTAGACTCACCGACAATGAAAGAATTGCTCCTAAAAAGAGGCCGTTTAGATGGTGGGAAACGGATTACAGAAGACTATATCCAGAGTCACACTGATTTTTCAAATCTTGATGATTTTGTAGACAAATTTATTAAGTTTGAGGCTAGTCTATCGGACATAAAAGGGCTTAAACCAGTTTTTCGACTGCATCCTCCACGAAAAGGTCATAAACGGCATGGTATAAAGCAACCTTTTAGTCTTGGAGGAGCTCTTGGTTATCGTGGAAATGAAATCAACGATCTCATATTAAAAATGGCTTAAAGTGATTACTAATGACTGTTAGAAAAAAAAAGAAGGTTCGCAAACAGCGGGGAAGCCGAACTTATGGCTATGGTCGAGTTTCTGGTGGTCATCGCAAAAGTGGTTCTCGTGGGGGAAAAGGAAATGCTGGGATAAAGGATCACCATCGAATTGGTCGAATATCAGATATGATTCGTAATAAAAAAGGGTTCAATGCCCCAAATATTCCATCATCTTCTTTATCAATTAATATTGGTGATATTGATGAACAGCTCGACCTATTATTGACCAAGAACATTGCTATAAAAGAAGGATCTATTTTCAAAATTAATATTGCTAATTTGGGGTATTCTAAAGTCATGGGCAAAGGTTTTGTAAAACATCCTTTTCATATTTATGCAGAAAAAATTACATCAAAAGCTCTAGAAAAAATTGAGGCTGCTGGAGGTAAAGCTTTTACAAGCTCATCACCAGAGTAAGATATTTAATTATAAGTCAGCTTATCATATTCACACTAGTTTATTTGAATGAGTGTTTTAGAAAGCTGTGGGCCGGTGGTCTAGTCCGGTATGACGTCTCCCTGACACGGAGAAGGTCGGCAGTTCAAATCTGCTCCGGCCCACCATTTAATGTTAAATATACATTATAAGATTTTTTCTATTTTTTCATTCAAATCGGTTTCTCCCATATGAAGAAGCTTCTAAAATCAGTCTAGCGTTTTTAAAAACGTCGGGAGGGGGATTTGAACCCCCGAGCTCATAGAGCACTGGATTAGCAGTCCAGCTCCATACCAGGCTTGGATATCCCGACTTACGACATATCTATTATGCTTTGTCATATCTAATTAAGTTTCTGCTGCTATAGCGTCAAATAACCATCTGAAAGATTTATCACTTAATTATCCATTTTGAAATTATTTGTCAAAAAACAACCAAGCAGGGATTTATAAGAATATCAGCTAAAAAAAGTCAAAAATATTGTTTGTGTAAATAGATTGCCGATAATTTGGAGATAAGAATGATATCTAATAATTTGTTGATGGCATTTCATAATTCACATAGTCGAAAAGCTGTAAAATTCTTTGCTGACACCTGTGTCGGCTTATCATGTAAGAATGTAATCTTTAGTAAGATCACTGCCTCTGCAGCCTCCATAGGAATTCCTAATGCACAAAAATCTGTTCTTAGCATGGGAGGGAATCTACTCTTTTTTTCTGATGTAGAAGGTATATTGGAGGCCCTAAATCCCCATAAAATATATCTACTTGTTTCTCGAAAGTATGGTGAGAAACCTATCCCATTCAATGAAATAGTAACTGATTTAAAGGTTGGAAAAGTATTAGTTGTGATTGGAGGAACATCTCCTGGACTTACACGAAAAGAATTGGACTTGGGGCAATGTATCTTCGCTGAGGAAGTCATTTCAGATATTAATCCGATTGCTTTAACAGCATTATTTCTGGGTGGGCTATCTAAAGCCATAAAAGATAGTTGAAGATTAGAATGAGAATATTAGATTTATTTTGTGGCTGTGGTGGTTTTGCATTGGGATTCCTCCTAGCTGACCCCAAGTTTAAAATTTCTTTAGCTATTGATAATGATTTTCGAACAATGCGTACCTATACCGCGAACATCGATATTGCTAGGATTTTAACAAAAGATATCCAAAATATTCATTCTTATGAAATACTAGAACAAATGAACCCATATACTCCTGATATCATTATTGCTAGCCCGCCCTGCGAATCGTTTTCGGCAGCTAATGTTAACCGAAAAAAAACCTCCTATGATCAGCTCTATTCTGATGAAAAAGGACGATTAATTCTGGATACGATACGTCTTATCATTGACCTAGAGCCATCAATATTTATTATCGAAAATGTATCTCAACTTAGGTCAACAGAGATGCAGGAATTTATTCGACACGAATTTTCTCGATCTAGTTATGAATCGATCTTTTTTAATTCTCTAGAAGCACTAAATTGCGGGGTACCGAGTTATAGACAACGTGTATTCATTTCAAATTTACTATTCAATTTTTCAAATAAAAACGTTGTAAAAACCACAGGAGAAGCTTTCAAATCATTACCAGCACCAAGTATTGATATTCACAACCACTTAGTTATCCCAATTCCCTCAAATATGGTAAAAAAGATCCCACGAACCCCACCAGGAGGGGCTATGGTGTACTTTAGAGGCAGTCAAACAAGGACATTTCGTAATTATATTCGTTTACAAGTAGATCAACCCAGTCCTACAGTCATGGGAAAAAGTAGATTTATTCATCCTTTTGAAGCTCGCTTGTGTACAGTACGGGAACACGCTCGTTTAATGAGCTATCCTGATAATTTTCAATTCTATGGCCCGATAGATTCACAATATAATCAAGTTGGAGAAAGTGTACCTCCATTAATGGCCAGAGTAGTGGCACAACAAATCCTGACGGATTTTCCCAAAAATTCAAAGAAAGTTTTTTGAACTAATTATTAAAATGGACGATTATAAGAAAGAATGGTCTGTAGGGGTGTTCTTGACGCAAGTAAAGATTATTCGAAAAAAAGAATCACTTTTAGAATTTGAAGTAATAGGTGAGGATCATACGTTTTTGAGTATGCTCCGTGAGACATTAAAAGATCAACCTGGAGTTTTATTTGCAGCTTATAGGTTTCCTCATCCTCTTCTCGAAAATCCAATTTTTTATTTACAGACATCTTCAACTGATCCAGTTAAAGCTCTTCAGCAAGCTGCTGATGATATCATCCATAAGTGTGATGATTTAACAAACATCTTTGAACAAACACTCTCCGACTCCGTTTAACCCTTAATCTGGGTTGTAAAGTGCAAAAATTTAAGAAATCACTTAGTAATTTTGGTAAAAAAAGGGGAGAACATGAAAATTTGGAGGCCTATATTCATAAAAGAAGTAATGCAAAACTTGGAGATTCTTTGGTCAACTTCATTTATTCAGTAGCGAAGAGTATTGTATCTGAAATGCCAACAGGTACAAAAGTTTCGGATTCAATTCTTTCAGAGGCATATAGAAGATCTTTGTGGTATTCTACAAATACTTTGAAAATAAGAGGGAAAAAAAGTCGAATAGCTGATGCTATCGAAGCACTTATTCTCTATTTCTGGGTACACAAAGATTTAACTCTTGAAAAGCTTGTTGATCCCCTTATAGCTCAACTCGAACCTGACCGTCTTCATCATCCTAAAGAAGAGTATTCTTCCGCAGTCCTCTCATTTCAAAGACTTCTGGATTTCCTATACAATTTTCATCTTGAGTGAACTTCCGCCATCCAAGTAAAAACAAAGAAAAAAATCGATAATCAAGGCCTTACACTCAATACAAAGATTTGCTCTGTTTATTGAATTTGTCAGATTTCACTATAGATACTCATTACGGCCTGAAAATATGTCCCCACGAGTAGCTAAAACTTTTCTAACAGCCAATTTGAAATCATCAAAAGTAACTGTTGTTCGCCTTTCACGAATAGCAAACATACCAGCCTCTTGTGTTATAGCACGAATGTCAGCACCTGAGGAATGTCTAGTTTCATCGGCAAAATATGAATAATCAACTTTTGAATCGATATTCATCAAACGGGTATGAATTTTAAAGATTTCTAGTCTTTCTTCTTGGTTGGGTAAAGGAACCTCGATATGTCGGTCAAAACGGCCAGGCCTCATAAGAGCAGGATCTAAAATATCAACACGATTAGTCGCTCCAATGATCTTAACGTCCCCACGCGGAGAAAAACCATCTAATTCACTTAGTAACTGCATTAAAGTCCTTTGAACTTCACGATCTCCACTAGTAGCGATGTCTAGTCTCTTGCTACCGATTGCATCAAGTTCATCAATGAAGAGAATACTTGGTGAGTTCTCTCTTGCAAATGAAAAGACTTCACGAACTAGTCGTGCCCCTTCACCAATATATTTCTGTACCAGTTCGGAACCAATCACTCGGATAAAAGTAGCTTTAGTTTCATGAGCAACAGCTTTAACCATGAGTGTTTTTCCCGAACCAGGGGGGCCATGAAGTAATACCCCTTTGGGTGGTTCAATCCCGACCTTTTCAAATAATTCGGGTTGCAATAGAGGTAATTCAACTGTTTCACGAAGTTCTTGAAGTTGTTCTTTTAATCCGCCAATGTCAGCGTATGTTTCAGAAGGTTTTGTTTCGATCTCCATAGAGCGAACACTAGGATCTAATGACTGGGGTAGAACCTCCAGAATAGCAAAATTTCTTTGATGTAGTGCAACACGTGAGCTCGGAGTTAGTACCTCTTTAGGAATTGAAGAATCGACAACTACTACAAATGAGGGTCCTGTTGAGCTTTTAACAATAGCTTTACCATTTTCCAAAATTTCTTGTAATGTTCCAGTAAACAATGGTGGTTGTCGAAGTTTTTGAAGTTCAAGTTTGAGATTATCTCTTTCTTCTTCTAATTTGTTTCGTTGGACTTCAAGTAGTTGTCTTTCAGTTTCTAACGCACGAATTCGACGTTCCATAGTCCGTGTATATGAATCAGCGAAATCATCAAAAGAAGCTTTCTTATCATCCACAGTATCTGGCATTTTATTACCTACTTATTGTTCGATTTGTTTAAAATAAATGATTTATGAGAGGTTAACATATTGAATAATATTGGAGATTTGACTATTGGGTTTGAGATTGTATTAGCTGACAAGGTTATGCACGATTCTGTCGAGGTCTCTCAACAAATCATCCCTTATTTTTCTTTTCTTTTCTTTTTCACTATAGACTATAATGAAGTTTGTTTTATAATTAGCGATTGTGGCAATTAAAACGCCCTCATTACTGAAAATTGATGTTAGATTCTTGATTATAAGAAAAAATCACCTAAATCGGTCAAATGATTCATAAAGAGTAGAGTACAGATAATCTAACACTAGAAATCTGCTAAAAATAGGCTTTAAAACAAAATAAAATAACTTCTAAACCCAAGAGGAAGTAGTCAAATTGAGTAGGATACAAACTTGTGAGATGTGCGGGGTTGAAGCACCAGTTACCTTAATTGAAATTGATCATGTAGAGTTGCATGCATGTCCTAAATGTGCGAGATTTGGAAAACCCGTTATAAGTCGTCCAAAAAAGAGGATTATGAAACCCGTCCCTCGTTTTCAACCACAAGTGAAGCCTCAACCACGACACATAAAACCTCCGAAAAAAGACTTTCTCCACGATAAAATTTTAGTAGATGGATATGGTCAATTAATCCAAGAAGCTAGACGAAATTCTGGTTTTGGACGGGCTGAATTTGCTCAAATGATTAAAGAAAAAGAAACTTTACTCGCAAGGATTGAAGCTGAGAAAGTGTTGCCTACCGATCGGGTTGTAGCAAAAATCGAACGTGAATTAAACATTGAACTGAAAACAGAAGTAACTGAAGAGGGTTCCATCATAGAAGACTTTATACCCAAGTCAACAACAATAGGTTCGATTGCTAAAATTAAAAGAAAGAAAAGTAATAAATCATCTTAAATCGAAATTTATGCTACCAAGATCAGAAATTCTTCTTGAAAACTTTACGATAAACTTTAACAACTCGGCACAAGGACGAAATAGATGGATATTTAGAAGCTTTAGAGCTCTCTTACCAAATAGATAGGTTGAATATACTATCTTCACGAGCAATCACCATCAAAGAGAAGATTAAATTGGTTATGCTTGACCCTCTAGCTAATGCGATGTCGACTATAGCAAATGCCGAAATTCTTGGTCGTAAAGAAGTTACAATTAGACCTGCAAGCCGGATCATTGCGAATGTCCTTCGGGTAATACAAAAGTATGGCACCATTGGAGAATTTGAAGTAATGGAAGACCTTTGGATTATTTCTGTTCAATTATTAGGTCGAATCTCTAAAATTGGAGTTGTTAAACCCCGTTATCCTGTTAAAGTCAGAGATTATGTTGAGTGGGAAAAACGTTTTCTTCCTGCTCGTGATATGGGAATTTTGGTAGTTTCAACTTCCGAGGGGGTAATGTCTCACCATGAAGCTAAAGAAAAAAACCTTGGTGGACGATTACTAGCTTATGTTTATTAGTTTTAATTTATAGGAAGGTACTCTTGTGAAGCATTATGCAATCGAAAGGATCATTGAGGTGCCCGAAAATGTCACCGCTAAGCTAACTCCAATCCGTGGAGGAAAAACTGTCCAGATTAAAGGGCCCAAGGGAAAACTTGTCCGAACTTTTGAACGTCTTAAAGTGTATATTTCTCTTAGTAACAAAAAATTTCTTATTCAAAGCTTCTTTGGAAACAAAGCAGAAGCTTCTATGGTTGGAACCATAACGGGACATATCTCTAATATGATAAAAGGAGTTACAGAAGGATTCACTTACAAAGTTCGTGTGATTACATCACATTTTCCTGCCACTGTTGAAGTACAAAAGAATACTGTCTTTGTGAAAAACCTTTATGGAAGGCGAGACCCAATAAGAATACCTTATGACAAGTCAGTTGCAATTACTGTTAAGGGAGATATGGTATCAATGACTGGAATAGACATTGAAAAAGTCTCACAAACCGCAGCACGGTTGGCAGAAGCTACTCGGTTACGAGGACGACAAAGTAAAGATCCAACTGTTTTCCAAGATGGACTATACGTAGTATACCCCTAGATGTCTACTAACAATATGTTCTTGAGACTGACTAATATCCTTAGTATTAAGGCATATAAACAATTAATCCATCGTAATTAATCATGTAGAGATTCTGCGGGATTGTATCGAATGTAACAATTGGTAAAAAATTTTAAAAAAAACAGAGCTTTCGAAGCTTATTACCACCTAAAACAAAATATGAATTCCATTATCTAATGGTACGCTTATATTAACAGATATATGAAGGGCCTGTAGCTCAGTTTAGGGTGTTTAACGCTTTCACTCTCTGAAATGGTTAGAGCGTCCGGCTCATATAGCTCAAATGAGTTTGAGAAACCGGATGGTCGTGGGTTCAAATCCCCCCAGGCCCATCCCCTCTTCAAAAGAAGGCATCATAGCTCAGTTTAGGATAGAGTTTTCTACTCTTCCTCTGAACAGGTAGAGCGTCCGGCTGTTACTAGGTTACTCTGAAAGGAGACCCAACAGACACCGGGTGGTCGCAGGTTCAAAAGATAGGAACAAAATGTTTCTGTCTGAAATTCCTGCTGGTGCCGTTTCTTTTTATAGTTTCATAACTGAAATTGTAGCATGAGTAAATTAAAATGAGTTTTGGTTTATTCATCATTTTCTGTTTGCAGTGGGTGGCTAGAAGTTACAAATTGCTCTAGAACTGGTTGGATCATAGTAAAAGGGACTCCTGAAGTAGCAATAAGACTGCTGACCAAGATCATATTGATCTGATCCATTTCTTCAATAGAAAGTTCTTTATCTGACAGGAGAATACTAATAAATTGCGAGGCTAATAGAGGAAATTCCGAATCAGTAATAGGTACTTTTCTTAAGACAGTCTTGATGTTGTTTATGAAAGAAATTCCCATTTCAATAAATGTATTGTTTAAAGGGATTTCAAAGAAATCAAAATTATATAGGAGTTCTTCGACCTCAGCTGAAGTGGCATCAGTGTCAGAGGCGAAAATTGCCTCCTTAGAAATAATTTCCAAATGAATGGCTAGGTGTTTCTGTTTGAAAACATTGTCACTTCTTAGTAATCGTTTAACAGTCAACCTGACAGAATGATAATATTCTTCATCACATTGATCACCTAGATAATTGATGGCTTGAAGAAGCGTAAGAATAGCACGTCCAAAATCCTTTATAGGTGTCTGATGGCCATGGAAAACATCTTGTCTAAAATCTCGTGCTAGAATCATGATGGATAATTGAAGCAGATTTTCGAAGAAATGACCAAAGTGGCTGTCTTTTGTTTGAATTAATTCGTCGAGAGTTTCTTCTAGCTCTACGATCTCCTCTTGATCAATGGTATAGCGCTTCATTGCTGCATCTAGATCTTCAACATTCTTCTGTTGTATTCCTGCTGGATATTCTCTCTTGTGAACGTACGCTGCTTTCAAAATCGGAACCATTGCAAGCCTTTTCCTTTCAGGGTCTTCTTGTCCTTCATAGATAGCTTCAACTAGTTCAGTAGCCTTTGATAAGTGATAGAAAACAAAATCTTCACCGAGAAGATATTCTAATGCTAAATTAAAGATTGCCCCGAACCATTTTACATGAAAATTTTTTGAAAATGAAAAACTTGTCAAGAAGATGTTCTCAATGTGCCACATTTCACGAGTTATAAGAGATGGATTAATGTAATATTTCTGAAAAATAAAATGTTTAAGTTTACGGGAGGGAGTGTAGTCTATAGAATCTTCCTGTAAGACCATAGTGGGTAACCACACAGGAATGAGTGAAATAGTATAGTTGAACGCTTTAGCAAACTTGTCAAGATCTTTGATCTTTATTTCACCTTTTTGGAAAGGAATGTCAAGAATTGGAGGAGTAGTTTGATCAGATTCCTCAAGACGAAGTTCCACACTATAAAAATCTAACAACGGGTTACTCAATCCTCTTTTCATCATCTCAACGTTGACAAAAATATCCTTGAGTGAAAATAGGGCAATTTGTGAAATTTGTTTGAGAAAAGTAACTAGTTCCTCCTGTTTAAAACTTTCTGGAGGCATTATAGAAGCTAATTGGGTAAAAAAATCCAGACTAAAAACTAAGGAATTCCTCAGTCGAACCTCAAGGCCACGTTGTCTCTGAATGGAGTGTAAAATTTCGTGAAAAATTAAACCAGTGAGTCCATTTCGATGAGTAGGTTTAAGTAAGGGAGAACTTCTCTCAAGCTGAATAAAAACAAATTCCTTATTCTTGTAACCATAGGAAAAAGATGTTTGAAAAGGATCCTCAAAAATTCGTTCAAGATCATCAATCTTTTTTTGAGGTAAACCTGAATTTTTAATAAAAGTATTCACTTCTTTTGAGTTATCAATATCCGAAAAAATCAATGTTAAATCGATAATCGGCTCACAAAGGATCTTTAACATTGGAGAGTCTAAAATCTCTTCTAAATTACCTTCAATATCCTTGAAGAAGTCTAAGAAAACAATATTAAGCGAACTAACTGAACTTTCCATCAATTTTGCTTCCAATAGAAAGATTTTTGATCTAGTGGTTCACCAATTGAATATTAATAAAGTCTCTTTTTTTAGGGGCAAATTGATACCTTTAACTTGTTGAAATCGATAATATTTATAAATGCTTTATAAATATTTAAGAATTAATTGTATCTAGGGAAAGAAAAATATCCAAGAATTTCTTTTAAAACTTAAACGAACACTTTATTTGCACAAGGTGTAGTGGAAGGTGGCCCATCAGCGTAAAACATGGAAACGGTTTATGAAAACAATATTATCCCAGCTTCCTACTTATATTGAGAAATATACATTACCAGATCAGGTTTTTCTTAATGACTTCCTTTCTATTCTACGATATTACGAAGTCGATACTCAGCAAGCTCGCTGGCAACTCCTAGAGCGTTTTAAAAAATTCGTTGACAAATATCGTAGTAGTGGACAAATGTGGGATCTACCTTTTCTTTGGTTCACGGAGAGTTATTTCACAAATGCATCCAAATTGCTGAGAGTTGCAAGTTTTCATGCTGATGATTTCTACGAATATCTTGTGAAACACCTCCGTGGTGATTCTGATGTGAGTGGGGTCTTTAAATTAATTCGTAATGGTGTAACATTGACAGATCTTAAGTGGGAACAGCTTCAGTATGCCTCTAATAGACTCAGTGTTCCACTCACAAGTGAAGAGCTCCATGCTCTTGAGGCTGTACACGAGCTTTATATGGAAACGGGAATTAAAGCTCTAGATCAAAAATACATCAAGAATATTATCATAAATCGTGTGAAATCTCCCACTCTTTCAAAAAAACTCGTCAATCTATTTTCTAGAGTTGATTCGACATGGCTTCTTCAATTCTATAATCCAGCGTTTGACATAGAGGAGCTCTTTTTTCATTTTCAATTAAGCAAGTCGACTTCTTTAGAAGAAATCATTGATTTTAAAAATTCAAATAATACCATCTTATGTCGCAGTAGGGTTTATTGGATTAGAGGTTTCCACAATATGTATTGTGGTGTCTTCTATGTACCTCTTAAATTTGTAGAGTCTTTAGAAAAATACCTTCACACGTGTCAACGTCGTGGCCAATTGATACTTCATGAGTTGACAAAGCTTACCAACCCTCGAATTTGCGTCTCATTATTTCTCTATCAAGCCATAAAAAGCTGGCGTAATCCAACTGTAACGGATAGGTACAGATTAGGTCTTATGCTAAAGACACAACGTCCACGAAAAAAACGTATTAATCCTACATCTTTATATATAACACCCCGATTCAATGAACTCTGGCATTATAGTCAGTTACACGATCGATCCCAAGTGATTGAACTCTACTGTAAAATTCCTCGTGTGCTGTCCTATAGAGAACTGAATTTGAGTTCAAATAATAGCCAATCTTTCATCAAACTCTCTAAACCTGAAATTAATGTTTTAAAGAGATTATGGCATCAAAAAACTTTCAATATTAGTTTTTTTTCTTTAGGATTAATTTATGAGTTCTCACTAGACAATTATTGGATCAAACTTCCTAAAATGCCACTTGACCAGCTTTTGAGGCTGTTAGCTTGGCTTCCTTATAGTGTTCTTTATTTCGCAGAGACAAATATCTACATATGGACTTACTTAACTTCTGAGTTGGTCCAATGGCTGAGTACTGATCTTAACTGGACTATCATACCCATTGTCGAAAACCATAAACACCTAAAACTTACTTACGACTGGTACTCTCCTGAAACTCAACAATGGAAAGCTCCTCATGTTCTATAATCTGAAAATTAACAATTAATATCACAAATGGAAGAATGATTATTAAGAAGAGGGAAAAAATGAGTTGACGAAAAACCATTGGAATAGTATGGTCTTTCTCCAAATTATTTAAAGATCATTATTCCTTAGGACCAGGACCACCAGGAGGAGGACTCATTTTTTTACCTCATTCCTCCACTCCCATAATTGAATATAATCTCACAACATTTTACTAGTCAAAATCTCCTTTTTAATTTCCTATATATTCTTTTAATAGCACCTATTTTCTAGAGATTTATGACACACAATCTTGGTTAACATCAGCAGTCAAGGCCTTTAATCTATCATAAACTCCTAGTTTTTAGCAAACACTTAGAACCTATTTATAAAAACCCAGAAAATTTTTTTGATTACAGCTTGATCTCATAACACAACTAATCCTTATACTTATTCTATTGTAATGGCAATCCAGAATGAGCTGTTTCAAAGAATAAGTAAGGCTTATTTTTGTAAGGGATTAAAAACAAAGTTCTGGTAAGATTCACGTAGTTTTTTTTGTAGAGGGAGGTTTTGAAGTCCTTCTAGATCCATAAAGAATTGTAAGTCAACAGAAAAATCATGTGTCCTCAGGAGAGAGATTCGACCATTAATTGAAATGATACAGCGTCGTTCGTCAGGTTTTGCCTTTAAAAGGTTACGAAATCGCTCATACTCAGTTCTACTTAGGCCAAGTAAGTTTGATATGACATAAGGATCAAACTTTGTAAAAAATACAATCAAAACCCCTGTATTGGTTAGTATGGGCTGTTCAACTATCGGATCAGTACCAATAAAAATCATTGATATGTCATAAGCTCGTAAGGTCCAAGGGCCTTTAGCAATCATAGATTCTGGAGTTTTCGATCTATAACTCTTTTCAGGGATGAGTTTTTGAATCTCATCTAAAATGAAAATATTTTTAGGAAGGATTTCTTCCTTGAAAGGCAATCGAGAGCTTTTCACGAAATAATAAATATATTGGAACACTACGTTTAGAAAAATTTGTCTTCCAGTTTGATCTTCCATAGATTCAAAGGCGGAAAGGTCAATGATAGCATTACTTTCTAATAGACTAGAGACCTCATATGTTGTTTTGTGAACAGTAAAACATCTACCTGTATTACCGAAAAAGAGTTTTTCAATCCGATTCATTGTGGCAGCAGCAGTATTTTCTAGATAAGCACCTTTCATTCCTAATTTATCGGGCATATTAAGCCATTTGAGAAATGTACGAAAATCCCCTTGATCTTTCACAGTTTGAATGATCGCAAGATGAAGAAGACGGCGCATTTGAGGTGAAATTGCATCTGTATCTTCAAAAATATGCTCTAGAATTGATACAACGAACTGAATATGATCATCTAATGGAACAATGTGTTCCCCTACTTCATTTTTAGGTATTTGAAAGATGTTTAATCCCCATGGAAATGCAGTTGATCCAGGTTTCAAATAAATAAAATCATGACAGAAAGATTGGACTGGAGCAAGGTATTCCCCCTTCGGATCGAAGATTAGAAATTTAACGTTCTTTTGATGAAATTCCTTGATCAATCCATAAATAAAACGACTTTTCCCCTCACCAGTCATACCAAACACTGCCATATGCCTATTGAGATCTTTACCGTCAATCAACAAAGGAACATCTGCAGTTTTACCACTAATGATTGGAATACCAAGATTAATAGCTAGTTGAGGTGAAGTTTCGCTCACACCCATAGATAACGTGTAATCTGCTTTGTTTGAAACAAGAGTATAACCCTCATGAGAGAATTGTTTTTGAGGAGGAGTAATAAAACTCATCAAAGAATAACCATCTAAGATAATTGGTGAAATGAGCTTCCGCTTATAACAGAGGCTCCTGAATGAAGAGAAACGATGCCAGAAAGTCGGATAAGTACGAACTTTAAACCCATTAGAGACAAATAAGACGGATAGGCGATCAAGTTTGGATCGTAGGGATTCCTGACTTTTTTCTAATACTAATATACGAGGTGAAAACTCAAAACAACCTGTTTCTTCCATAATGTTTATTTTTTGAGGATGAAAACGGCGTTCCACTTTTCCTTGTTGGATATCAAATCGTACATGAGCCATTCGATTATCTTGATCATTTTGAGTTTGAAATTCTTTGGGAGGTTTGATTGACTTGAAAACAAGCTGAATAAATGCAAACTGGGGAAATTCAGTTAAGATTTCGAGAATGGCGTCCATAAAACCCTCTGTAATAGTGAAAGATCTATTATTTTTGCTTTCTAATCCTAGAATTCCACCACAACAATATTCGGGGCCATTAGAACCCACCTGAAATTTGGTTTGTAATAATTCAAGAAGAACATGAATTGGAGTTTCACTTATCTTATGAAAATCAGGGTGGAGTCCTAGTGCTGTAGCAAATTGTTGAATGGTCGCTATCCCACTTTCAACTCCTTTTTTACGGAATCGGCCACATCCAACAGGAACCATATTGATCCATACAGAGTTAGGATCAAATATCGCATACTCTAAGGAAAAGGCGTCATTAGCATTCTGAAATACTTTAATGCTAGTTTTATCTGCATTTAACGGGATATAGTGAAAGTTGAAAGCTGGTGTATTCTGAGTCATGAGAGTCACCTCTCAAAAATTAATTTCACCTTTGTTCAATCTCGCTCCTACAAAGACTAACGTACTTCTGTCTTAATTGATTAATGGTTTTCCATGATACTTCTTCTTCTACAGGGATTTGTTTCATTAGTGCCAGAATTGTCTTTAAAACTTGATTGAGAGGAGCATTTATCGTAGGTTCTTTTAACTTAAAATTGATTGAGTTCATAGAACATATTTTCTTTTTAGTGACATTTTTCTGGTGTTTCTTATTTTCTGGAAAGAATAACTGGACTGCATTCACCCTAATCACATCAATAACTTCTAAAGAAAGGAGAATATAACTACCCCAAAATTGTGAGAAACAATTTTTTGTAGATTAGAACAATTCTTGAGAAAAAAAATGTTTAAAAAATTTCAGAGTGAGAGATTATGGCATTTAAAAAAGACTTAGAACAGAAATTCATAGAAAATGGATTTACAGACTTCAAATGGATTAATCCTGAGAAAATTATTGTTTCCTATTGGGTGCGGATGAAATGTATATTTGGATGTTCCGAATACGGTAGGAATGCGTCTTGTCCTCCGAATACTTTCTCCGTTCCTGAATGCGAAAAGTTTTTTCGGGAATACAAAGAAGCTGCGATCTTTCATTTCAAAAAAAAGGTGGAGGAACCAGAAGATCGATTTGCTTGGACGAAAGAGATTAACATGGAACTTCTGAAACTTGAGAAAGAAGTTTTTCTTTCTGGGTATGTGAAAGTGTTCCTTCTCTTTATGGCTAGTTGCGAAATCTGCCAAGATTGTACGAAAGAGAGAGAAGTGTGCAAGTACCCAAAGCTTTCACGCCCCACTCCTGAGGGAATGGCTGTTGATGTCTATAGTACAGTAAGACAACTAAATTACCCAATTGAAGTTATCAAGGATTATTCAGAGGTTATGAATCGCTATGCTTTTTTGATGATTGAATAGAAGGTTATTTCATTCTTTGGTAATTTAATCCCTCTACTTCTTCATCTTCATTTTCACTTATTATCTTCAGCTTCATCTTCCGCTTCACATTATTTTTTATCTTCAATTTCATATTTAATCTAGAATTCTAACTAATGTTCTTACTTGAGTTTTGGTATTACAAACTTAGCGAATTTGTTGCTCTGCTCATAATCGCTCGGATAAGGAAACATTATCTGGAAATAATCAAATCCAAGGTCAATAAGATGGTCAAATCCCTGTTGAACAACCTCTGGTGTACCATAAAACACATTTAAGTTATTAATAGACTTTTTGTATCCCTCCAGACTCATGTTCCTTAATTTAGCTCTTTCAGCTAAGATTTTATCTAATTCGTCTTCTGTTTCAGTCACAATTACTGAAGCAAAGTACGATTTCCCTACAGTCTCATAATCACGATTTTCATCTTTGCAATGCTGCTTTAATGCATTTAATAACTCAGGAATAGTTTTTGGATCAAGGAACCATCCAAAATTACAATAATCAGCATATTTAGCAACCATGTTCAGAATTCTCTTTTTTCCAGTTCCCCCTATAAAAATCGGTGGAAGTTGCTGCATAGGTTTGGGTGCTGAAAATGCCTCCTTAATTTGATAGTGATTTCCATCAAAATTAACCTTTGGTTCTGTCCATAATTTTTTAATAATCTGGATAGATTCTTCTAGTTGATCCATACGATCTTTGACAGAGGGGAACGAAATACCATAAGCAATGTATTCAATTTCCTTCCATCCTGCACCAATACCAAACTCTAGTCGTCCATTTGAAATCATGTCAACGGTAGCAGCCATTTTTGCAAGAACTGCTGGGTAACGATAACTATTACACGTAACCAGAGTACCAAGACGTAATGTATTAGTCTTAGCGGCTATAGCAGCGAGTAAAGTCCATGCCTCCATGCAATTTTTTTCTTCTGATTTCTGATCAAGGAAAAAATGGTCACTAGCCCAAATGGAGTCATAACCTACTTTTTCAGCATTTAATGCAATTTTTTCTACAGTATCATAATTAAACCCCAATTGAGGTTCGATCTGAATGCCAAAACGAATATTCATGAATTTTCACTGATCCCAAGGAATCTAAGCTATTTATTTATCCTCTTGTTCTTATGCATTCAAATAACATTTCAACAATCTGTTAAACTTTACAAACTCATTTTTTCTCTTATAAATCATTACCTCCTCTGCCAAGATGTAATTTAAAAATCAAAAAAAGAACGAGGGAATAAAATTATTAATATAAAAAGACGAATTCTTGGATAATTTACTCTCTCGAGAATAATATTAAAAATGTTGGAGACAAAGAAACAGATGGAACAAATAATTTCCTTTTAGAGATCCTTTTGTTTTCTAGTAAAAAAGCAGTACTGGTCAATCAGGAACAGAATCAAGAAAGATTAGTTTGTAATAGGGATTAAAATGATTAAGGTTGAAAATATGGAAGATGAAAGATTAATTTATAGTATAATCACTCCTGATACCCCAAAGCGAATAAAAAAAGAAACTCTATGATGCAATTGAAAAATTTGAAGAGAATTGTTCCATTTGATATGTGAAACCTCTTTGATAATTGGAAATCTGAGCATATAAGATCCAAAATATCTCTCAGAATGAATATAATTG
>CP070665.1:910344-962742 GCA_020351745.1 Candidatus Heimdallarchaeota archaeon | reverse complement strand
AGAGAAATGAGTGGATTATCCATTACTTGGACTTCTTTAATTTATATTAATATTCCCTAGTAAGCATTTAAAAAAATTAATCGATTTCGTTTAAAATAATCTGTGAAAGATCTATATTATCTTGGATGTAAAAAGGATCAATAAGTTGTTTCACTGATATCGGGGTTCGAATTGCCAATAAATTATCGAATTGCCATTCAAACAGATGACATGCGTTTTTATCACAAATTATCAAAGTTATTCGAAGGTTCCCCTTTAAGTGCCAAATTTTTTGCACTTAATCAGCCTATTCCTTTTCAAAAGTTTGACCTAATTATCACAACACAAGACTCGAATAATAACTTAAGTGGTTCTCCAATTCTCCAACTCAGTTTCGATCAGATTCACCCACATCTCGTTATAAAAATTATTGGGATTATTGCAAGAAAAAAAGAACCAAAATTTAAACTATTAATTGTGGGTGTTGACCCTGGGGAACACATAGGATTGGCAGCAATTTGTGATGGAATGATTTTAGCTGCAGAAACGAGTAGATTACCTCAATTAACTAAAAAAATAGAGGAATATTTAATCCTATTTCCTAGTGAAAAGGTGGTTATTCGTATTGGTGATCAACCTACTTCTGTATCACAAGTAGTTTTTAACAAACTTTTTACTGTTTTTGGAAATCAAGATAGCATTAAACTAGAGATAGTACAAGAAGCTTATTCAAGCTCCAAAAAAATACCACCAGCAGAACCTTTTGGTTCTGATGAAACAGCTGCAATTACTATTGCTCATCGTTCAGGGAAAATAAAAAATCACCTGGTAAGAAGTTTCATACCCAATGGTAGAATAAAGGAAATCCAAAAATGGAGCCGAAATTTATCAAATAATCGGATTACTTTAGATGCAGAACTAGCACAATCTGTAGCATTAGGCGATATTTCCATAGAAGAAGCAATTAAACAAAAAGAAAGGCAATTAGAGGCCAAAAAGAATGAATAAAGGACGGGGACTTTTTGTTGGAAGGTTTAATCCATTCCACAAGGGTCATTTAAAGGCTGTTCAGCATATTTTAGAACAAGAGGAAGAAATAGTAATCGCCATTGGTAGTACTCAACAGTCTCACACTGTTTCTGATCCCTTCACTGCTGGTGAAAGACTTCTGATGATTCGTGCAGCAATGAAAGAAGCAGACATTCAGCTGGAACGTGTTTATATGGTTACCATTCCCGATATACATCGAAATTCTGTTTGGGTGAGTCATTTATGCAGCTATTGCCCTCCCTTCACACGAGTGTATACGAATAACAGTCTTACTCGCCGATTGTTTATGGAAGCAGGAATGGAAGTAAGACCCACTGGTCCTTTTAACCGTACTGATTATAAAGGTGCTCAAATTCGGAAACAAATGGCTGAAGGTACCAAATGGCATCATATGGTTCCTAAAGCAGTTTGGGATGTAATAGAATCAATAGATGGATTAAACCGTCTACAGGATATCATTCATGAATCTGACTGAAATCGCTTTCTAAAGTCAATCTAAGTCTCGGATGTTTGATTATGCCATCTACAAACCCTTTTCGTTCTATTATTCCTGTCCCTAGAGCTGATAAGCTATTTTTGATGGCACAGAACAGTGTTATGAAGACGTCAATCAGAGGAACATCTGACAGTGTTCCTCCAATGCAAAGAATTCGGAAAAAAGAAGCTACTCGAATTGAACTACTATCCAAAGAATTACGAAATCGCTTATTCAGAATTGTAGAAGATTTCCCTCGCTTGGATGCAGAGAATATTACTGGCTTTTATGTAGAAATCTTAGATCTTAGTTTCGGATTAGACAGAATACGAAAAACCTTAGGATCTTTTTCTGGTGCCGCTGATGTTGTTTGGAAGATCAAACGTGAGCACCTTGGGGATGTTTGGAATGCAAGATCAGTTTTAGCTGCTAAAAACATTCGTAGGGCGGCTTTTGGTAGAATGAAATCAGTTATCATTAAGTTGGACGCTAGATTAGAATTTATAGAAGGCGTAAGAGCCCGTATGCGTGGAATGCCTGGAATTGATTTAGATCAACCCACCATATGTATCGCAGGATATCCAAATGTTGGAAAAAGTTCTTTAGTGAATGCAGTAACATCTGCAACACCTGAAATAGGAGCTTATCCTTTTACTACTAAAGAAGTGACCCTAGGTCATTTGAAAATCCCTATCTTTGCATCTTCCACATCAAAACGGCCAATTAGTCATATTTCGTGCCAAATTGTTGATACTCCTGGAATTTTAGATAGATCATTAACTGAAATGAAAGAGATTGAATTGCGAGCTATCGCAGCTTTAAAAACCTTAGCAACAGCTATAGTCTTCATTTTTGATTTCACCCAGGAGACTTCCCTTATTTCCCAAATAAATCTTTTAAATCAGATCTCCCAGAATTTTCAAGAAGTTCCTCTTCTCCTAATTTGCGGGAAAGAAGATTTACTTCATGAAAATCAAAAAAACCAACTCCAAGCATTCTGGGATCAAAACTTTTCCTCAATTACATTTGTATTTACTATCTATGAACAATAAAACGGAAATTAGGAATCTTTTGATAGAATTTTTTGAAGAGAACAAGGTACAAATTCAACAGATCATGAAGAAAAGAAAAACTGGAGAAATCTAATGCCGAAGTACGCAATTTGTTTTGGCTACTTACCTATGTTGAATTACTCAGGATTCAGTAGCCAATTGCATGACTCTCAGAACATATTCACGCTTGTAATTTCAGCATTCAAAAACGCACGATTAATTGTTTCAGAGAAAGAGTCTCAGATTCGTTTTGCTAGTCGCACTGATCGTGGGGTTGGAGCGATTAACCAGGTTGTATCATTAATATCCAAAAAAGATCCAATTTTATCAGAAATTAATTTTTATCTTCCTGATTCAATTTGTGCCTTAGGCTTCGAAAAGGTTTCTTCTGACTTTCACCCCAGACGAGACGCAATTTTACGCACATACTCATACTTTTTGACTATTAGTAAAGATTTTGACTATCCTCTTGCCCGTAAAACTCTAACAATGTTGATAGGAAAACACGATTTTCGTAACTTTGCGAAGAGAGATAATAAGAAAGAAAAAGAAACAATTAAAACAATCGAAGGTGCTGAAATCTTACCTTTAGATGGTTGTACCTACCAAATTCGAATATCATGCAAGTCGTTTCTCTGGCAAATGGTTCGGAGAATTGTTGGTCACTTAATTGAATTAAATAATGGTAAATGTGATTCAGAATATACCAATCATCTTCTAGAATCAAAAATTGTTAAGTTTAAACCCAAAGCTGCTCCACCTGAGAATTTAGTATTGGAAAATGTCCAATATAAGGATGTGCAGTTTCAGTATGATCATAAAAGTCTTCGATCATTTCAGCAAACATTGAATGAACACTTATTAGCAGCTAAGACAAAAGCAGCGTTATATGATTTCTTTACTACTCATGTACAAGAGAAATAGAAATCTCAGAAAGAACTTACATAAACATTTTAGCTATTCTTGGTGATCACAAACCACGTACTAATCGTGACCTATTATATCATCCAAAACTTCGCTCATTAACTATTGGTAAGTCTTGTAAATGGATTGAAGCAAGAACTAGGAAATTGAAAAGGATGGGACTCATTTGGGAGGTTGAATCAACCAATCCTCGCAAAATCTGGAAAATACCAGAGAATTCCGAAGATATTATTCAGATATTCAAAAAAAATTTTCACTCTAAGCGATGATTCATTCCATACTAATTACTCATCAATTGTTATTTCTTTATTATCCTTCTTTCGAATGAGCAGTAAAGAAAATATTTAAGTTCCAACACGCCAGCTTGAAATATACTCCTTCTGTCCAGGAGTAAGAACATCAAGTTCAATACCTAAAGATTGGCACTTCAAAGAAGCGACCCTATTATCAATTTCACTGGGGATTTGAACTACTTTCCCACCTTGTTCTATCAACTCTTTTTTATGTTTAACAATATGTTCACTGGCTAAAGCTTGTAAGGCGAAGGAAAGATCCATAATCTCACTTGGATGCCCTTCTGCTGCAGCAAGATTGATTAATCTGCCTTCACCTAATAGATTGATTCTTCGGCCATCGCCTAAAACATATTGATCAACAAATTGACGTATTCGAACTTTGTTTGAAGCTAAAGCATCTAGATCTTCAATATTTACTTCTATATTGAAATGACCAGTATTACAAACACTACAATTGTCCTTCATTACTTCAAAGTGTTCTTTGCGCACGACATCCTTACAACCAGTCGCAGTGATAATAATATCAGCAATCTTTGATGCTTCGATCATGGGCATCACTTCCATGCCTTCCATGACAGCTTGTAGAGCAGCATGCGGTTCAATTTCTGTGACGATCACCCGTCTTGCCCCCATGCCTTTCGCGCGCATTGCGACCCCTTTTCCACAATGACCATACCCAGCAACTACAAATACTTTAGAAGCAATTAGATCTGCTGTTGCTCTGAGGATTCCATCAATACTGGATTGACCAGTCCCATAAACATTATCAAATAAATTTTTACTTGGCGAGGAGTTTGTTGCCATAATGGGATAGAGTAGAGCTCCATCATCTGCCATTGCTTGGAGACGGATAATTCCTGTTGTGGTTTCTTCTGCTCCACCCCACACACCATCAATGATATCAGTTGTATCGCCAATGATTTTTCTAACAATTTCAACTTCCTCATCCGTTTCCCCTCGCTTCAGTTTGTGAAGAATTGAGACTAGATCTGCGCCATCATCGATTGTAACATGGGGCCGAGCCTTAATGATATTCCCAATAGCTCGATAGTAACCTTCTGTGTCCATAAATTTCCATGCATGTACATGGACACCTTTTGAAACAAGTGCAGCAGTGATCTCATCCTGTGATGATAATGGATTTGATGCACAGAGATAAACTTCTGCTCCACCTGCTAGCCATGCTTCACACAATTGGGATGTTTCTTTTGTGACATGAAGACATGCTCCGATCCGTACTCCTTTAAACGGTTTCTCATCTTCAAATCGCTTTTTAATAAGTTGAAGAACTGGCATTCGACTTGCTGCCCATTCCATGGTTCTTAATCCTTCATCTTTCAAGGAAAGATCCCTGATTTCATACTTTTCTCCTTTTACAGTTTCAATCGTCAAAATAAAACTACCTCTTACCAAACCTTTCTGAGATTTTTCTTCAAGATTTATAGCAAGAATTTTCGTTTAATACATATTGGCCTGAAAAAATGTTATAAAATCAATATTGTATATAAATATAGATAAAAAACAAATCATATCTCACCAAGTGAGTCCTTTGAAAAATCGGAAATCCAACGAGATCATCGAAAAAATCTTGTATGCTTTAAGCACCAGACGACGTTCTTCGCTTAGGGGTATTGCTGCCGAAATTGGGATTTCATCAACGTGGTTACGAAAACAAATACTGATTATGAGAAAAAATGGCTTAATAAAATCATGGCAGCTTGTGCTAAATCCTTTGTCACACCAACAGCGCATTTTTTTTCTCCTTTTAAAGACAAATCCGAATGAACCACTAGTAGTAAATGAATTATTAAATAACTACAATCAGAACTTGTTGAGTACTTTAGAGGGAATCACAGGAGATTTCTCATTGATTTGCCGGTTTCATTTTCCAAATGCTACAGAATTTCTAAACTCACTAGATCATCTTTACGAACTTATTGGTGAGACAGGTTTTCAGAAATACCAGATGATTGAAGTTATCAAAGTTCACAAAGAACAGGGATTCCCTGTTACGACGTTAAAAAGAAAATTGAAATCTGGCGAACTGAAAATATTACTCGAAATTCAGAAGTTAGGAGATACATATGATTTTCCGCCTTCTACTTACAAGATAGCTAAAAACCTCCACGTTAATCAACCTGCAATTTATCGGAAATTGACGAAATGGAAGAACGAGAACTTTATCCTTGGTTACTCTGTGTATACACCTTACTGGCAGGGAAAATACATCCATGCATATATCCAAGTTAAGGCACCCTTAGGAAAATATAAATTAACAATTGACTTTTGTATCCCAGATAACCGAGTAAGAAATATTTATCGGACAAACCAAGAATATTCTCTATTGTTAAGGACTCGACATCCAAATTTGGCTGATTTGAATAATTTTCTGAAGATTTTATACCAAAAAGCCGAAGTAGAGGATACTCTTACATTGATAGTCTTAGATTTTTTACGAAGTAATTAGAGTCAATGGTAACATTCTTCCAATTATTTCTTTGTTTTTATGAGATATAAAGGCCCAAATGCTGTATAAAGGATTGCAATAAAAAGAACAGCACTAAGAGTTCCATAAAAAGGGAAAAACACAAAAGTAATTACAACCAGACCTGCGATACCAATTGCTACCATATCGGGTGTTTTACCACGTTTTGGTGTGGGGTATTTTACAGTTAATATCATCAAGAAACCAGTTATAATTGCTATCAATGTGAGAGTTATTCCATTTGCCCAAAAAAGCCAGGACATCTCTGAGAGGTTTGCGAGGACAGCACTAGATCCGACTAATAGTGCTGCCGCAGGGGAAGGAAGGCCATCAAAATGAATTTCTGTAGGATGGGTTGCAAAACGCATTAAACGAGCCCAACCGCAAAAAGAATAGAATCCAGCAATAAATAATGATAAAATCGAATTAAACTCTGCGATATCATTTCCAATCATCGGCGAATTAAGTAGCATAATACCTGGAAGAATAGCAAATGTAATGACATCTCCTATTGAATCAAAGTATGCTCCCAATGTAGAGCTTATTGGCGCCATTTTTGCAACTCTACCATCAAGAAAGTCAAAGATTGCCCCAAAAATCAGTAGCTGCATTGCGAGGTAAGGAAGGTCGTTAGAAAAATATATAGACACTATAATTCCACCAATACCACATAAGGCATTCAAAGCGGTTAATAAGAACGCCAGAAGAATAAATTTATTGAGTGATGACAAAATTCACACCATAAGAAGAGCTTCTTAGATTAAATGTTTCAATCTTGCTATCGGTGTTTGTCCTGCGATTACTTTACTTTTTTCTTTGACCATAATTTCAAATTTTTCAGGGGGAAAATGAATATCTACTTCACTACCGTAATAAATCATTCCAAGTCGTTCACCCTGCTGAATTTGATCACCAAGAGAAACATAACTTCTACAGCGCCGTGCAATGGTCCCAACAATTTGAACAACAAAAAATTCACCTATTGAATTTGCAATTTGAATTGTTTGACGAGCATTTTCCTTCGTTCCTCGTCTAATGAAAGAAACAAATGGCCAATGTTTTCCTTCCTGTCTGTTAATGTCTGTAATGTTCCCTGAAACGGGATTTCGAGTAATATGGACATCGAAAAGAGACAGCCGAATTCTGATAACCCCTTCAGAAGCATTTATTTCGTAAACTTTTCCATCTGCAGGAGCTAATATTGATTGGGGATCACTGTTAATCTTGCGATCAGGATCCCTGAAGAAAAAGAGATGGCCACATAATCCTAAGAACAGAATGGGAATAAGAAATGTTAAAAAAGGATAAAGTAGGCTGTAGAACATGAAAACCAGGAAAAGTGTCACCAGTGCTAAGGTTACATTCTCATGTCCAGGAGCTAAAGACACTATAGGTGCCATATATCACGCAATCCCAAAATCACTTGGTTTCATCTCATTTTGAACAAAACCTAAGCATTTTTCATATAATCCATTGAATTCCTCGTCAAAAGCCCATTTTAGACTAGCTATATCAGATAAAACGGGAAGAGAAGTCATTTTTTCAAGAGGAACTCCTGCATTATGGTTTTCACGCATCTTATGATAAAATTGCATGATTATGTAGAGCATTTTGTACTGCTTATCTAGAGCACAATAAGAGTCATCAGAATAAGCGCTTTGCTGGAGAAAATCTTCCCGAATCATTTTAGCAGCCTGAAGGATGATTTTCTCTGATTCAGGTAATGCGTCGGGACCTATCAACTGTACAATCTCTTGTAATTCCTTTTCTTTCTGGAGAAGTGCCATTGCCTCTTCTCTGCGCATGTTAAAGTCTGGTGCAATGTTTTCATGATACCAATCGGTTAATGAATCAATATAAAGGCTATAACTCTCCAACCAAGAGATTGCAGGAAAATGTCTGGAGCGTGCTAATGGATAGCTTAATGCCCAGAAGACTCTTACTGTTTTCAGGGTATTTTGAGTCACTGGTTCTGAGAAATCTCCTCCTCCAGGAGAGACTGCTCCGATGGCGGATATACTGGCCTTGTGACTAGAAAGTGTTTCAACTCTCCCAGCCCGTTCATAAAATTCTGCTATTCTGGACGCAAGATAGGCTGGGTAACCTTCTTCTCCAGGCATTTCCTCCAAACGACCTGAAATTTCTCGTAGAGCTTCAGCCCAACGACTTGTTGAATCCGCCATTAAAGCAACATCATACCCCATATCGCGATAATATTCAGCAATAGTAATACCCAAGTATATTGACGCTTCTCGTGCCGCGACAGGCATATTAGAGGTGTTTGCAATAAGAACAGTGCGTTGCATTAGCTTTTCCCCAGATCGTGGGTCTTCCAGATCTGGGAAATCCTTCAAAACCTCGGCCATCTCGTTACCACGTTCCCCACAACCGACGTAAACAACCACAGTTGCATCAGACCATTTGGCTAATTGATGCTGAGACACAGTATTGTGTAGTGTGAAAGGTAGTATTCCACCAACAAAATTGTGTGTTATATCAACAGTAAGATCATAAACAGGTGTTGTTTCTTCGATGAGTTCGATTGATATTATTTTGTCAAAAAAAACTTCTTGTGAAAGGCGGATAACAGCATCAAGAGTTTTATTTGTTGGGATATTAATTTGATGTTCCTCTAAAGTATTTGAAATTTGTTGTAAGGTTGAAAGCGTAGGAATTTGCCCTTTCTTAATGTAATTACTCAATCGAATGCCTTTATTCTGTCGAAGTATGTCATAACCAGCATTTTCTTTAACTTCATGGTGTAATCGAACCAGAACTTGATTACCTATTGGTACAACGTCACGACCAATGAAATGCTGTGTATTCTTTGCAGCATATGAATAGAGTGGGTTTAATTTGTTGTATTGATGAACATCAGTCAATTTAAATATTCCTGCAAGGATCTCAGCCTCTTTTCCGTCAAGGTGATAAATAAAGGAGTTTCCTTTTTTCTTTGCTCTATAAATAAGACCTAGACGTGTTAATAAATATCCTAAATCACTAAAGAGGTTCTTACTAACAGTACTAAATTCGACTGTATAACGATAAAAAGATCCATCTCCTGCAAAATATCCTACAAGGAAATGTACTAATAAGTCATCTGAACCCTTTCGGATTACTTGAGGTATCCTCACATTGTATGTTTTCTTCTCTTTTGGAATTCCGAGATAATAAAGGAATTTTTTAAGCGACTCGTTTCGTATACACGCGTAGGGAGTCCTTTCTGAATCGTCTTGACCGATTTCAACATCTATGTCAAAGATAATTTCAGTTAAAATAGTGAATCGCTGAAGAATTTGGTTGTTATTATTATATAGATAAATTCCTCCTTTTTTACCTTTAATATGACCATCAGCTACAAAAAGCCCTAACCATTCAGCTAATTCTTTTGTGAATGAATTGGGTATCTGAAACGGATCTGATTGACGCTCTGATTTTACAAGTTTTACAGGTATTAAGGGAGCCTTTGCTAATTTAGCAAGGTTCTTTAAGAAGTTCAGGGTAGGTTTATTTTTAAGCAACCAGTATCCAATGAAAACATCATAAGAAACATTTAATTTTACAGCTATTTGCTTTAAGGTCATTGTTTGCTTAAGGTATTTGATTAAGCTTATCATTTGTTGCAATGCTTGCTGATCAATTACTCGTAGAGAGAGATCAACATCATAACAATGGAATTTTGTTTCTTCACCCTCGATGCTTATCTTTCGAGGAACAATGAGATTGTCTCCAATTTTTAGATCTTTTGCTGCTGTTTCCTCAATGGATTCACCATTGAACTTGAAGAGTTTATGGATAGGAGTGATTTCAACAACCCTTCCACTTCTTGTTTTAATTTTTACAATAGAATTTGTTTTTCCACGATAAACGTGAGTGGCTTTCTGTGAGCTGTATTTTGTTCCGTTAAATGATATCACTGATAAGGGATTTTTCAGACGAATTAATGTTTCATTTTCTGAATCTTCCTCGATAATGCCATTATTCTTCATATGATAATCATAAATTTGCTTGATCGGGATACTATCACCCGATTCTAAAAGAACAGGCGTATCACCTGTTACACACTTCCCTGTCCCAAATCCTCCTGGTATGGCAGCCACCCCTCCTTTGGCAATTGGAAAAAAAGTGTCATATATACGTTGGCCCGTGATTAATGGAATATTTGCTTCCAGTTTCCTTTTAAATGGACGTGCATTTCTAACTGGCCATGTTTGCTTCATTGTGATTGGTACAGAAGTATAAAGCCCTTTTACATCTATTTTGGCAATTGTCTCTGATATTGAATACTTATCAGGAGTGGCGATATTAGTAACTTTTGCAATATCTATATCAGGAGGAATCATTATTTTGTGATTTACCATTCTAGATTCTCGTACTTCTCCAATATGCGAACCCCCATTGATTGTATCTCCTTTAGTTACTAATGGTTTAAAATCCCATTTTTTATCCAGGTCTAACGGGGCAGATGTGAGACCACGAGTAATGAAATCACCTTCTTCTAATTGGAGAGCTGGTAGAGGTCGCTGAATACCATCATAAATTCGGGTTATTAACCCTGGCCCGAGCTCAACGCTTAGAGGTTTCCCCGTTGCTATTGCTTCCTCCCTAGGTTTTAAACCCGTAGTCTCTTCATAAACTTGAACAGTTGAGATGTGTCTATCTCCAGATTGATTTATTCGGATAATCTCTCCAATTAACTGTTCTTCGCCAACTCTAACGATTTCATAAAGTTGAGCACGATTCATGCCACTAATTTCCACTACAGGGCCAGAAATTCTTACAATTTTACCTATTTGGACTTTCGATGTCAAGACAGAATCCTTCTGATTTAATAAGATCTAGCTAATTTACAGCTGATATGATTATTTTGGGACTAGGAGATGTTCTCACGAAAATGTTTATTGCAAACATTAGTAAAGAAATTAAAAATCTTATTTTAATTTGATTGAAATACCTTAATGATCATCATATAAGATTAGTGTACTTAGAGATAAAACTCAGGTTATTAAAACTGATAAAAGAAATAGCAATTTCATTCACAGGAGGCCATCAACTAGCTCGTTGTCGTCGTTATTCTCCATTGTGTGAGCTGTAACCCGACAGCATCTATCCCATCAGCTGTAAAAGCTTTTGGGAATATCCTTTATCAGGATATTGTACACTACTGGTCTTATTCCCTGAATTGACAGGCTGATCTCTATTACTATTAGTTAAAGCTTTCATACTGAGCTTTCAATCAATTCATTTTCACACCTTTTCCCTCTTCTCTTACTTCTCTAATATGGTTTTCTCTCCCCACTACTTCTTCGCTCGTGTTCTGTCATCCCCTGCTTTCTCCCCATTTTGAGCCTTTTGATTCTCTCATTTGATCACAATTTTTTATTAATTTTATTCTTTCAATTCATTATTTTTATCTGAAACGAAAGAACCCTTTCCACTCTATTTTACATCTTATAACACTATCTTTCATAATATTAAAGACAAATAAGCCCTTATCATCGCTTAGATCTACAATAATGCGAAATTCTCTGTTTGGATCAACAAAGAGATCAAAAGGACTGCGTATCAAATGATAATAGTTTTTCGGAGACTCAATTTAATCCCCCAAGGAAACAATTTTATTAAATCAAAAAATAATTCATTCAGTTTATATTTCTCCTGTGGTGACTCTAAAAATGACAGCTGAAAAGATGGATATAACTCCAAATTCTTTGAAAAAAGTGGCTAAAAGAGTTAAAATAGAAGAAGAGCTTAAAGACCTGAAAATCAAAACAGAAAAGCTCAAAATTCGTGCTGAGATCGAGGAGATTGATGTTAGTGAAGAAATAAATAAACTTGATCAAGGGATCGCGAAATTAACTAAAGACAGGGAGAACCATGGACCTTTAGAACATCCTTTCTTGGATCTTATAGACAACCAAACGAAGCTACAAGAGCGTTTGAAGAAATTAAATGAAAAAAAAGGGGAGATTCAAGCTACAGTTTATGAATCTCTTAAAAATGAATATTTAGGAGAAAAAGAGGCTATAGCACAACAAATTAATCAAACTACTGAAAAATTAAGAGAAATGAAACAGGGGGCTTCAAAAGGAGCTCAATCTTTAAAATATAGTATTGAAGAGCTTTCTGTAAGGAAAGAGATTGAGGAAATCCCAGAAGAAGTTTATAATCAACGGATCTCGAATCTGAAAAGCGAACTGGCACAATCAGAGGAATTAAAGGAAGCAGTTGATTTTTTACTAAGAATGGTGAAAAATAATTGACCTCTAAGTTTTCCAATCGGTTAAAAGAGGCCAAGGAATTAGTAAAAAATTACAGTGTAAAGAGATATATTATAAGCGAAAACAACGATCGAAAAGTGGAGAGATGGGTCGTTGTGGGAAAAACAAGAGAATACCTTATTATGATAGATCCTTATTGGTGTCGTTGTTACGATTTTCAGCATAATGTCCTGAACAATCAGGTATCCCAATGTAAACATAATATTGCTGTCCAAATCGCGCTTCGAGAAGACAAATATAACACTTTTCACCTCACCAAGGAAGAATATGATTATGTTCGCTCGATGTTCCTCTTATCTTGAAGGAATGGAACTGCTAGCTTATTAGAATACGAATCTATTGCAAAGAGGATACTTTATCCCTTTCTTGATTTTTCATTTCTAACATTGTCTTAAAAAGATGGAAAAGATATTTTTTCACAGATCGAATCTCTAATAACGTTGAGTTGTATCCTGCTGCGCTATCGTGCCCACCTCCAGTTCCTCCAAAACGATTTATTAAATTAGGAATGATATCTTTTCCGAGAGATAAACCTGTTTCCTTTGGAAAATCCTGAGACGTACGGAAGCTTATTCGGGTTTCCTGTTTCCGATTGGCAATAACTATGGCTATATCTCCTCCTAAAAAGATCAGTGAACGAGCCGCTGCCGCCTCAAATGAACTTACATAAGAGAAAAGCAAGATCTTGTCATAAATTTGGTGTCGTTTCATACGTTGAGCCGCTCTAATACAAGCCAACTTTTCCGAGTAAGAGCGAGAGGAAGAGAAAAGGTTTAGAGTTTCAGAATAGACATCAGAATCATCACGAAGAAGAAAATTGACACATTCGAATAATTCACGATCAGCATACAAAAATCTTCTTGTATCAAAGACAATTCCTGCAAGAAGGCCCTTAATGATCTGCGGAGTAGGAGAAATCTCTGCATGATAGTACAAAGATGCAATGATTTCAGCAGTTGCTCTGAACGTATCAAGTTGAAAATCAAACGCTACTTCTACTTCCAAGATGGTACGTGTATGATGATCTATAATTGCAAAATGATTTTTTGAAGCGATTAAATTAGAATCAATGTAATTGGTATCAAGAAGGATAATTAATGATGGAGGGGTAACCTGATCAATCTTGATAGGATGAAATTGAAAATAAGAAATGTCAAGTAGATTTTGTCCTAAAGTACTCAGCTCTGGTTCAAGAGTACGAATAATTAGATTAGGATTTATAACACGAATTAAATGGGTTAAGGCAATAGCTGATCCTACCGCATCAGGATCAGCTTGGGAATGCATAACCAAAATTACCATATCCTGATATTCACGAAGGAATTCAATAAATTTGTCATAAAAAGGGATTGCTCTCAATATTTCTCTTTCCTTACTTATTATTTAATAACGCCTCAATTTCTAAATGTAAAAGTCGCACCCTCTTGAGAATTGGGTGTGATTGGGTGAGATATTTGCTGTATCGATCAATTACTTCATCAATGGATAATAAAGGTTCTTTTTTTGAAACATTATCGGCATATGTTATTATCTTTTCCTCTAAAGTCACTGGGAGATAATCTTGAAAAGGTAATCCAAGCTTAATTGCTTCATGTTTAGCAATTCCAGCAAATAAATGATTCTCTGCGATTCTCGCTACTTCTTCAGGAAGATTTTCTTTTCGTAGTAGTCGGGCACCTATGATTCCATGATCTATGCGATGCGATTTACAGCGCCCAATATCATGAAGTAGAGCACCAGCTAGAATGAAATCGCAGCTTATTAAATAATTCTGTGCCTTTATTCGTTCTGCAACTCTGAGTGCTGTTTGAGCTGTTTGTATTGAATGAGAAATAACATTTGAAGGTGTCGAGTAACGTAGAAGTAGACGAATACAAGAAACATAATCAGGAAAAGATGTCATTCTTGAAATTCCCGTAGATACATTCATGATTATCATGAAAATATATCATCTTACATCAATCTTTAATGCAAATTTTTAAGGAGGATGGATCCCAATATAATGCCCAATTAAGGTTGTAATTAACCGTCGAAAAGACATTATAGCTTTCTTAGATATTGTGAAACCAGAAAAACTTAAATCACAATCACACTTTGTGTTTATTGAAGTGGAAGCCTTGTAAAACAAGTTTTATTGATAATAAATTAAGATAGGGACGTGGTCTAGTCTGGTGTAAGATTCCCGGTTCGGGATCGGGTGATCGGGGGTTCAAATCCCCCCGTCCCTATTTTCTGGTTTTTAAAACAATGGATCAGCAGTTTAATCAAACCATGTAATTTTTTCCTCATCTTTTGACTAAGAGATTCTAATCATGTTCTGTCTCTCCTACTTCCATCCACTATTCCATTGCTTCTCAAAAAAGGCTACTGATCAATCCTCTTGAGAATTTCACTCACAGATGAATTCTTGAGTTTCCTTGCTAGCTCCTTTATAGAAAAAAATTAGAGATCCTCAAAACTTTCTTCTGTTTCCTCCACTTCATCCTTAGGTTCTTCGTCTGTTTCAACAGCTTGTTTAAGAGTTGCAATAAATTCTGAATATCGTGTAAGAAGCTGTTCAATCTGGTCTTCTGACAGACGATCGCCAGTTACAGCTCTTATGTCAACTGGCGTCTTAGGATTTATATTAACAATTTGGACTACAAGTATACGAGGAAGTTCAAACTCATCTTTTAGAGTTTGGATCACTTCCTCTGAATAAGCAGCAACCCGAGAAAGTTTTTCAGCATGTTGAGCAGTGACTCGTTGTACGTAATTAATACCTGTTTCTTCTCGTATTTTCAATAAATCATGCACTTGCCCCAGAGGAATAGGTTTCTCTTCAATAACTTTTCTTACCATTTTTAGCTACCAATCCTCAATTAGAATAAGCTATTCATTGTTGTGCTTTCAGGTGTTCGGGTCGTGCAATTATTTTCTTGTAGCTCTTTCCATCAGAGACTTGAATTAGATAAGATTGTCCGCGTTTTTCAAGAATTTTTCCAGTTTTCCCATGAAATCTCCTATGGGGCCGTCCTTTTTGGACGCTGGGTTCAATAACAATATTAACTTTGGAGTTTACTTTATAATTCGCAAGTGTTCGGGATAGAGAAGGTAAGCCGCGTTTCCTTGGATGTTTGGAGAATATTCTGCGTGTCCTAAAGTTCGTACCTTTTGATTTTTTGACCATTTTATGTTACTCCTTAGTATGCAAGTTAATTTTCGATTTTTGAGTCCTCAGAGAGCTATCGGCTTCAGTGACACCATTAGAAAGGAGTTTTCTTAACATATTTTTGAGTTTCTTTCATTATTTATGGATTCTTCAAAGACCTGTTATAGGGAGTTTTTATCATCAAAAACTTCAATGACATCGAGTTGTGTAACTTCTGCAGTAATGTTAAGACGTTCAGAGAGGTTTGGTTGGGTTCTCCCCTCATCTCCACTGATTAGTTCTTTTACATATAGTCCTCCTTCACAAACTATATAGACTGTCAATTGATGTGGTTCTATCTTCTCAATTCGAAATGAATTAATTCTTCTTGATCTAACTTTATCAGCTCGTCTGTGAGCTACTCGTAATGGAGTCCGCTGTTGGATAAGTAAGTCAGAGAATTCGTCTTCTATGGATAAACTTTCTGATTCCCCTAATTTTAATGGAGTTTTCAGAGAAATAATCACCCGGTACCCTTTTGCGTTCCTACTAGATCGTGTCTTTAGTTCTCTAACTTTAGTTCTGTTTGTTAATCCCTCAATTTCAATCTCCACTTTTCCAGCTGCATTTTCATTAATTTTTCTCTCTAGCAATTTAAAATTGAGATTTCTCTTCTTAGGTTCAGAAATCTCAAGAACAAATGGACGTCCACTTCCTAACATCCGTGCATCAATATCTTCTCGTCCTGAACCATGAAACTTACTAGCTCTACCTTTAGCCGCTGATAGGATAGGTTTTGATATGAATTCTTCTACTGATTCTTGATACATCTTACCTGAAAAATTACAGTATTTACATCCTTTACCGTGACACTTTCGACAAAACCATTTGGATTGAGGAATTCCACGTTTGAATTTTCTATACCTACCCAAGATAAATAGGGGATTACTTTTAATTTTTATTTGGTCATTGATCAAATCAAAAGTTAAAACAACGTCTGGGGCTTTAAATTCTACTAAAGCATAATTAATTTGATCTTGCAATCGTTTTCCGATTTCTCGATTAAATTCAGACTTAATTGATTCTCCAAACTCGAGATTATAGGTGCCACGAATAGTATCTTCCTTATCTATTATAGAAGGAGGGAATTGACTACCCACAAGAAAAGTGGAAAATTCATATTCATCTAACGCTTTGAGGGCATCTGTTGTCAAAGTTTTCAGCTTATGGGAAGAAAGGACATCTTGACAAATGTCACAAGGCAAGTCAACAGGTTGAGTTTCAGGAAAAAATCGTTGAATTGACAATGATCCAATATTAAAGTCTTTAGATAGAAGAGATGACGAGTCTGGGGGATCTATTGTTAATAAACGATAATTATTTTCCCAATCCATTAGGAGTAATATTTTCAGCGCTTCACCTCGTTTAGCATTCGACAATCCTGATAATAGATTACCAAATTGCCGACCTAGACACGAGTTGCAGCAATGTATATCCCTGACTAATTGGCTAACCTTACCAAGGATTGATGATTCCATTTATAAAGCCCTTCAGCTACAATCAACTTGAATTAATTCAAAAGCAATTTTTAATTTTTGGCTAATTCATTGCCGAAATTATGGATTTAATCCTCCAATGGTATTATTTTCCCATTTAACCGAAATTTTTTTACTTTTTTCCAATGAAAGAATAAGCAAATAAACAAATTTTTCAAATAGTCATCTCAAAAATGATCTTTAATAGTGTAAAAATCTGAAGTTGAGAAATTAGTATGAGGCGTTTTTTAATAATATCAAACAGCATAGATACTTCCAAACCTCTTTCTCTCAATTCATTGACTGGATACGGCCGATTGGATGTATTATGTCGTTGTATTACCGCTGCTTTCTTTCTTTCAAATGATTTTAGGAAAGATGTTATTTTTGAAGTTTATTTCCGGATTAATGGGAAAATTCTAGAAATTCAAGGCGATAAAGTACGGGGGATAAATCCAGATGAACGGGCAATTGCAGGACTTTTGAAAAAAATCTTTCAAGGCCGTAAATTCTTAGGAATAAGGTTTTACAGTGAAAATCTTGATAATTTTATTAAAAATCGGAAAATCGTTGTTTTTGATATCACAGGAGATTATTCTATTCATCTACTCAAAGATCATGATTCTTTCTTAATTGGGGACCAAGTTGGATTTCTAGAGGAAGACAGGCATTTATTTACAAAGTTACCTACATTATCTTTAGGTTCTCATTTATATTTAAGCTCCCAAACGATTACGATTCTCAATTACCTCCTAGATAAAATGTAAACTGAATTTAAGGGCATTTATAACTAATATATGGTTTATTTATTTCTAGTTACAAAAACCAGTCATTATGGGAATGTCTATTTATGTGATTATTCATGGTTTATCTGGACTGATTTATAGAAACTTGAAAATCTGTTTAAATCCCCTTTTGAAGAGATTTAATGATAACATAAAATAAAACCAGGTGATCTATACAAATATTAATGAGGAACTATTATATTGGCCCTTAATAAAAAGAGATGAATTAATGCGGTTTGGAAAACATGCGTGAATTGAGAAATTCTTTACAAAATGCTATTATGAAGATCCGTGGGGCCCCTATTGTAGATAAAGAATTAATTGATGAGTTTTGTAGGGATTTGGAAAATGCCCTTCTTTCTGGTGATGTTAATCTAGATTTGGCTCTAAGTATGACTGAAAAGGTGCGGGAAAGAGCGTTAAAGGATCAAATTCCACTTGGAGTCAGTCGTCGTGATTATACTCTAAAGGTAATTTATGATGAATTAACTAACCTCTTAGGTAAACGTTTTGCTCCTATGCGGCTAGACCCAAACGAATTGTCAATTGTGATGTTTATAGGTATTCAAGGATCAGGTAAAACAACATCCATTGGTAAAATTGCAAATTATTTCCAGAAACGAGGGTATAAAGTAGGAGTTGTAGGGGGAGACACATTTAGACCAGGTGCTTTAGATCAACTTCAACAATATCTTGCTCCAATTAATGTAGAAGTTTATGGGGATGTAAAGGAAAAGAAATCTTCTAAAGTTATTAAAAAGGGATTAAATCATTTTAAGGAGAAAAAAAATATCAATCTCGTTTTAATAGATACTGCTGGGCGACATAAGGAGGAGAAATCTTTATTAAAGGAAATGCAGGAAATTGCGAAAATTGCTAAACCTACTGAGATTATTTTAGTGGTTGATGCGACGATAGGACAGCAAGCTCAAGCACAGGCTGATGCTTTCAATCGTGCGACACCTATTGGATCAATTATTTTAACAAAACTTGATGGTTCAGCCAAAGGTGGAGGAGCTGTCTCTGCTGTTGCAATAACAGGAGCAAAAATCCGATTCTATGGTGATGGGGAAAAAATCCAAGATATGGAGGAATTCAATCCGACCCGCTTCGTTGGCTCTCTATTAGGTATGGGAGATATCGAGGGGCTATTACAAAGTGTAAATGAAGCATTTGACGAGGAAGATACGGCAGAGCTTCGCGATGCTTTCAAAAAAGGGAAGCTAACTTTACGACATTTCAAAATACAATTGGAGAGTGCGAGTAAACAATCATCTATCGGAAAAATAGTTTCAAAAATTCCAGGAGTCAGTGCACTGACCGGAAAGCAACCAACATTAGAAGCAGAAGGTCAAAAAAATGTAAAACGGTTCATTGCAATATGTAATTCAATGACAGAAGAAGAATTGGATAATGCTCGGGTGATTAAAGGTAAACGTATCCAGAGAATTGCGAAAGGGTCAGGTACTTCCCCTCAAGAAGTGAAACTTCTTTTAAATCAATTTAATCAAGCGGTAAAACAATTAAAAATGATGCGGAAGATGCGAGGACGCCGCGGAGCTCCTCCAGGAGGGATTCCGCCAGGTTTAGAGGGAATGTTTGGTTAGTTCTTATTGGGAATCAGCATTTGAAAGGAAATTCTAGAGAAGAAAGAGGAATGCTCCGACCGGGATTTTCCGTACACAAACACCTTGTTTGTGTCTTTTGAACCCGGGTCACAGGGGAACTCCTGAGAATCCCCTATATGGTAGATCTCATTGAGAGCCCTGAATGATGGGCCAAGCTACACTATCGGAGCACTAGAGATTTGCTTTAGACTTCAATTAAGGTAGTTTTTGATAATGACTGAGCTCTGATGCTAACATATGAATATATATTTATTGAAAATCTAAGTAGATGCTGGGGGGGGGCTTTTCGTTGGGTAAATCGCAACTTACCCAGTTTCGAACCCCCGACTTCGGGATGTCCCGTCTGAAAGCGCGAATCTTGCCCTTATAAAGTTGTGAGAATCATTCTCAGATTATGAGTCCCGCGCTATCGGCATTTTGACTATAGACATATTATTATACCAGGCTTTGCCACGATAATAAGACTATCATCGTTTAAGCCACCCCAGCGTGTGTGATTAGGGGTTATTACTTTTCACTAAGTAGTATCCAACAATTTTCTTTGCATTGGCTCTAGGATTTTAAGGTTATGCAGGAACTAGATTATAACATCTTTAGGAGAGGATTAATTTAAAAAATTGAGAAAGAAGGGGCAGACTTGGACGCCTATTAAGCAATAATATGAAACAAGTCTTCGTTTAGTATGTAGCCCCGGTGGTGTAGTCTGGTCTAGCATTGATGGCTGTCAAAGCCTTGTCAAGTTTGACAGTCTGCTGAACCCATCCGACTCGGGTTCAAATCCCGACCGGGGCGCCAAGAACTTAAGGGCGCATAGCTCAGCCAGGTAGAGCGACAGGCTTTTAATGATTAAATTTACTATTTATCCTGAAGATACCTGTTGGTCGGGGGTTCAAATCCCTCTGCGCCCGCTTTAATATCAGAATTTTTCATAATGATTTTCAAGTCGTAGTGGTAAATACTTCTGTAGATATGGTCCGAATTTTAAACTTAACATTTAAAAGTACTGGTTTTAGGAGGTAGTTCTTTCTTAGGAAGGAAATCTTATTATCAACAATAATACTAGCGCAATAATTGCCATAATCCCTCCATAAACAAATGCAAGATTAACTTCCAAGTCATATAAGTATCCAGCAATCATTCCACCCATAATGCCCGCGAATCCCATCAGAGTTTGCAATAATCCTATTCCAGTTCCTTTAAGATCCTGAGGAAGCAAATCTACAACAAATGCTTTTTGGATACCATCTGTTGCAGCGTTAAAAGCACCATATATTCCGAAGAATAAGAAAAGCAATATTATATTATTTGTAAAAAGAAAACCAAAACATGTAATGGCAAATAGAGTCAAACCAATTGCAAAAACAGGTTTACGTCCATATTTGTCAGACCAACCACCAAAAGGGATAGACAGAACCGTATAGATAATATTAAACCAAATAAAAATAACAATTGGGATAGTTATTTGGACTAGAGGTGATGCTGTTTTATCTATTCCTAAAACAACAGTTTTTGAATGGAGGATGAACAGAAGGATGGTAAAGTTGGCTAATCCAAAAATTATTGAGATTACAAGGAATTTATGGTAAATTTGCGGTAAATCTTTAATATTTTGGATTAAGCTTACTTTAAGCCGTTTTTCCCTAGGAGCGACTCCTGCTGATTCTGAAAGGAAAAAAATCGGAAAGACAGCAAGTAGTGAAATAAATGCAGAAATGATAATAATAAGTTTTAGAATTCCAAGCTCTGTTACTAAGACATTAAAGAAGAGAAGAGTAATTATTAAAGCAAGGAATGACCCGATAATAGCACCTGCCGTGTCCATCATTCGATGAAAACCAAAAGCTTTCCCTCTCAGTTCAAATGGAATTGAATCAGCCAGTAGAGAGTCACGGGGAGCGCCTCTAATCCCTTTTCCCAATCTTTCTGTTGGTTTCAAGACTAGTACTTGCTCCCAAGAGTTTGACAAGCCTATTCCAAGCTTTGCGAAAAAAGGAATACCATAACCAACTGCAATTAATTCTTTTCTTCTTCCTGTCTTATCAGCCAAGTATCCAGAAAGAACTTTCACAATATTAGCCACAGCATCCCCTAAACCACCAATAAATCCAATTATAAAGCTAGAACCACCCAAAGCAGCGATAAAAAGAGGTAAGACAGGAGTCATCATTTCTCCAGAAATATCTGCAAAGAAGGAAACAAAACCTAGCAATAAAACATTTCCAGTAAACCATGCACGAGTGTTATCTTTCTTTGTTTCATCAATATGGTCATCATTAACTGCCAAAGTTTCCATCTTTTTCTGCCAGTTCAGCTATATAATGTCACCATAGCATTCATGAAGATGATTAATCAAGGAAAAAGTAATCAGAAAAAACCAAATTAAGATTAATGTTATTTTTCTTGTAAGCTGGTTGATAATCTAATTATAGAAAAACAAATATTGAATGCCTTTTTTGGAGTTACCCGATTATGGTAGTTACTATAATAGGAAAGTCCAATTTTGCAGGTAAAATCGCGAAGGTTGTAACAAAATCAGTTTTTATTGAAATTGAAGAAAGAATTTTTCCTGATGATGAAGTATGTCCACGTTTATTGATATCTGATGAAAATCAGCTGAAGGGAAGCCACGCTGTCATTGCTATGCAGTTGGAATCAAATCAACCAAGGAACCAATATTTAATTTCCCTCTTTTGGACAATTTACAACGTGAAACGATACAATCCTGAAAGAATTTCTTGTATCATGCCGTATCATCTGTATTCAAGACAAGATAGAGAATCTCGGAAAGGTGAGCCCATTTCAAGTCTTTTTCTAGCCTTAGCTCTAGAGGCCGCTGGTATCAATGACTTTGTCACATTTAATTCACACACTTATGGAAAAGTCGATATAAATCAATTTTTTTCTAACTCTCATGCTAGTGATCTTTCTGCTATTCCAATATTAGGAACTACATTGAAATCACGTTTAACGAATCCTCAAGAGACAATTTGCCTCGCGCCAGATGAAGGTGCGCTTTTTCTTGCGAAAGAAATCGCAAAAATACTAAATACCTCTTTCTTTGCTGCTATTCAAAAATACAGAGATCCAGAAACAGGAGAAATTTCTCAAAAATTAATAGGTATACCTTTTGAGATAGAAAATCGATCTGTCGTTATTATTGACGATTTGGTTAGCTCAGGAAAGACTATGATTGGTGCCGCGCAAATTTTGAAAAAGAAAGGTGCAAAAGAGGTAATATTTGCCTATATTCATGCTGTTCATTCCCCTACTAGCTTTTCACTTATGCAAGAAGTAAATCCTACTCTTATTATCACAACTGATACTATAGAAACAGATATTAGCGGTCTAACAACAGTGAGCGTTATTCCTCTTATTAGTAGCTGGATTGAAGAAAACTCTAAACTTTAATTTCCCTCATTTTTCCCAAAAAATGTCATTCAGGAAGAATACTTGTCAATTAGATCACGGATGGCTGACCGTACAAATTCGGAACGATTTGGATATTTTCCATTTCTAACAAGCTCAGCCATGGCATCTATAAGTTCTTCTTCCACATAAAGTGTCACAGTTCGAATTTTTCACACCTTCTAGAAAAATTTGCACCATTGTAATTCTCTCTCAGATCTTAAAAAAAGGTTTTGCTCAGCTCGGTAGTTTGGATCATACTGAAATGAAAACAATAGAAAAGAGTAAAAAACTTGTTAGCGTCCTAAATTATGGCTGTAGTGCTAATCATGCAATTGCAGAGGGCTTGATGGGAATATTGGAAAGACATGGATATATAATCTCTGATTCTGTAGAAGATACTGAAGTTATAATTGTTAATACATGTGTCGTGAAGCAAAATACAGAACATAGAATGAAGAGTAAATTATTATCTTTATCAAAAACTAAAGATATAGTTGTAACAGGCTGTCTACCTGTTGTTATGCGTGATTGGGTTTCAAAAAACTTACCAAATGCAAGAGTTCTTTTTCCAGAAGCAGCTAATTGTATTATAGATCTCTTAAATAACCATCCTGTTCAAGAGATTAAGACTAGTGCTCCTCATACTTGGTCACAGTTATACACAGATGATCGTTTACGATATAATCCCGTTATTACAACAGTAGAAATCTCTCGGGGATGTTTGGGGTCGTGCGCTTTTTGTATTGTAAGAAATATTAAGGGCAAAGTTCGCTCACGCTCACAAGAATCAATTTTAACAGAAATTCAACTTGCAATAGAAAGAGGAAGTAAAGAAATAAGACTCACATCACAAGACATTGGCACCTATGGCTGGGATTTCTCTCCCAAGCTGTATATTCCGACTCTCATTGAATCCATTGCACGTTTAAAAGGAGACTTCTTCATACGGTTAGGGATGATGACTCCTATAACATTGAAAAGATTTTTAACTCCTTTAGTTCAACAATTACGCACTTTCAAGGTTTTTTCTTTTCTTCATCTGCCAATTCAGGTTGGATCTGATTCTATTCTTCAAAAAATGAAAAGGAAAGAAACTGGTAAATATTTCATTGACCTTGTTAAACAATTACGACAAGAAATTGATGAATTAGTATTCGCGACTGATATAATGGTTGGTTTTCCTGGAGAGTCTCAAAAAGATTACGAGGCAACAAAGCGACTTCTACAAGAAGTAAGGCCTATTATTGTAAATATTTCCAAATACACAGATCGTCCTGGAACTTTAGCCTCACAACTTTCTCCCAAGATTCCAACGAAAATAAAAGCTAATCGAAGCAGAGAATTAACTGAACTGACTCGCGACATCACTCAGAGAGAGCTGAGAAGATGGATTGGGTGGGAGGGAATAATACTAATTTATGATTATGGGAAACACACGAATCAATTTATTGGTAGAAATACGTCATATATACCAATATTGGTTGAGGGTGAAAAGATTTCATTAGGTCAGGTTTTGAAAATACTTGTAACAGAAGCTGGTCCTAATTACCTGATTGGTGAGAGAAAAAACGGCGATAAGTCCTTCCATTGATAATGAAATATGCGGGGGATGGGATTTGAACCCACGTACATCTATATGACTGGATTGCTTATCGAAAAGCGATCTTAAGTCCAGCGCCTTTGGACGGCGCTATTATGATATGCTAAGCTATCATCTAGCCCAATAAATGCCACCTTTGACCTGGCTTGGCTACCCCCGCATTCTAGAGGTGTAGTAATGCCGCCTAGGAGGCAAGATTTGCGTGATGATTATCAATTTTTATCTTTTTTAAGGTGTGACTTTTAGTAGTTGAAGCTTTAAGTTCTTTAAAAGAGAATGCACTACCTTAAAATGAGCTGATATTATATATTTTAGTCATATCTACTTGTTCCAAATTCTTGGAGTAGTATTAATCCTTGTATTCATATAAATCCCCTCAAATAGCGAGTATGACTTTATCCTACTCAAGATTGGATATTGAAGAGTCGTTGTAGTATTGAGATGATAAGAGTGAACAATAAATCTCACCCTGCTACGTTAAAAAAAAGGAATTGCTGGGATTCTTTGTCTGTGATTTTGGTGGAACCTAGCAAACCTCAAAACCTAGGGAATATTGCTCGTGTGATGATGAACTTTGGTTTTTCAAACCTTATCATAGCTAATCCTCGTCTTGATTTATCAGATCCCGAGATTAAGATTGTAGCCCGTCGTGCTGAGATTATAATAAATCAAGCTCTTCTAATTACAAATCTTCAGCAGATACGTGAAGATTTTAAGCTTGTGATCGGTACCACAGCTCGAGTTGGGGGTGATTACAACTTAAATAGAGTGACTATCCCCCCAAATCAATTATTGAGGGAGGAATTTGATAGCAGCAAGCTAGCGATCGTTTTTGGGAGAGAACAATATGGATTATCTAATAAAGAAATCGGATTATGTGATCTACTAGTATCTATTCCCACGCACTCATCCTATCCTGTTATGAATCTGTCACATGCTGTTGCCATTATACTCTACTTTCTTTCTCAAAAGTTTCAAGAAAATAATCAGGATAATTCTAAAGTTAAACCAAAACATCGTATTGCTTCTTATAAAGAAAGGCAATTATTGCTGAATTACTTTGAACAATTGATTAAAACGACGAAATACCGCCCTGAAAAATACTATATTGCACTACAAGCATTTTCGAACGTTCTTTCCCGAGGATATGTTACAGGACGCGAATTAACTACATTGATGGGCGTATTGAAATGGATAGAGCTTAATCTTCAGGAAAAAATGAATAAAAATGACCAAATCTCCCATTAAACCTCTGAAAGGGCATGTTTTGGACTTGGAATACATATTAGTTGCGATTATAACATCTTTAAGTCAAAAGTCTTAATTATTTTTTTCTCAGATGATCGCTACTTCATAAGAATTTAATAAAAAAATTAATGAAAAGAAGGAAAACGGTGGTAATACGCAACTTCTGCTCCAATGGAGCCTTAAATAGAAGAAAAATTCTACATAAATCATTTATAATGGAAAAAAAAATCAAGCGCCGATAGTCCAGCCTGGTAAGACTCCTGTCTGCCACACAGGTGACCTGGGTTCAAATCCCGGTCGGCGCATCCTCTTGTTTAGCAGATTGATTATTCTTAAACTTCAAAGTACTTCCTTTCGGAAAGTATCCCATCCTTTCATTGGTACAGGTGTAAGACTTTCTTTTTGAGAAACAAAAACACCCTTGGAATCAACACATTCACCAATGATAAAGAATTGACATTTATGTTTCCTGAAAATGTGTTTTAACTTCTCTAATTTAGAGGGGGGAACAGTAAAAATTAACTCATATTCTTCACCACCAAACAGTGACACATCCTGAATCATATCAAATGATTCGAGAAATGATTCCAACTCAGGATATATGGGGAGGTTATTCACTATAATACCGACATTGGAGGCCTGTGATAGCCAGTGTAATGAAATAGCTAATCCATCTGAACTATCAATTGAGGAAGTTGCCAAACTATTTTTACTCAGTAACAATCCCTCAGTAAGTCTTAGTTGAGGTTCATGAAGCAGTTTCATGCTAAGTTCGAGAAGTTCATCTGGAATGGGATCATATTTTCTATTCATTGGAGATAAAAGATAATCTAATCCTATAGTAGTCAATCCAAAATACCCTGTAACGCAAACCAAATCTCCTTTTTTTGCATCTCTTCTAGTTAAAATATTTCCCTTTTTGATGGAACCAAGTCCCACTCCTGTCAAAACTGTTTCGGTTGAAGAGCCTAAATCGCCTCCTAGGTATCTCGCGCCATATTGATGGCTTGTTTTTTGGATTGCTGACACCAATTCTTTAAGTTCATCTTCTTTCATTGAACCCTCTAAGACCAACGAGGATAAGAATAAATCAGGCGTTGCCCCTTTCGCTACTAGATCCGAAAATGTTATGGTTACTAACTTCGCTCCTAACTGTTTCCATGTCTGCTTTGGTAGAAAATCAGAATCCCTAGACATTGTGTCTACATTAACTAGGATATAAGGAAGGATATTCTTATAAAGATAAGCATCTTCATTAGTACCAAGAAGATCAGAACGGTCAATATATATTTGTAGGAGATTAATAACGCTAGATTCTCCTAAATTCTCGAGATTATTCATTTGTTTGTATAGTTCTCGTTCCAGTATTTTTATTTTCACTTTATGTTCACGTCTTTCGTGAAAGCAAATGAGTGAAAGAATAACCGAAAACCACGAAACCCCCGAAGCAAAGTTACAGGCGTTTATACAGCCTATAGTTTTTGTACTCCTTATTGCAATTATTTTATCCATATTTACACTCGATTATTACACGTTGGTACAAGAGCAAGATCCAACCGCAGAAATTCCAGATATTTCCCCAATTCCCGAAAATCCAGAGGATCCAGGTGGAATCGCTTTGGGAGCAATACTAAATATGCTTTTTTATGTTACATTGGCATTTATTGGGGGATTAATTGTTCTGGTTATAATAAAGAAAGGATTCATGCAACTTTTAGTTTATTTCTTTGCAGCGATGATGGGATTTAGCTGGTTTGTTTTTGGGCTATTCTATGGAGCCATTGTTCTATTTGAAGTTTTAAACCTGTCCTGGACTATTCTTCCTCCACTCATTCAGGATTGGATTAATTATTCTTTCGATTGGAGCGTAACAATCGGAACACAACAGATTTTCATGATTGAAATGCTATTGTACATATTTGCTATACTCTTGGGTTTACTTGGCACGATCTCATTTGGAATTCAGAGTTTTGATAAGATTTGGCTCCGAAATCTGATGATGATATTTTTTGGAGCAATGATTGGCTCAATGCTAGCTATACATCTTGGCCTACTTACTACAGTTCTCATCTTAGTAGGCTTATCATTGTATGACATTTATGCTGTGTTTCGTGGTCCATTAAAAGGAATTATTGACCATGGCCGCGAAGTTGCTGAACAAAACGAAAGTAACATGGCTTCCTATAATGAGGGGGAATATGAGAAAGTGCCTTTGTTACCAGCTCTCCCTGTTTATTCTACTCCTTTAATAAATATTGGCTTAGGTGATTTTGCATTTTTTAGCATGCTAATCAGCGCTGCTGTTGTGATAGGTGATGGATTAGCTACTCCAATTCCTCTCATTGCAGCACTCGTTGGACTTTTTGTAGGAGCGTTTTATACATTCAGATTATTAAAAAAGGAGCGCGCATTGCCTGGTCTTCCTTTACCTATCTTTGGTGGACTAGGGTGTTTAGTTTTAAGTGTCTTAGGTAGCCTAGTGTTGGGTATCATTACACTAGATTCAATTATCTCTCTCTTTGCATAAACATCAATAATTTTAAGAAAAGTAATCTTTATAACTTACATAGCAAAGATAGCTTCTCTCTCTAGCTGTATAAGATATTCATTCACCTTTGTTTCGATATCAATACCCAATTGTCCAGCTAAAATAATCGCATTTAAAAAAGTCGTTATGATTTCTTCCGCTACCTTTTCATTGTTTAAAAGATTGGGATCCACCATTTTTTGGAGAGATTTCACTAATCTTGTATTAAAAAATGGTGATTTGACATTATAACTTCCTGTGAAATGGTTAATCAAGGTTTTTACACGATTTTGGATCTCTGATACACTCATGTAATATTGCATTGGAAATCACCTTTTCTGAATTTTTGCTTCACGTTTTCTTTGGTTTTTTCTCCTTTATTAATGTTTTCTGGAAATAGTACAGTGATAATTAAACACAATCCAGGTTGCGATTTGGAATTATTCCCCTTTTTTGTCGTTATTTCTCGTTTTCTGCACTCGAAATAGAGGGGGCGGGGGGATTTCCAAAAAATCTTGGTTAAAAGATATACTGACCTACCTTGATAATTAATTAATAGAGCATGAATAATTAACCACAAGAATATTAAAAAACATGAGGTATGTTTTCCAAATAAATTTAGCTGATTTCGTTAGTAGGAGAGAAAAGAAATGATTTTTGTACTTCAATGCAGTATATCTTCCATGAGATAGTTTTATTGTTATAATTCTTGTTATTACTACCCTAAAGTTCTCCATGAACTGATTCTCATGCAATTGTAGTTATTTTTGGTTATCTAAAAAGTTGATAGAACAAAGAATCCAGAGATTTATGTTTCTCCTCTAATTTCGGCTTCTATCTAACAAGAAAGAATTTAAATTTACGTAAAATCCCTTAAGATAGTCACATTTCATCTCCAATTCCAGAAATTATTTTTTGATAATATGATGATAGGTGATCCACAGAAAAGGAACTTAATACAAAGTTACTCGCTGAAAAGGAACCCAATACAATGCCAGTCACAGATCCTGAGAAACGAGACATTGTTCGAAAGGTATTACTTGATATGATGATTTGTAGAAAGTGTTATGCGCGAAACCCTCCAGGTGCAACTAAATGTCGACGATGTCGCTCTAAAAGACTGCGACCCAAGCGAAAAGAGCGAGCTGGATAGCGTCTTTTCCTGTGAAAAGGTAACTCATATAATGTTTTAATTGTAACTTCGGCCACTCTCTTTAAGATCATGTATTATTGTTTATCAGAGGTAACTATTTGCAAGTCTATGATGGAAGTTTAGGAGAAGGAGGAGGATCTATTCTTCGATTAGTAACATCTCTTGCTCTCGTAACACAAGAACCTGTTAAAATTGTGAATATCCGAAAAAATCGTCCGAAACCTGGGCTCCAAACACAACATCTTGTAGGGGTTCGTGCACTAGCTAATTTTTGTGGAGGTGAATTAGAAGGAGATTATCTTAGATCAAAAACCATTTCTTTCACTCCAGCAAATTCATGGAGATCTCATTTGAAAATTCATGTTTCCACGGCAGGTAGTTTGGGATTAATTTTACAGTCTCTTCAGCTGGCTATCCTTGGGATTAAGAATCACACACTAAAAGTCGAGTTTCAGGGGGGAGCTACTTTTGGAAAATGGGCACCTAGTATTCCTTACATAAATCATGTAACTTGGGAAATCTTTCGTCAAATGAATTTTGAACTTACACTAAATATCAATCGTCACGGTTTTTATCCGAAGGGAGGAGCAAGGGTTTCAGCTATTATGAGGTCTCCTTCCTGTCCAAAAGGATTGAATCTTGATATATTCCAAAGACCAGAATTGGTTAATACTCTGTCAATTGCTTCAAAACACCTTCAAAAAGCACGAGTTGCAGAAAGACAAGCAAAAACAATCGCATCCGTTTTATTAAAACAGAATATCGAATCAAAAATCAAAAGTGAATATGTAAATGCAAATAATCCAGGATCTGGGGTATTAATATACTCAAGAATGGGAAATAGCATATTAAGCGGGGATTTTGTTGGTGAACGTAAGTTATCTGCTGAAAAGGTTGGTCTAAAGGCCTACGAACGTTATATCGTTTCATTAAACAGTCAGAGTACTGTCGATCCATTTTTAGCAGACCAAGTTTTGCCTATCATGGCAACAGCATGCAATCCTAGTGTTTTTTACACTTCTTATTTATCAAATCATACTAAAACAAATATTGGGTTGATTCAAGAAATATTAGGAGTTGTAATTCATACGGAGAAGATTAATAATCGATTTAAGGTTTCAGTTGATGTCTAGAGGTTGGGTTTCTTCAGCTATCCATTTTAGATAAGCCTCGCTTCCTGAGTGAATCGGATAAACCACAAAAGCTGGTAGATCATATGGATGAGACTCTTGGATCATGGCTTGGATCTCTTCGATCAAGGAATCTTGGGTTTTGCACCATAGGATTATTTCTGTTGCCTCTTCGATTTTCCCTTTCCAACGGTAAATTGAATGAACATCATGAATTAAATTTACACACGCTGCCAGTTTTTTTTCAATCAAGAGATGACCAAAGGCCTTTGCTTCCTTCAAGCTGTCAAAAGTTGTATAAATCGCTACAAACATAATTATTCCTTCATTCTTTTTTTCTACTGTACAAATAACCAAATCGTTGTTCTTTCTTACAGTTCAAACAAAGATAGTGAATTTGCTGTTTTTTACTATTTAAACGAATTTTTGCTGTTTTAATACTTAAAGGATAATAACATGACCGACAAAACAAGAAGCGATACTTATGTGGAAGATGAAACCGTCCTCTTTTTCCGATTTTTCGGGCTGTGCGAAACAGCTCTTGAGATCTTTGAGGATCTGTTAAGCGAATTTTTAAACTCTCCTCAATTATAAATTTTACAGCGTCTTGTGCTAATAACTGGATTTCTTGGCGTTCCAAAGATCTTCTTCTCCTTTTTCGATTGCGTGGAGAGACCATACTATTGAACACCTTATCATTAGATCCTATATTAGAGAAAGAGGTTTTTTTAAATAATTAAGTATTTCTAATTTATCGAATAGCTGGATAAATATTCTTAATTCACTTTTAAAGCTCTTGTTTCGCTATTTGACATCTTATTAACAAAGCTTTTTAATTTGAAGCAAGGGGGGTTGTATTGCCAATAAAGGCGGTAGTTCGTGAGGTTTTGCTCCGATAGTGTAGCTCGGCCCATCATTCCGGGCTTTCGCCCCGAATCTGGCTGAATTCGATCTTGATCCCAAGCGGAAAGACCCGGGTTCAAAATGTACAAACAAGTTGTTTGTGTACGGAAAATCCCGGTCGGAGCATTCCTTTTCATTGAAATACTCCCCCTTGTAACCAAGTGATTCATTATGAGTAGACCTTTAGATGTATTAACAGCGGCTCTCAACAAGAAAGTAATCCTCAAAGTTAGAGGGCATCGTGAAATCCGCGGGATATTACGCAGCTACGATCCACACCTTAATTTGTACCTTGAAGATGCGGAGATGATCTACCCTCCAAAAGATGAGAATGATCAAGAATCGGTAACTGAAACACTAGGAAACATCATCCTCCGAGGAGACAATGTGATCCTTATCTCTCCCCCTTAGGAAGAGAAAATCTGTTTAAGAACCAAAAAACTTACGAGTTGTGAAAATTGACAAAAGGAACTGCAGCACGCGGAAAACACACCGCTAAACGGACTCATATGCAATGTCGAAGATGTGGAAATCGATCCTACCATAAACGTAAACGTCAATGCGCCTACTGTGGATATCCAAACCCCAAATTACGACGATATTCATGGGTACGAAAAAATTTTAATAAACGTCGTCGAATTGATTAATAATACTCTAAGTTTCTCTTCCAATAAATATGTAAAAATTTTTAATCACTTGCTAGTATTGATCGAATTACTTCGTATTTACCCCTGCCGAGGTAGCTTAGAGTTTGCTCTCATGAGCAAATGAGAAACCCGGGAGGATAGCCATCTTATGATGGCATTGGTTCCCGTCAGCGCTGGACTGAAGTCCCAGATTCATCTGTGTGATGGATATCCAGTTGTCGTGCGTTCAAATCGCACCCTCGGCATATTCTGATACGTTAATGGAGAAATATCACTTAGTTCCCTATCAATCGATGGGACACAAGAGAATAGATTAGATTCATGAGGGAGTATGCTTGGGATGCTTTTTTCAAAAGAGAGAAATCAAAAAAAGAGAATTAAATGGATAATATATTGATACTTTTGGAGATTAAAAAGATGAAACCTTTGATTACACTGTCTTTGGGGGGAAGTGTCATCAATCCTGGTAATATTGATCGCAAGTTCCTTGAAGATTTTTCTGTAGCGATTAAAGAGCTCGTTCACCAGTACAAATTTATGATTGTATGTGGTGGTGGGAAAGTTGCTCGACAATACATTTCAGGATTACCTGATGGATTAACTGAAGGTGAACGGGACTATATGGGAATTGCCGCAACTTGGCTTAATGCCCAATTATTAACCTACTATTTTAAAGGATATTGCTCACCCATTTTGCCTACTACTGTGAAAAAATTGACTGAAGATCTTCAGACGCATGATGTCGGCATTTCTGGAGGATTTTTAACAGCCATTAAAACTGATGAAGATGCAGCTATTCTAGCTGATTTATACGGTTCTCCCATCCTTGTAAACGTCACGAACGTTGATGGAATTTATGATAAAGATCCGAAACAATATTCTGATGCGAAAAAATACGAGGAATTGACTTACAATGAATTTTATGAAATTGTATCTCCATTATCTTTGAGTGCTGGATCAAATGCCCCATTTACTCTTATTGCTGCTAAAATTTGTGAACGCACTAATATTCGAATCATTGTTGTAGAAAAGGCCGTCGATAAAATTAAGCAAGCAATCAATGGAAAAACAGTTGGAACAGTAATTCAGAATAAATGAAACGCATATGACAATCCCCAATCTCTCTTTTAATGGTTATTCAAATGCTTCAATAGGATTTCCTCATTGTGTTCTACCTCAAACATATGGAACATCATTATTCTGGGCTGAAGAGTACTGGACTGTAATTAAAATTCAAGAATTAAAGAAAAAATACCCATATATCAATTTTTCTGGTCTTATTGATTCATATTTCATGAAAAGTTTCCACACTCTACTCAAAAGTTCTACCCATGAAAGAATTTTTGGTACCAAGAGCTTTAAGGATATTTCTGAGATAGGTTGGGAGGATAATCGCCATCTCATTAATATCGCAACATCCCATGCTCCCTCTCGATACATTGCTTTAGATTATTGGGAAAAATTTGGAGACGACTTCGGTATTATTACAATTGATGCTCATCTTGATTTATCAGATTCCCAAAAAATGCATGGAGCATGGATTACTAAAGAGCTTGCAAGTATTACTACTGTGATTGGGGGATGGGCCGATACTAGTCATGATATTGAAAATGCTACTTCTCTTTTCGCCTTCATTGAGCCAAATGTGAAAAAACTAATATCTAGCCATGGTCTTCATGCTTGGTTAAGAGGTAAAAAAATATACTTAAGTATAGATTTAGATTATTATCGGCTTTCTCACACAGCATTTTTAGGTTATTCGAATTATTGGCATAGAAACAAAATCATTGGCCATTCAATGAATATAGAACAGATGTTTAAAGAAAAGAATTTTGAAAATCATTCAAACACACCACTTCTATTAGGAAAATACTTACATTTTTTCCCAAATCTAGAAACTTTTGAAAAAAACAAGAAAATCAGCTTAAAAAACCAATCTAATGAAATTTTTGCTACTCTAAGAGAAATTGTGCTATTATGTCATAAAAACTCTGCTAATGTTCTCAGTATTGATTTTGTAGAATACTCACCAGCTTGTGATTGGCAACAACTGACAATTAAGGAATTTATGGGTAATTTTCCCAAATATTCAGCTATCATCGGCTGACTAGGGTTTTTTTATACAACACTGAAATCAATAAATATTGAGGAATTTGTTAAAGATCAATATACGTGATATGGGATGAGCTTTAAGCAGTATAAACTTGAGAAAATGCTCACTAACTTACAAAAAAAGGAATCTCCAGATGGCAGTACTTGTTTAATATCGTTATATGTGCCTCCTAACAGAGCTATCGCTGATTTTGTCCAAGAATTAACAGATGAAGTGGGTACCGCGACTAACATTCGTAGCAAGTTCACCCAGAAGAATGTTGTTTCAGCGTTAAGAAATGTAATTGGAAAACTCAAACTATACGGGCATAAATCACCAGCATCAGGCATAGCAATCTTTGCAGGAGCAACTGCTGATTCTGGTCATAAAGACTATAAGCTCGAATCTTATGTGTTTGAACCTCCTGATCCAATATCTCGTAAGTTATACGTATGTGATAATCGCTTTCATGTTGACCATTTAATTGATCGCTTAGTTGAAAAAGATACATACGCTTTATTAGCTATAGATAGTGCTAAAGCTACAATAGGAACTCTAAAAGGGGATCAAATCGAGATTGTAAAGAGCACCCGAAGTGGAGCTGCAAAAAAACATCGTAAAGGAGGTCAGAGTAGCGTCCGCTTCGCCAGATTACGTGAAGAAGCTGTTGCACGATTTCTAAAACGCGTCGCAGATGATATGAAGCAGATTTTCATTGAAGAAGCTCAGTCTGAATTAAAAGGGGTGATTATTGGTGGGCCAGGTCAAATAAAGGATCAAGTTGTTGAACATTTTGATAACAGACTGAAGGATAAAATAGTGGGAATAAAAGATTTAGGATATGGAGGAGATAAGAGCGGAATTAACGAACTTGTGGCTGAATCAGACGACATCTTAGAAGGTGTTGTCCTTATAGAAGAAAAACGACTGGTTCATCAATTTTTAAATGCTTTAATGGAGGGAAAAGCTAATTATGGAGAGAAGGAGGTGCGTGAAAATCTTCTAATGGGAGCTGTTGATGTCCTACTAGTTTCTAAGGGAATCGATTTAGTTCGAGTAGAAAGTGAATGTCAGAATTGCGGATATAGGGAAGAGAAAACACTGAAACCAGCTGAAGTAGGGAACTATATATCCGTTTTCCAAAAACAACAGTGTCATCAATGTAAGGTTATTAATTGGGAAGTTAATAGCAAAGATCTTATTATGGATCTAGGAGACTTAGCTGAAAAAACAGGTGCTACCATTGAAATAATCAATCCACAAACAGAAGAAGGACGACAAATACAAAGTTTCGGAGGAATCTGCGCAATTTTAAGATATGTTCCCTCCTAAAAGAAATTTCGAGATTAAAATGCGCCGACCGGGATTTGAACCCGGGTAGCCAGCTATCTCCTCTTTAATGAGAATGGAAGGCTGGAGTCCTAACCAGACTAGACTATCAGCGCCTAAGATTGAGCTATATTTCTCTTTTTTTCTCAAGAAGACACATACTAAATTTTGTAGGTTTTTCCTTCTATTTAAGATAGTTTAATGGTAATTCTTAAGGATTGTTAAATATTTAAGGAGTCATATTGTTACTTTCTCTACTATTGATTTTTCTGATAACCAATTGAATTAGAATAAGAGCTAAGAATTCTATATATTATCAATCGGTACTTTTAAAGGCTTCTCCCTTTCCTTAATCAAATGACTACCTATATTTGTTTGTTTCCACTCCTGAAGTAAGTCAATGCCGTTTTTGAGAATAAAGCAAATATATCTTCTTTCTTCGCGATAATTTTTTGTATGGCTTGTTTTGTCTAAGTCTCACTAAGATATGTTATGTAATTGGATTTGATAAGAGTATCTAGCTTAGAAACATATTTCAAAAGATAAATGGTGCTTTAGACAAAGAAATCTCTCTATCTTAGAAAGAAAAAGGATCATAGACTTTTTCTCTAATAAAGCGTAAATGGAAAAGAAATAACAAAATGCAACTACCTTTTAAAGAAGATTCCTTTAAGCAAAATTCGATGAAAAAGGTTCAAATCTGAGCCCAATCCTTGGAGTAAGAAAAAATAATGCCCTTAAAACACATTCGATGCCTATCAATTTGCATTATTTCAGTGATTATCCTTATCAATGTCGTCTCCAGCTCAATGATTTTCTCTGTACAAAATTCGGAGAATGATCAATATCCATCTTATAAAGGTAAATACGCTTCTGAAACAGACATCTCATCGTTTGAAATTAAGATTAAAAAGGTTGTTTTGCAAGATGATATAACAAATACAACCACAACTCCTACTAATACAACAACAACTAATACAACAGCAATAACAACCGAAGAGACAAATACAACAGATACTGCTGAATTTCCTCCTTGGGATCCCCATATAAACATATTTGGAACCGATGTTTATTTATTTGATACTAATCTTTATTATGGTCTTGCACTTATTTTCTCAATTCTAGGTATTTTATCAACTCTGTGGTTGGTTTTCTTTGTAGAAACTAGTAAAGATCGTACAATTCGTGAACGGATCATTGGCTCCGCAATTCGTCTCGTTTTTATGAGCCTATTTTTGGGTTTGGCTTTACATTTTTGGATTCTTTTCGAACCAATTTGATTTTTCTTTTTATCCTTTCAAAGTGAACCCCAGAGAGATGATAGATAAGAGAAAAAATCAATTCTATTTGCCAATTCGTCCCAATATTCATTCAATGGCAATTAATTAAATATTTCAGGTTCTTATTGCGCTTTTTTTTCATGAGAAAAAATATACAACCATAAGCTTTTTTAATAGCTAATCAGGAAGTAACATGATTTTTTTCCTTTTAGTGCAATTGTCATCAATTGTATGGAAGAAATCATTTGACACTCCTAGACCACTATCTTCAAGAGGAAAAATCTTATTGGAGCATACAGGCTCTTCTAAGAAAAGCAATATGTAAAGGGAAATGGGTGTTACTGTATGGCAGCCGAGTAATTGCAGTTTCAGAGACTAGAGATGAAATTGTAGATCATTTTCACGAGTTTTCCGAAAAGTTGGATCCCAGGCACCATCTTCCAGGAGCTATCTGTGTGCAGGTAGGAAATGAAAACAAGTTCTATAGAATTCCAGTAGAAGAGGAAGAAGAGGAAGGGAAATCTGATCGTTCTGAAAAACTGGAAGCTCTACTCCAATAAGAAGTTATTGATGCACCATTGAAAATGCTGAAGCTGTAGCATGATCACATTCTGGTAAGGAATCATAATAATAGTCCGGATACGCCATCTATTCAACTGTTACCGTTTTGGCTAAATTCTTTGGTTTGTCAGGATCAAAACCACGTCGAACAGCGGTGTAGTATGCAAGCATTTGCAGAGGTAATATATGAGTTAAGGGCCTAAGTAGTGACAAAGATGTTACGGGCAGAATAAAAGAATAATCAGATCGTTCAATAATGGTGTGGTCTTGTTCTGTTACAGAAATGATGTATGCACCTCGTGCAAGCATTTCTTCAGTATTGCTTAGCATCTTTTTAGCAGTCCAATCATTTGGAGCAATCATGACTACTGGAAAATTTGGTTCTACAATTGCAATAGGTCCGTGCTTACTTTCACCCGCAGGAAATGCTTCTGCGTGGATATACGAAATTTCTTTAAGTTTCAAAGCTCCTTCTAGGGCTATAGGCATATTAAAACCCCTTGCGAGAAAATAAGCATGGTTTTGATTTGAAATCCTTGATGCTAATCTTTTAGCTTTGAATTCATTTTGATTGATGATTGTACGAGTTATTTGAGGTGCTTCTGTGATGAGATCCTCAAGATTTTGAGTGAATTCACTTCTGTTTGTAAGACCAATATCATGTTCTACTTGAAGTGCTAACCGTGCGAGGAGAGCTACCTGTGCAGTATGGGTTTTGGTTGCAGCAACCCCGATCTCTGGTCCAGCTTTCGTATAAAGAGAAATATGACTATAACGTGGAATGGAGGAGTCAATAACATTTGCTACTGAAATAATTGAGGCACCCAGTTTACGAGCAGGTGTTAATCCTTTCATCACATCCAGAGTTTCACCAGATTGACTAATAGCAATGATTAAAGTATCTTCATCAATCAGATGAGAGTAGGTTTCATATTCTGAAGCAATTACTTTATACAATGGTTTTTTCCCAAGAATCCGATGAAGTTGATTGTAGCCAGTCAATGCTGCGTGATAGCTTGTCCCACAAGCCAAAAATATAATTCTTTCTGCTTTTAATATTTTGTTAGAGGCCTTCATAATCGCAGCTGGGTCTGTATTCAGAGTATTTTTAAGAGCAATTGGTTGTTCATGGATTTCTTTCAGCATGAAATGGGGATAACCACTTTTTTGAGCGCTCTCGGCGGTCCAAGATATAATAACAGGTTTTGGTTGAACTCTAAAGCCATTTTTCTCAATATAGACGGCTTGAGGAGTTAAGGTGGCAATTTCACCATTTTTCAGAACGATTACCTTTTTTGTATATTCCAGAAAAGCTGGAATATCACTTGCAGCAAATTTCGTATCTTCTCGGACACCAATCACCAAGGGGCTGTCCTTTCGGGCTAAAAAGATTGTATCGGGTTCTCCGGAATGGATTAAGGTGATTGCATAAGTTCCTTCTATTTTAGTCAAAACCCTCTTAAAAGCATTAATAACTGATAATTTTTGATTATTTTTTTTTAATTCTTCCTCCATAAGATGAGCAATAACTTCAGAGTCAGTTTCTGATGAAAATCTATGGCCATTTTCTTGGAGAGTATTCCTCAGTTCTAGATAATTTTCAATAATCCCATTATGGACAACTATAGTATTTCCTGTGCAATCAGAGTGCGGATGAGCATTTTCTTGGCTGATTGAGCCGTGAGTAGCCCAGCGAGTATGGCCAATTCCAATCGTTCCTGGAAGGCTCTCTAAAGATAATCTTTTATTGACTTTATCAATAGTCCCAATATCTTTTAACATCTCAATTTTCCCATTATTAATGGTAGCAATTCCCACACTGTCATAGCCACGATATTCAAGCTTTTTTAAACTGGTAGTGATCATTTTCGAGACATTGGCTTTTGAACTTGTTGTGATTGCAATGATTCCACACATTTTCTGAGCTTCAACCCTGATTTTCATTTGAATAGAATGGTTCGTAATTAAGAGAATAATGAAACTATATGATATACCAATGAAAGGATTTAAATGTTTATGCTTTAGCTTTTCCTGAAGTTAAGAGATAATAAACATCTCAAGAAGTATTACTACAATTCTAAAGAGGAACAAATAGGCTTTAATTCACTTGTTTTCATGAAAACTATTTTTAATCGGAGAGAAAAGCGATATAACTAATCTTAATCTCCCACTGATCTAGTTTAATTTGGATCAGTAATCCTTGGAAAAACTTATACATATCTTAAAATCTTACAAAAATCTTCCGAGGGGATGTTATTTAATTGATACGGAATTTGTACAATATTTCGCCGAAAAAAGCACAGGTTTTAGCCCACAATATCCGATGGCAGATAATGAAACTTTTATCTAATGACGAAACACTTTATGCAAAAAGCATTGCCAAAATATTAGGATTGTCGGAACAGAAGGTTCATTATCATTTGACTCAACTGCGAGAGGCAGGTTTACTTATACCAGTTGGAGTTCGCCCAATCAAACGTGGTCGTGCTAAACTTTTTAAACCCATAGCTAATCAGTTTATGTTGTCTTTATCGAAACAAGACGTTAATGACAGTAAAACAACATTTGATAAGATTTTTTCTAAGAATTTTTGTAATAACGGAAAATTCGTGGGTAAAATTGTAGTTGGTAGTGCGGAACCACATGGAAGGTATGATGCGATTTCTCGTGATGGATTTCTTACTGGGGAGCTCTGTTGGTATTTAGGAAATCACATTACAATGCAAAAAGGCTTCGTTCCCCATTATGTAAGTACAGACTTGAACTATAACAAAGTTAATGGCAATAAAAAGACTAACTTGATATTAATCGGAGGACATATCACCAACACTTTGACAGCATTTTATAACGAGGTTCTTAAGTCTAAATTTGATATCTATTTCAGTGAAAATCGAATTATAAGCCATAATAGAAATTTTTCTCACCCTGCTCATGGATTAATCGCTTTGTTTCAAAATCCTGAAGCAAAAAATTATTGGGTTCTTGTTCTAGCAGGAGTTCGGAGTTTAGGAACCCAAGCGGCAATATATGCTATTATTTCTGATTACTGTGACTTATTGGGTGAAGACACTGAATTTGCTACAATTTTACAAGGAGAAAGTCGCGATGGGATACGGATTCATGGAGTGACAAAAGTTATGATTAAGTTGATACCTTCGGATTACTGATTAAGTGGTATTACAAAATTGCTAATGAGAAGTCTTTTTCCTTGAAGTAAATCAAAAACTTCAAAATGTAGCTAAAGTGTCTATCTACCATTAAAATAAAGCAGTTTCTTGGCTTAGTTTTAAAAAAATTATGATGAAGAGATGGAGAAAGGTTGTCTGAAGCTCAACAATTACTAGAAAAAGCAATACAACAAAGGAAAAAAGTCCTTACTGTTCAAGAATCAAAGAGAATATTATTGCAAGAAGGATTTCCCATTAATCCAACAGGTTTTGGAACTAATTTGGATGAGATTCTGGCCGAAGCTAAAAAAATTGGATTTCCTGTTGTACTAAAAGTTAGTTCTCAAGAAATTATTCATAAATCAGATATTGGGGGTGTCATTACTGGAATCAGAAATGACCGTGATCTTAAAGAGCAATATGAAATAATGCAGCAGAAAATTGCTCAAAAAGCCACTAATGCAAAGATAGAAGGATATGTTGTTGAAAAGATGGAATCTGGGGTTGAACTATTAGTGGGTTCTACTCTTGATCCCATGTTCGGACCAATCTTGGCATTTGGTTTAGGTGGGATTTATGTTGAGGTTTTGAAGGATGTTGTTTTCCGTTTGATTCCCATAGAACGCGAGGATGCAACAGAAATGCTTTCTGAAATTAAGGCAGCAAAAATACTGGACGGAATCCGTGGACAACCTCCTGTAAATAAAAAATCTCTTGTTGATTTACTGATGAAGACATCTGAGTTTATTGATAGACACACAGAGATCGAAGAACTTGATTTAAATCCAGTTTTTGCTACAGAAAAGGGAGTATCAGTTGTGGACGCACGAATTATTTTAAAAGTTAATGAATAGGTCGTGAGTAGAAGAATAAGAGAAAACATGAAATGCTCATAGTTCCCCCTAATATTGAAAAAATGAGAGACAGAATCGAAAAGATGTAATAATAGGTAAAAAGGTTAAAAACTTGAGCCAATAATAATGGGATTAAAACTCCGCCTCCTGTTAAAACTAATACTCGAAATAATGACTCTAATTGGTCCATCTCATGAACCATGTTTTTTCGTTTCAAAAAATAGCCAATAAAGAGGCTGACTGTTAAACCCATTAGAACTGGAATCCCAATTATAAACCATGTTTCACTTCCAATGGTGTTTAATCCAATTATCAATATTAGAATTTGACCAAACAGAAAAGAACTCGGAATTATAACAAGCTCAAATCGTTGATATGATGTCAAAGTCACCAAAAAAAGGATCCTCATTTCTTTTTTTTATAGAACAGGTTTTTACCGTAGTTTAAATTGAAAATATGATATTTTTCTTTAGTTAATAAAACATTTTTTACAATCTTCTCAACTCTTCTATAAAGGATACATATGTCGCAAAAATCATCATATCCTTTGAATCATATCCAAAAAGAGCTTAAATTAAAAGTACTCATGCATTTTGAGATAAATAAAGGAGTGATCGGGAAGATAGGTGATAAATCTCTTGGGGATGCTCTTACTAACTCAAATCTCCTAGCTGTTCTTCAGCCTGATATGCCTCCAATGCCAATTCGGCTTTCTAATAATGAAATATATGAAATGATTTTACGAAACAATCGCGGGATCGTGGCTAAAGAAGGAAGAGCTAATCGCTATCTTATTGCTTTACGAACGGATACCAACAATGTTTTAGCAGCTATTGGAGATGATTTGGATCCTGGTATAATTCTTTTTGAACTCCTGCAGTTTCATAAAAAGTAGAAGAGAATCAAGGTAGTAAAAATATTCATTCAGACATACGAGCTGATGAGGCAATGTCACCAAAGCTTACAACACGAGAACATCCTAAAATTACTTTAAATGACCGAATACATGCAATAATTGTTCTTTTAAGGCCACATCAATATTATAAGAATTTTCTTGTCTTCTTTGGTCTTTTCTTCTCTAGAAATCTATTTAGAATTGATCTTTGGTTACCAATAATTCTGGCTTTTATCGCGCTTTGTCTTACTTCCTCCTTAAACTATCTAATAAATGATTTTCGGGATCGAGAACGAGATCGTCATCATCCTGAAAAGCATAATCGCCCTTTTCCTTCTGGAAAGGTTTCTACCAATTTAGGTTTATTAGTCGCTCTTCTCTTGGGTGTTCTCATAATAATAATTTTAATTATTCTCCCCCCTTCACCTTTGCACCAATTCAACCTAGAAGAAATCTCATTTTACCCAATAAGTCAAGAAAGTGAAATAGAGCATGCTAGTGTTTCAATTCCCTCAAAAACAGCTTATATTTTGGTTTTAGGAGGTTTTTTTATTACTAGCCAAGTTTATTCTCTGTTATTAAAACGAATTGTTTTTGCGGACACAATTATGATTTCTGTCAACTATGTTTGGCGAGCAATCGCAGGTGCTGTGCTTATTGCTGTATCTGTCTCTCCTTGGCTTATTATTCTTTGTTTTATAACAGCAATGATGCTTTCATTAGCCAAACGCAAGGGTGACCTAGTAGTATTAGAAGAAAAAGCAAGTTTACATAAACAAGTCTTTGATATGTATACCCCAGAACTTTTAGATCAGAGTTTGACAACTGTTTCTGCAATTGAACTCTTAGCTGTTTTCATCTATTTAGTAGATCGTCATCCGTACGAAACAGTATTCATAGTACTCGCGCTTCCTTTGTTTACATTCGCAATTTTCCGGTATCTATATCTAGTATCTAGTAATAGTATTATAGGCCGTAGAGCTGAACGGTTGTTCTTTGATAAACAGCTTTTATTAATAGGAGCAACAATAGTTCTTCTTTTTTTCATTGCAATCTATTTTCCTAACTTACTTGATAATATGTTAGGAATCCCAGATCCTAAATGGTAATCAAAAAGTAAGTACAAACGATTTCATTTATTAGAAATAGTACAAGATCCAATTAAGACCGATAGATGGCTTATTTAATTCAGAATGTATAATGTAAAAAATTCATTTAGAAAATCTCAATCTCCTGATAAGAAACAGCAGGAAAAAAGAGAAAAAAGCGGTTTGGAGTTGTACTCTCAATCATTAATCCTTTTCTTCTTCCTCTTCCTCTTCTTCAAACTCCTCCTCATCAAGATTAAGATCATCGAGATCAATAGGTTCTGGAGGAGGTGTGGTGGCCATCGTGATACCAATCCAGGCGATTATGAACCCAATCATTAAAGTTGCAAGAAAAACCGGCCAAAGTAAACCATCTATCACTGTAATGTGTAGAGGATTCAGAGTCCCATCAGCAGAGTTAATTAAATCATATAGAGGCCCTTTTGTGGTACCTATCATACTTCCAAAATATTGTTGGACAGGCACATATAATACGTACAGAATTAAGAAAATAATTGTTAGAAAAAAGATCCCATATCCATAAATCTTGTCTTTTGACATTTTTCATTCATTCTCCAGTACTACTATTCTTTTTTAACCGCATTCCTACTTGAACAGTGAGGAATTGAGGATTATCTAGTGAAAAAGATATATGGGCTTCGTTTTTATAATTATTTATTTCTCTTTTGATCAAATTTTGGGAATACATTATTATTTCACTTAATAGAATAGAAGAATAAAGGAGGAAAAAGAGGGCTTCTAAAAAGAAAACCCATAACCTTAACTGACAAATTAATTTCTTCCCCAAAAATACATCTAGGAGGGTTAATACCTTGGAATCCTTACTGAAATATAGATTTTTAACGAGATTAAGACTTCAAACTTGGAATATCTCATTTATACACTATGTGAAAGAGTCCTGGCAGTTTTTACAAGTTCGTGAGCAGTACCTTCATCAAAAATAACTACAGCGAAAAACCAAACAGTATCACCGTGCTCAAAAACATCATAATCAAAACTAACACTGGCAATACCCGAAGCATTAATTGAAGAGGCTCCCATCGATACATTCGCAGAAGTCAAAGTAGGGGATGTATCTAAATAAAAAGAAACCTCTTGATCAAGATAGTCACAGCTTGGCTGCCAGGTTGTCCAAGTTCCAACCCCAATGGGGTTAATCGGATCAGTGATCATCATAAGACGAACAGAAACATTAAGGGATTGCTGAAAATTCAATTTTCTATCAAGATCGTCCGATGCAGCCAAACCTATAACAGCTGATGATTGTACAGGCCCAAAATCTTGGTGAGGCCAATTCGGATCAATCAAGACAGTATTAGCTACTGTAGATAAAGCAGGAATGTCTATAGGAGTACCAATAGGAAGTACATCTGATAAGAAATTGACGAGAGGATCAAAACTGACCCATTGCACTCGCGGATCAAAAAAAGGCGGAACGGTAAGTACCTCTTCTATGGGAATAAGGACTTCAGCCCACGCGTGAAGCATCATGTTTGTGATTACTCGCTTCGAGCCATCATCTGAAGCTTCTCCTCCCAAATATCCCACAACTATACGACTTGGAATTCCCCGTATCCGCATCAAAGTAACGAAAAGCGAAGCAAAATGAAGTGAAACGCCATTCCCATTAAAAAGGAACCATTCATTGTAGTCTTCATTATCTTCTGGATGTGCCATAGGTATACCTTGATTAAGTGGGTCTTGGTTTCCTAACCACATGTCAAAATCAAACCCAAGTCCAAGTCTTCCAGTTGAATTGACAACAGATATGGGGGTTGGGCTTGACGGAAGACCTATTGCCGCAGTCACTCGAGGGTCTGTGTTTATGTAATATTCAGGAGATAATCGCTGCATTTCTGCAAGTGCTTGAGAAAACACAGTCTGATTTTCACTAGTGCATTCAGAAGCATTACCCACAACAAATGGTGCCCAGTCTTCATAATCTTGGATGGGTACACCTCCACCAGTATGAACATATCCGCTGGTTGGCAGTTCTGATGGTGTATTGGGGTATTGTAAGTAAATATCCTGAATATTAGCCCAATCCGTTGGGGATAAAATATCTTCATAATCATCTTTAGTTTTTGAAAACAGTGCAGCATCAGTAATAATTTTACTAAAATTCTGATAATCCATAGTGTATTCGAATATTCCCTCTTCACTCGATGTATCATCATCTATCGTAACATCAGCATAGATTCCTAATAGATCATTGAATGAAGGGCTATAATCACCAGGATAAATCTCCTGTGATTCAAATGAGTCTAATGTCAAAGGGTTATCACTTGCATCATATAACCTAAAGGAATTAGCATCGACAAATGAACCAGATTCACCATTCCAAGTTGTAGGGAGACAATTAGGAAATGAATTGTGTACCGAGACATCTACCAACTCAGTACTGTAATCTAAGGGAACTTGAACCGTGAATCGAGCTGTTCGTTCCGATTCAGCAATTTCCTGAGAGTAAGGTGTACCTGTTTCATAAGGAGATAACGATCGATAACCTAATGGATCATAACGCCACCATCCGATCACATCAGTCCCACTAGTAGTACCATGCCGCTCATAAGTTTCGAGACTGCCTATCCTCCAATAAGCTGGTGGATAAGTTTCATCAGATTGATCACTTGAGACGTTGAATAGAGCAGCATATGGATTCAGTAATCCTGCGGTGAATTGGTCAAGAAGATTCTCAAGAAGATAGGTAGCATCCCAAGTTGGAGTATTATATAATTCCCAATTGATGTTCTTATCCTTATAATCCTCAAAACGAGTACTTTGTCTAGGTGTTCCTAATCCCACAATTTCTGTGATATAAGTTCCCATGAATAACGCAATAATTAGAAGTGTTGGTAATAGATTTAATAGGTTCCTACTGATATCCTTCTGCGCAAGTTGGTCAATTCTAGTACGAGCAACTTTAGTTAATGCAAGCATGAAGATGATAGCTAATGAGATCATTTGGTGTAGGAAAAATGGCGAAGAAGCCCCTGAGATAGTTTCCATGAACTCTATTGTCGCAAAATTGAGTAATATAGTTTTAAAAATCTCAAATACGAGTGCAAAACCATAAGGGCCAACCATTTTACGGGAACGTCCTAAAAGAAACCATTCTACCATTGTGAAAACAGAAATCAAAGTGAAACCACCAATTGCTTGTTGATAAAATAGCTCCTCTTGAGTACTTGTGCCAAATTGAGCTTGGACGAAAGATATAGCCGTTATAAAGCAAGTAAAAGCGCTAGCCAATACAAGGTAACGAATCGCTGAAGGCGCAGGATCCTTTCCTAGCTGTTCTGTACTCATTTATTTCACCAAAAAGAGTCTCAACGTCTCAGTAAGTTGTTGGTGGTTATCATAAGAATTAATTAAAGTATTTTATATCATTTTATTCTTGAAACTTATAAATTATAGTATTTTATATCATTGATTCTCCAGAAGCTAAAGTTGTTTGAAGCAATAAAATTGAAAAAAAATGAAATCAGATGAGTAAATCACAAGGTTCAAAGTGGGAAGAACCCAAGAGATGAACGAACAAGAGCAGAGAAGTTTTTAGGAGAGAAAATAGGGGTAAAGAGGTAAGAGAAGAGGGAAATAGTGGGAAACCAGTTTGATTGCAAACCCCCAATAAAAGATCTTTAATTGACGGTATCAGGGATTACTCAGTCAAATAAGGGAATAAGTGCAATGGCATACAATATCCTGAAAAAAATTACTCCCAAAGGCTTTTACAGCTGATAGGATAGAGGCTGTCGGGTTACAGGCTACAGAATGGAGACTAATGGCGGCAACGAGCTAGTTAATGACCTCTTATGAATAGAATTGCTATATCTTATATCAGTTTAAATAACCTAGAGCTGAAATACCTTAAATAACTCAATTAATATTTTGCCATTCTAAAAATCCTGAAAATAACGAAATTCACTTATCTTGGAAAAAAAACAGGGAGCAGAATACGCATAACCTGTATGGTTTTTTCCCTCGTTTAATAACATATAATGTTTGATGTCCACATTTCTCACAGGGATCACTAAGGGTGATTGATGTTCCTTTACGAAGATTCGGGGCTTTCCAAGTTCGATTACATTTGTTGCAAATCACTTGGGTAATCTGTTGATCAAATTTTATTAGAACATCTCCCCCACAGTCAGGACAATTACCCAGATATTGTTCAGGAGAGGGGACTTCCCAAGACCCCGAAAAGGGACAATCAGTTCGATTACAGTCAGTGCAAAACCATGGCCGATCGTTTATAGCTTCTCTTGTCCAGCATATAGGGCACATGACCCAACTATAAGATTTACTGGAGACTAATAATGGAGTTCCATTACAAATGCGACAATTCTCATTTTCTACTATTGATAAATCCCCTTTTTTTGGGAGAGGAAAACTCGTCTTGCAAAGAGGATTGGAGCATTTTAAAAATCGAGAATCTCCTTTTCCTTGATGAAGAACAAGGTTTCCTTGACATTCTGAACAGACACCTAAAACTTTACCAATTCCAGTCATTGATTCTATACTCTGAACTAAAGTTGAGAAAATCTCCTCTTGATTTGCTTTCATTCTTTGTAAACCACGAGTTGTCAATTCAATAACAAGATTATCAATATCTTCAGGAGTTTTTTCGTGGTCTCGAATTTGTTGTGTCCAAGATTCGACTTTTCCTCGTATTTCTGGAATAATGAGATCTTTCGCATTCTGTGTTAAGACTTGATATAAAGCCATACCCAGAGAAGTTGGAACCAAAATCCTTCGTGGCCCTTGATTTATTGTATACATCCTTTTTTGAACAGTATCAATGTGCGATGCTCTCGTGGCATCAGTTCCAAGGTTTAATTTAGCCATTTCACGGATTAATTGAGATTCACTCCATAATGAGGGAGGTGTTGTGAATCCTTGATGTTTAAAAGCTTCGATTACTTGCTTTCTCCCTTTTTCTAACCGTGGTAATTCCTTTCCCTTAATTTTCTTAAATTTATAGAATTTTAAATAACCGAGATTAACAATCCTTCGTCCTTTAACAATAAATTCTTCTGATGCAGCAGTAAGAATAATATATTGATTCACGACCGTAGCTTCAGAATGAATAGTAGCTAAAAATCTCCATACAACATAAGAATAGATATTCCAAGCATGATTGATCATTGCAGGCGATTTTTTAAAGATTTTTTCAATTTCAGATCGGTTTACCGCTTTTACTGGTTTTATTGGTTCATGATCTTTTGTAAATCTCCCCTTACTGGGATTTTGGACACCTCCCCGTTTGATACACTCTTCTGCTACGAGACCAAAATCATCATGAGAGGTAAACTTCTGTGCTAATTTTGTCAGATCCTTTTCAAGATAGAAGGAACTCTCTGTTCGAGGGTATGTTATCAAGCCATTGTTGTATAATCTCTCAGCAATATCAGCAATTTGTTTTGGACTAATTCTAAAGAACTGAGAACATTCTGCTTCGAGAGTATCAGTATCTAATGGTAGAGGGCGTTTGATAATCCCCTGTTCCTCGTTATAATCAGTAATAGTTCCTTCCCTGGCATTTCCTAGTTCTGATATCAGATCCTCGACAATTTTCTCATCAGTTACAGGGTTTCCTTTCCAATTGAGAAATAAAGGCCCTTCTGATGTAGATATCTTAACAGAGACCTTCCAAAATTTTTCAGGAGAAAAACTCCTGTTTTCTAGAAATCTATTTGTTATTAACCATAGAACACTTGTCTGGCAAGGACCATATGAAATTATCCTATTTTGAATGCCGCGATTTTGGATTCCGACTGTTAAAAAGCGAGTTATTGAGGAACCCATTCGTAAATCCTGTTTTCTAAGAGAATCCACTTGTTTAATCCAATCCCAGTTTAAATCTGTCTGAAGCTCAAATGCTTTCATTAAACTGATAGGATTCGTACTAGTAAAATGCATTCGACCATGATGTATTTTTTTATTAGAACGCGTAGCTATTTCAAGGATTTGACGTCCTATCGACTCACCATGGCCATCCCAATCAGTGGCAATAACAACAACGTCAGATTCTTTTCCTATTTCCTCAACATGTAATAGCATATTCGCTCGAATCGGTACCTCTATTGGTTCTAGTTCTATCAAGTCTAAGGGGTCTGAATTATGCCAATTTGTATCTTTGTCAAACGGAGGAAGATAATCATAATTGAGGATATGTCCAGTAACACTTGAGATGATAAGACGATCTTCTTTCCGAAGACGGTATTCATCCTTTTCAATTCTAAAACTAATGTTTTGGTTATCGATAGAGCTTTCAAAGATGTAATTGTATCTTGTTTTGCCTTTTCGACTTTTAAATTTGAGTTTATAGACAATAGAAAAAGCTCTAACTAGAGCTCGGGCAATAGAAGGTTTTTCAGCTAAAATTGAAATGGTTGCGCCCACAATAAAAACCCAAATAGTTTATTACAATCCAAAATTCTTTAGATAAAGAATAAGTTTTAAAGATAAAGAAAATATCATTCCTTTCTAGGTCGATCTTATGAGTCCTCATTCTCCATTTCGCTTATACATTACTGGAGTAACAGGAACAGGAAAGACTAGTGTGGCCAAGAAGCTTACAAAACTATTGTCACTTGAATATTTAGATTTAAATACCTTAGTTCTTGAGAAAGGATTCTATCTTGGTTATGATATTAATCGAGATTCAGTAATTATTGATGATGATCTGATTACTCCTTATTTAGAAACGATGATAACCAAAAAAAGGCGGATTTGCTTAGTGGGTGGTATAATCCCGCTTAAAAACGTTTTTGATCTTATTATCGTTCTGCGTTGTCATGTTGACGTCCTTAGACAACGATTAATTTCTCGAAATTATCCAGAAGATAAAATCGAGGCAAATATTGAAGCCGAAATCATGAATATCGTATATTATGAGGCTATTGAATTTTTTTCGGATCAAAACATCATTGAGATTTATAATGACAAATATTCAGTTGATGTAACGTGCGATCAAATTATCTCAATAGTGCGTCAGCATCATTCGAGCGTTTTGGAATGACTGCTTAACTGAATTAAGAGGAGATCCAGAGGTAGAAATAACTGGAGGCATATGTCCAGGAAGAAGAACATTAATATCTAATTCTGATAAGCGTCTTAGTGATTCCACTAAATCTTTACTATTTCCTGTGTGTAAATCAGTTCGGCCAAAAGATCCCTGTGGAAAAACAGTATCCCCACTAATCAAGATTTGATTTTTCTCATCCCATAAAGAAATCGATCCATGGGTATGGCCAGGGGTGTGTAACACTCTGAAAGAGAAATTACCTACGTGCAAGACATCTCCTTCAAAAACTTCTTGAGATATATCAATGGGAGAACATTTTGAAGCCATAAATGGTTCGATATAAGAGCTATCTCCAGATTTCAAGTGTTGGGCTTCTATTTCTGAAGTTATCACATCTAGATCAAGTTTTGATTGGAGCGCCATGATACCTCCGACATGATCAATGTGACCATGCGTCAAGAAAATTTGATTAATTTTCCTATTGATAATCGCATTTTCCAATATTTTAATGCTACTTTTTTGGTCTCCAAAGCCGAATGTCATTCTCGCTCCTAATCCAGAATCAATCATCAGGGATTTTCCTTTAGACTCAATAATGTAAACGTTGCAGTCTAAGCCTTGACCAAGCATCCAAGTTATTCCATGTATAATTTGTTTCATAGAGAAATCCACTGTCTTTTTATGCAAAAAACGATGATAATGTGGTAGACTGTTAGGCCGCTAAAATTAAAATTATAAAAAAGTAAAAGACTGGACTCTGTGGTTCTAACGCCGTCATTAAGACCCAGTCAAGAAGAATGATAAATTTTATTCGTTGGCCCCTTCAACCACGATCATGGTCAGAGTTGAACGGACATTATCTAGTCCGCGAATGTTTGTTGTAATGATCTCTTTCAGCTCGTCCATTGTATCGGCTTCAACTTTGGCTACAATATCATAAACGCCATACACGATCCATGCACCAACCACACCTTTCGTGGACTTCAAGTCCTCAAGGACTTCATCTTCTGATCCGATCTCAGCATTAACTAAAACAAAAGCAGCGGGCATTCTTTCACCTCTAAATTCTATATGATCATAATTTATTCATTTTGTTACTATTAGCACATCAGCTTATGTATTTAAAAAACCTCCTAAAAATATGTCGAAAAATTGCATCATGTTTTAATTATTAATGAATTCAATTAGAAGTTCTAATGATCTCTTCTCAATTAATTCATTTTTAGATATTTTTATATGATTAATCTACAGATCACAATAGATTCAGTGCTGGAAGAATTTTACATTGTGAAGAATCTATGTGATATTACCTTAATGTTATGTATTCTCTAATTCAATGATTACACTTTAAGTTCGAGGACTCTTTAGTATGAATAATCCTTTTGATCAGATTTCAGGCCAAATTATCATTAAAGGGCGGGTATATTCGGCCAAAGAAGTCATTCGGGGGTTGTTAGAACAAGGAATTGCAATAACAGAGAGTTCTGAAGGACTGAAAATAGGATTCAAGCTTTTTCCACCTCAGTCGATATCTTCTCATACTACCTTAGAAGAAAATGGAGTCATAAATTGCCCATTCATTCCTTACATGTCTCAAATAACGAGCCGTCTTAACGACCTTTCAACCCGTTTAAACCTCTCTCATACCGATGTTGGTTTTTCTCCATCAGAAAGTTCATTTACATCATCTATACCTGAAGATTCAACCCCATCATCCTTCTCACCTTTTAATCCCTCCTCCTTTCAATCAGATGAGGAAAAAGAAAAGGAGAAATTCTTTAGTTCAAGCAGTAGTTTCTTTGACAACCGTCGTAAATGCCCTTCTTGTGGAGCTACCATACCCCA
>CP070665.1:904632-910244 GCA_020351745.1 Candidatus Heimdallarchaeota archaeon | reverse complement strand
GCCCGAATATAATCGGGGAAATGATCCCCATCGCATTAAAGGCCATCCGTGTCAGTTGCCTATTGTCCTGTTAGAAAAATTAATTCTCACCTCCAGTGCTCCTGGTGAGCTTGTAGGGGATGTTTTTTCGGGAAGTGGTGGCACAATCTTAGCAGCGCGTATGACTGGCCGTGATGTGGTAGGTTTTGAAATTAGAGATGAATATAAACATATTATTCAGCAGAAAGCCCGATTTGGAGAACATCTTTCCCGTCCAGACAAACAATCTACTCTTGAGAGGTTCTTGCACGAATAATTCGAATTAACTGCAAATTTATAAAAAGAATAAGAAGATTGAGAGCTAGAGCAAGAATTTTTTGTTTTCTATATGTTCTTATAGTGGAATAGCTGAAAGGAATAATGATAACAATGGCTCAAGAAACAGATTTAGCTATTATTGGGGGAGGCCCAGCTGGCTTAACTGCTGCCATTTACGCAGCTAGAATGGGTTTAAAAACCACTGTATTTGAAGCTGAGGCTATAGGAGGTGTCGCGAGAACAACTGATAAGATAGAAAACTATCCAGGCTTTCTATCGATTACTGGTCCAGATTTAGTTGATAAAATGAAAGCTCAAGCTGAACATTGCGGTGCAAATATTATTCTCGATACAGTTGCCTCAATTGACCGTACTGGAATGATTGTCAATACCTCAAGAGACCAATGGAAAACTAAGGCTGTAATTATTGCTACAGGATCCAAGCGTCGTAAACTTGGCTTGACAAATGAGAGGGAATTAGAAAGTGCTGGGTTATCATACTGTGCAGTCTGTGATGGCCCTATATATGCAGCTAAAAAAGTTGCAGTTGTTGGAGGTGGAAGTACTGCAGCACATGATGCAATTTTTTTAGCTGGTGTTGCTAGAAAAGTATTCTTGATTCACGAAGAGGAAAAACTTGATGTTGATGAAGATCTCGCAAATCAAGTGCTATCATACAAAGAAATTGAGCCAATGTTCAATAGCACAATTGAAGAAGCTATATCCAAGCACAATAGTCTAAGGAAGTTAGTAATTAAGAATCATAAAACAAGCGAAATTTCAGAAGTCCGAGTAAAAGCACTTTTCGTTGCCATCGGAGAAGATCCTTTCAAACTAGCAACACTCACAGGTATTGACACAGATGATTCTGGCAGTATCAAAGTGAATGATAATCAAGCAACAAATGTGGAGGGTATCTATGCAGCAGGGGACGTTACAGGGGGAATTAAACAAATTGGAACTGCTGTAGGCGAGGGGATTGTTGCAGCTATGAAAGCTGGTTTCTTTGTTAAGAGAAAAATAAGGATGGAGAAAAAAACAGAGTAAAAGAAAGCGAAAAATTGCTTCAAAAAATTAGTAGAAATAGTCTAATGACTATAACTTCCCACATGTGACCTGTAGATGAGATAAATGTTGAGAAATAGGTTTCCTGATATAATTAAATCGCTTCCATTAGCAGATATTTCCATGGAAGGTGTTAAGGGGTGGATTGCTCAAGGAAAAGACTTTCAGATTGTATTCTTTGAGATAGAACCAACAGGGATCCTTCCTCCACACAGTCATTCTGCTCAATGGGGAATAGTAGTAGAAGGAGAAATGTCGTTAACAATCGCAGGAGAAACCAAAAAATACACTAAAGGAGACAGTTACTATATTCCCGAGAGCACGGTTCATCAAGCAGAATTCCATACCAAATTTCGTGCTCTAGATTTTTTTGCAGAACCAGAGAGATACAAAACAAAAAACGAATAACATCTTCAAGAATATTAAAAAGAAAGAGTATTAAACATTGGGGATTTCACAATGGTAATATCGGAGGATTAGTTCATCCAACTCTTGAATGGAATCTTTTTCTGAAGCTTGTTCTTCTGTCATTTTCTTTGATAGTTGGACAATTTGATGAAATAGAGGATCGCTGAAATCAGGTTTTTTGAGGGGAAGGCGTCGAAGATTGCGGATTGAGATTGCATTAGTGTATTTTGAGCCCAAATTGAATTGACGTTGGTAAAACCACTGATAGAGAGAAGAATTGAGAACAGAAAGGATGTAATATAATAAATCAGGTTTGTTAGCGTATTCTGGTACTAATCTTAGGTTATAGACGTTTTGTGTTGTCCAGTAATTGTCTGAATCATATGCACCGCAAAGATAAGGTTTAATTTTTTGAACTACAATCTTGGGTGAGCGATAGATGGAGGGATCTTTCTTGGATCGAAACCTAATTGTGGGGTCGATAAAATGTGTTGTTTTGATAGAAAAGGCCTCAAAATCATCCCCAGTCAAAATAGGTTGAGTATGACGCGCAGTAGCTTCCTTCTGAATCAAGAAGTTGGTCTTTAAATCTCTCTCAGCTAAAGGTTGGTAACATTGAGAACAAACAACTTGAGGCTTTCTACTCGATAAGGGCACCCATTCTGTGCAATTTGAGCAGAACATTATTCCACCACGTTTGGAAAGTTCCTCTCCTCTACGAACCGTAATAAAATGAGCCAATGAACTAGAATTTTCATGAATGAGCTGAATTAATTCCTGAGACTGTGAATCAAACTCTCTCGTGAAAATGCAATCAATATTTGTTAAATATGAAGTTTGAGGAATGTGGTTTCTGTTATCAATAAGAATAATGTGATTTGTAGGAATTTTATTTTTAAATAATCCAATTAAAGAAATAAATTCTTGGGTGACATCTTTGAAAAGACCATGAAAATTTATTGAAAGAATCTGAAAATTATTCAAGAGAAATTTCCTGAGATAAATATATTGATTAGACCGTACAACGTTTTTCGGAAGAAGATAAGCTAACATACCCCTGTTTGGAATCAATAAATTGGCAGCTTGATAAACAAATAATGAAAACGTGTTGAGATTTCTCTTTGGACTTTCAGGTTTAAACTTATTATAATAGTGTTCTCTTTGAGTTTTGGTTAATCTTCCCCCCCACGGGGGATTCCCAATAATAATATCGAATCCTTTTATAGCAGGAGGAAGATTGGTCCAATCTGATATTGTACTCTCTAAGAAATCCCCAATAATAATATTGGAACTTAAAATCTTATTTACAGAGGCATACATTGGTTCTGGAATAACAGCAAGAAGGTTCTTGTGGCAACTTGCAACTATTCTGGAATCAATTTCCATTCCAAATAGATTAGAGCTTAAAATCTCTAGAATTGTAGCCTCAAAGTTTGTTTTTCTTTTTCCTAATTTTTGATTAATTTCCTCTTCAATTGAGGTAATAGTCGTTAAACACGCTCGTAAGAATTCCCCATCGCCAGCTGCTCCATCAAGGATTTTAACTTTGTTTAAAATTCCTCTTAACTGTTGAATAATTGATAAATCAGTTGTATGCAATATTTCTTCAAGAGATGAAAACGTAGAAGAAGTAAGAGAATTTAACTGTCCTGTTAGATATTGATTGATTGCTGTTTCTGTCATTGATTTCGCTAGAAGGGGTGGGGTGAAAAAAACTCCGAACTCTTTCTTTTGGCGACCTTTTGAAGCTTTCTCGATAGTTTTCGCCCTCTATAAGCTTTAATTCCTATCAAAGAACATTAGTTCATAATAATAATGTTCGAATCAGAGAATTGAGAGAGGAAGTGTGAGTCAAGTTGAATAGCATATTTGGAATATGTATTATGAAACCTTGATAAAAAATGTGGTTGTTACAATAATTAATCAAAAGACGTATTAAAAATTATATAATAATTTCATGATTTTCAGAATTTCTCTTTACTGGTGTCATTCCTAAACCATGAAATAAGATACAATTGAAGTTTAAAGTATAGTCTTATTATCAATGGCTAATTGATTTCTCTAAAATGTACAATAATAGGAGTTATTTCGATTCTAATCGCGATAGGTAAGTAATAATGAAAAAATCCTTCGTAATCGTTAATCGTTATTCACACCGATTTTTTAAGAATTGTATAAGGATAGGTCTTGGAGAAATAGCTGTTGGAGAAGCAGATATTAATTTAAGGATTCCTGCTTTAGGTTCTTGCATTGGGTTAGTGATATATGTCCAAGGCCTCCCTAGAGATAGTAGAATCGCTTGTATGGCTCACATAATGTACTCGAGTTCAGATCACCCTATTAATCATCAAGCTGATCAGATAGGATTGGGAAAGTATGCTGATAAAGCAATTGCAAAGATGATTTCAATTCTAGAGCAAAGAGGCTACCAAAAAGACGACTTTTCAGCAAAGATGACGGGAGAGATAAATAATGATGCTACTATAGATGAAGCTGACACAAAGTCCTGGAAAACAAATACTTTAGCGGTAATAAAACAATTGAAATATGAGAATATCACATTGAAAGCCTCTTATATAGGTGGAGCTAAGACATTAGAAGCAGTTTTCAATGTTAGAAATTACACTCTTCTTGTGACTCCGATCGGAGATCGCACAATTGTATTATAATTGAAAATGTTCGTGTAGGAAAGTTACTATGTTCCCTGATTCCGAAAATCTGGAATTAATCAAGAATCTCCTTAAAAACAAAGGATTTTATGATTCATACTCCGAGAATACTTTTCTTTTACACCTTCACAATAGAATGAGAACAACAAAGTGTTTAACATATAAACAATATTGGATATTACTTTCAGAAGACAAAAAAGAGTTTTCTCTGTTAAAAAGGAATTTTTCAATCAATGTTACAAGCTTTTTTCGTGATCCTGAGGTTTTTACCTTATTCATGGAATTATTCAAAATTTATGTTAGGGAGATTATTAACCGCAACAATCTTTCACGGATTAGAATATGGAGTGCTGGATGTTCTAATGGATCGGAACCCTATAGTATTTCTATAATTCTTCATCAGATCTTACAACACAAATTGTCTTATTATAATGTTAAGATTCATGCAACTGATATTAATGAGGACACCCTTGCAATAGCTAAGACAGGAAAATACCCCGACTCGGTTTCTAAAGAAGTTTCAGAGGAATATCTTGAACAATTATTTATAAAGACAAGTGATTCTCATTATCAAATAAAAATGTCGTTAAGAAATCTTGTGAAATTTGATTCCATGGATTTAATGGCCGATTCTTTTCCTTTTAAAGATCTGGATGTAATTTTTTGTCGGTATGTATCAATGTACTTTCATAAATCACAAAAAGAATTACTTGTCAGAAAATTTTATGATTTACTCAATCCAGGAGGTCTTCTAATACTAGGAGGAACTGATAGAATACCAGTTTCTTTACAAAACTTATTTAATCCATTATCAGTAAAGAAGAGTATATATCAAAAACCATTAAGTAAAGAACAACGAAAAATGATCTTGGGGAGCCTTCCTCCAGAGGAATTATTCTGTGAATGGTGTGGAAAGGCATTTGTACGAATAACAGACTTACGACTACATTTAGAGCATTCTCAATGTAAATTAGGTCAGTTTCACTGTTATGTGTGCAAAAAGGGACTTTTTAGTAAAATAGGGTTAATTAGCCATTTAAAATACTCACATTATGTCGATAGAAATGATAGTATTTCTCGAGTATTTAACAGAATAAAACAATCCTAGAACAGAGTATTACGGAATTATGACACAAATTCTAATACTAGCACTCTGTAGGATTCGAAAAAATA
>CP070665.1:862832-904532 GCA_020351745.1 Candidatus Heimdallarchaeota archaeon | reverse complement strand
ACTGAGAGCTTTCTCGCAAAAAAGATTTAAATCTTTACAGAGGAATTACACTGGTGTGACATTTGAATGTCTGACTTATCGAATTTTCTTCCTAAGAAAAGAAATGAAAAATCATCATCATCGTTAAAACTTCAAAAGAGTAAACCTAGAATTATTGATCGAAAAAAATCTCCCTTTTCATTAGAACAACTAAGTAAAGAGCAACTGATTACGCTATTAGAACCTGTAATGGCTCAGATCCCAGGTTTTGCAGCCAATTTAGCTTGGACACGTCAAAAGATTCTACCACAAAATCCAACGATTCATCCTGAAGAGCTAGCGCAGCAGTTAGCAATTCCCTTGCTTGAAGCTTATGTGATATTAGCGCAGCTTCAATCAGACCAAGACTAACTGGCATCAGACTGGAACATGAGTCCAGCTATCTCTTGGTAAGAATTAAGTTTATTCAAAGCATCAACACAACTTTTAATCAAAGGTACATTTTGTAATTCTTCCGCCTTTATTTTTGCTGTTTCAAGTTTTTGCTGAGCTTCTTTAAAATGTTCTATCGCTTCTGGAATCATCTCGTCATACTCATTAACCGCTTTACAAAACAGTTGCATAGCTTTGAAATAACTTATTTGAGGTTCGAAATTTTCCTTTAGGGACTCAATGGGTATTTTTTGAAGAACTTTCTCTAATGTTTGGCTTGCATAAGAAAATTGAAGAGCAGCTTGTTCATTGTTGTCTTGTATCATGAGATTTTTTGCCGTTGCTTCGTAATATGAAGAAAATTGGATTTGTTCTTGGAGTTCGTACTCCATACTTTGGCGAATATTGTTTAAAGAATGGTAAAGTTGAGCTGATTTCTGATAGCTGTTTTTTGCAGAAACATATTGTTCTACTTCCGATTTCTCTAGTCCTTGAGCGAAGAGCGCCTCTGCTTGATGTTCTAGTTTTTCTAAAGTAAGTAAAACAATGTCATCATGAATTTTTTCTATTAAAGGTTGAAGTTTGGGTCGGCCAAGAAATGAAGCCTTTTTTAAATTTCTAAGAGCCTCATAAAGATTGCTAGCATTTTTGGAATTCTTTCCTCGTAAACGATAAAGGTACCCTGTTGTATAAAAGATGTTACTTAGAGAATCAAAATAATGATCATAGTCATTCTTGCTCTGTTCTGTCATTAATTCATTATTATACCGATTTATTGTCTCAACATATAAGACATCAGCTTGTACAATGTCATTTTCAGCTTCTGCTACCTGAGCTCGGGTTTCCTGTATTCGTGCATCAATCCGTAAGACAAGACGATCAATATCATATTGGAGTTGAGCATATAAATCAGGAAATTGTGTTTGAGTCTCTAACATAGCAGTTTGAATTTTTTGGTAAGAATTAAGGGCTTTGTTTGCCCGATTGCTGAAAAACATGAACTCAGAATTATTGAATTGACGTAAATGCTGGAGAATGCGTACATAGAATTCTTTTTCGGGAAAATCCATTGATACCAAAGATTCACCAAGACTATCACATAGACTTACTGTTTCAACAGTTTCATCTGCTGAAACGCAATACTTTTGAGTTAGAATCTTTTTAACTTCCACTAATATGTTCTCATCGGACAAGTGATAGCCCTCTGTATTGTTTAGATATCTTGATTTATTATTGTATCTTCTCATTGGATTGTAATTCTCTATAAATAAGGTTCGAAACAACGTCTATTTAATTGTTTATGTAAAAACTCTTTTGACGATGAAACAGACATTGGACTGAAAATAGGTGAATAATGTGACTGATTGGACATCTGAAGAGGGAATAACGGAAGAAGAGAAAATTTACTACTATAGAAAGGCTGGTCAGATTGGATACGAAGTTCTGAACAGCGTGAAAGATATGATTAAACCTGGTGTACCTATTATTCAGATTTGTGAAACTGCTGAGGAGATGATACTCAAGAAAGGGGCTGATGGATTTGGTTTTCCAACTAATGTATCCATTAACAATATTGCAGCTCACTATTCCAGTCCTTTTGGTGACGAAAGTTTGATACCTGATGCTGGGAGTATCAAACTAGATATAGGCATTCACTGTAATGGATATATTGCTGATACAGCTACAACAATTATTCTTTCTCCTGAGTTAAAAGAATTAAAAATAGCCGCAGAGGAAGGATTTAATGCGGGGATGGAAATTATTCAGGCTGGAACTTTACCATCAGTTGTGGGAAAGCGAATTGAAGAGACAATCGCAAGCTATGGCTATCGTCCAATCAGGGAATTAACTGGTCATAAACTTGGAAGATATGAATTGCATGGAGACAAACGATTACCAAATATTAGTTCCCCCTACGACCCTGTAGAAGGTGCTTTAGATGTTGGGGAGGCTTATGCGTTAGAAACTTTTGCCTCATCTGGAACAGGTAGTATTCATGAAGTTGTTGGTACAAAAACTATTTACATGCTTCTTCCAAGGCGAGTTCCTTTACGTAATCCTGTTTCAAGAAAGATTTACTCAACAGCCTTTAAGAAATACAAAACATTACCCTTTGCAGAGCGATGGTTAACTGCGTACGATGATTTTAATCGTGCACGAGTTCGTTTTGCATTGCGTGAACTTCTGAATGGAGGGGGCGTAATTGCTTATCCACCTTTAGCTGATGAGAAAGGGAGTTATGTTGCCCAACATGAACATACTTTCATTATTACAAAGGATGATGGAGTAATTATCACAACACAACCCCCATTTGATTTTGAAGTGCCAGATAGTCTGCAAGAAAAATCAGACACTGTTATTGAGGAAGAAGAATGAATTCAAAAAGCCATTAGAGCCTGTGCCTCTCCGAAGTGTGATTTTAACATTTTTTCTCCTTTTTTATAATTAAAAAGGAAGTGTTTTATCTTGCATTACCGACTTGTTTCTTAAGGCTTTAACATAAAGTTTGTGTCCAAAAAATCCTTCCTATGAGGAAGAATAAAGCTGCTTATTATAGTACAAATCATGATTGGTATGATATAGTTAGGTAGCTCTTTGGTATACTGGAATAATCTATCGTGGTTGAATTGAGATCTTCATCCGATTTAAAGAAAATTCTTTATTCTCTTCGCAAGAAAGGAATCATCGATGAGAATCAGTTTGTCCAGGCTCTTGATAAACTAAAAGAGCCTTCTAAAACTGTTCAAAATCAATTAGTACCTCTATTGGACATGTTTGGTCTACATTATATCGATGTAGAATTACAACAACTTGATCTTTCTATTAAAAAGATTGAAAAGACAATAAAAGAAACAATTCAGGCATGGGAGGCAGGAGCATTGTCTAAAGATGAGACAAAAGATGTTTTGACGGAACTAGTCTTACAGAAAAATACACTAATCCACCACCATGAAAAACTTCATCATCGCATTCAAACTAAAGTATCACGATTAAGAACTTTGAAAAAAGCTTCTAATTTTGATTTAGAAGGTTTTACTTCGTCTCTTCTTCAAAGTGCTGACGTAGAAAAAATTACCAATCTTATTATTGAGTTCAAAGATATTTGGCTAAAATATGTCACAGAAGGAGCCGAAGATGAGCTTAAACGGGTGCCTGGAGAGCTAGATGAAGTCGAACTTGAGATTTTACAATCTTTAATGGTTCCAATACCTGAAAAAGAGAGGATTATTTTCAATTTAAATGATATTATTCAACCTGTAGATCAGAATGAGAATTTTCAATCATCCCTGCTCGAAGATAAGAACCAAAAGGAGAAATTTTCAGACGAAGATCATATTGATCATGTAGATGCTGTTCAAGAACAGAAAACGTCATCTCCATGGGATTTGGTCGGAATTGTTGCCTATAATCCCAGTAAGAGTCCCATTGGTTTTTTTCGTTCGCCAATTGTAGTAAATAAGACCGTCTTCTTACCAGTTGCTCGTGAGGAATCATTATCTAAGCTTTTGCTAAAGGAGAGATATGAGGAGGTTTTAAACCAAGCTAATCTAGACTTATCCATAACCACAACTCAACAGATTAGAATAACAATAGCCAAAGCATTAAAGGTTCCAGAAGGATTAGCACTACAACCTTCTTTTTTTAATCAATGGATAAGTGACTTGGGTTTTGAGGTAACACCTACTAAACCACAGTTGAAAAAAGTCTGGTTTGTTGAGCTAGATTCAATCGACAGTTCTTCTTCAGATATCCCGATTATTAAAAACGAAGAATTAAAAAAAATTAGCATTCCTGCGTGGATTCCTGCCCGTGGAGAAAATGTTTCTGAACCAATGCACATTGGACAAAGAATCACTGGGATGGCAGGATCAGATTTTGGAGTAATTGTTGGAATTATGAATGAGACCCCTTTTGGCCAATCTCTGGTCATTGAACGGAAGATTCCTCCCTCTTCTCTATTGGATTTATATTTAGAAGGGCTAGGAAAAGAGAACCTTGCTGAACTTCGATTCATTTTTGCAAAGGAGCTGAATATAGGAGAAGGAGAGGCTTTTAGCGCAGATAATTTGTGGTTGATGAATAATCAAGAACGACTTCTGATATCTCCTCATGAGATTACAGCCTCCTATTTTTCAGTTCTTCCTGCTGCAGCATTCACATTTTCAGAGAAAATCCGTGCGAAAATAGGAGTATACTTTCATTCAGTTCCAGAAACCTTCCGCTATCTAATTGGTAAACCATTAACTGGAACAGAAGAAGAAATGGGTTTGATTTATGGCTTTTCAGTTCATCAAGGGGAATTTTATATCCTTTGGTCCTCCAAACCCGCTGTTGACATAATAAAGGAGCTGGGGAGGAAGTCTTCAGAACAATATGTCAATCGTTTGCAGCGTCGGATTTCTCTTGCCTTGGGGATCCCTCATGAACAAAGTTTATGGCCAAATAATCTAGCACGATATTTCATGAACTTCATATGGATGGAAGAACAACTAACATTGAAAAAGGCACTTACAACTATTGAAGAACGATTCTCTTTACAAAAGATTCTATTTTCGGAAATTACCGAAATTACCAAAGATGGTCTGAAATGCGAAAAAAATCCTGGCTAAAATCAGATGATAAAGACACACTAGTAATAGTTAATGTGAAAACTCTTCAAAAAGAAGATCAGTTCATTATCAATCATGAGAGCCTTGTAGTAACAGTTAAGGCCCCTCCTACCAAGGGAAAGGCAAATAGAAAACTTCTAAGAATGTTTCGAAAAAAATTCCAGACTGAAGTGATATTAGAGTCAGGACAGACCAGCTCAATGAAGGTCTTTCGACTTAAAAGCTTATCACCACAACAAACAATGGAAGCTTTAAGAGGAGAAGTGAGGAAGTAATTCCCACAGTAGATATTATTGAATTTTCTCGTTGACTGACCCTTAACAGTTATTCAAGAAGAGAAAAAAATGAAAAAAAATAAGAGAGAATAATTCATCTTAGAATTTAATTTCACCCATCATCTTTCTACGAGCAATAAGCTCCTCGACAACTTCTGGATTGGACAGTGTCATCACATTACCGATATCTTTCTTTTCTGCTACAGCTTTAAGAATTCGTCTCATTATTTTCCCTGATCTGGTTTTTGGTACAGCCTCTGCAAACATGATAACCTCAGGATAAACTGCAGGGCCAGCTACAGATCTAACGTGAGTCTGAATTTCTTTTTTCAGTTCCTCGGTCTGCTCAACATCACTCATAAGCGTAATGTAGGCAAAAATTGTTGAACCCTTGACAGGATGAGGATAAGGAATAACTGCACTTTCAGCAACCTTTGGGTGGGAGTTGATGGCAGCTTCAACTTCAGCTGACCCAAGTCGGTGACCGGAGACTTTAAGGACGTCATCGGATCTACCGAGGATGAAATAATAACCTTCCTCATCAATCATTGCGTAATCCCCAGTAAAGTAATGACCTTCAAATTGAGTGAGATATGTATTCACAAAGCGCTCATGGTCGGCCCAAACCGTCCTCATGAGCCCTGGCCAAGGTTTATCGTACGCAAAATAGGCTTGTGTATGTGGTTCACTGATCTTGTCACCAGAATCGTCCAATAGGACGGGGTTAACTCCATAGAATGGGAATGTACATGAACCAGCTTTCATTGGAGTGATTGCACCAAAATTAACCATCATGTATGAACCAGTCTCTGTCTGCCAGTAGCTGTCTACAATGGGGGGACCTTCCGGTTTGTCACCACTAGAACCTTGTCCAACGACATCCCAGTACCATTTCCATTCTGGCCAATTACAAACTTCCCCTACAGTCCCCAACATCTTAAGTTTGCTGAGATTCCATTTAGTGACATGATCGTCACCAAATTTCATTAATGCACGAATGGCGGTTGGCGCAGTGTAAAAATGAGTTACTCCAAACTTATCACAAATTTCCCAGAATCTACCCCGGTGTGGGTATGTGGGTACACCTTCATACATAATAGAAATCGCCCCTAAAGATAAGGGGGCATAAATGATTTGTGTATGGCCTGTAATCCATCCAATATCTGCAGTGCAATACCATACATCTCGTGTTGCTGGTGTTGCACCCTTTAAATCAAGTAAGCAGGAATAATCCCATACATAGAAGTTTGTAGATACCCCAAAAATCAAATAACCAGCTGTTGTATGTACGACACCTTTAGGTTTTCCAGTAGTACCACTGGTATATAGAATGAAAAGAGGGTCTTCAGCATCCATTATTTCGCTTTCACATTCAGTTGGCTGTTCCTGCATCAAAGCTAAGAAATCAACATCCTTTTGGTATTCATAGACATCTCCACCAGTGAGTTTGATGACCGCAACTGTTTCAATTGAGTCACAAGCTTCAATAATGCCTCTAAGGTTGTTTTTCATTGGTCTAATTTTACCAGCTCTTCGAACTTCATCTGCTACAAACAAGACTTTACATTCAGAATCATCAATTCTGTCCTTGACTGACTCTGCAGAAAAACCGCCAAACACGATTGAATGGATAGCACCAATACGGGCACATGCTAACATTACGATAGCGAGAGAGTCTATCATGGGTAACCAAATACAGACACGATCGCCTTTTTTAACTCCTAATGATTTCAATGCATTAGCTGCTTTATTAACTTCGTCCATAAGCGATTTGTAGCTATATTTTTTGACACTGTCGTCTTCTCCCATCCAAATTAATGCTGTTTCTTCTCCATATCCTTTTTCTACCCACCGATCAAGACAATTGTATGTGACATTAAGTTGGCCTCCCACAAACCATTTTCCAACGAATTCGTCTTTATTCCCTGTTGGGGGAGCCCAAACCTTCTCATACGGAGAAAACCAATAGATTTTTTTCGCTTCCTCAGCCCAAAAATCTTCAATATTTTCTATGGAGTATTTCCATTTTTCGAAATAAGCCTCCATATTTGGAGTTCTAGCATTTTTAGCCAGTTCAGGCAGAGGATAATATTTTTTTGCTTTTTCTTTCTCTGTTTCTGTTAGCTCTGACATAATATCGCCTTAATAATTATTCATTTCACCATGGTGTGCATTTAAATAACATTACAGAGGAAAATAAGCCTCTATAATCTGATTCAGAGCGGTTCAAGAATTTTTTAAGAAGTTTCTTACCTTTAAAAATGACTAATTTATAATTTAATATTGGATTTTTTTTTATTCAAAAAATAGTGTGATAAAAACAATAATACAGAGTTTTAACAAATATACAAAAAGAAAGAGGTGTAAGGCGTCATGTTAATTGACGCCCATCCAATTCAAGCCTTAATCTTCCGACGTGCTAACAATTCAGTTACTATTGCTAAGCCAAGTGCTAGGAAAGCAAGTAAACCAAGTAGAGGGAAGGCTTCTTCATAAGTCATGACTCCCGCTAGAAATGGTCCAAGAATTCCTGCAACACCATAAGATGTGAATACCAAGCCATAGTTACTACCAAGGTTTTTGGTTCCAAAGTAGTCAGCAGTAGTAGAGGGGAATAACGCAAAATTGCCTCCAAAACAAAAACCAATAAGAGCAGCACCTATAGTCAAGGTTATTACTTCTGTTTGGATACTAAAGAATATCATAGAGACTCCTAAGGTTCCAAACATTAAAATCATCGTGATCGAACGTCCAATTCGATCAGAAATTGCACCCCATACGATACGTCCTGCAGCGTTAAAAATTGAAAGAATGCCTGCAATTGATGCTGCTAAGACTGCATCATTAGCAATGGTTGTATTTTGAGCAATTGCAAATGATTTTACATTCCCAATGGTCATTAAACCTGCTGAAGCCGCCAAAACAAACATTCCCCATAAAAGCCAAAATTCAGGTGTCTTTATCATTTCCAGTGGTTCAGTCTCTTCTTTTCCTGTAGGTCTTATCTGTATGTCAGGTTTTGTATACTTTTCTGGAGTCCATCCGATTGGAGGATTACGGAGAAGTTGAGCTGAACCCACAACAGCTATAAGATAGAGAATTCCAAGTAAGAAAAATGCCAGTCCAACAGTGCCCTCCTCTGGTATTAAAGCTGTCTCTACTTGTGTGAAAATAAGGGCTCCTGCCCCAAATCCTGCTACAGCAATTCCAGTTATTAATCCTTTAAGATCAGGGAACCACTTCACTAGTGCTGCAATAGGACAGACATAAGCAAACCCAATACCTGCTCCACCGATTAAACCATAAGTTAAAGCCAGCCATAAAAATCCAAGCATTTCATTACCAGAAGCAATGATATCTACCAAACCTGCTAGAATATATCCACCACCCAGAAGAATACCACCTACAGTAGCAACTTTAGTAGGACCAACCCGATCCTGCCATTTTCCAGCAAAAATCATGAATAATGCAAAGGATGCTAACCCTACTGAGAATGGAAGTTGGGTTAATAGGTTATCCCATCCATATGGACCATTTTGTTCAAGTAACGCTGTCTGGAATATCGTCCATGCATAAATAGAACCTAAGCACAATTGTGCAACAATTGCACCTACCATCACAAGATATCGATTAAAAACTTTAGTTTCGCTCAAACTGAAACCACCTTTCGTTATTCAAAGCTGATCAAATCAGAAATTGTGTTTTCTGAAATATAAGACTCACTGAACGAAAAAAAAATGAGCTATAAAAGTATAAACCATAATAATCTCAAATTATGGTCATAAGATAGTCATAAATCTTAATTTTCAGAATTAATTGGAGATTGAAGTTATACCAATCCTAGTTTTTGAAAATCAGAGATTAATTTTTTTCGTTCTTCCCACGCATCTCTAATAGCGGACAAATCATCCAAAATTTCATTTGTCAAACGGCTGCTGTCTGACAGCATACCACTCTCAATAGCATCATCAAAACGAGCAATTTTATCATCCAATCGGCTAATAATGTCGAGAATAGTCTTTTCTAATGTATAGAGATAACTCAAGTCAAACTCTTTGATCACGTCGGAGTCAAAGAATGTACTGATGCCATACTCTGTCATTCGAATTAGATAACGAAGGTCTGAAAAACTAGAGACTAATCTGTCGAGATCAGACCACGTTGTAATCATTTGACTCATCAAAGCTGCTTCTTGAATTTTTTTGATGTCATCAGAACAGGTTGAGAGACGTGATTCTAGATAATGTCGTACAGCGTCTTCGGTTGATTTTCGATCTGTTAATTTTTCATATTTACCATAGTCAGGAATCTCTTTAGCTATTGATTTACGCGCTTCACTGCTTTCAGGATCCAATTTAGACATTTAAAATTCCTCGAATGGTAAGATTAGGAAATTTCTTCCTCTTCATCTGCAGATTCTTCGTCTTCTTCTTCTTCAGTGGTTATAGCTGGTTTAGGGCCTCTATCAAAATCCACTAATGTATCAATTTGCTGAACTACCCTTTCAAAGATTTCACCTGTTCTTCCACTGGTCAAGTAATGTAGAATTGCGCCAATGAGAATGAAAAGCAGGACTACATTAAGAATAGCAATTGTTTGGAACTCTGGTTGAGTTAATTCTAGACTTTGAAGGAGAGCTGGAAAAGAACGTCCCATTAGAGGAGTAAGGATAGTTTGTGGCGCTAGAATAATATAGGAGAGGACTGTAACTGCAATGATTCGTAAAACCATTGCTGGAATGAAATGTTTAAGTAATGCAGAGACATCAGGTTGAGCAGTTTTTGCTGCTAATTTCAAATCGGTTTCAGGATCGCTTTGATTCAGACTTGCGAGATAAGATTGCAACCGCATCATTGATTTGGCGTCCCGCATTACTTCTCCTTTTTTAAAGACACGTCTTTCAACCATTTCCCTTAAATAGCTAGCTGCAAGTAGTCCAAACTTTTTTGATTGCACACTTTGAATAGATTGTTCTTTTCCTTTTTCTTCTTCAGATAGGGGTACGAACGTACGAATTCTCCTTAGATGTTCTTGAATCCGTTTTTCTCGTTCTGTCATAGGTTCAATTATGTTCAATGTGTACGACGTTTGGAACGCAATCTCTAGTAGAAGGTACAATAAAAATCCGAGAGTAAAAATAGGACTTAACATCATTGTTATCAAGTCTGAAGAATCAATTGTTAATGGGATATTGATTTTCTGGGTGAAAATTGAAATTATTATGATAAGTTGAAATCCAAGAAATGAATAGATAGCTAGTTTAGTGTCTCCTTCTCGAAGAAAACCAAGTCCTGAAAGAAATGCTATGGGAAGAAGAATTAAGATAGTTGTAGCTCCAAAGAAATTGCCAAAATCCTCTAGAAATTTAGTTTCTGTTGTTGTTGGACTAGCATGAGGGAAAAAGCTATTTGCAGGATTGACTATAGCTCCAAGTGTGGATGACATCTCATTAATATTGGCACCAGTACTCCCAATTAAAGGAATAGTACTTTTAGCTGAGGCTATCGTGGCAACCACAGCGAGAGCTGCACTTGCTAAGGCTTCAATCAGTCCTTGTACAATCAACATTATATACTCTAAGATATTAAAGATTTGTGTGAAATCAAACATAGATGGATCAATACTGGCGAGAACAAAGAGACCTGAGAACACAAACAAGATAATATAGAGAATGCGAAAGAAATGAGCTGTAGCTTGTCCTGCTGGCATTTTTTACACAGATCCTTTTCCTGCCTGTTTACCTTCCATATAAGTCTTGATTACATTGGGGAGCATATCATCAGGCCCAACATTAATGATTTCGACTCCTAATCCCCTTAATCTATCTTCTACTTGTTTCCTATAGCCAAGGTACTCTTCAAATATAGCTTCTGCGATAGCGCGTTCTGTTGCTGTCAGATCAGCAAGTTTTGTTTCAAATAGTGGACCGAAAGGAGATATTACGGTTATATTGTTTTTTGTTGATCGTGCCCGCTTTGCTGCTTCAGTGAAGATTTCTGAATCAGAGGATTCAAGGTCTGTTAAGAAAACATAAAATGATGCTCTCGGCACCCTTTGCATCACGAAATCTACAGCAGCCAACGGATCAGATCGGCCATGTGGTTCTACCAACGCTAAAATCTCTAATAATTGGAAGAACATCGCTTTTCCTCCCCCTGGTGGGAGGAAAGATGTCGGTCGGTCTGCAAACGTTACCAATCCAAATAGATCTTGACGTTCCTCAGCCATTTTCATGACAAGCATCACAGAGCGAATAGCAAAATCAAGTTTGGTGTTAAACGGAATACCAGCACCCATACTACCACTGTGGTCAAGAAATACAACCATCCGAATATTTTTCTCTGATTCAAACTCTCTAACCATCAATTCTCCAGTACGACTGAATGCTTTCCAATCGAGAGATTTGAAGGGAGCTCCTGGATAATATCGAGCTAATGCATGGAAATCATCGCCCATTCCTTTTTGCTTGGTTTTGTGAGCCCCAAACATCTTACCTTGTTGGCGGCGTTTACTTAAAGCCTCCATTCGTCTAATATCCTCATACGAGGGGTAACAGAGAATTTCAGTATAGAAGTGTCTTACATCTTCTTCAAAGTAAAATCCTAATCTATCGTGAATAATGACTTTGACTGGACCAATACGATAAACTCCCCGAGTACTCACTTGAACGATATAAGAAAATTCCTTGGTTTCTCTACCCGCAAGTTGGGTGACAATGAAGTTCTCCCCTAGAGCTATTTCAAACATGTCAGGGATAGCATCATAGATCTCAAGAAAATCCAGTCGTCTTCGTCCAGTGTTTTCAACCTTAACTGTGACATGGACATACTCTCCTGCGAAAGCTTTTTCTCGGTCGACAGTACGTGTGACTCGTATGAGAGAAGCGTTGGCCGATGCACGAAAAAATGGAAGGCCAATGACACTTGCCAGAAGTAATAATGTGCCTAAAAACATCGCATAGTCGACAATTGGAGAACTATTCAAGATATTAAACGGTTCAAGAATTTCCATTCCTGTTGGAATACCTAGAGATTGATTTCCATTTGTTTGGGTTCCGTCAGTCTGGTTTCCACCAGAAACTTGAGTTAAACCTTCCCCCTCAAATAGGATAGGAAGCATTGTAGTAACGGTTCCTATTCCCTTAGCACTTAGTCCTACTGAAATTAGTAATATGCCTCCAATTGCAATGAAGGCTCCACGAGATGAAAGCATTCAAATATACACCTATGCGATTCTCAATTTCTTAACGTGATGAGTAAAACGGGTTTAAACCCTGGTTATTCTTCATATACTTCTTCTTCATAGTACTCCTCATAAACAGCTTCTTCTTCTAATGGGTCTACTGGGATGACTAAGCCATCTCGAATATCCTCTGCGATCCGTATCTGTGTAATCCCTTCTAATTCGGCTTCAGGTTTTAGAATAAGACGATGGTGGACAATATGAGGAATCATCAGAAGAATATCATCTGGAATGACGAATTCACGGCCATGGATAGCAGCACGTGCTTTTCCTGCTAATAGGAGGCTTTCACTTCCACGAGGAGAACATCCCAGGACTAAGCGAGGGTCGACTCGTGTTGCAACTGTAATATCGCGGATCATTTCCAGAAGTTCAGGACACACATATACTCTCTTGACTACTTCCATCATAGCAACAATGGTTTGAGGAGAAACAATCTGTGAAAGTGCAGCTGGAATTGGCTCGTTTGCGAGTTTAATAATGCGAAGTTCATCCTCAGGAGAAGAATGATGGATAATAACTTTAATCATAAAACGGTCTAATTGAGCTTCAGGCAACGGATATGTTCCTTCTTGCTCGACTGGATTTGCAGTTGCCATGACAACAAAAGGTTTTTCGAGTTTGTGCGTCTCCCCCTCAATTGACACCTGACGTTCCGCCATTGCTTCAAGCATGGCAGATTGAGTTTTTGGAGGAGCCCGATTAACCTCATCTGCAAGGATCACATTTCCAAAAATTGGGCCTTTCTTGAGACGAAAGGTACCTGTTTTGGGATTGAAGATATTGGTTCCTACAATATCAGAGGGAAGCATGTCAGGAGTGAATTGAATACGTCTATATACAGTCCCAAGAACTTTGGAGAAGGTTTCTGCCATAAAGGTTTTTCCGATGCCAGGAACGCCCTCAAGATAGACGTGCTTGCTAGTTAACATAGCAATCCAAAGCATTTCAAAGATTTCAGTCCTTCCAATGTAAATTTTCCGAACTTGTCCCATAATTTGTTGATACGCACGAGCAACATCGTTTACATCAAGCATTTCATGAGTTATTTCATCACTAGTGAAATCTTTACCTTTCAAGTCAGTTTTGCTCATTTCTTTCACTTCTAATCTAATTTGTGCAATTATTTTTGATCATGAGGAAATTAGGTTATCTCCACCCCAATATTTTTCAGAAACAGATAATGGTCGAGGAATTCTTGTTCTGAGATCACAGCTCGAGTTTCTATAATTGTTTCAATAACACTCAAGCCTTCAGTGATAGTTTTATGAGTGAATCGGTCAGGAAATTCATTTACTAAGTAAGTAGCGGTGATTTCAGGCGTAAGTTCTACATCTGGATTATAACGACGGTTCAAATTTCGCTTAAGTCGTCGGTAAATAAGTTCTAGTCCACGAGAATATTGCTGATATTCCAGGAACCACCGCATCTTCACTGCAAAGAAACTACGTCCATAGTACCGTTCAACGCGTGTTAACAAAAGAGGTTTCGCTTGTGTTCTTTTGGGCATAAAACGTCGTGATAAAATGATTGCAGCAATAGGTAAAGCCCACGCAAACAGTGGAAACATGGTTATCATATCAAGAAATTTCAGATAGAGACTTAATGGAAGAGTAGGGGACAGAGGATGATTTGCAAGATGGCCTTCGTCAAATATGATGGTCTGTCCGGAGCGATTACTCATAAGCTTATCGACTACATTCAAAGCAAATTGGTAGTTATCATAGGTATCATCATAATCGTCTCTTGATTTGTCAAGATACTTATTTATGAAAATAGATGGATCAGAACAAATAATTAATTCACCTCCCAGAGGAAACGGAAAATAAACAAAAACTGGAAACCCAACATTCGGATGCGCCCATTCATAAGGATCAGAATTATTGGGCCCAATAGCGTTTACATCCCTCTTAGCTAGTTCGATGTCTGATTCTAGCCATGCATGAGAACTACTATATAATACTGCTATTTGAAGGCTGAATTCAAGGTCAGGGATTTCTATTCCAGGGATATCCTCTTGAATATCAGAAAAAGCGCTCGCCGCAGAAGCAGGAAACTCTCCCATGGGCACCCATTTAGTTACGAAAGTGACCTCACATGTGGTATTTCCCCCCCCTACGTCGACCTCAGTGGCATTAACAGGGTAACGAACTTTCATGCTAATAATAGAAGCAAAATTTCCAATAACCCCATTACCACCTAGACCAGTTGTGAAATCGGTCACCCAGGGAGCAGGCATTCGATAGCTTCCAGTTTGGTTGCTTGACTCAGGAAAATGGAATACAGGGGTAAGGGGAGTATCATTGTAGCTGCCTTGATCCGCAAGAAGGCTACCATTAATGGCAATCCCAGCAATTGGAAAATTAGCTCCAAGATTACATTCATCATCACCATTAGTAGTAGCATTAGTCGTTGTATTCAATCCGAACATATTTGTTCCAGCCATATCACCTAATCCCACATCACTCAGATCTACTTGCGCCATAAAACCCAAAAAAAGAGAGAGAACGCTAAGGATATCATTGGCGGTTCCAAAATCATCTGCAATTAGAACTCTCCCCCCATTGATTGCATACATTAAAATAGCTAAAGCTTCAGTGGGATCGTAATGCACTGCTGGTCCGAGGATGATGAGTGAGCCTTGACTATTGTTCATTTCGGGCTCAGATTTGTTTATGCGGTTGAGAATATTACTGCTACCAACAATAGTAGAGATTCGTCCTTGATTTGAGTGATTCTCAAACATTTCTTTGAATGTACTAGCTCCATTCCATCCTGTATTATAAATTGAAAAATTGGTGGTATTTGTGGTAAATAAAAAACCAAATAAGGATGCGGATACAAAGGGATAGCTAATGAAGATAGCTAGGATGATCAATGCTGCAGTTGTACGATTAATCTCTACCATGAGATTTCACTTAATTTTTGATGTGAAATAACTAATTCTTTATTCATAATCAATATTCTTCGGTAGCTTCAGGAATCCCACCTGCAGATGTCGCTGTTTGGAGGAATTGGTGAAGTCCCGATAAACCATCTTTAAATTCTTGGGTTGTGAGAGGTGTTTGACCATACCGCGCCTTCTCAAATGCCATTACAATAGCATTAATCGCACTGGGGTCTAAGTCACCACGATTCATAAGTTTCACACCTAATTGTCGTGCAGACTCGTTAGGTGCTCGGCCAACACCAAGAAATCCCTCAGAAGCAAGTGTCATGGTTTGCCACATAAGGATAGATGCTTCCCGAAACATTTGTTGGCGGGCCAATTGCCGAATTTGAACTAAACGTTGTTCGATCTCTTGTTCAAGAATTGTCTTTTTTACTCCCCCTACTCCTATGGCTTCAATGATTTGTTGTCGAAAATAAAACAGTAAGAAACCAGCAACAATCAAAGCGCCTAAAATAAGAATAGGGAAGATGATTTCGAATATTGTTTGGGCAAAGAAACTGATTCCATTCATTCTCATCACAATTTTCATAATGTTTAGTTATTTAATTTAGCTTGATCTGATCCAACCTAGATTTCTAGTGTTTTCATTTATTTTTTAATCTTTGTTTCATTTCATATTTATATTATTTCTTTAAAGAAATGATCCTAATCGTATAATGTCGGAATTTTTTTGTTTTTTGACTGAAGTTTCAAGCACCTCGTATTCCTTTAAATCGTTCATACAATGCAGCTATGCCAATTCCCCCACCGAAAGCAAGTAATGGAGATAAAATAATTAGAAAAATATTGCCAAAAATATCTGGAGGTCCAGGACGACTAATAGTAAATGATTCAGAAGTGATTTCCTCTCTATTACCAGTGTTATCGAAAATAATAATTTTGATGGAATAATCGCCTTCATCTAACTCTGAGGTATCAAGAACTATTCTTGCTTCATTATCAGTTCTCTCTGTGAAATTGGCATCTTCAAAAAGAATTGTGTCCAGAACGGCACCAGTCGAATTATAAAGCTCAAGAGTTAGTGTTTCTATGTAGATACCAGTTTCTTGATCATCAAATGTAATGTGAATAATTAGTTCCTCATCTACCACATCAGGTAAGCCGTCTGTAATATTCAATTTTGGCTTTTTGTTGTCAAGCTTCACATCCCTTTCAGTGTAGTTCACATTACCTGCTAAATCACTAAAAGTCAATCGAATGGTCCAATCTTCTGTTCCCCTTAATGAGTCGTTACGGGAAAGATCATCAGGATTGAAAATAGCCAATTCATATTCATAGCTATTATCACTAATTGATATGCTAGTACTAATTTTTATTTCCTGATTAAATGGATTAATTATGAAAAGACGAACAGATGTATTATCTATCCCAGTATTCCATCCTGTCTCAGAACTATTGTCCATAATAGTACCTGAAATTGGTACATATCCAGTATCTAAATCGACTATTAGGTATCCATCATTGTTTTCTGAGACTTCAATAGTAGCGGATGGGTTGACTATATCGATCATAATTTCGATTTCCGTTTTATTCCAATTGTTTGATAGGTCAGCAGCTGAAACTGTGATATTGTAGGAAATATCCAAAGGATTTGAAGTGTCCCAATCGTATGTAAATATGTATCCATTGATTGGATCTTGATCCATAACATCGCTAATACCATTAATCCAGATTGTAACAGATAAATTATCTAGTCCAACTGATACAAAACCAGATGTAGGATCTGGATCTATGACCGTCACACTAATCTGTGTGACATCATTTTGTTGGAGGAGTGCAATGCCATTGGAGGACATTGGGCTGGTTATGTCAATAATGGGCGCATATTCATCATATACTTTCCATTGAAGAGTAATTTCATAGTATTTTGATAATACTGTCCCGTTATCTAAAATGTGATAAAGCTGCCAGACCCAGGTGTTATTTTCCCATCCAGTAAATGAATAATCAAGAGAGAAGTATCCTGCAGCGTTTACAGAATATGGACTGCTACTACCGTTCCATGTAGCACTAATCCATTTTGAATCAAGTTCTCGACCTGATTGATCCTTTAGAGTCCCATTGATGGAAATGTCTCGATTTTCAATCCCCTTAACCACATAAACGTTATTATGAGTCAGGTTTGTTGTTGTACCATTTGAGGGAAAATAAATTTGCAGAGGTTCAACTTCGAAGTCCCAGTAGACATTGATTAGCTTTTGGGCGTAATTTATACGATAATGGATAAGTCCTGGATTAGCAATAATATTCAATCTAATGTAGAGTGTGTCATCATAAGTATAATTTAAGGGGATTTGATAGGACATATCATAAGTTCCATTTGCGTAAGGACTCGTTACCACTTCATAACCTATCTCATGGGTTCCATTCCAGCCAATAACGCGTAGGCGGCCAGTTAATTCAGAAAATGAATCTGTAAATATTGCTGTGGAATTATCAATTGGTGAATCTAAGTTATCTGTTAATGTCCCACTAATAGATACGTTTCTCCCTATAAACACAGAGGTGCCATTGAAGTTGCTGAGATCAAAATCAAGACCAATACTGGTCACCACTCGAATATTATTATACCCCTCCCTGTATTCTTGGGGATCTGGGGCGGGGACATCTGAATCCCAACCATTTATCATGACATTATCTTCCAAAGGAGTTGTAGCTGGTAAATTAACAACAACTGAAAAAGTACCATCCCCCAAAGAGGTAACAGTATCAAGGTCAATTGTACCCAATGAATGGGTTAGCGAGATTGTAATTTCTCTATCTGGAACAGGATCTTGAGTTTTGTCTTTGTAGGTTCCTTCTATAATTATGTCAGTAGTAACTCGATAAACTTCGAAAAGTCCAGAGATGTTGTTAAACTTAGCATCGGTATGGAAGGGATCTGTAACTCCTGCAATCCAAACTTTAATCAAATCAATGTTTTTCACTTCAAATTGGAAAGATGTATTGGAATAACCGTCAGAATAGGTGCCATTAACCCATGCGCCCAATAAATGCTCTGATGAAACCGTATCAGGGTATGGTTGAGTGAAGTTATAAATTAATCCTTGAGCAGCTCCGAAATTAGCTTTTGCCTCGATAGTATAATTCCCTTCTTGTGTGAGACCTGTAGCGTTCGTAAGAATGTGGAAGGTAGCGAAACTGTCTTTTGAATATTGATTCGATGAGGGTGTAACATTCATTGCGAGTAGTTTTGGATTCATTCCATTTATTTCAATAGAAATATTGACACCATCGATTATAATGCCAGGAGGAGACACCCAGGCACCAGTATCAAGTTCTAGAAGTCTGAGTTCGAACTCGATATCGAGTGTGGCATTTTGTGGAACCACTTCATCTGGATCCCCCCTAATAAAAATTTTTCCAATGAAATACTGGGGTTTCACACTAATATTTTGTGATGTTTCAGAATAAGAACTATTAGATCGAAAATCCGACCGTGCACCTTTTGAACCAACAAGCCATTTGTCATAAGGAATGGAGTCGTTTTCAAAATCTGCTGTAGCAATTAGCTCGATATCAAGGATTTTTGGAGTTGTAATAAATGAGGTACTTAAAGCAACAGTTATGTTTCCAGAACTATCCGTTTGGTAATAATTTGGTCTAGCGAGGGGATCTTGAGATCCTGTATGCTGAGGATGAATGGTTAATGACACTCCAGGATATGAAGCACCTAACGCGATCTTTGCTGATACATTACTTAGAGGAGATCCTCCTTCATCTTGAACTCTGAATTTAATTGTTAGATTATCACCAGGACGAATGGTTGTATCCCCAGATTCATTCGTTGTTAAGAAAATGATTGTGCAATTATTAAAATCAGGATCAATAGTAAGTTCTTCAGTCGGTGTTGATAACCTTGATAACCAAGTCTTATCAAAATCTTCGAAAGAACCATAACCTTTGTGTTGGTTTCCAATCCATCGAACATTTGAATCATTTTCAAAGTCGACAGTCAGGTTTAGTTTGACCTTTTGGACTATTTCTGGGGTTAATAGGTAAGTCGTACGAATTTTGAGTACAATTATCCCACTACTGTCTGTATAATAATAACCTTTACTACCTAGGTAAGGACTATTATCGCTCATGTCCAAGGAAACACCAGGTATAGGTTTATCCAATGAGATATTGACTGGAACGCCTGCGAATGTGTTTGTTCCAGGTGGCTCTCCGTCCTTCCTGACTTCATAATGTAGTTCTGCATCTTCCCCAGGTCGGACACTTGTGGTATTACTCCACGCTAAATCTATTTCACCTATCCAGAATTCGGGGTCAATACTGATCATTTGAGATTTATTAAGAATTTTTCCACCAGTATCATTTTCTAAAAACCGATGAGGCTCACTAGGAGGATATATTGGCGCTGAACTGTTTTGAAGATCAGCTATTACTGTAACTATTGGGGTTTTATTTTCATATGGGATAGGAAAACCAGCAGTTATATTAAATTGCGCCTCTCCGTTCGAATTAGTGAGAGTCCAACCTGCTGTACCATTGCTACTAAATCCTGCTGCAAGACTAATATTTACCCAGGGTTCTAAGATATTTAAGGTAGCTTTAACAGGAATTTTTGATAAGTTGTACACACCAAATCGGTCATAAGCCGCATCAGCTTGAATGTGGACAGTCACAATTGAGTTTCTTACATCTGGAGTTGAAATTGAAGCTGGTTCTGCTGTAATTGTAAATAAACTATCTGTTACAATGTCTGGCTCGTTATAGATTGTGAAATTAACAGTAATACTAGTAATTTTTTCGTAACCTACCGCATAGAAATCTGTCCCTGTGAAGTCTGCTGTTATATTAAAGGAATATTCCCCCTCTGGAGTAGTTAGATAAGTTGTATCTACAAATAGTGCAAGTTCACCATTAGTATCAGTCTTGTTATCGAAAGCTAGTAGATCAGCGTATATACCATAAGTAGTAGGGTTTATTTCTAAGTCAGGAGTACTGCTTTTATTATAGAGGTTACTAATCGTGACTGTAACATTATCTATAGGTGTTATTCCTGACTTTGCGCTGAGTATCGCAGTAGCATTTTCTCCGGACCGAAAAGTATCAGAGTTACTCGCGTCATTTACAAATCCAGCAGATGAGAATTCCGCTGCAGCACTAAGTTTGAAGGTATCAGTATGATTAATAGGTGTTCCAATACTTGATTCCGATCTATTGTGCGCGGGATAATACTGGAAAATAGTGACATAATCGTCTGAAGAAATCCCCATGGATGTTAATTTAGTCATATTCGGAAGTTGAAATGTTGTATCGATCCATCCATGACTTGGATCCGTCGAGTAAGACGCCGCCCCAGCGGGGGTTCCATTTGTAATAGTGTGATGGACATAATATGTTGAGGTTATTGGCTCAGAGCTATTGCCTTCATCTTTCATTATTTGGGGGCTTGTATTATTTTCAAACAGGAAAATATAAATCACTTGTTGGACTATTGCTAGCCCTGCTGGGATTGTGAAACGATTTCTGATTCTAATATTGCTTCCAGGAAAATATTGGTCTTGTGGATCAACTATTTCATTTATACTACCTCTTGGAGATCGAGGAGCTTTTGAGGTGGGAATTATACCAGTTAGTGGAATATCTGAAGGTAGAGGTATGTTTTTTCGCAGTGGCATAATCCTTTCGGTACCATTAGAAGAATATCGAGTATTTATCTTGTTAAACTGGAAAAAGTAAGCCGATCCTTGAGCAGAAAAGGCAAATATTAAAATTACTAAGAGAAAGAGTGTTGTACCATTCCGAATTTCTTTCACTTTAATTCCACCAAAAGGATTGTCCTCTGTTATTTTGAGAACGACAACATTCCCATTCATTTCAAAATTTGAATGGCTTTAAGGGAAATTATTCCGTAGGTTCATTAATATTTGACTTTCTTTATTTATGTTTGCTTATTTTCTGAGAATTCAGTAAAATCCCCAAAAGGATTAAAAAAGACATTATATCTTTAGACTTAAATAATATTGGTAATAAACTAGCCAAATGTATAAATATGGATCGTTTTGAGCTGTATGGGGGTTAGAAAGAGATAATTATGTTCATTTTCTGATAGAAGAATTCTTTTTAGGCGACTATTTAAAAAATGAAGTATCATTCAAGATGTCATTTTTTATGAATAGTATATTTGATTAAGAATAAGCTCAAAATAATTGAAATAAAAAGTTATTTAATGGATCTCCGATGCTTAGAAATTATAGAATCATGACAATTTTTCATCATAGAGTTGACCTTCATGCCATTATTCAAGGGAAGTAAAATAAAGAAAGCTCAAGAGGAATTCGATCAAGGAATGGTTTTTTATGAATCCCAGCGGTATGATGAGGCCTTGGAGAAGTTTAAAACCTCAACTAAGCTCTTTGTGGGCGGAGATCAAAAGAAATTGAGTCAAAGGGCTGAAGCATACCAATCTTGCGCCTTGGGCTACATAAATGTACTGAATATGAATTTTCTTGAGGCAATTCGGTGTTTTGGTAAAGCGAATGTGGTTTTCTCAACAGAAGGATTTTCAGAGGAAGCAAAACAAGCCAGAACCATTCAAGCCCAAACACAAGGTGAACTAGCCAAGGTTAAAGCTAGGGACGGGGAATTTATCGAATCAGCCCGATTATATGAATCTGCAGGTGCCCTTTACCAGACTACGGGATTAGAGATGGAGGCAGCACGGGCACGTGCTCGATCGTTTGTACAGAGAGCAGCTGCGATGGAATCAAATTTTGATAAAGCATATTATTTAGAGAAAGCAGTAGAAGAGTTTAAGAAAGGGCGAGAAGATCCAACACGGTATGAAGCACATGCATTATATCAAAAGGCAAGGGCATTAATCAGTGCACGAGAAAACGTTAAAGAAGTAATTGACCTTTTAGCCAAAGCTCATGAGAAGTACCACAAGGTGGGAAATACATCCCAGACAGAAAAAGTGAAACAATTATTGAAAGACCTAACAGAACAGGTGAAAACTCGTCCAGCAGAGTTCGGGATATAATTACATTAATATTAAGTCTAGCCAATGATGACAGCTTAGGGAACAGAAGTCTTTTAATGATGAACGATGAGCGGTCTGAGGCTTCTCCACTCCTTTTAGGATTTAATTCAAATGAAAGTTACTATTTTTCCTCTTCAGGATTTTCCTCTTATTAATCCGAGGGATGATATCGAAGAGATTTTGATAACTGAACTACGGAAAATTAACTTGATTGATGACGATATCCTTGTCATTGCTCACACTATTATATCGAAAGCGGAGAATAAAGTTTATAACCTCCATGAAGTGATTCCTAGCTCCTTCGCTCAACAAATCGGTGAATTACAAGATAAAGATCCCAGAAAAATTGAGGTTATCCTTCAGGAAAGTCGTGAAATCATCAGAATGAATGAACGGGTATTAATCACAGCAACAAAACATGGTTTTATTTGTGCTAATAGTGGGGTAGATAAATCTAATACTCCAGGAGATACACTTATTTCCCTTCCTGATGACCCAGATTTATCAGCTCGAAGGATAAGAAAACGTATTCTTACAGAATTAGGGAAAAATGTTGCTGTAATTATTTCTGACACCTTCGGCCGCCCTCTCCGAGTAGGAACAGTCAATGTTGCTATTGGTGTTGCTGGAATTGACCCTGTTGATGATTTAAGAGGACGAAAGGATCTCTTTGGATATGAAATGCAATCCACCTTTGTCGCTAGAGCAGATGAAGTTGCTGCTGCAGCAGGTTTAGTTATGGGTCAAGCTGACGAGGGTACACCTGTAATTATAGTTCGTGGAGTGAAATATAATCAAGCTGACGCTTATGCAACCAATCTGAATAGGGATCCACAGACAGATGTATTCCGTTAAATAGATTGATTGCACATTTTTCATGATAATCTTCTATTTTACTTCTTGGGGCAATAAAAGTTATGGGAGTTTCATTTATCTTAATAAAATGCTAATTATATTGAGCTGATTAAATAGATATTTGATATCAGCACGGGTGAATGGTTTTCTTGAGGAATTTAATATAAATCAGCTACAAAAATCGATCAATTGAAGTGGATCTTTGCGCTGATAGTCTAGTCTGGTAGGACTCCAGCCTCCCAAGCTGGTGACCCGGGTTCAAATGAAATCCTCTTTAGAGGATTACTGGAAATCCCGGTCGGCGCATCCTCCTAGTTAATAAACTGATGTTACGATGAAAATACACTTAAAGTTTCTAGGATCATTGCAATATGATTTAAAACAGCAGAATTTACCTTATCAGATTTCTTCGGAGAAATCTGTACGAGACATTGTTTCAGAGCTTACACAGAATCCCCAATTCAAAGAGCTGAAGAGTTTCTTCACAGAGACTCTAGAGAAAAAACGATCTCTGTTAATTTTCATTAATGAACAAGAAATTTCTGTACTAGATGGTATGAGGACAAAGGTAAAAGCAGAAGCCACAATTGCCTTTATCCCAGTCATTCACGGAGGAATGTTCTGATCAAACATTAATTAGTTAGACGTGATGAGTAATGACAATAAATATGAAAGGACACTCGTTATTAACGCTTAAGGATCTCTCTCAAGAGGAAATTCGTTTTTTAATTGATGAGGCAAAGGAATTTAAAACAAATAGGTCACGATTCATTCAAAATCAACCATTAAGAGGAAAAACTCTGGGTATGATTTTTCAAAAACGATCTACACGGACTCGTGTCTCAACAGAAACAGCAATGGTTGAATTAGGGGGACATGCTTTATTTTTAGGAAAAGATGACATTCAATTAGGCGTCAACGAATCTTTACATGACACAGCAAAGGTTTTGGGCCGTATGGTTTCCGGGATTCTTGCTCGTGTTTTTGATCACACTGATGTAAAAATTCTTGCAAAACACTCTGGAATCCCAGTAATTAATGCCCTTTCAGATCTTTTTCATCCACTTCAAGGACTAGCAGACATTATGACAATTGAAGAGCATTTAGGGAAACTTAAAGGAGTGAATATTGCGTGGATTGGAGATGGAAATAACGTTTGCCATTCCTTAATGGTTGCTTCCATAAAGATGGGGATGAACATTTGCATTGCAACACCTGAAAAATATGAACCAGATCCTACTATCTTAGAATACTGTATTAAGAATGCCTTATCATCTGAACAAGTAAAAATGACTCATGATCCTATTATGGCTGCTAAAGGTGCAAATGTTGTCGTAACGGATACTTTCATTTCAATGGGACAGGAATCAGAGAAGCAAGAGAAATTAAGGAAATTTAAGGCTTTTCAAGTTAATTCACAGTTGGTTCAGCACGCAGACAAAGATTTTATTTTTATGCATTGTCTTCCTCGTCATAAGGAGGAAGTTACTGATGAAATAATTTATGGTGAGCACTCAGTTGTTTTCGATGAAGCTGAGAATCGTTTGCATACAGTAGCAGCAGTATTGAAGAACTTCTTATGAGCTTCCTTATTTGAAATCTATCTAATCAGTGAGAAAAACCAGAGAGAATATTTATATGAGTTTAATTTGTTATATGGTTAATAAAAAAAAGAAAGAAATAAAGAGGCTGAATTCTTGGTTATAACCCCTATTTGTAACTTTTGCGCAAAAACCGGAGTTTTATGCAAAAAATGTAAACAAAAACTTAGAAAGGGGAAATTCACTCAACTTGATGTCGACATTTCCAAAGCTTTTGCAAAAGCTGAACAGCGATTTCCAAAACAACTTCAAAATGTGACCTTAGATCGTGCACACCGTTTGAATGGGTCCATTGTTCTGTTAACACGAAATGGCAATAACATCTTGGAAAATGAGGAGTTAAAACATTTTATTGAAGATGAAATCAAGAAACCTATTGAGATTGTTGAAAGAAAATCTGATACTCGAAAAACTTTTGCAGATTTTTTCGCCCCTCTAGATATTCTCGAAATTGATCAAATTTTTGCTCCCCCCGAGGGAGATATAGAATTAAAGATTACCTTACGAGGTGACCCTAATTTGCTTCGATTTCCGTTGGATCAACTGAAACAGATTGCTGAGCTGATTTCAAAGAATTCTGTGAGGCTGGAAATCCTAAGCTGAGGAATTATATATTTATCACGGTAAAAATAGTGATATTATTCCCCCAATCGAAAAACCTAACAATTGTAGTACACCTTGTATTATGCAGAGGATTCCAACAATTACAGAAATCAGTGGGGATGATAGAACTTCAGCAACCAGAAGATAGAGATCCTCAAATATCTTTATTGAAAGGTAAATGACGAAAAAGAGGATCAAAAAAACCACCGATAATAATTTTACTGATTCTGCTCCAAGGAAAACTAACAGTCCTGCCCCAAGCAATCCAATTGCTAAGGAAATAAAAGCTCCAAATCTGAAATCCTTTATTGGCCTTAGAATCAATACGAGGCCAAGGATACATAAACATACGATTGTGATCAAATCAAAAGTAGGATATTTATCTATGAATTTTGGTTCTGGTTCAACCATCGTCGACCAGAGGAATAATCCAGCACCAATTGTGATTAAAGCGATGACACCTACAGGAAATCCTATCAAAGACAATTTGTTAACAAAGTTAGACATATCATCAGAACTTACCCCAGCTAGTCGCACCAATAGCCACGATGCTGCCAAACAACCACCTAAAATTAAAATAAGGAAACTCCAAAAGACGAGATTGTTTAATATGTTTTGAACAATATCAATAGTTGCCATTTGAATCCATTCCTAAGTGTTCCTTTCTTAAAAATTACTATTCTCAAATAGATTAATTAATTCTTCTTTTATTATACATTGTGTATCGGTACCAAAAATCAAATTTCCAGTCAACATTTCATGATAAGATATCTTTTTGGATATTTTTTTAATGGATTAGATTTCTAATATTAAATAATCCCCCAAAAAATTCATAATCGCTCTGAAAGAATGTGTTAACTTTTCTACACTTTTAAATCTATGGAATACAGAATTCTAGAGCTGTGGCCAACCCATGACAATAAGAGTAAGGAGTAAATTGATACCCAGTACTCCTAATGTAAAATATCTAATCCATGGAAGGTATTTATCAAACTTTGGACCTAAAAATGCAGTTAAGAGTTTATCTCCATCCAAAAAAGGGATTGGTAGCAGATTCATTATTGCTAACATAAGATTGATCATAAAAATATATAGAAGAGTGTTAAGTGTCCAGTAGGGGAAAAGATTCACTAGTGGCGACGGGTAAAAATAACGTGGTTCGAAATATTCCCACGTCCGAATCCCTATATATCCTTTAGTCTCATCATCCTCACGTTCAACTGTCTCAAGCGTGATAGGATCTCTTCCACTGGCAAAATGAAAAATTAGAGTTTGATTAGGTAAGACTGATGAATTAACATATTCTCGAAAATCACTAGCGGATAGTATTTTTGCATAACCAGTAGATGAATTTATCCCAATAATTGCATATCCTGCTTTCATGTCTGCTAGAGACGCCGGTTCTTCAGGAATAGTTTCTATTATTAATGCTCCATTCGGCTCAGAATGATAAAGAGGTGTTATCAACAATGGAAATCCTATTGGAATAATCAAGATCAATATGACAATTCCTGCAACAACCATATTAGCCAACGCGCCAGCTGCCATGATTCGTACTTTGGATCGACGTGATTTTTGAGCTAATATTTCGTCATCTGGTTCAACAAAGGCTCCAAAGAGCACCAAGAATATGAAAATGCCTGTACTTTTCAGGTCAACGTCTTCTACACGTGCAGCTATTCCATGAGCAAATTCATGCGCGATTGCCCCAATCATTATAGCCACGATGAAATATGGGAGAGTTTGAAACGAAACAGTTATCCCTGGAATTACAGGAGTTACCCCAATTGCAGTAGTCGTTCCATCAGCAGTTGGTTGAAAGAATAAAGGTATATTTATAGTAAAGATGGATAATCCAACAATGAGAATTCCTAATCCAGAAATGACTCCAATATCCCAGATAAATTTCCATATAACCCGACCTCTTCTCGCAAGTCTATCGATGAGGGTATTCAGTTTTGTTGTACGATACATAGCATATCCTAAACCGACCTCGGGATTTTTTACCTCGAACCAATGAGTCCGGGCTATAGCATTCAAGGTAATCCAACTAAATCCAACAATTAATAAGAAAATAATCGGATCCATTTCATCTTCCATCTTACTTGGTAATAATTAGAACAAACCATTTCAAAACTTTTAGTTTCAAGCTTTAAACCTATATAGAGAATTTTTAAAGGAAATTTTCATGAATAAGGCTGAATTCTTTGTGTTTGTATTCTACTAAAGGATTTTTTGCTCTCTCTCAAAAGAGAAGAATAGCTCAACCTAACACTTGTTTCAATATACTCGGTGATTAATCCTACATTTGATCTTGAGTTTTCTACGCAGTAGGGTTAAATTGTGATTCTTCTTATTCCTCTTCTTTCAACAACATCCCATACTTCTGATAATTCGTTATGATAATTTTAATTATCACATCTATACTTCTCGTGATAAACCTAGATTTTTAGCTCAATATATTTACAAATTGAGGAGACTTGAACAAATTTGAAAATTGCACTCATTCAACAACATGCAACACGGAATAAGAATGATAATGTTAAACGGGGATTAAAGTGCTTGGAAGAAGCAGCTTCTCAAGGAGCAGAATTAGCTGCATTTCCTGAACTTGCTTTTGAATACTTTTGGCCTCAAGAACCAGCCTCCAATAATTTTCGAGATCTAGCTGAGCCTGTCCCAGGGCCTACTACAGAAAGATTTATGGATAAAGCGGAAGAATTTGGGATAGTAGTTATTCTTAATCTATTTGAACGAGACAATGAAAAGACTTATGATTGCTCTCCAGTTATCGATAGCAATGGAAAACTACTAGGAAAGACTAGAATGATTCATATCTTAGAGGCTCCCCTCTTTCATGAAAAAGGGTATTATACTCCTGGTAATTTAGGGATAGAAGTCTTTAAAACAGCAATTGGTTGCGTTGGGATTGCCATCTGTTATGATCGGCACTTTCCTGAATATATGAGAATGCTGGCCCTAAAAGGAGCAGAATTAGTAGTTGTTCCTCAAGCTGGTGCTGTTGATGAATGGCCTCCTGGTATTTTTGAAGCAGAATTGCAAATAGCTGCCTTTCAGAATGGTTATTTTACTGCGTTAGTCAATCGAGTAGGTAAGGAAGACCGTGTGACCTTTGCTGGTGAATCTTTTATTGCAAATCCAGAAGGTAATGTAGTTGCTCGCGCACCGAAAGGAACAGATAATATCCTCTATTATAATGTAAACTTTGAAGAACTCAAAAATTGTCCCGCTCGTAAGCACTTTCTTTTGGATCGTCGGCCAGAAATCTATCATCTAGATTAAAACAAAAAACCTAAGAACCATTTTTTTCCTCGAATGAGTCTTGTTCTGTTTAACAATACTAAGAGCGAAAACCTCAAATAGAATAAGGCAATTTCATCATATTGGAAGGATCCAATGACGGCTCTAGCCCTCCCGATAAGGCATAAAATACATCTATTTGGGTCTTAAATGATGAAGATCTTGAGTTCGGAGGTATCCTTCCTTATAATTATGTAGTTGAGCCTGTACTTTCTTCTTCTATTCTTAATCTTGTACTACTTTCTAATGTGCCATCAGCACGAATGACACTAGGAATGACAATTATGGTGAGTTTTGACCTACCATGTGTGGTACGTAGATGATTGATAGCGTTTGCTCCAGAACATGTTTCTTGGGATACAACTAAAGCACATAAGTCCCCTTCACTGGCTAATTTCTGGTCCATTTTAGGGGTGTCTATAATTGAGATAAGATTATTAGTACTCCGAGTTAAGAGATGATTTTCAACCTTTTTTTTACGAATTTGGTAGCTTTGAATAATTTTTGAGTATTTCTTTTGTATTTCTTTCAAATAACTAGAGCTGATCAATCCAATATGTACAAATTGGCCGTAATGGGCAGCAATATCAAGCAATAATTTGTGTCCCTCATGTAAGCGATCAAATGTCCCACCTAAGCCGATGTGTGAAAATTGTTTCAAAACTTAATCTCCTAAACCATACTCATTATGGAAAGGTTTTTTTAATTATTCCACGAATGTTTAAATGCGATGAAGGAACAGATTCTGCTTTTCGAGGACCTGAGGATTTTGATGAATCAAGGTGCAAATAAGTAGAGAAATCCAGAGCTCTTCAATCCAATAAGATTAGGAGACGGGCTCTCGCATGAGACTGGGTGTGTCACCCATCAATGAGCGTTAGGGTCAACCCTCCTAAACAACAGGATGATTTGGATCGTTAAAGCCCTTCACAAGAGAACTTGACGGAATCAAGCCTAATGGCTAACTATGTGGTCAAGAGTTAGTGTTAAGGGCTACAGATCCCCTATTAAGGCTTATAGGATACACAAAAACCTATTAATCTATTGAAAAAAATGCAGGTGTCCTGCTAATCCTGCACAAATAAAAGAAAGAGGGAGATTATTCGGAGAATGTGTAGATATCGATATCTAAGGGTTTTTTTGTAACGTCGTGTTGCTTAGCACCGACTATATTCTTTATTCCACGTTCTAATGCAATATCAAGAAGTCTTTGAGTAATAATTCCATCAAAAATTACCGTTTCTACATTTTTTGTTTCGAGAATGACATCTCGGAGTTCACTGATTGGTATATGTTCTTTTAAGATCTTTGTTTTTGCTCCAAGCAGAGTCGCTTCTTGTTCGGAGAGATTTTCGACAAATCGTGCTAAGGTACGTGGTATTTTCGCCGCAATCGAAGCACTTTGTTGTGATTGAACGATAATGGGAATTTCTTTGGGTTCCACTTCTGACTGAGATTTGTTGTGAGTTTCCTCAGAAGATTCTATATCTTCAGGAATAATGTTCATTTCTTTCATTATTTGCTCAATTGGAATTTTAGTTCGTAGTGCTTTTAGAAGTTCCTTACTAGATAACTCCTCTACTTCACGATTTGGTGGGGCTTTAGCAACGTAGTCTAAATCAGTAAGGTGAATGAGTTCTCGAAGAATAAGATCCCCACCATGATCTCCATCTAAAAACGCAGTTGTTACTTTTTTTCGAGTGAGTTCTATTACGTCTGATGGAACATTAGTTCCTTGGACTGCAATCACATTCCGGAAACCATGTTTTAAGAGATTGACCACATCAGCCCGTCCTTCAACAATAATTAAGTTATCACTATCTTGAATACCTGGCCCAGAAGGTAAATCCTCTTCTCCGTATTTTTGGATAATACTGATACGAGCTTCTTTGAGGACTTCCTCTAAAACGGAAATTGAATCAGGGGCTATCTCGTGATCCCATGTTTTCAGAATCTGTGATGCTCGAGTAATAATCTGTCTACGTTTACTTTCACGAACATCCTCAATTTTAAGTAGACCAATTTTTCCAACACAGGGTCCAACACGATCTACAGTTTCTAAAGCAGCAGCAAGCAAAGCTGTTTCGACCCTGTCCAAAGAAGAAGGTACAATAATGGTTCCTGTCGTCTTTCGTTGCTTTTTTTGGTACTGTAATTTAACAGCAATTCTTCCTATTCTTGATGTTTTTTGTAATTCTCGTAAATCTAGTCCCTCACCAATTAAACCCTCAGTTTGACCGAACAAAGCTCCAATAATATCTGATCGTTCAGCTACACCGTTTATACTAAATTTCTCATGGATAAGATACTTAACGGTTGAAGTATCGATATCCTCTTCGTTAACCACGGTTGTTTCACCTCCAAAGGTTGCTAGGTGAAACTGCATATTTCATTATGATTGAAAGAAACCTCTTTGGTTTAACGATTTTATTTGATTAATATGAAAATGATGAGAATAGTTAATGTAAAGGAATTGAGGTAATAATGATGATATGCTGTTTCACTTGCGTAATTGTCTTAAATTTGATTTTTAGTAAGTTAATAGTCTAAATTGATATATTTGCCATTACTCTTTGAATTAATATCATTTGAAAGTGATGTCTTTCATACATATATTTTGATATTCAGATTGATTCATTCTAAACATGTGGAGTCTCTTTAATGTGGATATGTTTGTGAATAAACCTGCAGGACAATAGTTTATTCATTTTGCTTGCTATAACAACACAAGAATTCGGAGAATTTTAAATTATGGGTGGATAGATTTATTGATCCAAATTCTTATTTTGTTAATTTTTGCTTCCGTAAGGCTAACACGATATCTTTATCTTCCACTGTTTTTTTACCAGCGTAAGATGCGATCTCCCAAGCTAATCTAGCAACTTTAACGCCGTATTCCTCCAATTCCTTTTGCAACGCTATTATCGCAGATTTTGACACCCTAACGGCCCCTCCTTTTCGAATAATTCGATCAATCGAAGAAACTGGAATCTCTACCACTACAATTACCTCTAACTTTCTAACGCAGAATAATTCTTCGAGAATTATCATATATTATTAGGTAATGCCTATAGTAAAAATTCACTGACCTGCTTTGTACATAAAACCACTAAATAAGTTTAAAATGCCGATTAGGATAGAGCCTGAATCAGAGACTTTCGGACTCTTTCATCGAATCCATAACTGGATTCAGTTGAAAGACCATAAATTGGCAATTGAGTTGAAATCACATGGGAAAAAGGCCTGCGTACTGTTATTCTCGCGTTGACAGACCCCCATATACCCGTAAAAAATTCATTAAAGGTGGCCCTGAGCCCAAAATCCGTGCTTTTGATTTTGGATCGCCAGAAAAAGAGTTCCCTTTGGAAGTATCATTGATCATTGATGAAAGATGCCAAATTTCTCACAATGCCCTCGAAGCTGCTCGTATTCATGTAAATCGTTTTTTAACACGGAAAATTGGACGGGATAACTACCATTACCGTGTTTGTGTTTATCCCCATCATAGAATACGTGAGAATAAGATGATGACTGGCGCTGGAGCGGATCGATTACAAGATGGTATGCGAAAAGCTTTTGGGAAAATTATAAGTGTAGCTGCTCGCGTTTTTGAAGGAGATCAAATTCTATTTGTCAGAACTTACCCAGAGAATTTAATTTTAGCCAAGGATGCACTCCGTCGTGGGAAAGCGAAATTTCCTGCTCCCTGTCGTATCAAGATCACAAAGGGTCAAGAACTTGTTCTGTAACACTCAATCTCTTTATATAACTTTTAATTTTTTGAATCAGAAGAAGTAGATGATTTTTTTCTAAAATCATATTCTGTCTATGCAGACAATGTTTTTCAGGAAAGATTGAATAAATAATTCTTACCACAGTCATGTCAAGAAAGTTAAATTAATTGATGTTCATACATTTTAGTAAATAATAATAGATTACTACACTAAAACTCATCTTCGGTACTACCTAAAACAATCCTCAGGTCTATAGATCAATAATTAATCGGGATTCCTTTAGACAACATGATGAAACTGACCTAAACTGAGACGGATTCATGCTTGGACACCAAATGAGTTCGTTAATGATGTCCATGTACCTCACTGATCATTAAACTCTGAGTACTTACCAAATCATCAAGACTTGTGGATTTCATACAATCTCCCCAAAATAATAATTCCTAAATGTGGTTTCTATTGCTTGAATTGAAGCAAGTAATTATTCTTCGTAAAGATCTGCAAATGTCCAAAGGGAAAGCTGCAGCTCAAGCGTCTCATGCCGCCGTGGCAGCTGCCATTAAATCTAAACGCGAGAAACCAAACGAATTCACCTTATGGTGGAACACTGGTCAAAAGAAGGTTGTTTTAGGAGTAAATTCTGAAGCTGAATTACTTGAGCTTGAAAGTAAACTTAAGTCAACAGGAGTTGTTGTAGTAAAAATAGATGATGCTGGGAGAACTCAGCTTCCTCCAGGTACAACAACAGCATTAGGGATTGGTCCTCATGCCCAAAAAGCTGTTGAAGAAATCACATCAGCATTAAAGCTGTTTTAATACTTATTCACCCTATATATATAGTACAAGTGAGTATTAATGCGTATTCTGAAGACTGATATGAAGAATAGACGGGTGGTTGTACGTCCTGAAACTCCTACAGATCTTTATATCCTCTCGAATGTTATCAACATTGGAGACCAAATTATCACGAAAACCAGTCGTAGAGTTAGGCGGTCAGGTAGTGAAGGAAGATCGGGGGATGAAAGTCAGCGGATTACCATGGTTATTGGGGTGGTCACAGAAGACTTTGCTTTCCAGGATAGTTCCGTAAGTAATCGTCTACGGGTTAAAGGAAAAATATTTCAAGGTCCTGAACAACATGTGTCTCTTGGCTCCTATCATACTCTTAACTTAGAATTAACAAGAACTATAACCATTATCAAACCAGAATGGTCAAAATATTTTCTCGAATTGCTGAAAAAAGCAGAGGAAGCAAGTAAGAAACCAAAAATATGTTTAATTGCTGCTGATAAAGCTGAAGTTTGCATAGGGATACTTGATAACTTCAACCTTAATGTAATCGCTCATGAGAAATCACACATCTCACGAAAATTAACTAAAGAAAAAGTTCGCTCAAAACAGACTCAATCTTTCTTTGATCGGATTGCAATGGTCATTAACAGACAAGTATTGCCTGAGACAAATAATATCGTATTGGGAGGACCAGGTTTCATAAAAGAACAGTTAACTAATTTCCTAAAAAGAAAGTTTGTAAAAGAGAAGCTCAATATTATCGTATCAGGTTCATTAAGCGGTGGAAATCGTGTTGGATTGTCTGAGCTCCTGCAAATGGACGCGGTGGATAAGCTCGCAGCAGATTTTCAAGTTTTCGAAGAAAATAGTTTAATAGATGAGTTCTTTAAAAGAATAAACCAAGGGACTACAAATGTAACCTATGGCTTTGCTGAGATCCGAAAAATTGCTAGTACAGGAGCTATAGAGACCTTAATTTTATTGGATGCCCTGTTACGAGGGGGTGAAGGAATAAATCCAGATGAAATCCAACATCTCCTTCGTGAGGTAGAAAAAACTCGTGGAAAAATCTTTATCGTTTCATCACAGAGCGAAAACGCAAATCGAATGAAAACTTTTGGGGGAATTATTGGGCTTTTAAGATATGCTCTCCATTGGGAGTAACTTTGTTAATAAAAACGTTTCTTCGGTCATTTCAAAGACAAATAGGGATTGTTAATTGTTAAGGGAATTTCTTACATTTTTCTATTAGAACTTCTTAAAGTTGCCAAAAATCATCAAGTAACTTCTTGGATTGATTTACTGTAGCAATAGTCTGGCCACTGGGCTCTAATGAAATATTAGGGGAAGTTTTCTCTTGATCTTGAATAAATGGGGTAATATATGAAGAAACTAATGTTGGAAGAGAATGGATATTGTACCCTCCTTCCAGGAAATGTGCAAATGGGATTTCTAGCTCAGAAGCGATTTGTTTGATGTATTTTCCTATAACAGAAAACCCGTCAACTGTAACTCCTAAGATACCAATAGGATCTCTTTCATATGCATCGAAACCTGCTGAAATGGCTAAAAATTCCGGTTTAAATTGATAAATAATTGGTTGAATCAGCTCTTCAAAAGCAACTTGCAGATCTGCTTCTGAGGCCCGATATCCAAGAGGTACAGGAACATTATACCCACGCCCTTCTCCTTCCCCAATTTCTTCTACAAATCCACAACCAGGATAAGAGACCCGAGGATCAGCATGTGTGCTAAAATATAGGATATTTGGGTTCTCTTCATGAATATAAGCGGTTCCATTGCCAAAGTGTTGATCGAAATCGATAATCGCAATCCGTTGAAATTTTTTTTGTACTAATGCTAATTCTGTAGCAATTGCAATATTATTGAAGATACAAAACCCTCCAGGTGATGTGCGAGTTGCGTGATGGCCAGGAGGTCGCACTAACGCAAAGATTGAGGTGTTGCTGTCACTCTCCCAGATAGCTTTTTTACCAACTGCTACTGCTTGACAGGCCGCTTCAAAAGTATAATTATTTGCAGCTGTATCTCCATCAAAATAAAAATACCCAGTCTGGCCTTGACTTCTTTCAATTAAACGATAATGATCTGATGAATGAGTCACAAGAATGTCATCCTTGGAAGCAGATTGATCCAAGATATCATAACTTATCTGATCGTCTTTCTGGGAATGGAGCCATTCCTCGATGACCTCTATCCGTTGTGCTGATTCAGGATGAAACATTCCACAAGAGTGCTTTTTTGATAATGAATTTGAAATAAACTTTATTTTTACCACGTTATTTCTTCCTGACTTCATATAGACTATTCTAAGTCGAGTATAGGATCTGTAACCGAGTGATTAAAAGGAGATCTTTTATATTAATATAAGAATAGTTATTAACCAGTCTGGAATATATGAATCCTCAGATAGAAATTATAATTTACTCTAAGTTTATCACAAAAATGTAGTTCATTATACCCCAAACCATACAAATTAGAATGTTAATCTAGAAACAGCATGTTTTTAGAGTAACTGTGAAAAAATTTCTAGAATCAGATTCGGGTTATCCTTAAATATACTCTCGAAGAGAGATCGTAATGAGGAAAATCCTGTGTCACCGAAGAGAATTGTTGTCCAAAAAATTTCCTGTATAAGAAGCTCAGGTGATGCTAAAGAAACTCCTGGCTTTCAAGTATCTGGACTCAAAGACTTGGGTCAAGATGAAACAACAGCCAAGGTTGGTTTTATCGTTTCAGGGGTGAGACTTGTTGCTTTTCAACAAACAGTCGGTATGGGAATTCGGACAAGAATAAAATGGATACCAACTGGATTTGAGATCCGGGAAGAGATCCATCCTCTCAACGGGGTAGTGGTTGACCTGCAACGGCGAAATAATGTAATCTTTGTCAATGGAGAAGACAATTCTGCGGTTGTTATGCAGGGAGAACCAGCAATTCAGAATAAAGCGTTTACTGGCCAAATACTTCAAGTAAATTGGAAAGAGAATGAAATTTTAATCGCTCCTCTTCACAAACAATCGAGTTTTCATTGTGTTCTGAATCCTAGAAACAATCGAATAGACTGCTTGGTTAGGTGAATTTCCTTCTAGTAGTTCACGATGAGGAAGTGAAAAAAGAGAGTTAAACGACAATCGAATCAATGATAGTCTCAGTACCAGAAATAATCTTTGTAGAATAACTTTTACATGCAGGACACTGAAAAATAGGAGCTAATTCATTATGTTCTTGAGGAGAGGTTTTTACCATCCCTTTAAAGTCACAACTTTCGCACTGAAGTTCTCCAGGAATCCAATCAATCTCTAGTTCAGATGTTGCAGTCAGATTTGACTCAGTTTTTATTAAATCAAAACAAAAACGAAATTGATCCTCTTGAACAAGGGCAAAAATTCCAAATTTCAGAATTACTTTTTGAATTCTCTCTACATTACGGTCTCGGGCAACAGCTAACGTAGTTTCTATCACTGATTGCGCTAGCGAGAATTCGTGCATTTCAATTCTGATTCAGTCCCTCAGAAGAGATTTAAAAAAATCTTTTCAGAGTCTTTCATGAGGTTCGAAATATGCCTGATATCCGAAGAATAAGCATTGATCAAAAAATTCAGGAAGCAAATGACCTAATTGCCAACAGAATTCGAGAAAAACGACGAGAATACAACATTCCAATGGTTGACATCATGGGGAGCGTTGGATCAGGAAAGACTTCAATTCTAGAATATTTTGCTGAAAAATACCGTTCCACTCACAAATTACTCGTCATCAATGGTGATTTGGCAACAGACATTGACGCTCAACGTATTGGACGTTTTGGTAGTACTTGCCTCCAGATCAATACAGGGAGAGGTTGTCATCTGTTGGCTTTTCAGATTGAGAAAGCTTTTGAAGAAATTGAGTTTGAAAATTACGAATTTATATTTGTAGAAAATGTAGGAAATTTGATCTGTCCGTCTTCAACAGATGTAGGAGCGGATATGAAAATTGCGGTCACTAGTGTGACCGAAGGACCTTATGTCTTTCAAAAACATCCTATTACCTTTAAGATAAGTCAGTTAGCAGTATTAAATAAGATTGATCTTGCACCTGCAATGGAAATCGATGTAGATACAGTCATTTCAAGAGCAAAAGAAATCTACCCTCTGCTGGAAATTATTCCAACGAGTGCTAAAACTGGGGTAGGAATGGATACCTTATCTGCTAAAATTGGTTTAGAATCAGTATAGTAATCTTATCTATAATTAATATTGAAAAGAGGAAGGAGGAAACCAAAAGATTATTAAAATAAACCTAAGAACCTTTTTCTATTCTTTTTCGGTTCAATGGGGTTAGTTTCATCTTCAATTGTGAATCGTGCTGAAGGAAATCCCCTTTTCGATTCATTATCAGCTATTTTTTGAGTAGATATTACTGAAAAAGGTGAATCAAGATCTGATAATAATGACTCTAAATCACTTTTGGAATAATATAGACCATCATTTTCCGTTAAAGGGGAATGGACATCACTCAAAACTACAATAATACGTATCTTACTTCCCAGGTCAGGATCTATTGTTGCACCCCAGATTATCTCTGCAGAAGTGTCGATTTCGGTTGCAATTTTCATTACTGCTTCTTCTGCATCTTTTAAAGCCAGTCCTTCACCTCCAGAAACACAAATCAATCCTTTTTTAGCACTGCTGATATCTAAATCATCTAACAAGGGATTTTTAAGAGATTCAAAAACAGCCTCATCGACTTTCATGTGTTGGTGGTCCGATTCTCCTAAGCCAATCATAGCCATCCCACCTTCGGTCAGAATCTTTCGTACATCAGCAAAATCAAGGTTAATTAATTGGGGTTTAGTAATTAGCTCTGTAATTGCTTTAACTGCTCGGAGGAGAACTTCATCAGCAATTCGAAATGCAGCCATCATCGTGATATCATCAGATATTTGGAGAAGTTTCTCATTGGGTACAACTATGACAGTATCTGACGCGTCATACAACTTCTTTAATCCAATTCGAGCATTTTCATACCGCTTTACTCCTTCCATTTGAAATGGTAACGTACAAATTGATACTGTAAGGGCTCCTTTTTCTTTTGCTTGCTTTGCAATTACATGAGCTGCACCTGTTCCTGTTCCACCACCAAGGCCACAGGTTACAAAAACCATATTTGCCTGATCTATCATAGTTTTAATGTCGTCTAGCGATTCTCGAGCAGCAGTTTCACCAATTTCTGGATTATTTCCCGCTCCAAATCCTCGAGAAGTATCCTTACCTATTAATAATTTTTTATGAGCACGAGTCGATAATAAATGTTGAGCATCTGTGTTTACTGCCACACATTCCGCATCCACACCAGCACTCATCAAACGATACACAGCATTGTTACCTGCTCCACCTACTCCAAGAACTTGAACTCGAGGTAATCGTTCTGTCAGTATATCGGCTATTTCATTTTCTACTTTTTGAGGGGTTGAATAAAGAGAAACAGGTTCATTTTTAGGCTCACCTAAATTCTTAAATGATCCTGATCCGTTTAAAGCATCTTTTAAAATCGATTCCATAAGATGGTCCTTCCTTCTTAATCTCAATAATTTATCCGACAAAAAAGATAAAGGAAATTATATCATTCTCATGTTATGACAGAATGAATACCTTAAAGTAATATAACAGAAAGTATAATCTTTTTTCAGCTAGATACTTGGCTTTTTCAATGAGATTACGACTGTAAATCAACTTAAACATTCTCAATCCACGAGTAGTTTCTTAATAGGATGGGTTTTAAGAAACCCATGATCCTTGAATCTTTGAAAACATGTAAATAATTGATACGCCAATTTTCTCTCCCTAGATACCCAGAGACCAGAGAGAAAAGAGTAAGATGGGTTCGGAGGGATTCGAACCCCCGATCTTGCGCGCCCCAGGCGCAGATCCTACCAAACTAGACCACGAACCCGTCTTAAGAATGAATTAAATGTCATATGCGTTTAAACATCACGTATAATCCAATACGGGGCAGAAAATTGAAGGAAATCTAGAAATAAAAAGTTGACCTCGCAATAGCGATTCTATTTTGATGAAGTAGGAATTTGAAAAAGGATTTGAAGTGAATAATAGAGCTAAGAATAGAAGACTATTAATCGGAGACGATCAAAACCATTGGAAGATAAGTCCAAAATAACAATGCAACAACAAGAAAATAATGGACAAAGTTTTTTTTTCCTCCTCTCTGGAGAAAATCCAGAATTAGCCGTTTTTGAACTTGAGAGTATTGTTTCAGCTTTGAATATCCCAGTAGAATTAAGAATCAGTCCTGATAATAGAGTGATCGTCATTCAAATTGAAACGAAAAAACAAAATATCCTCTCTTCCGACATTATTTCCTTTCTCATGAAACGAGTCACCTTGGTTCACTTTAGCTGCAAACAACTCTTTCAGATAGATTTCACACAATTTCCTCCCCAGTCATTACAGGACTTGACTTCAAACTTTGACACATCTACATTTTGTGATTTAATGCCCAATACATCATTTTCCGTTTTTACAAAAAGAATTGGGGAACCGATTGAGGTACACAAACCACGATCGCTAACACAGGCACTTTCTAGGTACCTAGGAACCCAGATTATCCAGAAGAATCCAACCAAGTGGGTAGATTTAGAAAATCCCCAAGAACAATTTATTTCGATTTTAAGCAAACACGGCCTTTGGTTTGGTCAACTTGTTTCCCATTCTCTTCGGAAGAATGTTCAACAACGGGCTGCTCACAAACGTCCATTTTTTCATCCAAGTTCGATGAATCCTCTGCTACAACGTACAATGGTAAATCTAACAGCTATAAAAACTGGTGAATGGTTATTAGATCCTTTTTGCGGAGCAGGGGGAGCCCTGTTAGAGGCTGCTAGATTAGGAATTCACAGTATTGGGGTTGAAATCAATCGTAAAATCATTTGGGGGGCCTATCAGAATCTAAAAGCTGATAAAATTGCAAATGATTTAACTCACCTAATATTTGGAGATGCTACCCAACTATCTTTTAAAAAAGGATCTATTTCTGCCGTTGTTACGGATCCTCCATATGGAACAGCATCCTCTACTCGGGGTTTTGATCTTCAAGACCTACTTCTTGCCTTTTTTCGAGAAATTCGTCCATTATTAAGTCCTAAAGCGCGAGTCGTCATTGCTATACCATCTAAAATAGAGATTGATGAACAGATTGCTCAAATTTTAAATGCCTCTTATAGAAAATTTCTTCAGTATGTTCATAGGTCTCTTACCCGAAAGATCTTGGTCTTTTCTATCCCCAAAAGACCAAGTAAAATCCAATAATCCTTTTATTCGGGTACTAGGAGAAAAAAAAATGCTATTCATTTTACACCAGAATGAAAGAGACTTCTTGTGAGAAAAATTATAATCTTAAAGGAAAAAATAAGAATTAACGTCTGATTGAAAAAATATCTATTAATAGACAAGGTTAAATAAAAGAATTTATTCATAAAACCTAGTCATTTAAAAGTCTGTATTAACCTAGGTTACTTGGAACTAAGCAAAAAGATATAGAAAAATAGTAACTTTTTCCTATTTTACAAGTATTAAATGTCTGTACAATAGGCTCACCACACATTGGTCTTTAGTTCGTCTTTTAAAAATGTTGGAATGATCAAATGGAAAACAGTAAGACTGAATTGATTGAAGTAGATATGGATTTTGAAACAACCCAAGAAATCCCAATTCCTTCAAGATTGGTTGACCAGGTCATTGGGCAAGATCAACCAGTAGAAATTATCAAGAAAGCCGCGATCCAGCGACGAAATGTACTTCTAATAGGAGACCCAGGCACAGGAAAATCAATGTTGGGTCAAGCATTAGCTGAATTATTACCCCGAGAGGAACTAGAAGATATTCTCTGCCTTCCCAACCAAAACGATTCCCATACCCCCCGTATAATGACTGTTCCTGCCACTGAAGGACGAAAAATTGTAGATCATTATAAACAGTTAGCTCGAAAGGCTGACCAACAACGTAGTATGTTATTATTAGGCATTCCTGCTTTAATAATCATAATAGCTTTACTTCTTATGCCACAAGAATTATTATTCGCGATTTTTGTTGCTTTAGTAGCCTTCTTTGTTATTGGTCAATTTAGAAGTCGTAGGGAAAATTTGGTTCCTAAATTATTGGTGGACAACTCAGAAAGCACGAGTGCTCCATTTAGTGATGCAACTGGTGCTCATGCGGGAGCACTTTTGGGAGATGTTCGTCATGATCCATTCCAATCAGGTGGCTTAGGTACTCCTGCACACGATC
>CP070665.1:850214-862732 GCA_020351745.1 Candidatus Heimdallarchaeota archaeon | reverse complement strand
AATTAGTTTCAAACAACATTTCTAAAGCAATTGAATTATTTCATGAGAAAAATTATGATGATATGATAGTTTCTTTTAATATTGCTTTTGAAATAATACAAGAATTTGAGGGCAACGAAGCTGGAGCAAGGTTTGCATCTATTGTTGGATCTTTATTAAGACAGATTAACTCTACAACATCAGAGGGGCTCCGTTTCCTCAATCGAGCGAAATTGCTTTATGAAACTATTGGAGATAATACTCAGCTCGCAGAATGTTTCATGGAAATATCTGATGTTTATTGGAGACAAGGAATGTACAAAAAAGCATTAGATAATCTTGCTTCAGAAATCGATCTTCTTACGAAACAAAAGAATCTTTTTGGGATAATGATTTCTGAGGAAAAATTAAGTCATTTTTTCCGTAATTTAAGCCGCTTCAATGAGTCACAAGAATGGTCCCTCCGTCATCTGAATTCGGCAATCCGTGCTGCGGATGAAAGAATGAAAGGGCTATATTTTCTTGATGCAAACTTAAATTATGCTCAAACATTAATTGGACTTAATTTTTGGGCGAAAGCAGAGAAACATATAAATTTCGCAGAACGAACGATCAATCATCTTGACGTTACTGATGAATATAAGCAACGATTAATTCTAGAAATAAACCACATGAAAGGTTATCTATCAGTTTATCGAGGACAGTTCGATCAGGCCTTAACTTATTTTGCTAAAAGAAAAGAATATCAACGTCAACTTGTACCTAATTCTCCAATCTTCAGTAGATTTTTACGAGCAGAAGCAACTTTATATCGTAATTTGAGGAATTTTCCTCTAGCTATAAGAACCATACAACCACTATTCCAAAGTAAGGACTCATTAAATCCCCTGAATGTTGTCTTATTAGCGGAACTCCTAGCCTTACACTCTCACGAATCTCAAGCATTAAAATTATTGAACCGGGCAGAAAAGGTTTTTCTTAAATGGAATTCCATTCATGGCCTCTCACGTATCTATCTTAGCATGGGATATGTTCACCTCTTAATGCAGGATTTTTCCAAGGCTCAGAAATGGTATCAAAACTCATTAGATATCACTAAAACAGATTTAGCTGATTTGAAAGTTTCTATTGATGCGAATCTAAATTTAGCTTATCTTGAAATGGAGAAAGGAAATCTAAAACTAGCAGAGAACCATTGTACTCTTGTTGAGGAGTGCGCGATGATGTCAGGATCAAAAGCTTTCATTCTCGATTCTAACATCTTAAAAGCAAATCTGTGGTTAGATTCGGGGAATGACACTGCGGGGATAAACGCGCTTAAGCGAATTTCAAAAGAAGCAGAAGAATTGGAGATTTGGTTTATCCAACAAAAGGCTAATTTTCGATTAAACGAATTAAAGTAATCCTCTAAATGGATAAGATTGAGAAATTTAAAAGTAATCTGTCAAAGTTTTTTCAGAAGAAAGTTTCTCATTTTTTCGTTTACGTGAATCCGTTTTAGGTGAATGTTCATCATTTTTCTTTGATTTTTTTTTCTTATTTTCTGCTATTTTCCTTTTTTTAGGTTTTTTAGCCTTTGTCTTTTTCAATCGATCTTTTTGGATATCACTTTTTCCTTTTCGAGCCTCTTTCCTCATCAATCTTTGTTGTTCCCTAATCTGTTCCAATGTTTCTACATTAACCTCTCGTTCCTGAATACGCTCTAATTGTGGATAAAGCTGCCGAATCCTTTTTTTGATCGCACGATTTATTTCTTTACGTTTTACAAAGTAATCAATTTCACCATTCCAAACGATCTTAGTTTTTCGTTTTCCAGGTTCAACATCGAAGAATTGAAATTCAATTGCTAATTCTGCTGCTTTCTCTGGGTTGTGTTGAAAAATAAAACGTAAATAGGGCATGAAGAAGTTGATTGCACTCTGTGATGAGACTTGACATGCACGTCCAACTTTTGTAGCGATTCTTCTCCCTTTTTTTTGTCTGGAAAGCGTTATCCAATATGATGGTACCTGTAATTGCCAATCTGGAAAAGAAGGTAATTCAGCAACTGGGGTTATTACACTAGCTAATTCTTTGGTGCAGTAGCTGTAAAAATACGCTAGTTGTGACCAAATCATTTTCCTCTGCGAACGAGTCAACGCCACGTCTGCTCTCGCCAATAAATCATAAACTTGACTTATTTGATCGTAATTATTTTTGGGTAGAATATAAATAGATAGATCACGAAGAAGGAGAAGAAGTTTACTGTAATCGACATCGCTTAGCGTACGTGTCTGTTGGTAAGCCTTCTCTCCATCAGCTTCAACAAACAATGTCCTGAGAAACTCACGAATATCAATAGTTGTATCCCTATAAGAAATTATATTAAGATCTTCCTTGACAATTTCCTTTTTTCCACTTGCTAATGTTTGTAATGAATTAATAGAACCACGGATATCATTTTGACTCATTTCAATTAGTTCAAGCAAAATTTTATCAGAAACAGAAATGGATTCGGCTTCAATAATTCGGTGTAAAATATCTAGGATTTCTTCAGCTCTGGGAGGTTTGAATTCGCGTAGCTCACAATACTTCCTAAGGGTTTTAAATTTCTGTGGTGAAACATCATTGGCCGTCAAAATTAGGGGAATCCTGGTAGAATTTATTATGTCCACGATTTCTTTCAATCCTCCCCTATCTGCAGTTCCACTTAGTCCATCTACTTCATCAATCAATAGGATTTGACCAACAACTTTTGAATCTAAATTTTCTTTAAGAGAACTAAAAACTGACGCATTACGAACACTTTGAAGAGAATTTTTATTTCTATTATCACTAGCGTTAACTGTTACAACATCAAAATTCAATCCTTTGGCTATGGCTAAAACAGAGCTTGTTTTCCCGATTCCAGGAGGCCCATATAGTAAAATTGCTTTTTTAGCAAGTTTAGATCTTAATTTTGGATTACGGAATCGGTTTAAATAAGCAATAATAGAGTTAACACTATCTTTATTCCCAACCACTTCTGAACGACGTCTTGGTGCATGTTTCTGAACCCAAGCTGAGCCCAAGAATTCTACCTCTGTTTTTGTGCAACTGAAATTATTTTAGCTAAGAACGCATCCAATTGAATTTGGGGATTAGAACCAGTAGCGATTCGGTAGTCCACTTCAGAAAGCATAGAAAGAGCTGCAAACCTAACAGATTCAGATATTTCATCATCAGATATCCGACTTAGCTCTCTATTAAGATGTTTTACAATATCCTGTCCAGAAAGTCCATAGGACTCCATCAAAACTTGAATACGTTTTCTAGCAGCTGAAAAATTAGGACGTGTTTCTAAACACTCCATAAGAGCAGCTCTTACTTCTGTTGGTTTAACATATCCCTGAACTTGGTAAACCACATCAACAGTGATATCAGAAGTAAGAGAAGCAGAAGCTTGTAGAGCATTAATTGCTTGACGGAGATCTCCCTCGGAACTATCATATAACGCATTTAATGCTTCTTCATCAATCTGCAACTGTTTTTTTTCCGCGATATATTGGAGTCGCAACTTTATTTCGTCAATATTAAGCCCCTTGAAACGGAAAATTGCGCACCGTGATTGGATTGGACTAATTATTTTTGAACTATAATTACATATAAGAATAAAACGGGTGATCTCATTAAAGCGTTCCATTGTTTGACGCATTGCATGTTGTGCATCGCTCGTCATTTGATCAGCTTCATCAAGAATAATTATCTTATAACTAGAAGATCCTGATGGAATAATTCTAGCAAAATTTTTTATGTCTTGACGAACTACATTAATTCCACGATCATCAGAGGCATTCAGGCGTTTTACGTTACTACTACGTTCATTAGGAGGAAAGATCTCGTTCACAATTGCCTCGGCACAGGTTGTTTTACCCACTCCTGCAGGACCTGAGAAGAGCATATGGGGAAAATCGACCCGTCGAACAAACTGTTTTAAGCGTTCAACAATATCTGTTTGGCCAACAACCTCATCCAAAGTTCTTGGTCGAAATGATTCTGTCCACATTCGTTCGATTTTGACCAATTTATCCGCCTTATTTTCACCTGAGTGGATTTACTAGCTTTTATTTTTCCATTTTATTCTTTTACTCTTCGTCTTCATCCCAATCCTCGTCTTCATCTTCGTCTTCATCCCAATCCTCGTCCGCGTACGCTCCTTCAACGTCTTCTTCTTCCTCCATCCCAGCTTCAGGCTGCATGGGTGCAAGAAGATAGCCTAATATGATCCCAGTATCATTTGTGTAGACTAATTTTAATGGATGGTCAGTACTAAAAGCTAGACTAACAACTGCAAAGGCTTGATCAACTAAAATGAGGTTCTTAAATGTATCTATTGAGTATAATGCTTCGCAGCGTTCTTCAGCTGAAATTTCAAGGGCTTCAGACTCATCTGAACTAACATCAAGTTCTATCTTGACCTCTTTTTTATCTTGGGAACTACTAAAACTTAATTTTCCTGTATCAGCAGTAATTTTAATACTACCACCGATGATTGCAGCATCTTTAATGAATTCTGTTAATGCTCCACCTTTAAGTCTGGCTTGGGCATTAAGTTTGAGTGATGTAGGATCAGGAAGGACATTTTCTTCGGCCAGTGTGAGAGGTAACACGAAACGTCTTTTTATATGACTTTCATAGAGAAAATTGAGAGTATCGTTGGCTTCATCTAGTTCTAAAGTTAAAATATCATCTCTTCTAGCACGTTGTAGGATTTTTTTAAGGTCTTGCATTTGTACCGTAATGAGATATTCTTTATCACACTCAAAGCCGTCACCAAAATAGTTAGGCTGTATTTTTAGATCAACCATTGCAAATCGTGACTTATCCATATTTCTAAGAGTCATACCATCTTGGGGAGTTATTAAAAATGTTCCATCATCCTCTAAAACAGCGGCTGCTGCATTCAGTACTTTGGTAAATAAATCTAAATTCTCCACTTTTATTTTGAGAGTCATTGATCTAACTCCTTTATGTGTATTAGATACAATAGTCATAAATATTCAGTACAACTATAACTATCTCGCTTTTGTTTGATTATATGTGCATAGCGGTGATTTTTTAGCTAACCGTTATAATCTCTCTAGAGTATGAACTATGGTTTATTAAAACAAAGGGGAAGAAAAGTGGGCAAAACTGGTTAATTCTTGAATATTTGGCGAAAATGTTCCAAAACACGTATGCCTAAAGGTTCACCTTTCTCTGAAATAATATACCCGCTCTTTTGACGCAAAATTAAGTTGTCTTGAAGTAAAATGGAAAGACTAAATTGGACTTTTAATGTTAAACTTTTTTTCACAGGGAGGTCTAGCTGAATAAATAAACTTCTCATATTCTTGTAAATCTGAGTTTCTGTCAGTTCGAGATTAAAAGCAGTCAGCATTGCCAACAACAATAATTCAAACTCAATTTCATTGTTATTATATGATTTTTTGCCTGTGATTTGATGATTGTGGAGATCCTTGACTTGTAACATTTTCCTAATGACTGAATATATTAACCTCCTTTTAAATTCTAAGAAGGCTCTAATTTCCAAATAATATGGAATATGTTTGACAATTTAGAAGAGAATTCTCTTGCATTTCTCTCATCCTTATTTGGACGGCAAAGAGATTTTAAGTGCGACAATTCTACTTCTCAATATGCAAAGAAAGGGATTTATTAGTTCTCCTGGCAGAATTTGTCTCTTTGGTGAACATCAAGATTATCTAGGTCTGCCTATAATCCCAATGGCTATTAATAAGCGGTTAAAATTACATTATCAGCTCTCAAAAAGACCAACTAATGTGAAATTCCATAGTAACCAAATAAAACATTCTGAAGAGCTCGTTCTTACGCAAAGTCCTCAAATCACTGGTTCTCCTTATGATTATCTAAAAGCAGCATTTCTTTATTTTTGGGAGGAATTAAATCTTTTTCTCCCTTCTAGATTATTAATCGACAGTAATATCCCAATTCGAGCAGGAATGTCGTCTTCAGCTGCTCTTCTAACCACTATAGTCTTTCTAATATCAAATATAATATTAAAGTACAATTCCAACGCAGAAGCAATTGCAGAGATAGCTTATTTTTGTGAACATGATATTTTAGGGATCTCCTGTGGAAGGATGGACCAATATGCATGCTCCTTAGGGGGGATCTTTCATATGACAGCACAAGAAAAACCTCATATTACATTTCTTCATACTTTGAGAAAAGCTTACTTCATTATTGGAAATTCTGGTATTGAAAGAAACGCAGATATTCCTTTAAAAAAAGTTCAACAGGATATATTTAAGGCTTTAAAGAATTCTAACAACCCTAAGTTGGATGAGTTAACCGAAGTAGATATTAAATCAGCAAAGCTACCGCGACTACAGCAAAAACGTTTACTAGGGATTATTGGAATCCGCGATAATACACAAGCCGCTTTTGAAGGATTGAGGAGAACGAATGTTGATTTGAACTATATCGGTAGACTTCTTACTAATCAACAATTTCATTTAAGAGAGAACTATCAAGTTTCCCATCCAAAACTTGATGCTATGTGTAAAACAGCGGCAGATAATGGAGCATTAGGAACTAAACTTACTGGTGCTGGTTTTGGAGGATGTATGTTTGCACTTGCGGCTGAAAAGGAGAATGCAATTAGAATAAGAGAAGCATTACAAACCTATGGCGAGTCATTCATAACACAAATAGATACAGGCGTTTCAGAACATTAGGTGACTCTTTTCAATCTAGAGAGTTGTTCAAATCCTCGGATGATATGGTCGGCTTCAGGTGGTTGGATAGACTTTCCATCAACTTGTATTGGACTTCCTTTTTCTGTTACTCTTCCAATGATCTCAGCAGGACAATCTTTTTCTCTTAAAAATTTAGTAATTTCTGGAACCTTTTCATGATTACAAATCAAAAGGACTGCTCCTGAAGCCAACAATTTATAAGGATTGATTTTTAGAATATTGGCCAATTTTCTCGTTACAGGCGCGAGAGGGATTTTTTTGGAAACTACTTCACTCCCAAAACCTTTTGGAGCCAAACATTCATAGATTGCGCCAAAGATTCCTCCTTCTGTTGCATCATGAACCAGATGTAGATCATCATGCCATCTTCGATTACAGTTAATGACTTGATTCGATATATCTAAGTTATTACCAATGGTAACACCTTGTTGGTATTCGATAGGATCTAAATGTTTTGAAAGTAAATCACCAGCTTCTACTAACAGTATTCCTGTGCCTTCTGCTCCAACCCAGCCTGAGCATATGATTGAATCACCAACCTGGGGATCTCGAGGAATGTAGAATTCTGGAGGTACAAATCCGATCATACTCGCCGATAGTATTGGATTTTGAGTTGTTTGAGTGATTTCAGTATGTCCTCCTAAAATAGAGATTTTATTTTTATCACAAATATCAGAAAGATTAGATTGGAGCTCTAGGAGTGAGGATTCAGTAGAGTTGGGAGGTAACAGAATTGTGACAGTAATCCCATATGGAAGAGCTCCAGCTGTTGCCAGATCATTTTTATTGACAGTTATTAGATATTTTGCAGGATTTGGAGTTGGGAATGTGATTGGATCAGCCTTATAGACTAAATACGGAATACTTTGAGTATTATAGAAATCATTGACTTCTGCAATTACTGTTTGAAGATTCAAGATGGCAACATCCACCCCTTCCTCGGCAGTTTGTAATACTCCCTTATGTCTAAACCCTTGTTTCTTAACTAGTTCGACAAGCAAAGACCAGGGAGCTTTTCCTAATGGCATAACTTTCATTATACTTCAGCTCTATAGGAAAATGATTTAATATATAAATTTTCAATTTGCATTATGGTTGGAGTATATATTTTTCTGGAAATTAAGGCGAATGAGTAATGCGCAAAGAAAAACCAATTTTTGCTGAAGCATATTTTAAAATAACTCCAACCCAAATTCTACAAACCCTATATTTTTATTATAATGACCCATCAAAGAATTATTTTCATTTACAAAAAACAGGAGCAAGTAAAGGAGAATTAGAAACTGTTCAGGAAAATCTACAATATTGGATTGATCAAGATGATCTTTTTATCAACAATCAGAACATTCGCATGATTATTCAAAATACTAATTTGGGATTTCAGGAAAACAACCCATTATTACCATATTTAGTATTCAATATCGTATCTCAACCTTACAAATTTTATGATCAACGAGTAAATGAAATTCACTTATATGCGAAACCAGAAAAACTTCCTTATCCTGCTATTTCTTGTTGGAAGACATTAACAGGGACAATAATTTCAGTAGAATCCAATTCATTTAGCATTGTCAGTCATGATAAAATTCATTTAACGTTTTATTTAACCAAGGGGGAACTTATTGGTGGTGATGAGCGAATATTCATTGATCCAAACAAAAAAGCTAATTAGATATTTTTTCGAAATATTAAAGGAAAATAAAGCTACTTTTTGAGAATTGGGAGAATTAAGGAGAATCTTTATTGGATACCATATTAGAACAAGTTAAAAGAATGTTAATGAAAATCCGTTAGATTGAAATAGGTAGAAAAAATTGTATAAAAATACACAGAAAAAAACTCTCTCCCTCCCCCCTTTAAGGATATTCACATATGTTTCAGCTTACATAGTAGGATTGTGTTACTTTGGCTGAATCATTAATCCAAGTGATCCTCGATAGCACGATATTTGTATTACCGTTGTGGTTTGGTAATGCTATCCCTACTTTATTAGGTGGAGGTCCACCAATTGATGGTGGCAGATACTGGAGCGATGGAAAAAGAATCTTGGGTGATGGAAAGACTATTCGGGGATTTTGGACTGGAACCATATTTGGTGGTGTTGTAGGAGGGCTTATTGCTGGTCTTATTACACTGTTAAGCACAGTTCTTCCTGTTCCGATATACTTAGACGATAATCTTATTTTAAGATTATTCTATCAAGATTTTCTAGAATCAGGGATTTTATTCCAATTTTTTTCCAGGATTAATCTCCGAGGATTCTTCTCCAACTCAATACTCCTAGGATTTTCTACTGGTCTCTTAATGGCCTTTGGTGGACTGATTGGGGATTTAATTGGATCATTTATTAAACGCCGTAGTGGAATAGAACGAGGTCACCCTTTTATTTTTCTAGATCAGCTTGGTTTCTTAGTTCTTGGTATGATTTTTGTTTACCCACTCATTCCTTGGGACATAGAGTGGATCTTAGTTCAGGTTCCCATAACTTTCGTTGTGCATATCGCTGCCAATCTTTTTGGATACTTTACAGGTATTCAGGACGAACCTCTTTAAAGAATTCAATTCATCAAGCATATATTGACATCCTTGGATTATACTTGGGAAATAAAGTGTAATCATTTGACAATACAAACCTAGAAACATTTTTCAAGTCAACTTGAGAGGTACAATTATATTATCACATCTCAGTGATGCAAAGATATAGCTAGAAAACACTGAACTACAAGGAGAATTACAAGGAGAGTAACAATTATGGCAGAGGAAAATACCGTTTTCATCGGAAATAAACCAGTAACTGCTTATGTAATGGCATGTGTGACACAGTTTAATCGTGACGCCGACTCAATTGTCCTAAAAGCCCGAGGGCGTGCGATCAGCCGAGCTGTTGATGTTGCTGAAGTGCTAAGACGTAGGTTTATGAAAGATCGTGTCGATGTTACAGATATACAGATAGATACTGAACAGATTGAAACACGTGAAGGAAATCTATCGAACGTTAGTGCAATTGAAATTACTATAACCAAGATCTAGTAAGTCCATTTACTAGGATATTTGAGTTTCAAGCACTACAAAAAAGAGAAGACACTCTATAAGAAATACAGGGGAGGTAAGTATAATCCTTTTTTTTTTTAATCGAATGTTGTTTTAATCTCCTAGAATCAACCAAGGAACAAGAATACAAATTACTTAGCCAATAAACTGGATTGGAAATCTTTTTTACATAGAGTACTTTGTAAATATATAATCTATATAACACAGTAGAATATTAAGGTTGAATTCAAGTAATAACCAAGGTGTTCACAATTGAAAGTTGTCGATAAGGTTTGCGAGAAAATTAAACCCCATCTAACGATTGATTATCAGTCAGGGAGGAAAGGGGTCAAAGATTTTCGTGAGTTACTCAAACGAATTGACTTTACTCCTCACGAACGCCAATATCTCGGTTCAAATTTTCGTTTTGTAATCACAAAATTAGGATTATTTCATTATCTTCCAGAAATACAAGGCAATGAGGATGCAGCCGTTTTTCAGCTAATTGAAGTGGTCACGGAGAATTGGATTTCATCAGGAATTGTAAAAAATCGTAGTGCGGCTGCCACACGTCTTATTCAACAAATAAAAGACAGAATTCAAGATAGAGCAAGTACGTTGATAACTGTATCTGAAGCAGGAGACTTACGTATAATGATTCAATCTTTGCGTGAAAATGTGTCGAACTTCTGGGAAAAGTCTCCTGAGAGAATTCCTGAATTTATCGATCAGTTTCGAGATGCTCTTTCAGAGACTAGCCAGTCCTCACGCTTACTTTATGACATTGCAAGTTTTAATCGTGATGTCAGAGCAAAGAAAGTGAAATACTTAGAGGATATTAATGAAACAATTGATGAATGGGAACAACGCTTATTCCTAGCATAATAGTTTGACAATCAGTTTGAATTTGTAAAGCCTTAAAGAATATAGGGGATAGAGGATTAAAGAGTAATCTCAATACACAAGTTCAATATACCTTTTTTGACTTAAGTTTAAATAACTTCAGAGATAACTTCTGACATTTCTTCGATTTCACTTGATAAAAGGAAGGAAAAAAAGGATAAAACCATCTCTTTTTTCTTGGATTAAATATTCTATTATACTGAAAATCTCTTTAAGTGCCATTTTTCACAATCGAGGCGTCATGAATTTTAGGAGAACTAAAATTGAGACTCTATGAGTATGAATCGAAAAGAGTTTTTGAACAGAGTGGTATTCCCATCCCAAAGCAATATGGAGTCATTCATTCTGTTGATGAAATCAAGAAACTCGACCTTAAATTCCCTACTATGGCCAAAGCTGCTGTTTTGATAGGAGGAAGAGGGAAAGAGGGGGGGATAAAGAAAGTCACAACATTAGAGGAAGCAATGGATAACACTGAAATACTTCTAAAATTGCGAATTAAGGAACATCCAGTACATACAGTTTTTTTCGAGGAAGCAGTTGAAGAACGTGAGGCCTGTTACGTGGGAGTGACAACAGATCCAAATACATTCAACAATGTGCTTGTTGTCAGTGCTTCTGGAGGAGTTGATATCGAGGAAGTTGCACAAACTCAGCCTGAAGCAATTATAAAGAGGGAAATACTCAATAATGATCGTGCATTGCAAAATAACATCATAAAAGAAGTTACAGACTTACTTGATCAAGATCTTCAATTATCTAATGAACAGAAAGAAATCCTTGCTTCTATCATCGATAAGGTATATAGAACTTATCAAGATATTGATGCAAAGCTCTGTGAAATAAATCCAGTCATAATAACCCCCGATAATGTTATCGCCGCAGATGCGAAGATAGTCTTAGATGATAATGGCTTATACAGGCAAAGTAAGCTTCTAGAGACTTTAGGAATAACCAGTAGACGGCACGACGTTGCTGAACCAACACCTAATGAAGAACAAGCCTATGGCCAAGGATTTCCCTATGTTGATTTACTTCCTTCTGAAACGTCCAAAGACGAAGATAAATTATATGTGGGTCTTGTTCCAGGAGGAGCTGGTTACGGAATATTTTCTATAGATGAAGTTGTGAACATTGGTAAGAAATTTTTTGATAATAAAGTGGTTCCCATTAATTTCATGGATAGTGGAGGAGGACCACCCCAAAATCGAGTAGCTCAAATGTTTCATCTTCTAATGGATTATCCATTGACTGACATTATCATTACATCGAGATTTGGGGGTATATCAAGCTGTGATGTATTTATTAGAGGATTAATTCAAGCTTTAAGGGAACGTCATCGCAATAACCAACGTATAATTCCAGTATATGGCAGAATGGTGGGAACTGATTTACCATCTGCTAAAAATTATCTCGAAAAAGCGAAACAAGAATCTCCCGAGGCTTTACAGTTAATGGAGATTGTTGTTGGGAATGAAAAAATTATGGCTGACGTGATTAAAGAAGGAGTTAGAAGAGGCTTTGAAATCAAGAAGGAGGCATCTGCATGAAACGGATTCCCGTAGATCAAGGAGCTTTATATTTTCTTATCAAAAAAATCCGTCCAGAATTAGCTACTAATATTCAGAAGACTAATAAGATCGAAACAATAATTATTGGTCTTGGAAGACAGGGTACAAAACATGCTGGGTTAATGAAGGAGTTTGGCACAAATGTTACAGCTGGAGTTTCAGTAGGTCGAGGAGGCACTCGAATTCACGAAATAATTCCTGTATATGACAGAGTTAGAGAGTGTCTTCAAGAACATCCAAATATTGCAGTAGCGAGTATCTGGAGGCATTATTCAGGAGTGAGGGATGTTGTTAT
>CP070665.1:831005-850114 GCA_020351745.1 Candidatus Heimdallarchaeota archaeon | reverse complement strand
TTATGGAAAATGATGAAATTTATGATATTACTGGTAGAGGTCTTCCCTTTATATTTCCATTAGCTAGATTAATATGGTTTCAAGAGAATGAAGAGGAGATTTATGAAAAAGTTAAACATCTCCTGACAATTGATGGATGGGTAAATTTCCGTTTAACAGGAGAATATGCAATCGATGAGACTGGAGCAAGTGAAACGCTCCTCTATGATATTACGAAAGAAGCCTGGTCGGAGAAGATTCTTAACGAGTTTGAAATTTCACACGAAATCCTACCAAAAATTTTGGGGTTCGGGGAGTTAATTGGATCCGTTCTTCCTAGCATTACTGAAAAACTTGATATAAAACCACAAACACCAGTATTTATGGGGTGTGCTGATAGCCAAGCATCACTTATTGGCTGCGGAGCAATAAACAACGGATCGTTAGGGGTAGTTGCTGGTTCAACAATGCCAATTTATTTTGTCATTGATCGTCCTATCCTGGATCCTGAAAGACATGTTTGGACAAATCCTTTCTTAGGAAACTGGGTAATTGAATCAAATGCAGGATCTGCTGGAGATGCTCATCAGTGGTTTATCGATTCGTTTTTGGTCAAACTAGGAGTAGAGAATCCATACGAAAAATTTGAAGAACTTGTTTCTTCTCAAATGCCTGGAGCAGGAGGAGTTCAGGCTGATATTGGGCCACAGGTCTTCAACGCTCAAGATATGTTGCGAATTCCAACAGGGGGATTCATTTTCTCTCCAATAGCATACATGTTAGAAGGTAACCTTGATGTTAGTGCCTTTGCGAGAGCTGTTGTTGAAAATCTCTCATTTTCTGTTCGGGCAAATATTGAACAAATTCTTAATGTAGCAGGCTCTCCGTTGAAAACCGTTTTTGTTGTAGGAGGACTCGCTCGATCAAAGGCGTTTTGTCAGGTCGTAGCCGATGTTATTCAAGCTAATGTTCACGTTTTCGTACCAGAAGGAGCAGCTGTGGCTGGATTTATTTCATGCATGATTGGTACAGGACGTTTTAAAACAGTAAATGAAGCGGTCTCCCAGTTAATAACAGAGAAAGAAGTTTTCATTCCTAAAGAAGATTATAAAGCTGAATATGACAATCTCTATTCACAATGGCTAGAAATCTATGAAAAATCAAGAGAAGAAGTTTGAAGTTTATTATTAAGAGGAATTATTTGTGAAAATCTTAGTTACTGCTCCCTTCCACGAAAGTGGATTAAAAGAGTTACAAAAACACTGTGAGGTCATTTATGAGAGTTGGAGAGAAACAGGAATAATTTATTTCGATGAGGATGAACTCATTAATAAGTTAAACGATTATGAAGTTGATATCTTCATAACAGAGGCGGATGAAGTAGATGCTTCGGTCATTGACAAAACTAATTTAAAACTTATAGCATCAACTAGAGGAACTCCTGTTAATATTGATGAAGACGCTGCTAACAAAAAAGATATTCCTGTAATTCATACTCCTCATCGGAATGCTGATGCTGTAGCAGACCTCACCGTAGCGATGATGCTTACTCAAGCTCGTAAAATGATTGAAATTGATCGTTTTCTCAGAAGCGGGAAATATAATACTGGAGAACTTGAGAGTGATGAGGACTTTGCAGAGTTCCATAATCGATTTCGAGGGGTAGAACTAAATGGTTTGACCATCGGGATAATTGGATTTGGAGCTATAGGTTCACGAGTGGCACAGAGATTGTACAAAGGCTTTGGGTCTAACATCCTTTATTTTGATCCTTATGTTCTAGAAGATCATGAGATTGTACTTGAAACTGCTGCAAAGCGTGTTTCTCTAGAAACACTAATGACCGAATCTGATATGATCACCATTCATACTCCTTCTGTGGAAGAAACAGAAGAGTTAGTGAATGCTGAGATGTTTGCCTTAATGAAACCAACTGCTCATTTCTTCAATCTAGCTCGCTCATATTGTATTAATGAAGATGCACTTTACGATGCCATTAAGGAAAAACGAATAGCTGGTGCTGGTCTTGATAGTTTTGATGATGAACCAGTTGATTCAGAGAATCGCTTCTTAGAGTTTGATAATGTGACTGTAATGCCCCATTTTGGAGGAAATACTGTTGATGTTGTTCGTCATCAAACAAATATGATTACTCAGGATATATTAAATTTTTTGCAGTCAAAACCACTTAAGAATATCTGGAATCCCCAAACATGAAAAACGGTTAGATCTCATAGCAAAAAAAACAAGATCGAAATTGTAGAATAGAGCGTAAGGCCAGTAATTATAGAGAAAGTCAGGGTCGAGTGAAAACCCCATCTAGAGCGAATAAATGCACTGATCATTCCAATTGAACCAAATAGGATGAATCCATAGACAATAAAACGGAATTCTAATAGATTCCACCAAGTAATTAAACTAAAGAATATACTACATTTGGATAAAAGATAGATTAGTGACATTTTCGGGATGTACCACTTATTATTAAGTCTCGTTACGAACTCATGCACTAGATGCCAATAGAAAAGAGAGTCTACACCTAAAAAAATGCTAATTGTAAAGAGAATTGGAAACAATCGGATTACAGTTTTTAGGTTATTGAAAGGTATCCACGAGTGATCTGCTAATAAAACAAAGCTACAATAAATAAGAAGAATCATTATTAGCGTAAACCCAGTTTCTACACCCCACTTTTTGAGTTGTTCATTTGAAGGGGAAACGAATGGTCTTACTCGAAGGATGACAGTGCCAATTATCAACAAACAAATAGTACTAATTGTACTCATCATAAGCCCTAGGAGAGTCGAAAAGAATCTCACAATTACAAGGGAAATCTGTACTGATGCTGTATGAAGGATTAAATAAGACGAAAGTAGGATGACTAGGCTTCTCACTAAAAGTTCGCCTAAAGGGGGGCTTTCAGTAGATTTCTGGATTTTCCATTTTGAAATAATTCTTTGTTGAATTATTGGGAAGAATGAGAGAATACCTAAAGTTGCTAATAATCCCCCAAGCAAGAGAACTATCCAACTTAACATAAGAAAAAAATAGGAATTTGATGGTACTGTCAAAATTGTTGTGTATGGGTTACTAAACACATTCTTAAGAAATTGTGTCGTTTCTTTCTTTACTCTTTCTCCATTTATGTTGTGCTCCTCCCCTGAGAAAATAATTAACCTATGATTAGGGTTATTGGATGCTTTAATGAGATCTTTTGCATGGTGGACTGGTACGAGAGGATCAAGTTCCCCATGCATCACTAATAAGTTCTTTATATTATTGATAGAGTTTATAGGAGATCGTTCTTCGATTGCTGTCAGATTTGATGGATCAATCAACATGTAAGGTCTGTATGAAATTCTCTCATTCGTACGGAAGTCACGTTCTTCCAACCAAGCTGTTGTATTTGATGGTGCAGACACTGCAATAGCAGCTGTTATACGAGGGTCATTTCCTGCAGCAAGAAGGCTAATCATTCCTCCAAATGAAGCACCCCAAACAGCTAAAGCACTGGTGTTGACTAGATCGGTTCGAGAAATCAAATAATCAATAGCCACTTTTGCATCAGCTTGTTCAACGAGGCCTAATGTAGACACTCCTCCTGACTCCCCATGGCCTCTAAGATCAGGGGTCAGGACAACAAATCCTGCTTTGACAAAATCTAAACACGTAATCAGGATATTCTCTTTAGTACCTCCCCATCCATGATAAGCAAGGATAGCAGGCCGTTGGCTGTCTATACTACTTGGATAGAGAAGTAGTGCTGAAATATCAGTGGTGTTATTATTTAGTTGGATTCTTTCAACCTGGATATTGGCGAAAGCAAAGGTACTCAAGCCTCCACTAATGATTAGTAAAACAAAACCAGAGCTCAAGAATATCCAGATTAAAGGATCGTACTTCTTAAAATTCATTGCCATTCCGAATATATTAATTCTAAAATCAGAATTGGGTATCTAGCCACCTTAAAAATTCATCTGTTACATCAGATTTATCCTCTAATTCTTGAGGATAGGTTTTCTTTTTCTGAGTTTTTAATTGAATTTTCTTCGATTTTGATAAGGGGACACTTGCTAGCCAATCCTCGAAGGAATCTACAACATTTTTCCTCTTCTTTCTTTTATTCCATTCCTCTACTACTTTCTTTTTCTTTAAAAGCCACTTAGGAGGGGTGATTATATGTTGAATCCCCTCCATACATCGTAATGTATGAGCTTCATTTGGAGGAATCCCGTATCCTTGTGACAGCACACGAATCTCATGCATGATCAGATCTGTAGCAGCTCGAAGAGCGTACGGATTGAATACGTCTTTCTGATCGTAAGTATGGAGGAAAATTGGATTTCCAATATTTAAGGTGACCTTTCTCCCAGGAGAGGGCCAATTGCCACCATAGGGTAAAACGCCATCTGTTCCAATGATTCCCACAGGTATAACAGGTGAATCAGTCTCGAATGCAAAACGGGCTACACCCACTTTTCCTTCTAACTCTTTTCGGGAGTATCGAATGTGTCCTTCTGGAAAAATCCCTAGTGCTTGATTGTGTTGTAAGACATCAATTCCCCTTTGAACCGCTTCTTGATTACCTCTTTGTTTTACTGGAATGACTCCAAAATAATCCATCATTGCTCCCCAAAAACGATTTCGCCAGAGTGCGCTTTTTTTACCTAGAAAATAAATCCTCTTCTCTCTCATTTCTGACGGAACTACTAATCCCATCAGAAAAGCATCAACGACACTTTCATGATTTCCAGCAAAGATCACCCCCTCTCGTAACTCGTTTAGGTTGTCAAGCAGATTATTTCTCCCTACAATGTTTAAACGATAACCAAAATTTGCAGCAAACTGTACCGCTTTTCTAATGACTCCATATTTCAAATTAGAAATATCTTCGGCCATTTCTCAACCGCACATGTCAATTTGAGAGAGGGGGGTAATTTTTGAAAGAGGAAATCTGGATTTGTTAATCTGAAGTATATTTCCTCAAAAGCTGAACCCAGCTATTTATTATTCTTTCGCTGGGACCACAAGCAAATCCTCATAAATTGGGCCCTTTGGTGTTAGTGTACTTTTTTTGAGAATGAATTCTTCTATCAGTTGATCACCAAAGGATATTTCTTTCGAGCTTTGTATAATGGCTGTTAATTTCCTCTTATCAGGATTTCGTAACTTTTTGATCCGAGCTAGAGTGAGGTGGGGTGAAAAACCTCTTTTTTCTCTTGGGAATCCTAGTGGGTTTAATTTTTCCTCTATCATAGAAGCAAGTTGTTTGAGGTTATTACTCCCCTCTCTTATCCCAATCCATACTACGCGGATATAATTAAGATTGGGAAAACAACCCATTCCAGTTAATGAAATTTCAAATGGAGAAAATTCAATTAATTGAATTACTTGTTTAATTGAGCCAATTTGAGATTCTGATACTTCCCCTAAGAATTTTAAAGTCAAATGTAATTGAAATGATTTGACAGGACGAACTCCATTGAATCTGAGTTTTACAAGTAATTCTTCTATAGGTTTAACCACTTCCGAATCGTTTATTTCAACACATATGAATGATCGAACCATCATTTCTCAGCTCGAATATATATACTAATTTGTGGTGATAAATTTAAGTGATTAATCCAATCTTAACTTTTTTTTCAAATTTCTTGTTATTAAGAAAAGGGTTGATACTGCAGAAGTGTACATTATAGCAGTTATTGTGAACGAGAAGTAAAAGTCTTTTGTTTCATCAATCATAACTGCACTTATCGAAGGACTAAAACTACGACCCAATCTATCAGTGACTCGCATTAGCGATTGAATCCGAGCACGAAATGCTTCTGGTACATATTCTTGTACGATCGTGGTTTGAGCTGGACTACTCATGTTCATGAGTACAATTCTAAATAAAAATGCAAGAATTGACAACGGTAGAATTTCACTAAAAGCTAGAATAAGTATTAAAGGTATAGAGATCCCTTGGGTAAGATAAATTACCTTGGCGTTACTACCTAACTTTATTGATAATAATGGAACCATTCCCATAAATATGGCTGTTAGAATTTGTGCTGTTCCCATAATGATGTTAACTTCAGATGGTCCAAGTCGAAATCGTCTGACGAAATATGGTTGTGCAAAAGGAACCAAAAAACCCGCCCCAAATCCAATTATAAGAGAAATAACGAGAAAACCAATAACATACATTCCTTCAGGGCTTTTTATCATTTGGGTCAGATCAACTTTTGGTTGAGATTCAACATTATTCCTCCAGTCTTCAGCATTTACAAGTAGTACGAAAGGAATTATCGCTATAGTAGTAACTAGAAAAGTAACAATCATTGTTAGTTGTAGATTTACGTATGAAAATTCATTTTGGAACAGAATAAAGAAGAAAGAAGATAGAAAGTATCCAGCTGCTAAACTGCTCCATCGTGTTGTCTCATTCCTTGTGAATACATTTATCCTCTCAGTTGGATTATTATGAGCTAGAATCGCAATCTGAGATGGCCCAATCATTCCTTGACCAAGTCCGATCCCAAATCCTCCTAATATTAAATATTCCCATTGAGGGGTAAAAGCAATGACGAAATAGGATAAAGCATAGATGATAGTACCACTTAGTACCAGCCGTCTGTAACCTAGCCTGTCAGCCAGAAATGCAGCTGGAAAAAGAAATAAGAGATTGGAAAACGTTTGTATTGAGTGAATGAAACCGTAATTGACAATAGTTCCCCCCAAGACTTCAACATAAGAGGGAAAATTCCCTCGGGAGAAAGATTGTCCTAGAGCAAGAAAAGCAGTTCCAAGATAGATTAATACATTGTTACGCTTCATATACAGCCAAAATTCCCTATCATTTTTGTCTGTTATTTGTTTCCATTAATTGGAGTCCCATGGGTTACCATTAATGGCTTTCTTGTAGAGAATACCCTGATGTGATTGAAAGAATCAGGTAAATATAGCAATTAAAAGGAAAGTGAGCAATGCGTTTAAAGAGTAGTATAACAATTGGAGAACTAATGAAATTGTACTATCTCATGAACATTTCCATAAGGGTCTTTGAAAGCATTGAAAATACCAGCAGGGAATTCTCTTGCCTCGGGATAAATGAATTCCACACCTTTCTCACTATAATCTTTCATGATTTTGTTTAAATCATCAGTCTGGAAGATTATTACCGATTGAGCTTCATTAGGATAGTCAATTTTAGTAGGATTTTGAGCTTTATATAAGAGCAATCGGATTTCTCCTTTTTGTACTAAATCCACAGCCTGAGGGGGGTAATAATGCTCTTTTGAGAGTTTAAATCCTAATACTTCCGTATACCAAGCGATTGCTTCCTCGAGATTGGCCACATTTATTTGATTCATCGCAATTTCAAGCATATCAATACCTCATTTGGTTATAACTTGACTTATTTTTTTTCATTCGTTTTCTTATCAGAGATTTACTAAATTCTGATGTTTCTACTTTTATCAGCCCCATTGTCTGAAAGGAGTTGTGGGTATGTTATCTAGGATTTTTTCAATCTTATCTAGTGTTTCCTCATCAAGTGTTACATCACTTGCAGCCGCATTTTCAGTAACCTGTTCAGGTTTTGAAGCTCCCATGATGGTTGACGTAATCTCTGGTCTTCGGAGAACCCAAGCCAACGCTAGCTGACTTAAAGGTATCTCAATTGACTTTGCAATTTCCATTAACTTTAATAACTGAGCTTTGCGTTTTTCAAACAAATCCTTTGGAATTTCTTTCCATATCGCTTCTATTGAAAAACGGCTGTCTTTTGGAATGCTATCCAAGTACTTTCCAGTATAAAATCCTGAGGCAAGGGCTTCAAATGCCGTTATTCCCAATCCATGATATTTAGCAACATCAAAGAGCTCTACCTCAATGAAACGTGCATTTATGTGATAAGGAGGTTCTTCAACGGCGGGAGGGATCAAACCATGCTCTTTAGCAATGCCAATTGTTCTTTCTACAAGAAAGGGAGGCCACCAGCTGGTTCCCCAATAGTGGACAAGTCCTTCTTCGATCAGATTAGTCATTGTGCGAATGGTTTCTTCTAGAGGAGTTTCACGATCAGGTCGATGACAGTAATAGATGTCAAGATAATCGGATTGTAAATATTTCAACGAGTCTCTTATTGATTCTCTAATATGTTTCCGTGATAACCCTCCACTATTTGGACTCTCACGCAATTGTTTGAAAACTTTACTACTAATTACTAAGTCATCTCGGTCTTGATCCAGTAGAAATTCACCAAGAATGATTTCTGCACGCATTCGTTGATTTATCGGGAGTTCTGAATCATCGATACCATACCTATCAGCACAATCGATAAAGTTAATCCCTTGATTCAACGCTTCAGTTAAACACGCTAATGCAGCCTCTTTTTTAATGTATGAACCGTAATACATCGTCCCAATACTAATTTCTGAGAGTTTTATTCCATGCTTTCCCATTTTTCTATATTTCATTGTAATATCAATCCTTCTTATCCTGTTTATAATAAGCAAAATTATCATAAGAGAAATCTACTTGCAATTCTGAGAAAATTGAATCAATTTCGTTCATTAATTGTTGTGAAATTGGGCCTAATTCCAAAGTTTTCGCGTTTTCAGTTATTTGATTGACTGTTTTTGCACCTGGAATGGGAATTGCCCTATCATTCTTCGCCCAAATATATCCCAGAATCCCTTGTACTAAAGTTCGACCTTGCTCCTGTAATAAATCCTTTAATTGGTCTAATGCCTGAAAAGTTCTAATATAACGGTCCGTACCAAAATCTGTTCCTGAAAGCATATGATCTGAACTACGTTTGGTGTCTTTGGTGTATTTTCCTGTTAACGTTCCACTCGCAAAAGGGCTCCGAATAATCCCCGCCAAATCATTTTCTTCACATAGTTTAGCTATTGGTGTATTTATCCGAGTGACTGTTAAAACATACTGTAACGCCGTACAATGCTGACTCTTAGCAAACTGTTCTGCTCGACTGGCATCATCCGTACTCCAACCATAATACCGAATTTTGCCATCATCCACCAACTCTTCTAAACAATCTCTAATAATTAAGGCACTGATTGAATCTTGTCGAGCATTATGAAGCTGATAAATATCAATATAATCTGTTTGTAACCTCTCTAGGCTATTGTTAACTGATTTTCGTAGTTTTTTTAGAATATCTTGTTTTTCAAGGTTTGTTTGAGTTTTTGGGTCATAAACACTTCTGAATTTTGTTGCAATGACAATTTCATCTCTACTATCTTTCAAGGCTTGACCTAGCACTTCTTCACTGTGACCATGACCATAAGCCTCTGCCGTGTCAAAAAAATTCACTCCTAATTCGATTGCTTTATGAATTGTCTTTTTTGATTCCTTATCATTCACTGAGCCATAAGCCAAAAAATTCCCATTTGTTCCTTTGAAAGGACCTCCAATGGCAAAACAGCCCATTCCTAAGGCACTTATTTCGATATTACTTTTTCCTAATTTTCTTGTGTACAATGTTATTCTACCCCTTTATGTATTATTTTCAGTTATTTACTTCAAACGATGGTTAAGCACCAATGGGTATGTTTCTCCATGGATTAGATCTAGTACGCTTTTTGAGTTAAGGAATCCCATTGGAAAACCAATCTCGAATTCAGCAATTTCATTGAGTCGTTGCATGTGATCGTCACTTAGAGTATAATCTAAACATGAAATATTTTCTTCAAATTGGTGTAATTTAGTAACGCTAAATATTGGAATACAGATTCCCTTTTGTTGTCGAACCCAGTTAAGAGCAACCTGTGAAGAATTGCATCCAATCTCCTTAGCAATGATATCAACTTTTTGAGCAATCTTAATCGCTTGTTCTGAAGGTTTTCCCCAAAATTTTTCTGATAAGCGTCCTGAAACTTCTTCTTTTGAAGAGTATTTGCCTGTTAATAAACCTGCGGCTAAAGGTGCCCAGATAGTCATTGCAATGTCAAGTTCACGACACATTGGCATAATTTCACGTTCTGGGTCTCTCCTACCTATGTTGTATGGAAATTGAAATGCAACAAAAGGATTCCACCCTCTCTGCTCCGCTAATGTATTTGTACGAGTAACAATCCAAGCCGGAGTATCTGAAATGCCTATATAATGAACTTTTCCAGAGGAAATTAAATTGTTTAAAGAGTTCATGACTTCTTCAAGAGGAGTTGTGAAATCCCACATGTGAAGGTATAATAGATCAATATAATCAGTTTTTAATCTTTCTAAGCTACCATTTACAGATCTGATAAGGTTTTTTCTATGATTTCCCCCCTGATTTGGATCAGCTTTTGCTTTTACATTGTGAAGAGTATATTTTGTGGCAATAACAAATCTATCACGGTCCCCTTGAATAAATTCCCCCACGAATTTCTCACTTGTTCCATTTGCATAATTATCAGCAGTATCAATAAAATTTCCACCTGAATCACTATACTTATTAAAAACTTGTTTAGCGACATCTTTTGAGCACCCCCACCCCCAATCCTCTCCAAAAGTCATTGTGCCTAAAAAAAGCTCGGAAACTCTTAAACCACTTTTTCCTAATAGTTTAAACTTCATTTTTTAACATTTCCCTAGTTCAATTATCAAATTAAATAACATCATTCTATTTCTTTCCACGTTGGTTGAAATCATGACGTTTCAATTATCGTTTGAACTATATAAGAAGATGTTTCAAGTTAGAATTGAAGCGTCAAATCTAATATATAATTTTCGAATGTGGCGAAAAATGAAATATTTAATACTGATAATAACTTCCATAATTGTTAAAGAATTATAATACCAATGAGTGGTTATAAAATGGTTGAAGAGTGTCAAATTTTGTTCGATCATTGGGAGAAGATACCCTCCTTTGAGTATGTAGATGTCCCCAAAGATAAATATTATTCTCATCCAGTGAAGAGTGAGATAGTAAAGCTTCTCAAAGAAGGGATTGAAGAGAAATCACCAGATGGAAAATCTAAGGTACGACATGCTCTCAATGTAATTGAAATCAAAGAACTGTTAGAAAGGAGGAAAAACATTGATATGAGCCCAACGAATCTTTATTTTCACCTAGACATTCTCCAAGAGATGGGATTAATCAAAATTGTTGCAACGTTACAGAAGGGGCCGCATGGGCGTAATAAAGTGAAGTACTTCGGACGAGTAGCACGAAATCTCTTCGTTTCAAGTGAAGCAATAAGCATTTCAAATTATACTAAACAATTTAATGAATTTCAAAAACTAGCAAATATCCTCAAATTGCAACTTCCTAAAGACTATTCTAATCTACCACAAAAGCTATTAGAAACTAAGCAGCAGTTCTACAGGGTTTTAGGCAACTGGTTAGTTGACTATGAAGAATTGATTGAAAGAGAGAAACTAGATCTAGGGTCATTGTATGAATTTCTGAAAGTGATTAATGCTATTAACCCTGAATATAACAATTTGTTTCACGAAGTTTTTTCTTTACTTAAACAGGAAATTTCAGGATTGTAACTGATTAATTTTTTAGACATTAAGAGTTGAGATTAATGGAAAATAAGTACCCATTCATTCCCTATCACTTTCAAACTTATTCCAAAGAGGAAATGAATAGAAGATCCCAAGAAATGTACCATCTTGCGAATTCTCGTAGATCAATACGAGATTTCTCAGATAAGCCTTTTCCACGAGAAATTATTGAGAATATCATAAAAACAGCGGGTACAGCTCCTTCGGGAGCGAATAAACAACCTTGGTCATTCGTTGTTGTAAATGACTCTATTCTCAAACATAAGATTCGAGTGGCTGCAGAACTTGAAGAAAAAGAATTCTATGAACGTAAGATATCAGATGAGTGGCTTCAAGACTTAGCTCCTTTAGGAACAACTTGGAGAAAACCCTTTCTGGAAGTAGCTCCCTATTTAATAGTCGTTTTTCAACAAAAGTATCGTTTGGATGAATTCAATAACAAACGAAAAAATTATTATGTAACTAAAAGTGTTGGAATTGCTGTTGGGATACTCATTATGGCCATCCATAATGCAGGTTTAGCAACATTAACACACACACCTATCAGTATGAATTTTCTACGAGATCTTTTAGAACGACCTAAAAACGAGAAAGCGTTTGTAATAATGCCTATTGGATATCCAAAGGAAGATGTAACAGTTCCAGATATAAAAAGAAAGAAATTGTCCAAAATTTTGATTTGGTCCTAAATCAAGAGATCTACTTTTTAATTTGAATAAGAAAAGATATTGGGTAAGATAAATGGGAACTCCTCCGTGGCGTATCAATGAAGTACTGGATAGGGCACAAAATGGGCCCGTCTGTTTAGAAAAAGATTTTGACCTTAAATTTTTAGTCACTGAGCTGCGGAGGGTGATCAAGGATTACGATATTTGTTTCGATCCCTCGACACCAGTTCCAGAGGATGATAATCTGGTAGATAATCTTTGGAATGCTGCAAAAGATCTTTATCTAACAGTGGGATCTCTTTGTACTGATACTCATCGGAGAATAGTGTTTACAGAGGATGAGATGAAAGAAGCCCTTGGAAACTATCCTGGTAAGTTCACGTTGGGATTTGGGCGTGATTCAAGAGAGATTTCAAGTCGACAGATCGCGGATCCTCATAAACCATTCTGCATGTTTACACCTGACATAACATGTGATGAGGATCTTTTCGTCCCGATGAGTATGGCTTACCTGAAGGAGCCTCTAGCAGATGGAGTCTGTGCTCCAATCCTAGATGAGACAGAGGGGATTCCCATTCGGTCAGGATACCCCTCAGAAGTGAAGGGATCCGTTGCTCATGCTATGATGTTTCGGGAGGCTGCTAGAAGAGTGGGTCGTCCTGGAATTTTTCTTAAGAGTGTAGGAACCGCGGAATCAGATGCAGCTCAGATTGCAGCAAGTAATCCTGTCTGGGGAGAGAGACTGACTGATGGTCGTTTTGTAGCGAGTGTAACGGAATTAAAAGTAAATAACTCTCTCCTCAACAAGATGGTACACTTCCATACATATGGTTGTTTCGTGGGAGCTCTGTCTGGACCAATCCTTGGGGGGTATGCAGGAGGGCCTGAGGGAACTACTGTTGTTGGACTTGCTTATCATTTAATGGGATTACTTGTAAATCAGGCACACTTTATGGTATACTTTCCCTTCCATTTAAAGCACACCTGCAACACAACACGTGAGCTTCTCTGGGTATTGACGACAACCTATCAAGCATTAGCTCGCAACAGTAATCTAATTTCTATGTCGGCCAGCTATGCTGCTGCTGGACCATGTACACCCATGGTTTTGAGAGAGGCAGCAACTCACGCTCTTGCTTCGGTTGTTTCTGGTTCAAATCTATGGATAATGGCTGTTGCAAAAAACAGACACAAAAACTATGCTACTCCAATGGAAGCACGGATGGCTGCCGAGGTAGGGTTGGGAATAACAAAAGAACAACTATCAAGAAGCGATGTTAATGAGCTTGTTCTTACTCTTCTCAAGACTTACGAAGATAATATAGAAAATGCTCCATTGGGCAAAAATTTCCGAGAATGTTATGACGTACAGCGGTGCAAACCTTCAACAGAATATTTGGATCTTTATCAAGCTATTCGGAAGGAGCTTGATGACCTCGGGGTTCCATTCATTTACTGATAATCCTTTTTTACATTGTACATTCTATTCACTGAAGTAGAATCGATAACTTATGTGATACTGAATTACTTGCTCGAAAATCGGCACAATGTTTAAAATAAGGATGAAAGGAGTTCTCATCATGAAAAAAGTTTCGTATGAAGAAATGGTTAGCGCACGAGTAAGACGTGATGCTTCATACGATGGATATTTCTATGTGGGGGTGCGTACGATGAAAATATTCTGTCTTCCTTCATGTAAGGCAAGATTGTCACTAGAAAAAAACATGGTATTCTTCTCAACAAGAGAGGAAGCAATTGTTGCAGGATATCGAAGCTGTAAACGATGTAAACCAGATTTATTTCCCAATAATGTACCTAATTGGTTGGATAAGGTTTTATCTTATATGAAAAGGAATGTTTCAAAGAGAATTGATGCGAAAACTTTGATTCGGATTACAGGAGTAGAAATTTCTACCATTAGACGGCATTTCAAAAATCATTATCAGTTAACTCAAATGGGATTTCACCGAAAACTTCGCTTAGCTTATGCAAAAGAATTACTCGGAAAAGGAATGAGCTCTAAAGAGCTTCCATCTCATTGCGGATTTAAATCCAGTAGTGGGTTCAGAACAGCTTTCTTTAAAGAATTTGGACATCCACCTGGAGAGACTCACCTTGTCTAAGTTAGTATATCGATATATAGATAGCCCTTTAGGCTCTTTAATCATCGGGACAACATCTAAAGGGTGTTGTCTTCTCGAATTTGATGATAGGTACAGTTTAACCGATATTAACTCCCGATACAACAAATGGTATAAGGTGGATTGTATCGAAGGGATACACTCAACTCTTGATACCCTTGAGAATGAGCTCAAAGACTATTTTAATGGAAAGCTACGTGATTTTTCCATTCCGCTTGATTTGCGAGGTACTCCTTTTGAAACTACTGTATGGAATGAATTACAAAAGATTCCTTATGGAGAAACTAGATCTTACAACGATATTGCTAAAGCGATAGGTAATCCATCTGCATCTCGTGCTGTTGGGAGAGCCAATGGGAATAATCCAGTAGCGATAGTAGTTCCCTGTCACAGAGTGATTGCTAGCAACGGAAAATTACATGGATATGGTGGAGGATTATGGAGGAAAGAAAAACTATTAGCCTTAGAATTGAGAAAGAAGAAATTAACCGATTTTATGTAGAATGTTATTACTAGTAGAATCACAAATAGCATCCTAACTTTAAAATCATTCAAATTTGAGACCAAGTTCTTGCAAATCTCTTTTGACTTGGTTATAAATATTAACATATTTTTTAGAGGGTTTTACAATATCTATATCATAACATTCTTGAAACTTGTAACCTAGAGGCGGGTTTTCTAAATTCTGCTCATATTTAGATACAAGATGTGTCACCAGCTCATTAGCATCAGTTCTTTTCAAACCTGTTGCTGCATGGCCGACTTCGCAGCCTATTCTAGCCTCCATGCCTGTTTCCCGATCCAAATACTGGCTTTTGGCAGCTGACGCATTATTAATGTGAATGCCAGAAGTAGTGCCAACAATCGAACTTGCTGCAACCTCATATAAACACATCTCCGTACAGGGTCCAGCTGCAGTGATGGCCTCAGTAGCTGTTAAGAGATGAGTATTTCGACTAAGAGCTTGGCCCACAATGCTCGCAACCCACAGGGATTCTCGTGCAGTGCTACAAGAATACCTGAGATGGGTAACTGGAAAGTCTGCATAAGCAACATGGTGGACAAGAATTCCCTGTAAATGGTGCGCTAGGGTGACTATTGCAGTTCCTTCAGGGCCTCCACCGTATCCTCCCATAAGTGGTACATAAACGGCTCCTGTCAAGACATTTTTCCGCTCAGAGTAATACAACGCTTTAGTGAGCTGACTATAATCCGTCTTGAGTTCTGCAAGTGAGGCGATGAGGTTTCCATCTACAGGTCGAACACCGAGTTCAGGTTGACTTGCAGAGATATACCCAGCAGCCGAGAGAGCAGTTCCAAGTAGATTATGAAAGCCAATCAAAGGACGACCCGCTCTTTTTGCTCCCTCTTTTGAATAAACGACATTATATATCGATGCTAAAACTTCTGCAGGAGTACCTGCTTTGGGAACAATACCAAAAATGGTATGTAATGGGCATCCTCCACTAACAGTGTCAGCCAGGGGATTTTGTGCATAGCTCTGAACCACCTGAATGTAAATATCTTCGGAGATTTCCCCACCACCAGATGTTAAGCATAGAGGGGGTGTCCTATCTTCAACACGTCTAGGTGACATCTCTCTTGCATCGGGCCCCTCACCAAAGGTTATTTGACTAGGTGCATTTCTCAAAGCCTCTTTAATCTCAGCCTCCTCAAATTTAATTTGACGATGAGTACTCACACAATAAGTGCCTATTTCCAGATAAAGATCCAATGCTGCATTAAACACGGCATCTGCCAAACTATCATCATTTGGAATCAAAGTACCTTGATCATATTTAATGTTATACTCCCTTAGAACCTCCTTGAGTTTTAATATTAATATTTTGCGATCAAAGTCTTTCTCCAAGCAAATTGGACCAGTTTCTGCTTTTTTTATGACATCTATCAATGATAGTTCAGACATAGTTTTCATTTGTCAAATTAGAAACAATAAGAATATGATTTTTTCGCTTCCTTTCTTAGAACTATGAATGATGAATGGAAAAATTAGGAATGTTCGGCTTTAATTTCTTCTAGACTCCTATATTGTAGGATTACTCGGACAAATATCACCAAAGCGATAATATAAATGATTGAGGTGAAAGTAAACGCGATATTGTATCCGTACTGATCAATAATTCCACCTGAAATAGGTGAGAATAGACTCCAACCAACCCATCGGACTGTAGAAGTAGTTGCAACACCTGTTGCTCGTACTCGTGTTTCGATATAAGCTAACATCCGAGATGAGGTTATTGGTGCATTCATATTGGCGAAAGTACCACGGAAGATAAAAAATAAAGCTGCTACAAGTAAATCATTCGAAAAAACAATTCCTAACAAACAAGAAACAGATAAAATCATAGTTATGGAAAAGACTCGTAAATCCCCAAACCGCTTAGCTAAAATGGGAGATAGTTGCGTGGCAACACCCATAAAACTATTCATTATAAAAACTAATATGGACAACTCTCCTGGAGTCGCGCCTATACTTTTTAAATAAGGGGTTAAATATGGAAGACTTGATCCTGCTCCTGCTCCTGATAAGAATTCCGTAAATATTAATAGAGTTAAAGGTAGAGCAATTACTGGGTTAAACAATATTTGGAATTGTCTTCTAATAGGAACTTGGTTGATATCAATAACAGTCTCAAATTCTTCTGTACCTTCTTTGTGATCGGTAAAAAGCATTAAAACAATGAAAACTACACTTCCTGCTATCATCACAGCCACTGTCAAGGGAAAAATACTTGTCAAATTCTCAGGAGAATACTCAAGGACGTTCCAAAACCATATGGTCGAAATTAATGCTCCAAGAGCAGTTGGGATCATCCAAGTAGCAAAAAACAGGCTAAATGCTGCAATCCGTTTTGTGCCAGTATTTTCAGCGATCAACGCAGCCCCTGGCCCACTAAAAATGGCACTTGTAAATCCGATAGACAAATAGAACCATAAAATGGCAGTTTTTCCTCCAATAGAAAAAAGAATTATACCCCCAATAACCATACCAATAGCTGAAAGATACAAAAATCGTTTAAGTCCAATCTGAGACGCAAAAAGAGCGAGGGGGAGAGATGCAATCGCAACAACCAAAAAACGCGCACTTAAAATCGTTCCTATTTCTTGAGAGCTTGCACCGAGGATCTCCAAATATGGTGCGACCGTAGGTTCAAGTAATCCAGCAGCGAGGTTATTTATGCTGGCACCAAGGACTATGACATACGTTATTTTCGTTAGATTAAAAATATCAGCCTTCATGTGGTTGAACGATAAAGAAAATTGATTTATTAAAAGATATTGTATTTCGCTTCCCTTATAACAAGTCCTCTTTCTTATTATGTCATATTTACTTGACAGATTTATCCTGATTATTTATGATAAGAGGGGATAAAATCCATCCAATTTGGGCGTTTGATGACTGTTTCTGATAATTGCTCAAATTGTTTTTCCTTGAAATCTTTGATTGAGATTATTATATGTCTAAATATGTTTTCTATTGAGTTTACATCTTTTGATGTACATTTAAAGAAAGATTCACAATTGAATTTTTGTTGATAGGCTTCAAGATTGATGTTTCGTTCTTCAAATGTTGCAATATCATATTTTGTACCAATTAAAAACCAGAGTGCGTCGTTCTCTAGGAATTCTAGCCATTCTGGTATGGCAAACAGAGATCCAATATCAGTTAAGTCGAAACAAAGAAGAGCTCCATCCGCACCTTCGCAGAATTTTCTGAAAACAGCTTTCATGTTCTTAAATTGTTCTTGCCCTCCTAGATCCCAAATTTGGATTTTTGCATTAGTTCCTATTCCAATTGAAAAAATCTTTGAATGAAATTCTACGGCAATTGTCTGTGTTGCTTCAGAGTAAAACCTGTTATTGACAAAAGTTTTTGCAATAGTCGTCTTACCTACACCCCCTTCACCAAGGACAACTAATTTTAGCGGTTTATTTGGATTAGAATGAATTGAATTAAAAAAAGTCATTCAGAACACCTAGGATTAAATCAGACCAGCAAGCTTTTTGGCTGCTCGTTTTATATCAAGCAGAACCAGCCCTAATTTGGCATTCGTCTTAGCTATGCCTACCAATACAGCATGTTCTCCGGCTTCACGAATTATTACTAAACCATCCGTCCCTGTAATTATTACCTGATCCATAATGCCTCGCTCTAATTCTAACACAATTCGATCAGATAAGGAAAGGCTGGCAGCTGTCATAGCTCCTATTCGATCTTCATCTACAGTAGTAAATAATGCGCTAGCGATTGATAACCCCTCTCGGGAGACAACCGCAACTCCTTCTAAGTCAGGAATCCGTGATTGAAGTTCATGGAGTATTCTCTCGATTTCCTGTAAGCGACCCATCGTCTCCGCATTCTGATTTGTTTCGAGATACATTAGAAATTCTTCCCTTGGAAAATAGACCTATCTACCATAATAGGAGGAGATTTCTTTTTAATGACCTGAAATTCGAATTGATATTTCTTGAATGATCCCACCATTAATCGGGAGAAAAATGCCAAATTTCTTAGCTATGGGATCTTTTATTTGGTTTTTAACCTTAAAAAGGAAAAAAAACATAAATACCTGGATTCAATCCAAAATCGAAATTAATATCGTTTTCTACTCTTGTAATTCTCGTTATTAGTTTTTCAAATATAATTGTACATTAAAGCACTTATTTATTTCATAGAAATGATCTAGCATAATAGAATAGTCTATCCTCGAATTGTGGGACACTTTTTCGCACCTTAGAGATGATAACATTTAATTCATCTACCTTCAAATCACTCCTGAACTTCAAAATTTCCTCT
>CP070665.1:813107-830905 GCA_020351745.1 Candidatus Heimdallarchaeota archaeon | reverse complement strand
CAGACCAAGTTCTTCCTCTTTCTCTGTCATATTTGCTTTTAATGCTATTATTTTCTTCTCACACTGGGTTAACTGATCATTAATCGATTTGAACTCCGATGACGCTTCCATCTGTTCTTTTTGTGTTAAATATTCTTTCCATTCATTTTTCCAAGAATCCATTTTTCCATTCCGTAGAGCTTCTAGCTCATGGATTAAATTATTGATATTTTTCTGTTTTAAATGGAGATTAGATTTGCCAACTTTAATTAATTCCTCCATTAGTGCAATAATTTCAGGATTACCTTCTTCCTCTTCAAGAAAACTCTGAACAGGATTTTTCTCATAGGCTAATGCTGTGTTTACTAATCCAAAATCACCTGAAATCGATCCACGTTGAATTTCACGTGCATATTTCTTGAAAGTCTTTTTAAATGAATTTAAATGCCTACCTAGTTCTATTTCCAGTTCTGTCATTCGGATCCCACATTTACGTGAATCTTTTATTGAAGGATTCTCTAATAGTCGGACTTTTTCTTTTTCAGCTTCTAATAATGCCTCTTCAAGAGTTTTTATTTCGGTTTGAATTTGAGTTTGCTCTTCTTTGGAGATTGATATCTTTTGTAAAAGATCTTTTACATCCGTATTCAGATCACTTAAATCCTCTAAAGCTTTAATTATACAGTACTCCTCTTTTTGAAGATCACGCAGTTTAGCTAGGTCAGATCCTAATTTACCAAGAGGAGTATAAATAATTCGCTTCTTGAACATGAAATCAATGCCCATTATTGAATCAGCGGTATTTTTCTCCCGATTAGTATCAGTTAACAATCGAGAAATAACTCTGGTGAATTGATTCAACTCCATTGATGTTAGCCTTATTGAAGCATCAGGAACCTGAAAATCTGAAAACTGTTCATCAATATAATGTACTAATGCGTTAATAACCTTAAGAGACTCAAATTGTGAACGAAATTTTATTTTTTTCATCCCTTCTTCAGTGAGCTTGGATTCTGTTTCCTCAATAAGCTTTTTACAGCCTTCCTTCACCTTCTTGGAATTCTTATGCATTGACTGGAGGAGCTTCTTACTTTTTTCATAAGCTAATTGGATGGTTTTCTTTCTTTGTACTCTAATTGAATCAGCAAGACCTTTAATTTCAACTTCTGTCATTAAACCACCTATTTTATTGTATAATAGAGCGATGAAAGAAAAAGCTCATCTAATCGTGTTATCATCATTTCTAAGGGAGGTGTGGCATTTCCTTTCTTCTTATATCCTACAATGAGATGATTAACTTCACTTTTATTCGAAATTATTTGCATACTTTCAGAGGTTGGGGTTATGGTTTCCCATATCTGAGGAAGAATCGCACATATTAGTTCAAACTCATCAATTTTCATTTCAACAATAGATTCCTCGCTTCTTTTCAGTCCTGTCAATGGAAAACCATTGTCGTCACTTATAAATGAAGCTATCATTTGATGCTTCTCTCCTCCTCCTGCCATTTGTTTTGATAAAATTGCTCTAAGAGATAAACGCATCTGGTCTTCTAAATTTCGTCCCATTTTTCGTCTCATCAACCTGATTCTTAATGTTTCATCATAAGAAAGATCAAATTTTTGCTATTAATTTTTTTTGAATTTCGACCAGAAATTTCGATTGGTTCGAAAGGATAATATTTTCAAAGAAGGTCAAAGGGAGATGGCTAAGTTTCATCATTCAGGTTGCCTCCAGGCATTGATCGGTGTGAAAACGCTATTAGATATCAATTTATGTGAAGAAGCAATGAAAAATCTTAATGACCCATTAAAAATAATGTTTCATTCTGGTGTAATCCTGTTCCTCCTCACCGTGGTTATTTTCCCCACGTCTGCTGTACTTAATATAGATATTACCCCATTCAACGACGAGGAGAAGATACAAGACGTTTCCCCAAATACATCACCTAATAATTTGAAAATAAAACTTACAGATAATGATACTCAAATTAAAAATGTTAGTTTCGATATTGGAGCTCTATTTAATTATGTAAGTTCGCTATACAGAGAAGAAGGGATATTTAGAGAGGCATACGGAGGATTTGATACTTCAACAGCCACTTATGAAGCTCTCTCTATCTTAAGGTTCTTGGGTTTGGATTATTATCAGTTTGGTTCAGAGTGGGAAGATAAAGAGGTAACTATTGCTGATAAATTACTAGATCTCAGAGATAAAGCTGGTTCAGGAGGGTATTATCTTTCCCCAGTTGCTAATTCCCCCTCGTTAGAGGGTACATTTGGTGTGACGACTTCTCTCTGGGTAATGAATGAATTACCTTTGAAACTGAAACTTATTACACCAAAACTATTAGATTTTGTATATAATGTGACTTTTGATAAGGAAAATTACAGTTTTCATGAAGTTGGCCAAGAAAACTGTTCAATCAAAGCAACATTTCAAGCCTTAACAATTTTGGACTTGATTCGTAAGGTTGTAATTATTCCGGAATTATACGATGAAAAAATTACACCTTTAGTTAATGAAACTGTGCTAGATTTTATGGCAGATTACTCATTCTATATCTTCAAATTTCTAAACAGTTCGTGGGTTAATAACTCCTATTTTTATTCATACACTCCTTTTAAAACTAAAATCCAAGATACATGGCACGCACTCCAATCAATTAAAATATTAGATGAATATGGAAGACTTTTAAAGGTAGATTTACCTAGAAACCTTACTGATTACCAATATCCTGTGATAAATTGGTTGAAATCAGTAAAAAAGACAATAGGGCCAACAAAAGGGGGATTTGGGACATCAGAATATGCAAATGTCTCTGAGACTGGTATAGCTTACGCAATCCTTAATCTTTTCAATTCCACTGAAGAAATAGATATCAATCATACAGAAACAATATTGTTTATTTATTCGTCTCAATTTCTTAAACGGGAAAATCGAACTTATCGTTCTTCGGAATTACCACATATAGGAGGATTTGGGCCTAATAATGTAACGTACCCGATTCAGTATCAGAGTAAACGAGTAAACGTCCATGATACATATTTTGCAGTATTGACTCTACTTTTATCAGGTGATATTTTTAATTCTATTAACCTCACCTTAGAAACAACACACTATCAAGAGATTATATCAAAATACCCTGCCAGTATAAAAAATTCAAACTACATCATACAAGGAGAGCTTGGAGTTATCGAACAATATTTCACGATCTTCAATTACAAATCTCATGGATCCCTAGAATTGATAACTGTTGTAGACAACTGGAATCTTACCCATCCTGAGTATACTGAAAGTAATAAGAATTTTTTCGGTAAATCAAATGCATTATATGCTGTAAACTTAGAGAATGATTCAGAAGCAAATTTCAATTGGACTTTGGGTTCTCACAAACTTACTAATATTATTTCAATCCGAAATCTTCCAATTATCCAATCACCGGTTTATTATTGTCATTCAAGTTTGTATGTAGGTTATAAAAATGAGGTGAACTTTAATTCCACAGCCATAAAACCAGGAAATATCATAAATACAATGATTTTCTTTCAGAATCGTTCCGTTCTCTCCTATTCAACGCAAAATATTACAGATGGAAGTGTAAGTGCGAATTTAACGTCACCAAATAGGAAGAATTATATTTGGCTTGATTTTGAACCGATCAATACTACAATAGGAGCAATTAATTATCTCTGGGAAGTTCCTGATCAAGCTCTTCTAGGAACCTGGGAACTTACTCTAATTCTTCATCAAGCCAATTTTTCATTTGTTTTTATAATACAAATTGAAATCACAGATACCGTGTTTTTTTATAATATGTTCCATATGCCTCAATATTACCCTGGCGAAGATATGAACCTAAATGTTTCATTGAAATATACAAATGGTAATTTTACTCCTAACGCAAACGCATCAGTGGTGTTTAACAGCAATCAAACTCAAGAACAAGTTTTTAACCTCACACTACATTACTTACAGGGAAATGTTTATACAACAAGTGGTGTAAAGTGTCCTACACGCTTTTTGTATGGTTTTTTCAATGTATCCATCAGTTTGACATGGAATTCGACGTTAGAATTGCCGAGTGACCCCATTGTTAATAGTAGCCTTCCAGTTATTCATATTAAGGGAATTCCAACTGTATCTGAGGCATCTTATAAAACAAACTATCGAAATACTCTCCCATTATTAGAAAATAATCTGTTTTATTATGGAGAAACCCTCAATTTAACTTTAACGATCGGATTTAAATTTAATTCTACCATTAATAATGTTACGGACGAAAGTGTGGTTGTAATGGGCGGACTGGTAAACAATACCCAACCATTATCCTATATTCAACTATTTCAGACTTCATATCATAATAATACACTTTCTCTAACTGGCTTAATTAATACCAATCTCCCTAATACTACCTTAGGAACACGATTCCAAATACTCTCAGAATGGAACAATTCCTATGTTTACCTCAGAAACCCAGTGAACACTGTTAAGCATGCAGTTTATAATTTTTCTCTGATTGGAACCTTTGAAATTAGAGATATAAATTATGTAGCAACAGAGATATCCGATGGCCTTTATCAGTATGCTCTAGATACAACTTCAGTTATTTCAATTTCTTTTCAGGTCTACAATAATGAACTAGAAAATATCCCAATTCCAGTCCCGAATCTCAATCTTTATGGAATATTAGACATCCAAAACAAAGTAGGAACTTTAAATCAATCCCTCCCTAGTGTTACATCAGGAGTAGACCAAAACAAAACAATGATCTATCTTCTATCAATACCTACTTCGAATCTAAGCCCAAATAATTACGAAATCTCGATTTACACTTGGACTGCAATCAGAAACCATTTGAAAATCGGTACACTACTTCCAGGTTTTTCAATCATAAAGACCTTTTCTCCACAACCAATAATTCAAGTGCATGAGGTATTAATTCTCATTTCAGGACTAATATTAATTGTATTAATTTATTTGAATGTTAAGAAATTTCGGTAACAATTTGTTCTCCGATTTCTGTTGCCCATTCTTCAAAAAAACGAATTATGCCATTTAATTGGGTTTTCGTGAGCTTTGGAAAATGTACGCCAAGTACTACAACTGTATGAAAACGTGTAATTTTTGCAATGTTCCGTGCAATGTACGCAGCAAGCTCTCCATCCCGGTGAGCTGGGAGGGAAATACAATGGTAATTAGCTGATTTCTCGCCATTCTTGCGAATGTATGGAACTCCAATGCCAATACCACCTAAATGATCATTTGGGCCAGTTATATCAATAATTAACCCATTCTCTTTGAAGAAAACCGTAGCGATGAACTGTTGTGAAGAATATTTAGTTTTATAAGATGCAATTTCTTTCAACGCCTGAACCCTTAAAAATTAATGAAGGGAATTAGAAAAAGGGATTTTTCTAACCACTTTCATTAGTTTCGGTATTTGAATCGTTTTTGAGTGTTTCCTCTCGCCTCTGACGCTCCTCCTCCTCACGCTGACGACGCTGCTCCTCCTCACCTTGACGACGCTGCTCCTCCTCACGCTGCCGATGCTGCTCCTCCTCACGCTGACGACGCTGCTCCTCCTCACGCTGACGATGCTGCTCCTCCTCGTGTTGACGATGTTCAATTTTTTCTTTTAAGACAGAAATCTCCGAATCATAACTTTGTTTTTGCTCTTCAGCTTTCTGAATGTTGTTTAATAGGGAATGTCTTTCTCTTTCAAGTTCTTCTGTTGCAAGTTTTACTGAGTTTAGCTCATCTGCAAAATCTGATATTTCTTTCTCTAAAGACCGCTTTTTTTCCACTGATGATACTTTAGAGAATTCTAAATCTGAAATTTGGTTGTTAATTTTATCCAAACGTGTTTTTAATTCTTCAGTACGCGTATCAAACTCTGATTCCTTATTTTTGAATGTTTCCTGCAACTGTTTCAAATCACTTTGAAGTTCATCGACAGATTTCCCTTTAACTTCTGGAGAATCCTCCACTAACTGTTCTACACCAGGAGGTGAACAAACTGGACAGGGTGGACGAATAAAATATGATCCGCAACGAGAACATTTCGGCATTTTCACAACACTCCCAATTCTTCTTTTAACTTAGAAACTTCAGCCTCTCTTGTTGAAACCTCAGCTTTTAATCCTGAAAACTTTCTTTTTAAGTCTTCTATCTCTTGTTCCATTTTTTCCTTCTCCTGAATAAGTTGTTGTCTTCTTTCTTGCTGATTTTTTAGAGACGCCTCTAGTTCATTTACTTGAGAATTTAATTCATCTAATTCGATCTTTGCCTTTTTGTCTATTTCTTCCTGTTTAGCCAGGTCTTCAGTTAACTTTTGAATTTCAAGCTCCTTCTCTTCTTGGATTGTTTTTAGTTGACCTTGGATATCTTCTATAGATTCAATCAATTCTAAAGGATCAATTATTCGAACAGATTTACTTTCTTCTGCTTTTATTGTTGTTACGGGCGACTCGGGTGAATCGTCTGGAGTACAAAAAGGACAAGATACCTCACTATAATAAGCGCCACATTTTTGACAGGTAGGCATGTTGATTCCTCATTTCATTTCGATTTTCTGGAATTATTTATGTCTAAACTCTTTTCTTTTAACACTTTGTTTATTTATTTGCCTCATAAAAAAAGTTTTTTCATTGCCCATCTTTCATTTTTTAAGTAGAAAACAAAATCGTTGATTCCTTTGCTCTCATTTCAATCAGTATATACTACATTATTCCTTCCAACCAAGCAAGAGAAGACCTTATACATACTTTGTTTCTCTCGGGGAAAACTAACACAAAGAAAGGCTACTCTTCGAGGAAAAATCGAATATCACTTCAAACAAGGAAATTTGTGGCGACCGTGGAGGTTATTTTGGGAAGAACAAGGTAAATGGAAGCCTTATCCTCCCAAAAAAATGATTCAGGAGATTTTAACAAAATCAAGGTATATCTTATTAAGTAAAATGCTCTCATCCAACGAAAAAGAAGGGATAAAGGGTTTTTGTAAAGATTTCAATATCAAAACTTCGCTTGAGGAAAGAGAGCTCTGTCCATTTTGCTTGATACGTGATATAGTAACACTTCTTCCATCAACGAATAATTATTTTGTTTTTGATCGAGAGGTTTGCAAATCATGTGCGATTCAGGAATTAGAAAATGAGCTTAAGAATAAAAAAATCAATCTTCTCATAAATCCAGGATTTAAAAAGTATATATTATCTCTTTTAGATAAGTTACATGACATTCAAAGAGTTTCAGCTGTTTTTTCTGGAGATCAAGCCTCTATTGGAGATTTCACTCTCGTTCAGAAAATAAAAAAAGCACCTGAAGACTTATTACAATCCTTAATCCGAAATATTACTGAGTTCTCAATTCCAAAATTTCTTTTGAATTCCTTAAAATCTCGTGGAATACAGGTTTTTCTTCCCATTCAAGTTCAAGCACTTCAAAAGGGATTGTTAAAGAATAATAGCCAGTTAATTATCGCTAATACAAGTGCAGGTAAGACGCTTATTGGTGAAATAGCAGGAATATCTCATGTGTTGAAAAACAGGAAATTTATTTTTGCTGTTCCTCTAGTTGCTCTAGCAAACACTAAATTCGAAGATTTTAAAAAGTTTTATGGAGCTAAATTCAAAATTGGCTTGCGAACTGGTCGCTCAAGAATCTTTAACTCACAAGCGGAAAAAAGGGCTTTCTATCGAGATAGATATTCCATTAAAGATTCCGACATTATTGTAGCTACGTATGAAGGTTTAGACCTTTTGATCAGAGCGGGCCAAGTTGATTTTGATACAATTGGCTGCATTGTCATTGATGAAGTGCAAACTTTAGCTGATCCTGATCGAGGACCGACTTTAGACTGTCTATTAGCTAAAATTAGGGTTTACGCACAAAAAGCTCAAGTAATAGCGCTCTCAGCAACGATTGGAAATCCAATACAGTTTGCAAATGATCTCTTCTTGACTTTAGTAACCTTTGATCAAAGGCCTATTCCATTAGAGAAACATTTGCTCCTTTCACGAAGCGAACATGAAAAATCTCGCCAGATTCTCAAATTGACACAAAAGGAATACAAACTGACTTCGAGTGCTGGTTATCGAGGTCAATCAATAGTCTTTACCAACTCACGGAGGAAAACGACAGAAATTGCAGAGTCCTTACGTCATGCAGGCGTTCATAACGTTCATGCTTATCATTCAGGACTTTCTTATGCTTTAAGAAAACGAATTGAAATGGATTTTTCTAGTGGAAAATGCTCAATTGTAATAAGTACATTTGCATTGGGGGCTGGTGTTGACTTCCCGGCGTCACAAGTTATTTTTGAATCCTTAATGATGGGTAACACTGTTCTAGAACCAAATAATTTCACCCAAATGGCAGGGAGAGCTGGTAGATTGGGAAAACATGATCGTGGTAGAGTTGTTCTTCTATGTTTAGGAGAATCTATCTCTTCTTTAGATCCCAGATCGGAAGTTGAGATTGCTTTTGAACTCCTTAGTGCCAATTTGTTGCCAATAGAACCAAATTATGATGCTGATTCTTGTGGTGAACAAATACTGTCTATTTGTTCTTCAAAAAAGCAAATATTACCAGGAAGGGCTAATGAAATCTATCAGAGAATGATAGGAACCACTAGTTTTGACTTTATGTTAAGTGCAAACAAGCTTATCAAGAGTTCCTTACTTAGAATAGTTGAAACACCACAGAGAAGATCTTTAGAATTAACTCCTTTAGGCCGAGCAGCAGTTCTGTCGTTTTTCTCTCCAGCTAAAGTATTATCAATTTTATCACTTCTTCGGAGTAAAAAACACTTTCTATCTATTGCTCTTGAGATGATTCCGCCTCAAAACGTTTACCTGTCAAAGAAACTTCATCGATACCTTGAAAAGAAGTATCACATGAGATTTTCCACTAGATTGATAGATAGTCCTGTTCTAGATGTAATGAGTGCCTCATTAAAAGGTAAAGAAACAATTGAAGTTAATAAATGGTGTTTAAACGTTTTTTCAAAATGGACTCAACATTTTTTTAACTGTAAGTGTCCAGAAAATCCTTATTGCCAACATGGAGTAGAGAATATTGGGAGAGAAATTATTAATGAAAGACTTCGTGGCAAAAATATTAATCAAATATCAGCTAGTATTGCCCGATTTGAACTCTTAATCTATCCTGGAGATATTTTGTCCTTCTTAAATGGGCTAGTCCATGAACTAGAAGGCATTCAGCGAATTGTAAAAGCCACGAGAAAGCCCAAAATTGAAAAAATGATCTCAATATTAATTGATAAAATCGAAACTCCTACTTAAGTCGAGACCTAGGTCAGTTTCAATTATTCTCTTTCTCTATAGAAGATTTTCGATGATATTTGAGCAAGAAACCCAGTCCTACAAATGCGATTAGAAATCCTACAATATAAAAGATTGCATATTCTATTGTGCTCATTGTACCCCCCAAACCAGCGATTGACAATCCTATAATGATTAAACTTGTTCCAATTATGCGATCATCCATGATCTAAATCTCCTTCAATATAAATTGATGTATATAAGATTTACAGAAGTGAAATTAAATAAATTTCTTTGTTTTTTTGGTTACTTTCTCTATTTCATCAAAAACTAGCTTTTTAACATATTCTTTGTAGTATTTCAGTCGTTGCGACGTTGTAGCTTCTGCTCGAACAGATAAAACTGATTCAGTACCACTTTTTCGAACTAATACCCAGCCATCTTCGTATTCTGCTCTGATTCCGTCGATAGTAATAGATTCTAATGCCTCCTCTTTTAACAAGTCTTTGAGATTCGAAACCACTTCTGATTTTATTTCCTCAGAACAAGATATTCGAAGCTCCTCTGAAGCAGGATATTGAGGAAGGTTTTGAACCAGCTTGGATAAAGTTTGTTCCTGATTTGAGACTATTTCTAACATCCTTAAGGCAGAATATATCGCATCATCAAATCCATAATAATCTGCCCCAAAGTAATAATGACCACTCAATTCACCTGCAAAAATAGCTCCGCTCTTTAGAAGAGCTTCATGAATCCATGAATGGCCAACACGTGTGAATTTCACTTGCGCTCCACATCCCGAAAGATACTCAAAAGTAGCTCTAGAGGTTTTAACATCTACCATAATCTCAGCGTTCGGATATCTTTGTAATAATTGATTTCCATATAGCATTATTACTTGATCAGGACTAATAATTGCCCCTTGATCATCCACAAAACCTACTCTGTCACCATCAGCATCAAAACCGATCCCTATATCAAGTTCATTCTTTATCACGGCTTCTTGAACAAATTTCAGGCTTGCTGGTTTTGCAGGATCAGGAATCATAATTGGAAAATGACCATTTGGTTCAGAGTGAAATGCTTGAACGTTCATCTTTTTTGACTTTAACAATTCAATAATTGGATAACAAGTTCCATTTCCAATTTCCACTGCAATATTTAATGATGTCTTCGGTATAAATTGATCTTTTTGAAATTGCCAGTACTGTGATGTATTGATATTTTGCAACAGAGCTGGCTGACCATATTCTGTGTTCTTAACAGTGACTATAGCATTCTGTTCTATCATCTCTTTTATTCGAGTAAATAAATTATCAGTATGGTAAGAAACCCCTTTTCCATCGCAAACTTTTATTCCATTATAATCAATGGGATTGTGACTTGCTGTTATCATGACTCCACCGTCGATTTCTGGATTTTTAACCGCCAAAAAATAAATGGTTGGGGTTGTACAGACCCCTACATCTAAAATATTGCATCCTGCTTCCATTAAACCGGCGGAAATTACTGATCTAATGATTGGTGATGAAAGACGAACATCACCACCAATAACAATGGTTTTCTCCAAACCAAAAAATGTTCCAAGCGCCCGACCTATATTTAAAACCATTTCCGAAGAAAATTGGTCTGGAAACTTTCCACGGATGTCATAGGTTCGAAATAAATTTTTATAGATTTTCATTTACACACCGCTCTGAAATTTTCATAATTCGGCAAGTACAAGCTTGAATTAATCTTCATTTTTTTGACCATCCAAGAACTCTTCTAGTGTTTTGAGGGGAGCCCTAACAATCTTTTGTAAGGGTAGCCACGACCAAGAATATCGGATAAATGGAAAACGACGGTTTTGAATGTCTTCATGATATTTTTGGAGAAAATTCATTACTTTAGAATCCTTTTCATTAGGATATCCTTGACCTAGGCAAAATGGAGGAAGGTTCCACGTCTTTTCAATTTCTCGTAGATGTTTATCACGAACATATTTTGCAACACAGGATGCTGCAGAAACAATAGGATATATTCGATCAGCCTTCTCTGAAATCACGATCCTCTTAAGATCGCTACCAGCTCCTCTAATACTGAAACTGGTAGCTCCAGGTTTATGTGATTCCATTTTGATAGTTAGTGATTTATCCAAGCGATTTAAATGTGTTATTAGATGTTTTCTGAAGTATAGAGGTTTTGAAATAGAATCTATTGTAATATCCTCTGATGAAAGTTCATTTACAATTTGTCCAATTTTACGAATTTCTAAAAAATTTAAATTATCTTTAGGACGGTTAGCAAGTGTTCTATCGATTTTATAGGCTGGAATCTCTATTATTTTTGACTCTAAGGCTAATTCTTGTATCCTCAAAGCTAACTTGACGCGTTTTTTTTGTCCTTGTGAACCTGAAAAAAGTTTAGAATCTTTTAGGCCACTTTTAACAAGATTATTCAAAGATTCTTCATCTAGAGTAACCCCTACGACAATAAGGGATCCAAAAACACTTCCTCGCCCAGCTTCATCAATACCTGAGACCTTTAAATGCAATTTTAGTCGATTCCAGTCATTTCGATTGCATTTATCGCTGCCTGCTTAGATAGGCCCTCAGCTAGGATAGTATAACGTTCTGGACGAATTTTATGGGCCTCTAGCATCGCTTCCAGTAATATTTCACGTTCGATTCCCATTTCATGCAAAGTGACTGGAGCAGCAACTTCAACAAGGATATTTCGAATTCGTTTCCAATTAGCTCCATGAAGATACATCATCAAAATAGAAATCATACCTGTTTGATGGCCATGGGCAATTTGAAACTCATATTCATGAGATAGTTTATCTAAGGCATGGCTAACAAGATGTTCTGAGCCACTGGCAGGACGGGAAGATCCAGCAATACACATAGCAACCCCACTACTTCCCAATGCTTTCATTAACACACGAATCCCCTCCTCACTAAAAAAAATTCTTCCTAATGATTTAACTCCCTCTTCCACCATGTTTGCAGTCATTTCAGAGAATGTTGCAGCATATATATCAAAATTCTCTCCTTTTAGACGATGAGCTAATTTCCAATCCCTCACAGCGACCCATTTTGCAAGGATATCTCCTACTCCAGCTTGTAATGACTCTTTAGGAGCCTGACTAATCAATGATGTATCTCCTACAATGGCAATTGGAGAAACTGGGGTATATATGGGAGAATTTGCATTTTTTTCTTCTTTTGAAATTTGTTCTCTTAAGAGGAAATTAACATAAGGACTAGAAAAACCATCGTGGCTAGCATTAGTGGGTACAGCCACATATTTCGTATGAGAGAGACGTGCGATGACCTTTACATAATCAATAACTTTCCCACCTCCAACAGCCATAAGATATGTTTGTCTATCACGAATAGCTAAAGCTTGAGAATGAAGGTATTCTAGATCCACATTTTCAGGAAATACAGTATGTGAAAAGTCCAAGATTCCCTCTGCTTGGGGGATAATAACATTAGATGCAATCTTCTTTGTTTGAGTTCTTCCACTGAAGATCTTGATTGTTTTTATTCCAATGTCTTTACAGACGCTAGGGATTCTTTGAACAGCCTTGGGTCCAAAAGCTACTCTTCTAGGAACATGGATCTCCTGAATATGATGTATAGCTAAGACCTCCTTTCCTTAATCATTCCTATTTCTAAGATTGGCCTTATCAGTCCTTTCTGTGGGTTTTATTTTAACATCAACATCCATTTCTTTTTCAAGTTCATTTGGTTTTTTCGAAACTGAAAAAAAATCTTTTCTCAATCTAATAATTTCCTTTCCTCCAAGTCTAAGTGTCGCATATCCACCAAAAAGACCTAGCATTAAAGATTTTGCAAGACGGTCAATAAAAGCTATTCGAGCAGCTGGTCCTAGAGCCCATAGATTTTCTAAAGTCCATAGATTTTCTATAGGGAAAGCTTCTATAGGGTAATTTGGCGAATTCATGAGTATAAATGCTAGTACAAATTCATACTCGCCCATGGCACCAGGTAGAATTGGAATAATGAATGTAATATTTCCTGCACATGATGCAGCGATAGCCCAAGGAAAATCTATTAGAGTAAGATCTGGTAATACAGTGATTGCAATTACATATATCATAATCCCCTCTATTACCCAAATAGAAGCAGAAGTAATGATTCCAAGGATTAGATGGAGTGGTTTTAAGCGAAGCCCTTTAATTCCAGTCTGGAAAGCTTGATAAGCGGAATTTAAACGTTTTTCAATGAATGTAGGAAATATCCGAATAAGTCTTTCAATTAAATCGGGTTTTAACATCATCAAAAATAAAGCTATCAGACCAAGTACTGAACTAAGGAAAATGATAACTACTAATTGCTGAATAGTTTCCGAATTCTGGAGTAAGGAACTACCAACAAAGAATAAGCTTGTAGCTATTACGAATAGTAAACCTACGATGCTCAGTACCTGCTCAATAACAATAGATGAAAGTGTATCAGAATACTTTGTTTCATAATTTCTTTTTAGTGCGTACATACGAACCGTTTCGCCAGCACGGGCAATAGTAAATAAATTAATAGCTAAAGCTGACACTACAGGTAAAACTAACGATTTAAGGGGGAGTTTTACCCCTTGAACAATGAGTAGAATTTGCCATCGATATATTCTTATTAGCATATCTGCGATATACAGTAGTAACAACACTAAAAACAATATAAAGACTCCCCAAAGACCCAGATCAAGTAAATCCTCCATCAATCTAGGAGGTTGGATAAAGAGAATAATACCAATTAAAACTACAATAGTGATCGTATAAATCAGAATTGAAGGCAATCTCTCACGAAACGTCATTTTAATAGCCTCACATCGCATCAATAACTGGAACTTCTATTACATGGGGATAACTGCTTATACTTACTCTAAACAACTTTATTAAAACAACACGAAAGCATTGAAATAGTTGTTTATTAATTCCTTTTTTTCTATTTATTGGTTTTATTACTTACCATGATTGGTCTTGACAATATCAAAACTGACTGAAGACTATATAAAGAAATGAAAGAAAGAAGACTACACGAATCTCATTAATATTAAGGCGATTTATAGGAATAGATGACAAATAAATACTTGGTGATAAGCACAAATGCAATATGAATCTACAATTATCGGATTATTACAACAAGCTTTGAGCTTATCTGAAAAAGAGATTTCAGAGTTATTAGATATACCTCCCAATCCAAAATTCGGTGATATCTCTTTTCCTTGCTTTAAATTAAGTAAAAAATTTAATAAAACCCCTCAACTGATTGCGGAGGAGCTAGAAAACGTAATAAAAATACCTGAAGATTCGATAGTCAGAGAAATCAAAGCAGTTGGTGGTTTTCTCAATTTCTTCTTTGATATTTCAAAATTAACGGAGCAGACTTTGAGGCAAATATGGAATGAGAGGAATAAATATGGATATAAAGAAGAAAATGAAAAAACAGTTCTCCTCGAATTTCCCTCTCCTAACACCAACAAGCAATTACATTTAGGTCATCTACGAAATATGGCTCTTGGGGAATCTACTTCTAGAATTTTCGAGAGTCAAGGATTTAAGGTCGTAAGGGTTAATTTACTAAACGATCGTGGCATTCATATTTGTAAATCAATGTTAGCATATAAAAAATGGGGAAATAATAGGGATCCTGATAAGAAAGAAGATCATTTCGTTGGTGATTTCTATGTCCAATTTTCTAAGCAATCAAAGGAAAACCCTAAACTTGAGGAGGAAGCCCAAGAACTATTAAAGCAATGGGAAGCAAAAGATAATGAGACAATAGCTTTATGGGAGAAAATGACCAATTGGGCTATAGATGGGTTCACCAAGACTTTCAAGAAATTTGGTATCAGTTTTGATAAGACCTATCGGGAGAGTGATTTATGGGAAAAAGGGAAAGGCATTATTTTGGAAGGTTTGAAAAACAATTTGTTTCATAAGGATGAAGTTGGAAATATTGTAGTTGATCTTGGAGATCAATTAGGTACAAAGGTTCTGCTACGGGCCGATGGAACTTCTGTTTATATAACACAGGATTTATATCTTGCTAAGAAAAAATTTGAAGATTTCAGTTACTCTAAATCAATCTATGTAATAGGGAGTGAACAAAATTATCATTTGCATGTTCTATTCAAAATTTTAAAGATGATGAATTTTGAATTTGCTGATGGTTGTTACCATCTGAGTCATGGGATGATTTTTTTACCGGAAGGAAAAATGAAATCACGAGAAGGAACTGTTGTTGACGCTGATGCTATAATAAAAGATTTAACAGAGATAGCTAAAACAGAAATTCTCTCAAGAGGAAAAATTGTTGAATCAGAAATCAATAAGAGCGCAGAAGATATTGCTATGGCTGCATTAAAGTATTTTTTACTCAAATTTGCAGCATCTAAAGATTTTGTTTTTCATCCTGAAGAATCAGTGTCATTATATGGAAAAACAGGACCGTATTTACAATATTCATTTGTTAGAGCAAATAGAATTCTTCAGAAAATAGAGAAAAGAACATCATTGGATGTGAATTTCGGTTTACTTGATAAGCAAGAAGAAATTTCATTGATTAAATTACTTAAGGATTATCCTGATGTCTTAGAACGAGCTTCTCTATCCTATTCCCCACATATCTTGGCAGAATATACTCATCAACTCGCGTCATCCTTCAATTTGTTTTATGAGAAATATAGAGTTATAGGAGAACCAGATGAAGAAATTCAAAATGCAAGGCTTTTACTCGTGGGATGCTTCCGTGATGTTATGAGAAATTGTCTATGCATGTTTGGTATAAATACAGTGAATACCATGTAAATTATGTTACAAGTTCTTAATGTTCCTGTATTTTGGTTTTAAATAATTATTAAATTTAGTGTTTATTATAGTAGATTCATCATGGAAGATCTAGTAGAAAAGAACTCTTTAATTTTCCTTTGTGAAAGATGTAAGGGTCTTTTAAAATAATAATTCATACATTACATTCTTCCAAGTTCAAACAAATAGATTAAAAATCTTAGAAGAGGATACTTCCAACTAGCGTATTACATAGAAATTACACCCATCTGTAGAAGCTGGGTTAGTGTTATAAATTACATTCAAGAATATCTCTCAAAGCCTAGTTTTTCTTTAGTAGTTGAAGCAGAAAGAGGAAGAAACTCATATGAATCCCCCGTACTATGAACAACTAGCTGAATGGACTGAATTTGTCCCTGAAAGCGAAATCCGTCGTCTTCTTTTAACAAATGTTAAGTATTATTTTGGTGGCGGAAAACCTGGTAGTCTCCCTATTGAAACTTTCAAAAAGATTCTTTATCAAATTGCAGACGAATTGGATATAGATGGTATTGACACATTAAATTATGGTCCAACAAGCGGTTTAGCTTCTTTGAAAGAAACTTTAGGAAAGAGAATAAGGGAGAAAGATGGAGTAAATCTCCCCAAAGGATCAGATGACATCCTTATTTCTACAGGATCTCAACAAATGCTCTACGGTATTCTAGATGTGTTATTGAGACCTAAAGATGTAATTATCATGGCTCGTCCCTCCTATTTAGGATTTGTCGTACCAGTCACGAAATTAGGCGGGGATGTTCTAACAGTACCTACAGATATAGATGGCCTCATTCCAGAACATGTGGAAAAGGCAATCGAAATAAGTCAAAGAGAATTAAATCGAACCCCGAAAGCCATTTACGTTGTTTCAGATTCCGATAACCCCAAAGGTACAACACTCCCTGAAAAAAGACGAAAGAAACTTTTTGAATTAATAACTCAACATGAGATTCTTCTTATCGAAGATTCAGCTTACCGTGAAATTCAATTTACTGAAATTCCACCCCCAATTAAGAAGTACGATTTAGAGAATAAATGGGTCGCTTATCTACGTACAAGTAGTAAAGAGGCTGCTGTTCTTCGACTAGGTTATTCTGTCCTTCCAGAAGAAATAATGGTTCCTATGATTAAAGATAAAGGATATTTAGATCTCTGTACCTCAAGTCTCAACCAGAAAATCTTAGAAATTTACTACTCAAAGTATATCGACCAAGTCTTAGGTGATAATCTAAAAATTTATGAGGAACGTCGTGACATGATGCAGAAAACAATTGATGAACATTTTCCCTCCAATGGCCAGCGAACCCAGCCCACAGGAGGCTTCTTCTTCTGGTTCCAAATGGAAAATGAAGGTTTTGATTCATCAAAGTTTTTACAAGACGTAGCAATTCCAAATGATGTTTGCTACGTACCAGGTCAAGCGTTTTACCCTATAAAAGGCCATTCAATCAGTAAAGATGACTCTGAGTTGCATGGAAACAGGATTAAAACGAATGGAATGCGATTAAGCTTCTCATTCACAACACCCCAAATAATCGAGGATGGTATGGAACGACTCGGTAAGCTACTTCAAGACGAAGCATAATCTGAATTCATCTAAGTCTATTCTTTTTATGTCGTCTTAATAGATAACCTGGAGATGAAAAATAGGTATTAAGTTACTTTAGAGAAATTCATGTAAACTTCCCAGCTGTGATA
>CP070665.1:800540-813007 GCA_020351745.1 Candidatus Heimdallarchaeota archaeon | reverse complement strand
GTATATGATTGGTATTATTCTCCTTTTTTTCTTTCTTTCCTTTTTTGTCCCTGGAGTCCTTGAACATGTCATAGCTAATTCTGGGCCTAATAACTTATATTCTAGTGAACTTGCTGCTATGATCTTCGCATTTACACTAGTGGTTATTCTTGGGATTGCCATTATCGTCCTCACTTATGAACCTACCAAGGTCTATGATGTGCTTCTTGTCAAAACACCCGATGGTATTCCGATTGCAACAAAACAAAAACTATTTCAATCGGATGAAGTCCTAATTTCGGGCTTTTTTACTGCAATTTCAAGTGTTTCGAAAGAATTGGACGAAGATCATAAAGCAGATTTACGATCAATCAAACGTGGAGAACGAGAAATAATTATTGAAGACGGTGTGTTTACAAGAATTATCGCTCTTGCTGATCGTGACCAATCAAAAATCAGACAAGCAGTAGTTAATATGCAGCGCAGATTTGAATCGATTCACTCAAAAATTCTTTCAAGCTGGGTGGGAGATAGGAGTGCGATTCCAGAAGCAAAAAACTTCGTTGAATCTGTAGGAAGACTCGAAATCCGATTTGATATTCCACAACAAACACGATGGATCGGAGTATTAACTCTAATATTGACTCCCCTCATGATAATACTGATAAGTTTTATTTAATTGATAAACGATAGGTGAAGGTATTAAGAATTAGTTAAAATTTCAAAACAATTATTAAAAATACTTTAGAATCAAAAACTGGTGATTATGCTTTTCGGGTGATCTGCTCCATTGTTTCACGATTTGTAAAGGTTACAGTCCCATCATAATGAAGATATTCAAGGATTTGGATTAATTCATCTACATTATTTGATTTCCCATCTGTTTTTGAAATAGACATGTGGATCTCCTGTATTTTCTTTAATTGCATTACTTCCGCAATTATCGTCTTATATAAATATTCGGATTAATGCAGGAATAAACAAGTTTAATGCCCCATTTTTTGGCTTTAATTTGATAATTTTGAATATCTGGTTGAGATAATATTAATCCCTGCTTAAAATGAACCTTTTTATCTAATTAATTTCCAGTATGAAGTTAAAAAAACTAAGAGTGAAAATTCTTACAGGGCGTGTTTCTAGTGCTAAAAGTATTAGATTATTTCAATGATCATAAACAAACTTTTCTAGATGATTTATTCCATTTTCTTAGAATTCCAAGTATTTCTAATAATAAAGCAGATGTAGAGAAAGCATCACTATGGCTAAAAAGAAGACTGGAGACTTCAGTCAGCCATCTCAAGATTGTTAAGACTTCAGGTAATCCAGTAATACTTGCAGAATGGGAACCAATCGCTTCAAATGAAAAAAATATAACCAAAAGTCCAACTGTCCTAATTTATGGTCATTATGATGTCCAATCACCCGAACCCTTAGATCAATGGATCTCCCCACCGTTTGAACCCGAAATCCGTGATGGTCGGATATTTGCCCGAGGAGTAGGAGATAATAAAGGGCAGCTTTTTACTCATCTTATTGCAATCGAATGTTTAACAAAATTTTCAGCCCTCGGTCTCCGAGTGAAATTTCTCTTCGATGGAGAAGAAGAAATTGGGTCTCCCAACTTAGATAAAGCTCTCATTCAGGAGAAAGATTTCCTTTCTGATATTGACTTAGTATTTGTCTCCGATGGTCCTGCTGATCCCTCTTGGAAACCCACATTATGTTTTGGTGCGAGAGGAATTGTAACTGCACAGATATACTTGAACTCTGCCAACAACGATGTCCATTCAGGAAATTTTGGAGGAATTCAACCCAATCCTGCCATTGATTTAATGAGTGTTCTTCAAACGATAGTTAATGATAATGGTACATGTTTAATTAAAGGATTTTATAATGATCTTTTTACTCCAGATGAAGGAGCGCTAAAAGCTGCAGAAGAATTAAAGCGAACTCCTGAAATGTATCAAAAATCTCTCGGGATTAGTTACTTCGGAGGAGAACAGGATATCCCACTTGTGCATCGAGTAATGTTTCGACCAACTATTAATATTCGTGGTTTTCAATCAGGCAATGTCCGAGAACATGCTAAAACCATTATTCCAAAAGACGCTGTCGTTGAACTGGATTTCAGGTTAGTTCCCAACCAAAAACCTGCTCAAATCCAAGATCTGTTTTTAAATCATTTAGAACAACTGAAACAAAAGTCAGATAGATGGAAAGCAATGATTAATCGATGTGATATGACATTTGAGGCAGGTTTTGCACCGATTTATACCCCCTTAAATCTTCCCTGGACTGAAATATTAGCACAATCGATTACAGAAGGATTCGGAGAAGAACCAGTGAGAATTCCTTTGTTAGGAGGAAGTTTACCCCTTTACAACCTCTATCAGCATATAAAAAAACCGATGTATATCATTCCTTTTGGTCAACCCGATCAGGGGAACCATGCACCTAATGAAAATTTGATGCTTGAATGGTTTGAAAAGGGGGTGGTAACATCAATGATGTTGTTGAAGAATTTAGGATCTAGGAGTATCTAATAGCAATCTACTAGCTTATTTTAACATTAAGAAACAGCGTAATATACCCATGTTCGAATCCAATGACTTTTGCCATAATAATTTCGCTTATTAACTACATTCAGCTAAATGTAATTACACTAAAACTGGTGATTGATAAGAGATATGACGAGATCATTTAATTTTCGATCCTGGCATCTTTTTCCCAGCTCAGCAGATCGAAGTGTGACATCAGTATTACTGATGAATCTGATTTGGACGATCCCATGGGGATTAGTCCAGCCATTTATTAGCCCATATTTCTTTGAGCTTTCAAATGGTGATTATTTTCTTACTGGCCTCCTTAATGGATTACCTTTCGTATCAATGGTTTTTTCTGTTTTTATCTTTGGTCGAATTGTAGATAAAATCGGATCAAAAACGATGATGTTGACTGGTTTTCTTATTTTTCTTGTCTATTTCTTGACAGTAATAGTTATTACTGATCCATTTCTTTTTTTCATTGATTATGTAGTAATTAACAGCTTACTCGCTTGTTTCTCTCCTGCCGTACTGAAATATGCTAGTTTAACAAATAAAGAGGATATTTTCGGTTCTTTGGTTGCGTCAACATCATTGGGATATTTTTTTGGTACTGTAGTGTCAGGATTTTTGTATGAACCTTTAGGAATGAATATCTTATTCTTTTTATCTCTAGGTGTATGTATACTAGGTTTAATTATTACATTACTCTCTCATGATTTGCGAGAATCCCCTCAGAAAGAGTTGCCAGGGAGTCATTCTCATTCGAGCACCTCTACCTCCCCTAGCACATTTTCTATCCTTTTTAGTAAAAGAATCCTTATTGTTATTTTCATAATTGCCATTTTACATAGTTTTCAAAGTGGTTTTTCGGGTATGTTTATCTCAGTCTACTTTCTTAATGAACTCCATGCTCCTGCATTACTAATTGGAGTAGTTTTTGGAACTGCCACATTAACAGGTACAGTAGCGGCACATTACGCAGGAAAGATAGGTGAATCACGGGGATTTAAAGAAATACTGATTGTCTGTTATATTGGCTACCTATTTGTGTGGGGAAGTTTCATTTTATCTACAGATAATTTCATCCTCCCAGCAATCTCTTACACCTTACCAATTTATGTTGGACTTCTTGTCGCCGGACCTGCACTTGTTGCAGATCATATTCCAGAGTCTAGACGTGGTACTTTCATGGGGATCTTTGGAGCAAGCCAGAATCTTGGTTTTGCATTAGGTTCAATACTTGGAGGGATGTTTGCTGGAATGCAAGAGTCATTCAGATTCAATTTCGGAGTTTCCGCAGTTTTTTCATTAATACTGATCTTTATTGCTATTTTCTTTGTGAAAAATGGGAAAAAATAGTGATTCAATGAATAAAATTATAATCACAAATTCTAAATCTCAATTCGTTTATGTATTTTCAACATAGGAAGGACAATCAGTGAGTGAAAACATTCCTCCAGGTCCCAATCCCCCAGAGAGGATTTATGTTCGAATTGAAATACCATCTGGTTCCAAAGTCAAATATGAGTATGATAAAGACTTCAAAGTCATCCTTGTGGATAGAATTTTGCATTCTTCTGTGGTATATCCTGCAGCTTACGGCTTCATTCCTCAAACTCTTTGTAAAGATGGTGATCCTTTAGATGTATTAGTACCTTTGAGTTCTGGAATTGAGTTAATCCCTGGATGCATTCTAATCGCCAGACCAGTAGCTGTTTTGAATATGAAAGACGAGAAAGGAGAAGATGATAAGATAATTGCAGTTCCGACTGATGATCCTCGTATGGATGAGATTCAATCAATGAGTTCAATACCTAAACATCTAAGACGAGAAATTGAGGAGTTTTTCGATACTTACAAACATTTAGAACGGGGAAAAACGACGAAAATTGTAGGTTGGGCAGATAAAGGAGAGGCACAGAGAATTATTACTAAAGCCATTAACCTATACATTCAAAAAAATGATTGAGAAGTTCACATTGGGATGAGTAGAGAAAGCATCATTTTCATAATGAATGGTAATTGCATTACAAAGGTAATGATACGAAAACAATTTTGATATCCTCTTCCAGCAAAATAAGATCATATACTTTTTTTATCTTAACTAAAAATAGATTAATCTCACTGTCGAATTAATCTCTTCTAAAAAATTTAAAAGGATTAGGTATCCAACGAGGAACCTTATTTTTATAGTCAATATACTCTTGACCAAGGATTTTGATTAATTCGTTTTCTTCATACGCTGCAATCATGTTAAGAAGAATTACAGAGATAACAAACGGAATTATTGATATAAATGACATTGTCAATTGGATAAACGCTATAAATCCAACAATATAAGTTAGATACATTGGGTGTCTCACCAAAGCATAAACATCTTTAGTGACAACTTTTGGGTGATTTTTATCAACACCTTCTATTACTAATTTATGCGAACCATTGGCTAATCTAAATGCGATAAGAGCAAGGAGAACAAATATTAATAGACGAAATACCAAATGTATTTCACTAGCTAATTGTGTTGTAAGATTTAATAAGAAAGAATCGATTCCCCATACAACCGCAAAAAAAACCACACAAAAAAATTGAATTTCATGAGACCGTGGATGTTCCTTACCAATACCACATGAATTTTCATGTCTACTCAATTGTGATCACCAATCATCTCTGATTTGGCAAAATCGGAGCATGACTTACCCAATTGTCCAACTTTATACCTTTTCTGAGGAGTCTCGAATTAAGAGCTCCTATGTGAAGCATAACATGTCGAATGTTATAAATCAATGAACTATGAATACTACTACCATGCCATTCGAACACAGACGGTTTTACTATTTCTTCCAAAGTTAACTGTTCTAATCTGTGTTTTCCTTTCTTTTTAATATCAGATAAATATGAATGTAACTGTTCACTAGTCAATATCCCTTTTGGTAACTCTTTCAAATTTTCAAATGATTCATCTACGAATCTTGGTTTGAATGTCTTACGCTCTTCTTTGGATTTTCCTAAATACCAATCCAAATACCACAGGGTATGATATACCACTTGCCAGAAAGGAGGCCCACTAGTTCGATCATCCCAGATTTCTTCAGGGCATTTTTTGATCACTTGTTCTAACATTTCAATGGCAGCTCCATATTGTTCCTGGAAAGCTTTTGAGATAACTTCAGATTCTTCTATTGACATTCTCAATGACACACCTTTTCTAATATATGTATTAAGCTTTTTTTATTATTCGAATGAATTTTTGAGTGAATTTCTCGATTTTATCCCAATCTCTAGAATCATTAACACCATTAGGATCAAAATCAGGGGTTTCTTTTCCTGCGATTTTCAAAATTTTCTTGTCTAGCCACCTTATAGGAGAATTTGGTGATACATTCATCACTCCACCGAATGCTTCATAAGTGTCTACGCTCACTCCGAGGTTATCTAATGCCATTTTACAATAATCTTCTTTGATCTCTTGATATCTTTCGGGAATAGCTGCATAGCCAGAACATACAAAGAATACTTTTGGTCCCTTTAACGCGTTGATCTCTTCTTTTTTCTTTTTCACGAATTTCTTCATTTCTTTTGTCCATTGACCGATCTTGATCCCTGACCCAAAAATCAACCCATTATAATTTGATAATTCTGGCCAGGAGTCTTTTTTCACGTTAATGATGTCCGAATCAATGTTGTTTTCATGTAACCAGCCAGACATCCGTTCAGCGACTCCCTGAGTTGCACCATATCTAGTTCCATACGCAATCATAACTTTCATTTCTATAACCTCTTTGTTATACCAAGTGCTATCAACAATTGATATTATTTTCCTCTTCCTATTTATTAAGAAGTTCTAAGAATCAGAATTATAGTTTTAGGAATGATCTTACTCATCATTGCACGAATCATTAACTTAATTTTATAGGAATAGAATCATCCTAACTTGACTACTTCGGGCTGTTTGCTAAAGAAATACTCTGTTGGGAATAAACCATGAAGAACCTGAGAACTATTCTTGTGAAATTCCTAATTTTAATACTTTTTTTCCTGCCACTTTCATACCTTGCGAACTCTGCATCTGGGGGGATTCAACAATTCGAGCTGCAAGTACAAAAAATACCGTATTCTAAAAGTAATACTGCAAAATCAGAATCATTGGAATTACAATTTCCAGATAAATATCACAACCTTTCTGAGCTATATGCTGAATTAGAATATTTCAACCGTACTGCGTCAAATCTCATTGATTATTCGTTCATTGGCTTATCGTATTGGAATAACCCCATTCCGCTAATTACACTCACTAATGAGCAAATTGTGGAAGATGTTAAGGGGAAAACCTACGTGGTGGCTCATCATCATGCGCGAGAGCAAATTACAATTGAACATACGATCCGAACTATCCGCGATTTAGTAAATGGTTATCTTACTGCTGATCAAACTATAGGAGAGTTGCTCGATAGAACAATCATTTACTTCATTGTAACTTTAAATCCTGACAGTCTCGATTACACCTTATACCAAAACCCTTGGCAACGTAAAAATATGAGACCTATCGATGATGATAATGACGGGTTTATCGACGAGGATGGCCCTAATGATGCAAATGGAGATGGATATGTTTCCATCTATTCTGCAGAATATAAGACTGGAGGCTGGGAAACTTGGCTAGAAGGAAGTGATGAGGACGGGGATGGATTGATAGATGAAGATTCTGGCGGAGGAGTTGATCTTAATCGGAATTATCCAATCCACTGGAATGATAGTAGGTGCGATAGCGGCAGTACTGGTAACACACTACTTGAAGATTATCCTGGGGAATCTGCTCTATCTGAAAATGAGACGAAAGCTTTAGTCGATTTTGTTGTCAAACATAAATTTACTCATGCTTCAAGCCTGCATTCTGGTACAACTATCCCCATACTCGGTTGGGGGTATACAAATGATAAACAGGCTGAAAGTTCTCTTTATGAAAAGATGCTAGATAATTGGGATAGTGAACAATTACTTCCTGGGGTTTATTTTGATGAAACAAACACTGATGTTGATTATACTGTTGCAGGAGGCTGGAGTGACTGGAATTACGTTACTCAACATATTATCACTCTTACATTAGAGATCTACGAATCAACAGGTGCAGGTACTTGGCATTTTTACAAGTATAATGGCACTCACGATATATTTGAAAGTGATGTGGTTTTCTTCGATCCTCCAGAACACCAGATTGAGAATGTTCACCGTGGACTCTATGACTTTGAAGAACATTGGTTATCATTAACTCCCTCAATAGAAATAGAGAAAACTCAGTATATCAAACTTGATAATGAAAATAAGATAGAAATTTCTCTGAAGTCTGGGTCTCAATATTTTAATACAACTGATAATGCAAAAGTAAAAGTACGAGCATCAAACGAAGAATTAGTTACAGATTATCCTGACTCAATAGGAACTCTTTTCCCAACAAAAACCACCAAATTACCAATACTGCTATCAAAGGATATCCCAGAAAACTTCACCATTTATGTGAATGTAACTTCAGGATACGCCTCTGACTTACAATTGGGAATGAATGTATCTGCTAGTGATTTTAAAGCAACTCCTGGATTCAATGGGATTATTGCTCTGATTGCAATTTTGGTTCTAATTCCTATCCTTCGAAAAAGAAAGGCAGTGTAATGAGGCCCCATCTAGAAGGGGAAAAATGGATATTTTTTCAGGAAACAGTTATAATGAATGTTTATCTCTTTTGTGAAAAACCAGTGAAACAATGTTGCAGGAAAAAATTAGATTAATAACAGAAATTCCAACTGGTACAAACGTTTATCGGCTCATCAATCCAAAATTAAGTGAACGTTGTTTATTGATCGAATCCAGTTCAGCAAAACAGATTTTAACTGACCATTTTCTTGTTGGTTCCCCTCTTATTATGAAATGCAGGAGTGCAGTAAAGGACTGTCTTTCTTCGTATTTCTCTTTACAGGAACAGTCAACCCCATACTTTCAAATGGCAGAAGTTGTGCCATTATCAGGATCACTTACATATGATCTCCTAAACTCTTTTTATGACCTCTATAATCATACATTATCTCGTAGTTTTATTGGAATAAGAAGATTTCTAAAACCAGAAGGACGATGGGATACGGAGGTTTCTTACACTAATCTTGAGGCGTTAAGTGAAGACCTTAAGCTAATTTTCATTGGAGATACTATTGCAACAGGCGTTACTATTACAAAAGTCATACAGATGGTTCAAGCTCAACTCCAAGTTCCCTTGACATTCGTAATAATTTCAATTGCAGGTTCATTTATAGGGGCTCAACGTATAATTCAATTAGAAAAGGATCTTCAAAAATCTTTCCCTGAAACAGAGATTTGGTGTCTTTTTACTGAAGCATACTTAGGATTGGAAGCTAATGGCACCGATATGCCAATTCTTCATCCTGACACAATCAGCACACCAAAACTTCAGCAATTAGCACTAGAAAGATTAGGAGAATATTTAGGTAGATATTTATGCTCAGTATTGGATTGGGGAAAACGAACAAATGCTCCATTTCAGCATTATCGTGAGTTGATCCATACTTTAAAATTATTAAAAGACAAAACTGAAGAGGATATTTTTATTTCCGAAATGATGGATAAAAGTCAAAATTTAATCATTAAGTCAAACACTTCATAATTACGCCTTTAGATCAATATTATCCAAGATAATTTTATTTAAGTCAATTAAGGGTTTATAAGAATTTAATAGGAGTTAGTGTTAATAAAAATGAATGCTGAAGAACGGATTAAGTTGTTTAAGTCTCAAATTGAACTGGAAAAACAGATAGTGGATACAGCTGAAACCTCTGCTAAGAATATTCAGAATGAAATCGTCCGTCAATTGATCTTAGGTATTGCTATGGATTCACGTAAACACAGATCCCTTCTCAAGACACTCATTGCTCTTCATGAAAAATTCGCATTGGTGGAAGAAAAATTAACTGATCAACTAAAACAGAATCTAGCGGAACATATCAGACTTGAGAAGCAAGCAGTTGATTCCTATCAGAAAATATTGGATACTCTCGAAGATGAAAAAGAGAAATTAGTGATACGTTTCATATTAAACGATGAAATTAGACACCATAAATTCCTGAAACAGCTTCAGGAAAATCTAGTTGAAAAACTCTCATTTACAGATGAGGATTATTGGGATTGGGCGTGGAAAGATACAGAATGGGGTGGGGGTTCTTAAGGAAATAACTTGATATCATCAACTATCTACCTAGATCATATTATAGATTTTTCTCACTTACCCGAATTGAATAGTTCGGAGTAACAATAGCAATAGTCGTAATTACTGCAATCTTGTCTATTAATTGATTATTTTTTCTTATCCACTTCTCTGGTTAAACATCCGTTGCACTGAAAAGAAGTCTTTTATTTCGATTACAAAGAATATAAGATAGAAATCTCTGAAGGATCTTTTTCTCTAAGATCATGATAATTAAAGTTTATTTTCCAGTTTCTATGGTTGGTCATAATGAAGCAAGTCCATATAAAAATATTCATAATGTTTTGGTTAATAATTTCTTTGTCATGTCTCATAACTCCCCTCATTCCATCATTCACTCTGGTGCAACGAACAGAAAGCACCCTATTATCACACCAGAATTGTGTTGATTACTTAATCATCACTTCTGATCTTTTTATTGATGATGTTCAACCTTTAGCGATTTGGAAATTACAACGAGGATTAATTTCTGCAATTAAAACTGTTCAAAATATTTCCTCAACTTATGATGGTGAAGATCTAGCAGAACGCATTAGAAATTGTATCCGCCAATTCCATGAAGAAAGGAATACACAATGGGTTGTTCTTGCAGGGGGATCTTCTTTCGTCCCCACTAGATCAGTTAAAGTAAATAGCGGCTTTGTTAGTTGTGATCACTATTACGCAAATTTAGATGACAATTGGGAGTTAAATTCGGATGGTTCCGTCTCAATTATTGATTACTTTGATTGGGAGGCTGAAGTGTACGTCGGACGCTTACCAGCTGATAATAATACCCAAATGAAGAAATTAGTCCAACGTTTAATCAGTTATGAAAAAAATCCTCCAGTTGGGCCCTGGATGAAACATGCACTTTTTGTTGGTGCTTTTGCTAGGTTTAATTCTGATAACAATGATAATAATGTATTTGACGAAGCAGATGCTCCTGAATTTGATGCAAACAGAAATCATAACTGGTTAAAAACAACTATTTTCCCTTCAGATTGGTCTAGTACACTTCTTGGTGAAACTGAGGGGGTGAAAACGACCGATTATCATATTGACAAACCTATCAATGAATCTAATGTGATTGAGGAGGTTAGCAACGGAGTTGGTGTTGGAATGTTTGATGCCCATGGATCTACCACAGAGATGTTTCGAATGATTTTCAAAACTGACTCTGATAACGATTCATTATTTGATTATGGACTTGATAGGAGCTCCTCAGCTCCAATTATTTCTACCTCGTCAGCTATTAATACTGGAGGAAAATATGGTATTTATTTCCTTTGTGCATGTTCGACAGGCACTTTTACATCATCAAGAGATTGTCTTTCTGAACATATTCTTCGGACAGTTGGTATCGGATGTATTGCCAGTTCGGGTTCAGCGTACTACGATTCTGGATGGTATGATGGAGAACATGGTGGTTGGTACACTCAAGGTCTATCATCACGATTTTGGGAACAATTCTTCAAAAATGGGAATAATCACCCAGGAAAAGCATTTATCGAGGCAAAGCTTGACTATATCAACGACTATCTAAGATTAAACGGAAAAAGAGAAGACACAGAAAAGACTCTTATTCAATATAACTTAATGGGTGATCCAGAGGTTCCTGTTTGGACAACGATTCCGTCACAACTTAACTATACTGTTTCAAATGCAAATTATCAAACAATTTTAGAAGTATTTAGTGATAATCAAGCAATTAGTCAAGTCGCTGTAACTTTATTAAACTCAACATATTATTGGCAGGGAATTACCAATAATGAAGGGACAGTCACTCTTCCCATCTCTTCAAATGAGCTTAACAACTTAACACTGACCATTTCCAAAATCAATTATCTTCCTCATCAAGAACGAGTGGAAAAGACTCCAACAACAATACCTGAGATATCTCTTGAATGTTCAGCTAATTCAACTCCCTTTCCTCAAATTTGGCTGTTTATAATTATTTTATTGTTGATCACGAAGAGGAAAAAGAAAAATATTACCTGCATATCTTAGAATCTTTTATAGAAAGAGAAAAAGTAGCTTATTAAGTTATGATTGAATAATTCTAAATGACTCTGAAAATTGGAGATATCATGAGTGAAAAAACGACGGGCAAAATCTAAAGCGATCCAAGACGGTTCAAAGGTTGCAAAAAAGAGAAACAAGATTGCAAATCAACTAACTGAAGATGAAATTTTTATCGAAACAGTGCACAATGCTTTAAGAGTACCAAATGCGAGCTCAACCGAGAAATTAGCTTTTGCTCTTACTTCCATTCCAGAAGCGAGGATAGATTTCCCTCATGCCAAGACTCGTCTGAGTGATATTCTTGATTTACTTTTAAAGAAGAAACTTGTTACTTCAGAAGAAGTCATTCTCTTAAAACGCTCAATTAAAGACATTAACTCTATTGAAGAACTTATAACAACGAGGGTGGGAAAAATTACCACTAACTAATGTTTCTGATCATCTACTAAAAATACCTATAATGGCCACATACTTTTCCACGACACATCCTCAGTTAAGAATATGGGAACTAGAAGTATGATGGCTGTGAGTGTATCAGTCATGGCTACTATCAAATACCCCATTTCAATACCTATAGTGAACCATGCAAACACAGCCAGCATTACATATCCCAAGCGACCCACAGCAGAACCTACTCCAATAAAGACTAATCTTCTTACATCTTGAGTAGCCAT
>CP070665.1:792830-800440 GCA_020351745.1 Candidatus Heimdallarchaeota archaeon | reverse complement strand
TAATTTTGAAAAAACTATTAAATCGCATAAGAAGTTGATTCTTTTATCTGAAGAGTGTGAAGGTTGGATTACACGTTGGTAATGTGAAATGCAAATTACAGATCATTATCTGTCCACTTTATGTCGTCAAACCATGTGTGTGTCATGTGATTTTCGTAACATTCTTCACGATTTATAGACACCTGTGATTTGATTAAAATTGCTCCAAAGGTGAGGAAATGAACATTAAATTGATTTCCCCACAATATCTTAATGTAGGCTTATTATTATCAATTGGAATTCATTTTCTCTTCCCCACTCATATAATAGTAACCTTTCCATTTACATTTTTTGGATTAATCTTGATTCTTATTGGAGTCTCCATAAATATTTGGTCTGTAAGAGAGTTAAAGAGGAATAACACAACTATCGATTTTGAAGAAACAGCTATTAAGCTCGTAATAACTGGACCTTTTAGTATTAGCAGAAATCCAATATATTTAAGTGGAGTGATTCTTTCTTTTGGTTTTGCTATATTTCTTGGCTCTTTAAGCATGTTTTTATTTCCTGTTGCTCTACTTCTAATCTTGAATTTTTGTTATATCCCAGTTGAGGAAATAAAATTAGAAGAAACCTTTGGTGAAAAATATCTCATTTACAAGAAAAGGGTTCGAAGATGGATTTGATGCTGATCTTTACAGTAATATCTCTTATACCGCCCAAAATGCATATCATAAAGAGAGTTTGGTTGGATGTTCAGATCCAGTATACATGTTTCGAGTTAGATTGATCCCAGCACTTCGATACAGTGCTTGGAGGTATTATCCCAAAAAATAAGGTAAATCAAGTGACAGAAGTAAAAAAATGTTGCAAATGGATGAATGTAAAAAGAAATTTTAGGTTGTACCTTTTCAAGACTGATTATTACCTCACTGTTTCTTGATACGCGAGCATCAGACAGATCGTAAGAGGCTGGATTAACACCCATTCTTTTCTTAAAAAGTGTATCAAACCAAAATATTAGGCTGTTTTTCATTATAATATTGCATAAACCTACAAGTCCCCTACTTAATTTAATTACAAGTTAAACATTATTATGATAATCAAATTCCAGAATGGCTTATTAACTATTTTTTAACATTTGATACGGATAAAATATCTAGTTTGTTTTAAAAAATTTCATACTAGATAATTCCTAATCAAAGTATTAAGCCATCATTATGTCGTAATTACCCCATATCTGCCTCTAATATAGATGAGTTGATCGAATTCAAGCAGAAGAAAGGGCTAGTGGAATGAATTTACGTTACAAGATCACTAGAATTTCATTATTTTTAATTTTTTCAATTAACATTCTTAGCCTAATGATTTCAATAAACGATGATAACATTTCTGATTCAAGTCTTGTGTTTACAGAATTTTTAAGAGGATTTGGTTTTAAAAAAGAAAGGAACAAGTTAAATTATCCAGTTTCTAGATTAATGAAGGATTCCTCTGATAATCTGTCCCCTAAAAGGATAAATCTTAAGACATCAGAGTATTCAGTCTTTGGCTGGGCAGATACTCGCTGGAGATATCGAAAGAATATAACAATAGATGCTACAAAGGTGAGTGCTGACCTCAATAACTTTCCTCTACTCATAAATCTATTTGATACAGATCTTCAGAATGATGCCCAAGCAAGTGGCAATGATATAATGTTCACAAATGCCACTGGTGCTATTCTAAATCACGAAGTCGAAACATATGAAAGAGTTTACAACTCAACACATGCTCACTTAGTTGCATGGGTTAATACTAATGTGTCAGGCACACAAGATACAATTCTTTCAATGTATTATGGTAATCCAACAGCAAGAAAACAAGAAAATCCAGAAAAAGTATGGGATTCTAATTACAAAGGAATATGGCATTTAAGTGAAAATCCCTCAGATCCAGCTCCCCAGATAAAAGATAGTACATCAAATAACAATGATGGCACCGCCCAAGGTGGAATGGACACTACAAATCAAATTGATGCTCAAATTGATGGTGGATTAAAATTTGATCCAAATAATAATGTAAACTGTGGGATTGATCCTAGTTTGGATTTAGTACAAGAATTCTCTGTAGAATTTTGTGTTAATATTCGGAATGAATCAGGTTCATCTTCTTGGCCTCCCATAATTAGTAGAGGTAATGGCCAATTAGATAAAGGTTGGATGCTATTTCAAAATGAACAGTCTAGCAAAATTGACTTCGTATATAGAGACACTTCGGAAGTTTCTCATTGGATTTTAGATACAGGGACATCTCTTCAATTAGAAACATGGTACCATTTGGTACTCACGTATAGTGTATCTCAAGGTGTAGCTAAGCTATTCATTGATGGTTCTCAATTTGATACTGACAATACTGTGAGTGAGATTTTAAGCAGTTCTGTTGGATTATTTTTTGCTAATGAAGGTGAATTCAATGGCTCATTAGATGAGATACGAATCTCAGATATTGCACGTTCGAGTGATTGGATATCAACTGGATATAATAATCAATTTGATCCTTCGAGTTTCTATTCTGTAGGAAATAAACAAACTAGACCTACATTTAGATCTTGGCCGTTCCCCTCAATGCGTTACAGAAAAAATGTTACTATCAATTCAGGAAAAGTTAGCAGTGATCTGACAAATTTTCCAGTTTTAGTAGACATTTTTGATTCTGACTTGCACGATAAACAAGAAGTTCAACTAAGTGGAGCAGATATCTTATTTACAGATGATTCAGGTGTTCAATTAGATCATGAGATTGAATTTTTTGATAAGAATTTTAATTCTTCACATGCTCATTTAGTAGCTTGGGTTCGAACACCTTCTCTTTCAAGTTCTTCTAACACGATTATATCAATGTATTTTGGTAATCCTACAATAGTAAGTCAAGAAAATCCTTCAGGAGTTTGGGATGAGAATTATCTGAGCGTTTGGCACTTTAACGAGGAAGGAAGTGGAACACGATATGATTCAACCAGTAATAATAATGATGGAACACCGTTTAATTTTGAGGGAGATGAAGCAGTTTCAGGTATCATTGGAAATTCTATCAAACTAGATGGCATTGACGATTATATTGAAATAAAGAAAAGTGGATCAATCAAAGGATCATCACAAGTCACCTTTGAAGGCTGGATAAATATAGATAATCTTGCTGGGAGTAGTCAAAATATCTATATAGAAACAGTTCAAAATAGTGGTGATAGCCGATTCTTAGTGCATGTTACAACTTCTGATGAACTTAGATTTGCAGGTAGAGCTCCAGATGGAGATTCGGTTAGTTTATGGGGATTTATTAATGATTTTGAACAGCCTTTAACAACCGATACCTGGTTTCATGTTGTAGCTATTTTTGATTCTGTGGATGATAATCATCATCTTTATCTAAATGGAGTTGAATATAATACAACCCAAAGTGAACCTGCAATGAATAACACGGATCCATTTAAATCTCCTTCATTGGGGGGATTGGAAGGTTCTGATTTATTTAATGGAACAATTGATGAATTTAGAGTCTCAACTACCTCAAGAAGCCTTGATTGGATTACCACCGAGTATGAGAATCAAAATAATACGAGCACCTTTTATTCGATTGGATCTTTGGAAACACCCTCTTCCATTGGTGATTGGGTATATCCATGGTTAGCTCATAGAAAAAACCTGACTATCAATTCAGATAAGGTGCAGGGAAGTTTAGATGATTTTCCTATATTGGTACATTTATATGACACTGATTTGGCCTCATCTAGTAGAGTTCAGATTGATGGAGATGATATTGCTTTCGCTGATGAACAAGGAAATAGATTAGACCATGAGATTGAATTTTTCGATAAATACTACAATAACTCCTACTCAGAATTAGTTGCTTGGGTTCAACTACCGAATTTATCGGATTTAACCGAGACAAAAATTTCGATGTATTATGGAAACTTAATGATAGGTCCGCAAGAAAATCCAGCAGGAGTGTGGGATACAAATTTTAAAGGAGTTTGGCATCTTTCAGAAGACCCTTCAACAGCAGGTCCTCAGATCAAAGATAGTACGATCAATAATAATGATGGTACAACATATGGATCTATGACTTCAGATGATCAGGTGTCAGGTAAGATTGGAGGAAGTTTGGATTTCGATGGAATCAATGATTATATCAATTTCTCAAATGATTTATCCCTAAATATGGGATCAGGGGATTTTTCTTTTGAGTTGTGGTTCAAAATATCAACAGTCACAAGTTCAACACCCTTTGGTGGAAAAGGATTGGTTGGTCTTGGTGGGAAAAGATATGCAATCAGTATGGGACCAAATGCTGAATGTTCTCCTGGGCAAATCAAAGGGGAAATTGATGATGATACCTCTAAGGAATATGCAAAATCTTCAGCAAGATATGATGATTCAATTTGGCATTATGTTGTTTTGGTTAGAGATGGAACAAATTTAAGATTATACATTGATGGGACTGAAATAGCTGTAGAACCAATAGGATCCTATGGCAATATTGATATTAATAACCCTTTTCTACTTGGGATATTAGACCCCTTAATAGAACGTTTCGGGGGTAAATTTGATGAGGTACGTATCTCAAATACAGCCCGTTCAAGTGATTGGATCATAACTAATTGGAATAATCAAAATAATTCTGATAGCTTTTATTCCATGGGAGAACTTGATACAAATCCTTATATCAACGATTGGGCTTATCCCTGGCTTCAATATCGGAAAAGTATTCAAATTGATTCATCTAAAATCAGCGGTCGCTTATACGACTTTCCTCTTCTGGTGGATATCAATGATACTGATTTATTTGATAGTAATAAAGTTCAAATTGATGGTAGTGATATTGCATTTGGAGACGTCACTGGTAATAAGCTTCCTCATGAAATAGAAAGTTTTGATCAAGCTGGAAATGGAACACATGCACACCTAATCGCTTGGGTGAGGCTTCCTAATCTTTCAAGTACCAAACCTAATGATATCTATATGTATTATGGTAATGAAGCCGTGTTTAATCAAGAAAATGCTGTAAATGTTTGGAATTCGAACTATGTGGGAGTTTGGCATATGAATCAAGATCCATCAGGAGTATCACCTCAGATTAAAGATAGCACGTTACCTCATACAAATGGGACTTCTTCTGGGTCAATGACATCTGGTGATCTGATTACAGGCAAAATCGGTAAGGCTTTAGACTTAGATGGAACAGATGATTATATTGATTTTGGTACCCCCTCTGAGGTTAATATTACTGACGCCTTGACCGTTGAAACATGGTTTCGAGCTGATGATGCTGGAAATACGTATTTGATCTCAAAAAATGGTCCTGGGCCTGATAAACGTTCATGGGATCTCAGTTTTGACCCTTACAATACTACACACGGTTTTATAATATTCCGATATGACACTGATGGAGTTCTACCTCATTATGGGGAAGTTGATAATGTTTATTATGAAGAGAATCAATGGTACCATGTTGTGGGCGTTTTTAATCCATCTAACTATTTGAGATTATACTTAGACGGTGAACTTGTGTATGATAATACAACCGTTGCAGCCTCTCACTATGATGCAGGAAATCCTTTACGATTCGGAACTAGGGGAGATACTCCACCTCCAGCGGGTAGCTATTATGATGGAATTATTGATGAAGTGCGTATATCTAATATTGCACGCTCTGCTGACTGGATAAGCACTGAATATACCAATCAATATGACCCAGCGGGATTCTATACTCTTGGTATTGAGGAGGAAATATTATGGTGGGAAGATGCATCATTTTCAATGAGAATGGACATTGGAATAAATAATACAAAAATTGTTGGAACACTAATTGATTTCCCTCTCCTCATAAATATTACAAGTAATGATCTTAAAACTGGGAAGCTTCAAGCTGATGCTGACGACTTATTATTTATCAATACAAACGGGATTAAACTTAACCATGAAATAGAATTTTTCAGTCAGGATAGTATTGAAGGGCATTTAGTAGCGTGGGTACAAATACCAAAACTATCCAATTCCCAATTCAATCTAATATCAATGTATTATAACAATCCAGATCTACCAAGTCAAGCGAATCCCACAAGAGTTTGGGATTCTAATTTCAAAGGGGTTTGGCATCTTTCTGAAGATCCTTCGATATCACAAATGAGAGATAGCACAACAAATAATAATCATGGAACTGCTTCTAATCTGGCTTCTGATGATCAAGAAAGTGGTCAAATTGATGGGAGTATTGATTTTGATAATGTCGCGGATCAAATTAATTGTGGTGATCAAGCTTCATTAAATATGGGTTCTGGTGATTTTTCACTATCTTTGTGGTTTAATTATGATGGTGTAAACAAAGGACCCCTTGCTGGAAAAGGATCTTATGGGGGTAGTGGGATAAGATATTATATTGCGCTGGATACGACAGAGGGAATTATAAAAGGAGAAATTGATGATAATGGGGGTTCGGGCAAAAGAAACATTACTTCGACTTCAACCTATGCTGATAATTTATGGCATCATGCAGCTTTGGTAAGAGATGGTAATAACTTAAGATTTTATATCGATGGGGTTGAAATTACTCGTTCCCCTGTTGATATCACTGGTTATGGGAGTCTTGATTTAGCACTACCATTCTATATGAATACGTTACCGAGTGATACTGGTGGAACACTCAGTGATTGGACCAGCTCTAAACTGGATGAAGTCCGTGTTTCTAACTTCGCTCGCCCAGGTAATTGGATTTTAACATCTTATTCCAATCAAAAAGACTCATCAAGCTTTTATTCTATTGGATCAGTATTATTTTATGATTTACACCCCCCAGTAATAAACAATTTTGGAATAAACGATCCAGGTACAGGAACGGGGATATTCTGGGCTGATGTCAGTGATGAAGCATCAAGTGTTGTAACTGTAGACATTAATATCAACGGAAGCGTCTCTTCTATGAGTTATAATGGTTCTCATTGGATATATCAACAATTAGTCATCCTTGGCGCGCTTTATGAATACCAAATTGCCAATACCTCTGATAGCAAAGGAAATTACATATTAAATCCTTCAACCTCAAAACAGAATTCTTTCACCAACGATGTAATATCTCCTACTGTAGATGAATGGGATTATTTTGATAATATAGGCCCATATGGGACTTTTCAAGCGAATGTAAGTGACTCTTGGGGAATAATAGATATGGTCATAGTAAATGTGACAGAGTTGAATAGTGTGCCACGAAATGATCTATGGGCAATAATGGTTGTTAATGGTTCAAGTTATATGAATGATACAATTAGCATGCCAAAAGCTTCAGTATTTTGGTATGTTATAATAGTAAACGATACAATGGGGAACTCATTTACAACATCTCCAGTCCCTGATGTTATTCCTGATCAAAATCATCCACCTGAGGCTCAAAATGCCGCGTTATCGCGGGATGACTCTCTTATTCTTTTACCTGTCTATAGCAATTCAACTTTATATCTAAATTATGATTTTTACGACGCAGATAATGATAGCGAAGGGGGAACGGAAATTCGTTGGTACAAAAATGGAGTACTACAAAGTACATACAATGATCTGAAGGAAATCAGCAATACGACCGCATTAATAAAAGGAGATCTT
>CP070665.1:780479-792730 GCA_020351745.1 Candidatus Heimdallarchaeota archaeon | reverse complement strand
CATCACCAGATCGATCGATTCTTCGGTAGATAGACCCAATTGTAAGATATAGTATCGAATCATCTTTAAGCTGGTTGGCTCGTATATAGAACTCAATTGCCTTCTCATATTCGAGTATATGTTGAGAACTTAGTGCTTTCCAATAGAAGAGATTACCAATTCGAACAAGAATAGAAGGTTCCACGATCTCTCGAACCGTCTCTTTATCTTCCCCGTCTAATCTAGCTAAAACTTTTTCATATCGAGAGATTTTGGGTAATATTTTTATAAAATCTTCAGCTTTAATATTTGGGCGCATATAGAAGGCTCCCTCCAGTATTGGTGTGTCTGTAAAAACCATAAATTCGTCCAATAATTTTGTTATTGTAGTTTGAATTTGAGTAATTTCTCGTATTATTCCTGAAAGAATTTGATGACGATCATGAACGACTTTAAGCTGCTCTAAATCCGCTGCTGACTGTTTAATCGCTGTAGGAGTGCTAGCTCCTTCTCTGGTTGCTATAATACTTTCAATATTCGTATAAATCTCTTTTAAAACTTCAGCTGTTAGATCATCTTGTGTTTTCACAGGTTCGAGGGTTTTTGAAATTACTCGTTCAATTATTTCATAACTTGCTAGCACTTTCTGCTTTGTTTCACGAAGAAACAGGAGAAAAACTGTGCAGTATCGCCCAGTAGCTTGAATACGGGGGTCAGCCGAGGTAGAAGAAGAAACCAAGAATGGATAGGCTAAAGCCAATTCCTTACGACCTGGAACTGGGAAAGAACCATGAAGTTGATTCAATTGATCTTGGCTCTCACCTAACCCAAGTGCGGTCATAAGGCTGATACTGAGTTTCATCGCACTAGTATCATCTAACTTTGAGAGATTATGTTCAGTCATTGGCCCTGTATCAGCCATTACTGTCAGGATTATCCCTTCAAAGAGCATACTTACACCAGATTGAGTGCTGCCTTAAAATTTGATCTTGAATTTGATTTCCTTTCTACTTCGTCTTGCTGTTGTTGGAACAATAATCACACAAGATTGATTAAAAATGTTTGCAATTCATCAACTTGTTAAGAGTATCAAACCTTACCAGTACTTCATACTTTAAAAATTACGCCTTTTTATCTTCAACTTTAACAGATCAATTCTGATGACAACATGTAAAGGAATTTCTGGTAAATTCTGAGTCTTGATGAGGATAATTGGGAAAAATCACTCATTTTAGAAAATTATTTTTTCTTTATTTTAACCTCTCCTTTTAATTTTAGCCTCCTTCCGAGGAGGACTTGGTAAATCACGCTCGACCCTTCGAAGTCTTCTATGTGAGAAATCGGCAAGCGCCCGATTAAATTCAGCTTGGTCTGTTGTTATTCGTTCATAACTTCCGAGAGTGGGTGAATATAGGGATTTAACACCCAGTTGAAATGTGTATATTAAATTGCAAGAATTTCTAACGGCAAGTAAATCGTAAAGGTAGTAAGCAGCATCCATCAATTCAATTACACGTTTTCTAGTTTCTAAATCTAATTCAAAAACTCGAGGACGGTTTAAAATTTCCAAAAGGACTTGGATAAGTTCAACAATCTCTTCAAGATCTATCTGTGATGGCTCCTTTTTCTCAAAATAAGCGATAAGAAGATTGAACTCGGTTATTAAACGATCAAGTTGGTATTTCAGTAACTGAGTACTTCTGACAAACTTTCGTTTATCTAATTTTCGTATCAACAATTTTATATTACGAAGAGAAGTCTCAGGTTTGGAAGTTTTAAACCCTAATCTTTTTAAAAAACGCGCCAACCTTCCATCTACCCGCAATTGTCCTGCCATTTCTTTTGTTGAACTAATTCCTAGTTGTTGGTGTCGTTCTAATATCTCTTTTATGAAAGTTGTATTAATGTCATCTGCCATCCCCATAGCTGAAAGTAAATAGTATGCTTCGAGCATGCGAGTAGGATCTTCTATCTTTTGAACATTTTTTCGCAAAAATGAAGCTAAAATCAAACGATCTTTTTTTGAGAGAAGTTCTAATTTCCCCAAACGGTGAATTAAGAAACAAAACGAGATCACGGAGTCTTCAATAACAGATGTCTCTACACCCTCATTTATCATTTTAAAGACGAATTCAGATACTAGATTTTCTAGATCTTCATTAGATCCTACTAATAATGCGGAAATATCCATTAATGTACTCAAATTATTGATTTCGTCACGAGTGTTTGTGAATTTCTTCACTAACCGAGAAATTTCTGTTTTTCCTTCTGTGCTAACTTTTTTTATGAATTCAAATTCTTTTAATGTGTTAAAAACGTCTGATGACACTTGTTTCTCTTCTGTGAGTTCAGTTAATACTTTCCGAGATGATCCGTGACCCTGAAGACTTCCCTCTAAAAGACCAGTTAGTAATTCCTCGGGGATCTCCTCGTCACTCTCTTTAGCAAGACTATAAGCTAATGGAATGGAAATTTTCTGGAGAAGTGACTCTACATTATCTAATTTGGTTAAAATTTGTTGATGCTCATCACTCAGTTTCTGAGCACTATTGATAATTAGACGATCCAAGTCTTTACGAGGGGAAAAAGCAGCTAACTCCTCATGGATTATCTTGCGTACTTCCTCCAAACTATCAGGATTCAATTTCCTTTTTAAGAAATCTTTGCCAAGTTTGCTTTCGATTTTATTATCTAGTCGATCAACCAAGAAAGATTTTGCCAGTTTTTTCTTGGCCATGTTCGCGGTATAGTCTGTTACGACCTGTCTCACTAAAGCAAATACTGTTAACCCGACAAAGGGTAAAAATGGAGCAACCACAACTACTCACTAAGGAACCAAATATCAAAATCATTTTAAAATATATTCGATCTTTTCCTTTATAAGCAAGATCGTTTTGTGTTTGTCAATTGAAATGTTTCTTTTCAACTTTATTCATAATGAAAGAGCTTCAAACGGCTTTCAGAGGATTTAACTGATGAAAAAATACTCAACGCAAGACTTATGGATCCGTGTTATTCTTTTTTTTGCTATTTGCGTAATCTTAATCTTTAGTTTTCAAGGATTTGTACTTCGCCTTGTAAGAGAGCTTTTTAATAACGGAAATGCTTATCCCGAGACTTTGGAGATCAACCTTGTTCGTGCAATGAACGGAATTGTTGGTATTGGCTTAGTATATATCTTTTTGCAGTTTGACCGTAAAAAAATGAGTGATGCAGGCTTATCTTGGAATAAAGAGTTTGGATGGGAATGGATCCTCCTTAGTATCCCAATTACTATCGCTGGTTTTATCCCAACTATTCTTATCGAATACATATTCAATATTGTAATAATCGAGGGCCTTCTTGATATTGTTGGAATCTTATTATCTCTCGTAATAGCATTTTTTGCATTTGGGGTAGGAGAGGAACTTCTATTTCGAGGCTATCTTCAAACCATTCTAGAATCAAAATACTCGTTCATGTTCTCAGCTATTGTTTCTGCAGCTTTATTTGGTCTGTTACACCTTCTGTTATTAGCACCAGGAGGAAGATTAGAAGATATGTTTGCAATTCTCTTCAGTGCCTTTGCGATGGGATTAACTTTCTCTTATATCTTTAAAACTACAAAGCATAATTTGATCTTTCCCATTGCAATTCATGGCTTTTGGGATTTCTTTTATTTTGCATTTCAAGCTGAAACTACTTATCAAGAAATATTCCACACGGTTGTTGGAATTTTTGCTTCAATTATTGGTGCAGTGGTGATTTTCCTTCTTTTTTACCTATATACAACTAAACGTCCCTTGGTAATAGTTGACGATGATTACTCCCTAGAATGAGTTTGGACTTTTTTATGAAACCAACACAAGTTTCTCTGATTCAGATGGACATTGAATTCGGGAAGAAAGATGAAAACCTCAAAAAAGCAGACTCATTGATAAAAAAAGCATTTTACCAAGTATCTCCCAAGATTCCTCATATTATTTGTTTACCAGAACTGTTTTCTACAGGATATGATCTTGACAACGTTCATTTACACGCTGAACCTATTCCTGAAGGGGAAACTACAACATTTCTCGCGCAAATAGCTAAAGATTTCTCCTCTGCACTTGTAGCCAGCTATATTGAGAAAAAAGAAGACATGTATTACAATACAGCTGTAGTTATTGATGAAAATGGGGTTTTTCTCGGGAAATATCGGAAAATCCATTTGTTTCCTCCTATGAATGAACCAAAAGTCTTCTCCGTGGGAGGATTTCCTCACTCAACTACTTCTTTCAAGACAAAGAGTGGTAATTTGGGATTGTTAATTTGTTATGATTTGAGATTTCCGGAGTTGAGTCGTCGAGTTACGCTGGATGGTAGTGCTGATTTTTTGATATATTTAGCTGAATTTCCAAAACCGAAATATGAAGTTTGGAAAAGACTCTTACAAGCAAGAGCAATTGAGAACCAATTGTTTGTGTGCGGTGTAAATCGTGTTGGAAGTGACCCAACTTCAAAGTTTTTCGGGCATTCTTTGATTTACGACCCTGGTGGAAATATTCTAATAGAAGGAACAGAAAAAGAGGAAGTTCTTATGGGAAAACTTGACCCAGCGGTTTTACTTGAGGTTAGATCTGCTCTTCCTTCCTTACAACATCGACAACCAGATCATTATTGAAATTTATCTTATATTTCTAGAGAAGATCCTAAAGACGGAATGTAGAAGTCTTGACGGGTTAGCTCCTTTGTTTTTCGAGCATGTTCAGTCGTGAAAGGATCTTTAGTTAAAGAACCAAGATGAACAAGAACTTTTTTACCTTTAAGAGAGTCTAAGTAAGATGATAACGTTTCACTCGAGGTATGACCGCTAAATCTTGTGAATACTACTTTTTGCTTATACTGGGGCTCCAACTTATTTAATAGTCTGTAACCTAATGTATTTTTAGCTAGAAAACCACAGAGATTAATAGTAGTGTTAGGGTCATTTTTACTTTCCTCCACCAGCTCTCTCGCATATCCACCACTTAACATCCCACCTCCAGTTATTACTACCTCATCATCAAAAGGTTGTATCAGATGATCACTTAAAAGTCCTTTAGTTTTTAACCCTGAGATTCGGGCGACTTTTGTGGCCATCCCTAACATAGAAATCTTTCTTTCTTTGGTTAATCCTGCTTTTTCCAATTTGATCATTATTTCCTGTGCTCTACCCACACTAAATGCGGGGATAATTACACGGCTATCCTCCTTCACAGTCTTAAAAAGCAATTGATCTCTTTTACTTGGATCAAAAGCAGGTTGGCCGTAATATGTGCAATCAATTATTGAAAGATCCGCATCAATAGGTAATTGGGGTTTATCTGCAAAAAGTGACGTAGGGTCTAAGTTCACATCCCCGGAAAAAAGAATTCGCTTACTTCCACATTCAACAAGATAGGCGTAAGAACCTTGGATATGATATGCAGGAATAGGTTTGATCATAATATCTGGAGTGAGTTGATAATCTTCTCCTTTTTTAATCGTTACATATCTATCTAACATCTGATAAACGTATGCTGACTGTGAGAGATATTTGAACCGAGTATCAGCTTCTCTTATTGCAGTACTAGTATTTTTTTTCATTAATTCAAGGTTATCAACCAGAAGAAAATTAGCTAAATTTTTAGTCATTCCACTACCAAATACATATCCCTTGTATCCTTGCGCATAAAGATAGGGGATAGCTCCGATATGATCTAGATGAGCGTGTGTTACTAGTATTGCATCTAAATATTCTAAAGATTCATTCCAATAGGGAAGTTGATAATTAGCCACTGACATTCCATAGTCGATTAGAATGTTTGATTGAGGAGTAGATATCAAAATGCCCATTGTTCCTATTTGGGCTCCTCCTAGAAAGGTAATTCTAATTTTCACTTCTTTATGACTTAAAATCGGGTAAACTAACTTCTCTACATAAGTTTGCAATATTTCTGGGGGAACTTTTGAACTTAAATCACTTGATTTTACTTCACGAGGTTTTAGAGAAGCTGAAAATGGTTTTATGAAAGAATTAAATACCAGTGGAATTGAACTAAGATTTTTACTAGCTAAAACACCCTTTAGATCTGTAACTAGCTCATTAGCATTCTTCACTTCTCTTGGTTTCCACGATTTTATGAAATGATTGATTTTTGCTCGTTCCAGTTTGAATAGGGTTTCATGATTTAACCAATCTTTTAAGATAGGAAGATTTCTATCATAGTTCAGCTCCTCCGCTATTTCATCTAGATATTCTGGATATCGCTGCATTGTAGCAATTTGTAGTTCAAAGAAGGCATTTATTTCAGATTTTGCCTCTGGAAAGAACTCTAACAGATCAGTTTTCAGCTTTTTTGTTATAATTAAAGGAATTCCTAGAAATCGTAAAAGGAGATTAAAAACACCAAGTACTTGAGAGCCAATACTTCGTATTTGAATATACTGCAGAAGATCTTGATTTAATTTCGGCATAAAGTTTGTGTAATTTTTCACATTAGTATAAAGAAAGCGGATAATAGTTCTATAATCCTCTAAATCGAACAATCCAGAAAACAAAGCGATTTTAGCAAGTTCGAGACTATTTTCGACATTCTCGGTAAGGAATGACGTTTGTGTATAATCATTACGGAAAACCTCATGAAACGTTTCCCAAATTTTCATCTCCAATGGAAATAAATCTGGATTGATACTTTTCCGATCTTTAATTAAACAGAAGATTTGGAACCTTTGAAATAATGATAAATCTACAATTTCTGATGTCAAATCAATTGAATTTTTTGAGTTCAAGTCTTTCTTCAAACATTCAATGATTTCTCGAACTTGGGGATCAGGAAAATCCATGGAATCAATCCTTCTTCTTTAAGAAATGGGAAAAATCAAGTCCCTTTCTAAAGATTTTCGCGCTTTGATCTCTAAATTACAGGTGTTAATCTATAATCAATATAGCCTTTAGAAAGGATAGGTGAAATCGCATAATACTCTGTTGCTGGAATAATCCCCTCTAGAACCAACGCACGATTTATTAGATCTAGTTTCCAGTGTGAGGTCGCAGCTGTTGTTCCTCCTCGGAATTCTTGGTTTTCTTTGAGCCATCCAACAATTACATCTCCTTCTAATCGTGCTTTGGATACTGTGATTGCGATAAATTCATTGAGTGCAGGTATCCCATACTTGTTCTCTAGAGCGTCTAATCCGAGATTTATAAGGAAAGGTTCCCCAATTTCTTTCCGTAAAGATTGTTTGGATGTTTCAAAGATATCGAGTAATTGATCAATTTTTTCAGGTAGTTCAAATCTGTTTAATGAATTTTTTGGAATAAATCTTTCGATATTTACTGTCTGTTCGATCCATTTATTACTCCCAGTAAAAACATCAAGAAAATGTTGATTTGAATCAAAACTTACTCCCTCACGGAAAATTGTAATTGCCGGCCGCCTATTATTTAAATGATTAGTAATTAAAGGCATGAAAACGATGTCTAGAGCATCTCCAATAGTTGTAGTCACTTCAAAAAGATTCCAGGATCCCCGTTCGAAACCACCCCCAAGGAGATCATCAAATCCCATGGATCCAGTGGAAATATGACGGTCATCGGGGTCAGTAATGACATCAGATTTTAGAATAATAGCTGGAAAGCGGTATTTGAAGGGATAAAAAGTTTTTAATCGCCCTCTTGCCAAGGAAGCAAGATATGTTTCGTTGTGAATTTCTCTGCCTCGCATTTTATGGAAACTTAACTCACGAATTCGTCGGGGAATGCCATGAGATGAGGTGATTGTTCTTTTACTAAGGACTGTTATACCGTCCACAATCCAGTCTAGACTTGTGGCTTGCACACCTTCTATAACAAAAATAATTTTGGATGTTTCTGTTCGTAAATGTTGGACTATTGCAGATGCCCAATGACTAATCTGACTTTCAGACAAATTTGCTATTAAAGCGTTCCAACTATCAATAGCAATGACTTTATTTGAGAGATCAGCTCCCAATGAAAAAAGTTGTTGTATAAATTCGGGCATTGTCTCAAAATTCATTTTTAACGTGTTCTTGTTGGAGGTTTGCGATCCTGATCGTGTTGCATCTACAAAAAAAGGATACTCCCGATCTGTAGGGATTTCTTCCAATATCCAAGGAAAATCTTGCATTATAACTTCAGGACTGATTCGTGTGCTTATAAAGAATGAATTTGGGAGGTGAGCCACCAATTCTAAAGCTAAACTCGATTTTCCTGTTCCTGGAAGTCCCTTAATAAGAAGGGAATAACCTTGATCCAGCTCCCCTAATACAGGAAATTCAGGAGGCATAGTACCCCTATTTTTTGCCATTAAGATTCTCTCGTTTAATTTAAATAACTGTGTTTCAAATGAAAACTAAACTTAATCCTATTTTTATTCAGTTAACATCTTTTGAAGTGAATCAAGATCATGGAAAAGTGTAATGTTGTTAAATGTTGGCTCTGGGAGGTAGTTGACTGGATCTAGTATCACTACATTTTTTTTGTGCTTTCGGGTCAATTCACGTTCAGCCGCCAAAATGCCATTAAGGCTCTTTGAGACACCCAAGTAGTAATTTTTCTTACGAAATCGGCTTTTTGACTTCAGATCTAAAACCACAAATGTTTTACGTGATACTATGGATTCAATCTCAAATCCACAAAAGGTTGTAACTGAACGTATTTGATTTACAAGCTCCTTCATTTCTGTCACTTCATATTTTGAGTTACAATAAATTATTAATCAATCTTCTTTCTTAATTTTGATAATCATTTTGTGTAACGAATTCTTATTAATTATATTTTATCATGAATTTAAAAATGTTCTAATTAAATCCTCCGAATTATCACCATAAGACTTCAAAAACAAGCTTGTATAACCAAAAATCTTTGTTTAAAACTAAATAGGCATAAAAGTACTTCTCAAAATAGTTAAACTGTTTAAGAATTAAATAAACTTTTTTTGTCATCTTATAAATTTTGGTTATTTAGTTCCTTTGGTTATATGAGAATGTCGGTTAAATAAGGTTTTCTCAAGTTGAGACTTATTCAAAATACCATTAGGAGTGATGTATCCAGTAATAAGATCACTAGGAGTTACATCAAAAGCAGGATTAGAAAACTTAACCTCATCTGTATACAATGAAACAATATGGTTCCTATTAAGAGTCTGGGAGCACCCCGATACTTGTTTCACTTCTATAGTATCACGATGTTCAATTACTATGTCTTTTCCAGTTAGAGTTGAGTAGTCAAATGTAGATGTAGGGAACGCTGTATAAAAAGGGATTTTATGACGAGAAGCAAGTACTGCAAGATTATAGGTACCAATTTTATTTGCGATGTCACCATTCCTTGTTACACGATCAGCACCTAGAATGATTAAATCGACTTTCCCTTGTGAGATAAAGAAACCACTTGCAGAATCACATATAACAGTATGATTAATGCCGTATTGACAAAGTTCCCATGCAGTCATTCGACCTTGAACTCTAGGGCGTGTTTCATCAACATATACATGAAAACGTTTTCCATCCTGCCATGCCTGTATGATAGGAGAGAGAGCACTGCCATGATCAACTAAGGCTAATGCACCTGTGTGACAATGAGTCAGAATATTCATATTTGTGTTAATTAATTCTTTTCCAATCTGACCAATTTTTTGGCCTTCTTCTGCAATACGATTAGCAAAAAGCTGAGCCCTGTTTAGAGCATTCTCAGGTTCCAATGGTTCAGTAGTACAGATAAAGTCAAGTCCATTCTGGAGATCAACAGCTGTTGGTCGTGCTTCCAGTAACTCATTATACGCCGTTTTAATTTGGCTTTCAAACTCATCTGAATTCCAAAATTCCCGAACAGCTTGAGCTAATCCATAAGCGGCAGCAGCTCCGATCGAAGGAGCTCCACGAATGATCATTTTCTTTATTGCTTGAGCGGTCTCACGATATGTTGGACAATTGTGTACTTCAACCTGAAATGGAATTTTAGTCTGATCAATCATACGAACAATAGCATTAGTGCTATCCCACCAAACTGCGGGTCTATCTGTCAATTTTCCGTCTATTTCTAATTTCATTGCTATCTTTCCTTCTTTCCAAAATATCGTGAACAATCTTCACATGAAAGAAGATTCAAATGAACTACAGTTACCCGAAAGAGATATAGTTACGACTAGTAGTTATTCATATTGAATTTTAACAGAGCAAATGAATCTTATTCCTGAAGCATGGTTGATATAGGCATTTCATAGATAAATTTCTGACCTAATCGAGTGAGAATAGTCGCTATTTCTTTTTCCCATAATTCAGCACGAATGATTAGATGGGAGCCAATGAAAAAATCCAAAGGAAGACGAGTATATAACTGAGAAATGTCGAATGTCTGCTTGTAACATGTCAAAATAATAGGAACCCAAGACCTTGTAATAGATTTGATTAGTTTTGAATCGTTAATACCAAATCCAATGTTTTCTGCAACGTTTTCCTGAACTGCATGGCTAATAATATATCCTACATCGTCCATTCGATCAAGTTTGGGAAGTAAGATAGCATCTATCCAAGCGATTCTTGTGGGTGAAACAAGTATATTACTAAGGTGGCTATCCCCGTGAATGTATTCGACACCTCCCTTAGATTGCTCTAGAACTTCAATCCAGAAATTGATATATTTTTCATCAATACATGTCCTTAATAACTTGAAAATGGGATTGTAAAGCTGAATGTTGATTTTTAGACGTTTTGAACCGTGTAGTCGAGCTAAAGCATAACCAGCATATCCCCATCGATCCGCTGGTTCAACACCAAGCTGAAGTAATGGAGTAAAACCACCTAAGAACTCTAGTATTAAAGCATTTACTTCAGGAATGACATGAATTACTTCTGGAGCGAATAAAGAATCGGGGAACCGTCGAATCCGAGACGAGATTTCATGATCCTTTTTCCAATTCTCCCAATCAATTTGCCGAGAAGTAAGTAATCCCGCTAGCTTCTTCGCATTATCGACCTCTGCTTCTAAGTCATTGGCAAATTTCAAAACAATCCCTCCATCAATTTCTCCTGCTAAAGATGTGGAAAGAGCTGCTTCAATGACATAAGTTTTTCCCCCAGCTCCTCTATATGACCGAATTTTTTTTAAACGAGTATCAGAAATTCTCCCTGTTGTTATCTGAATATTTTGAGTAATCTTATCACTTGATTGCAGAATCAATGAACGGACACGTTCGTGAATCTTTTTTTGTTTATCACCGTCTGGCTCTAAAACACTCAACTCTTAGATCCCCTAGTATAAGTATTGTTTTAGTATTCTTCCCCTTTCTACTAAAGCATAAATGCCATCAACAGCATCTTCTGCAGTATTGAAGACTGGAATCCCATATTTTTCAAATTCAGCGTTAATAGGAGGATCATGGAGATTATAAACAAGAATTGGTTTATGTGGGTACTCTTGTTTAATCAAAGCTATTCGGGCAGGAGCATCTTTTGAGACAACTGGAGCATCAGAACGGGGTACAACTATTATTCCTGAGATTACTTCCTCACTTAAAAAAACTCGTGTAACCTCTGCTATAACCTCCGAAGTTGCACTTCCCGTCAAATCTAGAAAAGCTAATGGAAAACCATTCTCTCCTCGCAACAAAGAGGTCTGAACACTGTGTTGTTGAATAACTTTAGCAAGGCTTGTCACTGTTTCTTCAGATAAAATTCCTAGCTCTAAACTATATCGATTCATCCGATATAATGCCATGGCTAAGGGCCCTCCTGTGTTTCCCACTATTGCTATCTGATTTCCAAAGGCTGCAGGTTGATTATACAAAGCTTTGATCGAATTAATAAATTGAGAAGTACTGTCACATTGAATAATTCCAGCTTGTCGTAGAATTTCTTTGTAAAGTCCCAAGGTGCTAGCAACTGCACCTGTGTGGCTTTTAGCTGCCATTGTCACAAATTCGGTCATTGGTAACTTCAACGCAACTATGGCCTTTTTTCGAGCAACAGCTTTTGAAACTTTGATAAACTGTCTTCCAGCTTTTACATTTTCTAGATAAGCTCCAATAATCTTTGTACCAGGATCCAGCCCAAAATATTGAATAAAATCAGTTTCATTAAGATCAGCACCATTTCCATACGATACAAACCTTCTTAATCCTATTTTATTCTGTTGAAGTGCTAATAAAAGGTCAATTGCAAGGGAACCTGATTGTGAGATTAAAGAGACATGCCCCTTTTTCGGTAATTCAAAGTTGGGGAATAATGTATTCACTTGATTTTCAGTATCAATAATTCCAAGACAATTAGGC
>CP070665.1:777278-780379 GCA_020351745.1 Candidatus Heimdallarchaeota archaeon | reverse complement strand
ACAAACTTCTGCATTAGTTGACAGATGTAGAAAAGAGGGAGTAACTGTAAATACTGCATTAACTGCTGCGTTTGCAGGGGCACAGACTATTATTCAAGAAAGAAAAGTTAATCCAACTATAGCTATTGGTGCTAGCGTTAGGGATCGTCTTCCACGTCCCGCAGGGGAAGCTATGGGATATTTTGCTGGTGGAGTTTCTCTGAAGTATAACTATAACAGTAAAATGAATTTCTGGGACAATGCTCGAAAGCTACATCGAAAAGTGAAACCGCTTTATACAAATAAGAATCTATTCAAAGAGATGATACCCTGGGCTTACCTTGAACCAGGCATTATGGAATCGCTTTGTTACAAAATGATAGGGGGACTTGTTCCATCGGACTTTCCACGGCACGAAAAACTTTCTACATTCAGCAATCAAGATGATGTGATCTCGTCTCTTCTTAAAAGACAAAAGATGGAATCTCTAGATAAGCCCTTTTTAGGAACTGCCGTAACAAATCTCACCCGATTAGATTTCCCTAGAATGTACGGATCATTAGAATTAGATCGTTTAATTATGAATCCTGGTGGTATGTTTCCTTTAGCTATTGTGAGTCTAGTTTTAGGAGCAGTGACTTGTGCTGGAAAGCTTAGCTTACTTGCAGAATATGTCGAAGAAGCTATTGATTCCAAAACTATGGAGAAAATCAAAGAGAAAGCACTGGAATTCTTACTGAGCGAGGAATGAGTGATCAAGCTCAGTTGTTGGGTTTAATACTATCAAGATTAACTGACGGAAAAATATCTTAATTAGTACTATTCTTGAAATTCAAACATAGGAGACATCTAACCTGAATTCTAATCCTGATAATATTGATCTTTCAAGATTTGGATATTTGGGTATTTTTTTAGAACTAGAAAAGATTGCTCAAACCCATCCAAATTACTTGCACCTGTCAAACTGTGACCCTCCCGTTTATGGGTATGTTCTAGAGGAATCTGTCCAACGAAAAATCGATCAATTACAAATTTCCAAATTTTCAGGCTATCCAAGTTGGAATGGTGATGAAAAATTAAGACAGGCACTAAGTCAACGGATTCAGGAGATTTGCAATGTTGAATTACCCCCAAATAAGATTGTCATGACTTATGGAGTATCGGAAGGATTCCCTTTAACATTCGACGCGCTTTTTAATAAAACTCCTGGGAGCGTAGCCATCCCTGATCCCTCCTATATCCCGTTAATTGTTCAGGCCCGACGCTTCTCAAATATTTGGTTTTATACATGTGATGAAGAACTAAATTGGAATCCTGATATGGATCAACTAGTAACATCACTTGAAAAACATTCTGATACAAAGGCTATAGTAATAATTACACCAAACAGCCCAACTGGTGCAGTATATTCAGAAAAGATACTCAAAGAACTAATTAATATCGCAGGCCAATATAATCTAATCATTATCACAGATGAGATATATGACTCTATGACATTTGGTACATTTGTTTCCCCCCTAGAGTTTGCTCAAGAGATCCCAGTGATCTATCTAAATGGCTTTAGTAAAGTCTATCGTCTACCAGGATATCGTTTGGGTTATCTTGGATGGTATGATCCACTAGAAAAACATCCCGATATTTGGCAACATCTGAAACACCTTTGTAAAGGCCGCCTTGGAGTTACATCCATTGCTCAAGAAATTGCTAAGCTAGCTTTACAAGAACCGAAAGAAGCAACTTTAGATTTTGTTGAGAGTGTACACAAAAAACAGGTATTCTTAACAGAACATCTCGAATCTATCGATGGAATTTCAGTTGTCCCAGCACAGGGAGGGACATATGTATTCCCCAGAATTACTTATAATATTGATGATGAAATGCTTACTAAATATTTGTTGAAAACACATCGAATTTATGTTACACCTGGGTCAGCTTATGGTCTAGCTCCCTCAAAGAATCATCTGCGTTTTGTTACATTAGCATCTCAAGAAGCGTTGTTAAAGGGAGTTCATGCCTTAAAGAAGTCTTTGGAAGTGTTGGGGAAGTAACATAGAGTTAATCAAAAAATCAATAAAGGAAAAGAATCATTAATGATAGTCAAGGAGTCATGTGAACACTACTATAGAATTTTTACTTAGACCAAGAAGCTATTTAGGTAAATTAATTTTATATGAAGTGATTAGACAAATGAAAGCTATTGTATGTGAAAAATTTGGCTCAGCTGATGTTCTTGAACTGAAAGAAATCGAAAAACCAATCCTTAAAGATAATGAAGTCCTCATAAGAAACTATGCTTCTGCAATGCAAGCATTGGATATCACATTTCGGAGTGGTAGGAAGGTATTATCTGGTTTATTTAGAGTAATAGCGACTGGTATCAGAACACCACGAAAGAAGATCCCTGGATTGGATTTTTCAGGTGAAGTTGTATCTGTAGGGAAGAAAGTAACACAGTTTAAAGTAGGGGATCAAGTTTATGGAGGTACGACAATTGGGGGTGCTTGTGCGGAATACATGCGAGTTCCAGGTTCGACAAGAACAGCAATAAAACCCTCAAATATGAGCTTCCAAGAAGCAGCAGCAGTTCCTGGAGGTGCAATACCCGCATTATTTGCTCTTAAGAATTTAGCCAAAATTCAAAGTGGTCAAAAAGTCCTTATTAATGGAGCTTCTGGAGGAATAGGTACATTTGCTGTACAAATTGCAAAAAACATATATGAAACTGAAGTTACTGGTGTATGTAGTACAAGTAATTTAAGTATGGTAAAGGATCTCGGTGCCGATTTTGTGATTGATTATACAAAAGAAGACTTTACGAAAACTGGCCAAATTTATGATGTCATTTTCGATGCTTATGGAAAAAACTCGTTCTCAAACTGTAAGAATTCTCTCTCTAAAGAGGGAATCTACGTTACCACGGATTTTTATAACCCTAAAAAACAATTATTACAAATGATTACTAGTAAATTCACAAGTAAGAAAATAAAAGCGGGGATGTTAGGGGATTTTAATGACTTAAATTTGCTTCGAGATTGGATTGAGGAAGGAAAGATCAAATCGGTCATTGATAAAGTATATCCATTAAGCCAAACTGCGGACGCACATCGACATTATGAAACAGG
>CP070665.1:769911-777178 GCA_020351745.1 Candidatus Heimdallarchaeota archaeon | reverse complement strand
GATGGGTTTTCAAGCAATTGATGTGCAAGGAGCAGGAGGAACGTCGTGGGCAGGAGTAGAAGCGATTCGGACAAGCTTGCCCAAGTTTAAGAACACTGGGGAAGTTTATTGGGATTGGGGAATTCCCACAGGCCTTAGCACAATCCTGGCGACAAGAAATTTTAAGGGAACAATCATTGGATCTGGGGGGGTAAGAAGTGGATTAGATATTGCAAAATTAATTGCTCTAGGAGCGGATGCAGCAGGGATTGCTATTCCATTTCTTTTCACAGTTCAGAAACACTCTGTAGAAGCAGTTGTGCAAAAAATTGAAGAAATTACCTATCAGTTAAGATTGGCTTGTTTCCTTACTGGATCTCGAAATATCATAGATCTAAAAAAAGCCCCTCTAATGATTACTGGAAAAACCGCTGAACTCATGAAAATCCACGGACTTGATCCCTCCACTTATTATTCTAGAGAATGAGAAATAAGAAATAACTTGGGCTTCTAAAAACAGATTCAATTTATTCCTACATCTTATCCCATACTTTTGAGAAATAAATTCATCTATGATTTGTCATCAGAATTTAACCACATCTGAATTCCTAGATTATTAGCTCAGTCCCTTTTAGACTTCAACAGTATGCATCAAATCCATCATCTTGAATAAAAAATAGATATCTCAAATACCTTTACAACAAAGTGAAATGATGATTTTAATTGTCTTCACACGTTTAAATCCATTAAATGCCTTAAATATCATTATTTAAGTATATAACTTAATCTTATCATAGTGTCTATTAAAATAAGGTAACTCCGATATTTTGAGTGGAAGAGAGCTATATCTAGCAATCTAAACTTCCTCTGATCTTCAATAAAAAAAGCACCTTTGACCGATATTTGTGTCAATAGCTGATCTAAGAGGTCATTAACATACATTATAAGACACAATTCCTCTGAAACAACCATTGCCTCGATTATTCAGAGAATTTTGTTCTAAAATTCTGTTTGAGTCATAGATAATCTCATGACACTATATTTAAAAAAACGGAAATCTGCTATTTTTCCTCTCGTTATGGGCATAATTTCCCGCCTCCCATCATAATTCAGACGTTCTACTCTTATAAGATTTCTTAAAGGAATATTTATTTAATACCCTAAAAATAAAGGTGAGAGAATACCAAAAACCTTAAATAGTTGAATTTCAATAACATATCTTGAAAACAAGCATGATTAATGGCATTAAGATGGTTTTGCGCGAGTAGAATACTTCAATATTTGTGTTATGAAATCTGAAAGAAACATCATCACTATTCCCATTCAGCATGAAATTACGAGAAATAGTTAATTAAGTATAAGAACCTAAAATATTCGTTTTATATGCGTTGGGAATATTTTTAGAGATGTGAGAGCTTGTGATTGTTCATTGATTTGCTTCTACTATCCTAAACCATGAATAGGATGAATTATAATTATTAAAAATCAAAGAGAGACGATTGATGTTTTCTGTTAAAGAGATAATTCAAAATTCTCCATATATTGATTACTGGGTTTTAATAGTTGAATTCCAAATAAATAATCAACAGCATAGTTTTAATATTCATACATTAGATCAAGTGTTTATGGGAGATCATATCTCGCTAAAGAGAGCAATAGATCAAAAAGAGACATTACGTTGCTTTATAGACATTGGTGAGGAAGTTGGAGGTGATTTTCTTACTCATGGGAGCTTTTCACTTACATGGAAACCTGAAGAAAATGAATGTTATATAGGAACTCTCTGGATTGAACCAGAATTTCGTGGAAATGGACTTGCAACATATATCTTCAATGAAATAATCAATTTTGCTGATGAATTAGGAATTATTTTAACTCTCCATGCGATGCCTTTTATTAATCCTAGAAAAAAACCAACAGATGAAGAAATCTCAAAATTAAAAGACTATTATCGGCGATTCGGATTCAAAGAAAACTTAGAAACAAAGGGAACAGGCTTTGATTGTTCCATGGAACGCTTACCGAATTAGCTTTAGTAAAGGAACTGTGTATATCTTTTAAAAATTCCTCTTTTCTTGTCATAAATCTCAAATATAATTTTGAAATGGTATTTTATTCAATTAAAATGATAATATTATATGTAAAACAGATCTAATTTAGTTGGAATTTGAAAAAAATACAAAGGTAAAAATATTTAATTCTTCTCAAAGCGGCCTTAATTGTCCGACCTAGGACTGGGTATGACTATTCAAACTGAAATAAGACCCTGGAGGTCGTAAAATTATGAGTAAACCGTTTTATGTAAATTACGAGCAGCCCGAAGGGCTAGATAGCGATGCTCTAGCGTTGCTAGAGAATGTGAGCAGTGATCCTGCAAATATTCGCAAAGGAACAAACGAAACAACAAAAAGTATTGAACGTGGTGAAGCAAAACTAGTGTTTATTGCATTAGACGTGGATCCACCAGAAATAGTTGCACATCTCCCTCTTCTTTGTAAAGATAAGAAAATCCCTTACCTATATATTACAAATAAAGAAGAGCTTGGAAAAGCCTGTAATCTTGGGGTGAAGACAGCTAGTTGCTCAATCATAAACGAAGGTGAAGTAAAAGCAAAAATTGATAATCTGGCTGTTCGAATCAAAGAATTGGCCGGAATATAAGGAGTTATTTAAATGAGTGAGGACAATATCTCTATTCCAGCTGAAGTTTTACAGATTATAGGAAGAACTGGTGTTACAGGAGAAATCACACAAGTTCGTGTTCGAGTTCTTGAAGGAAGAGATCGTGGACGGATTATTGTACGTAATGTGAAAGGACCGATCAGAAAAGGTGACACCCTCTTACTGAGGGAAACAGAACGCGAAGCTCGGAACTTGAAGCGTCCCTAAACGTGCTAAGGATGTAATATAAATGGTTAGAATTTTCCCTTGTGCATTTTGCGGACATGATGTGGAACCTGGAACTGGTATCTCATTTGTCCGTAAGAATGGCCAAGTAGTGAGATTTTGTAGTCGTAAATGTCGTCGGTCTTTAATTGACTTTAAACGCGATCCTCGGAAATTCAAATGGACCAAAAAATATACTCCAAAGATGAAAGCAACGTAAGAAAAAACTAAGAAGAGCTAGGATATTTCCTGTTCAGGAGAGCTATCTCCTTCTTCTTTTTCTTCCCCCTTTTCTTGAGTATCAGGTTCTTCATCCGTGGGGGCAGTTTCTTGGTAATCAAAAAGATCAATGAATTTTACAACTTTGAAATTTAAAAAATCCCGAAGCTCTGTTGCAAGAGAATATTTTGCTATCGCTAGGCCTTCCATGAAGATAAGATAATTTGGTAAAGAAACAGATATGGTATCAGGATCTTCTGACACTTCGATAGTGATTTCATCCATATTGATTCCTGGAAAACGGCGGGAAATAATTTCCTTTCGTATTTGATCTTCCTCTTCCAGATGTTCTACCACAGTGACATCAAATATCAGATCCTTTCCTGCGAGAGGATGATTAAAGTCAATACGTGATCGACCTCCACCTACCCAAATTATGGTTCCACTTCGACCTGCTAATTGGACTCGATTTCCAACCCTTGGGTCAAGATTTGCTTTTCGAAGTCGTTTTGTGGGAACCATTTCAATTTTTTTACTGTCTCTTTCACCGTAGGCATCTATAGCTACAATTTCAAAGGTTTGGGGAGAATTTAACTCAAGTCCTACAAGACTTCGAGCTAATCCCGGAATCAAGAACTTCTCGTCCCCAACACGACACAACAGGGGTTTATATGTCCGCTTTTCATCAAATATGCGCTCAGAGCGAGCAACATCTTCCATTGTTGTATCAAAAACTTTAGAGTTCTCTTTTAATCGCGCAGTATAGTCAATTTTTACCCAATCGTTTTCAGTAATCGGCATTTTGTTTCCTCAAAAATAAAAATCATTAGTCGTGACTGTTATTTCGATCGACTACAATCAGTTTCAACTTGTATCCGTGTTTACAATTAACAGATTCATCTAAGATATCACCAATTCTTAGTTTTTCACCTTCTTCAAGATAAGTTGGTCGACAATGGTGATAGTAGTGAGGACATTCAATCAAATCGCAATCACGAGGGTTATAGGTAACAGTTGCTCCCTCCACAGCAAGCTTTGCACCTGTTGTAACAGTATAGGACGGTTCGAATATTTCAACGGTCTGAACTCCTTGCGCAAAAACATCACAAGGATGAATTGTTTCTTTTACGCTAGCAACCTCATATATTCTGTTTTTATCGAGTTTTAAACATACACCTCGAAGGCGACATTCGGAGCACTCCTCTGTTTCACCAACGAAAATAAACTTATTTCCTGGTTTTGACTGCTTTACACCTAAAAGCGTGATTTTTAAGGGTTTATCTACAGTCAAGGGGATTTTCCTCCAAATAGATCGATGTATATTAGGATGTGAGGTTATTTTTTAGAATTCAATATTTTAACTTATCTCTTTCTTTCTTCATTTCAGTTTCAAACTGAATACTCTAATCAATTCCATTATTACTTTTGGTCTTCAAAATATTCAAGTTCTTTTCGTCTCAGTTCCTCCATATTACTGCATTTGGCATAATCTTGGAGTAGATTAGAATTCAAGCTGAGGAACTGGTTTCCCCATTTAAAAATAGACATTATTTCTTTTGCTGTTTTTTTATCTCTTAATACAAATAATGCAGCTGCAAGAGCCTCAACACTGGTAAGTTTTGTCGGTTTCCCATAGTTTGTTGGATTTGCTGCAATTAAAAACGGAAGTCTCCTTAGATTTGGAAATTGTTTTGCAAAAATCTCTTCCGCATGGTTCCAGGAACAATCTAGAATAGTTAATCCAGACCGAACAAAAATCTTGTGATCCTTGTATGATAAAATATCCTCTGCGAGTGGATTTAGAACCAGTGAAAAGCGAGGAATCTGCGGGATTCGCTTAACAAGCCTCATATCATTAATGGACGGCAGTCGATTTTGCCTGAATTTCCGCCAAGTTTTTACCCCTGTACATTTCTTTGGATCACATTGGTTTGCATGAAAAATAGTAATCACAGATCGGAGAGTCGATTCATTTCTCATAATAATATTCGCCTTGGTTTTTTTGGAGCCGATCGAGCTTAGAATCGAGTTTATTTACTCGTGGACGACCACTCTTAGGATCTCGTCGAAAAGTAATTTTGAGATTGCCAAGAAAACGGTTCATTCCAGTTCTAACAGAAGATGGTGAATAGGCTTTCCCATAAATGCCTGGTTGTCCAAGGAATACTATTATTCGATCACTTGCATAATCTTGAAAAACAATATCATGTTCAACTATGAAACTAGCAGCCTTCCGACTTTTGATAAGCCTGCGGATGACCTTAGCTACAGTGAGCCGGTCTTCAATAGATAAAAACGCTGAAGGTTCATCAAATAGGTATATATCAGCATCTTTAGCAAGAGTACCTACAATCGCAACTTTTTGCAGTTCTCCACCACTTAAATACTTGAGTTGTTGGTCAAACAACTCGGATAATTGAAAAGGGCGGATTATTTCACTTTTAAACTGAGAGGTGGCAACAATTGCGCCTCCTGTTTCCAAGAGAAATGTTTCAACCGTTTGGTCTTCATTTAATGATATGTATTGTGGTTTGTATGCTATCCGAAGGGTTTCAGCTGTACTGTTGACATCAGGGTTTGATTCTTTATCAAGAAGAATTTGGTCAACTGTTCCAGAAGTAGGTGTTTCTAGGCCCGCTAACATCCTTATAAAAGTCGTTTTTCCGATTCCATTGGGACCCAAAATTCCAATGATCTCATTTTGATGAATCGTTCCTTTTCGAACATCTAATGAGAAATTACTTTGCTCAAAAATTTTTGATAGATCTTGATACGACAAAATTTCCTCTGTAACAATGCTTTTCTCTCGTATCGAAGATTTTTGAATAACAATCGAGTAATCACGGAATCGCATGTTTTCTGAAGGGATAAAGCCATCAAGAAAGACATTTATTCCCTCTTTTTCAGAATATGGTAAGGATATAATACCATAGGATGATGGGCTGCCATAAAAGGTAGTTACATAGTCAGAAAGATAATCTAAGACAGCTAAATCGTGTTCAACAATAATAACAGTCTTTTTGTGATCAATTAAACTCCTAATTGCTCTTCCAACACGAAGACGTTCATAAATATCAAGAAATGAAGAAGGCTCATCAAAGAGATAGATGTCAACATCACGAGCCATTGCTACAGCAACAGCCAATTTCTGGAGTTCTCCACCAGATAGGATTTTGATGTCACGATCCCAGATTTCTTGGAGCGCCAGTTCTTCTTTAAGTTCGTTTAAGATGTTTCTTTCATCAAAACGTGTCAAAATATCTTTAACGGTTCCCTTAACATGCTTAGCAATGCTATCGATATATTGTGGCTTGCGTATACATCTAATGTTTTTTTCAACCATTTTTTGGAAATAATTTTGAAGTTCGGTTCCTTTATAAAACTCGTGTACGTGCTCCCAGCTAGGTTTCTCATCGTGAATCCCAAAATTTGGTATGGTATCTCCAGCTAATATCTTCAAGGCTGTTGACTTGCCCACTCCATTCTGACCAACTAAACCATTTACTCTCTCTGGCTTGATAATAGGTAATCGAAATAGTGTAAAGCCGTTTCTCCCGAATCTGTGAGTCAAATCCTGATCTAATCTTTCAGGTGTATTAATAATCGAGAGTGCACGAAATCGACATGTTTTCGCACAGATGCCACACCCAGTACAAAATTGTTCATGGATAATTGGTTGGGAAACAGGGGTTTCAAACTCGAACATTTCGGTTCCTGAACGGACAACTGGACAGGATCCACGACATTCCTTTACACACCTCTTGGGTTTGCACTTATCAGTATCCAACACAACGATCCGCATTTTATCAGGTTTCTCCGCTCAGAATAATTTCATATGTCTCAATAGCAACAAAATAGGCAAAATATGAATTGTGTTTCGATTGTCAAATCGTAGATAGAACTATCCTTGATCAATAATTATTTCTAATTTCTTCTTTAGCAAATGCTGACATATCGATGAAGGCTTTATACACAACTATAAAATGAGCTGAAGGAACATGGAATAAATTATACTTGTTTTAAAACATGTTTAACTTTCTCAATATATTCTTTAAATGCGCTCTCACCATGTTGTGTTATTTCAATAATTGTTTGCAAACGTCCCGTAAGAATAGATTTTCGAATTTTCACATAATTTACCTCTGATAACTTACTTAAATGAAAATTTAAATTTCCAGAGGAT
>CP070665.1:767168-769811 GCA_020351745.1 Candidatus Heimdallarchaeota archaeon | reverse complement strand
AATGGGGGAGCTTGTCAACAAAATTCCATACCTAAGAAGGAGAATTGAAATCGCTCATCACGAAGAAATCACGGATCTGATTGAAAACTCTTCCATATCTGAAAACGCGGAGATAAAGAGGGTATACATTCTGCAGAAGGCTTCTATGAATGAACTAGTTCCTATTAACTATAGACAGGCAGCAAAAATTTTAGCTCTACAAAACAAGTGGGAGAGAATATTCTGGACCGACAGGATTTTCATACCGTACGGTTTTACCGATCAAGACTTCAATCCAACCTTGCTTGAAGAAAAGGAAATGAAGATAATTGAACAAAGTATTCGAAAAGCGGAATGTTATAAAGTCTTGTTTACGAGGTACGCATCTGACGAGCTTGAAAAACTCCTAATAATATAAATAGCGAAATTTACAAACTCATGCGCGCTCGTTAGAAAAAGGGTATTCTATTGTCGCGTGTGAGTAAAAGATTCTATTTATCTATGATAGGAACGAGGTCATCAACTCTGAGAATGCCCTCGTAGCTTTGGTTTCGCTCTGATTTTTTCACTGCAAGAATTGTCTTTGGAATCCTTCTGATTTGAAGAGCAGCTCGTCTAACATTGTCCACCAGTCTTGTTGATCTTGTCATCATCCTCGGGTCGATTAGTCTAACTGAGTACCCTCGATCTGTAAAGTCCTTGGGATGCCATCCAGAAATGTGTTCCATATGGGGGTTGCCCCCTCGCTCCCTTGTTGCTGTAAAACCATGCGGGGTTGTTATAATCACCTGCCCTCTCGAGACTCGCTCAACTTCATTCAGCATTTTTAACCCATCTTCTTTTGATAGATGTTCGATCAGCTCGAGTGCTAAAACAATGTCGAAAAAGTTTTCTGCATAAGGTATGTCGATAACACTACAGTTGTAGACTTTATCGTAGAGTCCAAGTGTACTGTGTAAGAGTACATAGGACTCATGGAGGTCGAGGCCCACGATAAATGGTGTCCCTCTGAACCTGTAATGAGTTCGTAAGCGGAAAGCCATTTCTCCGAAGCCAATTCCACAATCGAGGATTTTTAAACCATCTAATTTTCTAGGTATAATGTTGCAGACATGCTGCAAGCGTGTGTTCATGGTTTAGTCCCACTGTAAAGAGTGTTCATTGTACACAGTCGAACCAAACATTGCTCGACTAAACAAGGATGATTGATATTTATGCGGATTATGGATACGAAATCCACGACTTTTTAGGTTAAGCTATGAGCGTACGCGCGCGCAACCCGTGAGAGTAAGCTTTATTATTTTCATCTTGTTGCATTTTACGATGATGCTAAAATCTCGCGCGTGAAATAGGTAGTGTCTATGTGGAATATAATAAGGGTTATTAAAAAAATGTTTAAAATAATGGGTTATGATTTAATTCTTAGGATTAGGAAATTAAAAAAAATATATGATATTAATATATATTACAAAATATATGGAATTGAACCTGTCGAAAATCGAAGATTTTATAACATTGGGGCAGGTGAGTTTCAACATACAGCTTGGACAAATGTTGATCATGAATCCGAATGGTACAAAGATGTACAAGGTAGTAATATGGGTATAGATTGGGATTTATTGACTCTTACACCAATTCCTGTAGAAGACAATAGTGCAGAGATCGTATATTCAAGTCATACAATTGAACACATTAACAACGAAGCAGCTCAGAACATGTTCAATGAATCTTATAGAATACTTAAACAAGGAGGCGTTCTTCGAATAACAACGCCCAACATTGATTTAGATTTCAGAGCATACAAAACAAACGATAGAAATTACTTTTATTGGATAGACCAATATAGTGTAAAGACCCCTAAAAAACTTGAAAGAGTTCAACTCAATAAGCCATTAAATGAAGCGTCAATACAACAAATATTTCTATGGCATTTTGCATCGAGTGTTTCATTACTTCATAATGATGGTGCACCAGAACGAATAAATGATGAAAAACTTGATGAGATATTCCAGGAGTTAGATTATGAAGAAGCACTAGACTATTGTACGTCGAAGTGTTCATTGGAGGTACAAAGGAAATATCCTGGCAACCATATCAATTGGTGGAATAAAAACAAGCTATTTCAAATGCTTAGTATTGCGGGTTTTAAAAATATTTATCTTTCAGGTTATGGGCAGAGCAAAGCGCCAGTACTACGAAACACAATGTTATTTGATACAACACATCCAAAAATAAGTTTATACGTTGAAGCGATTAAATGATGCTCCTCCAATAATTCATGCTCGTACGCTCACGTTCGCATGTCTCCCTTCTGTTTTAATATTTTAAAATAATAATTATGTATAACAGTTGATATATACTACATAGCACCAGCACAAACTTGAAACAATATGAGACATCTCAAAATGGCTACATATAATAATACATGATTTTTAAAAATGAAATAAAGATAATCAAAAGAAGCATTCGAAAAGCGGAAGGTTAACATTTTGTTAATATGTTTTGATGAATAAGAAGAGGTTCTAATAAAATAATATCATAATTTATACTAACTTAAGGCATGCGAAATAAAGAAGAGACTTTGGAAGTTGAAGAGGAAAGAGTTCTTCAGACTGTTTCTCGGTCAAAATGTCGAGCAGTAAGTCTATGGGAGGAAAACCGACC
>CP070665.1:753689-767068 GCA_020351745.1 Candidatus Heimdallarchaeota archaeon | reverse complement strand
ATCCTTTTTTTGTATAATCATTTGATTTTTGGATCTTGGAAAAGTCTTTCAAGGATATATCTTTATCATAAATAAATGTTGAATAACACTTATTTCCAATATTTGAGGGAGGCTGACTAAATGCAAGGTATACACATAATAATGAACATGCATGTTGCAATAAATTAACGCTTTTTTGATATTCAGTCTCTTGTAATACATCGCCTAGTAAATCATTTACAACATTTGGAATAGCTGCATTAGCCAAAATAATATTTCCATACGCCTGTTGTTCTGATGCTTCTTTCTGTTTGTGCCTGATATAATTGACTCCAATTGCAGTGTTATTTTTTATAATAATTTTTGTAACAAGATGACCACAAACAATTGTCCCCCCATTGTCTGTTATTACCTTTCCCAGATAATCGGAAAGAGTTTGAGACCCTCCTTTGATAAAATGCCCGCCTCCTTTGAAATAACTATTTTGAGCTGTGGAAAAGTAGATCATTGATAACGAATAAGGATCGTCCCCATAGTATCCCAAATTCCCTACTAATGTGAATTTCAAATCCTCATTTGAGGTTAAGTTGTCTAAGTATGCACCAACAGATGTAGTGCTAAATTCCATCATACGTTCATAATCGCCGAAAATACTAGAAATATCAGAAAAAAAAGTCTCCACAGCTTTTCTTTCTTCTGGAAAAGCCTTTGAAATGGAGTCGATTGCCTCAGGTACGTTATGGGGAACTATTACATCCATTCGACCATTAGTAATGCGATAAAACTCGGGAACTCGAATAAAATCCACATGATCAAACACTCCTAAGTCTTGGAAATAATTAATTTTCCGATCTTGTTCATTGTCCAGTCCATCCATCTCATGAAGTCCCACTTCGAATGTGACTCTATTTCCATTGATTTTTCTGTCAAAAGTAGTCGCACACCCCCCAATTTTGGTATGTTGTTCAATCAAAAGGACTTTTCTCCCTTCTTTAGCGAGCTTTGCTCCTGCGGTTAATCCTGCGAGGCCTGCACCAATAATAATGACATCATGTTCCTGCATTCTAATCAAGTCCAACCTTTCTATAGAGGGAATCCTTTGTGGTTAAATATATTTTCAAATATTAAGACGCTATTAAGAAAATCCAACCAGAAAACTCTTTTTAAGCAAATCTAAGATTATTTCTTAATCCAAACGGAGATAACATGTATGGTTAAAACAAATCTAGGTATAAACTAGGGAAAACTCTCCCAAACCTTAGATATTGTAAATATTGAGAGATATACCCGATTAAAAAGATTATATATAACAGGGTTCATGTTATCATCATGATAGTATTCTTTTTTACTAGGTTTGAATTCACTGTATTATTCCTTGAGCTACTTTATTATAGAAGGCAATATTTTCGGATATGATCTTTCTAATGGGTAGATGATACAAGCATTTTTGCTCACATTCCTCACATTGGTCGCAATTATCCCAACTTTTTACTGCATTTGGCATCCACCGATTAAGGAACTCCTCACGGGGCCATAACCGCCACATTCCCTTAGTAATCATTAACATTTGAACATGGACTCCTTGGGGACAAGGTTGACAATCCCCACATTGTCTGCATAGCGTCTTATCTAATTGTACATGAATGGTTTCCATCATGTGTCGGTCCTGTGGTGTTAAATCCCAGGCTCCTTTCACGATATCTACAATCTCTTCGATCTCGGAGATTTTTTCAACTCCTACCACAGGTAAAACTGTATCAAATTGCAATAAGTACTTTATTGCTATATTAGCATCTTTTATAGTTCCACCCGCAAATGGTTTCATCGCTACGAATCCCACATCATGTTTTTGGGCTAATAACAATAATTCCTCCACAGGTTCACTTCTTACGAAATTAAAAGGAAATAGAACTGTAGAAAAATCCCCCGAGGTGATGGCTCTTCGGGCAATTTCTAACGAATGACTACTAATACCGATATGATTTATTTTCCCCTCTTCCAAAGCTTGCTGTGCGGCTTCCATTGCTCCATCAGACTTGAACACTTGCTTAAATGCACTAAGAGTACTAACATTATGAAATTGCCAGATGTCAATATAGTCTGTTCGCAAATTGGTTAAACTTTTTTCTAAGCATTCATTGGCCATATCTATATCTCGCCATCCTGTTTTTGTGGCAATGATTATATCATCTCGATAATCGGGGATTGCTTTTCCGATGCGTTCCTCACTAGTTCCATAAGCAATTGACGTATCGATATAACTAATCCCTAAATCAAAACACCGTTGAAGTACCTTTATCGCTGTTTCTTCAGGTGGTCGTTGAATTGGGATACCACCAATGCCAATCCTAGAAACACTAAGGCCTGTTTTACCTAATCTCATAGTTTTCATTAATATTTACTCCTTTCAATCTCTGTTTCTTCCAAAACCACTAGATTTTCTTTCACAAGCACTGTAATTGTTTCTTCTCTTTTTCTATACTCACCTTAAGTTGATCAATATAACTACTCTTGTAAAAATCGTCGTAAGTATAGATTGGGAAGTTGGAATGGTGAGTCATTATTTCAGTCAGCATTCCAATCGTTTGTTTGTAATGTTGCCTGATAACCTGCTTCAATGTGGGGGAGGAGATGAGACACTCAAGTATCATGAAGTATTCCTTTACACGATGGTTCCATTCACCACGACTTCGGCGACCTAACCGATATATTATTGGTGTTTCAATCTCCATAAGTTTAAGACCTTTTTGTGAAACATAATGCCAAAAAACTAAAGGAAACGCATATCCTGCATGATCAATAGAACTTGATAGCGATTTCGTTCTATAACCTTTCAAACCACAGAAAGCATCTGTTATTTTTAGATTAAAACATTCATTGATCGTTCTTGTCATGAGCATGTTTATGACATAACGATCTACTGGAACTTGTGTATTCTGGTACCAAAAGCGGTAGGAGAGGTAACGACTTGTAGTAACTAAATCGATCTCAGAATTATTATAAAGGAGATCTAAAATCTCCTTAATACTAAAAGGTGCATGTTGTAGATCAGCATCAAACGTAATCAAAACATCATAGTTCAATTTTGACTCCTGAAATAGTGTCAAAATCGTATTTCCATATCCACGAGGCCCATCTTCATGTCTGAGATATTGAAATGGATATTGATTTGCTAACTTCTGATATATATTTTGAGATTTATCTGTACTCCCGTCGTCTAATAATAATACTGTTGACTCGTATTCTGAACATTTTGCGATTAGAAATTTATAAAGGGAATGAATGCACTCAGCAATGTATTTTTGTTCATTGTAGAGAGGGATTCCTATTAGTACTTTCATTCACATTTATTCTCCATCTCAGCTCACTAAACTAGTAGGGAAGAGCATAAAGAACGGCAATATCTTCGATTGTGTCTTGTAATTGCGCCAGATGAATTGCATTCATTGAATACCCAAAAAATAACGTACTAATTCTTAAGGGAAGATTTTGCCAACCACTTTTGAGGCAATCTTTAGCAACTTCAATAAGCAACCGTTTCCAGGCTTGAGGGTGGTTTAGACGTGTTGCTGATGTTAAGCTGATTATTTCAAGTCCTTTGTCTTTTCCCCCTGTTAATTTTCTACGATATGGAAGACCTACAGAGACAATCTGATTGTCTTTAAGGATTAGCTTATTATGATCGTCTTTTAGAAAAGTATTTTCCACATAGTATTTTGCCTCCTCAACACTAGGGAAGACATCACGAATATAATTATCCGTGTGACAGACTTCAATTATTTGGTCAAGATCTTCAGTTGTACCTAATCTACAAGTATAAGAGGCAATTTCATCAGTCATCTCCCAATTACTAATTTCAGTAAGATCGAAATCAACACTATAAACATAAAGATGTTCCTTTTCAATGAATTTCTTCCTCTGAAAAAATGCGATACGTTCATCAGTCGTTGGTGTATCAAATACGACTTCACCTGCAATTACTTGGGGATGAATAGTGTCTTTCAACCAAGCTACTAGTTCATCAAAGATTTTTTCTTGGGCTTTGGGAGGACAATCGGGTGAAGCCCAAGGATAGCTGATGATATATGTACCTGGTCTCGCAACCCATTTACTAGTTTGAACATATGCTAAAAGCCTGTTATCTTCCGTTAATACATAACGGGCACTTAGAGGATCTCTCTTCTCACCTTTAAAGCGTTGTTTAATCTCCTCTGCATCTGCAGGGAGTCCTGACACTTCCGTATAGACTTTTGCTTGTTGCTCTTCGAGTCCTTGATTAGGTTCATAATGTCGATAAATTAATTTCATTACTAATCATTCTCCTTCACTTGTTAGATTATTAACCTATCGCAGTTAGTGACATTTATTAACAGGTACTGTCAATTATTGTAATCACATTTATTTACTTTACCATTGTGGCGAACCTTTATCTAATATCATAGCAACCTCTGAAATGAAGAGTAATCATCAAATTCTTAATCAAATTTGCTATATTTTCCCATGAGGGCTTTGTAATGAAGAACAGTGATGAAATAAACCAAGAATCATCAGATTATCGTTTTTACATTACACATAAACCCAAAAATGTGAAGTTAGTTTCAAAAGAGGAATTAGACTTAATCAAAGAACATTATCTGATAATTACTGCCTTACGAAATAAAGCTATGAGTGTAAAAGATATTCATAATCTCTATCAGGATCAAAAAACTGGGAATTACACTTATACTTTAAAAACAATTTACCGGCATTTAGAGAAATTAGAGGACGCGGGGATAGTGATCGCTGCTGGGTACCGAGAGAAAATCGGGAGTCGATCATGTGAAAAAGTATATTGTAGAACCGCAAAGATTTTCTATCCTAAATTTGAGGAGGAAGATCTAGAATGGTGGGAATTAGAAGATGGTGAGAAATATGCTCAAATATTTCGAGTAACATTAGCTGAGTTGTTACAGACATCAGAACCTGACAAAGAATCGTTTGATAAATTATTCAAACGATTAAACATACTACAAAACAAAACGAAAAAAGATCTAGTTGAAAAAGCAGGAAGCAATTCAGATTTTGCTGACTTTCTAGGCCAAATTGATGTTAATAAATTAAATTACATTGCCGATTTAGCAAGTATCCTTAAAGTGCTTTTACAAGAGCCAGATTTGCTTAATCAAATGCAAAATCTCTTAACCACGAAAGAATCAAAGAAAGAATGAATAAAGTATTTTATTATAACAGAATTCTATACTTTCGAATTTTCTGACTATTTTTTACCAAAAAACACCCATTAGCTCTAATAAATTAACTGAAAAATGCTAAAATGTAAAAAATCTATTTTCAGATTTCTAAGCGACATTAAATACTCATCAATCATAAAGTGGTGATTATGTAACTTATTATTGGATAATTCGTCAATAATATAGTTACTTTCTGGCTGTTTGGACAATATTTATAAATCAAATTGCCTATTTGGTCATTGAACAGCTTTTTCCTTAATAATGTCACCGACTTCCCCTACTGGGTTAGTAACTGCTTATGCTGATTACTCTGCCTCACGGAGAAACTTTCACTCAGAGGGAGAAGCTGTTCACTCGCATCCTTTTACCTCTCACAGGTGAAGGGTTTAAAACATGTTTCAAATTAAATAGGAAGAATTCAAAAATGGCTGAAGTACATCAAACCTTAGATGCACGGAATTTGTCTTGTCCTATGCCTGTTTTAAAATCAAAAAGGGCATTGAAAAGCTTGGAAATTAACCAAGTATTAGAGATTTTAGCTACTGATCCTGGAAGTATGGCTGACATTCCAGCTTGGACTCGTACCACAGGTCAGGAACTCATTTCCGCGGAAGAGCGCGGTCCCAGAGATTTTCGTTTTCTTGTTCGACGATTGAATTAAATGAATGGTGATATTATGACTGAATCTATACCCCAAAGTGCACCTGCACCTATTGTAAGTGAAGAGAAACCTAAAAGAATGGCAATTATTGCTTCTGCGGGTACTCTTGATGCGGCCTATCCTCCAGTTATTCTTGCTTCAACAGCAGCTGCGATGGATATGGAAGTTGCGATTTTCTTTACTTTTTATGGTTTGAATTTAATCCATAAGAAGAAAAGCAAAAAACTGAAGGTTAGTCCGATTGCTAATCCTGCTGCACCAATGCCAGTGCCAAATATTGTTGGTATGATCCCAGGCATGACTGGTATGGCTACTTGGATGATGAACCGCTGGATGGGTAAAGCTAATGTTGCAAAATTCATTGAATTACGTGATATCTGTTTAGAGAGCGGTGTTCGAATGATTGGTTGTCAAATGACCATGGATGTTATGGGTGTTAAAGCAGAAGATCTTATTGAGGGTTGCGAGCTTGGTGGTGCTGCTTCCTTCTTAGAATTTGCTAAAGACGCAGACATAACTTTGTTTATGTAAATCACCCATTTTCTTTTTTTACAAGGAGAGATTTAGATGGCTAAATTAGTATTAGTATGCGATTCTGGAGCAACAGACAAACTTCAGACTGTTGCGTTGGTTGCGTCAGGTGCTGTTACAAGTGATTATGAAGTTCTTATCTTCTTCATGCATGACGCGGTGTACGCATTAAAGAAAGATGCGCCAGCGGAACCTGATGTTACTAGTGTATTTCCAGAAGTATCTAATAAGATTAATCAAGCACGACAAGAAGGGAAGCTCGTTCATTGGAAAGAACTACTAGAAGATTTAAAGGATCTCGGTGAGCTTCAGATAATCGCTTGTGTGCAAATTACTGAAATTTTGGGACTAGAAAAAGATGATCTTTTGCCATTTGTGGATGATATTGCTGGTGTAAATACCCTAGCAGAGGAAGCCATGAATGCTGATCAAGTTATTTCTATTTAGAGGTGGAATGTTTGATGAGTCAAGAAATTAAAGCTGATAAAGTAATTGATGCTCGTGGAAGTTTTTGCCCTGGCCCCCTGATGGAATTAATTAAAAATATTAAAAGGGGTGAAGTAGGAAAAATCTATGAAGTGTGGAGTAAAGACGCTGGCTCCATACGAGATATTCCCAAATGGGTAGCTAAAGCAAAACACGAGATGGTCGGTATTTTCGAGGAAGATGGATACACTCGATTTGCTGTCAAAAAAATGAGATAGAATTTCTTTAAGTTATTATTGGAGATACCTACAATGAATTCTGTTGATAAGAAACCCCATGTTGTTATTCTCGGTGGTGGCACTGGTGGTGTCATTGTTGCCAATCTTTTGGGAAGAAAAGCTAAAAAATTGGCCGATGTCACTCTTGTATCGAAGCAAGAGAATGTTTTTTACGAACCAGACCTAATTTATCGTATATTCGATAAAAAAAGCACGAAAAAGCAATATAGACCCTTACGAAAAGTAGTAAACAAACGTGTTAAAATTCTAAATGAAGAAGTTATCCATTTAGACCCAAAAGGCCAAAAGGTACAATTCAAGAGTGGTAACGATATTTCATATGATTATTTGGTTATTGCGACTGGTGCCCATTATAATTATGATAATGTTCCTGGCTATGCTGGTGAGGCTCACCATTTTTATGATGAAGAAGCAGCTTTAAAGCTCCGCGATGCCTTAGAATCTTTCGAAGGTGGTAATATTGTCACTGGGGTCGCGGATTTACCTTATAAGTGCCCTATTGCACCCATTGAAGTTACTTTCATGTTATATCACTATTTCAAGCGACGAAAGATGCTTGAACAAGTCAATCTTCATTACCTAAGTCCTCTTGGAGGTGCTTTTTCAATCGAACAGGCCTCAGAGAAATTCGAAAAACAATTTGAAAAGAAAGGTATTGAACTACATGAATTCTTCAACACAGAGGAAATATTGCCTGAAAAAAAGGTAGTATCTTCTCTTGAAGGTGAAGAAATCAATTATGATCTGTTAATTCTTGTTCCCCCGCATGAAGGTGCAACTTATATCGATGATCGTGAATTAGCTAATGAGCAGGGATGGGTATTAGTTGATACAGAGAGGTTACAATCACTAGCTTATCCGAATATTTTTGCTGTGGGTGACACTACTGAGTTACCTATATCTAAAGCTGGCTCCACTGCTCATTACCAAGCGAAAGTTGCCTCTAAAAACATTTTAAGATTAATTAAAGAGGGACAACTGAATGCCAAATATAATGGCCACGCTCAGTGCTTTGTGATGATGGGATTAACCTCAGCTATGGTATTAGATTTCACGTACACTCGACCACCCCTCCGCATAGGTTATATTCCAAACAGGTTGTTCTATTATGTCAAAAAGTTCTTCGCACGGTTTTTTTTCCGTGGAGTTCTCAGTGGTAGAATCTAAATAATCGATTGTTACCAGATAAACTGGATAGATTATTCATGTTAGACAACAAAGATAAAGCAATTATTGAATACTTTCAGAAAAATCCTCGACAATCGTTCACTCAAGCCGCTAAAGACCTTGGTATGGCCAAAGGTACAGTACAGAGACGATATGATAATCTAGTTGAGAGAAAACTGATCTCTGAGGGGATTGGTTTAAACCTCTCACAACTGAAATTTAGTCATGCTTTATCTTTTATAGAAATCACCAACCCTCAAACAGAGAAAGCAATCCTGGATTACTTCTATGATTGTCCTCTCGTTACAGCAATCTTTTCTCTATCTGGTTTTGAGTACAATCTTGTAATCTGTCTTGTTGCTGACACCCGAGAGAAAATTGCTACATTTATTGACACATTCCCCCTTAGTCATCTTCCAGGAGTTAAACGGAGAAATAGCTTTTTTGTAAAAGAATCAGAAGGTTTTTCAGACACTCCTTTCTGGTTTTTCTTTCCTAATGGTTCTAACAAAAGAATATTCAATCAACATAATTGTCAAAATAAATGTGGGGTATGTGGCGTTATGGAGCAGATTACAGAAGAAACAAAGATATAAAATCCTTCTTTTTTACTTTTTCTTTTTCTAGAATTTCTGACCTAAAAGGGAAGGTGATTGGTAAGAAATAAAGACATTGATGCCTACTAGTTCAGCTAGAAGTATCATGATTCTGAATATTCTTCTGTATTTAGGTGTCGTCAAGGATAGTATCGCGAATAAATTACTTTGTACTTAGAGTTTCACTAATTTCATAACAATTGTTTAAAAAGCTGTATATACACTTTAATAGTTAGAAATTAGAACGTTAGCAAAAAGCCTTACGCTAAGTATTTAGAGAACTGTATAGTATGAAGTCTTGTGAGAACAAAATTAAAGTGTGAGGATAAATGACAGAGCCAAGCGAATTACTAGAAGAATTTAAAGAACTTTTCGATATTGTAAAGCTGTGCTATCAATGCGGAACTTGTGCGGGTGGGTGTCCTGTCTTTAGACAATACACAGAGTTTAACCCACGGAGAGTCATGGAAAAACTACTCTTAGGGGATTATGATGAGCAGTTTATAGACGACCAGCAGATATGGTACTGTTCAATGTGTTATACATGTAGTACTCGGTGCCCACAGGGGATAGATATCGGACATGTCATTACTGAGTTAAAAAACCTTGCTGTTAAATTGAGAAACGTTCCTCCTGGAATTGTAGCTGAAATGGAGGCAATCTTAGAAACAGGGACAACAGCAGCTATTTCTCAATCTATCTTAAAGAAGCGGGAAAGATTAGAATTACCAGAGTTGCCTAAAGCTGATCTAGATGAAATCCAAAAGCTCATGGAAGCAACAGGTGCTGTTGAGAGCTTAAGTCAAATAAAGGAGGCTGGAAATTAATGACAAAATTTGCTTTTTTTGTTGGGTGCACGATCCCCTATAGGATTCCATTCGTTGAAATAACACTTCGGAGGACATTACCAGAGTTTGGTATTGAACTCGTCGATTTACCATTCGCCTGTTGTCCTGATCCTGGTGGTGTGCAAGGATTTGATAGTGTAACATGGCATACTTTAGCAGCTCGTAATCTATGCCTTGCCGAGGAACAAAACCTTAACATTGTTACCGCATGTAGCGGATGCTTCGAAACATTGAAAGTAGTAAATACACATCTGAAAAACGATACAGCTTTAAAAACTAAGGTTAATGGATATCTAAAGGAGATCAATCGTGAGTTTCAAGGATCAATAGAAGTGAAGCATTTTGCTGAAGTATTTTATGACGATATTGGTATCGATAAAATTGCAGCCAAAGTTCAAAATCCTCTCTCAGGATTAAAATTAGCTACACATACAGGGTGTCACTTTCTCAAACCTCCTGAAATTCTACAAACAGATAATCCAGAAAGACCAACCAAACTTGATGAAATGGTTGAGGCTTTAGGGGCTCAGTCCGTTCCTTATTTGAATAAACTTTCGTGTTGTGGAGCTGGAACAAGAGGGGTCAATCAAGATACAGCAGTTGCAATGGCTCATGAAAAGATAGTGGGAGCGGAACGAGCAAATGCAGACGCTCTTGTAACGGTATGCCCAACTTGTTATGTCCAATATGATGTAGGACAACGATTAATGGCGAAACAATTCGAAAAGACAAATCTTCCAGTATTTGTGTATCCTGAGTTGTTGGGACTCAGTATGGGAATTGATTTCAGTGCTGGTTTCAAGATGCATACTATAAAGGTCGCCCCGATTTTAGAGAAAATTGCAGGTTGAGGACATCAGGAAGATTGAGAAAACTTCAGGGTTTCAAACCAAATTTCTTTACTTTTTTCACAAGATTAAAATAGCGTATACGGGTGATTTCTTGGTTAGTTTTACTTTATCTTTGGATATATCTTGTATTGAAGGATCTTATACAAAAGAAATTATTGATATATTAACACAATGATATCAAATTGTAATATCAAATAATTTCGATTCTCAGCTTATTGAAGGAAGAATGAATTTTTGAGCGATTTAGATATAAATTTTCGAGATTTATTTAAAGGATCTCCTCTATCAATTTGGAAAGAAGATTTATCAGACCTAAAAAAATATTTAGACTCATTGAAGAATAAAACTGATAACATCAGAAAATATTTTGATGAGAATCCTTCAGAGGTTATGAAGTGTGCACAATTAGTCAAAGTTTTTGATGTTAATGAATCAATGATGGAATTAATTGAGGAAGAATCAAAAAATGAATTACTAGGACCTCTTTTAAAGCACATGGGTCTTCCTTTCCAAGTTCCACCATTTAAGGAAGCTGTTATTGACTTAGCAGAGGGAAATTTGCAAAGCTTTGTTGAAGGTTATACTCTAACTAAGAAAGGCAAATTAATCTATTTGAAATATTTAACATATATTCCTGAAAAGTTTGCTTCAACATGGGGCGAAGCTTGGGTACTAGTATTCGATCTTACAGAATATAAGGCAAAGGAGTCAATTCTGGATGAAAAAGTTAGTACGAATGAGTTTTTGATTGATATAGTGACTCATGATCTTAGAAATTATATTGCACAGTGTCAAGGTTACATTGATATAATCCTTGTTGGAAAAGTAAACCAACATGAACATGTCTTAAATTATCTATCTAAGGCAAAGAAGGGTATACAACAAGCAACTAAATTATTAGAAAATGTTTCTGTATTGATGAAAACACAAATAAGCAAAGAATTCGTATTACACCCCATAGAACTAATAACTGTTCTTATTAAAGCAAAAGAATTTTTAATGAATCTGTATCCTAACCAAGAGATAGTTGTATCGATTGAAAACATACCAAATAACTTAATGATTCTTGCTGATTCATTGGTTGAATATTTGTTTATCAATCTCTTTACAAATGCTGTAAAACATAACCAAAATGAATTCAAACAAATAATAGTAACCTCTTCTCAGGATGATGGAGTCTGTTCCATAAAAATTACAGACAATGCAAGAGGGATCCCCCCTAAAATGCGTAAAGATATCTTTACACGTTATTCTGAATTCCAAAAAAACGGAAAGGGGTCAGGACTTGGGATGTTTATTAGTAAAACACTTGTAGATCGGTACGACGGTCAAATTTCGATTGAAAGCCGATATCCAGATGATTTTTCTAAAGGAACTCAGATCAACATTATTTTAAAGTGTATTTCAGATTAAATTATGTTTTAATGAAAAATCTCTAATCTTATTTCTTTTTAAAAAAGTATTTCTATATCAACTTTTTTTCGGAATTTTACATTGGTAATACACACGAACCTCCTAATATTCCCATAATTTTGAATTTGATTCATATTTTTGAAGTTAAGAATTCTGTGGGTGTTTGAATACCATATCTTTTTAAAAGTAGGATGATTAATAATATAGCAAGTTAATCAATGGAGGTATGTAGTATGAAATCATCAATTCAGGGCACATCTGAAGAACCACTTGTAATCATAAAACCTAAATTCCTAACATTTGTTGCAGTGTTAAAATCACTACCTGTAGCTGTCTTTCTGGGCTTGTTTGGGGGAATAGGTGTGTTGATGGTGACCTTAATTGCGACTGGTCAATCCACCGATGGTGGTACTGCGGAATCTACCACGACGATGATGTTTACCGTGGGTGCCATTGGCTTTTTTATGTTAGGAGCGATTCTATCCATTTGGTATCGAAAAACCTCGATTAGTCATATCGAGTATCGGATTTTTGCTAATCGAATTGAGTATTTTGAGGGGCTCTTTACCGTGGAACAGAAAACCTTCAACTTTGTAGATGTTTCTGAGATCTATTTACGCAAAGGAGTTTTGCAAAAGCGATACAACTTGGGGTCAATTTTTCTAATGACAAGGGGCTTGATGCTTCCCATGGTTGGGATGCGAGGAAATATCGGAGGAATGATTCTCCGTGATATTGAAGATCCCGATGCGATTTATCATCAGCTCAAACAACTCAAGGACACTGAGTAAGCTTAACGTCGTGATTTATTAGGTAATATTTTCATTCATTAATGAATTCGTCTCTACTCATCCTTTATGGATTATAGTATAATTAATCTCATCACATTCGTATTTGATCAATAATCTGCAACACCCTCCTTCTTATTTAACTCAGAGATTGCTTTGAAATCATAGAAATAAACTATAATTGTTAATTTACCTTTATTTTCTCCTAAAAAATAACCGATTTTTCTACCTTTTTCGATAAATCAAAATAATTGCTCCTATTATCAAAAGTAATGAAAAATCAAATCCAGATGTAGTTTCTTCTGTAGTCTCTTCATGTGCTGAAGTTGAAGAATCAAATCCAGATGTAATTTCTTCTGTAGTCTCTTCATGTGTTGAAGTTGTCTCTTCAACTGTAACCCAGACAGTATCACTATTACTATTTCCACTTGCGTCTACACAAACGACTGTGAAATTGTACAGACCAACCGCTAGTCCATCAATATCCACAAGAAACGCATTCCCACTGGTCCAAGATCCTGATGTATTGAACGCCCCATCCAAGTAGACCGTATATGTTGCAGGATCCAAATCTGTTGCAGTCCAGCTAATG
>CP070665.1:751206-753589 GCA_020351745.1 Candidatus Heimdallarchaeota archaeon | reverse complement strand
TCATATATTGAATATCATCCCATGGATGTCTGTATAGTCTTGATTTGAGTCGTTTCTGATCCATAATATGACCCATGAAACCAATACTTCGTCCGAGAACAAAGAATGCATTAAGGATTCCAAGATCTACAAATTCACGGACTTGTTCTCTTGAATATCCAATTCCACGGAGCATATCACAACAAAGTACACCTATACATCCATCGACATTTAGAATTAGATTGTTTCTTTTTGCAGTAGTTAATTTCTCAACTAATAGAGCATAATCAAGAGTTTCAGTGATCGGGAAATTCTTCTTTGCAAAGTCAACCATAATTGTAACTCGAACATCAGGATTTGTTACTGATTTTATTCTATGACCGATACCTTGAATATTTACATTTTTACTCTTCATGTCTTTTACCATGAAGCTTGGTTCTTCACCTGAGTATAAATATTTCGTGAAATGATCTGCACTACCCTGAACTGCGCCACCAAAACGTGGGCCAATAGTTAAAAGTCCACTTACAAGTGAGGATATCAGATCTTTACCTGCTCGAGATGCAATTATACTATTATGAGCACCAGAAACAGCAGGTCCATGATCAGCGGTAAGTAATACAACTCTTTCGATAAACTCTCTTGCCCAAGATGGTAGGTTTTTCTTAAACCAAAGTAGACCAATAACTCCACCAAGCCCCCATTTTTCTTCGAATATTTTTGAAATCTTTACACCACAATATCGTAATTCCTCTCCACGGTCATCAGAAATAGTTGATATGAAATTCGCAGGTCGTCTTATTACTCCTTGTTTGAGAGCAACAGCATAATCAAGTGGAATAGTTGGAGGTTCAACATCAGATATTGGTTTGTGTTTTCCAGATTTAACGAGTTTAGTATATGCTTTGTTTATTAGTTTATCAAAATCATCAAAACTAGTTGGAACATACGCTCCAGCCTCTTTTAATATTTTGTTTTTTGCATCAGCTGTCTCTCTTTCAGCACCCGCTCTTGCTCCAGCATGACCAAATTGAACTTCTGCAGGAAATACCTTTGAACAAGTTCCTATACACCATGCAACAACTGGCTTTTTAATTCTACCTTTCTTCATTGCTTCTACAACTTCGTATTCATCTACTCCACCGACTTCACCAAGAAGGACCATCATCTTTATGTCTGGGTTAGCTTCATATCTCATCATATGATCAATAAAAGTGGAACCTGGATATCTATCACCACCAATTGCTACTCCTTCATAAACTCCATCAGTGTTCATTGCAATAATGTTGTTTAACTCATTTGATAGTCCACCTGATTTTGAAACATATGCTACACTCCCTTGTCTATGAAGCTTTGATGCAACAATATTATCAAGCATTCCAGCAGTATTTCCAATTCTAAATCCACCAGCTGCAATTCCACCTACTGTAGCAGGACCGATTATCCATTTATTTTTCTCCTTTGCAATTTTAATCAAATCTTTTGTTCTTCTTTCAGGAACACCCTCAGCAATAATTGCAATAGTTCTAATAGTTTTAGTTAAGAGTGCTTCTTTACTAGTAGGATATGCAGATCTGAAACTTGCGAAATTAACCATGAAATCTGCTTCAGGATGCATTTTTGTAGCCTCAGAAATTGTTCTAACCATTGGAATCAATATTTCTTTTGTTCCCCAGAAGCATTTATGCATACCATCACGTGTTGGATTAACAATTACTACAACAGAAGGTTCTTCACGTCTACATATATAATCAAAATCAAGCATACGTTGAATTGCTCTTTGCTGAAAACCGAAAACAATAGCTTTTGTGTTTTTATCCATAATAATATAATCTTTTTTGATTTTCTTAGGTTTAGGTTTTGTCATTGATATCACCTCCATTATTTCCCTCCTAAAGCCATATCAACGATACGGGTCATATGAGTTTCTGGCCCATACACTTCAATTGGTACTCCAAGCTCCTTACCAAGATCTTTCATTATTCTCAATCCCTCTTGATAATTAGGGCCACCACGTCGAACATAAATTCTTACATTCGCATCTTTAAGTTTTTTCTTATAATCACGCAATGCCATCGTAATACCAGTAAAAGTTTTGGCAACATCTGTGAAGTTAGCAATACCACCACCGACAAGTAAAAACTTTGGTCTACCTTTCGGATCTTTTTCACGAGTCATCAGATCAAGAATTGTCTTTGCATACTCATATGTCAAATCAGTTGTTGGATTACCACTATATTCACCATAATTTGCAAGCTCATCACGATATCCAAGATCAACTATAGTATCAGTATAAATTACACTACCACCACCACCAGCAACCATTGTCCATACTCTTCCTTTTGGATTTAGAACAGTTAGCTTGAGTGATGCACCACTTTTTTCATCCATTGTTTTAACATAT
>CP070665.1:732922-751106 GCA_020351745.1 Candidatus Heimdallarchaeota archaeon | reverse complement strand
TTAAACAACAAATAACCACAATAAAGAATCACTACATCAATGGTTATCACTATTAAAACGAATATTGGATTTGTGTAATAATTCAAAAGTATTGGGATAGGATTAACAATTATTAACAGCAGTAATATCAGAAATCCAAGATTTCGTGCTGATTTAACTCCGTATTTTAGAGCTACCGATTGGACATCCTTCAATTGATCACCATGAACATCTTCAATATCTTTAATCACTTCTCTCCCCACAATCAATAAGAAAGCAAACAGAACTGGGTAAATCATGGTTTCAAAACTCCTTGTTAAAAATCCACCATAGACAAATGGGATGGCTGTAAGAAGTCCAATCATGATATTTCCCATGAATCCAGAGCGTTTAAAGTAGATAGCATATAGATAAAGTAGAATTCCCCCAACGAGGGCAATGAGGGAAGCTTGAACATTTATAATGAAATTGCTAAATATGTTGAAAAGAGGGATCACGACGCCAACAATAAAAAGAACTATTGAATAGGCCTTAGCCTCACCTATCGTCATTAATCCTGAGGGAAGAGGACGATGGGGAGCATTAATCTTATCGATCTCAATATCGAAAACATCATTAATAGCATATCCTCCAATAGCAATCAACGAGGTTGCTAAATAGCCTAACACAATTCCAGTAATTTGACTTCCGTTCAATGGCAATTGAGCTTCACTAACTGCTGCAATCGCTCCTATTACCACAGCGAAACCTGATAAAAAAGAATTTAGAGGGCGACTGATTAAAAAAAAGGCTAACAGAAGGCGTTTTATTTTCATAAAGCACAGCTCTAGTCTTCTTTCAGACTTATGTGAACTCGACCCCATATTATTTTAAACTTGTGTCCTCTTAGTGCAGACTTTCTCTGTTAATTAAGATAAAAATGAGAAAAATTTTGGATTCTAACTGACATTCAGAAAGCTGTTGAAGATTCTTAAGCTAGAAAATTATCAGCGTTGTTTTTCAGAAAAAAAGAAAAAAAAGAGAAAAATGGGGGAAAGTTATTTATCGCGTGCATGCGCACGTGTGTCGCGGTCTTCTTCTTCTTTCTTTTTCTTTACAGGTAGAGGTTTTATCCCATAAGCTCCTACTGGAGGTAGTCCACCACCAGAACCTCTTTCACCACTACCTGTGAATCCTGCTATTGGGATATTCGCTGGAATTAACATGATAGTAGCGCCTCCTTCTGTTGCGGCCTCGAACAAAAGATTGATCCACCTGAGCTCCATAGCAGCAGGGTTATCAATATATTGGTTTGCTGCCTCAATCATACCTTTAGCGGCTTCCTTTTCGGCCTGAGACAGAGTTATGCGTGCTCTTCGTTCCCGTTCTGCTTCCGCCTGCCGTGAAATCGCCTCTTGTAATCTACCTGGAACCACCACATCCCGAATTTCGACAGACATTATTTTTATCCCCCAATTCTCTGTTTTTTCGTCCACAAGCTCCTGCATATGATGTGCTATTTTCTCTCGTTCTGCGAGTACCTCATCAAGTTCCGCTTGCCCCGTTACTTCTCGTAAGGTTGTTTGAGCTACCCACTGGGTTGCAGCTTGATATTGCTCGACTTCAAGGATTGTTTTTTCAACATCAATTACTCTGAAGAAAAGGACTGCATCAATCGAGACTGGGACATTATCCCTTGTCAAGCTCTGTTCGGAGCGGAATGAATAGGTTTGAATCCGTGTTGAGATAATAGACGGAATTTTATCAATTCCTGGGATTATCCAAAAGATTCCTGGCCCACGAAGGCCAGTATAGCGGCCAAGACGTAAAACTGGTGCGCGCTCCCACTCTTTTACAACCCTTATTCCACTGAGAATGTAAATTATCACTAGAATAAAGGCAATAATTACTATAATTCCTAGAAAAACATTATCTATATTTTGTCCGAAAAAACTTAATGAACTCACTTCTATCATCTTTTTTACTGTTTTTATGGAAAACTTTCTGAGTGAAAATAATAGGAATTCTTATTTAAATTAATGGTAGTGGAACTTAATATAACCTCTCTTTAAGCAATTTAAAAATTCATAATCTTAAAAATATTGGCATGACAACAAATCAAGATTGAGGAAATTATTAAAATGTCTTTTAATCAGTTTACAGTTGAATTCTCAATCATTGGAAATGATAGGGTTGGCCGTGCAACGTTAATACGACAATTATCTCCCAAGACTGTGGCATTAATTCGTTATCAGTTACGACAGCCAATCCAATCGCGTGTGGTTGTTCGAAATGGAGAGGTGGCTATTCCATTTAAAATCGGACGGGCTGGACCAGAGAAATCGAGGCGAGATGTTAAACGAGGTGAAGTAGCTTACTGGCCGCAAAGTCAGACCCTTATCATCTTTCTTAAAGAGAAACAAGTCGATTATCCGGTGAATATTATTGGGTCAATAGATGCTGGGAATCTGAGATTTTTCGACCAACTTACTATTGGAAAATCTATCAAATTAGAAATGATTAAACCAACGACCGATGAAAAAGACTATCTTTGATTAAAACCTTATCGGCCGAAAAACAACCGCTCTGCAAGTCGAATGGGAAGCCCTACTCGCTGAATTTCACGTGCAACTTCTCGTATATCATATTCCACACGAACCCAATCAAGTCGCATCGCAGAATTAGGGTCAATTTCTATAATTCCTACTGAGGCTCTTGGATCGTTGTCTCGTGGTTGACCTACCGATCCTGGATTAAAAATGACTTTACCACTCTTCTTACTCTGGTAAATAAATGGGATATGTGTATGTCCAATCACGAGTACATGGTTCTCCCCGATCATATCCAGTAGCTCATCCTTTCGTTCTTTCGAGTCATCTGGATAGACATAGTCCGCCAAATAATCTTTTGGGGAAGCATGAGTAAGGTAAATCTTGACACCGCGTTCTTCGATTTTGAGAAACTCATTTTTTGCCATGATTGACAAAAATGTCTTGTTATACGTTGTTAACTCATCAAACGTCCAATGAACTGCTTCAACTGCCCATTTCTTAAATCCATCAGCATTTCCAGTTGCACAAGCAACATCATGGTTACCAATCACACTGACAAAAGCCTCTGCAATTTTACACATTTCATTGGGATAAGGACCGTATCCTACGATATCTCCTAAACAGATGACATGATCAATATTTTTTCCATAAAGCTCTGAGATTTTATCGTGCACAGCATAATATGCGGGAAGATTACTATGGAGATCAGCGATTATCAAGATTCGTAAAGTACGGGTTCCCATATAACACCAACAAATAATTTAGGAAGCAGTAAATTTAGATATAAAGCTATTTAATTCTAGTCCTATATTATTCCTTTATAAAAGAGGAAAAGAAGCGAAGGAAGCGTTTAATCGGTGGTTAAAATGTGTACTTCAACTTCCTTTTCAGTCAGAGGTTCCTTTTTTCCTAATGCTGATGTTAAAATTTCTAGAACTAATTTCTTTGCATTTTCTACGTCAAGACCTACTTTGTATTGTTTTCGCAAAGCATCAATCACCCGTTCATTACCACTACCTGCAGCATAGGCATTTACTGCAAAGAATGAACCGCCGTTATCGACAAAGAAAAGCTGTGCTTCCTTATCCACTGGACTAAATCCAGCAAGAATTAACGCTGTACCGAAAGGCCTTAATCCACCAGCAATAGTATGTCGAGCCATCAAGTCACCTAATCGAGATGCCAACGCACGAACAGAAATTTTTTCACCATAAATCAGACGATGTTGCTGGGCAACAAGACGGGCCTGACCAATGAGAAGAGCAGAATCAGTAGATAAGCCTGAAGCCACAACAAATAGATTCGAATCGATTTCTTGGATCTTGTCTGGCCTGACGACAAGAGGATCAAAAAGTGTTTCGCCAGCTAATAAGATTGTCTTACTATCAAGTATCATACCGACAGCAGCAGCTCCTCTTTCTGAAGCTTTACGAGCGTACGAGAGCTGAACTAGTTCGCCATCAGGAGACCAGATAGCTGCACTTTTATCGTATGGAACACGAGAATCATACATTTGCGGTTCACCTCATAAGTCTATATGGATTTCTTCTGCAACTTCCTCTTTGGTGCTGAAGATTAATCCATCAATACCGTTTCCTGTAGCTATGTCACGACCGATTGCCATTTTCAACGCATTAATGCCTAATTCTTTTGCTTTAACTTTTGTTAATTCTGGTTTCCATGAGGCCTCAAGAACACCCATTGCTAGGAGTGTACCAGATCCAATAGCTATGTAATCCTCCTCTGATAAGGATCCACTTGGATCAAGCACGTAAACATGAGACCCACGACGATCAACTCCTCCAACAAGGAGTTGCACCCACCATGGGGTATATCTTCTAAAACCCCCATGTATAATTGTAGACAATAAACTTGCCGCAACTCTAATGCTTGGTTGAAAACTGTTCTCTAACTCGTAGAGACGAAGTTCAGATTTCATTACATCGATCAAGGTCTGGGCGTCAGAAACTAAACCAGCAATACCCATGCCTGTATACTCATTTAATTTATGCACTTTCTTTGCGCGTTTACTGGCAACGAAAGTTCCTGCTGATGCTCGTCGGTCAGCAACAAGTATCATCCCATCTGCATATTTTAAAGCGAGACCTGTTGTACCTGTTACAAGTTGCATCTGATTTGGATTTCCAGCATTATACATTGGATTAGTTGGAAAATTCACGGTTAATTTCTCCTTGTATTACATTTTTCTTTAAATATTAGGTTTTTCAAACTTATTTAAGCTTATTTAGCTAGAATAATATATTGACTGACTTTCGAAAGATGGAATCAATCGGCTTTTCTCAGATTGTTAAACTCTATATAATTTGATGAAAATCCTGAAATTAGTTAAATTACTTCGATGCCAACATCATATCTTGAAAATTTACTGAGAATCTAATTTATTAATTTATTAATTTATTAATTGACTCATTTAGAGTTCCAGCGAGAGTGCTGGTTTTCCAGGTTGAGCCCTAGGAGCTCTGTTTAAAGGATCCTCGAAATCATCGCTTTCAGCAATATAAACAGCAGCTGGACATTTGAATACTGTTTCCATATAATCTTTATATCCTTTAACTGCTTCTAGTTCTTTGTAAGATCCCAAAAAGTCTTGTCGGAAAATTTTTGAATCTCCACGGATGTTTTGTAATTCTTTGGCTATCGCTTTCATTTTTGAGGAAAACTCTGGCTTTTTTTTCAATTGTCCCATTATTTTCCCTACATTAAATGCATCATCACCCACAATGTCTCGTGCAGCGGCATATAATTCTTGTTTCCACTCTGGCGCAATATAAATAGAGATACTAGTGGGATTTGTTCTTTTTAACTCTATAATCGACTGGATATCCTCAATTAGATTATTAATGAAAGACATCTGCCTATTTAATATGGTTTCCTCAGCTGAGACATCTATAGAGGGTATCAAACGCAGAGAGCAGAACTCTGCATTACCCATTCGTTGATTTAACTCTTCACAAATGTGAGGTATTACGGGGCTTAGGATAATGACCCAGGGATCCATAATTAAACGTAAGGCAGCGTGTTTTTCAGGCGTCGGAATTCCAACTGATGTTTTTTCGTAAAATTCTACATCTCGCAACATTAAATGAAAACAATGTGAGACATAACCACGTCCGTCAAATGCTTCTATTTGGTCAATAGCGTCCCTTAAGTGTTGATGACATGTTGACACAAACGCACGAGTCATAAATGATGCAGTTTCCAAATCAAGTGGCTCTGTAGGTGGATTGTTAATTATCGAATTCGCAACAGCCCAAAATTTTCGTATCCTAGATACAAGAGTTGTTACCCCCTCTTCAGTCCAATTTAGTACAGTGTCAGCAGAGCCAGCTGAAACCAAATAAAGACGAGTTACATCAACAGAATACTTTTTCGGTAAATGAGCTATTGGAATGACATTCCCAGCAGACTTGGACATTTTTTTCCCTTCCCGGATTAACATTTCATTTAATGAGAAATTCTTCAACCAATGCTTTTCAGGAAAAATTGCTGCATGGTGGAATATTGCAAAAGATAAGTGATTACTAATGTGACCAATAGCGGTATGTCGTAAATCATTCGGGTACCAATATTCGAATTCTTCGCGCATACTTTCCAATAGTTTGGAATTGATTTTGGACTTTTTTGAGATTTTTTCGGCATTTTCTTTACCCAAAAAGATGAAATCGAATACTGCAGGGATTAACTGATCAGAAGTAATTTCATTTTCATGAACTTGACGAATTATTGTGTAAAATGCCATGTAGATTACACTGTCTGACAAAGACTCAATGATCCATCCTTGACCTTTTGTCAGAGGAAATTCTGTTCCTAAACCTCGTTTTCTAACACATGGTCGACGATCTAACCAATTAAAAGTGCTTTCAAAGGAACGACGGTATTTCTCTGGAACTATTGTCATTTGCTTCAAGGCGCGCCATGCAGTTGTTTTCCACTCTGTATCGCCATAATTCAGGAAATATTGATCGGGGATAACTGCAACTATTATTTCACCACCGCATCGGCAAATTGCTTTCCGTGATACTTCATAAAATGAACTAGCACGCCCCTCGGCCTTCAATGTCTCTGCAACTTTGTCTTTGGCTTCTTCAACCCTCAACCCGACAAATTCCTCTGTATTTCCCATCATAACTCCATTATAAAATTCAGTAGAATAGATCTCTTGGGTTGCAGATTCTAGTTTTTCAACGTCATTTTGGTCTTTTACAGCCATTCTTTCACAGATCTCAACTGCTGGAAATTCACCGTACGAGTCCAGAGAAATGAGAGCAATAGGCTTTAACTCTTTAACTTTTTTCGCCAAACCTTCATATGGTTTAAGAGGAGAGGGATCCATTTGGAGATCTCTTAACGCAATGTAATCATAAGGCGCATGTGCGGGTACAGAGTATACAACGCCAGAGGCATGATTAGGATCCACAAATGTTGCTGGTAAGATTGGGAGAGGACGATCAGGGACTCGGGGTGCAAAAGCTTCTTGACCTATTAATTTAGATCCAGGAAATTCATCCAAGACCTTAATCTTGTGATTTTGATAACGTAGCTTCTTTTCAGCTTCTGAAGAGATAATCCAAACTTCTCCATCAATTTCAATTCTTTTGTAGATAGCTGTCGGATGTAACCAGATATTAGTGGCTCCATAAATTGTTTCAGGACGAAAGGTTGCAGCAACTAGATATTCTTTTCCTAATGAAAATTTAAGGGCGACAAATTCCTGAACTTCAACTTTATCAATATCAGCGTCTTTGATGTCATCTTCACCGACAGCGTTTTTACAATTCAAACACCATAAGATTGGAAATTCTCCTTTAACAATTAGGTTTTTAGCGATGATATGACTATACTGCCATTCAATGAATTTTTGATATTCTGGATCACCAGTTGTAAAATGTCGATGCGTATCTAAGGAGTAACCCATTGCTTTGAAGTCAGAAATCATATGCTTTGCAAAGAACATTGCCACATTCATGGGCTTTACAAAGGACTTTACTATTTCAGAGACTTTTTTATCATTCATTTCATAAATCTTAACGTAGTCAGTATATTTTTCAATTTCTTTTTTATCTCCTGCTTCAATTTTTGCTGATACAGATAGCACAGGTGTTCCAGTTATATGAAAAGCCATTGGCCACAGTGTGTTATATCCTTGTTGACGTTTAAACCTAGCAAATAGATCTCCTAACGTATACGTTCGAGTATGGCCAACATGGAGAGCTCCTGAAGCATAAGGGTAAGCAACTGTAACAAAAAATTTTGGTTTTGATTTATCTACGATTGCTTGGAAAATATCCTTTTCATCCCATAGTTTCCGCCATTTTCGTTCTACAGATCGTAACGTTTCAAAGAACTCTTCTATAGATAGCTGCTGCTCACTCACTGCATTTCACCACATTTCTCAAATTTTCTAATTCCATTCTTATCTACTTCGCAGCACACAGGCTTTAAAGCAGGAGATATTTCAAAAAGCTCTACTGAGGTTAACTGAAAACGTTCTCTGAAAAAGTGAAATGAGATTTCATATAGGGAGAACGTAATTCCTCATTATAATTACCTCATCCCTGCACTCCTTTCTTGGTACTTATAAATATTTGGAATACGTCAATTGCAGCTTCTATTGGACGGGATTTTTTCTTTGAAGTAATACTGCTTACCCGTCAAGTACATGAAAAAAGAGGGAAAAAAATGAAAACCGAAACGAGAGTTTGAACCTTTCGTAAAATCACTTAGTTTGCCATTGATGTAGCAGTATCACTAAAGTTCACTAAGATCTGGTAATCCAATAGAAATTCTTGAATAATATGTAGGAATTTATTAATAGCTGCTTTTGATACGTTAAAGGCCATTATTTCGATCTTGGAAGCTGTAATTGATGAAATAAGAATTTTAGAGCGGTCTTCTGCATGAATCCATTCTAATCGTCCCTTTCCATTAGAATAGTAATGCCCTATGAACCGAAAATCACCAAAATATTTTCCAGCTAATTTGTTGATAATACTCTTTACGGGGAAATCGCGATCAGTTGAAAAAACAGTTAATTCCTGTTTGTTACTCGAGTTCAAATTAGAATAATCTAAGAACATCTGTTGTTTATTATAATAATCCCGAATCAGTTCATAGGAATTACTGTCCAAACCATAACCCCCATCTGGATAGCGTTCTATCAGTTGATCTTCTTGCAGCCGTTCCAAAGCACGTGATAGCTTTTGTTGATGGACATCCTTTAATATACGACGAAGCCCATTGAAACGGAATGAATAGTTTTTTTCACGCAATGATAATTCAGAGAGAACATCTTTTTCGAGTCTTGATAAGTATTCGGGGATTAATTCATCCTCTTCTTGATTCAACGTTTCCATTTATTCAACGCATCCTATAAGAGTAGATTTACTTATTATATAAAAAGATAAAGAAAAAGGTAGACCAATATCATTGAATTGAACAGGTCAGCCTACTCAATCTTTACCCTATACTTCTGTGACGAGTTCTTAATCTTCTTGCCACGAATTTCAAGAACTCCATTATTAATAGAGCTTTTTATGCTCTTCACTTCTATTTTCGAAGGCAACACGATAGTCTGATTTAACTCGTTACTCTCAGACTTCCCTATAAGTGAGACTTCTGAACCTTTTTCATCAATATCGATTGTCAGATTTTCTTTAGTAAATCCTGGTACTTCAACAATAATTTTCAAATGTTCATCCTCATCAATAAAATCTACAAAATTCTCTTCAGAGGCTGAAATTGCTGGAAGACGTGGTTCTGAAAGGTCTTTTATTGGGAATTGTATTTCAGGAAGCCCCTGTTTACGCCGATAATCGTTTAAATTTCCCCATTGGCGAACTTGGGGCCGAAAACCCGTATCAGGTCCAATACGGACAGAATATCCATAGGATATTGGTCCATCTTTATGGTACTCAGAAGGACTAGCCCGCATGAGAGTATTAATCTCTTCTTCGAAGGAACGAAACATTTCATCGAAATTAAAGTTCCAAATATCATCTATAAATCGTTTCTTACGATTCAAATTAATCACCTTGTTGATTATACTTTGTATAAAAAAATTCACATTATGTTTATAAATTTTTTGATATGGGATAGAAAATATTTTTCCATTCTATGGATGTTATGGGATACTTAAAGCATTTTCTATCAAAATCAAAAGATGTGAATAAAAAAAGTTAAAGTTATGGTTAATTACTCTCTTGGAGTATGTCAACTATTGGTAAACACTATTGATGCTTTATTGATGGCAGTCTTTCAAGGTATAATCGAATGGCTCCCGATTAGTTCTGAAGGTCAATTATCATTGTTATTCGTCAATTTTTATGGCATGAATGAGAACGAGGCTATCACATTAGCACTTCTGTTGCACATTGGTACAATGATTTCTGTATTATGGTTTTTCCGATCTGATTTTAGAGAGATGTCCAATCTAAACGCAAAAATCACTGAAGTAACCTTAATAGCTACATTAGGAACTGGAATAACAGCTGTCCCTATTGTCCTCATCTTCAAAAACTACTGGGACCAATGGACAAACATTCTTCAAATCCAAACAGATATTCTTTTCACTGTGATTATTGGAATTTTTTTAGTCTTAACTGGATTAATTCTCAAGAACCAGCCAGAACAAGGTACGCGGGAGTTGGAATCCGTTACACGAAAAGAAGCGCTCATACTAGGTATGATTCAAGGATTTGCGGCATTACCAGGCATTAGTAGAAGTGGTGTGACAATAACTGTATTATTGGTTATCGGTTTAACTCAACGAGATGCTTTGCGAACAAGTTTTATCATCTCAGTTCCAGCAGTGTTAGGCGCTACAGTACTAGAATTTATTTTGAGTGGCTTCTCAATACAACCTAATGCGCTCATTGTAGGTACCATCATATTTCCTCATTTATTATTGAGTTTCACAATCTTCTTGACTGCTATCATTGGAATAATCACAATGCAAAGTCTACTTAAATTAAAAAATTTACCTTATGATAAATTTTGTATTGTATTTGGTGTTGGTACTATTCTCTTAGCAATCTTATTATTCATCATTCAGGTAGTGACTTAACGTGACATTAATCCCAACGCATTTTAGCTTGCAGTCCATTTTATTTTGGACGTTCATACCGACCTCTGAAAAAGAAAGATTTCACCAGAAAAAACTGTATTTCTGGGGTGTAGTAGCTTTTTCAGTCCTTCCCGATCTTGATATATTTATTGGGGTACATAGAGGGTTGTTTCACAGTATTATTCTGCCAATAATTATGACAATTCTAGGAACAGTCATTTATTATCATTATTCATCTTCAGGTAGTATGAAGACAGAAGAAAATATGATTACAAGCAATAACGAAAAATATAGCTTCTTAGGCCGCTGTCTATTGTATGCGGGAATTCTATGGCTAATCCATATCTTTCTTGACTTGGAAACTCCCTTAGCTATCTTTTATCCATTGTCTGATCGCCTGTACCAGTTTAATTTCGTAATCCTCCTTGATATTATGCCTTGGTTAATATTTCCAGCCACGATCGCTGGAATAGGTTTTGAAATCTCTGGTCTATCATATTTAAGAGGTCTGACAACATACTTGGTGAATTTACCACCTTCAATTCGGGAAGAAATATATGGTCATAAACCCGTGGCCTTTTATATTAATGATTTCTTTCTGCATGTGATCTTATTCGTAATATTTTTAGTGTACGTAGCTCGACCCATGGCACCAACATTTGATTTAAGCCGATTGTCTGAATGGCGAGAAAAGATCCGATTTGATGGGCCTATTTTTACATTTGGCATAATACTGCTAGTTATGGGATTTGTAATTGGCCCAATGATTGGAACACATACAATTGATACAGATTCTATTAGAGGTTCTTTTCAAGTATCATCTACTACTTTTTCCCCTACGATAGCGATTAAGTTTGAAACTACGAACTATTTACTCCAACCAAACACAGTGTTCTCTATAGAAAGTACATTAAAAACAACTTCAGATAATGATCCATTCGACCAAATATTATTATTAACAACTGAAGAATATTATAATAACTTCTCTAGTCGGGTTTCACAATTATTTAAACAGTATCCATTGAACACCAGTGAACATATTCTCGCTTTTGAAACACATTATAAGTCAATACTTTTAGATCTCATCACTTATCCTTTGGATATGAATTTAACAAGAAACTTAAACGAGACCAGTTTAGACACTCGTTTATTTAGTGGGTCCTTTATAGTAGTAGGAGTGATTGAAAATTGGAATTCAACACAGATCCTGAATGGTAACCATTTATATGAGAATACCCGGCTTGAAGTTTCAATATCGTCCAGTCGGTTCACACTAATGGCTTTCGGTATAGCTTCAATAATTGCAGGAATTGGTGTAACAATACTTTCAGTTAGGGTTAAAAAGATGAAATGATTCAATTATTCAACCTTCCCAATTAGTTGCAGATTCCTTTAATCTACGATCTAATCACTCTTGAACCAACTTTTAGACTCTTAGTAGTGAAAAAACAAGATATTTTAAGTAGGAGCCATGTTATATGCCTTCATACCGTTGTCAAAATTGTGGAAAGATTGTTTCACCTATCCCTAAGCATTGTGATAAAGAAATGGTAATAGGGGAAGTGGAAGGAATACCAAGCCTTATATGTGCCGTCGGTGGAGATACATGTCCTCATGAACCACTTCCAAAATGTTGTTCGATGCCTGGCTACACGAGATGGATTTAAGATACTAAACCTACCATTTCCTATATTTAATTAAGAAACAAATAGAATTTAGTAGAGAAAATTCGAACATCAGAGTATAAAACTTTATTAAGGCCTTTGTCTCAGGTTAACTCAGAATCAAATATGGCAGAAAAGATTAAAAACGAAATTGGAATGAATGAACCAGCCATTGACAAGGATTCTTCTGAAGTCTTAGTGAAAGATAAAAAAACAAAAAAACTTGATTCTCACAGAACCAAGAAAAAAAATAACCAATTTTCTGAGAATATTTTCTTTTATTCGTATCCTTTTCCTTTCAGATACTTAAGAAAAACAATTCCATCCAGAAAGAAAAACTAGAAAACATAATCTGATAATCCACTCAATACAATTTGTAACAAATCATGGATATTTCTTGAATCTTAATTTCTTTATTTTTTTGTAAATTGTCTCTATTTTATTGCAAAGAAATAATTCAGATAACTAACCAATTTAAAAAACGTACAAAGGGATAAGCCAAAGAGACTTTCCTTGGAATAGCACAGTGCACCACTTTGTTGATATCACCTGATTTTAATCTATTCATGTACCACTGAATTCTGGAATCTTTTCCTGATGAGATTTTATCAAAAAATTGACGCAATTTATATGCGCTAATAAGCACTTTCAACATACTTTTGTGCCATCTGGTCTGATATTCGGCAAGTGAGCAGGTTCCATGAAGAAAATCAGCGATAGTCTTCGCTGCAATTGAACCAGCCACCATGGACGGCGGGATACCTCCACCAACACTAGATACGATTTGGCATGCTGCATCACCAACCAATAAGGTTTGTGAGTTTAAATTCACAGTTTTTTGAAAGGGAAGTCCTACAGGAACAACACCAGCGATGGTTTTGTCAATTTGAGCTCCTTTGAGAAGCTGGCTTGCGATAGGATGTTCATTAATTAGATTAGATAGCGCCTTAGAAACATTCATCTTCCCTTTTAACATCGGAAGACGAACTCCAGCACCAACATTTGCAGAATTACCACTTTTAGGTATGATCCAAGCATATGCTCCTGGCGCATATTTCTCGCCAAAAAACATCTGAATATCAGTTGAGTCAAATTCATTCTCTATGTCTGTCATTAAATGTTGTTTAACAATGACAAAATGCTTATCCGCCCTTTTTTCAGCCAGCCCAGTCCATTTAGCAATACGAGAGCTTACTCCATCTGCACCCACAATAACTCGAGGGGTAATTTGGACAGATCGACCATGTTCCCTGACAACTGTGATTTTATTATTTGTCATATCAACAGCACAGGCCGATGTCCAGACTTCAGTTCCATATTCTCTTCCTACTTCAATTAAATGAGCGTTCCACTTCCCACGGTGAAGAGTATACCCCTCAAAAGGAGTTTTAATGACTCTTCCTTCTGGAGTAAAGAAAGAAATAGTTTTAGTATTAGTACTGATAAACTGTTTGTCAAACGTGAAGAAATCCTTAGTCTTAGGGACATTAGGCATCAAAGTTGACATTTCTTTGGGAGACGGCATAAATTCCCCACATTGAACAGGAAATCCAGGTTTTATCCTGTGATCAATTGCTAAAATCGAGATCTCTGAACCAGCAATACGAGATAACTTTGAAAGAACCGTTGCGCCTGCAGGTCCAAGACCTACTATAAGAACGTCTACATCCATAAGATGAACAACTCAAATGCCGTAAAAATGACAAGAATTAATGATTCTGTTCAAGGTGGTAAGATATTTCTTGCTGCTGAAAGAGCTAATTCTAGGAATGGAGCAGGAAGTATACCAATAACTATTATGAGAAGAACTGAAATGAAAATACTAAGCTGATATGATAATGGGATACTAAATGGGGTAACTCTTTCCACTGGAATAACTGTGACATCATCTCGATCTTCTATCGGTGTATCTACAATCATTAGTTTGATCACGCGAATATAGTAGAAAATTGAGATAGCACTATTAATGATTCCAATTATTGCTAACCAAATAAGGTTCGCATAAATTGCTGCAAAAAATAATAATACCTTGGAAACGAATCCACCTAACGGGGGAATACCTAAAAGGCTCAGTAAAGCAATTGTTAAACCAAAAGTTACCCATGGGTGTTTTTTCCGCAAACCTGCATAATCTTCGATCTTCTCACTATGAATAGAAAAAGCAATAACGATCACTGCTGTGAAAGCGACTATTTTCATCAGTGCATGAGTAAGAATATGCATTTCAGCTGCAGCAATGGAAAATTCTGCTACTGAAAAGTCTAGATTGCCAATAACTGAGGAGATTGGGCTACTAGTCACAGCAGCGAGGGCAATGAGAATGTAACCTGCATGAGCAATGCTAGAATAAGCCAGCATCCGTTTAATATTCTCTTGGACTAATGCTACAACATTTCCTAATGTCATAGTGAGGATTGCTAGGAATGCAAACAAATACCCCCAAATAGTATCTATTTCTGTCAAACCAGCAACTATAATACGAAAGACAGCGACAAAACCTAATGCTTTGGAACCTGCTGCCAAAAAAGTTGTAATAGTTGTAGGTGTCCCTTGATACACATCAACGGCCCAGGCATGAAATGGGACAGCAGCCATTTTATATCCGAAACCGACTACTAAGAATATCAAAGCAAGAAGATGGAGTGGGGTGTAACTATTAACATTGGAAAATGCTAGTACAACAACTCTCAAATTTGTCGGCGAATATTCATTATAGGGAGGGGAAAGAGTGGGTACCATTGAGCAAGTAATGCCATAAACTAGAGAAATGCCAAATAGAATGAATGCTGAAGACATGGCACCAATAAGGAATAATTTCAAGGCACTCTCGCTAGTCTCTGGTCGGGTTTTCTGAAACGCAGCCAGAGCATATACAGGAAGACTTCCCAATTCCCATGCAACAAACAAGGCTATTAAATCATTTGCTGCAGCAACTAACAACATTCCAATAGTTGCAAAGACCAACAAAATATAATAGATACCTACATTCCTTTCGGAATTCATATAATCAATACTCGAGGTTGAAACAAATAACAACACAATAAGAAAAATAATGGCAAAAAAGCGAGAAAAATTGTCGATAACAAAAAGACCTGTGATCCCTGAAAGGCCAAAAAGGTCAGTAGAATTTCCAAATACATAAGTGATACCACTATCGATCCCAAGAATTACAGAATATAAGGAGAAAAGACCTCCTATTATGGTAACAGGAGCGAAAATTCTATAATCGAGATCCAAAGCTTCTAGAACTATACAGATGATGATAGTTCCGAATAATATTAGAAAAGGAAGAAATATAGTTTGGAAATCACTCATGGATTCAATTCACCTTGAATTTTTCGTTTATTTATTGTTTAGAGAGGCCAACTAGCTGTTGCCATAAGATCCAACAAAAGTGCTGGAAGTATTCCAAGGAGTAATGTAAAGAAACATAGGAACCCAAAGACAGCATACTGAGACCAGTGTGATACATCATGAACATGTTCTAATTCAGGATTTACATCACCAAATACTGTCCTCTGTAACATCCATAGATAATATGCTGCGGTAAATATGATCCCAAGAACTCCAATTAAAGCTAAAACCTGGCCAAATTCACCCCAATTGAATAATGCTATAAAGGCTAACAATTCAGACCAGAAGCCAGCCAGGCCTGGTAAACCAGCACTCGCAAATGATCCATAGACCATAACTCCTGCAGTCACAGGCATATTTTTTGCAATTCCTTTAAGTTTAGGAATGTCTCGGGTGTGAGCAGCATGTCCAATAGTTCCAGCAACAAAGAACATTAAGGGGGATATAATTCCATGAGCAATTTGCATGTACATTGCACCTGCAAATCCTTCGGGGGATTGAGTCGCACATCCTAGGAGAATGATTCCCATGTGGCCAACTGATGAATACGCAACAAGACTTTTCATGTCGACTTGGCGTAGAGCAACCCAAGAACCATATAATAGTGAAACTAATCCAATAATTGCAACCAACCAAGCAAATTCAGAAAGAGCGTCAGGTAAGAACCAACCGCCCATTCTTAGTAAACCATAGCCACCCATTTTCAGTAGTAACCCAGCTAGAATCATTGAACCTGGTGTAGGAGCTTCAACATGAGCTAAGGGTAACCAAGTATGGAATGGGACACTTGGTACTTTTACTATAAACCCAAATAGTAATGCTAGAAAGATCAGGAGAACCAAGGGACCCGTTCCGAATTGATCAGCCATACTAGCTAATTCATTGAATGAAAAAGTGCCAATTCCTGTGCCAGTATATTTTGAGGACTCTAACCAAAGACCTATTATCCCTAAAATCATGACAAGAGACGCAACATGAGTATAGATAAAGAAATAGATTGCTGCATATTCTTTTTTAGGACCACCCCAAATTCCTATTAAGAAAAACATCGGAACAAGGACTAATTCCCAAGCAACATAAAAAAGAATGAAATCAGTTGCAAGAAACGTTCCAATGAGGCCTGTTTCGAGAAGCATTATCATAGCATAGTATGCGGGTTCTCTCTCATGAACCTCTTTGAATGAAGCAAGGACCGCTACCAGAAATATGAATCCACTTAATAAAACCAAAGGTAAACTTAATCCATCAACTCCTAGTGAATAACTCATTCCTATAGCTTCAATCCAAGGAATTTCCTCTAGTAAATCCCAACTGCCAGTAGGAGGATGTTCATACATCGTTAGGGCTATAATTGCTAATACCATAACAACAGCACTGATAATAAGTGCAAACCACTTTGAAAGCTCATTACGAACACAACCTACTAGCCATGTTGGAAATGCTGCTAAAATTGGCAGTAAGAAGATCAGAGATAGTATTCCGATATTGAGACCACCAAAGCTTAATTGTGTCAACATTTGTCTTCAACCTTTATTTCTATAATTCCTTTTTTTAGAGGGGTACCACCCCTGCTACAATAATCGCAAATAATATTAGAGAAATCGCCCCTAATAGAGTATAGAGAGCGTAATTTTCAACAACACCAGTCTGAATTCGGCGTAGGTAACCCCCTGTCTTCATTATACCTCGTGCTGAGTTTCTGATAATCCCATGATCGATAACACGTTCATCAGTAGCTTTAGCTAATCCACATAAAGCCACAGATGCTTTCCCAGTGAGCCGTACTAGACCATCTATTACAGTATCATCAAACCATTTCGATAATCCACAAAGCTTGTATCCTAATAATCCGAAAAATCGCACTCCACCATCAAAGATATTTTGTTCGATCCAATTCATTGTTTCACAGTAGTATTCATATACAAAATACACAAATCCAAGATATAAATTATCAATATAATATCCTGTTTCTAAAACACGTTGGATACCACGACCAGGGGGGGAAGTTTTAACTCTACGCACAATTGATCGCATTCCAACTTGTACTTTTGTAATTGGATCCACGGTTTCTGCAACATCAATTGTAAATGATGGGTCACCCTTAATGAATTTGATTTGAGCTTCTGAACGTGGAGAATAGATGAGAAATGCTAATCCAATTCCTAAAACTGCCAATAGAATTGATGAGACTTGAGTTAAAACTGTCATGTCTAAGCTAATATGAGGTACAGTAACCCATGGTTCTTCTAACCATTCAACAAAGTGATGTTCAAAATTCAGGAGGTCAATTCCAATATTAAGAACAGGAATGTTTCCGAGGAAATAAACACCAGCTAGGATTAAAGAGATTATCGCTAATGACCATAATGGAACCGTCATCCAACGATCAGATTCATGGATATGATGTCCAGGATTACGATTTGTTCCTGGAAATACCAAGAACCACATTCTGAATATATAGAAAGCTGTTAAGAAGGCAGTGATCACAGATGATAGCCATATTAACATGATCAAAGATCCGTAATCTGATTGTTGTGCTTTATATAATGTATGAAGGATTATCGCATCCTTGC
>CP070665.1:721897-732822 GCA_020351745.1 Candidatus Heimdallarchaeota archaeon | reverse complement strand
ATGGAACCAATCATTTTGTTTAAGCATATCAGTGGAGTTTTTCTTCTCTAAATTTTCAGAGTAAGTTTTGGACTCAGGTATTTGCATCATTTGAATGATATAAAACATCATTTATTTTTCTTTCACCCTAATACAAAAGAAAGGAAATGCCTTAGTGAAATGCTAGAAAACCTAGTATAAAATTAAAATTTCCTTAACATTATATGCTAGTTTTCTTTTTTCCTTCCAATGTGAATTAAAGCATGCGATAATTTTCTCAAATAAAGATGAAGTTCCTAAAGGGAAAAAAATTTCAGTGAAAGCATCGTAAATACGAACACTTTCTTGATCCCCTTATTATAGCGTAATCTTTTTTGATGTTGTTATTGATGATTATATGTTACTATTGACTTTCATCGGCAGAGGGGCAATTTTCTTTCATGAAATCAGTAAAAAAACAAGAATTTTAATTATCCTGATGGATACTCTTAAGTTATTTGAATAATTTGGAAGTGTTTAAAAGAAAACTGAAATTAAGAGCTCATAGCAAGTATTTAAGTATCTAATTTCTAACCTTATAATTTGAAAACCACACAACTTCTAGAAGCCACAAAACGAATGCGAATAGGAGCTGACTTCAACTGCTACTTATGAAAGTCTGTTTGCTAGGTGACGGCGCAGTAGGGAAAACTGCTTTACGTGAGCGGTATTTAGGCAAACAATTCTCTAGTGGATATGTGATGACGATAGGCGCGGACTTTGCTGTAAAAAAAACCAGAATAATGACGGAAGAGGGAGAGAAAGACGTCAAATTTCAAATCTGGGATCTGGCAGGGCAACCACGATTCAATAGTGTTAGAGAGCTTTATTATAAAGGCTCTCATGGAGGATTATTAGTATTTGATATTACTCGACGAGATTCTTTTACCAATTTAAATGCCTGGATAGAAGAGCTATTCAAAAACTCTGGACGAGGAGCGATGCCAGTCGCCGTGTTAGGAAACAAAGTGGATTTAAGAGAGGAAGCGGATGATTGCGTCACTAAACCTGAAGTCCTGGAATTCACTGAAAGTCTCAAGAATAACTATCAATTCAGTCATAACATTCCTTATTTAGAGACTTCAGCTAAAACAGGTGAAAATGTCGATGAATCATTCAGTGAATTGGCTCATAATATCCGAATATTTCTAATGCAATCAAAATAAATGAAATATGAGAGCGACCTACGATTGGTCACTATTCTTCGAATTGGTCATCGGATTAATCGTGATAAAAGGATAACTACTCATCTAGCTCTTGTGGCACGAGCTTTTGGAGCTGTCAGAATAACTATTGCTGGGGATGAAGACAAAAATCTAATCAACACAATTCGCAAGGTAAGCTTGGAATGGGGAGGAAGCTTTCAACTAGAAATGATTTCCTATGATAAGTGGAGAACTTTCATTGAGCGATGGAAGAGTGATAGTGAGAATAGAATTGTTCACCTTACTATGTATGGCGAAAACCTATCTACTTTTGAGAAATCTAGGGACTTTGACAATTTAAAAAAACGACCAGAAAACGTTTTAGTTGTGGTTGGGGGAGAGAAAATCCCTAGTAAAGTATTTCAATATGCGGATTGGAATATCGCGATTTCCAACCAACCACATTCTGAAGTTAGTTCCCTTGCGGTTTTTTTAGATCATCTCAATCCCTATGCGCTACAAAATCAGTTTAATAAAGCCCTTAAACAGATTATTCCTTCAATAGAAGGAAAGAAAGAATATTATGGACATTAAAAAAATGGTGATCAGAAAAAAAATCCAGATCGGTGTCATTGGGGATTCACAAATCCGTTCTAACATCCAGTACGAAATCAGCTATGAGATTGGTAAGGAAGTTGCTAAATCAAACGCAATTCTTATTTGTGGCGGACGTGGAGGAGTCATGGAAGCAGCATGTAAGGGAGTATATGATGTAGGCGGGATTTCAGTCGGAATACTGCCAACTAATGAGTCTGATCTTGAAGTGAATAAATATCTCACAATAAGAATTCCTACACTAATGAATTTAGCCCGTAATGCTATTGTTCCTTTGGCATCTGATGGAGTGATAGCAGTTGGGGGAGGAGCAGGTACGTTGTCAGAGATATCATTTACATGGATTTATCAAAAGCCAATTGTTTGTATTAGTTCAATTCCTGGTTGGGGTCAAGAGATTGGTGATCGTGGATTTATTGACCATCGAAGTTCTAAAGATCAAATATTGACCGCAAAAACTGGGAAAGAAGCAGTCGAAAAAATTCTTGCGACCATTTCACGACTTAAACAATGAAAAAAGTCCAGAACTAGATTTATTGTTCAAAATCTCAGAAATTCCATCACATAATACCTTCAATAACCCGTCTTTTTTGGGATCGATCAAATCAGAATAATCAGCTGTTGTAGAATAGAACTCAGAACTGTTAGAGGTTTGTACTGCGCTAAATATCCTATTAGCAATCTCAAGATATGTATCAGATTCAGTCATATCGCCTTTCTCTTCTATGTGAAGATATTTTCCGCAATCTTCTATCTCATAAGCATTTATTTCAGCTAGTGTCAAATATGCTCTCATTCTTGGAGTGAGAAATGAGAATTCTTGGCTCCAAGACTGTAAGGTTTCAAAACATGATACGAAGTCCTTTTTGCAACATAATAATCCTGCATAACAAAAATAAAGATCAGAAACCACATTTTGATCGAAATTGGCTTCAAGAATGAAATTGTGTATATGTGAAAGGAATTCTGACTCCTGAAAAGCTTTTTCCATTATTATTCTATTACAAATAGTTCGAACACAAGTTTCAAGAGAAGCTGCTCTCAAATCTATTAACGTAAATGGGATTAATTTGGTATAAACTCTTTCAGTATTTTTTCTACTGATACACGTTATAAGAGTAAGTACTAAATCACAAGCCAATTTCGTCTGATTTCCTGAAGCAAAAAGAGGTACAGATTTAGAAATTACCACTCTAGCATGATCAGGCTCATCATAACGAAATGCTCTTCGAATAGCTCCTTGTAGCATTTGAGAACCATCAAACCAATGACTCTGTTGGAGTTCAACCAACCCTCTTTTTAACCAAGGATCTTTTGTCATTTTTATTCCCCTGGAGTTTTCAGTTTTCATGAGCTTGCTGAATCTTAAAACCTTGAGAAAATTTAAAAAAGCAATCGCTTTCAAAAATCGAATAGAAACTTGATTTTGTGCTTTGCTTGTGTACCACAGATTATAACAATTATAACAACATATTTAACTAGCAAGAACTATCAATTATAACAATTATAACAACACATTTAATTAGCAAGAACTATCAAGCTTTATAAAATCGTAATGGGTACAGAGTGTTGATATACCTTGAGTAATTCTGAATATGTTAAAAAATGGTCTGTAGAAGATGATGGCACTTTAACTCCCACCTCTCTTTCTTCGATGTCAGATCTTGCTGATAACAATGTTTTCATTATTGTTGACGAAGATACGCGTAAAATATTCATCTGGAAAGGTGAGAAAGCCCCTGTTAGGAGGAAATTCATATCAGCTAAAGCAGCACAACAAATGCGGCAAGAAAAATATGGAATGGTCTATCGTATAGAAAGTCTTGATCCAGGATTAGAAGGGGCTGATTTCCTTGCATTATTTGGTGCAAAACCCAAAGAAAGGGAAGTAGCGGCACCTGCGGCCTCAATAACGGAGACACCAACCCCCACACCAGCTCCCACGCCAGCTCCAACCCGTGCCCCAACCCGCGCACCAACCCGTGCCCCAACCCCAGCTCCAACCCGTGCAGCTACCCCCACACCAACACCAAAACCAGCCCCCAGACCAACTCCAACCGAGGTGGCAACCCCCACGCCAGCACCAACACCAGCCCCAACCCGTGCAGCAACCCCCACGCCAGTACCAACACCAGCCCGTGTACCAAAAGTTGTAAAAGAAACCGAAGTAGTAGTTACAGCACCTGCTAAAACTGTTACACCAGCCACTCTTGACGAAGTATCCATAAAACTTAAAGATCTAGAAATACCTGATAATATGGAACGTGAAATCGTCATTATTGGTAATTTGGTCTTTTCTGTTATTAAAGAGCACTTAGCTCTTTTTTCCAAGGATATCGTAAAATTAGAACCAATGGATGATCTCCCCTCAGGAATTTTTCCTGCTGCAGATTATCAAGTCAGGCTTTTCATTGAAAATGGAAGGGTTATTTTTACTGAACTTCTTAGAAAAAAGACACGCTCTGAGAGAGAAGAATTCATTGATGACATGCGAAAATCTCTCCAAGATTTGTCGAAGATGGGAATTTAACCAATTATTTGGAGAACCTAAAGTGCCCGACGAATATTTGCTCAAAATTTGTGCCATTGGATCAGGTAGTGTAGGAAAAACCTCGCTTATAAGGAGATTCGCAGAGGGAAAGTTCACAACGAACTATTTACCTACACTTGGAGTAGACATTACTACCAAACAGATTCAAGTAGATAACAACAATGTTAAGCTAATCCTTGTTGATACAGCGGGCCAGGAGTTTTTTGGCAAATTACGACCAAGTTATTACCGAGGTGCATCTGCTTGCCTTATCATGTTTGCCCTAAACGAAAAACCATCATTTGAGGCTATTCCTGATTGGTTGGCAGAATTTCGAAAACACATTCCTGAGGCCTCGGTTCCGATAGCTTTGGCTGGGAATAAGAAAGATCTTGAAGAGCAACGCCAAATATCTACTGATGAAGCTAATACATTGGCTACAACCTATAACATGACTTATTATGAAACTTCTGCAAAATTAGGCGGAGAAGAGATTGAGGAAATATTTGTTGGTTTAACGAGGCGTGTTTTACAAACGAAACAACAAAATAACATCTAAACGTCATTTACAACTAATGAAAAATCCAGGGATAAACAATGCAGGCAAATTCTGACTTTGAAGTCATAAAGAGAGACCATCAAGGGGTTCCAGTAGTCAAAATAGTTTTTTGGGGGCCAACGCTAGCTGGAAAAACCACAGCACTTACTATTACAAAAGTATTGAAGAGTCTTGAAGACCCTGAAAATGTCTATAAATTTTTAAAATTAGAAGATCCCACAGGTCGGACTTTGTTTTTCGATCAGGCGATTTTTGGCGTAGGGAAAACCGCAGCTGGATTACCAATATTAAAATACCATCTCTTTACTGTTCCTGGCCAAGAACGACATGCTGGACAACGAAAAGTCGTCTTACGTGGAGCACATGGATTGATTGTTGTCGTTGATTCTGAAAAATCCCGATGGGAAGAAAATAAATTCTCTTTAAAGGAAATTAATACTCTTGCTGGTGACAAGCTAACTAGTGGCGCTTTACCTTATCATATTATGTTAAATAAGATGGACCTTCCTCAGGAACAACGAATTTCATCATTAGAAGTAGGAAAATTATTGAGTGAATCGGGAGTTGCAGCGAGTCTTCGAGATGCAGCCGTTAGAATAGTTGAAGTGTCCTGTCTCGAAGCGAGGGATGACTTAAAAGCACTTCTCTCAAAAAGTGACCGAAGTAAGATTGTAGATGCTAATGGAAGGTTAAGAAAAGAAGTTCGACCATTAAGTGTTACCCGTGTTATCAAATCTGTTGAAAGCCTGATTCGTGAAATTATTATTCAAATGATGAAGCAGCAAAGTTAGTGAAAAACCATCAAATCACTCTTAAAATTCAACGACAAAGATATCATCTCATTCTTCTATCTTTTCCTTTAAGATAACTTCCTAATTTATTTAGGACTTTTCACAAGGAGAGATCAATGCTGTGAGAATCTCTATAACGAATCCAAATGTCATTTCAATTGCTAAAAGAGAGTTTCAAAAGGGATCAATTATTGTTTTCCCAACTGACACAAGTTACGGGTTAGGAACGGTTGGATTGAAGTGGAATGATAGAAATATAAAACGTATATATGAAATCAAATCAAGGGAGCTTGATAATCCACTCAGTCTTCTTATTACAAAAACCATGATCTCAAAATACATTAAGATATCGTCAGGGATTCAGAAATTATTGATGAAAGTTTGGCCTGGTGAGCTCACAGCAGTATTGAATTGTGATTCTCGGGCTTCTCAGACATTATCCTCATTTTTAAACAAGAATAATCCGCAAAAAATTGCGTTTCGTGTTCCTAATCACAACTTACTGTTAAAGATTATTAAAAAGGTTAATAGTCCAATCATTGGAACCTCAGCTAATAGATCAGGTTCAAAACCAAAATATGATCTTCTCTCAATTTTTCAAGAACTACCACAAGAAGAAATTAACCTTTGGATAGATTCAGGAAGATTACCTCAGAATCCTCCTTCTACTGTGGTTGATCTTACTGATCCATTGAATCCCATTCTTCTTCGAAGAGGAAGAGTTGACATCGAGAAAATTTTGGGAAGTTCAATGTGAATCTGAAACTTTAATAATACCATTATTAGGAAAAAAAAATGGATAAGTATGTTTAGTCAAGAGACTTCAAATGACATTCTTGTGATCCATCAAAACAGGATTGTTTTTAGCTCTGGTCAGGGACCCCTAACGAAGCACTCAAAAATCAGTGCAACAGTAACTCAAGTACTCACTCTATTTTCTGAACGTATAATGAAAGGAGAACAAATTCATTTCATTCGTTTTGAAAAACACCGTATGATTTTTTTGTTCTCTCAAAAAATGAAAGAAAATCAACTAGCAGCCATTGTTTTAATTCCTATCGAAAGAAGTGCTAGACAAGTCATTCCCGCCATGAGTATTGTCTTACATATGTTGGAGGAATTTTTAAAAGGTAATATTGAAGATGCTAAAGATAGTCAATTAGATTGCTTCTACCAGATTCTTTCTTCACCAGAAAATTCGCTTTTTCTTGTTCCAAGATCTCCTGAAGGAATATTAGCTGCTCTAGTCATATTGACTGCATTTGCTCATGACATGCAACTTGGAATTCAACGGATTGCCTCTAATTTGCATTTTGTGGATCCTAATAAACCATTGGAACTGAATGAGATCATTCGTAAATCTGAAACTAATAGGATCCTATCTTTTGTTCCTCTTCCTGGAGTAGAAGATAATACCAATATCCTTCTATTTGGTTTAGACTCACCCCGCAAGCAATACTTTTCTGCTTATCCTGATGAACAAATTTATGATGTCATTAGCCGTATTTTCGGTAATCAATCTAATGCAGCTAAAATGAGAAATTTTATCTCTAATAAAGATGCACAAGAAATTGCTCAATCGATTTCTCTTATTCCTCAGTCTGAAGATGATTTTATTCGCAAAGAAGTTCTTTTGGCTACCGTCTTACAACCTGGTAAAGATATTATTGTTACAATGACAACTCCTGTCATGCAAAAACTCAGAAGTTTAGCTTCTACTACTCCCATTGCTGAAGAAGTTCCTGTTATTAAGGAAATTCCTGTTTTTAAGGAACCTTCTATTGTTAAAGAAGCCCCTGCCCTTGAAGAAGCTCCTATTTTCAAAGAAACTCCTGTTATTAAGGAAGCTCCCGTCGTTAAAGAGCCTATTGTCGCGAAAGAAGTTCCTGTTGTTACTACAGATCTTGAAAGCTTACCAATTGAATCTCCATTGAAGGTATCCAAAAAAGTTCAACCGAGACTACACCCTACAGATTTTGAATTAGATACAACATTAGAGTTAGTAGCAGAACCAGATGCAATTCCAGAAGAAACACAAGGATTGGTCACTAAACCTGTCGAAACCATACCAGTAAGACATGTTGATAGTGATGTATTAACACGCTTAGATGAAACAAGAAGAAGTGGATTTGAATATCGCTTTGATTCAATTCCTTTGATATTTGATACTGCTCCTTATGAAATAAATTTACCAGAAACTCAGAATTTACCTTTTCAAGAATCTAATATTACTATCAGGCTTTTTCAGGAAGTAAGTGGACATTTCGCAATACATATTTACACAGTTCGTGATCGCTTATCTGATTTGAGAAGCTCTTTAGAGGATCTTTCATTTAGAATCGGAGGAGAAATTCACCTAAGAGAAAATCATGTTTCATTAGTAGGGCCAATTGATAAACAACAAATGACTCTCCGGGCATTACTATGGTTAAGTATTGTAGAATATCTTACACAAGTTGAAATGAAGTTACAAAAACCTTCGAGCTTATTCGAGATTCCTAAAGAAGGTTCAATCTTGATTATTCCCCCAAAAAGAGAATATATAAAGGGGAAGATTCCCAGCAAATTTCAAAACTTCGTTGAAGAATTAATAATTCGCAGTCAAATTGAACAAGAGGAACTCTGGACTCTAGGAAAAGCTCAAAATGAAATCATCTCCCATATAATGTCTCCTCTCAAATATGGAAATGGTGTAGTTTTTGTGGCTTCCGAAAATAACCAAGAAATGGAAGAAATAGCCCTATTTCTTTTACATGTTTCTGAAATCTGTGGTATTGGATTTTCGAGATGGTAAGAAAGGCTAAAGGAAATTCTCGGCGAAGGCTGCTATTATATCGGTCAGCAGAGGCCTACCCGTAGCAATGATGCTGAATACCGTCCGGAATGGCAGAAAAGCCAATTGCTGAAATCTTCGTCGGATTTCCGGTCAAATCAACTTCCCATCTCCTATTATTCCAATCTATTGATATAACATAGGGATTTAAGAGTAAGATTTCATTTTTCAACTTTTAATCTCTTCAATCTTTCTAAATGTTTCTTTTCTCTTAAAAATAATGATTACTCCTTACATTGAACCATTAAGTTGCCTTAAATGCCTTTTTAGGAAATTTATAACTTAAGAAATTTGTTTTGGGTGAAATTGCATTTTTAGAATCTCGAAGTAGCCTTCCTCACGATATTCATTCCAATGAATCTTAGATTCAAGAATTTTCATATATGCTGGAAAAAATGGAGCATCTAATACAAATGATTCGAATTCTCCACCTTCACCAACCATAGATAATTCTGATTCAGGAACAACTTGTTGAAGCGTTTTTAATAACTCAGGAGTGATTTTTTTTCCTAGTAATTCTTTTTTTAATCCCATACCAGAAACAGAGGAAATTATAATGTGAAAATTATTATCTAATAGTTCAGATAACAAGATCTTAGGAGAGATTCTCCATAATGGGGAAAAACATTTCATATTAACATCTTGAGCTGCACGATTGAATTTAAAACGTTGAAATTCTGAACGAATAGCTCCCGTGATCATTGCTTCTGCTCCAGATTCAATTAAAACAGACTTTAAGATGGTTATTTCTTCTTCTACATTACAAGTATTGATCGTAATAGTCTGATGAGGAACATCCAAAATATCAGCGACCATAGCTACATACTGACTGTTCGGTATATGAAAAAGCAAACTTTCTGAGCATGATGAGATAACAGTGAGAATTGATATTACCTCAAATTGATGTAAAGCAAGCCATAAAGCTAAAATGGAATCTTTTCCTCCTGAGACAAGGCATATTACTTTCATCACATATCAACTCAAATTTTTCAAGAGAACGAAATATACTCTTGGAAATTTATATCTTCTCTTTCCAAATCCCTCTCCTCGTTATTAAATTAAGCCTTTAATGGCAAAATTTTGTTTCTCCATTCTTTAATTGTCGTTAGGCTCCAAAAAAATGAAAAAATCATGAAATGATTCTTTGAGAGAAAAGAATTGTCTATAGAAATTGTCAAAGAAATAGAATCGCTTAAAAAGGATCGTAATGCTCTCCTATTGGTACATAACTATCAGGATCCCAAGATTCATGAACTTGGGGATTTTATTGGTGATAGTTTTGAACTAGCAAGAAGATCAAAATTCACAGATAAGGACATCATTGTATTTGCAGGTGCCGAGTTCATGGCGGAGACTGCTGCTATTTTAAACCCCCTAAAAAAAGTGTTAATTCCATCCTCCATGGCTAAATGCCCAATGGCACATATGTTAACCCCAAAGAAAATGAAATATTATCGAACTCAGTATCCGAACGCCATTATTGCTGTTTATGTGAATACTACTGCTGAAACGAAAGCTATGGCAGATATATGTATTACTTCTGGAAATGCTGTAAGAGTTATAAGGAATCTAGATAATAAACAAGTTTTAGTAGGACCTGATCGAAATCTTGCTCACTACATCCAACAACAAATCCCTGACATTGAAGTTATTCCTTTTCCAAAAGTTGGGCATTGCTACGTTCATCAAAAGTTTACTCCTTCCGACATTGAGAAATTAAAGGTTCAATTCCCTGAAGCAGAAATTCTTGCCCATCCTGAGGTTAAACCTTCAATTCAAAAGCTTGCTAACAAAATCTGTTCAACTAATGGGATGTTAAAAGAAGCTAGGAACTCCTTGTCGGATAAATTCATTATTGTAACTGAAAATGGGCTAGTGGATCGTTTAAGATCAAGTTTTCCCACAAAATTGTTCATTCCTGCTCGTAAAGATGCGATTTGTATCCAACAGAAGAAGATTACTATTTATAATCTATATCTTTCACTTTTAAATAACCGATATCGAATTCATATCCCACCAAATGTTGCTAAGAAAGCACGATTGCCTATAGAGCGAATGATCGAGCTTTCAGGATAAATAAAGGAGGTCTCATCATGTCATTTATTCCTCCAAAAATTCTGGAACAAAAACTAATCCAATTACTCCAAGAAGACATTGAATATGGAGACATTACGAGTGAATTAGTCCCAAACATACCTGTTCATGCTAATTTAGTCTCTAACCAAGAGGGAATTCTTTGTGGATTATTTTTTTCCAAAATTTTATTGGAATCATTAAATGTTGAAGTTTCCACTTTATTTAAAGATGGAGATACTATTAGAAATGGAGATATAATTTTACAGTTAAGAGGCCTCAGTCGAGCAATTCTTGTCTCAGAACGCACAATCCTAAATCTAATGATGCATCTTTCAGGAATTGCTACACAAACTCGAAA
>CP070665.1:706385-721797 GCA_020351745.1 Candidatus Heimdallarchaeota archaeon | reverse complement strand
TTGGTACTTTAATGGTCAGAAATATAAAACAAGCATTACCCATGCTGGATAGGCACCAAATTCTCAAAGGAATTGGACTATTACCTCCAGATGAGATTGATGAGTTGCTCTTTTATGGTGATGTTGATATCTGTGGAGAAGAGCGTGGGAAAAATATTACTTTCTGTAGGTTTCTAGGTCACATTTGGAGTGGATATGCTTCTGAAGTGCTAGGAAAGAAATTTCGGATGACTGAAGATCCATTATGCGCCTCAAGTACAGGAACTAAATGCATATTCACACTAGAAGAAGTTCATTCTTGAGAAAAAAACTACTATTTTTCCTGATAGTGTGATATAACCCAAAATCAGATTAATGTGTGATGTCTGTATTAAAAACTTTAAAAGGGAGAAAGGTAACATTTAGAAAGCAAACATAAAAACCACTTTTCTATTATATTCTAATGATAAAAATGGCTGTCCGATAATTAAAATGAACAAATGAGAAATTTTGACAATATACTAGGAAAGGTGAGTCTCCATTGGTCAGTTTTTGTGAAAAGTGTGGCGCGCTCCTGATTCCTCGACGACATGAAGATGATACTGTCACCTTGGTATGTAGAATTTGCAAAACAGAGTCTAAAGATGAATTCAAGGAATCTTCTTATCAAATCTCAAGTAAGATTATCCATGACGAAAAGGAGAAGGTAACAGTGGTCGAAGAAGAATTTGATATTAGGCCAAGTATTAAAGTAGCATGCCCACGGTGTAATCATTACGAAGCTCGGTATTGGGAAGCAGAGAACCGGAGGAAGGAAGAATGGGAAACAACAACATATTATAAATGCACTAAATGTGGGTGGGTTTGGTCGGAATAAACGAAATTCACTCTTCTTTCGCTGTTTGGTGTTTACTCTATATGGTAAACTCCCATCCACAATGAAAATCACGTTCCATCGGATCTGGGGGACATGCAATAACATTCGTCTTAATTCTATTATCAATTGTCGCAGCAAACCCACTATATTCTACGATTCCTACCTCTTTGCAAGGAAATAATGGTAATTTTTTCCTTTCTCTTGCAGACTGAACCCGACAAGTTTTCATTTTCAGAATTAATTTGTTGGAAGAGGCTCGTGTAATCTCCTGTATGTTTATTGAGGCATATAATCGCAATTGTAGAGCCTTTTCTAATCCCTCTAACCCTGAATTTCGAGGAATATCAAATTCATTCATTATTCGTTTTGCTTCAACTACAGTGAAACGCTTCCATCCTTCTAGGTCAATCTGAATTGCTTCAGCAAGTCCATGTCTTTCTTCAGCAGCTAAAAACCAGCATCCATCATGGGCTAGCCAGTTCTTGGCATACATTCTGATAATTTTGATTAAATCTTGTTTTTCTAGTTCTTCAAGGTTCATTTTGTTTATCTCCATGAATTGTGGATAATTTTTTGGAAAGAAATTGCTTTATCATTTCCTTGAGTTCTTCTATTGAATACCCCTCATTCCGTAAAGTAAAGTCAAAATATTTTTTGTCTCGAAAAGATATTCCATAAATTTCTTCTAAACGTTCTCCATCAGTTCTATCGCGGGATTTGATCCTTTGAATGAGCTCTTCTTCATTCATACCGTATTCAGATCTATTTACATCATGAGAAATACGATGAGCTATCACTTGGGCTGCTACTTCTAACCAAATGGTTATTCCATGAGTTCCAATTGCATATGGGGCCATTCGTCCAATGAAAATGCCACCTTCTAAAAGTGCGGTTTTTAAAGCAAATTTTTCAATTTTAATATCTACTTTCCTTGCGAATTCTTGGTTCTGTGTTTTTTGAATGTGTTTCATAAATTCATCCAGGTTTCTTTCTTTCCATCCTGATTCAATAGCAATTTTCCGTACAAAATCGCCTGCGCCAGTGATGTTTAAAGAAATCTTCTGATTTTTTTCGAAGTATTGTTGGACAAAACGAGCAACTGTGTCTTTTCCTGTTCCTGAAAATCCCCCAATAGCTATTATTGGGGTTGTTCGTTTTTTAATCTCTATTGAAAATTCCTTCAGGAGATATTTCTCGAAATCACGAAGGTGGGGAATAAATGTGCCCATAATATTAACCAGCTCGCTTGTAACTGTTCACAATAATTATAATATGATCTGGGGTCCTGGTTACGACATTATTTAATATTATTTTCAAATTACATGAATATAGATAGATAAAAGAGCGATCTGTTTAAGGATTCAAATATGATGTGATTGAATTAATATGTTTAAATGGGAAGAGAGTTAGTAAAGAATTGACATGTCATAATCCGCTGCTTAATTCTTTACAGGATGGCATACGCTTTGAATGGGGCTCCTCACGGTCTTAAATCAAGAGGAAAATTGGAACATAATTTAACATCAGTCGGTATTAAATTAGGAACCACATTAATTGAGATTTTGACCAATACTTCGGTGAGTACTAGTTTTGATGTTGTTTTTGAGACGATAACAGAATTAATAATTGAAGAGATTCCTTTTATTTCAAAGGCTTACTTTTACATTGTTGATCATGAAATTGAGATTATTCAGTGCTTAGGGGAAGTGGATACTAGTTTAAAATTCAAGTCAGGTAATGAAACTAGTTCTGGGGTCGAAATTATCCAAGATTTTCATCGTGGCATCCTAGGAATGACGGTACAAACAGGAAAACCTACTTCTTCATATTCAGTTACTTCAGAAAAAACTCAAATCGATATTCTTGATAAAAATGAAATTAGTGTCCCTATCAAGTTTGAGAATGAACTAATCGGTATACTTCGCATTAAAAGGCAGAATATACAAAGATTCACTGATGAGGATCAGGAAAAATTAATTTTCATCGCTAACGCGCTTGGAGGCTTTATTAAGTCAAAATTATTAACCTATCAACTTCAACGATCTAAAACTAAAATTCTGGAGGCAAACATTGCTTTAGAAGAGCTAAATGAATTTCAGGAAGAGATTTTTAGATCGATAGACGAGGGTTTGATTCTAGAAGATGAAAATTTTCGAATCCTCTATCTAAATCCCAAAGCTGAAGATGAATTAGGATATACTACTGAAGAATTGAAAAATAAGAGTTATGCAACAATTGTTAGTGATAATTCCATCTTCAAAGTTCACACTGAAACCAAGAAACAGAAAAATGGAATCCGTAGTTCATACCGAGTAGAACTACTAAAAAAAGATGAGACAACACTTCCAGTTTTAATTCATGCTGCACCATTTTACAGGGAAGGAACTTTCAAAGGAGTAATGCTGGCATTTACTAATTTGAGTCCTATAATAAAAATCGAAGAAGAAATCCTTAAATTAAAAGAGTATCATCAAACAATGTTAGATAACTTACCCATTGGAGTAATTGGTATAAATTTAGATAAACGGATTGGATATATCAATAAATATCTTCAACAATTGATTGGGACAATAGTACTAGGAAATCATATGAATGACTTATTTTTGAAATTTTTTAAAGGTCTTGGTTCAACATCAATTTTACAACTCATGGAGGACAGTTTCGACGAGAAAAGTAGTTTTCGTTCGAATGAAATCCCATTAACTATAAAAAATAAGAAGATCATAGCAAACATTTCATTTACACCTTTATTTGGGTATTCTGATGAATTTGTTGGAGCAGCTTTAGTGATTGAAGACGATACCGCGATCTATACTCTTATTGACCGATTAAAAGAAACTTCTAAGGCGTTAGAAGATAGACAAGACCGACTTATCCGTGAAACTCAACAAAAGACAGAATTTCAACGAAAACTTATCAAACGAACTAAAGAACTGGCTGATAGGCAGGATCGCTTGATCCGGGAAACTCAACAAAAGACAGAATTTCAACGTGAACTTATCAAAAGAACTAAATCATTACACCAAAAGCACACAGAAATGGAAAGTTTTGTTTATTCTATTAGTCATGACTTAAAAACTCCTATTGTTTCCATTCAAGGGTATATTGGAGCTTTGTTAGAAGATCTAGGAAGTTCGTTAAGTCCAGAGATCAGTTTTTATATTGATAGAATCAAGAAGAATACCGATTACGCTAAGCGGTTGATTCTTGATATTTTGGAATATAGTAGATTGGGCCAAGATAAAATTGCAATTCAATCAGTTTTTTCGTTGGAAATCATTCAAAGCGCAGTTAATGCGATAGAATCACAATCAGGGTTTGAAAATTTTAAAATTAATATCCATCCTGAACCTTATCCCAGTATTAAATGTCAACCTGAAAGGATTCATCAAGTGTTTGTAAATCTGATCGATAATGCCCTGAAATACAAGGATAATTCGAAAGATAATCCACATCTAGATATATTCCTTGAAGAAGAAGAGAAGTTTTGGGTTTTTGTTTTTCAAGACAATGGAATAGGAATTTCTGATAGTCAACGTGATAGAATTTTTATAATGTTTGAACGAGGTCATGAGTATTCATCCGAAATCATTGAAGGAAGTGGAATTGGCCTGGCTTTCTCAAAAAAGATAATCGAGATCCATAATGGACGCATTAATGTCGATAGTCAAATTGGATCAGGCTCCACTTTTCGCGTCTGGCTTCCAAAACAACCTAGTTTTCAAAAAGATAGGTTATTTTGAAATTTTAATTGATATATTTACTATTTTACATGAAAAAGCTCCGATATAATAAAGTATATAAGAAAATAATACGTAGATTAGAATGTTCTTGCGGAAATGAGGCGTTTATTTTGGAAAATGACGTAGATTTTTCAGTCTTCATCCAGGAACATCTAAAAAGCAGATCATCAACTGAACGTGAGGCACTAGCAATTGCTATAGGGTTTAATCCTCTGCTGGAGAGAAAATTTAAGCTAAAACAACTGAGAGCAGCTGAAAAGAGTCAGGATTTGATAATAAAGCGTGCTGCTTTAACTGGACTAGCATTTTCAACACTCCTAGATTCAAAAGGAGGAAAAGAACAGAAAAAAACTCTTCAAAACTCTCTAAATGATCCGTTAACTACCACAAGGATGACTGCAGCAATTGGTTTAGGAGTAAATGCTTATTTCTCAAACAGTAGGAAATTCCAAAAAAAAGGCTACAATGAATTTAGAAAAAAAATTAAGAAGGCTGATCTCGTTGTAAAGCAAGGGTTCGCAATAGGCTTGGGTCTTCTAGCTAAGTATCGAGATACACAGAAAGATAGCCTTAAAGCGATTCTAGAAGCTTACAATCCAGCAGAGATGGGGAGTCCAGACAATTATTTAGTGGGTCTTACGCTAGCAGCTATAAACCTTGAAAAAGCTGAAGATGCGTTTGATTTCATTGTTGAATCAATCATTCCTAACTTATCAAACAAGGAAAGTCGTCGAATTGCAATGATATGTACTGCGTTTCTTCTTCCATTGTTTCCTGATCCAGCAACTAGAGTTGAAAAGCTTGAAAAAATAATAAAACGAGGAGTGGAGTTCCATTCGAAATTCGGAACAGATTCAGCTCTAGTTCTTACCTATTTATCCCTTCTTAATGATGAAAAACAGCAAGAGAAATTTCTTATTCGCTTATTAGGACTTAAAGATTTAGATCCAGATTATGAACATATTTTCAACATCCTTAAGGAGAATAAAACTGTATCTGATGTTTTAAGGGCGTTATTACAGTGTAATACTTTAGATGTTAAAGCAGCAGGGATCACTGCAAGTTATTTTCTGGAATCTGAGAACTCTCTTGCTGATTTAGGAGCATTCATTGAAGAGGGCCTTCAGCAACGGGGTTCTGGTTATTTTGATCGGTTTCTTGTGCTTTTAAGAGCGTTCTCTTTCATTCTTATACATAAAGAATATGATCGTACAAAAGAGTTTGAAGCTTTTTTCCATTCAAACGATCAACGGATAAAGCGGTTTGCAGGCCTTTCCTATGCTTGTCTTCAAGCGATGCAACAAAACTTTCAAGATGTCTATACTAGATTAAAAAATGAGTTAGATGAACATGTACGATGGGGATTACTTGTTGGTATTTCTATCTATGAAAGTATTGGTCGAGATATACTAGAGGACGAATTGATTATTGGACTCTTATTATTGTGTCTTGGTTTTATTGATGTGAGTACCTTATTATTGCTTTCTCAAGCTATGATTTCAAAATTTTATCAATGAACCATAGTTATATTCTCTGTCGCCAACGGTAATAGTTAACCATGTAGCGAAAAGCTTGAACCATTCTAGCTGGATTGGAGAAGATAGGATAATCTTGTGCCTCAAGAAACTGTATTGACGGTGAGTTGTGAGCAGTTAACAAAGATGTTACCAAAATAGGTTTCCCATAACTGCGTGAGAGCTTGAGGATTTCTTTAAACAGATTTACTTCTAAATCAGAGATAAAATCAAGCTGATCTTTATTCTCATCAGGGATGAAAGGGGATTGTTTCGCCAAATTAGCTAGGTAAGCTATCCCTCCAACTCCTAAAAGAAATATAGCTTCGACTGGGGGCATCTCATCAAAAATAATTTGGATAATTTCTTTGACATCGTTCAAATTTAGTGAGGCAACTGTATCAATTGGATTTCCTTTCGACCAATACGGTGGGAGAAGTTTATCAATACGCTCATACGCATTTTTGTTTAATGGCTCTAAATTTATTCCCTGCCTAGAGCATGCATCAGCTGCCATTACTCCCCAACCACCACCTCTTGTTACAATAACAACTTTTCCACGAGGAAACTTCATTTCAGCCCATCGAGAGAAAACAAGAACCAGGTCAAACATTTCATCAAGAGAATCAACAATTATCGCTCCTGCATGCTCTAGAATATCACGAAAAACTTGATCATCACCAGTTATAGCTCCTGTGTGAGAAAGAGCTGCCTGGCGACCAGATACTGTGCCTCCAGCTTTCAAAATGATAATTGGTTTACTTTTAGATATCTCTTTTACTAAATTTACAAAGCGCTTCGGATGTTGAATTCCTTCTACATAAAGGCCAATTACCTTGGTTCTGCTATCATGCTTACCAAAAAATTCTAAATAATCCGCCATTACTAAATCTGCCATGTTACCAGCCGAAACATATACATTGAGGCCAATTCCTCGTCTCGAAGCAACAGTGAGACCAATCGTGCCAATATTTCCCGACTGAGAGATAAAAGCCATGTCTCCTTGTTTTAATCCAGCTACAGGCCACATGACAGCAGTTAAATTTACTCGTGTGCTAACAATACCCATCCCATTTGGTCCAATTAATCGGATATCATTTTGTTGAGCATAAGTAGTAATTTTCTCCTCTAATTCACGTCCCTCCTCTCCCGATTCTCTAAATCCAGCTGTGATGATAACTGCATGATGTACACCTCTTTGTTTTGCCTGTTCGAGAATCGATAGCACGAATTTCGCTGGAATGATAATAATAACAAGATCAAGCTTAACTTCTTTAGGAATGTCAAGAATTGATGGATAGGATTTATATCCCAGGATCTCTTCTCTTTTGGGATTAACAGGAAAAAATTGGCCAGAATAGTTATTCTGGACGATATTGTGTGCAACAATGAAACCCCAACTTGAAAGTTTGTCGCTAGCACCAACTAGTGCAATCGCTTGAGGTTCAAAGATCGGTTTCAAATTCAGATCCCTGTTTAGATCCATATACATCATCTAACTGCTGATTAATCATGAAAAAGTGCAGGATTAAGGAAAAAAATCTGAAATAATAAAGATTCTTTAAAGATTCAGGGGAAGGCTTTTATGGTTATGAAATACTCACTTTTCAATGGATGGACTCAAATGCGATTCTTAAAAACTAATGAACTAGAAGAAAGCTGGAAAAGCCTTATCTATTCTCCTAAGCAATTAGGAGACGTAACTCTTGACCTTACAGTAAAAAAAATTTTTACATTTAAAAATCAAGGAGCTCTAGACTTTGGGGGAAGCGAATATCAACCAGTCGTGCAAGAACCTCTATTACCAAAAATCGAAGATGATCCAAAGTATGGATGGTGGACGCTTTCTGCGGGTATGTATATCATAGAGTATAATGAAAATCTTTCAGGAAATGAATGTCTAGCTATTATTTATCCTAACAAACGTCTCCTTGGCACAGGATGTTTCCATCCTGTTTTTATCGTTGATCCTTCCAAGAATTCTCAATCAATCCAAGGATTGTTAAGTGTCAATAGTCAAAGTGTACGAATTAAAGAGAACGCTCGAATCTCCACAGCACTCACCTTTAGAACGGATTAGATTCCCTTCATCAGTATGAAGGTAAATTTAAACTTGATACTCAATTACAGTAAGAGCTGCTTATGTCTCATCCAACTCATCAATTTCTGGGATTTTGGCCCGTGCAATTCTGTCGAAAAACTCCAGTTCATTGAAATATCGGGATACATTAATTGTACTTCCTTCAAGTTTAAAATAGATTTTTTGGCCTTGAAAAAAATCATCGCTTAACATAACTAGGTTGGCTTCAGTTATAGGAGAAGAATTCTTCTGATTCTTAGCACTAAGAATTCCGTGAAACCAAGTTAGTGGCTCTGAGTCGAGAATTTCAAAGTATTCATTAGAAATTACTTCAAAACCTAATAGAAGATCATTCATAATCCACAATGGAATGGCATATTGCCTTTTTTCCCAATAGCCAAGGAGGGCTAAGTCGATCCTGTCAAAATTGGAATCAAATAGATTTGGTTTTCGAAGTATGAAACTAACTTCACATCTTTGAAAAAATGAGCTAATGAATGCTAAGAAAAAGGTTTTTCTACGTGTATCATATATTTTCTGAGGAAGTTCTAGAAGTTTAGTGATTGATGCCCCAAAATCACCAACTTCAAACTCCAAAAACCATTTTTTAGCGTGATTTCCCAGATCCAAGTATTCATGAATCGATAATTGTTTCAAATTCTTTTTCTTATTACTCATATCGGTTCACTTTCACACTTCACTCTCAGAGTCCTCTTATAAGCACCCGAAAATCTTTGCGTGAAATTCTGAAAAGTGCATTAGACAAGCTAAACTGAGGAATAAAAAATGGATTTTGAGCTTAATGAAAAGGTTGCACTAGTAGCTGCTTCCAGTACAGGATTAGGAAAAGCTGTTGCCTTGGGATTGGCAGAAGAGGGTGCTGATATTATTATCTGTTCAAGAGACTCAGATAAACTAAAATTGGTCTCCGAGGAAATTCAAAAAAAGGAGACAAGATGTCTTGCCATTCCTACAGACCTCACTAATTATTCACAAGTACAAGACCTAGTGACTAAGAGTATTGAACATTTTGGGAAGATTGACATCTTGGTTACTAATTGTGGAGGCCCTCCATCAGGGGGATTCTTGGATTTTTCAATAGAGGATTGGAATCGAGCAATTGACTTAAACCTTATGAGTACGATTTATTTATGCAAAGAGATTATTCCATACATGGTTAACCAAGGCAGTGGTCGAATTATTATGATCACAAGTGTTTCTGTAAAGCAGCCTATTAAAGGGCTTATTCTTTCAAATGTTGCTCGAGCGGGGGTTGCTGGATTAGCAAAAAGTTTATGTAACGAATTTGGAAAAAATAATATACTTGTGAATATAGTTTGCCCAGGATACACTCAAACACAACGAGTAAATCAGCTAGCTATAGATTTATCTGCTGACCAGGGATTAAAACCAGAAGAAATGATCCAAAAATGGGCCGAACTGAATGCTTTAGGACGGATAGCAACACCCGAAGAATTTGCGAATGTAGTTGTATTCCTCGCTTCTGAAAAAGCAAGTCACCTAACAGGAACAGCTATTCAGATCGATGGAGGTCTTGTAAAATCCCTTTTATGAAGAAAAAAGAGATTGAGATTATTTGAATTGAGCTTTTCTTTTCTCCAAAAAAGCAGAAACTCCTTCTTCCATATCCTCATGAGAGAAACACAATGAGAATACATTTGCTTCCATTTGTATAGCGTCAAGCAACGACATTTCTATCCCCCGATCAATAGCTTCCTTTGCCTGCGATAAGGCAAAACTTGGCCCTCGAGCTAGTTTTTGCGCAAGCTCATTTACTGTTGAATCAAGGTCCTCAGGGCTAACTACTTTGTTTACAAGGCCAATAGATAAAGCTCTATCAGGATCAACATTGTTTCCAAGGAAAATCATTTCTTTAGCCACAGTCTTACCAACTAGGCGAGGAAGGCGTTGGGTTCCACCTGAGCCTGGAATAATGCCCAATTTTATTTCAGGTTGACCAAAAAGTGCCTTAGAGGAAGCAATTCTTAAGTCACATGCCATGGCTAATTCACAACCTCCTCCTAAGCAAAATCCATTGATGGATGCGATGACAGGAATCTCAAGAAGCTCAATATTGTTTAAAACTCTCTGCAATCTTAATGAAAATGATTTAATTTGAGCAGCTGTTTTTCCACGAAATTCATTTATGTCAGCACCTGCAATAAAGGCTCTTCCTGATCCTTTGAAAACTAAAACACGAACATTTTCCGTCTTCACTTTTTCAATAGCTTGTCCTAATTCTTTGATAGTCTCTGCATTTAGTGCATTAAGGGCTTTCTCTCGAATAAAAGTAATTGTAGCAATTCCTTCAGTCACTTCATAAGTTATATTTTTAAACATGATTTTTCCCTACAATTGATTTTGAGTGGTAACAAGCGCTTTGATATAAATGTTCAAATATTTTTGCATAAACAATCAGGTTCCAGTAGAAATTTAATTACTTTCTAATCATTTTTAAGAACCTGATAAAATCTGCCTAAATTGAGTGGAAAAAAATGACTCTATATGAATTCGAAGGAAAACAGCCTAAAATAGCAAAAACTGCGTTTATTTTCCCATCTGCAGACATTAACCGATAATATCAATCGATAGTATCAGTTAACTGTATATAATTGGAGAAGTAACCATTGGAGAGAATTGCTTTATTGGGCCTAATGCTGTTCTACGTGGAGACTGGGGATACATTAAAATTGGAAATGGTTCCAATATTCAGGATACCTGTGTAATTCACTCAATCCCTGATGGAGGGACAATTTTAGGTGAAAACTGTCATGTTGGGCATGGTGCTATTGTGCATCAAGCAGAGTTAGGAAAACATGTATTAGTAGGAAAAAATGCGGTAATAATGAATTGGGCAAAGATTGGAGACGACTGCATAATTGGTAGTGGTTGTGTTGTTCCCCAAAACAAAGTAGTTGAAGCTAATAGTCTTGTACTCGGTGTTCCAGGTAAGATTGTCGGAAAAGTTACAGAAAATCAGAAAAAATATAGCTTAAACGCAACTGAATTTTATCAAACGTTACCTAAACGCTATCACGACAGCCTAAAGCTCCTTAAGAATCATTGATGATGAAAAAAATCTAAAAATTTCTTTAACAGATGGCAACATGAATATAAAAAATCAAAAAAATTATTCATAAACCATAACAATTCAAAAAGAAAAAAAAGAAAAAAACCTTATTGTCATCATAATGAAGAACAAATATCCGTATCGAATAGCAAGTTATGAGGGTTAAAAGAGTGAAAAGAGTGATTACGAAAACAAAAATTGTTTGCACTATTGGTCCAGTATCAGAGGATCCTTCGGTATTTAAAAAGTTAGTCGAAGCAGGAATGGACGTTTGTCGTCTTAATTTCAGCCACGGGTCTTATTCAGATCATAGAGCTCGGTTTGAACTTATTAAAGATATTAGTGATGATCTAGCAGTCTTGGTTGATTTGTGTGGCCCGAAAATTCGTACTGGAGAAGTGAAAGAAGGAACTGTTATTAAAACAGGAAAACGATTCAGGATTTCTGCAGACATCAATGTAGAAGGCAATTCAAAGGTCTGTACAACTAATTATCCACCTCTTATAGAGGATGCACAGGTAGGAAATCATCTGGCTATCGATGATGGGATACTACTACTGAAAGTTACGAAAAAGACAGAATCTGAGCTAGTTTGTAAAGTTTTAAATGGAGGTCCCCTGAAATCAAGAAAAGGTATTAATGCTCCAGATGTACCGTTATCATTGTATTTCCCTCTAGAAAAGGACTTGCAAGATATCCGTTATGTTATACGAAAATTAGATGTTGATTTCTTCGCAGCATCTTTTGTACGAAGAAAAGAAGACATTCTGAAAATAAGAGAAATATTAGATAATGTACATTCCCCTATTAATATTATTAGTAAAATTGAACATCGTGATGCAATAGACAATTTTGACGAAATCCTTGAAGTCTCAGATGGAATAATGGTCGCAAGAGGAGATTTGGGGATAGAGATTCCTACAGAACAGGTGCCTATTGTACAAAAGGATCTGATTTCTAAATGTAATCACGTTGGGAAACCTGTTATTGTAGCGACTCAGATGTTAGAATCAATGATTAACAATCCACGTCCAACACGAGCTGAAGCATCAGATGTGAGTAATGCAATTTTAGATGGCGCTGACGCGGTCATGTTATCTGGAGAAACTGCCGTAGGAAAATTTCCAGTTGAAGCTGTTGAGTATATGGAGAAAATAGCTAAAGCTGCAGAAGATCATGGATTGATGCGTCCAATCGGTTATGGTATCGAACGACCTACAATAACCGAAGTATTTGGGAGGGGGGTTTATATAATAAGTAAAGAAAACCATTTGAATATCAAAGCAATTCTTACAAACACGAGAAGAGGTTCAACAGCAAGACTTGTAGCAAAATATAGACCAAAAACGCCTATTATATCAGGTACTCCCTATCCATCAACCAAGCGACAATTAAATCTAGTTTGGGGCGTTTGTCCGATCCAAACTGAAGTAACGAATTCATCAAACGAACTAAAATACCTACTAGCTAAAAAGGCAAATGAGATGGGTCTACTGGACCCTGAAGACCAGGTACTTATCATTGGTGGTAGTCTTTTAGGTTTTCCAGCAGCAACAAACCTAATTCAAACTATGAAGGTTGATGATATTCTCCTTTTCGGGCAACAACTCAGGCAACCATTGATATGAGAAAGGATCGGAAAAATACAATTGACTAAACGTAAGCCTATTCTTGCTGCAAAGAAACTGGGAAATATTGCCACTGATTACTACCAAGAATTGGATCGCGCATCAAAAGATCCTTCTCAAAAAGTGGCCTGGTGTTCCAGTGTTGGGCCTGCTGAGCTCTTGTTGGCCTTTGATTTTAAAGTCTATTATCCAGAAAATCATACAGCAGCAATTGGTTCCAGTCGTGCTGCGAATAAGTACATACCTGTTGCTGTTGCACAGGGATATTCACCAGAAATATGTTCGTATCTTACAAGTGACATTGGTGCCTTTTTGATGAAAGAGACGGTATTAACTAAGGCCTACGGGCTAGAAGAAGTACCTAAACCCGATGTACTTGTATATAACACCAATCAATGCAGAGATATTCAAGAGTGGTTTGCGTTCTATGCTCGAACTTTTAATGTTCCGTTATTAGGGATTCATTCACCGAAAAATATTGGGAATATCAATCAGAGTCACATTAGCTTTGTAGAAGAGCAATTAAAGCAAATGTGTCATTCATTAGAAAAAATCTCAGGAAATGACTTTGAGAAAAAGAAACTAGAAAAAACTGTTCAACTTTCTCTGGAAACATCCATATTATGGAATGAAGTTCTGGAAACTGCGACAGTAGTTCCCTCACCTTTCACATTCTTTGATGGATGCATCCATATGTTTCCAGCAGTTGTATTGAGAGGGGAACAGATTTCAGTGGATTATTACCGACTATTAGCGCAAGAACTAGAAGAACGAGTTGAAAATGGGGTCGCAGCAGTAGAGAATGAGAGATATCGCTTGTACTGGGATGGTATGCCTATATGGGGGAAGTTGAGAGCAAACTCTGAGCAATTCCTAGAATTAAGAGCGTGTGTTGTGGCCTCGACCTACTGTAATAGCTGGATATTTAATGATTTTAGTCATCACGCACCTTTCTCAAGTATGGCTAAAGCATACACGAAATTGTTCATCAATCGGTCAGAATCAAGTAAAGAGAAGTACTTGCAAGAAATGATTCAAAAATTTCAAATTAATGGCATTATCTTTCATAATGCTCGGACATGTCCTCATAATTCGAACACTAGTTATGGTATGCCTAAGCGTATGGAAGAACAAACAAAAATCCCAAATTTGGTAATTGATGCTGATCTTAATGACTTGAATGTCTATAGCGAAGAGCAGACGAAGACAAACATTGAAGCTTTCATTGAACAGCTAGCTGGTATTTGATAGAATGCTCCATCGCACTAGCTCTAAATGAACAAAAATTACTTTGATATCATTTTAGAGGAAATTTCTCTTCCACCCCTAAAAGTGAAAATATATAAAGAAGCAATCTAGAAGAAAAAAAGGAGGAAATCTTCCAAGAAAGATACTTGGCGCTGTTCAAGACTTCAGGGAAGATTTTTCTCCGTTCATTCATCGTCAGATGTCACTTCAATGGGAACAGCAGGATCAACAATCCCTAAGAAAACTAATTTTAGAATACCGGCGCTATAACTTGCATCAATGTTTTCTGGGTCAACTTCAATAGGAATCCGAATACGCTTTGAGAATTTTTCCCCAAATATCTTTTGAGCTTCAGTAAGATATTCTCCTTCAATTAGAATTGCTCGTTTTTTGGCTTTCACTGACAAACTTGACTTGTCTAAACCAGGGAGAACTGTAAACATTATAGTTTTGTCGTCCTCTTCCTCAAAGTGAGTTAGGACAGAGTGTCTAAGCATTCTTCTCATTTTTTTGCCCTCTTTGAATTTCCTAACAAAAACCCGCTTCATGTGTTGATCAGGTGGGCAACAGTCCATTCTCATCATCCGACGGTTAAAAAGATCGGGATGTTTATCTGTCTCTATGTCTATATCAATGTCTTCTTCATGTTTTTCTGGTTTCATTATTTGTACCTCTTTTTATCGAACATGGATTTCTTTCCATTCTGTAGGATCCTCCTTGATTGCCTCCTTGAACCGAGTAGTATTAATCTCAAGGAGAGTAGTAAGTTCTCTCAGTAAGAAATGTCTTAATTCTCGATTCTGATAGCCTATATTTTCCTGTATAAGGTCAATGAATTCAAAGAAATTAGCTATATTCGTAAGAAGATCTTCTATCATACTTGGTAGTCTTTTTAAACCAGCCTGTGATGGTTTAAACTTCATTGGTCTAGTATATTTTTCACTTTTCTTTAGATAACCTTTGGATACTAATTGTTTGATAGCTGGATAGATAGAACCTCGATGAGGTGTCCAATTAGTTCTTAATAGCATTCCATCTTCAAGGATCTCAAGGATTTCACTTGCAGATTTTAAAGCATCTTCTTCAATTAACACTGAGAGAATCAAAATCTGAAGAATCGAATTACGATCTCTAGACATCCATCCTATCATAATGAATTCACCTGAAATCAAAGGAGGTTTCCTAATGTGAATTTATTCACACGTGATACGGTTATTCGTATATCTATATAAGTTTATCGTATATACGATAA
>CP070665.1:694269-706285 GCA_020351745.1 Candidatus Heimdallarchaeota archaeon | reverse complement strand
TAGTTATGTATTTTCTGTATCAGGATTTCTGCTTCTATCAAGACTTCTGGATCGCCAAATGATTTCAATTCAACTAATAATAGATCACATAGATTAAACATTGCAAGAACTGAAAAGCTTCGCCATTCTGCATCAGCAATTTCACTTAATAGAGCTTGGGCTTTTACTTTTTCTTTCATTCGTTTACTTTGCATTGCTATTAACCCTTCAGCCAATTTAGCATAAATTTCGATATTTCTATCTGGGGTTCGTTCGTGAAGTATTAATAGCTGATTTAAGTAATGCTGGGCTTGATCTTGCTCCTGTTTGTCTAGTAAACAGATTATAAGATTAAAAAGTGATTCTGCTGTTTCAGGGTCGTATTTTAGCTTTTCTCTAATTACTAAACTACGTTGATTATAATCTACTGCCTTATTTAGCTCACCTTTATATCTATAAATCAATCCGATATTATTTAATGAATGTGCAATACCATCTGGAGAGTCTAATGTTTCATATAAGTCCAAACTGCGCTTGTAATAGCCTATAGCTGTGTCTAGCTCACCTTTCTTATGATAAACTACAGTTATGTTGTTTAGTGATTCTATAATATCCATAGAATTGCCCGTAGCCTCCCGTAGATTCAGACTAAGCTCTTAATACTCTATCGCTGAGTCCAACTCACCTTGAGAGTGATAGATATTGCCTTTCATATTGTAGTAAAGTGCCCTCCACTCTGTTGCTGCATTATGTTCACTAGTGGACAGTGATTCTAAAATAGTATCGCTTTTTGTGATAGCAGTTTTTATCTCTTCATTACGGTTCAGTCTCCATAAAGCATAGAGCTGTGCTATTAGTAAGATAAGTCTAGGAATCTTATCTTCTGGTGATAGTAGTTCTGTGCGGGCCTGAATTGCAACTTGTAAGGCCTCCTCAAACTGTGATAATCTTTCTAGGGCACGGCTTTTGTAATAAAAACATTTGGCCTGTTCAACAGGGGATAGGTTGGCTAATTGTCCCTGAATTTCTAGTTTTTCTAACTGATGTAAGATTTCTTGGAATAGAGCATATGATAACAGCTCTTCAAGTTGAACTGAAATCCTTCGCATATTATCCAGCTTTGACCTTACTTTTTGCTAAATAGATTTTGGTTTAGCCCATATTAATTCATGAAAATAATGTATTATCATTTATTAATATATATACAGTTCAATCTCCGTATTCAGAAGAGAATTACTCTCTTCTGAGGATCTTGGTTGATATTTATGGATTTTTTGCTTTATTCATAACAGATGATTAGATTATACCAATCATGTTAAGCAATACCCGTTTTCTCACTTATAGTTATTGTTCGGTCAATGCGAGGTATAAATACCCCAAAACTAGCGCTGAAACTCCAACAAAATATAAGGCAAACCACTCTCCGTAAATTACGAGACTTGAAACCGCAAAAATAAGAATAATTCCAGTTATTTCAAGTAATCCTGTTCTTCCTCCAGTGTATTCCCGAACCATCGTATAAACCATTATAGTAGAAAAGAACATTATTCCCCACACTATCAAATGAAAAAGAGTTAGTAAAGGTGTAAATGTGCCATCAAACAATTCAATTTCCCAAAACAAATATCCCAGAAATGAATTTTGTAATTCAACCGGGAAAAAAAGGAATAGCAATTCTAGTAAAGCGCAAATTGAGAGTATTAGTGTTCCTAGGATTAAAGTTCGTACCTCTTTTGAGGCCCACAGATTTCGATAGAGAGTTTGAGCCATGCTTTTTCAACTCCTTTCAGAGTTCTCAAGACGTTGCTAATTTGTGTTCGATTTTTAATTTTTCCCGAAATTTTCAAAAGCAATCCCCAGTGATTTGAGTAAAGATATCAGTTGTTGTATTGTGCAGATAGAAAAATAGAATAATTGATTTAAAAAACATGCAAGTATAAAGAAATTAGGACTGGATTCATATAAAAACGGCTCCATTATAACCTCTATAAGTATTTTTTTCGTACCTTTGCCAATCTAAAGAAAAGTGAACCTTTCAAATTTCCGATCAATAAAATACTTACTGATTTAGGGAAGTAAAAAGAAAATAAAAGCTAATGTTTATAAGTTGAAGAATTAGGATGAATGTGACTAAGGTATGGAACAAGGTTTTTCCTACCTTCATAACTAATGCTTCATGATAGTTGGGCTGCTCAATTAGAATTGTGTGTCAAAAAAAAGCTAGTGTTGATTGAACTAGTGTTTCAATCAAAGTAAATATTCTTATGGATAATAATTCTGTTCAATCAGAGAGGTCTAGAAAGTGAAGATAGTCCTGTTAGGCCCCTATAATAGTGGAAAATCAACGACAGTTCAGAAGATATGTAAAGGTTCTGCAATTTCTATTGATTATGGTGGTACTACGGTTGCTTTAGATCATTGTCGAACACAGATTTATGGTGTCGAAATCTTCCTATTTGGAACTCCAGGACTTCAACGATTCGAGATAATTCGGAAAATATTAAGTAAAGGAGCAGACGGTATCCTCTTTGTAGTTGATTCAGTGAATGTGGCTTCATTTGAAGAAGCTAAGAAACTACTGAAAGAAGCTTATGATATTTTACCAGGAGTTCCAATTGTCCTCTGTGCAAACAAACAGGACATCCGAGGAGCAAAAAGTCCCAACGAAGTAGCAGACGTGGTCCTAGGAAAGAACAAAGACAAAATCTCAGTTATAGGAACTTCAGCAACAACTGGAGAGCAAATTGAACACGCTTTGGGTTTAATTGTGCTTAATGCGATCAAACAATATTATGACATTCTTTTAGCAGTGAAGAAATCAAATGGGGAACTTGCAGAGATTGCTAAAAACATACAACAACCTGAAGAAAAGGTTTATTCACAACTTCAATTTGCTTCTTGGAGACGACTTATAGTCGCTGATTGGAGTTCTCTACGCTTCACACTGACTAAGGGTGTTTCGAAGATTACTGATATTCTTGAATTTGGACACAAACAGATTTAAGTAATTATTCAAAGATTATTTTAGTAAGGAGTTGGCATATATGGTTGAAAAACCTGATGTCTATATTTGTCAAAAGAAGGAATGTGGACATCGTTTTCAGAAAGCGAAATTTATTACTGTTGAAGAAGATGAGGTCTATATAACAAAACCTTCTTGTCCAGAGTGTGGTACAACGGATATAATATCCTCTGCTTGGTTGTTAAAAGAAGAAAAATAATGCCATTAGCGAGGCCCCTTTGTGATGAGCTTCTTAATCAGCTCTCAGCGAACTTTCGAACGTGATGCTCTTTCTGAAGCTTATTACGTAATTTCAGATGTTCTAGGATATAAAGTTCATCCATTAAAATCTCGTGTACCAGGTTTAGCTATTCTACGATTTAATGAGGAAACCAATCCATTTAGAGTTATTGATGAACTCAGCCAGTATATCCACGAAAAAGGTCTCTTGGTAGCTTGTCTAAAAATTGTTCCTCTCGAAAGACTAGTGAAAACTGATCTCTCAAAAATTGTAGAAAATGCAATTTCCCTTGCTAGTGTTAAGATCCTTCCGACTCATTCATGGAAGGTTCATGTAAGGAAAAGGCAAACAAACTTAAGGACTTTTCAAGTAGTCGAAAAAGTTGCAGAAAAAATCAATTGGGGGACAGTAGACCTAACAACACCCGATCTTGAGATCCGAATTGAAATTATAAGAGATTTAACTGGGATATCTGTAATGGAACCACAATTTGAACTTAGTATGGCTCGTTTATCACACAATATTGCAAGAAAAATGGTTTAGATTGATCATTCTAAAGCTAAAAGAGCTATTTTTTGAAGAATTGCCTTCTCAATTTCAGAAAACGTAAAATCACTTGCAGGATATCCATCATCCATGAGTTTTTTTATCATATATTGATTTTTGGACGAAAAATCATCCAATAAATTGAGATCTGGCGTTAAATCGAGCTTTTTTTGGAGTTGGAGATTGGCTTTAATCAAATTTTGATCTACTTCGCCAAGTAATACCCCAACAACCTCTTGTGTTGTTTCCTTTACTCCTATGGTGAATGCTTTCTTAATTTGCCGTTGACCAGCTACATAAAGAAGAACTTCGATTGTGAGAGTTTTTGATATCATTCGATCATTTTTCTTAGCATTCAAAGCATGCCAAATTCCAGAATAAAGATGACGATATCCCCAAATAAATCGATTATCAAACAATTGTGATGCTTGTAGATTATATCCTGTTGTAATTCGGTTTAGAATGCTCCCAATGTTTGCAGGGGATGGTTTCGATGCAAGTGATCCAGCAAATACCAATAAACTTGACCCGTCAACTTTATCAAGAATATACGGTTTATTTTGGGTTATTTTAACAACTCTCCATTTATTATGGGATATGTTTCCATGAGTAGTTTTTTTTTACCATTCTTGATAACGTACTATTATTATTGCATTACAATTTAAAGTGTTGATACGGTAAGATGGTAAAATTTAAAATTGTTAGCTGGCAAGATATAGACCATTTAGCACGTAAACTCTTTCATCATGTTAAAAATGACGGATTCGAACCTGAAATCATACTAGGTATAAGTAGAGGAGGTACGATTCCTGCTAGATTATTAAGTGACATGTTTGAAGCAGAAATCCCTTTTAAGCAAGGAGGAACCGCATCAATATTAGCTACAATGCAAATAAAGTTCTATGCTGGAATAGCAGAGACTCATACACAACCTGTGGTAGCCCAAGATGTAACCGTGGAAATTCAACAGAAGAAAATTTTGTTGGTAGACGATCTTGTAGATAGTGGTGAGAGTATTCAATGTGCACTCGATTATATATCTTTAAAGAATCCTAAGGAAGTTAGAATCGCCGCTCTACTCGCCAAACCATGGTCTAAAGTCATACCCCATTATTTTGTAGAAGAAACAACAGAATGGGTAGTATTTCCTCATGAGTACTACGAGTTCATGACCGAACGAACCATTTCGGAAGGATATGACAAAGCAGAAGCATGGGCAACTTTCATCAAACTTGGTATTCCTGACTCGTCCGTTTCTTTCTTTGTTAAGAACTTTTTATCTTAGCTTACAGTTACATTATATATCATATAAAGGAGGCTTTATTGAGGATTTTGTTAGAAAAATACTTTTGTAAAGGAAAATTTTGGTTGTTTAGACCTAGAAAACCTTGAATTAGAGCATCGTGGTTACAATGCAGTTATTGTTAATTCATTCAGATGGTTTTAGCTGGAAAGTTAATGATAAAGCAGTTAGTAACGCTGAATCGTTGTCAGATCATATATTAGGTGAATATAGTACAATAGATTCCGTAATGGTTATTTTTATAGGTGTAGAGACTGTTGATACTGACAGTACTTCCCAATTAATTAAAAAATCAATTTTAGAGATTCAACAAGCTTTAGTAGATGTTAAAGAGACTAATGTTATACTCTATCCTTGGGTACATCTCGCCAAAACAACCCCAGCAAAACCAACTGATGCCTTACGTATTTTACAAACATTACAGAAACAATTACAGTCAAAATTTCCAGATTTCCATATCCTCCGAGCTCCTTTTGGGTATTATAAGGCTTTCTCTCTACATTGTAAGGGCCATGCCCTTGCAGAGCGTTCTAAAGAGATTACAAGTGAAAAAAAAGAAACACAATTAAGGCCAACAGTTGAAGTTATTACAGCAATTACCGCTGAAGATGAAGCGAAATCTCAATTTTTTATCCTTACTCAAGCTGGTAAATTGGTTCCATATGATAGTTTTGATTACGAAGACCTTAACGACTTTCGAATATTTGTTAACTACGAAACTGCAAAAGATAGGACCGTAAGTTCTCCTCCTAAACATGTTGCGCTCATGAAGCAATTGGAATTAATCGATTATGAAGAAGGCAGTGATGCTGGGAATTTTCGTATTCTTCCCAGGGGATACGTTGTCAAACATTTGATTGAAAACCATGTACTCGAGATGGCAATCAGATATGGAGCCATGGTTGTTGAAACTCCCCTAATGTATTCCTATGAGCATCCTTCGCTCAAAAAATATTTAGAGCGTTTTCCTGCACGTCAATATATCGTAAAATCTGGTGAAAAAGATTACTTTCTTAGGTTTTCAGCTTGTTTTGGTCAATTTCTAACTCTATCTGACGCGATAATTAGCTATCGACAACTTCCTCTAAAAATGTTTGAAATAGCTAATTCTTTCAGAAGAGAACAACGTGGAGAATTAGCTGGAATCCGCCGTCTTCGTGCGTTCACCATGCCAGATTTGCACACTGCGGCCATGGACATGCAATCGGCTAAAAAAGAGTTTGAAGCCCAATTCAAGCTTGCTTTTCAGTATATGCGGGATATAGAGGTTAGTTTCGAAACAGCATTTCGGATGACAACCGAATTTTTTGAAGAGAATAAAGATTGGATTATTTCTTTGATAACCAACCTGGAAAAACCTATCCTACTCGAATTATTCAACACAAGATACGCTTATTTCATTTTAAAATTTGAATTTAACATTGTTGATGGCCAACGAAAGGCAGGAGCCTTATCGACGGTCCAAATCGACGTAGAAAACTCTGAACGATTTAATATTAAATATATTAATGAGCAAGGACAGGAAGAATATCCATTATTATTACATTGTTCCTTATCGGGATCAACCGAACGAGTAATATATGGAATCCTCGAGGAACAAATCAAGAGGATGCAAAAAGGTTCGAAACCTCAACTTCCACTATGGCTTTCACCTGCTCAAGTACGGATTTTACCAGTCACAGGAGAATTCTTGTCTTATTCTGAACAAATTGCTGAGAAACTGGAACGAAACAAGATTCGAGTGGAAATTGATGATCGTGATCTCTCACTTGCAAAGAAAATTCGTGCTGCAGAAAAACTTTGGATCCCATTGATCTTTGTAATTGGTGAGGATGAATTAAAGCAAAATAAAATCAACGTTCGCTACCGAAAAGAAAACGTTCAAGAACTTCAATCCTTAAAAGAAGTAATAGCATACATTGGGAAACATACTGCTGAAATGCCATCTTTTTATAGAGTTATTCCAAAGCTAGTGTCTCATCAGCCCATTTTCACTCGTGAAGTCTAAGAAACAGTTTTAATAACCCATATAAATCATGAAATAAACATTAATAATAGGTAATTTAACTCGGAAATTAACCTTGAGATTTAAATCAGAGTAAAACATAACTCAAAGACCTACAAAATAATTATTTAGCCTCAATAATTACATTTTTTGCCATTTAAGTAATTTTATCTAACATAAGCTTTGAAAGGGAATATGAATGCCTACAAAATTGTTTGGCCGAGAGATAGAAAATCAAATAGCATTTGTTGGTCTTGCAAATGCAGGGAAAACTACATTAGTCAAAAGACTTAAAGGGGATGATGATCTAGAGACCGTTCCAACAATGGGGATGAATATCGAGACCTTAAAAATTGGTGATATTGAAGTAATGGCAGCAGATTTGGGTGGCCAAGCCACATATCCCACAAGCTTATGGAAACCATTTGTTTCAGATGCATCGGGTATTGTGTTTGTATTTGATTCTGCTGATAGATCTAAAGTCGAGAACGCGGGAAAATGGTTGAAAAATGTCATTCAATGGGCGCCAGAAGACTCCGCATTTCTTTTTTTGGCAAATAAACAGGATTTAACTGAAGCAATGACATTGGAGAGAATTATTCATACGTTAGAGCTCGAAAAGGAGATGGCTGCAAGGCCGAGAACTTTTGCTGTCTACCCTTGCTCAGCGTTAACAGGCGAAGGGGTCGAGGAACCTTGGCAGTGGATGAGCGATAGGTTCCGCCGTAGAATGTCACAGAAATACAAATAGGTGCCCCAAGTGAGTTTCCTTTCTAAGCTACGCGCGAAATTTGCCAAAGAGAAATTAACTGTGAAAATCGCGTGGCTGGGTCTCGACCAGGCAGGGAAGACTACATTAGTCAAAAGAATAACTTCTGGAGAATTTAACGGTAGTACTTTCCGAACACTAGGGATGAATGTTGATGAGTTCAGTTCAGGAAATGTACGATTTATTTCTTGGGATATTGGAGGACAAGAAGCCTTTCGTGAATCACTTTGGGAAAGCTACATGTCAGGTAGCATGGGAATCGTATATGTAGTGGATTCAGCTGACAGACCTCGACTTTCTGAAGCCAAGACTGAATTATGGAAATATGTCCTTGATAATGATAAAGTTGAAAACATACCAATTCTAGTTCTTGCCAATAAGCAGGATCTAGAAAATGCTGCTTCAGCTGGAGAGGTTGCTCGGGCGCTTAGCCTTCACAAGGTCACGACTCATTCATATGCAATCGTTCCTACTTCAGCCAAGACTGGTTTCAACGTCGAGGAAGGACTTGAATGGCTTCGTCAAAGAGTTACTGAAAAAATCGATCTCTTATAGCAAGATCTTATTATCATCTTCTTTTTCTTTAAAAGCTATGTTCCGAGTCAATCTAATGCTTTTTCTTCATGACCACTTTTTCAGAAACTTCATTAACACGGTTGCAAAGTGAAATAAAAAGAGCATGTAGCTTTGGTAGATACAAGTCTTTGTTAATTCGGGCATAAATGCGAATTGATGGATCGTCAGCAGAATTGACTGAAATTCTAACAATTGCTCTTCTAACATTATGAATCAGTTTCAGAAGGTTTTTATCACCGAGAAAGTATGTTCCTGTCCGTTGGGTGGTCGCTTTCACCAAAAAGAAATCATCGAATCTTTTTAATCCGAGTTCGATGTCTTCAAGTTTAAACAGGAGATCTTGGTGTTTTTTTATTTGACCTTCTTCATGTTTAGGTATAATCTGAATCTTGGTAGGAATTTGAGTCCGAATTTCTCCCTTTTTTGAGTTTGCCTCTAGTGCGATATAATCATTTACTCCTGCAAACCATGAGATAATGACTGATAACATAAGATGCCTTTCTTCTAGGGCAAATACCACACGAAAATCTTGGAAGGGTATATCATACGATTTCTTGTACTTCGGAAGTAATAAACCCCCGTTCGAACTCATTTGATCCATAACAAGATCATCAAATTCGTCTGCAAAAACTTCCAGTAAAACTTCCCGTGATAAATTCATAATTTTGTGATTTTTCCGCCTTCCAGCCCATAATAGATAGAATGTAAAAAATAGAACCGTCCCTGGGCCTAGAAATAACAAAAAATAATCTATCATCCCATATCCTTCTTGGAGGAAAGAACGAGGCAAATATTCGAGATATAACTCAAAGAACCCTAAAATCGGCTTCATTGACCTCATAGTTTGTATTTAGTTTAGAAATTTAAATTGTTTTTCGTCGGAATCTTATAGGTACTTTTTTCCTCCATTACAATGATATTGATCAAACGAGCTATGGGTCTTGTCTTTAATTTATTTTCAGCAAGAACATACTTAATTTTGATAATGTTTTTTCCCTCCATAATAAATATAATGACTAAGCAATCTTCAATGCTGTATATAGCTAGCAATTTCCTTGTACCTGAAGGAGCTTTCCCCATTTTCCCCTATAACTTGGTAAAATTGAAAAGCAGCACGGCCAGTCATGTCGATCTTGGTAGGTTCAATAACAAGTGCTATAGAAAGATCATTGTGAAGCTGAAAAGAATAGATATGAGTATTTATATCTGTTTGAGACAGAAACAGACCATATCCAGGATGAGAATGCCACCACCCAAGACAGTAACAATCATCCTTTAATATGTCTTCAAAAACTCTAAAATCTTCTTCAGAAAAGGAAACAGAAACCTCATCTCCTTCTGAAACAAAAATGATTTTTAATATTTCCAATTCCTTGGAACGTATTTCTTTTCCACCTAACAGCCCAATAGCTTCCCTAGGCATAGATTTTACTGAATATTCAGTCATTTCATCAAGTAATTTTCCTAAGATTGTGACTGATTTAACTTGGGGAGATGAAGGAATTTTTAACTTTTTAATTTCAGCTTGTTTACCAATAGAGCCCTCTTGTATTGTATTGACAGTCTCTCTTTCCATTATTTTAGAATTTTCAGCCTTTAATCCTTTTCGTTTGTTATTGTAAGGCATAGATCATCCACAATACTATTAACTTAGAAAAATTACTTTGCATGCGTCTTAGTCCAATCTTCAGCTGTTTCCCAGAATTTATCAAAATTTGTTTTCATTATCTCTCCTGCTTCAGGATTAAAGGGATCATTTGGATCAACAAGATATTCTGGAAAATCCACATCTCCTGTTGCCCGATAAACATCTAACATCATTTCGACATGTTCAAAAACACTGGGTAGGGTTATTGTTTCCTTCCAACCGCCAGGTTTCCCTAAATTATTCCAATTTACAAGACTTAAGCATACATTGGAGCCCCATTTCCATTGAGTTTTACCAATTGCAATATTGGGATGATAGATAGGGGTTAGAAAGTTGATAACGGGAGGTTTAAAGGGATATTCAGGAGGTAAGTCAAGTGTGATTTCCCATTTACCTCCATCATAAGGGGTATTTTCCTTTCCTTTAATAGTTGCCTTGTAATGATGAAGGTCATTGTTGACAATAGCCCATTTAATGGGACTTGTTTTCGGGGGATAGGTCTTCAACATCCGTTTGAACTCCTCTCGTAACCGTCTAGAGTGTAAATCCTGCACGAAGTTACCATCCTTCCAATTTTATCATTATATTATTTATGATAATTAAAATTCAATATCATTGAATGCTAGAGATAGCTTATAAATTATGCACTGTTGCCGATATTTAAAGCTGTGGCTAGGAAAGAGAAGAAAAGGTGTAGAATAAGCTAGCTTTTTAAGGTCTAAAGGCTGACTTATCTTGCACGAACATTCCTCACATAATGGGTGATCAATAAAAATGGAGGATACACAAACTGATATTTCTCAATGTAGCGGTTGTGGGGCGCCCCTTCCGATAAGACCAACATATCAACACCCTATAAAGTGTGAATACTGTGACCTAACAAATTATTTGAAACGGGCCGCTGTCACGCCAGCAGAAGCGCAAATGATGGATGCAGAGGAGGAAGCTGAAAATTACTATCTCATTTATCAGGAATCGCATAAAATTCTTGAGAATTTTCCTGGCGAATTTGTTGGTGATGAAGTAAGTAAAATAAGGATAAAGATGCAAGTAAAAGAATATGCTTTTCCTCTCTTCCTTGTGTTGGATGATTTACCTGACCGACCCTACATTGATGGCCCTGCTAAACTTAGGGAAATATTAGATTGTGAAATCAACGATTTAGAAGGAATGAAAAACTGGACACCAGGTTCAAGTTCAGTACTGAACGTATTAGAAGAAATTTATAAGAAAGCTGAAGAAGAACTTCCCCGAGCCATGGGAGAACCCGTTATAGCATCTTCTGAAGTTTCTTCTGCAATTCAAGAAGAACGTGATCCTCTCATACGTCAAATTCTTGCGAATTATGATGCATCAGCAGCTAAAAAAGAGATTACTGTAAGATTCTATGCTCAGAATGGTGAAGTGATAAATTTTATCATTAAAAGAAAAAAGAATTTACCTATAGGCCTTGAAAGTGATGTCTTAACTAAATATCCTCTTATCCGAGGACCTTTAGAGGATTATGCTAAAGGACGGATTGATATTCTTTCTACACTCTCAGAAATTGAACGTATGTTTTACACTTAAAATACATAGAAAGGTGAAAAATATGAGTAAAAAGGATGTAATTTGGGATTCTACTTCAACAGAAAAAGCTCCTGACACTGGTATTGAAAAAATGATTAAAGTTCGCTTTAAAGATCCACAACTTCCTCCAGATCAAAATATTCGAGAAAAATACATCAATATTAACGGAACTGTATTTCAAGCAATCACGGCGGCTCGTGATGCATTTAATATTCCAGAGGTTGTTCCGATCGCCTTATTATTTAAGGGAAGAAGAATGAATCCTTCAAATAATCTTTCTTCCTATGGAATCGAGCAAAATGCAATTCTTATGATAGTTCCAGATCAGATTAAGGGGGGTTGATTCCCTCTTATTGTAGTTTCAACGGATTTATATGGG
>CP070665.1:686426-694169 GCA_020351745.1 Candidatus Heimdallarchaeota archaeon | reverse complement strand
TATCAATACCCTTGCCCATGTGGGTTAAAATCCCAAGAACCTTGAAAGGGCCGTGAAGCTCTTTAGTATTGTTAGTTTTTAATGCCCTTTCGACCTCACGAGCGACGACTGCTGAGAGTTGTTTATCTTCCATATATTCAAGGACTTCCTATTGTTACTTTTTTCTTTCAAGCCTTTTTTCTATTTACTAATCATTTTAATATTAGAAATTGTGTCATTAGCTGGTTTAGGGATAACATTCGTTGTGATATATTCACAAAGCAGCTGAGCTTCAACCTGTGCGGTATCAATGGCAACTTGTACGGCCGCTACATCTCCCTGAATAATAACAGTTACTAGTCCTCCTGATGCTTTGTGTAGAGATAATAATCTCACATTTGCCGTTTTTAGAGCAACATCTGTAGCTACAATAGCTCCTAATCTCCCAGATGTTTCTATAAACCCTATTGCTGACATTTTTTTCACCTGAATGGAGAATAGGAGCGTTGATCAAGATCTGTAATTAGATGGCCTAAATCATCATTATTCAAAGAAAGTGCATTACCTTCATCTATATCTAAATGAAGTTCTAATCGATATTGAGGATCGATTCTAACCATGATTTCATCAAGGATTCCCGCTCTTTTGCCAGGGAAGCTAACAGCGACAATTTGCTTATCAACAACCCCAAATCTTTCCGTATCATCAGGATTCATGTGAATATGCCTAGCGGCGCGGATGACTCCTTCATTAATCTTTATTGCTCCGTTTGGGCCAATAATATGAATTCCAGGTGTTCCTGAAAGATCACCTGAATGACGTGTAGGAGGATTAATTCCGAGAACATGCCCATCACTCCGAGAAATTTCGACTTGGGTCTGTTCCTTAAAAGGTTTTAAAACACAAACTCCATTTAAAGATCTTTTAGAACCAACAAGTTCAACTGTCAACCCGCATGAAGGTAGTTCTAATTTGGTTTCTACCCCAAATAGTTTAAGAAAATCTTTTTGGCTCAGATGAACATGACGACTTGATAAAGCAAGCGGTATTAATCGGTCTTGAAATACTCGCTGTAATTCTTGAGTTACAAAACGCTTGACTAATTCGACATCTTCCATTTGTGTTTCCCTCTGTATTAACGGAATATATTCACATCCTAATGGCCCACAATATCTTCCTATATAATCAGCAGAAGGCCGATAGAGTACTGGTTTAGCACTAGGAGCTTCTGGAAATTTTTCCTCTATAATATGAGCAGCCCAGCCAGTTATTCTGGATATTGTGAAAATTGGAGTAAAAAGTTCTATTGGGATGTCCATTGAAGTATAAATCGATGAACCGTAGAGATCAACATTTGGATAGATAGTTCGTCCTTTTCGTTTCATGAATTCTTTTTGAGTGATCTCCACCATTTCATTTGTTGTATCGTATATCCATTTAGCAAACTCTTTTTCTTGTTGGATTAAGCTATTAGCCATCTCTTTCAAGATTCTTGCACGAGGATCCATGGTTTCATAAACAGCATGGCCCATTCCCATTATTCGTTTTCCTGTTTCAAATTGTTTCTTTACCCATTCCTTGACATTTGACATTTCCTTTATTTCTAAAAGATTTCTCAATACTCTGGGATTTGCACCTCCATGATATTTCCCAGACAATGAACCAATTGCTCCTGAAATGGCTGTGTACAGGTCTGCTCCTGTGGATGCGATAACTCTCGCAGTAAAAGTTGAAGCGTTAAAGGAATGCTCTGCATGGAGGATAAGCATAATATCAAAACACCGAGCAATGTCATGTGCTGGTTCCTCCCCTTTAAGCATGTAAAGAAAATTAGCTGCATGTGACATCTCCTTATTTGGAGTTATTGGGTCGTTACCATTCCTAATTCTCCCCCAAGCTGCAACTATAGTTGGAATTTGCGCAATGACACGAAGAGCTATCCGACGGTGGGCTTCTTTCGATTCATCCTCAACTTCTGGATCAAAGCTTGCTAGTAAAGCTAGAGAAGATTGAAGAACACACATTGAAGGAGTATTCTTAGGCGTTCGGTAAAGTAAATCAATTATTTCTTGTGGAATTTCACGACTTGAAAGCAAAAAAGAATTTAATTCGTTCAGTTGATCAGTAGTCGGTAATTGTCCATAAATGAGTAGATATACTATCTCCTCGTAAGTTGAATATTTAGCCAAATCCTCTATATTATAACCTCTATAGAAAAGATTCCCCTCTTTTCCTTCAATCAAGCATATGTTAGTATCGCTAACTTCAACTCCTCGCAATCCAGTTGATTTAAGACTATGCTCTCCAATCATTTTCAGACCAAGGTTATTTTAATGCTGGTTGCTCTAGGATCGATAATCAGTGTAAGAACGTACTATCCGTCTTTAAATTTATCTAATACAACAAGAATTTTAAAAATCTTCTGAGTTTTCGTTTGAAGTCTTTCTTAAAGCATCAATGAAATTGTTATCAATCAATTTGACAACAACTTCAGACAAAGCGTTTGCTTGAAAACAACCAACACTAATTTGGAGATTTACAATGATAATAAGAGGTTTCTCAAGACGTACTACTTACAATTGTGCTCATTGTCATCTCAAATGCTGCGCAACCGAATATGATCTACCACTTTTTCCTCATGAAAGCGAAAACTTGCGTAGGAATTATAGATATTCCTCCATCTTCATACGATCAACAGATAAGGGAGAGTGCTTGATTCGAGGTGATAGTTGTCCTTTTCTTACATCTAAAGGATTTTGTTTCCTTCATAATACTCAATATAAACCACTCATTTGTCAAACATACCCTTTAATCTTCTGGAAAATAAAACCAGAACTCATCCTATTTTGGATCTATCCTTGTCGAGGAAATGGTTTTCAATGGATATCAAACTCTAATCATCAAATCACTGACCAAAGCTTAAATGACTTGATCGGCAAGGTTCGGAATCACTTTGAAACTTATTGGGGAGATCAGATCGATCGTGAAAATCCATTTTCAGGTGTGTCTCATGAAAGAATACGGCAGGAGATTAATTTCTTTGAAAATAATGGTGATTTTAATCTGATGGCAAAAATCACAGCGGTTAATGATTCAAGTGCTTTTTCAAGTTTTTTGCATGTTTTGAGAGACGACTTAAACCTATCTCCTAAAGACTTAGACCAGGAAAATGTCATCAATGCTGTTCTTCATTGGTTAAGCTGGAGCCCAGTCGGTTTAAAGCTAACTTTTTCCAATTCCAAGCTAATTTTTTTTGTAGCAGCGATGTGGATCAATTTTCTTGGTTCATCAACACTTTCTCAAATACAGATACCTTTAAATCGTGAGCGTCATCTTCAACAATTGGGATCACTTCTTGCAACTTCTGGAAAGCCTTCATTTTGGAATCAAATAGAAACTAGTACTCAGAGTGAACCAATTCGTAAGTTTTCAATCCAAGTGCGAAAAGTGTTATCCGGAGAGATTCCACAACAAAAAATTAGTGATCTCAAGGGAATCTAGCTCTATTTAGTAAAAGATCATTAATCAATGGATAAAATCTTTATACAGGAAATTTATTCGTACTTAAGTGATCAATTATGGCAGGAAGTCACGGTTCGCTTACAAAAGCGGGAAAGGTCAGAAATCAAACCCCTAGAGTTGAAGCTAGGCCTCGGAAAGGTCTTACACCAAGCTTACGAAATAAAAAGAATTTCTTCAAGCGTGTGGAAAGAGGGATGCCAACAGGCCAACCTGAATACAGACGTGAGAGCCGTAGGTAAGCGAAATTATCTCGATATCCGTTGGCCGCAACGTTCACAAAATTTTCCCTCTGGGTGTATTGAAGCACCACATTTTCTACAATAACGAACCATTTTGCTGTGTTTTACTTTTTCATCATCAGAAAATTTACGCCACGCTGATTTATGAGGATCAACACCTTTTTTTTCAGCATATTCAAACCAAAATGATTTCTTTTTCTTTTTTTGATTCCTATCAGGCTCTTTTACTTCAACTATTTATTCCACCACACTTTTTATATGTTCTAATTGGATAAAGTCTTATCAACTTAAAAAATCTTATTATCACAGAACTAATACAATCCAGATATTTTCCAGAAATAGTGGAAAAAGTACCAATAGGTTTATTTTAACCTCTTTGATGATTCATTGAGGAGTCATAACTGTTTAGATGACTATTGTTATGTATCCCTCATCAAAAAAATAACTGATAATAAAAAAGGATGGTAGCGGCCGGAGGATTTGAACCATCCGATCTCGGGGTTTCGCAAGATAGACTTCTTTATGAGCCCCGCGGGATAACCTAGCTACCCTAGGCCGCTCAATTAATTGAACAATGTACTTTATTGATAATAATTCTCTTTTTGTTTATAAACTCTCACTTATTTTTTGATCCATTGTCAGAATTACGTAATAGTTTAAGGTCATAATCAGTTTTAAATTTTTCCACTCTCATCTCTACTAAGAATAAGAATATGACTGCCCACACCAGAAACAAGAACCTCTAGAGCCCCTTAAACCTAAAAATAATGAAAATCTAGTTATAAGGATGTATGATTAATAATTTGAGAATCATTCAAAGAAAAAGGCTTTAAATTCGGCATCTTGCTGCAACAATTCAGTCACCTGTAAGCCAAGGGGCGTCAATTGCCAACCTTGTTCTCCTCGTTCGACTAATCCAAGCTCAAGTAGTGATCTACTATACTTGCCTGTTCGAATATGACTTCTGATGGTATCCAATCCCACACCGATTATCTTGCTAAGCCGTTTATAGCCAACTGAATCACGATATAACTCAATTAGAATGCGTTTTTTAGTTCTCCCGAGTCTTTCAATGACCTTGGCGGGATCTGAACTCTGTTCTTGTTGTGAATCTTGGGTATCTGCAATGTCCTCTGATTCTTTCTCAGTCATTTTTTTTTCCTCATACTCGAGCTATCTCAGTTCTCCTGGCTCTTGGACGACTCCGAATCCATTTTTTTCCACATTCTGAACATGTAATGCGGAGATCAACTTTCTTCGTGGTTTTTGAGGTCATATTTCTTGCAGCTATCGGTCTACGAGAATATCTCCCATGATTTCCAATACGACTTGTCCACCGAGCCATCCTCCGACTCCCTTGACTCATTCCTCCTCCTCTTTGACGCGGTTTTTCAATTTTTACATCTTGAGTCGTGTGTTTATTGCAATTTGGACAGAACGTTCGCATTTTAGCAGGGACTTTCATCCTAGGTTATCTCCATTCCTATATTGGTATGAATGTCTTTCACTATATCGTAGGATGTTATGCATTCACTTCTACATTTATGTTAAAAATCAAATGTTTATAGAAATATAAGCCTTTAGCCATTTCCATTAGACGGGACATAATGATGATTTAGCGATACTTCTAAAAACTTGTTATATAATCCCTTTCCATGAATAATATTGCCTTTATTACCTTTAAATCCAAAATATAAAACGATTATTGAACTAGCTCTGCTTTTGGGCTTTGCAGTTCTGATTGCAATAGCTGTTTCTGCTGGAATCACGTTTTTCTTGGGGGGATCTAGGCACCCGACTGTAGCAGTAACCACAGGCAGCATGCTCCCCATTTACAATGGTTTTCAAGACAATATGAATACAGAGATCTATCCCTTTCGAGGAGATATTCTTCTAGTAAAAAAAGTTCCGATTGAATCAGTAAAAGTTGGAGATGTTATTGTCTTTAATACTACTAATGATGATGGTGAACCTCCTATAGTGCATCGGGTTGTAGCAACCTGGGAAGATAAGGGTGAATATTTCTTTAAAACAAATGGTGACAATAACCTACAACCTGATAGTTGGAAAACAACTGGAAATGATGTTATTGGTGTCGTAGTTTTTCGCATCCCTCATATTGGCTGGTTTTTATTAGTAGTACAAACAACTTTTGGGAAAATAATTATACTAGCGCTTGCAGTTCTCATTCTATTTGTTGGAGACGAGTCAGAAGAGGAGACCATTACTAATAAGAATAAGCAGAATTTTCCACATCAAGAAAAAAACACTAGTCTGCTATCAAAAATTAAGGTTATAGGAACCAAAATAATACAAAAAAAGAGTTATATCTATGCTGTACTCGTTCTAATGATTATTGTCTCATTTTTAGGTAGCAATTTGCTTAGTTCTTTTCTTTACCCCCCTTCAGTCAAGCTCTATCGCACTGAAGATGAATCACGAGTTGCTAATCTAATCGTATCACCCTCACCTCTCTTTACTCCCTATCATTGGGAAGATTATACTAATAAGACAACATTTTTTTTCCATATTCAAATTGAGATTCAGTCTGGGGGGATATTCAACAATGTTGATCGAATTGAAATTCGAGTTAATGAAACCAAAGGACTTTATCGTTGGACCACTGTATATAACTTTATTGGGACACGTGTTTTTAAGGGAGCAATTATTGCAGTCATGGATAGAAATACTATAACTAGTGCCTTAGTTTCTGTAACCTTATATTCACGGGGACTACTCGCATCATCTCCCCACTCCTACTACTTTTCAATCATCTTACGAAGTCAAGGATGAAAAACATGACTAACATTTGCTATTTGGTTGGTACTGCTGGATCAGGCAAAACTATGCTTACTTCATCCCTCCAACAATATTTAATTACGAAAGGAGCGTCTCTTACCACAGTTAACCTTGACCCTGCTGTTCAATATATTCCTTATAAAGCTGATATCGACATTCGTGATTATATCGATTATGATCGATTAGTAGATGAATATAAACTAGGCCCAAATGGTGCTATGATTGCGGCAGCTGATTTAATAGCAGATTACATTGCTGAAATTCGTGAGGATATCGAGGAATTAGGTGAAAGCTCTGCAGTGGTATTAGTCGATACTCCTGGTCAAATGGAGCTTTTTGCTTATCGTAACTCTGGTTTAAAAATTTCAGAAAGTTTTCCTAAGGACACGTCATTTCTTACTTTTTTATTTGATTCTAGCCTTGTGTCTCAAATATCGGGATTTATTTCAATCAGTTTGCTTGCGACATCCGTTCAAATTCGACTTAATCTTCCTGTTACTCATGTTATTACAAAAGTTGATCTGCTTAAGCCTCATCAGGTTGACGATATTATTGCATGGCGTGAGGATCCGTACGAAGCTATCGAGGAACTTTATGGGATGACCCGTGAATTCTCAGCGCGAGCAGGCCAGATAATTGAAGGGATGAGTGAAATTCCCTTAATACCTGTGAGTGCTCTTTCAGGAGAGGGTTTAGAACTACTTAGTGCCCAAATAAGTCGTGTTTTTGTAGCTGGTGAAGATTGGTCCATCTAGATGATCTTTAACATCCACACCAAAGAAGTAAATACGATGAAAAGAATTACGAAAGTAAAAGTCCCAGATAACCACAATCGTTTCTGATCAATCTGATCATCTGCGATCTTAAGGCCATACCGAACAAATGTGACACATACAATCAAACTCCCAATAAGAATCAAGATCCATAGCTCTGGGGAGACATTTGCCATCAGAAAAAGTAACCCTGTAGCTGTTCCGCTACCTACGCCAAAACAGACCTTCGTATAATACATTTTTGTATTGGGTGCGAGCCCTTGGGGCTTGGTCACGCTTGGTTCGGACTCTAGCTCAAAAGATGAATCATCAGTTGGACGTTTGATCCTGCGAATCTTGCGTTGACTGATATATCGCCGCTCTTTACTCAATTTCAACACTTATTAACAATGGTTTGAGCTTCTTGAATAGTAGCTTGGTACACCTCCTCT
>CP070665.1:671756-686326 GCA_020351745.1 Candidatus Heimdallarchaeota archaeon | reverse complement strand
TTATATAGGCATCAGCCCCTGCTTCTTCTCCTGCAATTCTATCTTTCTTTCCTACTTTCGCAGTGAAAAGTAGTACTGGAATATCCTTTAATTTAGGGTTATCCTTAATCCATTTACATACTTCCAAGCCATTAACTTTTGGCATTAGAACATCTAAAAGGACTAAATCCGGTTTTTCAGAATTTGTATTAAGAAACTGAATTGCTTCCTCTCCGTTACTTGCAGAAAAAACACGGTACCCTTCATATTCTAGTACCATCCTGGCAAGCTCTACAGTATCTTCCTCATCATCGACAACAAGAATTGAATCATCTTCCATTATTTTAGCACCAGATGAATTATCGGATCGTATTATTTACCATTAACTAATATCAGAGTATATTCAAATAGTTTATCAATATTATTAACTAGGGAGGTTTGAATATTATACAATACTACTTCTCTATCAAATTATTTTACCTAGTGGTTTATATTGTTGTGCTTATTATAAAAATTCTATGATTATTAAAAAAGACCTTGGATCAGAGCAACAATATAATCCCGCCCGATAGCAATTGAAATTAGAGCAAGAATCATCACAAAACCAAAAATCTGCTGAAGACGTTTCGTGTTGATCTTTCTTGCTATTCGCGGTCCAAATTGAGCTCCTACAATAATTCCCAGTATCAAAAAAAAAGCTAAATCAGGATATACTTGACCCATTGAAATCTTTACTGCAGCTCCAGCAATACTAGTAGCAATCATGATAAACATAGAAGTGGCAACAGCCTTGTGCATACTTAACTTACCAACATGAATGAGGATTGGAACCATCACAACACCACCTCCAATCCCTAATAGACCAGAAGCAAACCCTGCGACCAATCCAAGCAAAGTACTCCAGAGCTCTCCACGTTCAAACCTGAATAATACGATCTCATCATGTTCAACACCCTCACTAACCTCCTCACTAGTCTCTAATACTTTCTTCTTCTGTTTAGGAAAGAATATCATTTTTATTGCAATTGGAGTTAAAAGCAACACAAAGACAATTCGAAATATTTGAGGATCTTCAGTGGCTAAATATGAGCTAGTTAAACTACCTAAAAGTGCACCCACAACTGATGTAATTGCAATTAAAAGACCTGTACGGTATTCAATTGTATTTGGCTGTCGTGCATAAGCGATTGTTGCTGAAAGCGCAATAAAAATAATCATAAACAAAACAGTTCCAATTGCAAAACTCTCCTCAACACCGAGTAGAATTAGTGAGGGTGTTGTAATAAAACCTCCACCAACACCCAGCGCTGAGGCAATAATTCCAAGAACAAAAGCAAATATGGAGAATAAAATACCATCAGCAAGGTTTGATAGGTATGGATCACCAATTATCTGATAAATAATCATTTTCCAAATCTCAATCTTCATTTCATGCGAGGTATAACGGATATTTCTTAAAAAAGGCTTGCTATTCTCTCTTAGACCTCATTATTCTCTTCCTTTATGTGTTTTAAGCTTAATTTCCTACTAATGTATTTTTTTAACAATACAGTATATACGTACCTTATTCCATTATACAAAAAAAATTGGTATAACCCTGATTCTTAAAAGGAAACAATTGAGGTTTTAATTACAGACGAAACAGAAACTAGACCTACCTTGGAAATACAAACTATGGGAATTTTTGAGATACTTGGATCCAAAGGAAATGAGCTAAGGAATAAACGCGTTTTAATAGGAGTTACAGGATCCATTGCGGCCATTGAAGTTCCCCATCTTGTTAGAGAAATATTACGGCATGAGGGTGATCCTATCGTTGTACTCTCGGAGGAAGCCACCCGTTTAATAGCCACAGATGCATTAGCATGGTGTATGGATAAAGAACCAATAACTCAAATCTCAGGAATGTCGGAACACGTGAAGTGGATCTCACATCCTGATTATAAGATAGATCTATGCATGATTTGTCCTGCAACAGCCAATACTATTTCTAAACTTGCTAATGGAATCGCAGATGGTCCAGTTACTTTGGCAGCTTTAGCAGCATTTGGAGCTAAGATCCCTTTGTTAATTGTTCCAGCAGCCCATACTGTCTTGTTGGATAATCCCATTCTTGAAAGAAATATTTCCTATCTACAAGACCAGAATGTGCACTTTCTAGCATCAACTGAGATTGAAGGTAAATTTAAATTTCCTCCCTTAAACCAATTAATGCAAAATATTTTTAAATTGATCAATCCATCCAGGAAGTTGAAAGAAAAACGATTTCTAATTACAGGTGGTGCGACTCGCGAATATTTAGATGATGTTCGCTTTCTTTCAAATCCATCAACTGGATTATCAGCTTTATTGGTTGCAAATGCTCTGATGAATCATGGAGCAGAAATTTTACTCATTCTAGGTGAGGGACACACTCTTGATATAGAAAGAATACCAGTTCCAGTAAAAATCGTTCGTTCAACAAAAGACATGTATGATGACGTACAGAAAGAACTTTCTAATTTCGAATATCATGGGTTAATCGCAGTAGCGGCTGTTTCAGATTACAGACCCCACTATCAAACTGGTAAAATACCTTCAAAGCAGCAAGATTTGACACTCGATTTGGTACCTACTGTTAAGATTGTTGAAAAAATTAGAGAAAACTTTCCAAATCTGTATTTAATCGCTTATAAAGCAGAGGTGAGCATTACCGAGGAGGAATTACTAAAGAGAGGAAAAGAGTTCCAAGAAAAACATAAGCTAGACATGGTTTGTGCTAATTGGGTAGGTGAGCCAAAAAAAGGATTTGTCTCAGAAACTAATGATATATTTGTTATTCGATCTGGAACCCCTCACATTCATCTCAAGGGTTCAAAAATGATGATTGGAGAACGTATTGCTGAAATTATTGCGGAAGAATTTAGTAATCGGAGTACTGATCAATGAATATAATTGTATTCGGTGCAGGTAGCATTGGCTCTCTTTTTGCAGGCAGAATAGCCTATTCTGGATTTGATGTATCTGTAGTCGGTCGAAATCCTCATGTAACCGAAATTAATAAAAAAGGACTGCGTATTTTAGAGGATCAGGAAGAACTATTATCCCATTTTCCTGCAAGGACAAGCTTCCATTCAGAGGTTGTAGCTCCAGAGGCGATCTTCGTAACCACAAAAGCTTATGATAATGGGGTTGTAGCCAACAACATGGCAGGGAGGATATCCAATGAAACCCCAATTTTCGTTTTACAAAATGGTATGGGAAATGAGAGAGTTTTTTACAAACATCTGCCCCAAAATCCTATCTTTCGTGCAATAACAACAGAAGCAGCTGAATTAATTTATCCTGGTATAGTTAAACATGTAGCATTTGGTAAAACATCATTTGGTATTATTACTGGACAAGAGAATGGTTTTGGGCAAAGAATTCAAAATATTATGAGGAAATCAGGATTCAATACGAAAAAAACAACAAAAATACAACTGAAAATGTGGCAAAAATTACTGACAAATGCTACTATTTGCCCTTTAGGAGCGCTCTTACATGTACCAAATGGAAATATTCTACAAAAGCCATCAATAAAAAGAATTTTTGAGGAAATCTTAAAGGAAGGATTAGCTGTTGCAACCCACAACTTACCTGATGAAGACTTTTCTCTTACACATGAGTTTATTCTCAAAGTTATGGGAAAAACTAAGGATAATAGATGCAGTATGCTTCAAGATATAGAACGAGGACGTAAAACAGAGATAGACTATATTAATGGCTTCATTGTACAAGAAAGTAGACGCTTAGGTTTGAAAGCTCCAGTTAATGCAGCAATTGCGGATTTGATTCGACACTTAGAACAGTATCCACAATAATGAAGGAATTCTTGTGACTGATGACGTCTCTTATTGGGTTGCTTCACATTTAACTGGAATCTTCGAAATTAGGGATGGATCAAACAATCTTTTATATCAAGGCTCACGGGGAGCAGGATTATCAATTAATAGAGGAGTAATAACCACTGTTAGACGGACTAAGAGATTTAATGTTGAAGTTTTCTTCGACGGGGTGAAAAAAGCTGCAAAAGAAGCAGCAGTGACTATTAGAGTTCTTGAAATCCTTATTCCCGAAAACCAAAGATCGAATCTGAATATTATTCATAATTTTGAAGTACCACTTTCTTCTGGTTATGGCGCCTCTGCCGCGAGTGCAGTAGGAACAGCTTTTGCTCTAAATGATCTATTAGAGTTAAAATTATCAGAACTAGAATTGTACCAAGTAGCGCATAAAGCTGAAGTATTAACAAAGACAGGACTTGGAGATGTTATTGGTCTTTATCAAGGCGGACTAGAAATCCGTTTGAAAGAGGGAGCTCCTGGTATTGGCAAAACAATAAAAATTAACACTTCTGATGAATGGAATGTAGCTACTGTTCATTTGGGTACTCTCTCGACATCTGAAGTACTGTCTAATCCTCAAAAGAGGAAAGCTGTGAATGATGCTGGAAGAAAATTAATTTCTGAGTTGATTTCTAATCCTCATTTTCTTAATTTCATTGAATTATCGGCAATTTTTACAGAGAGAGCTAATTTATGGTCACCTAAATTGAAGGAATATATTACAAATTTACCCCAAGGGGTGATCGGGTCTCAAATAATGCTTGGTGAAGCAATTTTCCTTTTTTATCGTGATAAAACCGCTTTGTTGCAGATTGAAATTCCAAATGCCCAAATAATTGAGGAAACAATTTGCAAGAATACTGTGATGAAACGTGAATAATGATGGGTCCAGAAGTTCCCAAGAATCATCCCCGATATGAATCTTTGATCACCCGTGAGAAGTTGATTGAAGGAATGCATCAAAAAATTGTAGCTGAAGCAGGGTTGATTGCACACGGACGGGGGGAGGCATTTGACTATATATTAGGGGAGGTTACCCCAGCTTTTGCTTTAAACCAAGAGAAATTAGCTGTTATCACGCTATTAATGGCGAAGGATCCTGTTATTTCTGTTAATGGAAATGTGGCAGTCTTATGCTCAAGAGAAATTGTTCAATTAAGTCAAATATTGAACGCTCCATTAGAGATTAATCTCTTCTACAGAAGACCAGAGCGCGAAATCGCTATTAACGACGTTTTGACGAAAGCTGGGGCTCAACAGATATATGGGATTGATCCAAGAAACCTAGAATCTATACCTGAGATTTCTCATCAAAGAAGGATTGTCGATTCACGTGGTATTGCACGTTCTGATTGTGTCTTTGTGCCATTAGAAGATGGAGATCGTGCAATGGCACTCAGGAACTTAGGGAAAGATGTGATTGCTGTTGATTTAAATCCCCTCTCACGAACCTCTCTGGCAGCTACAGTTTCTATTACTAATAATATTACAAGAGCAATAACAGAAATGGTTAATTTTGCCAAAAAATTTAGTAAAATGAATATTCAAGAATTAGAGAAAGAAAAAGAGCAGTTTAATAACGAAACATTATTGCAAGAAGCCCTGAAATTTATGTCATCCCGACTCGAGGAGCTTGCTAGTGACCAAATATATAGTTGAGGTGGAACTTTGAAGAAAAAAACAATTTTAGATATATTAGACATGAAAAAAACGGGAGATAAGATTACGATGCTTACTGCTTACGATTTCGTAATGGCATCGATTATGGATGAAGCTGGAACAGATTTATTGCTTGTTGGGGATACAATGGGTATGGTAGTTCATGGTAATCCGACCACATTGCCTGTTACTTTGGAAGATTCGATTCGTCATACTCAAGCTGTTGCACGAGGTGCAAAGCAATCCATGGTAATTGGTGACCTACCATTCGGAACATTTCAGGTTTCTGCTGAAGAGGCTGTCCGGAATTCAATTAAATTGGTAAAAATAGGAAATGCCGAAGCTATAAAGCTGGAAGGGGGAAGTGAACGGTGTACAGCAGTACAGGGGATACTAGACGCAGGAATCCCTGTTATGGGTCATTTAGGACTTACTCCACAATCTATTCATAAATTTGGAGGTTTTAAAGTACAAGGTCGTACTGAAGAGACAGCAAAGTTACTTATAGAAGAATCAAAGAAACTTGAAGAAGCAGGAATTTTCTCTCTTGTATTGGAAGCTATCCCATGGAAAGTAGCAAAAAAAATTACCGAATCTATTTCTATCCCCACCATTGGAATCGGAGCAGGGCCTTATTGTGATGGACAGGTGTTGGTAACCTATGACATGCTTGGATATTTCGATTTCAAAGCCAAATTCGTTAAAAGATATTTAAACTTGAAAGAACAGATTTTGAAAGCAATTAAAGAATATAATCAAGAGGTACGAGAAGGCAAGTTCCCTGACATTAGCTATAGCTATGACTGAGGGATTTCATCATTTTCGTCATTTTCAGTGATCTCCCTCTCCTATTTTGTTTATAAAGGTTATAGAAGCTTTTATAAAGAGTTCAAGGCCATTTAATGAAATGAATGTGAATGGGTTCCGACTCTTTTTCCCTTTATTCAAAAAATACATCAACTGAATCCTCAACACGAAGTATATTACTGGAAGAGTTACAAAAGGTTAAAGAAAAATTGATTGCCACACCTCATCCGTATTGCGAGATCGATTGCCCTTGGTTATCACTTTGTAGAAGTATTACTTCTCCTGGTTGTATTTTAAACGATTCAATTGATCCTAGTTCTTGGCAATAGATCACTGTTTATTCTTATGGAGATTTCATTGCTAATCAGGAATAAAAATGACCGAAAATGAGAGAAAATCCTTCATTGAGAATTCTTGTCAGATAATCGTAAGAGTTCTTGATTCTTCAGAAGGTATTTTGGTCCAAATCCCTCAAGATTCTTAAAAGTCCCCTCAACTCCCTTAGGATTCCCTGTCTTTGTATAAATTACATTTGAATCAAGAATTGCATTTAATACTTCTATTGGCGATTCGAATTTATCAATTAAGATTTTGGCTTTTTTAAGACCTGTATTGTGGAGTCCTTGCAGAAAAAATAGCTGGTTGTCACGCAAAGAACGTGCTTTTGGAGATTTTCGGGCTATGATCGGATCGTCATGATCCTCTTGAACCCAGGATGCAATTCTATTTAGAGCGATAGCAGTCTCACTCATTTGACATGTTGGGATTACTGGTACTTGTCTACGCAAAAATATGTAAGTTAACGCCCCATAAACGTGTTTTTTTCTTTTCTTCCACTCAGTCCTTTCAAAAGCAGAGGATAAATCTTCCAAAAGCAGAAATGGCTGTTCATAAGTTTCTATTAAGCGATCTATTTGTTCAAAAAGCCGATTGTCCATTAATGATGTGATCAAATCTGTTCCAGTCTTACGTTCACATGCCACTTGGTCTGACACTATATAATCAGCAATGTCTAATTGTTGCTCCTCAACCTCCATCCCAAGCTTAATAAGCCTTTTTTTAAGTTTCTCTGGTTCACGATGATCCACTATAATTCGTAAAGGTTTACTCATTTTTTTGTAACCTATACCTATTCAAAATCTATAAATAATAACCTTGGTTTGCTATAGTTCCTGGTAATAAATTATTTTGAATTAAAGAGTCTAGGATGGCTCTCAGGTCAACCTTAGAAATGTTTGTTTCGTGGCTAATTTCTTCCCATGGGATCATTTCTCTTGTTTGTTGAGCTGGCTGTTTTATATAGTGAATGACTTTATTTAGGGCCCCCTTTTGGGTTATTACCACTTCCTTATCTTGTGAGATCAATAGATTGTTATCATCAGAAATTAAATCTCGAACTATCAATTCTTTTTTCTTATCTTTAATAATTTCAAGAATTTCTAAGAGTTCTTGAAGAGTGAATTCTTCCCGAAATTCTAAAATTCCTTGAATTTCTTGATCAATACCTTTTTCAGTTACAAATTCTCCTATCGAATTGGTGAATCCTCTAACAAATAGGATTTGTGTTACTATTAACGTAAGAATATCCTCTGCCAGATCCATTTTGAACGCTAGAACTTTGAAATTAATTCGTGTTTTAGCTTCAATTTCATTAGTAACATCATCAATCAGATCTTCTGCGAAAAAATAATTACTATCAGGTGTAGTACTTCCACTAAATTCTTGAGTAATATAATCTAAAATGACAGGCTTGATTAGATTAGCCATTTTATCCAATTTTACTTCTCTTAAAAATTCAGGAATTGAAAGATAACCCTTTCCAATGATATGTTGCTGAAGTTGAGGATGAAGATTCTCAAGAGTAATTAGTTGTCCATCTCTTGTTTGATATGTTTTAATATCTAAAATCTTCTGTAAAGACTGGAGAAACATTGGAAAATCCATAGAAATTTGTGGTAGAAGATGACTGACCCGTGATTCATCAATACCTGCTGAATCATCCCTAAGTTTTTGAAATTCCGTCATTTCCAGAAAAACTTTGATATCTTCTAGCCAACTACCTTGAAACTGATCTTCGATAATTTCTTTCAAAAACGAAAACTTAATTTTAGGATTTCCAATTTGAGTCAAGAAATTATCAAGCGAAATAATAGAATCACGATTTATTTGCTGCTCCAATTTAGATTGCAGGAATTTTTTCGTCATGTACTCATTGTGGGAGTTATACCACCCTTCATTTGAAGGATTCAGAACAGGTATCAATTCTCTACTAATTAGTTCAGTTGATTGATGTATCTCCTCGGTGATAGTTATTAGATTGAGTATGCCAGTATTTTGAAATTCGGAGGAAATCCTGGAAAAAACTTCATTAGTCAAAAAGAATTCTGAATTAATTCTATGACTATTTGAGATTGTAGAAATTACTTCTTCTAATATTTCAGGAGTAAGTTGGTTAAATGGATCCTCATGTCTAAGTGTTGGGATATAGATAGATCGTTTTTCTTCCAGTTCTGCAGTTAATAGTCTCTTTAGACCCGTTTCAGTAAGATAAGTATTGTTTGAAAGGGGAATAAGCCTTAATGCTAATATTTTCTCGGTTAAAACCTTAACAGCAACTATATTCGATTGTAATTCAGCTGTGAGTTCTGACAGATCAAATTTATCTTTCGCTAGTAATCGAGTTTGTAGATCTTTAATTGCAAAACTCATTTGTGTTGTAAGAGTGGAAATTGTAGAATCAAAATTTTGCTTTGTAGTGTCTGTGGCATATTGTAGGAAAGCTATTAAGTCAACTCTACCAGTTGACATGACCACAGAAACGATTTCCTGTTCATTTTTGCTTAAGAAAGCCGCTGCAGACTCTCTAACGTAATCGTTAGGGTCAATTAAATTTTCAATAAAGGGACCAATCAGCTCTCGTCCTCCCATGTGTTCTAATGCTGATCCTGCCTGATTTCTGGTCCAATCATCATAATCAGGATTCCGCATAATTTCAATGAGAGTACTGATTGCTCGAGGTGTTTTCATTTTTCCAAGAGCGTATATTATTGCTCTCCGGAGGCCACCTGATTCTGATTCCAATAATCTTAACAATTGTGTCTCTACTCCCTCTATTTGACGTGCTACAACAATATCCATCGCAGTTTTTCGAACTACTTCTGCTGGATCACTTAAAGCTTTAATTGCTTGAGTTTTGAGTTGAGGGTGATTCTTATCATTGAGCCATTCAAGAGCTAGTGAGCGAATTCCAGGACTAGGATCTGAAAGAGCCGAGTTAACTAAGGATCCAACACTTTTAGAATCTTCAATAGCTTCTAATAATGTTCCTAATGCATTTTCTCGGATATTATCCTCTGGAGCCTTGGTGAAAGGGAGGAGTGATTTAACAATCATTCGGAAACGAAAATCCGTAGGATTTGGGTTTGCTTGTAAATATTTTCTCAGATTATTAATCGAAGTCCATCTAATATCGTTATCCTTTGATTTAAGGCCTTTAAGATTATTCAATACAGCATCTTCAGACATACTGCTCACGATATAACGAGAATCTGAATCTAGTCTCTATACTACAGTCTAACATATATATCTTTACCCTAAGACAATCGTCTCATTTCTTCATTTAGTCAAAGTAAATAATTATTCAAGGGCTACTGAAAACCTTTGCAGGATTGCGAATAAATGCGGATGTAAGGCGAATAGTGTGATAAATATCTTCTAATGATAGTAAAGATGTTGGTGAGTGTATATATCGACATGGAACCGACACTACTGAAGAGGGTATTCCCCTCCGTGTTTGATGGATTCTCCCAGCGTTAGTACCTCCGAAAAGTGGCTTTTTTATATGATATGGAATGTTCTCATACTTAGCATTTTCTATGAGTCTTTGATTTACTAAAGGATGTGCAATCAAGCTTCTATCAGCAACAGTAATAGCTGGTCCTTTTCCAATATACGCAGGACATTCTGATTCTTTAATTCCAGGAACGTCTGCTGCTGTGGTGTTTTCGATGGCTATAGCCATAGTAGGATCCAAAGAGAAAGCTGCTGGTCCTGCTCCTCTTGCTCCTATCTCTTCACCCATGGAAAAGCTGAACAGTACAGTATCTGAAAGTGGTTTTTCTGCAAATTCCTTGATAATATGAATTAAAACATTAACTCCAGTCCTATCATCAAAAGCTTTGCCTCTTACCATATTATTTGGAAATTCAACAAAAGGATCATAAAGGGTACCAACAGAGCCTATATGAATTCCACGAGACTCTACTTCCTCCTTAGTAGACATACCTATATCGATGTACATATCACTTGTCTTAACAGCGCTTTTCCTTTCACTTTCTGTTGTTAGGTGAGTGGGTTTTGAACCAATAATTCCGTGATATATTTTTCCATCATTTGCAAGAACTTTAACTGCTTGACCTAATAGGATCCGTGTATCCCATCCGCCTATGGGTACGAAACGCAGAAAACCTCCCCTAGGTTCAACATAACTGACCATGAATCCAATTTCATCAGCATGAGCGTCAATCATGATTCTGTCTCTACTTTCATCTCCTTTTTTGATCGCTAGGAGTGATCCAAGGGGGTCAACCCATATTTTTTCTACAGATCCTTCAATTTGGCTTTGGATAAACTCTATAACTGGTTTTTCATGCCCACTAACCCCAATGAGTTCAGAGAGTTTTTTTTGAAGGGATTTGATGCTTTCTAACTCCGTTTTGTCCATTTTATACCACTTAAAGTCATTTTTATTGCATTTAATAGATAATAATAATCATCATTAAATAGAGTTCATTTGATGAAAAAGAGATGAGACGTTCATTTTAGAATTCTACACTCCCTTCTCGAAAACTATTCACAAGTAAACTAGAAAAATTTGCCAAGGATAAGGATTTTCTCTCCCCTAATATGTTTTTCTCCAATTTGTGTAAACCCGAATTTTTTATAGAATCGAAGAAGGCTTGGAATCTTTGAATAAATTTCTATTTCAATTCCAATTGCCGTAGGTATGATTTGTTGCATATTTTTAATGACTTCTTTAACAACCCAGCTCCCCAAGCCTTGATTTTGAAATTGGGGTTTAATAGCAAAGTGGAACAACTTTACTGTTTTCCTGTCTGTAAGAGCTAGAGAAAAAGTACCAATTAAGTCTTGTTTTTCATATATTGCATATAATCTATCACTTTCAAGAGCGTGACTTAGTTTTTGTGCTGTATTGTCCAGTGCTCCAGGTGGCCGGGATAATATTTTTTTCATAGGTTTATAGGCTTCTTGGATAATCCTTTCAATATAGGGGAGATCTTCTTTTTGTGCACGTAAGAACTGAATCAAAGTTTCTATGCCTCGTTTATCAGTCTTAAGGTTTAGTGAGGGATAATCTCTTTTACTTGTCTGACTGTTTCAGAGACTTTAACAACGAGTTTCTCTAACCCAGAGGTAGGATCTCCGTCAACATATAGTATTAATCCTTCACTGATTTTATAGGCAACAAGATTAGTTGCTTCTGAGGAAACGACTAAGTAACGCAAATTCCTCATATATGTTGAAACGTTCAACAGGCGAATGGCTCCAGCCATTCGTGTTTGATCCATTTTATATTCAAGTAGAATGTCCCCAGTAAAGGAAACAATCATGGCTCCCCGAGCGCCAATATTTTTTTGCTGAACTAATTTCTTCAGGTAGAAGAGGGCGGCATTCTTAGAACTGGTCAGCATTTCGCGGGTTTCACCTAAGAAAACTTCATCTACATGACTTTTGAATGCTTCAAATACCTCTGTATCAACAAGTTGCATTTCTTCTACTTGAGTCCCATATTCCGCTAAAAATAGACTCGCGATGGTGGTTAACTTGAACTGTAAGTCCAAAGGACTCACAAGTGATGAAGCTAAAATGGCAAAGACTAAATCATCTCTTTCGATGAACGAGAAGCGGAGATCAGTCATATCTACAACTCGAAGCTCACTTAAAGATGATGATTTAGCGAACGTGAACATCGCTGTTAGAAAAGCAACTACGAGATGGGCATCAGGAGTCGTAGTATCTTGTGCTTCATAAGATCGAGTGAATAGTGTATTTCCCGTCTCCTTTTCGAAAATAAAAAAGGCCTTAATTGTTTTGAACTTCTCTAGTGACATGATAGACTCCTCATAAGAATTTCTTCGCAGTAACTTTCAGAATCCTTGTTGTCATAGTCTGAAAAGCCTCATTAACGTTTTTCCCAGTTTTAGCAGAAGTTTCAATATAATCGATGGCACGCATAGATTCCTGAATTTTTTGTGATTGGGAGGCTGATAAGGCCCGTTCCTTCTTTAAATCAGCCTTATTTCCAATGAGAATGGACATACACTGTGGTGAGACTCTCAATACTTGTGCTTGCCACCTTTCCTGCATATGAAGGAGTGTTTCACGACGTGTCAGGTCAAACACATAGAACGCCCCTAAAGCTCCTTTTAGGTAGAGATGAGAATAGGAAACATGTCTTGCTTGTCCAGCTATATCCCAAACTTGTAAAGAAGCGGTTCGTTGAACATTCTTAGTATCAATAAATTTGACAGTTTTTGTTAGGAAATTAACACCCAGACTCATATGATAATCTTCGGAAAATCTATTCTCAATAAACCTTAGAATCAATGATGTCTTTCCCACTGCTCCGTCTCCAAGGAGTAAAAGTTTCAAAATGTGTTTAATTTCCTTGCCTCTCGCCAAACTGCTATCTCCAAATTATAAAGATGTTCCGAAATGATTGATAAAATTATACCCATTAAAGGTATATATTACAACAATACAACACTTTCTCAAAAACATTTCTTTGCAACGTTGAAAAGATTTCAATAGAAACAAAAAAACCGCTTGAATATGGGTAGATGGCATGTATTTTTTAAATTCTATTAAGGTATTAAACTTACTACTCATTTTCTCACACATTCGAAGACAAATAGGCAATATTACTAAGTAGAAAAAATTATTTTTATATTAATAGAAAGAAATTGTCAGGATACTAGTTCTGGTGAAACGAGATTTGGAATCAGAGATAGACTTGTCTGGTACTGAAAAATGGATTGAAATAGTATTAAAAGACTTAGGGGAGGCAACTACAGCTGAAATTATTGAACGAGTAAGCATTTTCAATCAAGAATGTGCAGACCATATTCCTATGGTTCTGACCCAAATGAGAATAGACAGTAAAATCTCATATGAGGTTGTTCCAGCTGAGGGTGGAGAAAGACGAAATATAGTTTGGCGATTGGTTGAAACTCAACCGATAGATAAGGATAAATAGTTTTTTTAGGCCACTCCATCATTGTAAAATTATATCCATATTTCCTGGCCTTCTAAAGGAATAAACATATTTCTCTTTCCTTTTAATAAGAAATATCCATCTAATACTTCTGATCCTAAGTGAATGAGAGCCATTCTATCAGTTAATGAATGAAGTTTTTTCAATTGATAATAGTTTAAATGAATTTCATGTTCACTGTCTAAAAAATTGCATTCCATAATTGCTAACTGAGTATTCTTGACAAGAGGAACTAATTCTTCCGTCCAACCAGTATCACCTGAATATGCTATAGAGATCTCTTTTGTTTCTACTCTATACCCTTGAGCTTCAGGAGTATGAAGCATTTTAAAAGCTTGAATTTTTATGTTATTCACATTCAATGGAGAATTAGATGGCGTGAGACTCAGAAATTCACACTGAAAAGGCAGTTCTTTTTCTGCAATAGTTTCATATAGAGCAGAGTAGAGATTGTTAACTTTTCTATTTGTGTTGGGAGGGCCAATAATAGTCAGGATCTTGTCCCTTTGTTGTTGGATACTGGCCTCTAATAGAAAGAAAGGAACTCCACCTAAATGATCCCCATGAAAGTGTGATATGATGATTATATCGACATCATTGGTATTTCTACCTGATTCTTTTAACGCTTGTAGAGAATTGGGTCCACAATCTAATAATATCCCCTTAGCTCCGATTCTAACAAAAACTGAGGCACTTTTACCTCCGCCTGATCCAAAGGCGTCACCTGTCCCCAAAAATACAACATTTATTTGAGGTCTTTTCTTTGGTATAATTCTTGTACCCACACTCTTTCCATTCAAAGCTTGGACGAATTCATTGAGACCAACAACCCAACATTTTACTTGAGTATTCGCTAATTCAGTAAGGTTACGAAGCTTACCTCCCATTGCATCAGTCACATCAAAATCTCCTTTGGTTTCTCCTCCTTGGAATGTTAGGATCTCATTTTTGAGACTATAAGATGT
>CP070665.1:668040-671656 GCA_020351745.1 Candidatus Heimdallarchaeota archaeon | reverse complement strand
TGATACCAAAATTGCGAAAGGATTTATATCATACCCAATAAATTGACGCTCTAATAGCATGGCCTCTAATCCAGTTGTCCCTCCACCAACAAAAGGATCAAAAATTAGTTCTTCTTTCTTCGAAAACCTTTCAATTAAACCTCTAGGTAACTTTGAAAGAAACTTTGCAGGGTAGGAATAAAAAGTTCGTGTATACCCTTTATCACGTTCTGGTTTGGCAAGATCAGTGATCCAAGGTATATCATTATTAGTAAGGGCCATGAACCTGAATTCCGGGGTACAACTCTTTTATTTTTTTTTGTAAGAGAAAATAGGTCGATTTTACTAGAACTTGTAAATTATTATTAATTAATCACTCAGTATGATCAAACATGAGAAGCATCTTCTCATTAACGGATTTGTAGAATTAAAAAAACATGATAAACAAATAAATACATATCAAGAAGGAATTAGCTATGCCAATTTGTCCATATTGCACAGATGAGTTGAGATTAAAACTGACAGCACAATTCATTGCTGATATTGACGATAATTATTATCGTACAATAGAAGCACAAATCAACCGCATACCACGTATGCTTAGAGGAGTAATGAAGAGTCAAATGAGCTGCATTCAACAATACCCAATGATGGTTGAAATGCTTGTTTGTTCAGCATGTAATCGTGTTTTGGGTAGTGAAATTCAAAGAATTGAACATACTGGTTCAGTTTGAAAAAAAAGGTTGAGAAGATAAGACTATATCTGAGTGAATGAGTCTACTGTTTTCTGATTAAGTCTCTTGATTACCTCTGTCAGGAGGTCAACTGCGCTCTCAACGTCTCCAAGATCTAATATACCATTGTGAGAATGAATATGTCTTGTAGGAACACCCAGAACAAGAGAGGGACAACCTGCTCCAGTTATGTGTATGATTCCAGCATCAGTCGCTCCTCCTAATATTATGGAAAGCTGGTGGTCGATCCCCTTTTCTTTTGCTATATCTAATACAAAGTGTTTTAATCGGGGGTTAGGTATCATAGATGCATCTGCTGTTAGAATTGAAACACCTTTCGACATTTCTGTAGGAGCTTTGGTTTTTTCAACCCCTGGTACGTCTCCAGCAATATCCACTTCCAAAGCAAATCCCACATCAGGTTGTATGACATGTGCAGCTGTGCGAGCACCACGTAATCCTACTTCTTCCTGAACTGTGGCAACCCCATAAATCTGGTTAGGGTGTTCAATATTCTCTTCTTTCAGGTTTCGCATAACCTCTGCTGCTATGAAGGCTCCAATTCGATCATCAAAACCTTTAGCCATTGCTAGAGTTACCTCTTTTTTCTTTTCCTCGTCCTTTTTCTTCGTAATTTGTGTTCGTTTAAGAAGCTCAAATTTACTATCAGGTACAGCTGGATCACCGATTTTGATGCCTAGAGCTTCAACCTCTTTTTTGCTTTTACAGCCTACATCAATGAACATCTTTGTTTTAACCACAACTTTCTTTCTCTCTTCAGGATCAAGTATATGAGGGGGTTTTGCTACAATAATCCCGGTGATTTTAGTGTCATCTCGCACTCTGATGATAACTCTCTGAGTAAGGAGAGTCTGGTCCCACCAACCACCCAATTGATTAAAGGTGAGATATCCTTGCTTATTGATCCCAGTAATAATGAACCCTATCTCATCCATATGGCCTGCAAGCATAATTTTGGGCCCTTGACTGCCCTTTCGGAATATAATTGATCCCGTTTTATCTTGAGTAACGTCATCGGCAAAATCGGTCACATATTCTTTAATGAGTTTTGCTACTTCGAGTTCAAAGCCCGATGGGCCAAAGGCGTTTGTCCATTTTTCCAATTGATCGATGTTTAGCTTCATTTCGATTTTCCTCGTAAACAATTGTAGTTTTCAGTATATTATAGCGATTATTTCAATGTTTACTGCAATTCAGGACTTATTTAGACCTAGTTTTAACTCTTATTTCGAATATAGGAACACATCTGTTATAGCTATTCCAGGTGCAAAAAATCTAGTTCAACTGGAGGAAAATGTTGGATCCCTTGAATTTGAATTAACAAATGATGAAATTAACCGTATTGAAAAAGCTTTAAAGGAATTTCATCCGAGACTTTTTTTGTAATAGAAAATAGATAGACTTAAAGGATATTATATTAAAGCATCCAATGGTTATTAGTGTCATCAAAAACCATTGGAGAGCTGGGCCGCTTCTGTGGAGGCGTTTTCATGATAGAAATCAAAAATCTCGAAAGTGGATTAACATATACAGACTTTGTTCCAGGAATCACCCCTAAAATCCCTACTTGGCTTATTTGTAGTAAGCCAAATAAAGATGAGTTACTAATGATCCAACAAACTTTTGGAATTCCCTGGGAAGATCTTGAAGATGCATTAGATGAAGATGAGAGACCACGTTTAGAGCTGGAGCCTGAGCATGATCCACCATTCATCAAACTCGTTTTACGTGTACCAGCCTTAGAAGATATTGCAGAAAAAGATATATCAGTTTCTCAACCTACCACTCATCCAGCAGTTGTATTTTTGACAGAACAACATCTGATAACTGTTCAGAGTGCTAAACTCAAAACAAAAAGAATCAGAAAGCCGAAGGGTTCTCGTAGAAAACGAGCTACTCCCACACACCTAGTACTACTTGATTACCTTGAATCAGTAGTGAAATCTTTTGAGCTGAAAGTCGATATAATTGATCGAGAATTAGAAAAGGTTCAAAGAGTGATTTTTCAATCGATTAGGAGCTCCTCAATCGAAAAAGTATTCCATCTATCTAGAGATACAACCTACCTCGACGCTGCGCTCCGTGGGAATTTACGTGCGTTTTATAGTTTAAAGAAAGCTCCTCAATTTGCTGAACGAAGTGAATTACTAGATGATCTTGAAGATCTAGCTATCGATCTCCAACAGCAAGCTGATCTTCTCAGGATCTATCGGGATCTAATTGAATCTAGTCTTGATGCCTTTGCTTCTGTAATTTCTAATAATCAAAACGATCTACTAAAGGTGTTAGCATCAATAAGCTTGATTCTCATGGTTCCAACTCTCATCGCTTCTCTTTACGGAATGAATTTAGGATTACCTTTAGAAGATCATCCTTTTGCATTTTGGATAATTTTAATCTTCAGTATAATCTTGATAATCCCGATATGGATTTATTTAAGGAAAATAGATCTTTTATAGAAACAAAATCCTTTTATATATCTGTTTTAGGTTTTGGAAGAGATTCAGCTCCTCCTAGGAGTTCAAACAATTTAGCTACTTGAAAATTGGAACTTTTCGCTGTAGTCAACCAGTAATTAATTATTTTGAATATTCTCTCAAGTTCTTGTGTAAGATCCTTTTCTTTCTTTAAGTCTGAAACAATATTTAATACTGAAATGATGAATAACCATCTAACTAATTTCTCAAAAGCTTCTTGGTTAAACCATAAGATATCTTGATAACGATTTATCTGTAGGTATGATTGGACTTCTAAATCAGTCAACAGAATTCTCAAAATTTGGGTAGCTTGGTAATCTGTGTTTACATCGATCAGATACCAATTTTGATGTGATGTTAGAATTTTTATTAGTACAATAGCTTCTAAAACGCTTTGTGGTTTTT
>CP070665.1:665271-667940 GCA_020351745.1 Candidatus Heimdallarchaeota archaeon | reverse complement strand
TACCAAACGTTGTATTAGCTGACCAGAACCTGTATACATGTTCCGCTGATACTCAAAGCATTATCAAGGACAAAATTAAGGAATTAAATCTTAATCGAGTAGTAGTAGCATCCTGCTCACCGCGTACTCACGAACCCATGTTTCAAGAAACAATAAAGGAGGCGGGATTAAATCCGTATCTCTTCCAAATGACTAATATCCGTGATCAAAACTCATGGGTACACATGCATGAACCTGCTGCTGCCACAGAAAAGGCTAAGGATTTAGTTAGAATGGCAGTGGCTGCGGCACGAAACTTAGATCCTTTACAACGTCAAAAGATAAAAATGATTAACAAAGCTCTAGTGATTGGTGGAGGAATTTCTGGGTTAAATACCGCACTTGCCTTTGGAGAACAAGGGTTTAAAACCTATTTAGTTGAGCGGGAGACAGAATTAGGTGGTTATGCTAGAAATATTTTTACTACCATAGAAGGTAATAACGTCCAAAAATATCTCACTGATTTGATCGAAAAAGTGAAGTCCAACGCAAATATTCACGTATTCACTAAAACGATGATCAAGAGCATTGAAGGTTATGTTGGAAACTTTAAAACGACCGTAGTACAAAATCCCAGCGGGAAAGAAAGTGATTTCGAACATGGTATTGTGATCGTGGCAACAGGATCAAAAGAATATCAACCTAAAGAGTACATGTTTGGTGAAGACCCGCGTGTAATCTTACAGTCACACTTTGAGAAATTATTACATACAGACATTGATCAATTGAAACAGAAAAAGACCATAGTCATGATTCAATGTGTTGGATCCAGGAATGAAGAACACCCCTATTGTAGTCGTGTGTGTTGTGTGGAAGCCATTAAAAACGCGTTGAAAATGAAAGAAACAAATCCAAATTCAAACATCATTATTCTTTACAGGGACATTCGTACATATGGGTTTAAGGAATTATATTATCGCCAAGCTCGCGAGAAAGGAGTATTGTTTATCCAATATGAAAAGGAAAAACAACCGCGAATAGAGAAAAATAAGGATAAATTAAGGGTTGTTGTGGATAATGCAAAGTTAGGGGAAATTTCCATTGATACTGACCTCGTAGCCTTGAGCGCAGGAATTGTATCGCAAAAAGGTAACGAAGAACTGGCCAAAATATTGAAAGTTCCTTTAAACGATGATAACTTTTACTTAGAGGCCCATGTGAAATTAAGACCAGTGGATTTTGCAACAGAAGGGATATTTCTGGCGGGACTGGCCCATTCGCCAAAGCTTATTGAAGATTGCATCGCTCAATCCTTAGCGACAGTTTCTAGAGCCTGTACATTATTGACGCTTGATACTATAGAATCCGAAGGTAAAATATCATTTGTTAATAGTTTACGCTGTACTGGATGTGGGTTATGCATTTCTGTTTGTGCCTATAATGCTATTTCAATCAATGAAGAGGATGGAAAAGCCTATATAAATGAAATCTTATGTAAAGGGTGTGGCGCGTGTTCTGCTACTTGTAGATGTTCTGCAATTGACGTACTAGGTTTCACGAACCAACAAATCAATAATATGATTTTTACCAAGGAATATTAGAAGTACTAAAAGAAAAGGATGAAAAATGACTCAAGTAACGCCCCAATCAGATTTAGTTATCAAATCGAGTGATTGGGAACCGAAAATAATAGCTTTTTTGTGTAACTGGTGTTCCTATGCTGGAGCCGATTTGACTGGGGTAAGCCGAATTCAATACCCCCCCAACATCCGGATAGTAAGGGTTCCATGTTCTGGAAGAATCAGCCCGTATTATATTTTAAAAAGTCTTCAAGTAGGTTGGGATGGATTGCTTGTATCTGGTTGTCATCCTGGTGATTGTCATTATCTAACGGGAAATTTAATAGCTCGGAGAAGGTTTGCTGTTTTGAAGGATTTATTGACTTTTATGGGAATTGAACCAGAAAGGGTGAACTTTTCGTGGGTTTCCGCAGCTGAAGGAGAACGGTTTGCGAAGATTGTTAAAAAGGTCGTAGAACAAGTGAAAAAAGTTGGTCCTATAAGAAAGATGGTAAAAACATTATGAAAGTTTTTGATAAAGATTATTTACAATAGAGCCCTCAAAAAAGTGTAAATTAAAGGAAAGGCTTTGTGAAAAAAAATGGATAATTTTGAAAGTGAAATGAAGCAAATCGCAAAAGAATTGCTGATTGAAAAGAAAGTGGATAAAATCATTGGATATCAGCTGCTTTCATCTTCAAACGAAGTTGGGCCAATAATTACTTCTAATCCTGATCATCTTGATAATTTAGTCTGGAATTCGCTATGTGATATCAATTTGGCAAGATATTTGGATAGAACTGATAAGCAATCAAAGATTGGGATTATTGCCAAGGGGTGTGTGAGTAGAACACTTGTTCAATTAATGTACGAGAAACAGCTCGATAGGAGCCGTCTTTACATTCTTGGTTTAAATTGTGGGGGAATGGTTGATCGGAGAAGGATTGAACAGGAAATTGGATTTAAAGAAATCTTAGAATGGGAGGAAAGTGAGAAAGAAATCATTGTGAAAGGGAAGGGTTTTGAAAAGATTTTTTTAAAAACTGAATACTTGAATTATTTATGTAAAGCTTGTAAATATCCAGTCCCACCAGTCTATGATAAATTGATTGGAGGAGATAAACCAAAAGA
>CP070665.1:660628-665171 GCA_020351745.1 Candidatus Heimdallarchaeota archaeon | reverse complement strand
ACAATTAGGATCTGGAATGCTTCAACTGGGGCTTCCATTAGCGTTTTAGGAGTTGAAGTACCTCAGGAAACCAAACCATATCCTAGAGGAGAGCCTGGATGGATATTTGGATTTTTCTTTGTTGGTCTCTCTCTCCTTTTATCATTAATACCGTTCTTTGTTCTAGGTTCCGTTTTCTTCATTTTGATTGTTCGATCGCGAAGGAAAAAGCTTTCCCCTCGTGTCCCCTACACCCAACCGATTCCTGTTATCCAGGACTCAACGATACCAACCATGAAACGATTTTGTCCCCATTGTGGGTCTCAATCTCCTGTGGGAAAATTTTGTACTGCCTGTGGAGCTAAATTTGAGTAGTAAATCAGTTTGATAGTTTTCATTCATTTGGAACATAATTAAGAGAATCTAGTAAGATCTGGTGGAGGGTGGTCTTATTTTTTGTATATCCCCTAAAAAAATTAATGATTCTATATTACAATTCGAATTTTGTAAAAAAAGGAGGACAGGGAAAAAAGTAGGGGAGTCTCTTCATATTCTGATAATTGTTTTTGAAATGAGTTATCTGGTGCGATTATCTACTCGAACAGGTTTCTCCTTCCTAGCTAGAAGTTTTGATAGGAATCCACTTCCTGTATCTTTTTCCTTAAAAGGATTTAAGAAATTTATCAATTCTAGTAATTTTGGTTTACCAATTTTATTCAAACTAGGAGAATTAAATGCTTCTGTAAAGTTTCTGATGAGTATTAATGGGAAATGGAACTTAGAATTAGCTAAACGTTCAAATATGTGCGTACCTATTGAGAATTCAATATTCTCATCCAAATGTGGTTCTTCAAAAATCGTGTCCCACATTTCTATACTACAGTTTGGATTATTTAAGACATTAGAAATATCTTGAATGTCTTTCAGATCAAAGTCGTCTGGATGCATGGGGTTTGCTTTGAGAGCAAGCTGAAACCCTGGGGGTGCAATTAAAGATGTAGTATAACTTTTTGGCAATTTTTTGAGTTTAAAAGACCAACACATTCTAATGCCATCGATAAATAATTCGATTTTTTGAAATTCAACATCCTTGATGTTCTTCCTTCGTCCTTGTTGTACATCTTCAATTTCAGCTTTTGAAAGCTCCCTATTAGGGAGATAGAATTCTTTTCTGGGCATGGTATACATATTTTGCATATTATTAAACATGGTGTAAGGAATGAACCCCATTTCTTCAAGTAGTTGCTGAAGTTGAGTGTCTGCTTTTTTAGGAAGTAGAAACTCTAAATCACTCATTTTTCGATAATTTAATTTTCCTCCAAGCATGTGGTAGATTGCGCCACCACCCCAAAGAAGACATGTGATTGATTCCTCTTTGCAATGCTGTAAAATTTCATATCCTCTTTTCATTAACTTATCATTATGAGTCTGTGTATCATTTTCCATGTAATCATCTGCAACTAGCACTTTTTATGAAATTGATGAAATTACTTCCTTAAAAGGATTCTTTGAAAAAATGAATTGCATTTATTTGACTATTTGATGTTCTCAACTACTATGTCTAGCATGTTTCATCAAAACACTTTCTGTTTCACATTCTTTCAATAGTAGGAAGATAGGGGGGAGTAGTTTTTTTCTTTTTTTCCTCCCCCTCGAACATTCTACATAAATCCTCTCGTTCTTAAAACAGCATTTTCGAGAGGTGTCCTTTTTCATGTTCAAACAGATATTAATTTTCCATCACACATGGGGCAATTGGTTCGTCCTACTTGTGCCATCTCTGCAAATGCCTCTATACAAACAAGTCTTCCACAGGTATCACACTGCATTCGTGGTGTTCCTGCTATATGCTTGATGCTGCAAAGTTGACAGTAGAATGGTGGAGTGATAGTCTCTGGTTTCGCGGAAGGGGCCTCCTTAGCGAATTCAATTAGCTCCTGTGGTTTTTTTATGAGGGGTTCTTCTTCTACTTTCGTGGTTGAGATGTCTTCCAGTTTTACTAGTCTTGTCCCTGGATCGGAAATTGTACCATCCCATCGTTCTATCCAAAAGACATCCCGATTTTCTTCGTCTTTATAATACGGGGAGTCTTTTGGTCTCCTGGGGCCAATTATGAGTAATCGTTCTCCTGGTTTCAGGGATGAAACCAGCTCGATATTATATCTATGATCTGGATCTCCCCATACGTGGAGTGTACGAGTTATTAAATGACCAGGGTCTGTTACACGAATAGTTCTATAAGGTGCTGGTTCACCACTTCTTTCAGGAGATGCGGCCTGAAGAACCACACATTCAAATTCGATATTCATTTGTGTCCCACGGTGATACCTCTCTGAATCTAAAAGTTCGGTAGCCTGTCGAAAACTGACTTGTTTGAATGATATTTCTTCTTCCTTTGGGATTCTAACTGGGTACGCACAGGTGTCACAGAAACGTGCTCTCTGGGGGAGTTTTTTTCCGCATCTTTCACAATAAATCCCCTTTTCAGCTGGGGGTTGAGGGCGAACTTGTACCTCACGAATGATTTGGGGTTGACGTGAGATTTGCGAGTCCTGTGTAATTATTTGTGATAAATATCTGTTTGGAATTTGTATACGGTAATAATAGACAACAAAAACGATTCCAAGGGTCAGAATTGTTACCACGAAGAGAAGAAAGTAACCAAAAATTGGGATTGCTAGTAATGCCATAAGAAGTATTTTTGTTGCGTTTTTCATTCGTAGTTTTTGTTGATATGCCCAATTCGTGGTTATCAATTCGCGATACGTGCGTTGAAATGGATAATGTCCCTCAAATTCTGGATAATTTTTCCACATGGCGATAAATTCTTCATCCACTCTTCTGAACGAAACTAACCACCAGAACGCTAAAAGCCACACCCATGTATAACCTATAATCGTAAGACAGCTAAGATAAATGCTTATCTCGATTAGTTTTCCACGTCTAATTTTCGAATAAGAAGCCCTTACTATATATTCGTCAGCAGGTAAAAATTGTCTATTTGGATAGGTATCATTCATTTCCAAGCCTCATCCTTTATTCCTCATCTTTGAATATTTCTCAAATTTTTTCACTCGGGTTTTATGAGAGTTCATCTTTTATTTGTTGTATTAACGTTGTTTCCTCTTTCGGTGTATAGGCCTCAATTCCAAGACCATTAGCAACAGTAGTAACGTATTTATCTCCCGAACTAAAATAGTTCGCTTCAAGTCGTTTACTACTCGCTATTTGGATCGCATCGACGATATACAATCGGTTTTCTAGCACAAAGGTCCATGCATTCATTTGTACTGAACTTAATGTAGGGACTATGACTAACCGATTGATTCTCAGTAATCTTAGTGTTTCATCAATGAATTTTGTCATTATTTTGTTAAGGGTTCCTCGATCAATCCAATTTCTTCTTAAATATTGATCAAACACGCCCAACACTTCACCAATATTCAGGAGATTAAATGCTAAAGTTAGATATCCTTGACTTGCTTGATCATAAAGAAAGTCTGCTAAAGATGTTCCTTCTTCCTGGATATATCTCTTTACAATCATAGAGCTATCAAGATAGATTAACATGGGATTTCCTCATCTCACGAATTATTTCTTCTGCAGATATTGGAACAGTCGGGCGATCTTGCTTGATTTCTTCTAAAGAGAATGTTTGAATTTCTTTCGATGTAATTAATCTCTTTAGATTATCTTCTAAGTTGATTAGGGTATTATCATCAATAATTTTATTCAGTTCACTGCTTAGGTTTCTCATTGTTCCACTGGAACGGTATACATGATCTTTAAACTTCTCCCAAGACTTTTTATCTGTATAAAAGCTTACTTTTTCGGTCAATTAGGTATCACCAGTGTGACTCTTTAGAACTAAACCAGTATTGAAGAATAAAAATTTTTCCAATGTGAAAACTCCAATCAAATCTAATCTTTTTAACTAACAAAAAAAAGTTAGTAGATCAGACCAATAGTAATACGACTCCAACAACTACATCACACCATAATATACCCACAATAAGTTATTCTCTTGGTTAGAAAATCCCTATTACTTTCTTATCGATCATCACATATATAACAGTGGGAAGAATACAACAAAAATCAAAATGAATAAAAAGAGAATAAAGAATAGTTTTCTTCCTCATTTATGATTTTCCTTCAGTTTTCAGAGATCACTTAGTTAATCAGATGAAAATTTATTGATTAATTTAGCTGTAAAATCCATATCTTCCAAAGGAGCTTCTAAATTGAATTGATGATAAGGATTATGCGTTGGGGGTCCAAAACAAACATCTATACTTTTCTGTTTTATATCAAAGAAAATTGACCAAAGTGTTCCAAACCATTCAGTAAAATATCTAGCACAAACTCCATCAGGTATTTCCCGAGATAAAATTCGAAAAATCGTATTTTTTGTGATTTTAGGGCTTGAAGACCGAAGTATCGATTCCATTGTCTTGTACCGGGTCTTAGAATTCGGCATTATCCATGGATTCACATATTTGTTATAAGAGATCAATTTAGGATGGGTATAATGATTTGTGGATACGATGAATTGGTCTTTTGAATT
>CP070665.1:653124-660528 GCA_020351745.1 Candidatus Heimdallarchaeota archaeon | reverse complement strand
TCAAACCAAAAGTAATAGGTTCTATAAGAAAAGGCGAAACAACTGGCCATGATACACAAAGAGCTTCTAAAGACCTAAGAAATCTTAAAGTTGATCTTTTACTTTTTGCTGGAGGAGATGGAACAGCCAGGGACATATATAATGCTATCAAAGGGGAAATAGTGGTTCTTGGTATTCCCACAGGGGTAAAAATGCATTCAGCGGTCTATGCTTGGAACCCAATGAGAGCAGGAGATTTAGCTGCGTTATATCTTCAAGAAAGGATCAAAGAAATAAGAGAAGCAGAAGTGATGGACATCGATGAGGAAAGCTTCAGAAATGGTATTATTTCAGCCAAACTATATGGGTACCTGAAGATTCCATTTGAAAAAAGACATGTTCAAGGGATGAAATCTGGAACCACACCAAATGAAAGATATGCTCAAGAAGCGATTGCTGAAGAAATTATTGAAAATATGAATGACGAATACTACTATGTCGTAGGCCCAGGTACTACAACACGTTCTATTATGGAGAAACTGAACTTAGACTATACTTTATTAGGTGTTGATCTTATTAGAGAGAGAAAGCTCATTGGAAAAGATCTTAATGAAAAAGAATTGTTGGAATACATTAGGGGAGAGAAAGTAAAATTAATTGTAACCCCAATCGGAGGGCAAGGGTACTTGTTTGGGAGGGGAAACCAACAGATGAGTCCTGATATCATTAAACAAGCAGGAAAAGAAAATTTGCTGGTTGTAGCTACAAGAGAAAAAATTAATTCTCTTAATGGTAAGCCATTTCTTGTTGATACAGGAGATAATGAAATCAACCAACTCTTGAGTGGTTATGTTAAAGTAACAACAGGCTATGGTGAGACTGCTGTATATAAAGTGACATTCTGAAGTATCACTCTTATACCCCTAAGAAAAATCATAAAAAGAAAACAAAGATATTATGAAACGATAACCTTGGATACTCAGATTTCTGGCATTTTATACTGCTGTTGTTGTTAATTCTTTCATCCAGCCAGAGGTCTACAGTGGGTACCTAATTGATCGAATATTTCCCCTTCTTTTGTATTCTTCTGGTGGTGTGAGAAATTAAGGCTTAGTAGTGTGAGGTAAAACCTTATGAAATTATTTAACTCTTTAACCAGACAAAAGGAAGAATTTATACCATTAGAAGGCAAAAAAGTCCGCTTCTATTCATGTGGACAGACAATTTACCTTGATCTCCATCTAGGTAATGCTCGTACTTATTCATATTGGGATGTTTTAGTACGGTACCTGAGGTGGCGGGGATATAATATCTTCTGGGTTCAAAATATTACAGATGTTGGACATTTAACTGATGATGCTGACTCTGGAGAAGATAGAATTGTAAAAACTGCAAGGGATAAAAATTTAGAACCGATGGTTCTTGTCGAATCACAAATTAAACGTTTCTTTGAAGATATCGACGTTTTGAACATTCAACGAGCTGACATCTATCCCCGTGCTACAGGGCATATTCCTGAAATGATTGAATTCATCAAAGATTTAATTGACAAGGGTTATGCTTATGAGGTTAATGGCTCTATTTACTTCGATGTGACGAAATTTTTATCTTATGGGGAACTTAGTCCTTCTAGTTTCTCTGAAGAATCAGCAGGAGCACGTATAGCAGTAAATCCAGAGAAACAAAACCCCCGTGATTTTGCGTTGTGGATTAAGGCACCAGAAAATTATCTTATGAAGTGGTCATCTCCTTGGGGTTTAGGTTATCCTGGATGGCACTTGGAATGCTCTGTGATGTCACAAAAGTATCTTGGTGAAACATTAGACATCCATGCTGGTGGAATAGAGCATTTAATGCTACATCATCCCAATGAGATTGCTCAATCAGAAGCTCAAACAGAGAAAAAATTCGTCAATTATTGGATTCATGCGAATCACCTCATTGTAAATGGAGTAAAAATGAGTAAATCACTAGGAAATTATATACTTGTTCGGGAAATACTGAAAAAATATGATCCAATGACCATTCGTTTCTTTTTAGTCAATAGTCATTATCGAAAGAAACTTGATTTTAATGAAAATGCCTTCATTCAAAGTCAGAGTCTTTTCAATCGAATAGAAGATACTCTTAGACTTCTTGATCAAACTCCAGGAGGAAAGGAATCTAACTTACAGGAAGAGATTGATAAAGTGGAAAAAGAATTCATTAAAGCGATGGATGATGATATCAATACTGTTGCAGCGATCCAAAGCATTATGCGATTTATACGTAAGGTAAATTCTTCTTTAAACAATCAGAAATTAATCTTAATGGAGGCAAAGGAAAAAATTATTGAATTACTGGAAATTCTTGGCATCAAATTTGATATAACATCTTTCAAGAGAAATCAAGATGAATTAGTGTCTTCTTTGGTTGATTTGCTTATTAATGTCAGAGAGGAGTTACGAAAAGCAGAAATGTATGAAATCTCGGATAAAATTCGCACTAATCTTTCTGAACTTGGGATTATTCTTGAGGATAAAGCAATTGGTACAATTTGGAAGAATTAATAATTCTCAAAATTGAATTGAAGTAAGAATTTTTGTATTAGACTTGCAGAGAAAAATATTCAGATATAAAAAAAAATTAATTCAGACAATAAATCCCCTTTTTTCCAATAAAGACGGAGTTCAGTGCAATGAATGAGGATGAAAAACTAAAGATGTATTTTGAAACTGAATTTGAAATTGAAATGAATCATAATCCAATAGCAGCGACATATTTCGGATATAAACACGAAAAATATGATCACTTATTACCTGATGGATCGATTAATGCTAAAGAAGATGATATAATACGTTTACTGCAACAAAAAAGAAAATTAAAAACAGAGATCGATTACAAAGCACTTTCCGAAGAAGGGAAATTAGATTATGATCTACTAGAGTATTTTCTTGATTCACAAGATTTTCAGATTAATGAACTTGCCTTTTGGAAAGGAGGGATAGACACCTTCTTAGGTAGTCCCATTGGAGCTATAGCAACTGCAATATATGTACTCTATTCGAGAGACTTTGCACCATTAGATACTCGTATTTCAGCAATTATTAGTCGTCTAAAAGCAACACCTCGATATTTGGAAGAAACAAAATCAACATGGATTTGGCCTGTTGACCTATGGGTTAACCTCACTCTCGAAGAAGGTCCAAGAACGATTGGTTTTCTACAACTAATTCAACACACTGTGGAACCAAATATTGAACCAGAATTACATCAGGAATTAGCAAAAGAAATTAATAATGTAAGTAAAGTGATAAATGAATATATGGACTGGATAAACAGTGAAATATTACCAAGAGCGCATCATGATTGGGTTATAGGCAGTCAGAAATTCACTAGACTATTAGAATTAAGAAAATTAGGCAAAACGTCTGATGAAATCTTGAAAATAGGAGAAAAAGCATTAAAAGATACAAAGAAGGAACTAGAAGAATTAGCAAAGGAACTCTACCCAGATAAAACTGTGAAGGAAGTGAGGGAGATAATTAAAGGAAATCATCCCCCCACTTTCGAAATGGTTCTTGAGCATGTCCGCGAACTTGCCCAAGATGCTCGTGAGTTTATTAGTAAGAAAAATTTAATGACTATTCCAGAAGGAGAAGATCTTCAAGTCAGCCCAACACCATCGTTCCTTATTCCTATAATTCCATTTGCTGCTTATAATTCTCCAGAAAAATTCTCAGATAATCAGATTGGCCAATATATTGTCACTCCTATTGAAGGCCGTGAAGAAATGTTAAGAGAACATTCATATGCTTCCTGTAAGAATGTTGCTGTTCACGAGGCTTATCCTGGTCATCATTTGCAACTTACTGCATCAAATTTACAACCAAGCCTCATTCGAACCATTGTACAAGGAAATGAAACAGTCGAGGGATGGGCTCACTATTGTGAACAATTAATGGCTGAGAAGGGATTTTTAGGAAAAGATGAAGTGTTCATGCAGCGTATTGATCAACTTTGGAGAGCTGTTCGGATTATTGTAGATATTAAAATGCATACTGGACGAATGAGTTTCGACGAGGCTCGTGCCTTTATGGTTCAGGAGATTGGTATGGACGAGAATGCAGTAATTGCAGAATTGAAGCGATATACTTTTACACCAGGATACCAACTAAGTTACCTTTTTGGAAAGTTTTTACTGCTGGATCTTCGTGATTATGTAAAAGAAAAATTAGGGGACAGATATTCAGATCAATTCTTTCATAACACAATTTTAGACAGTGGGGGAATACCAATACACTTCTTGAAAAGATTGTTTGAAATCCGTGTTGATAAAATGTTAAACAACTGATGAAGATAAATATATTTCTATTTGATGCTGATAGAGGTAAGTATCTTGTCAAGTTGATTGAAAAGAAATCTTTCAATTAAGGATTGACTTAGCTTGTCATTCTCAAACGATGAAGTACTACAAGTAGCTGAAATTCTCATTAATTCAAAATATCTTGTAGTCTTTACAGGAGCGGGAATCTCTACAGAATCAGGATTACCAGATTATCGTGGACCAGAAGGGGTTTGGACACTCCGTGATAAAGGGCTGAAACCAAAACTACCCAGGAAACCAATGCATCTCGTTCAACCAAATCCTGAATATCGGCATCAGTAATCGCATCATCATCACTCAAAACATGGTACCTCCATCAATAAATGAAAAGATCCCTCTTAGCATACAGATAATACATAATGAGAGCGGTCAGAACCAAAGAACCAACAATCCAAATAGGGTCTGTACCTGTCTCGGGGAGAAGTACGGCGAAAACAATTATCGTAAGCCAGTTAAACAGGTACACTAGAGATCCCAGTGGATATCCCCACCGCTTGAGCGTCCAGAGGCTATACGCTACCACTAAAAAGGCAATACCGAAGATGACAGCAATTACCGCAAAAAGAAAACCAAACCTGGTGGTAACACCTGTCATTGTATCATAGCTACTCCGTTTTTACCGACTTTTCAAACAATAACCCATGTAGAAAAATCATCAGGTTCAATCTCCTTCAAGGTTTCAATACCTGACTTGGAGATTGTGTTAAGACTCAGTGTAGCTGAATAGAGGCAAAAGGGGAACCGACAGCAAGACCACAATAACACCATAAATCAGTATAACCCTGATAATGTCTTTATTATTCTCGGGCCACTCCTTCTTTATGACCTTTCTCAGAGGATATGCAATTAATGAGCTGATTCTTCGGGGTAAAGGAACTAAGAAAGGTGTTCGCTCTCGCCAAGTAAGATATTCCTCAGTATGTTGTCGAATCATCGTATTTTCTTCATTCAGAGCCATTCCAATGATTACCAAAGTTAATACGAGGAAAGGAAACGTGGGGGGGAAGAGAGTAAATGGGGGTATTGATGGTAATAAAAGGCTATAGTTCCAGATAATAAGGCCTAAATATTGTGGATGTCTTGAATAACGATAAATCCAAAAATCTATGACCTTCCTGCCTTGAAATCGTCCATATAACCACGTCGCCACCGCAAATGTGAGAATGAAAAAACCTACTCCAGCAATAAAGAAAATGATCATAGATATCAATACATTCGTTATTGAAATTGACATTTCTACTCCTAATAGTGGTATCAAGAGTGATTCATATAGAATAAGCAGTAAGTATATTAAAGGAAGAACAATCAGAAGAAAGATCACCAACAGTGGGAAGTAAAAGATCGCGCCTAGATTCAAGAGTTCAGGAGCGTGATCCAGAAAAGGGAGCCAAAGAGTTCGAATCACTCCAATGCCTGCAAAAAAAGAGCCCATAATCCCAACAAATTGACCAAAAATCGGAAGGTAGAAGGTCAAGGATCCTAAAAAGCTCAGCTCGTACCGTTTAATGAGTACGCCAAGGATTATTATTGCAATCAGTAACCAGAACGAAAGGTACGCTAGGGGGGTAAGAAAAGCTACCACTGACTCATATTGTGCCTGTACTTCGATGTATTCTTCATCAACAGATAACGGATCAGAGATGTAATTTTTTTCTATTAAGCGATCTAATTCCAGAGGGACTATCACCATCAAAAATAAGCCCCCTAGCGAAAAGATGAATGATAGGAAAATCGCGAGAACGAGTGGACGGACAATAATTGAAGTGATTTCCGCTTCCCCTTCTGTTGGTGTCTTATTTCTTGGTTCAGTGATTTTCTTAAGTAATAAAATGACTCTTCGACCAAAAGTATTCATTTCCCAAGTCCAACCCATAGAGGAATTCTTACTTCTACCCTGCTGCTTGATCACATAAAAAGTTTATCTTAGGAAAAGAGTCATCCTAAAAAAAAAGATACCTTCCAGAATCAGAGAAATTTTTCGCAAAATCACAATATTTGGAAGGTTTTCGACCAATCTATCAACTAATTGCAATTTGTTCAAGATTATGCGTCCTTTGATCCTAATCGAAGAGATCTACTACTTTAAAGTGACATACAATTAATAAATTTATATCTCAGAATGAGAGAAAATAACCCGTATGCATGTAGAAAAATCACCAGGTTCAAATCTACAATTGATTAATTTAAAGTATCGATATCATACAAGAGAAGAACTTCAGAAGCTGATAACTCCTCATCATAGATTCGTGCATTGTCTAATCTGCCGTCAAAGTCACGATAATTGTAGTTGTCTTCATTGCCAATGCAGAACATAGCATTGCCATTGGTCATGCCAGTAAAGGTTCCACTGCCATCTCTAACATCTGTTTCGTTGATTCCATTAATATAAATAGTAATACCACTATTACTTTCACTGCCATCATAAGTAGCAGTAAGATGATACCAAGTGCCCGTACTCATGCTATAATCAGCTTTGCCACGAATCCACGCACTTTCTGTAGGATTGCTTAATTCCAAATAAATATATGCCCCACTACAAGTAAATCGCCATTCCCGGTTACCATACTTGTTCCACTTCGTCATTAATCCACGAGTACTATAGTGTGTTTCAGGGCATGCCCAAATGGAAACACTAAATGCATCGCCACCAAAACTAAAATCGTCATCGTCGGCATGATATACTTCATCACTATAATCATCCTTTTCAAAATCCAAACAATAGCCCATATCATCGTTATAACTACTTGAATTCCAATCTGGGCCGTGAATTGTTCCATCTAGAGAGCCAACATTATCGTATGCAGTATTTCCTTCTCCAGTATTAAACAGATATTCATGTATGGCTGACGGGACACGGACAGGCTCGACATTCCCAAGGTAAATGTTCTTGATATAGATGTGCTGATACCAATTGGTCCCCCATCCATCATTGTAAAAAATCAATACATGATACGTGTATCCTTTAGGAATGTTTTCAAAAGTATGATAAGAGTCATTCAACCACCCAGAGTCCTTCGTTCCACCATTAACGACGACCCATGTCTCTCCAACCTGGGTTT
>CP070665.1:649463-653024 GCA_020351745.1 Candidatus Heimdallarchaeota archaeon | reverse complement strand
ATTATGAGTGCGAGGATAGACTACTAATTCAACGAGAGAGCGAATGTCTGCTAACCTTGCTTGAATTAAATCAAGATATGATCTCCCAATTGAGTTTTTGAGCCTGTCTTGAAGATCGCTAGAAATTTGATCTGAAGTAAGTGATTGCTTTAATTTCATAATAAATTTTTCAGGAAGTTGGGGTTCAGTATCTAAATCATCTAAAGAACGTTTTTGTGTATAGATTTTCTTTTTTGTTTGCAAATCCATCCCTAACATATCAAAAATGAATTCTTTGAGTGATTCAGTAAATTTTACATGAGAGGGTTCAGTCCCTATTCCCCATCTTGTAGCTTCTTCTAATGTTTTCATTTACAACCTCAACTCATTATAAGGGATATTGGTTTGAACATGTTTTTTAACCTCGAAGAAGTTTCCCACTAAACTAAATTATTAATTTTGTCTCAGGATTCAAAAAGCGTAATAATCTCAAGAAAAGGAAACAAAATGGCTACAATTAAATTCATCGGCAAAAAAGTACGAGTTGGGAATTTATTGTTGCATTTGCTTTTGTTGGGCTTCTCCATATATTACTAGAGTCCATAATGCTTCCCTGGCCGAAAGGGGGCGCTTATTACGCTCCTCAATATTCAATTCCTTAACAACATTATTATGTTTCTCAATTTCCTCCAAGGTTTGCTCTCCTCTCTGTTCAATACTCGATAAAGACTGGGGAGAGCCTTTTCCAATGCCTGGACATGTTTTTTGCGAATTTTTTGCCCAGACTGAAATAATTTGTTTATTCTCTTTTACAAATGCTAGAGGATAATTTCTACAGGACAGTGGTCTTGCTGAGTAGATTGAACAGTTCGGATGAGAATAAAAGACACATGTTTTGTTTAAATGCTTTTTCAAACCAGGAATGATTTTCCCATCACTTGTTAAAATGGGTTCTAGGACCATATGTCGTTCAATGAGGGGATGACTTGATGAATCCAAAGTATAAAAAGAGATTTTCTGGAGAAATAATCGAAAATCACGGTACAGGACGGTGAAAAGTCGGAAAAGGTCTCGATAAGTTAATGTAACAATGATGTCAGGATCACAGCAACAATGACCACTTTGTTGGCAAGTAAACCGTTTTTCTCTAGAAAAATTCCCATTCATTGGTCATCAGCTAACGGGATAGTATAGTTACAAGTTTGACAAAGGATAAGATAAGAACGTTGTTCTGATAGGGGTTCGAGATAAGTTTCCATCGTGAATGGTTCGTTACATTTTCCACAGCGTTCTTTAGTCTCTCTACTTTGTATTAGTACTCCTGGGGGAAGATCACTCGTCACTTGAAGTGCCCACGTCCTACAGTTCTTTCTGGAAAAATCTTAATTCCATCTGCTGTGATGCGGAACTCTTTCCAAGAGAACTCATGGGCAAATCCACGCATTTTTTGGACAAGGATAGCCCGACGGAATTCTCCAGTTGAAAGTTCGTCGTAACTCAGTCGAATAAGTCCTTGAGAAGAGTATTCTTCTACCCCCCTTGCTAAAGTTTCAGCAGTCAATAGTGTGGTACACCCTTGTTCTCCTAAAATAGCTCCCATAGTCAGAATTTCTTTTCGGACTTGAACCGGGTCTTTGATAATTGTTGAAAGTGTAGATAAAGAATCAATACAAACTCGTGTGGCACCAGTTTCGTCTAATATCTCTGTTAAAACAAGAAGTAAACTATCAACATTGGCTCGAATTATATATTTTTCATCTGTAGTCAATCCAACGCGTGCTGAAAAACCATCCACCAAAGTGATTAAGGGGGGATTAAACTCTTTTTCGAGTTGTTGAATATTCCACCCAAATGAGAACATATCAGCACGAATGTGACGAGGTAAATCATCAAAACTTACAAAGATTCCAGGTTCCTCATAATGTAATGCTCCATTCAGCAAGAATTGAAGTCCAAAAACTGTCTTTCCTGAGCCAGGAGGGCCAGTGACAAGAATTTGGCGTCCTTTTGGGAATTCATTGGGTTCAAAAAGAGTATCTAATCCTGGAATACCGGATTTGATAGTAGCCATATTATTACAAATCCGAATTAAACATTTTAAATTTCCTTAAGACTTTATCTAATCACTAGTAAGAATACATACTCTTCTGTTAGAAAACAGATCAACAAAAAAGTTAGGTTAATCTTCGTATGATTCTTCTCTTAGCTTCTGTAGCTTCATCTGATGGGTTACATACCCAGCTATCTTATTTCTAAACCGCTTTGAGTGAACAACAGCAACTTTTGAAACAATATCTTTGTTATGTTCAAATGAATCGGGCGATAAATGTTCTCCATATTCTTTGATGATTTGACGGGAGATAATTTTAACTGCAGAGGTTCGAACTTTTCCCATATTGATCAATAATCCTTATGATATTATTTCTAGAGGACGTAGAAGGCCAATAACTCTTGATGTGAGGTTCAATGTTTGATTTTTTAACACTTTGCCAGAAGTTTCCTCTGTATTTATTCTGTTTAAGTGTTTATCTCAGGATTAATGATAAGACTATGTTCTTCGGAAATAATCTTGCTTTGGATGGAAAGGGTGACTTCAGTTTTTCTTAATGGCCTTTGGATAACCCAATTAACAATGAATTTATTATTGTTCAATTCTTCAATTTCGAGCTGGGGATCCTGAAGAGGATCAAAAATTACTGGTGGGCTGCTTGAAATTTGGATCAAGATATTTCTCAGAGATGGAAGATGCGGAGGCTGCATGATAATCATAGAAATGATTAATCGATTATCAAAGAAATCATTTATTTCAGGCGACGGAAAGTGAGGCATATCTTCACGAGCCTGTTTTAAGCTCAGGAAAAAATAGGAATTCTTTATTTCGATCTAAAATGCAAATTTTATTTGAGCATAATAACTCTAGCATTGCATCTATCTTCGTGTTATTCCAAGGTACCAGTTTCCGAACAGAAACTAAAGATATTTCTCCAAATTCATTGATTTCTCTAGATATCAAGGTTAAGAAGTCCTTAACATCAGAAGACATTGACAAAGGTTCAAATAAAAATCCATCAGGAGTGTTCTGTATGATTTTCTCCTTATTTAGAATATCTAAAGCTTTCTCAATGTCTTGAATGTCACATTTCCACCAGGGACGGTGTTTGTGGAACAATGTTGTTAGCTGACTTAATTTAATGGGTAATAAATAGACTCTTTGATAAGCAACACCAAAAGAAATTAATTCTGACGCAAGACGATGGAAAAACTCCTCACGTCCAATATATACTGGCCGTTTGAAGAGAGAAGACGGAAGGACAGAAACAGGTAAGCTAATCTCTCGTTTTAAACTGAGAAGATAAGTTGCAAGGTCTTCAGGAAGGTATGTGGTAGAAGAGAGTGATTCTACTCCTTTTACAAGCTGTTCTTGCACCTCTTGAGTTGAATCATCTTGAATCCTTTTTAACTTTTTACCTAGTGCCTTATATCGTGCTTTATGCTTGTCTTGCTCAGAAATATCCTTAACCTCCATTTCTGCACGGAAAATCTCCTAATAAAAAGTTTTTATTTTGAGGAAGGATAAAAAAA
>CP070665.1:639605-649363 GCA_020351745.1 Candidatus Heimdallarchaeota archaeon | reverse complement strand
AGGAGCATAAAAATTGCTTAATCAAGAAATAAAAGAAAAAATGATAATAAAAATCGAAATAAAAACTATAATTACGTTAGGAGTCCTTATTGATGGAGGTTTCGCATAATGGCATGGATATATCCGGTAATAGCAAAGAAACAGAGAAAACCAAACAAGATTGTCCTTTGTTTAAGTGTTGTGATAATCTTAGCATTATTCATCGTTTTGAATAGTGTTCGTGTGTCACCTATTTTCATAATAGGAATCTTAGGGTTGCTTGCTATCGGAGGGGCCTTCTTTGGTATTCGTGGAGGTCATGCATAATGGCATGGATTGGTGCTATAGCTGCTTGTAACAATAATGGAAGACGACGTAAAAAACCAAGCAAATTAATACTGGTGATTACTATGGTCAGTCTTGTTCTGGGGATTTTTGTCCCTCTGATAATGATCCTTGGTATGGATGGTAGCAGCTCAATTACACTTTTTCCGTTAATATTCATATTTATCATAATGATTGGAATCATTGTTTTGGTTACTGCTGGATTTACTGAATCTCTGGATCAATATGATGAAACAGCAGATGATGCTTCATATAGGAATTCTTATCGTGCAAAACAAAGACCAAGAAAGACTTACTATCACAAAGATGAACCGAGAGAAGATTATTATTGGGGGTCTGAACCTAAATCAACCTCATTTTTCTGTACTAACTGTGGTGTACAATTAGAAGCTGATGATAGGTTCTGTTCGTCCTGCGGATGGAGGGTAAATTAATATCAATACTAATGGTGTAAAACAATGCAAATACAAGAAACAATTACTGAAACAAAACAGACAAAAAAAGTACTTATCCGAACGGATAAGCTCTCTAAGTATTATGGAAAAGATATCAAAGCTGTTGATGAGCTTGATCTTGAGGTTTATGAGGGCGAAACTTTCGGTTTACTTGGCCCGAATGGAGCAGGAAAAACGACAACTGTTCGCCTCTTAAACTGTATTCTGAAACCAACCAGTGGAACTGCTGATGTAAATGGTTATAATATCTCTAAAGACTCTACTCAGGTAAAAACCATAACTGGGTTATTGGCAGAGTCACCAGGGTTGTATGAGAAGCTCAGTGCTTATGAGTTTCTCGAATTCATTGGAGCATTATACAACATCAAAGGAAAGGTGTTGAAAGAGCGGATTGAAGAGCTTTTGAAGTTATTCGGTCTGACTGAAAGGAAAGATTATCTCCTTGAAGGTTTTAGCTCGGGAATGAAACAGAAAGTATTAATTGCCGCAGCTTTGATCCACGATCCTGCGATTATCTTCTTCGATGAACCCACTGCAGCTTTAGATCCTCGTGCTGCGCACATGGTTAAGGATTTGATTAATGGGTTAGCAGATCAACTTGGTAGAACCATTGTCATTTGCAGCCATATTCTTCCAGTTGTGGAAGAAATTTGCGATCGAATTGGGATTATTAACCATGGTAGACTTATTGCTGTGGGGACAGTAGACGAAATCATTGCTCAAGCAGGAACTAAAACATTGGAAGAAGCATTCATCGCTCTAACTGGAGGAATTGATGAAAAAGAACTCCTGGCTTGGAGGAATCACAGTTGATTTCATTCCCCAACTTTTCCTGGTTATCAATTGCTAAAACTGAATATCGTGTGACTACAAGTCGAATTCGAGAAATCAGACCTTATCTCCCCTACATTTTAATCGGGGGCTTAGCGATTTACACGTTTTTCATTGCGCCCTCCATAATTGATGCTTTTGTCGATGAGTTACATGAATTATTGCTTTCTGCAGTAGCTGTGGCTCTGATTAATGTTCTCTTCTTCGTATTTTTTGTCATGTTCGCTTCTATGCCAATCGCATCAACTTTACAGGACATAAAAACAGAACATTTGGAGATCTACTTATCCTCCCCTATCAAAACAAGTGATATCTTAATTGGCGAATTCTTAGGAAAAATCCCTTTCTACGCCGCATTTGCAGCAATCATCGGCGGAACTTTCACAGCAGCTCTTTTCCCTCTCGGTCTAGATGTTTTCCAGATTCTTGTTACCATTGCGGTTTTCATAATTCTCTTTTTAACTGCTACTTGGATAGGTAATATGATTGCTGTTCTCTTACGATCTATCCTAATGAAATCAGCCCGAGGTAGAGACATTGGAAAAGGACTGGCAATTGTGGTCATTTTACCATTAGTAGCTGTTATCTATCTATTAATTGGTGGATATTATGAAGTTCTCAAAGATCCTCAAAATGCAAAACTCATACAAGATCTATTTGGATTCTTTCCATGGGGTTGGAGCTCTGAGATCATTGTTGCTATGGCACAGAATCCAGGAGATATCTTAGCTGTTGAATTTACAGCTTTTGTGCAAATTATTGCATTAGTGACTTTCTTCGGAGGCTCTTTATTGCTTGGTGGATTTGTAGCAAACCGTGTTTATAACCTTGAACCAACTTCCTTTTCCGCTTCTAAATCCAACCCAAACAGCTTTTTCTATAATTCCATCAAAACACTTGGTGGTGGTGGATCATCTGGTCTTCTTCTTTCTTCAGGATTTAAAGCTTATTTCCGTAAAGCTAAGAATATTGCATGGTTGATCTACGGCGTGGGCTTAATTGTAATAATGAATGTCTTCCTATCCCAACCTGACGATCCTGAAAGTGCTTTTATCTTTTCCTTATTCATGGGACCTCTCTTAGCGGCTTTTGTGGCTTCTGATATTACTCTTCAAGGGAAAGAAAACTTATTGCTCTATAGACAAACCCCCACAGGAACAGGAAAGTATCTTAGAATCAAGCTGTATCAATATTGCTTAACCAATCTACCTATCATTCTAGTTGTTGTAACCAGTGTGAATCTACTCGTCCCAGGGATAACTCTAGAAATGCTGTTTCTCAATGTCAGCCTGACACTTCTAATTGGTGCAGCAGCTATAACTATGACCCTCGGTTTGTTTCTATTAAATCCCGCCTTTCATGATAAAGCTGGTGAATTCATGATAAATATTCAGGTCTGTATATTCGGTGCTTTGATTCCATTCTTTGGCTTGCTAATCGGCCTAGATCAAATGCTCTATGATATGTTTGGTATTGTAGATGCACTCTATCCCGTTGCAGTCGTCTATATAGCTTTACAATGGATTCTAGGAGTCATTATGCTCTTGCTTGGAGCGAAAAAACTAAGTAACATGGAGTAAAGTCTAATCTCCCTTCTCTTTTTTTCATAAAAAAAATTCTGGTGAAAAACATGAAAAAAATCATAAAAATCATTTTGGTAGGTTTTTTTATAATCACTTTTGTTGGGCAGTTAATGCTCTGGTTTTTCTTGGATGCAAGGAATTCGGCCCTGAACCAAGGAATGTCTATTAGGGGGGCAAGTATTGTTTTTTTCACAGCAGATGGGTATTCTGAAGGCGATCTTCAGGGTGTGAAACAATATTTTGACCAATGGCAAGGAGAAGTCACTATTGCAGGATTGTCTGAAAATTTAACTACTATAGATGGCTCGATGACGTCTGATATACTCCTCTTTGATATAAATGAGATTACACTCTATGATGCAATCGTTTTACCTGGAGGAGAATTAGCACCAGCACTTAATGCAGATCACCATGTGATGCAGCTTCTTGAAGATGCAAATAATGAGGGTTTAGTGATTGTGGGCATAGGTAATGGAACACTTGTACAGGCTAATGCAGGGCTTCTTGAGGGTAAAAAGTTTACAACTCACAGTTCAATTGTTGATAATCTCACAGCAGCAGGAGGATTTTATGTTGACGGAGCTAATGTTGTTGTTGATGGCACCATTATTACAGTTTCCCCCCCTAACTACGAGGAACTCGCTTATACAGTTGCTAATACCTTAGGTTATACCTACAATCTTGAGGTCGATATTTCATTTGATAAAGAAGAACAGGGTTGGAACTATTCTATCAGTGTTGTCCCTTCCGACAAACACATTGTTGAAAGAATGAGTATCAATCTCTCTTTAGAAGCAGCTACCAAAGAAAAAACACTAGTTAACACAATCGAACTTATTGAAAAAGAAGATGGTATCTATACAGCTAGTTTTGGAATCTTAAATAATGGTTTCTATATCGTGGACGCTGAAATAGAGAGTATATACGGTAAAATTGAATTACGTACTGATATTTCGGAATTTTCCGTGGGTAGTAATTAATCTTGTTAAAATTAAGGGACATTGATGGAATTATTACACAATAAATGTATAAAATAAAAGTGAAAGAAAATGACAATTCAAGGAACAATTACTGAAATAAAACAAACGAAAGCAAATCTTATTCGTACGGATAAGTTATCAAAATATTATGGAAGTGCCAATAATGAGGGTGTTCTAACCGTTAGAGAACTTAAGAAGTACTTCGGAACGGTTAAAGCGGTCGATGGTCTGTCTTTTACCATCTTTAGTGGAGAAATTTATGGCTTGCTTGGTCCTAATGGAGCTGGTAAAACGACCACGATTAAATCCATTTTAGGAATGCTCGCGCTCCAAGGAGGAAATATCACTGTCCTGGGTTTTGATCCAGTAATTACCCCAGAAAAAGTCAAGGAAAACATTGGTTACGTTGCTGAAGAGCCCGTGCTGTACGAATCGATGACTGTTAAGGAATTATTCAACTTCATTGCATCTATTCGACGTCTCGATCCAGAACGTGCTACAACTGTAGCCAAGGAGTATCTCGTTTCGCTAAATGCTTTGGAGTATTATGACACGTTCATTGGTGGTCTCAGTCGTGGGAACAAGCAAAAGATACAGGTGATTGCTGCATTACTTCACGAACCCAAGGTGTTGATCTTAGATGAACCGCTTTCAGGACTGGATGCCAGATCTGCACGAATATTGAAAGAAATATTCCAAATTCACAGAGAGAAAGGTGGTTCCATTATACTGTCCACTCACATAATGGAACAAGCTCAAACATTATGTGACAGGATTGGTATCATTAACGAGGGTAAGATGGTTGCTGAAGGTACATTCGAAGAGCTGCAAGAGCTAGCTAAAACCACGGTAGCAACTTCCCTAGAAGACATATTCCTCCATTTAACTGGACAAACTGAGTCGGCTAAAGGCTTCCTCGAGAAATTAAGGCAACTTCCGAATAATTGAGGGTGAGAAGAGTTGTTGAACCGATCTGAATCATGGCGATTATCGAAAGCCTTATACGAAGAGTGCTTCTACCAAGGGCAAATAATGTCTGGTGGAGCCTGGAAAACTAAAATTCTTGAAGGATATAAAAAGAATATAACCAGCGCGCGAAGAGGGCAATTACTTACCAATCTTGTTACTTTATTAGTCATGTACCCAGCTATTATACAGCTTAGAAGCTTGCTTGAATTCTTATCGACAAGTTTTGATCCGAATTATTTGCACTCTGGACTATTTACTGATGGTTTAGCATTTGCATTGTATGATTTCTTTATATTCGTATATGTACTTTTTTTCGGACTTATGAACATCGTTATCTTAATGAAAGGTGAAATATTAGAGTTTTTAAAACCTTACCCTCTTATGCGGAAAGATTTACAGAAACTAACATTCTTCACGCTTGTACGGATGAATTGGATGCAAATCATCATTATTTTAATCATTACCCCGCTTATTGCACTTTATTTATCTCAAGGTCACCTTTTAGTTTACCTGTATATCGATACACCATTAGCATTCGATAAAACCATTTACTTCCTATTTCTTTTGATCTTGAATAATTTACTGACTATTATCTTTGCCGTGTTTGCAATGATAATTTTTGCGCGCTTTTTAGCTCATAAAATCTATATTCCAACTGGAAATCCTGTATTAGGTACTATTTTCACGGGTTTAATCATATTCATGAACCTTGTCATCATTCCCGTCACTTACGTGTTCTTGTTCATCTTTCAAGTGGAAATGTTTCATGGTGGTTTTCTTGACGCTTTAAAGACAGCTGAATTAAATCATCTGCTTTCATTATTACCTTTTTTTTCTAGTGGTTATTTAAGTACTATCTTGCTAGTGAATCCTGATTATTCGATCCCTGTCTCACTAATGTTTACATCAATCATTGGACTACTAGTATTTCTTGGAATTATCTTCATTACAATCTGGAAAGGGTATAACACGTTAAAAACAGTAGGATTTAGTGGTGTTGAAGGTGAATTTTCAGGTGAAGTATCAACGACAGATGTTACCATCAAGACTTCAGTCCACCCGACATTCACTTTCATTAAACAGAGTATAAAGATGATTCCCCGGGATTTCGGAGGGATATCGTACTTTTTTATGGGACTAGCTTTTCCCATACTCTTTAGTCTAAACGTACTAGGTTTTGTTATCCTGACAGGATTCTTTTCCTTGGATATATTTTTCATTCCAATGGTGTTATTCTCGGGTATAGTACCTTTCTTTTATAATAAAGCCCTTTCCTCTGCAGAGGAAAAAATTGATGGAGTCCTTTCAGCCCTCCCGTATTCTACTAGGGATCACTTTCGATCTAGGCAGATAACGATGGGTATAGTTACTCAAATTCCCTTAGCTCTGATTGTGGTGTTATCAATGAGTATCTTAACAACCCAGAACATGATTTCTATAGTAAAAATCGCTTTTGTAAACATCATCGCTCCAACAGGATTCTTGATATTACACAGTTTCTTCTTTGGCAAGATAAATAATCGTTTTACTCTGTTCAAAGGGAACATCGAAAATAGCATTGTGAAATACATTACTCTTTTTAGTATCTTGTACGCGATGATACTTGGCAATGTCTTTTTCATAGATGGGTTATTTGTACTTGTAAACGCTATTTTATCAGTTCCTCAAAATGATTATCTTGGCTTGTTCATGGCGATCATTGTATCAGTAAATATAATTAACATCTTGATTTTAGAATTAATTTCAAGAGAGATATTCAATAGTGAAAGTAAGTTTAAGGATGAAAATAAGAGTATATATCGTTTTCTAGCTCCAGCTCTAGTTTTATCAGCTGGTATAGCTTTGATGGCAATGGTAAAAGTAATCATATGGTCAATTGAAATAATTATACCACAATTGATATTCGGAGAAGATCCAATCATAACCAATCTTACTATCATGTTCTTTAGTCAAATTATTAGCACGATAGTACTTGTTTTCATAATCATTCCTCTTCTCAGGGTTAAAAATACCGAACTTGCGGCAACAAGTGGTAATAACTTGTTAAAAACGATTTTAACGCTCTGTATAGGATTTTCGATAATTTATCTAAGCAGTCAAATCATTGCTAGAATATTTTCTATTCTTGGTTTAGGTTTAGAACATTCTTACTCGAGTATTCTTCTCACCGCTGAGCAACTAAATGACCCATTCAATATCATAATTCAATTCGCTACAGTTTCTATTGGTGCTCCATTGTTCGAAGAACTTTTGAATCGCAGAACAATGATTCCAATATTAGAAAAACGAGGAATGTCTCCTGTTGCAGCAGTTTTTGCTACGAGTATTGTATTTTCATTATCGCACACGATTAATGATCTAGTTTATGGTAATATGGCTTATACGATAACACATTTTTCGAGCGTTTTTCTCATAGGAACAACTTGCGGAATAGCTTATATTCTTACCCGAAACGTCATTTACCCAATACTAATACATGGTATAGTCAATCTCTTGAGCTTTGGAGGGAATTTTGTAATCTTAATGGAGAATGAAATATTATTGGTTAATTACAGGCTTTTATTGGATGTAATCTCGATAATAGGACTAGTAATAGCGATTTACGTGTCTTGGAAACACTTTAAATCACCTTTATCCAGCTGGATAATCGTCATCAAGAAAAAGTCCACTGTAAATGTCTTACCTGGACTATTGGGATTTATAACCATTTTTATTGGAATGATCCTGGTAATAACAGTGTGTCCAATTGCTATAGCGATATACATAACTGATTTACCCGTAGCTATATTGATCAATATTATGTTTTATAGTATGATACTTGTTGTACCATTGTGGTTTGAAACAAAGACAGCTAAGAGGTTAATAACAAGATATCTTCTAACAACTTAACAAGGAGAGATGAAGTGTAAATGATATGGATATTTGGGGCCGCTGTAGCTGCTCGTATTAATTTAAAGTATCAATTGATTGATTGAGAAAAATTAAATTTGATGATGGGTATTCTGAAAGTGATTTTCTAGGTGTGAAGAAATATCTGGATCAATGGCGTGGGACCGTGATTATCGCAGGATTATCTGTAAATCAAACAACCACAGAAGGTTCAATTATGACTGACTTACTTATTTCAGACATTGATAAAATAACTCACTATGATGCGATAGTTATCCCTGGAGGAGAATTAGCGCCAGCCCTTAATGCAGATCAACATGTAGGACGACTTCTTGACGAAGCAGATGATCAGGGGCTAGTGATTGCAGGAATAGGCAATGGAACACTTGTACAAGCTAAAGGGGGTTTAATCAGCGGTAAAATGTTTGCATCTCAAAGTTCAATTGTTGCCAATCTCACGGCAGCAGGTGGTATTTATATCGATGAAGCTGCTGTTGTAACTGATGGCACTATCATTACCGCGTCTCCTCCAAACTATGAGGAGATCTCTTATGCCATTGCTAATGCTCTAGGGTACTCATATACCCTTGCTATTGACATTTCGTTTGAAAAAGTAGATCAGGGATGGAATTATACAATAACTGTAGAATCCTCTGATAAACATATTGTCAGTAGAATGAGCATCAATCTTTCATCGCTTGCTTCTTCTGAGAAAACATTAATTGAAACCTTCAATCTTACTCAAGAAAGTGAGGGTGTGTTTGCTAAAAATCTCGGGATATTAGCTAACGGTTACTATGTGGTAGACATTGAAGCTGAGAGCATCTACGGGAACATTGAAGTTCGTACTGATGTTAAAGAATTTTCTGTTGGGAGTAATTAGTCTGGGACGAGTTCTTGATCTCTTCCCTTTTCTTTTTTTTCTTCTAAAGTGTTATCCATCGTGAATCTGATTGATTACAATATTAAAGATCTGGGATATTCTTCTTAAGAACCTGAGAAAGATCATTTAGAAGATTAATATAATCAGAATGAATACAATTAACATTTTGCAGAAACTCGTATAATAGATTCATCTCAATCTGATTTCCATCTATTAAATCCTCATATTTAATTAACCATTCCCCAAAAACTCGAAAGAAGTGTTCGTTTGTTTTAGAAAACTGTTTTGGGATATCAGTATAATTGTTAGGAAGATTCAAACCTGTTAATTTGGCAAACTTCTGAAATTCATCAAACTGCGCTTTATAGTTCTCGTAAATGTACTGATTGCCAGAGATAAATAGATTCCTAGCGACTCTGCCAAAGTATTTTGTTTTATTTCGCCCATGAGGGCCTTCATGTAACGTGGCGACTACAGAAATTAACCCAAGTTCAATTAAGATATCTAAATGAAAATATAGAGTTGTTTTACTGATAGATGTTTCATTTTTCTGACATAGTTTTTTACTAATTTCTGTAACATTCATTGCCCGTCGAACCTTGAAACTTCCATCAGGAGATTCCTCTTCTATTCCTTTTCTTAGAAGTCTGATAATATCTCTTCTAACGGGGTGTGAGAAATACTTCTCTTTTGAAACATTAACAAATACAAACTGGGGGATATTTTCCCAGTGATCAATGAGTTGCTGACGATCTTCTGCCATTGGTTGTCATCCGATTACTATCATTCTATTGTTACTATATGATCTATCAGTACTTAGATTCCCTTTTGATTATTTTGTCAC
>CP070665.1:631601-639505 GCA_020351745.1 Candidatus Heimdallarchaeota archaeon | reverse complement strand
AGAAATGATTGAGGCAATCTTAAGCTATTTAGCTAGTCAGATTCCAGAACCTGAAGGTGTTGGGGGTAGAACCCAATCACGTCTTATTATGAATAAACGAATCAATAATATGAAAAAATACGTCTTACCAGAGGAGATTAGAGATGAAATACTTCAAACGGTTTCCTTGATGTATGAAAACATTGGAACAGACAAAGAAAACTTAGTTGAAGATGCTGTACGAGAACCACACAAACGACTTGTGCCAAGAGGTGAGCTCTACTTCGAAGAAATGAAAACTGAAGTTGAGACCGCAATACGCGAAATGGGCGATCAAGATTTAAGAAAAGAGTTAGCCTCAAGTACTGATGACCCCCAAACTCTTGTAAAACAATATGGAAATCAAGCGGTTGGGATTGTTGGGAGAGAAGCTGAGATCACTGACCTTTATTCCACTATTCTTGGATTAAAGGTTGCGGAAGTCATGTTTTCTGGTTCTAGTACATTAACTCCAATGAAAAGACAGAAACTTACGCACTCGCTAATTGATGATGTAGTTCACCCTCAATTCGAATTTTTGCAATTAATAGTTAAGAAGGAAGAAGAACCGAAGGAGGATTGAAGAATGGTTTCAGATCTGGGAAATGTTGAAGAACTCTTAAAAGAAAAATATGGTTCGATTGGAGTAGAATATTTAGCTCCTCAGCTAGATGTTATTCGTTCAGCACGTAACTTACCTTCAACATTAGACGATTATAGGCTTATGACTCAGCGGATGCATGAATCATTTCAAATGATTTTGCAGTGGCTCGCTCCAGTGGTTGTACCAGTTTCAGAAGAATTAACAGAGTTAGAAGCTCAGTTACAGGAATTACAATACCAGATTAAATTTCAAATAAAGCAAGAAGATTTGAAATACTGGCGGGAGATTGAAGAAAGTAATAATCCAACAATTAAATCATTATTTTCAGAAATCAAACAGCTAAGAGGTTACATCTTACAGCAGAGAGAGAAATTATTACACGCTGCGCACCGTGCAGAACTCCCAAGGTTGTTTGGATTAGTTTTATGGCCCTATACCGAACATTTAAATGCAAGAGAAGTATTGAAAGAAATTAAGTCATCTTATTTTGGTCCGAATTATTTTTATAACAAAAACAACATTTTTTGTGATTCAATTATCCTTACTGCTGTAGCTGAAGACTGTTTACAACAAAAGAAAGATAGTTCCTCAGCAGATCGTCAAATTGAGAGCCTAATTGAGACCCGACTCTCATTCAGGCGTATCGAAGAACAATTTGAGTGGAGTAAATATAAGAGAGACCCAAATGACGGATACTTCACAGAAATGCAAGTAAATGAAATTATACGAACCCTCTTGCCTGGATTGCCCGTTTCAGAGAAAAGTAGTTTGTATAATGTCTATGATGATACAACAGATAGGTACCCAATTGGGAATTTCCTTGATTGGTTAAAATCGGCTCTTCGTCGAAAAACTGCAACTAGAGAAGATGAGGAAATCCGTGGAGAGTCCTCTTCCGCAGAAAGGCACCTCATCGGGCTTTCTTTCATGGATAAACATAGACGAAAAGAGATTTTAGGAAACATCAGTGATTTGGGGGATATTTTTGAACGAATATTAGGTCCATTTCACGAGTTAAAACAAGAAAATGCTTTCATGCAAAGCGCTCAGTTTGAAATTGAAAACGTTATGGAATTAGGTAGTCAGGCTTGGATTTATGACTATTCAGGTATAGAAACAGCAATTTCGCGATCAACGTTATTGTTGATTTCTGATAAACAACCTAAATTTGATGTGCTGGAAGCTTGTCAACGATTGGCAAACTCCGTCCTTTCTGGACGTGTTGACCGAAATGACATTCGAGAGGGGAATTATACAGTCACTAATCAGCTCCCCCCTAGAATGTGGAACTTCATTGGTAATAGCTTGCTAACTATCTTGGAAGAAGCGTTAGTAAAAGAAGAAGCTCACTCTGTTTCTTTGATAAAAAATCTTTTCAAAGACGAAGATCGCTCCCGGCTTGTCACATCGAAAAAGTTCATTCCTGTTTTTCTCATTCAAACTGATTTTAAAAGAGGGATAGATTATCTCACGAAAGACAAGGGTCTTCTTCCTCAGACAATGAGTGTATGGTCACGGGATGATTTCATATTTCAATATCGTTTTGCTCAATTAGGTGGATATCCATGGTATTTTGACAATAATGAGTTATTGGAGACATTACTTGTAGAAGCCCTTAATCTACCTACCCATAAAATTAGTCAGTTACATGGCAATGTGAAACTACGACAAACTGTGTATACCATAGATGATGAAACTTTCATCGTGTACTATGGTGTCGAAGGAGAAAAAATTCAAGCGTTGGCATTCAAAGAAGTGGATATCTTATCGGAGGAAGGGATTGATCCTGTTGAGGTAATCTTTCGTCCACATAAATTTTTGCGGATGGGCCCAGAAAAGAACAATTTGAACTTAATTTTAGATCAAGCTAGAGCAACAGATCCAAAAGATCTGAGAACAATTATTGCAGGCCTTTGAAAAGAAAAGGAGAAACTCGTATGGAGAAGAAAAAATCAAAAGAAATCAATGCAGGCAGAATCTTGGTAGTTGGAACGCAAGGAGGGGGTAAATCAGCTACCGTCATGAAATTGGCTGCACGAACAGATAGTTCTATGGAATATTACGAAGACTTTTCTGGTACAATAGAAACAGAATATTTGAAAGTCTCGTTTGATGAGGGAACCTTTTATAGTTTATTACTACCCATAGGGGGACAAGAGAAATGGGCAAAATTACGAGAAAGATTTGGTTCAACCGCTGAAGCAATTGTCACTATTTTGGATTCATGTACAAAACAATTTTGGTCAAACTCACTTCAACAGGCAACATCGATATCGACGGTTCTTCCATATCATAACTACCCCGTCTCATTTATCGTCACTAAAAAAGATCTTAATGAGTCAATAAGCAATGATGCTGGTGTTTTCGGTGATACTATAGTTGAAGGAGTAGCTAGTGCAAAACGAGAAGGCGTTACGTATTTCTCGAGAGGTTTCAGAATTTCTGAACGTAGATTTGAAATTAATAATGAACTTGAAGAGATTCCGTTTACTCAGATGGAACAGATAATTGTTAATGCATTGGAACAAAAATATTTCACCGGGTTAGAGCCAGGAAATGCCCGAAGGGGTAAAATGCTGCTAGACGGTTTTAGTTTGGTTAATTGTCGCATTTTTAGTAGAGCTCTCACATTAGCGCTAAGTCATCAAGCTGAACCTGGTGATCAGGTAGCAATTCTCGGATTACTCAACGATATGAGACCAACCATGCTTGAATTAGATACAAACTGGACTGATCTGAGACAAAAGTATCCTGGAGCTGGTTCAGAGCCTGTAATTCCAGTAAATCTTTCTGTTGAGGAGATAAAACAAATAATCTTAGAAAAACTATTAGCAAATGAAACTGATATCTCCAACTTCGAAAAAGAAATAACTAACATGTCATACCTCACAGGTTGGCGTCATGTTGGTTCGGAACATATCTCCATTTTTGAGGAAGCAGGACTTGATAAAGCATCAAGTCTTGTGAAGAGAATCATGGAAGCTATAAGTGAAAGCGAACCAGCCCATAAATTCACCCTTTTCGACCCGATTGAAGAGTTATTCTAATTAAAATTTGCATCCTGATTTAAAAGTATCTTTCGTAAATTAAAATCGGGAATGATCTTTCAGGAGGGTGTTGCTGCGTCAGTTTAGAAAATCCTTCTGATTCTAAATTACCTGTGAGAAAGACTGGCATTATACCAAAAGGTAAATCAATATGATATTTCTCAAAAAAATCAGTTGTTAATAATACTTCATAAAATCGATGAATCTCTTGAAACCTGATTTGCTCCAACCAAGATTTTATTGTAGGATCTTCACGAACCCAAATTTCGATTCGATGAACATCATAATTCTTTTGGATTAATTCCATTCCCTTCTCAATTAATTTTGTTCCTATACCCTTCCTTCGATAGTGTGAAAGTACCCCAATGACTGAAATCATTCCACTACGTTCAGTTTCATCAAAACAAAATTGGCCATGTTCTTGTTCTATTTCAATGTCTAAAATTCCGATAATTTTACCATCATGAATTCCCACTAATTCAACACTTGGAGTTTCGTAGCGAGGCTTCGCTTTAACTTGCTCATCAAAATAAATAGAATCAAAATAAGAACGTGAGTGGCATTGTATCCATTCCTCCTCATCAGAGAGGTGATATTGACGGATCTTCGTCTCCAAAGTAACACCTAATCCTCGATTTCAATCAGAGTCAGCAATTCTCTAATTGTTTCTGTGATTTCATCATATGCACCGTGGATAAACTTCATACTACCCACAACCTCGTGTCCCCCACCTTCGACACCTGCATGAGGAAGTTTTTTAGCGCATTTCTTAACTAATTTCGGAAAATCCAGTTTAATATTCTGTGAACGAAAAATAGCAAAGTCAGGACCCAAACCTACAGTTACTAGTGGAGAATTTTGATTTCTTTTTGCAAGGTGATCAAAAAGAGAACCAGTGATTTTTCCTGGAGGTGGATAATCAAATCGATTCGCATATTTTTCAACGTCTAATATCGCTAAATGAACTCCATTAACTAATGTTTCCTCTTGTACATACTCTAAAGAGATGTGCAATTGGTTTTCTAAATGCATGCGAGCTTCAGTCGATAATAATTTAACATAATTAATTTGTTTCTCTTGTTTTCCCTGTATACCTAATAGATCACTTAGAAGAAGACGTCCAGGTGAAAACTTTAAGAAATAAGCCTGATAATCGGCTGCGACTGCAATGTCCTCAATAAAATGTTCCAAATAATCTTTCTTTTTCGCAATCTTAATGTATTGGTTTTGTTCTTCCCCTTCAACACGATCCCCTTTTCCAGCAATAGCAGGAAGATGATCTATAGTATCAGTGATATCAGGATTGACAAAGCGGGCCAACTCACAACCGAGCATACCTGCACATATATTATAGTCACCACCAACAAAATAAACATTGAGATGACTATCAATTGTATCTTGAATGTTACTTGATGGGAAATGATGATCTATAACCATAATTTCAATTCCATAAGATTTCAGTAAATTGTAGGAAAATAAGCTTTCATCACTGCTTCCAGTGTCTAACATGATTATAATAGGGATCTTATCCCCAAATCGGTCCTGATCGGAGAGAGCGAAATCTAGGTCGCGAACTGAATCAAGAGGATCATAAAAAGGAGGTTTATTGGGATTTCTTTTAACCAGATGTCGTAGTTGATCTTCGTCGGAATGTCCAAAGAGCTTATACCACAGTTCACGACACGCTGTCTCTAGGGCTATCCCTGCCACAATTCCGTCACAATCATTATGATGCCTGATTATTATGGGTTGTAGCTCAAGTAAAGCTCTCCGTATACGTTTGGCAATAATCACGAACTTCTCTCTCAATAACTCCAAGGTTTCAGATTTCACTAAGAAATCAATTTCAGGTGGTTCACTTCTCGTATCAAGTAGTGAATCCATTTTTTGTACAAATGCATTGGCATAAGCGGAGTCAACAATAAAAATGTCGGAGATTTCGATTTGTTCTGAACCCCGATGACTAGTGTATTCTCCCATGACTTCAACAATATCTCCAACTGCAATATTCTCTGCAAATTCAAGATGGAACGCCGCAGCTTCGATCACACCTGTCTCATCAAGGAGTGTGAAGACTTTTGGTCCGCGGGGAATTTGACGAATATTCTCAACCCGTGATTGAACCGAGAAAAAGGTTCCAACCTCACGATCGACATTGATCTTCTGTAGAGGAACAGGATCATGCACACGTTTGATTTTAAATTGAGAAATATCTGTTATTTTAGTTTCTTGGAATTCTAATTTTTCCCCCTTCTTATTTTTTAATTTAATGAAAATTTTGTCTCCTTCCTTCCCCTTAAACCTTTTATCACGAATCAATCCTTCTACTTTTGGTGCGAGTTGTACAAAGAACCCAAATTCAACTTTCTTTACTACTTTACCCAAATAAATTTTCATAAATTCTACTGTTTTTAATGAAACAGGAGTAATTAGTTCATAAATTAATGGATTCTTCTTACAGGATTCACATAGTTGTTGCCCTGAAGGTGCTGGCTTATCGCAGAGAATACATTGATTTTTTTCTGTTCCTGTTCCTTTGCAAATAGGACATGTCTTCTCAACTTCTTTCTCAATTTTGCCCTTCCCAAAGCATTTTGGACATTCATTTCTTTCTGTTGGTTTGGAACCTACAATAATTTTTGTTGAGCCCAATCCACGACAAGTAGGACATTTACTTTTATGTTTGGTAAGGATTTTTCCCTTCCCAAAGCATTTTGAACACTTTATGAGTGAAGACACACTCTATCACCGTTAAATAAGAGAAAAATTGGTCTACATTCTTTCATAGATTAAGTAAAAAAGAGTCTTTTCAATTATTACAGTTTGATTTATGCGATCCTCGCAGGGTAGAGTTTTTATCCTCTCCAGCTTTTATAAATATCTCAAAGGTGAAAATATCGTGACACTGGACTCTTCTCAAAAAGAAGAAGTTATCATTTTTTCTGATACTCACATCTCCAAATACACTGGCCTTTTTAATATGAAAGCGTTTAAAACAGGAGTAAAGCTGATTAAAGGTCTTTTAACAGAGAATCCTAATGCATACCTTTTACACCTCGGAGATATTACCGACTCAGGCACCTATGAAGACTTTGTGTATGCCAGGAAACTCTTAGATAAGCACTTCTCGAAAATAGAGACTTTAGCTGGGAATCATGATATGCGTAATATTGGAGACAAGCTTTGGAAAGATTTCTTTGGTGAACGCCAATTTTTCATCGATACTTCAAAAAATGGGGGTAATATGGTTATCCTGGGTATTGATAGTTCCGAACCTGATGAAAACATCGGTAGAATTGGTGATCGTGGTCTTGAAGCTATTTGTGAACTTCAAAGCTATAGTGATGACCTCGTAAAGGTTCTCTGTTTCCATCATCATTTATTACCAATTCCAAACACTGGAAGGGAAAGATCAATGATCTTAGACGCGGGTGACGTCATGCAGGTCATCTGGGAAGCTGGAATTGATGTGATCATCACTGCTCATCGTCACTACCCAAATATTTTCTCCCTCTCAAACGGTATAAGACGTTGTTTGCTTATAAATTGCGGTACTTTTAGTAGTTTCAAAACTCGAGGGAAAGCAGGACATACTTTTGTGGAACTCGCGCTAGCTGATGAGAAATTGAATGTCAACTTTTATGGAATCGAAGCTTATTCTAAATTTAAAAAACCTGTAAAAGAATCTGTTTTAATGTTGAAAGGAGAGCTTAAACCACAAATTGGCTATCTTGTACCTGGGGATAGACTCTTAAGCAAGATTTGTCAGTTTTCAGATACTCACTTCAGTCCAGGAAGTCATTTTCTTGCAGAAGTTTATGATCTCGGGATCAAAATGATGCTTCGGGAGAATCCGGATATGCTTATTCATTGTGGGGATTTAACAAATGATGCTTTTCCCGAGGATTTTGCTGTTGCTAAAATTAAACTACGAGAGCTTCGTGGTTATGATATTCCATATTTAATTGTACCTGGTTCTAGGGATCTCCAACCCTTTGGCCGTGAGTTATGGGTTCAGCAAGTTGGGCCTTTAGATCCAGTTTATGAGGATCCCTCTCTTCGTATTCTTGGTATTAATACTGGACCCGATCCTTCTGGTCATGTTGGCCGTAGTCGCTTGAGGATGATTGAACATGAATTTGATACTTATGGATCGTATAAATTCTTTTTTGTTGTGATGCACCATAGTGCTTTACCAATCCCTCGTGCTCGTTTCAAACGGGCTGTCACGGATG
>CP070665.1:623352-631501 GCA_020351745.1 Candidatus Heimdallarchaeota archaeon | reverse complement strand
TTCGTGGATATTTTTATCTTCTCCCCGATATTTAATGCCAGTAACTTGATCCTGACTGATAATTAGATCCTTAACATAAGTTGAATCGTGAAGCTCAGCTCCAAAATCTATTGCATTGTTTAAAATCCTCATTCCAAGCTTAAAACGGTCTATGATAATTCCAGTCCCACCTTCTTCTACTAATTCAAATTTTACTTCTCTATCTGGGGAAAATAGCCATGCTCCTTTGATTTTTTGTCTGATTTCATCATTTTTTGGTGGATCAATTTTTACGATTTTTCTGATGCGTTTAAAATGCTCCCCACTTGTGGCATCGCCACAAACTTTTACTCCGATTTTTTCCTTGGGTTGTCTGTCAAGAAGTGCCACTTTCAATCCTTTGTTGGCTAGCGCTGCTGCAGTCACCGAGCCACCAGTACCCGCCCCAACCACAATAGCATCATAGTTAGTCATCAATTCCACCTAATGTTTGGGTTGATTTGAATCTAAAAGACAAAACAAGATGACTGGCATTTTGAGCTGATCCTAATCTATTTTCTGATTGATTATAATTCTAATACAACTCGATTGATTAGCTAATTTTTTCCCTAAGACTGTGTAAGGTGGCGATTAACTTTGTTTGGGTCTGTTCACGTTGTTCCAATTGTTCTTTTAGAAATACGATACTATCAACTGTATTTGGATCCTGATTGTTCAGAATAGCCAGATATATAGAAATATAATCCCCAAAATAAGTGGCAGAAAATAATTGACTTAAAAAACTATTTCCTCTTGCGGAAATTTCGATTATTTCGACCTTTTTCTTGACAATATCCTTAGTTATCTCAAAACGTAACTTGACATTAGGATGCTCAGCTTGAAAACGAAAAGCAATGACAATGAATGGATTATCTTCGGTCCATGACTCCCATCCTACAATATGGTTATGATTAAACTCTGGCAATTCTTCGGCCATGGCTAATATTTTTGAGTTCTCGTTTAGTTGGCACTTCATTCGATTTGCAATACAAGCGAAAGGAGACCAAATGATAGGAATACGTCCTTGTAATCTTTGTGCTATTTGTTTTGCTTGGTTCTCGGGGATTGGGTTTTCAAAGTGAAATTCCTGTCTCATCTGACGAAATAGGAATATTGTCTCATCAATGGCAGCTTGATCCATGGGAACTAAATTCATTGTAGCTAAAATCTTAAGCAGGGGAAAAAATAAGAGCGGAAAAGATGCTCTTGGTTGAAAACCTGAGGGAATTAAGAAGAATGGTATATTATGTTTTCTCAAAAAATCCTTTAAATTTCCTCCTGATCCTATTCCAACTATCTTGGCTGTTTTCTTAATTGCACTTATCAAACATGATATGGTTTCTTCTGTGTTTCCAGAATAAGAAATTAGAATTAATAATGTGTTTTTTGACACAAAATTCGGGATATCATAATTTCGTTGGATGATTATTGGAAGATGGGATATTTTTTCTAGGTAAATCCGTAAATAATCGCCACTAACCGCTGATCCTCCCATTCCACATATGACTATTTGAGAAATAGGATCAGTGTAAGAGATCAGGTATTGACCAACAGTAGTTTGCGCTGGAACTTCAAGAGTTTGTTGGAGTAACTCCTCGACGAGCTCAGCCCAGTTATAAACCATTTGAAACATATTTTGGGAGTCTAATTCAGAAATATTAGCCAAATTATCAAGAACCATTACCAAAGCACCTTTTTGTGTTTAAAGGGATCCATTCTTTACACTATGGAATAAAGGAATACAACTTATGTGCGAACCTCTTTCGAGATTATAAAAATAAGTAGTATGCCCTCCGATAATAGGTAAGCCAATAGAGAAAATGTTGTACAACTACTCACTATATCTGATTTTTTTCCCTTTCGATATTGATTATGAGTAGTAACATACGAAGCAAGACTTGATGATGTTGTTGAATTGCTATTCAGATCTCTCCTAAGTTTAGTTAGTATTAAAACTACTAATACACAATATTGCTGATTTTAAGATAATATCCCCATGATAGCAAGCTATTTCTTCAATTTCATCCTAATTTCCACAAGATCATAAGGCTGGTCTAAACTTTAATGGGCCAAAAGCACTACTCTTTGAAGCTTAAAGGTTTAATTGAGGATTTTTTACAGAGATGATGATATTTATGGAGACTTCATACCTCCGAATCTTACAATTCTTGGGTACTACTGGTTATTATGCCCGAACGGAAGGAGAAAAAGCAGTACTTCAGGAACTGGTTGACAAGGGGCATGTCCGAATCAAGCGTGGGACTAAGAATATCTTTCAGCTTACCCCTGATGGAGAAAGTTATCTTACACGAGAATTGAATCCCAATACGACAATTAATGATGATGAATTCTTAATGTGCTTGAAAAAGGCTTACAAAGATCTAGCCAACCCAATGAAGCCCCTCGTGAGAATACCCGATATTCGACGGAAGTTAAGTGACAAGAGGATTCCAGACAACCTGTTCAATCAAAAAATGCTCAATCTACATGATCAAGGGATTCTCACATTACAAACAGCACTATCAAAATCGCATGCTATCCATGGTGGGATTGAATCGGACTCTGGTACAGGTGTATTCTATTTTATGATGTTTGAGGCGTAAATAGAAATGACTCACGTAGCGTCTTTAGTTATAGAGAATCCATTCCATAACTTCACTGCTCGTTCTGATATCCCAGAACTTTTTAATTTAAACCGCCCAAATAAGGAAGCGTTGAATCTCGTAATCCGTTTCTTAGAGATTGTAAGAAGAAAGAAACGTGAATCGGTTATCTTGCCGATAATCGCAGAGGCAGGTTATGGAAAAACTCATTTTTATTGGGTATTGCGCGAAACAATCACAGAAGCTTATGTAGTATATATCCCAGTTCCAACCAACCCCAATCGCGTATATTCGCATTTCTACTTTGAAACAGTGAAAGCTGGAGGTGCACCTCTACTAGAGTATGTAGCAGATGCTTTAACACAAAAATATCGCAAAGTAGAGCATGCAGCAGCAGATTTTCCAGGGATGGGTAATATTGTAATTAACGGATTCTTTGCCTTAAAAGATCCAAAACAGTCAAGATTAGCTCTTAAGTGGTTAACTGGCTTTGATATAGACGATGAAACCGCCCACTTCAAGCGAACGATTATGGATGATGAAGAGCTAGCATTTGCGGCATTGAAAGTTATTTTGAAGGTTATTGATAAGCCAATTATCTTTTTCATTGATGAACTCGAATCATTATTTATTGCACTAGGACCAGAGGCAGAGCTTCAATTTCTTGAAACTCTAAAGAAAATGCACAATGAGGCTTCCAATTTCATCCTGTGCTTAGCCTGCCTTACTACTCTGTGGGATACAATTCTCGATCTTTCGAGTACAGCTGTTCAAAGTCGTATCGAACCTCCAGTTGTCTTGAAGCGTTTTTCGAAAAAAGATATTCAAGCCTATTGTCTTCAAATGTTACAAGATTTCCATTCCAAATTTGAAATCATTTTACAAGATGGAAATTCGTTATGGCCCCTTAACAAAGCAGATATTGAGTCAGCCTATGCTTACTCTCACGGTAATCCGAGAGAAGCGATTAAATGGCTTGCAGGATGTATTGAAGATCGAAAAACTCCATTATTAAAAGATTTGGAAAAGAATCAAAAGCATCTAAGCCGTTTTAGTAAGCAAATCAAGAAAATTATTGATAAAATGAACCAATTTAGTGTAGGTGTTCTACAAAGGAAAAATGGGGCTTTCATTTCGTTAACCGCGCCAGAAAAAAGAGTGTTGGTTACTGTTCCACCTATCCAAGATATGGAGAAAGTTTTTCATCAATCTTATTGGAAAAGTCTTAAGGAAGTCATTACTGATGAGGATTACAATGAAACCATCCTCATTGGAAGTACTCCCGAAAAGGAAGCGGAAGAGGACTACCAAGTCAAGATATTCTCCGAGTTAGAGCTAAAGACAGATTTTCAGGAGTATTTAAAGGAAATCTAATTACTACAGCGTACAAATACATAATTCTTCTGTCCTCTTACTATAGCTCTTTTTCAATATAAAAATAATTAAAAATCACACTTAGAGGTGGGTATTGTAGTTATTTCTTATTTTATAATGGAGTTATGTTGTTGAGTAAATCGTTTCAAGACCCACTAATTATCAATGAGCTCAAAACAAAAATTCACATGTTAGCAAGCGAGTTTGGTTCTCGAAAGATTCGAATTTGTCATGTTTGTGGAACTCATGAGTATACAATTTCTCATTGGGGTATTAGATCTCTTCTACCATCAAATGTTGAAGTAATTGCAGGTCCAGGCTGTCCTGTTTGTGTTTGTCCTAATGAGGATATCGAACAAAGTATCTGGCTCGCTAAGAACGGATATACTTTAACCACTTTTGGAGATATGTCCCGTGTTCCTAGTAATCAGGGATCACTTCTCACAGCTCGAGCAAAAGGAGCTGACATTCGAGTTGTGTACAGTTTTCTTGATGCTATTAAATTAGCAACTAATAATCCGAAACAAAAAATCGTTTTCTTTGCTATTGGTTTCGAGACCACAGCTCCTACTGTTGCTATTGAACTAGTAAATCAGAGAGTTCCCTCTAATCTTTTCATTCTGAGTTCTCATAGGCTTGTTCCCCCTGCAATGAAAATTTTACTGGAACAACCTGATATCTCTCTTGATGGGTTCATTGCACCTGGACATGTCTCAGCGATAACTGGTTATGGAGTTTATGAACCTATTAGCGATGAACATCATGTACCAATTGTTGTAGCAGGATTTGAACCTGCTGATGTGATGCTTGGTATTTTAGCTATTCTCCAACAGTTATTTCACTCCCGTTCTAAAACAGAGAACCTTTATTCTAGAGTGGTCACTCGAGAAGGAAATAAAACTGCTTGGGCAGCAATGGAAAAAGCCTATTCTATTTTCGATGCCAAATGGCGAGGGATTGGTGTCATTCCATCATCTGGATTTGAACTAGCAACTCAATTCTCACAATACAATATTCGGGAAAAGGAGGAGATTCCAATAACTAGTGGTACGGATATACCAAAAGGATGTAGATGTGCTGACGTTATGCTAGGAAAAATTTATCCAGAGGGCTGTAAACTCTTTAATAAAACGTGTACTCCTGAATCTCCTGTGGGCCCTTGCATGGTAGGTAATGAGGGCACTTGTGCAATTCATGCGAAATATGGGGGACATCTAGACCTAATAGATTAATTGTTTTTTAATTCCTCTTATTTATTCTCTTGTTCTCTTCTTTTCCTTTTCTTCTTTCTTTCATCTATAGCTCCCAAATAAAAACTGAATATCGCTAAGGAAATAGCACATTCACTTAAAAAAAAGACTTGAACTTGGTGCTTCTTGAACTATATAGAGAAATAGAAATAATATGGGATGTAATATCAAGGAGAAAATAACAGCTCCTTCAAAAATTTCTTCACGGTGAGATAACAGTATATTTATGGAGCGTGCCCTTCGACTGGATTTAGAGATATCATTCATGTAGTTTACCTCCTTTTCAGAATATAAAATAATTGTTGTTGTTATTAAATAAAAATTTAACCATCCTCTAAGGAAAATTAACATCCTTAATGGAGTTTTAGCAATAACCCTTCAAATGGATGCAGTGTAATGAGACTACCTGTATTTAATGAGATGTCTAAAGCATAAGTAGAAAATATTTTAGTAGATGAAGAGTGAGGATTTTGGATTTGAATTCTTTTTTTATTGAAGTTGATTAATACAAGAATTCGCTCCTTCTTTACTCGACGTTCAAAAATAAGACAGTTTCTGTTAGATACAGGAAAAAATTCAAGAGATCCTTCAGAAAGAGCTCTATTTGTATTTCGAAATTGTATTAATCGTTTAAAAAAGGTCAGCATTGATCTTTCATCGTTTTTTTGATTTTCTACATTAATAAATGGTGAATTCTTAGCTACTGGTAACCAAGGGTCAATATTGGGATCTGAAGAAAAACCAGCGTTTCGAGTGGAACTAGTCCATTGCATCGGAGTACGACATCCATCACGGCCAAAAAACTTACCTATTGGAATACCCATTACTTTAAGCTTTGCAATAGGATCTCTTAATGATGATTTAGGAATTTTTACTTGATGCATGCCAATTTCCTCTCCATAATAGATAAAAGGAGTTCCTCGTAAGGTTAAGAGAAGAAGAAATAACAGTCGAGACTTTTTCTCATTGTTTCCAAATCGGGAGATCATACGAGGTCTGTCATGGTTTGAAAAAAAATAACAGGGCCAAAAGGGTTCGCTCAGGGTGGTTTCTGTTTCTTGAATTGTTTCTTTGAATTTTGCAGCTGAAAATGGTTGATCACTGAATTTATAATTAAACACAAGGTTTAAACCATCATTATTTTTACCATAAAGATCTTGAAATATCTGTGGGCCTCCTGATGCTTCCCCTACAAGCATCCTTTCAGGAGTATATGAGTCAACAAGTTTTCGAATGCGAGTACACATATCAATTGATTCACTGAGAAATCTGGTATACTTTGGATTCTGGAAAAGGTAAGCAGTAGAATTAACGGACGGCAACAGTCGCCAACTTCGTGGATTGTCACGAAACTTACTATCCTCGAAAAGAGAATGGATAATATCTAATCGAAAGCCATCTACGCCTTTGTCTAACCAGAAACGTAAGTAATTAAACATGGTTTCTTGAACATCAGGATTACGCCAATTAAGATCAGGTTGACAAGGTAAGAATTGGTGCAGATAGAATTGTTGCGTTTTCTTGTCCCATTCCCAAGCAGAACCTCCGATAATTGCTTTCCAATTATTGGGTGTTTTTTTACCCTTTTTTCGTCCTTCTCTCCAAATATACCAATTACGTTTAGGATTATCTCTATCAGATCGTGACTCAAGAAACCATCGATGCTTATTAGAAGTATGATTAAATACCATGTCCAATATGATTTTAATGCCTAAAGAATGAGTCTTTTCTAATAATTCATCAAAATCCGCCATTGTACCATATTCAGGGTTAATTGTTCCATAATCAGAGATGTCATACCCGTAATCTTCTTGTGGTGAGGGAAAAAAAGGTGAAAACCAGATTGCATCAATCCCAAGCTCCTGTAAATAGTCTAATCGCTTAATAATGCCTTGAAGATCACCAATTCCATTGTTTGTACTATCCGCGAATGAACGGGGGTATATCTGGTAGAAAACTGCCTTGTGCCACCATTTTTTCTTTTCCATTTGGATTCACTCATTACTAAAATGACACATATTAAGAAAAGTGCTTGGAAAAGATATCAAAGAAGAAACTTCTTGAAAACTTTACATGACTATAACATTGACGATTATTATAGACTTAAGAAAAAAGGTATAATATGATTAAATCTCGAGAAATTTAGGGGTATTATGACCCATGTCTTCTGACAGGATTGCTAAGTTAACAAAGAACAAATATTTCCCTTTTACATTGATTGTGTATATAAGCTACATTACCTTATTACTTCTCCTTGCTCTCCCTTCTATTTCAGAAATTCAGATCATAAACACATACACAATTGATAGTCTTGAATGGACTCCTTAGCTTTAATATCTCCCATTATCTCTTGTTAAAACTTACTGAACCATTTTTTTGAGTTAATTTGCGTACTTTTCGCATGATGAAAGGACGCTTAATTTTCACTTGAAGGTTATGACGATTTTTTCGGGCGATCTTTAACATAAGCATATAAGACTTGAAGATTTTGTTTAGATCGTCAATGGATCGAGGAGCCAATTCCATTGTGACAGTACCAGAAAATGAAATGTCGTCCAAGAAGTTTTTAACTGGATTGAGTGGTATATCCCCTTCCGTCAATAACGGGTAATGTGTATCTTCTTCTCGGGTCCCTCCAGAGACGTGAATATAGCCTGTTCGTGCTCGTAGGAAGTCCAAACATGTTTTAGGAAGGTCTAAAAATTTTTCACCATTTGTTATCCAAGAATGTGGAATATCAAAACACATTCCTATCTTCTTGCTGACATTAGCTTTAACATTCTCCATAAACTCCTGAAACTCCTCCCAGGATTGATATGGCATATTCTCAAGTAAAGGGAAGGGTATCTTCTCTAACCTATTGTAAAATATTTCCCAAGAACCACCAGCGTCACTGGGAGGATG
>CP070665.1:608146-623252 GCA_020351745.1 Candidatus Heimdallarchaeota archaeon | reverse complement strand
TTATAAGAAGCGAGCATTTGAGACTGTAAAACGACATGTGCAAGCAATGCTGATTTTGCAAGAGAGGGGTGCAGAAACATTTGATTATGGGAATAACATTAGAGCTCAAGCGCATAATGCAGGACTTACTGAAGCTTTTAACTTCTCTGGATTTGTGCCTAATTACATCCGTCCTCTCTTTTGTGAGGGGAAAGGGCCTTTTCGATGGGCAGCTCTCTCAAATGACCCTGAAGATATTCGTGTTACAGATAAATATGCAAAACTATTATTTTACGACGATCCAATGTTAATAAAATGGATAGATCTAGCATCTAAATATATTCCCTTCGAGGGTGGTTTGCCTGCACGGGTTTTCTGGGCAGGATATAAAGGAAGGGCTGCATTTGGGATGCTTCTGAATAAGATTTATTCTGATGGTTTAATTAAAGCTCCTGTGATAATTGGACGAGACCATCTTGACGGAGGTTCTGTAGCAAGTCCTTATCGTGAGACTGAAGGAATGAAAGATGGTTCTGACGCGATTGGAGATTATCCAGTATTGAATTTACTAGGTAACTCTCTTTGTGGGGCAACTTGGACTAGCTATCATGGTGGTGGAGGTGTTGGTATAGGATATTCTCTTCATGCTGGTCAAGTATGTGTTGCTGATGGAACTCCATTGTCTCAAGAGATGATATTTCGGGTGTTAACCTGGGATCCAATGTCAGCAATTTTACGTCATGCTGCTGCAGGTTACAATAAAGCTTTTCAAGTTGCAAGTGCCAATGAGATTACTGTGCCTGGAAAAACTAATCAGAGAGAAATGAATTATAGGCGACTATATTTGGAACTCATTCAGTTTGTAGAAGAGCGCACCCAGATAAAACTCTATCCACCTATGGAAAAAGTATCATTCGATCTTCTCTAGGCTTGAGGGAACAAAAGGATCAATTTTAAAAAATTTTAACAACTTTCACAAAATAACTTGTTCGATATAAAAAATGAGTTACTTAACAATTGATGAATAAGTGCAAGATATAGAAAGATTCTTCCTATGACTTAAAAGTATATTTTCTTGGCATTAGAATATGCCTTTAGTATGAGTTCTATTGTTACAAAAAGAACTATAAATTAGAAAAGGTGAGTTAAAGTTCTAATATCTTTTCCATACCTATAATTAGTGATAATGATGAACAAACCAATAATCGAATTAAATGGAAATGATTTATCTATCATAGACATGGTTTCTGTCGCTCGTAATCATAAAATAGTTGATCTTACTGATGAAGCCAAAGAAAGGATTAATCAAGCTGCTGAAATTGTACAAGACATACTAAATGAAAAACGTATGGTATATGGTGTTACTACTGGATTTGGATATTTACAAAATACAGCTGTTTCACCTCTTGATGCCGAAAAATTGCAAGAGAACTTAGTGGTCAGTCATTCTGCAGGAGTAGGTTCAAAATTCTCTCCGGAGATAGTAAGAGGTATGATGGTACTCCAAGTTAATAAATTTGCACGAGGTCACTCTGGTATCCGTTTAAAGGTAGTCTCTCTATTATTAGATTTCCTGAATAAAAACATTATTCCTATCGTGCCTTCACGGGGAAGTTTAGGAGCGAGTGGAGATCTTGCTCCTTTAGCACATCTAGCGTTGGTCTTAATCGGTAGAGGTATTGTAAATTACGGGGGAACACGGATGAATGGGCTCCAGGCTTTAGATAAAGCTGGTTTGTCACCTATAAAACTGATTGCAAAAGAAGGATTAGCTCTTCTCAATGGAACTCAAGTTATGACCTCGATAGCAGCAATAGCGGTGGCAGATGCAGAATATCTTGTCAAAATTGCGAATCTAGCAGCTAGCATGAGTATGGAAGTGCATCAAGCTAATATTGATGCCTTAGATCCACTAATTCACGAAGCACGTCCGCATAAAGGCCAAATACAAACTGCTCAATCAATTCGTGAATATCTAAAGGGAAGTAAACGAACACGCCAGTCTATTGCTTATCAAGACTGTTATTCTTTGCGTTGTGTTCCAGTAGTTCACGGGGCTACATTAGATACAATTAGATTTGTAAAAAAAGTTGTAAAAACTGAAATAAACTCCTCAACTGACAATCCTTTAATTTTTTCTTCAGATAAAATCCTCAGTGGTGGAAACTTTCATGGGCAGCCTATCGCGTTAGCCATGGATTTCTTAGGTATTTCGATTGCAGAACTGGGAAATATTTCAGAACGTAGGATAGAACGGTTGTTAAACCCTACTCTCAGTGGCTTACCTGCATTTCTCACCCTAAGGAGTGGAGTGAACTCTGGTTTTATGGTAGCCCAATATACTGCTGCTTCATTAGTATCCGAAAATAAACACTTGGCATTCCCAGCTTCAATTGATTCAATACCTGTATCTGCCAATCAAGAAGATCATGTGAGTATGGGAACGATCGCAGCGATTCAGACTCGGAAAATTATTGGACATATCCAATATGTTCTAGCCATTGAACTCCTGTGTGTGTCACAGGCCATTGACTTGGCTGGAATTCAAGATCAAGTCGCTCCTAAATCTCTAGGAGTATATCAGACGATTCGAAAAGTAATACCAATGCTGAAAGAGGATCGAGAGTTGTCTAACGACATTAATTTATGCGTAAAATTAATCAGAAACAGGAACCTATAAGCATTCACGTGTTGTAACAAGTGCAGGATTATTGGCTGCAACTATTCTACCGTTTTTTATCACTGTGTTTATCAGACTGGCTGATCCAAACTTGTATGGAATGTAATTGTAATTAGGTGCATTTAGTACTACTAAATCAGCCTGATTTCCTACCTCAATGCTTCCTATATTCTTTTGAAGACCAATAGCCGCGGCAGAATTACTAGTTGCAGCAAGTAAGGCTTCCATAGGTAACATTTGCATGTTGAAACAGGCTAAAGTGATAATTTGGAGCATAGAATGACAGAAACAATTTGGGTTTAGATCAGTTGCTAATGCTACTGGGAGATCAAATTCGTCAATCATTCGACGAGCAAGAGGGTACTCATTTTTCATAAGGGAGAAAGGTGTTCCTGGTAAAAGTACTGGAATGACTCCAGCATCCGCAAGAGCTCTGAAGCCATCATCATCAGTCATTAACAGATGATCAGCTGAAATTGCTCCTACCTCTGCAGCTAATTGCGCTCCTCCTGTTTGTACAATCTCATCAGCATGTATTTTTGGTCTTAAACCTCCTCTTTTTCCTGCTAATAGGATTTCACGACTTTCTTCAATAGAATAAACCCCTTTTTCACAAAAGACATCAATAAATCTAGCTAAGTGATTTTTTGAAATCTCGGGAATGACTTCTTGAATTATCAAATCAATATATTTTTCCCTTTGATTAGAATATTCAGGAGGTAGAGCATGAGCGCCTAGGTATGTAGAAATAACTGAACTGAAACAATTTTGGTTTAATTTTCTTAAAGCCTTTAATTGTTTAATCTCGTTTTCCTTATCAAGTCCATAACCGCTTTTTGCTTCAATAGTTGTAGTTCCGTGTTTAAGCATAATGTCTGCATTTTCTTTGCCTCTCTTAACTAATTCTTCTAGACTAGCCTTCCGCGTTGCATTAACAGTTCTCATAATTCCCCCACCTTGTTTTAGGATTTCAAGATAAGTCAAACCTTGCAACTTCATCTCTAATTCGTCTTCACGGTTTCCTGCAAAAGAAACATGTGTGTGAGAATCAACTAAACCTGGAATTACTGTTTTCTTTGTTGCGTCCAAAAAAGTAAACGGTTCAGAGATAGGACTATTAGAGTTAGAAACAGGATAATCAAGAATATCAGTGATTTTCCCATCTTGAATAATGAGAGATCCATTGTTGATTAGTATTAGTTCTTGGTCACTCATTCTTAAGGGGGAAGTAGAACCTTTAGATCTAAGTGTTACAATTTCATTTGCATTTGAAATTATCAAAGATTTATTTGCAGTTTGCACATGAATTCCTTCTCTGTAGTAAGGTAACCTTGTAGAGGTCTTGAGGTTATTAAAACTGATACATGATATATCAATTTTTTTCACACGAGGTCATCAACTAGCTCGTTGCCGCCGCTAGTCTCAATCGTGTGAGCTGTATCCCGACAGCCTCTATCCCATCAGCTGCAAAAGCCTTTATGAGTGTTTTTCTCAAAATATTGTACGCCCCATTGACATCGGCATGGAGGATCCTACCACTACGAGTCTGGAACCAACTGCGAGTGACCCATTTCCCACAATAGGAGTTGTGATTTATAATTGGTTCATTGTCTAAGAAACTACATTTATTGGTGTAATTTTCAAGAATGGTTTGAACTTGTATTCCTAACTCCTCTGTTTTGTATTGGAAAATATGGAAGGGGGTTATTGTAAGAATCATCACAAACTGCTGTATTATCCGTTTTCCCAGATTGAGATACTATTTCTAACCTTCAAATGTTCAAAAGCCATCAATTATTAATTGGAACAATTTAAAAAATCAAATCTCGTTGATTAATATAAAATAATGAGTTTAGAAATATAATTGTGTACTTCTTTCCCTGAAAAAATCCCTGAAAGAATAGTTTAAATTAATCTAAATTGAATGCATAATGAAGATCTCAAGTAACATATTATATCATAATTAGTTGATTAAATTCGATAATTTCCAGAAAAAATGAGTTGGAGACATAAAATTGTCTGTTATTACAAAACGATTAGGAAGATGGCTAAAAAAAACTGAAGAACCCAGCGAAAAAGAGCTCATTGTAGGATTCATCAATGAACTTGGGTCAGTTTTAGAATCTATGGAAGGTATGGCAGATGATATCTCCAATGGTTATTCTAGACAAGTCATTCAGAAACGATCGTTTTCTTCTAAGATTTTGGCATCAATGCCTAAATTTATACAACCAAACTCTGTTCGTCGTCAGAATGAGAAAACAGAGGAGATAAAAGAAACAAAACGAAAGATGCACCTGTTACGAGGAACATTGGCTAATATAAGCGAATCCATAGAATCAATGGATTTACAAGCTGCCCCTCCTGCAAGTGATGAAATGGGAAACCGAGTATATGAAATAGCTTATCCCGGTGAGGCGATCACATCTCAAAATGTAGGTACATTAGAAGAACGACTTCAAATTCTAGAGAATTCCTTTTTAACATCAATGGATCAAATGAACGCTCAAATGAATCAAATTTCTCAAGGTTTGACTACTTTAACACAAAGACTTGAAGAACAAGGTGTCAAGATTGATAAGATTGACGAGAAAATCACAGAGGTTGACAATAAACTACAAAAAGTTCAATCTACATTAGGAAAAATTTCTAGAAAGTTAACCCAGAACAGAACATTATTAGCTTTATTAGCAGGGTCAGTTATTGCCTTAGTTATAGTAATTGTAATTCTTTGATTCAATATATTTGCATTAAACGGATAAATTGAAGCTATTATGAGAAAATTGTCATCCTAGTAAATGAGTGGGATAGAGAGGAGAACTCTCAACCTCAACCTTAAATTTTCGCGAGGAAAGCTTATCTACAGCACTTTGTCAATGTCCCATAATATTCAGAATTAACGAAAACACTCTTGATCCGTAGTATCATTTAAATATTCAAAATAATAGAATTCAGAAATGCAATTAAGAGAAGTGATATATATTAGATTTCGATTGAAAAGACATAAGCGGAATAATTTCATGAAATTTGCTGGAGATTCTCACTGAAAAAAGGTTTTAAGCTCCCAAGTTACTACATGTTTCGTTCTTTTCATATTAATTTGGTATCAGATTATTTTATATACATAAACTTTTAAAAAATCACACAATAAATCGTGAATAGAAAGTCATGAGGATTTAGGTGAAAGCTGTATGGTACAAAGAGACGAAATTCACCGCGAGCTGACTCGTCTATTGAAAAGTGATACTTCTATTAAAGTCACTCTTTTGGGTGATAGAACTGGGTTGACCATAGCTAGAGCTTCTAGATTGTTAGTTTCAGAAACCATGGGAGCTTTTGATCTTGAAAGTATTGGAGCAATAGCCTCTGCTGTATTTTGTGGAGCCGCGGAACAAGGGAGTGCCCTTACGTTAGGAGAGCTGGGAATAATGCTTGCTGAATTTAGTGATGGTAAAATTCTTACTGCCCAAAGTGGTGAGCGCGGTGTTTTGGTTGTTGTGGCCGAACCAGATGCTCAACTCGGATTAATTCGTGTTCGGATGAAGGAATCCTCAGAATCCTTAGCTTCGCTTATGGATAAGATAACAGAACCTTCTGCTGTCAAAATAAAGAAACCAGAATCTCAATCCATCATGGCAGCGCTCAAGGAATTAGAAAATTTCTAACCAGTCCTTTCTCCATGTCTTATTCTGTTATCCCCTGGTATTTCAGTCATCAATAATTGAAAGAGTCATATATAACTATCTTTACTTCAAGGTGATGTCCTTGTATTTTTCTCAACTCAATGATATTATTCTCAAATTGACAGATCAAACCACTGTCAAGGTTCTTAATGTCCTTCTAGAGCATAAAGAGATAATTGACGAAGAGATGGTAAATATTCTTAATGAAGAGATAGAACAGTCACAAAAAGATTTGAGTGAGGATGAGGAAGAAAGAATCTCACGTATCGCTCTGAAAGAAGTCAGAAAATCGTTGTATAAATTAAATGAACGATCTTTAGCTCGTTATCGTCGTGTTAGAGACAAAGAAACTGGCTATTTTGTTTATTATTGGAGTCCTATTTTGGAAAGGATATTCGATCTGATCATCAACCGACGAAAGCTTTCAATCAAAAAATTAAGACAACGCTTAGATTACGAACAAAGAAACCTATTATATGTTTGTGATGAAGGACATACACCTGTTACTTTCTCTGATGCTTTTGAACTCGGATTCATCTGTACTACATGTGGAGAAGAGCTATCACAAAAAGACAATGAAAACACTATTAAGTTTTTAAAGCGGAAAATAAAGGAACTAGATGAAGAAGTCAAAACTGGGTTAGAGGAGCTTGACAACTTGGCTGAATTAATGGAAAAACCATTTCAGAAAAAATGACTTTTCCCTCTTTTCTAATTTTTCAAGAATAAAAAACAATTGAGAACTTTTTTAGTGGTATTTAATGTATTAAAAAGCTCTTTTTACAGCGAATTCAGCGATTTTTTCTAAAACAACGCGCAATTCTTCGTTCTTAAAATTGACCGTCGATAAAATTGCATTTGCTTTGTGAGTCCATTTTTCTGCTTCTTTTATAATGATTTCTTTTGCTTTAGTTTTTTCTATTAAGGGAACACACTTTTTTATTCGTTCTTTGTCAGAAAGAGCTGAATTAGTGAGATGTTCTTTAAGAATGTGTGCTTCTTGTTCATTTAACTCCCTTAAAGCTTGAACAACAACATAATTTCCTAATTTCTGTTCAACAATATCTTTGTAAATCTCTTTACCAAATTCATCTGAGATAGCGAACATATCGAGATAGTCATCAGCAATTTGAAAAGCAATGCCTACTGTCCGACCATAACTCTCAGCGTACGCTTGTTCCTCATCAGAGGCTCCTCCTACGAGAGCCCCTAATCTACAAGCAGCAGCGAGAAGTGAGGCTGTCTTTCCAGCAATCATCCTCTCGTAATCCTCTAAAGTTACTGTAGAATATCTATGAGTTCTGAAATATTCATGTGTTCTTTCGTCTCTTTGTTCAAAGAGGATATCTAATCGTTCTCCCTCTACTAATTTCCGGATAGTTTTCGAGTAAACGGCATTTGTAGCGATTTGATGCTTTCCAGTTGCTTTTGCAGCTTCATAAACTGCTTCACGATGAATGATTCCTGCAAGAATAGCGAATTCATCTCCATATTTTGCTCTTACTGTTTGTTTACCGCGCCGAAGGTCACCACGATCAATAATATCATCTAGAATCAACGAATAGGTATGTATTAATTCGATACCTGCTGCTGCAGCTAATACTTCAGGGTCTTCCAAAGATGCCCCATAAGCTTGAGCAAAGAGCATTGTTAAAGCAGGTCGTAACCTTTTGCCTCCTGTTCCGGTTTGCCATGCAATCAAATCTTTAAAATCTTCATGAACTCCTTTTAGTAGAAACTTATACATTACAGGCTCTATTGACTTCCCTAATTCATTCATTCGAGCAAAAATTTCATCTAAGGATAAATCTATCATTTTCAAAACTCCAACGAGGGAGATATGGTAATAAACAAAGGTTCTAACCAGTTATCTATTAAACTAACCTTTTTCTATTCAATAAGAATTACTAATAATTATTCTTTTGTCAAGTCACTATAATAGTATTTATTGGAAATGTTATAGACAGGGAGCCTTTTATGACTTTGTTTGCAAAATCCAACAGATAGCTTCTTCTAAAGAGTCGAAGATAACTGTAGGATGGCAATATTTCTGGAAAATTTTCTTGTTTACTAATCCTGTAGTTAATCCAATAGTAGTGGTTCCAGCTTTATTCCCTGCGAGTATATCGACTGGCATATCCCCAATATAAATTCCTTTGGAAGGGTCAATAGAACACATTTTAAGGGCTAATAGAATACCTTCTGGATCAGGTTTCACTCGTTTTACATCATTTCTTGAAATCAGCCCCTTTGGGTTAAAAAACTGAATTATTCCATGCTTAGTTAAAGATTCATTTAGCTGTTTTCGTGACGCCATTGTATAGATACCTAGTTGAAATCCAGCTGAATGAAGCTGGACTAAGGTTTCTTTTACATCCGGAAATAATGGTGCTGAATGGTAAACTTTCCTAGCTTTTGATACACATTCCAAAGTAAATCTAACTGTTTTTGGTCTAGATAGTCCAGCTTTTCTACCGATCTTCCAAAAAAGGCTAAGAACAAGGTTTAATCCTTGTCCAGATGGTACAGTTTGATAATCTTCTATTAATTCGATCCCAACTTTGTTTAGAACCTCTTCTGTGGCTCTAATACCTCTTTGTTCAAGACCATCAATAACCAAGCTATAAAAACCTCTCATTGAATCTATTAATGTTCCATCTAGGTCAAAAATAACTCCTAGAGTATTGTATGTCATAGCTATTCCACTAAATCCGATTTCACAATTTTTCACGATTCTTACTGTCAGAGATCATGTAAAAACAGGGTTCCTATTTTTGCTGCTACTTGAAAGATCCAGACCTGTGATGAGAAACCTTTAATCCACATTAATCCAGTTTTAGAATACTTAAATTAATATAAATCGCTCTTACACGCTGATTTATCAACAACTGTGGTAAAAACCCTTTTTAGACTTAATCAAAGATAATTTAAATTAGGTTTTTTTTCCTTATCATACTGGTTAACGGGTTTTTTTACTATCATTCTCACAAAAATACCAATCACAGCTCATTTAATATCTATTGGTGTGTTATATATGGCCAAGGCCTTTGAAACTCAAGACCTTAGGACTCTGAAAGATGAAATAATACAACTCCGTAACCAGAAATCCCAGTTACTCAGCCAGCTTAGAAAACTAGAGCGAGAAAGGAATCAACATCGTACTGAAAGAGACGAACTTAACAAAGTAGCCTCAGAAAACTTTGCTCAAGTAAGGGAACTTAAAGATTTACGGGATAAAAACAATCAATCTATACAAGAATTGAAAATGGTTCGACGTAGTGTCCTCGAGGAAATGAAAGGTCTTATTGAAAAGGCTCAATCAGTACAAGAAGAAATTAAATCTATGGATATTGATGATAACGAAATTAGACAGTCGAAAAGTATTCGTAAACGGATTGATAGATTAGATTGGAAAATTCAAACGACTCCATCCATGGGAATAGTGGAAGAAAGGCAATTAACAGAGCAAGTAAACAGTTTAATGGAGCAATTAGGTGAAATATCTGTTTCCGAAGAGAAATTAAAAGCTCGAAAAGAGCTTAACCGTGAAATAAATAATCTTCGTGGATTTCTAGATCATAGCTGGAAAGATTTCTCTGAATTGGTTGAAAAATCGCAAAAGTTACATCAGCAGTTAACTGAATTATATGAAGCAGGAAAAAGAGCGAAAGATGAGGCTGATCGTAGACATAAGGAATTTGTAGAAAAAGCAGATGAGATACGGGGATTACGTGAGGAGTTTCGTGGGTTGAATAAGACTCTTCGGGAAAAATCGAGCATTCTAAGAGAACAAAGCCGTATTCAAAAAGAAAGAATTCAAATTGAACGTGATAGAGCTACTTCTGAAATTCTCGAAGCACAAAGTGCTAGAATACGTGAGAAATTAAGCCATACAAAAAAGAAAACTCTTTCTATTGAAGAAATGAGAATCATGATGACTCAAAATCCTGATTTTCTTGAAACAAGTTCTACAAATGACGAAGAGGAATGACCTGAAAAATCTCTTTTGGAAATTATGCAAATTTTGTGTGGGGGTATTGAGAACCTAGTAAGCTTAGATGAGAACTAGTCAACATAATCACTAGTAAGCTATAAAATTGATTACCTATTGTTGCTTCTTTGACTAATATATGTCATTTAAAAGGTGATTCTGTTTCCTGTGGATGAACAAGAATTTTTCGAACTAGTTAGCAATGATACACGTCGAAATATTTTGCGATCCATTGCACGAGAACCAAAATATCTCTTTCAGCTCTCACAGGAGTTGAATAAATCTCAACAATCTCTACAAAGACATCTTCAATGTTTAATGGAAAAGGGATGGATTGTTCGTGAGGCTGTTGAAGGCCCTTTCGGCCCTTCAAGGAAAATATATCGAATTGCGAAAAATCTATCCGTTAGGATTACCTTAAGTCAACATTCTTTTGAATTTGACGCTTTCGAGATTTTAGTCGGAGAATCTGATGTAAAGCAATCACCTCCCCTTGATCATGTCGAATCTTTAAGTAGGGATTTATCAATTAATGTGTTGGAAGCATTAAAAACAAAAGATTTTGACTTTGCACAACAGATTAAGAGAATAGACACTGTGCTTGATCAACTCGGTTCTATAGAGACATTTTTTTTAAGTAGAAAACTTTCTATTACTGGGGAATTAAATGAAACAATTTCGATGAAACTTGAGGGTGATGCACATCGGAAGGACAGAGAACTTGCTTACACTATTTTCTCGAGTTCAGCCCCAATATCCATTGATTTAATCCAGAAAGAGATTAGTACAAAACGATCAGAGCTTTTAGAGTCATTGCGGATATTACATGAAAAGAACTTGTTACCAGAAAAAGGTATTCAGTTAATAGATAAGTTAGAATCGACATTGAGTGCAAAATCAAAGTGAGGTATCTAGAATGAGCCAAAAGAATCCCAAAAATTCTAATGAGAGCGAAGAAGAAATTGTTGATATTGATTATCAGATTGAAGAAACTGAGAACGTAACTACTCCAAAAACTGAGAATAAAAAATCCTCTCTATCTGGTTCAGCAGAGGATATTACGAATAGAGAACTGTTAGATGAATTAGAACAAGTTTACAAGCAACTTGAAGAGAAAGATGAGCTGTTTGACAAGACTCACAAACGATACCTGCGTGCTTTAGCGGATTATGAAAACTTGGAAAAACGTACCCGAACAGAACGAGCTAGGATCGTTAAACAAGCAAATGAAAGGTTACTGCTAAAACTTGTCAATCTAGCTGAAAGTTTTGAAAAAGCAGAAGTAGATATGTCCAATCAAGAGGGAGTCACTCTTGATTCAGTGATTGAAGGTTTTCAAGCTGTACGCAAACAATTCAACACAATCTTGAAAAACGAAGGAGTCGAAAGAATTCAAGCTATTGGTGAGAAGTTTGATCCAAACTTCCATGAAGTTGTTTATACAAAACCTAATTCAGACACAGAAGAAGACATAATTCTAGAAGAAGTTCAGATAGGATATTTATTGAATTCTAAGGTATTGCGCCCAACCAAAGTTGTAGTTGCAAAAAACATTACTCAAGGTGAAAATTAAGATGCCAAGACCAATTGGTATAGATTTAGGAACCACATTTTCTGGTATTGCTACCATGGAAGGTGGAAAAGCAAAAATTATTCCAAATGCTGAAGGACAGAGAATTACTCCCTCCGTGGTTTCAATCACAAAAGAAGGAGAAAGAATTGTCGGCATTTTAGCTAGAAGGCAAGCTGTTTCAAACCCAGAACGTACAATCAGATCTATAAAGAGAGAAATGGGTACTAAATATACTGTTACGATAGATGGTAAAATTTACAAACCACCTGAAATTAGTGCTATGATCCTTCAGAAGCTCAAACGTGATGCAGAAGCATATTTGGGTGAACCCATTAAACAGGCAGTTATAACTGTCCCTGCTTACTTCTCTGATGCACAACGACAAGCTACCAAAGACGCAGGAAGAATTGCAGGACTGGAAGTCTTGCGTATTATCAACGAACCAACAAGTGCTTCGTTAGCATATGGACTTGACAAAGAAGAGGAGCAAACCGTTCTGGTTTTTGATTTAGGAGGAGGTACATTCGATGTTTCAATTTTAGAGTTATCCGAAGGAGTTTTTGAAGTTAAAGCCACTTCAGGAAATAATCGTCTCGGTGGGGACGATTTTGATCAGAGAATCATGGATTGGATGGTTGAAGAATTCAAGAAAGATACAGGATTAGATCTTTCAAATGATCCAATGGCCATGCAACGTCTAAAAGATGCCGCAGAACAAGCTAAAATCGAGTTATCTCAAAAAACATCAGCTGACATTAATTTACCATATATATACGCCGATAATACAGGACCAAAACATCTTAATCTTACGTTAACACGTTCTAAATTTGAAGTAATGATAGCAGATCTAATTGAAGCAGCTATGGGACCTACTCGACAGGCAATGGCTGATTCAAAACTGCAACCGCCAGATATCGATAAGATTTTATTAGTAGGTGGATCAACTAGGGTTCCTGCTGTTCAATCTGCATTAAAAAGCTTCTTCAATAAGGAACTAACCAGAGAAATTAACCCAGACGAATGTGTGGCTTTAGGGGCTGCTGTTCAAGCCGCGATTTTAGTAGGTGAGGTAAAGGATGTGTTACTACTTGATGTAACTCCTTTATCTTTGGGAATAGAGACTTTAGGCGGAGTTTTTACGCAATTAATAGAAAGAAATACCACTATACCCACAAAAAAAAGTCAAATATTTTCTACAGCAGCAGACAACCAGCCATCTGTTGAAGTTCACGTGTTACAGGGTGAGCGGAAGATGGCAGCAAATAATATAACGTTAGGTAGATTTCAATTAGTTGGAATTCCTCCTGCTCCTCGTGGGATTCCCCAAATCGAAGTAACATTTGATATTGATGCAAATGGAATTGTAAATGTCTCTGCCAAAGATTTGGGAACTGGAAATGAACAAAAAATTACCATTAAAAGTGATAGTGGACTTTCTGAAAGCGATTTCCAGCGAATGGTAGATGAAGCAGCAAAATATGAGGCAGAGGATGCCAAAAGACTTGAAGAAGCTGAGACTCGTAACAAAGCTGATTCTTTGGTCTACCAGTCTGAGAAGTTAATCAAAGACTTGGGTGATCAAATTGACTCAGATCAACTTTCGAGAGCTGAAAAGCAAATTAAAGAACTGAAAAGCACTATAGAGAGCGGCACAGTCGAAGATATTAAGAAACAAAGTGAGGAATTAGAGAAAATTACCCACGAATTAGCTCAGAAACTTTATGCAGCACAAGCAGCCCAACAAGCTCAAGCACAAGCACAACAGTCAGCTGGAGCTGGGTTCCAGGGTGCAACTGGAGGAGCGGATGAATCTGAAGTAGTTGATGTCGATTACGAAATCGTTGATGACGAATGAAAAGAGATTACTAAAATTAAATATCAAAGATAGGTGAAGGTTCTGAGCAAGAAAAAAAGAGACTACTATGATGTCTTGGGTGTATCTAAAGATTCAGATATCAAAACCATTAAGAAGGCTTTTCGCAAGCTTGCGAGGAAATATCATCCTGACATGAAGCCTGATGATCCTAATGCTGAAGAAAAATTTAAAGAAGCAGCTGAAGCGTTTGAAGTTCTATCAGATAAAGATAAAAGGGTTACGTACGATAGATTTGGTCATGCTGGATTATCAGGGACGCAATTTCGTGATTTTTCTGGAATGGGTTTCGAGGATCTTTTCAGTGGATTTGGTATTTTTGGTGATCTCTTCAGTGCGTTTGGTGGGGGTTCTCGAGCACGAACATCCTGGCCTAGAGCTCAAAGAGGTCAAGATGTGCGATTAAATCTTGAATTGTCCTTTGAGGAGGCAATGAGAGGGCTTAAAAAGAAAATACGAGTTCCTAATTGGGCACAATGCCCAACTTGTCATGGAGCAAGAGTAAAACAGGGGGAATCAATGAAAAATTGCAAAACATGTCAGGGGACTGGAGAAATCCGCCATATTCAGCGTTCAGCCTTTGGACAGATTGTTAATATTTCTACCTGTCCGCAATGCCATGGAGAGGGGAAAAGTGTTCCTAGAGGCGCAGAATGTGAAGTCTGTGGTGGTCTTGGTAAAGTCAAACAATTTAGGTCAGTTAGTGCCGAAATTCCTGCAGGAGTAGATGATGGTATGAGAGTTGTAATTCAAGGCGAAGGTCGGCCAGGGGAGTTAGGAGGACCACCTGGTGATCTTTTTATTGTTCTTTCAGTAGAACCTCATCCATTTTTCCGAAGAAATGGTGCTGATATCCTTTTAGAATATCCAATTGGTTTTATAGATGCAATATTAGGTACAAAGGTTGAAGTCCCTACCATTGATGGAAAAGAAACAATAATCATAAAACCTGGGACGGAATCAGGAAAAATAATTACCCTTCGTAATAAAGGAGCTCCATATCCAAATAGCTCCCATAAAGGCGATATGCACATCGGTATTGTAGTGAAATTTCCATCAAAATTAACCAAATCATCGAAAAAACTATTAAAAGAACTTGAAAAGACAATAGATAAAAAATACGTATTTGAAGACAGTGAAGAATTAGTCAAGTCTCTTTCATCATCAAAATAAGTAGCTAAATTTATTTTAAAGAAACATGTCTATTCATTAAGAGGATTTAATCTTTGTAACTTTGATAGATTTCTTGATCGAAAAACTTCAATGGGAGTTTCAACTATCGCTTTCCACTTCAAAAAACAGGAACAAATTGTGGAAAGATCTTCAG
>CP070665.1:595949-608046 GCA_020351745.1 Candidatus Heimdallarchaeota archaeon | reverse complement strand
CCCTTAGTCTTGACCGACCAGAAAAACGCTTAATCGATGATTTAATGGAACTAAATCTAACTAGGAATGAATCAAGAGCATATATAGCATTATTACCATTAGAATCAGCAACTGCGAGTAAATTGGTTGAAAAAACCGGAATCCCAGATAGTAAAATATATCGGACGATGGATAATCTACAAAAAAAGGGATTAATCATCCTTCAAGAAGGGGTACCAAAGAAGTACATCGCTATTCATCCTATTGAAGCAATGGAAAATTTGCGAACAATTTTCAAAACAGAATACACGAAAAGGATGACTTCTATCGATAAATTAATTGAATCATTAGTCCCCATATATCAGGATCATGAAGAATCACCTAAAATTGCCTATATATTAAAGGGAAAAACCAATATATTTAACCACGCTAAACGGTTGATCGATGATGCGACTTCAAGCATTACTTTAATGATGCCGAATAGAAAAGTTTTTTATCCTCTTGAGAAATCCATTAAACAAGCTCAGAAGAGGATTTCAGACTTATCGCTTGGTTTCTTTCACCAAAAGCTCCCAACTGAACCATTTCCATTTGATTTTCAAGTAATTAACTGTAGTTGCTTTTTCCTGATCATTGATAATAAAATCCTTTTGACAATTTCAAACTGGAATACAAATCACTGGCACGCCATTTGGACGACTGAAACCTCATTGTTGGAGGTTTCTCAAGGTTATTTCTCCTCACCTGCTTGTTGTGCTTAAGAAGACATTGACTCATGACGAAAATTAATTAAATTTGGATAAAATAGTATTTGTAACAAGTTTTTTTCCTGCTCCAATTATCTTTTGGACTGTTAAGACAAGGTGTGAGTTTTCACAAAGAAATTTGAACTAATTTCGTTGGAGTAAGCTCTACTCACTGGACACTTTTTAAATGTGAAAAATCCATCAACAGGGTATTATCGATTTTTAATAAAAGGAATGATTATCATGGTAGTTACTGAAGACTTGAAAGGCCGAGATTTCCTCACAATGGTTGATTTCACAAGAGAAGAAATCGAGACCATGCTGCTTGTTGGTATTGATCTGAAGAAGCGCTTTGTTGCACATGAGGATCATAGACACATCCTCCCTGGTCAAACTCTATTTATGATATTTTATAATGATTCACTTCGAACCCGAAATTCATTTGAGGCGGGGATGACACAGTTAGGAGGTCATGCTCATTTTCTCCAACCTGGAGCTATCTACACTCCAGCATTACCAGGTGATGAAATCGCTTATGAAACAGAGAGGGTATCAGATGTTTCACGTGTGTTATCTAGAATGGGAAATGCGATCGCTATACGTATATATGGCAGTAAATGCAACTGGATCTATGGTAAAGGACAGAAAATACAAGAAAACTTTGCATATTGGAGTAAAAAGCCGATTATTAATATGGAATCTGATGTCTATCATCCCTGCCAAGGAATGGCGGATGTTATGACCATATATGAGAAATGCAGTCATGACTTCAACAAATTGCAAGGAAAGAAGTTTGTTATGAGCTGGGCGTATTCTGCAGGTCAAAAGCCCATGGCAGTACCGCAAACAGGGGTACTTGCCCCATCTATGTTTGGTATGGATGTAACGTTAGCTTGTCCACCAGAATTTGATCTTCATCCAGAAATCATCAAAAAAGTAGAAGAACATTGTGACATTTATGGAGGAACATTTCAAATTCAACGGGATATGAAAACCGCTTTTGAAGAGGCAGATTTTGTCTATCCCAAGAGCTGGGGAGTGTTAGAAGCTCATGGAATTGAGGGTGTTAGATCAGCTAAACCTGAAATTATGCCTGACATTATGAATAAATACAAGGAATGGAAAACAACAGTTGAATTAATGGATCTAACAAAGAAAGGACGAGGGTACTACATGCATTGCCTGCCACAAGATCGTGGGATGGAAGTAGATGACGAAGTCGCTGATGGCGAAAGATCAATTATTTTTGATCAAGCTGAAAACAGGTTACATGCACAAAAGGGAATAATGACCTGTATCATGCATTAAGTAGAGTTCTCTCTTTATTTCATATTAGTCGATATAGTATAAAGGTGGATATCTTATTACTTCACTCCTCCAATTTCTCTATTAATTTTTCAGTCATATCGAGAATTTTCTCCATAATCTGTTTATGAAAAATTCCCCAAATACTTAATGTAACTAAGAAACTGAGAAAAAGACTATCTAATGCTAATAGATTATACCCATATAATATATATAGTGATCCTCCTGCTTCTGAAACTTCATAATATATACCAAAAAATCTCCAATTAGTAATTCCTAGACTTTCGAAAACTCTCAACGATATTAAAAGAAAAAGAATAATCTGAGATAACAATCCCCAGATTGACATCACAATCAGAAGGATTCCAAATAGGATTCCAATGTATTGAATTGTCCTCCCAATTGAAGAATCCCAATCTATGAATGGTCTTTTTTCTAAATCACCTTTTGAGTCCTCTTTTCCATCCATCCTAAATACCTATCATTTTACAGAGAATTATTTTTTTTTAGTTTCAATCAATCCAATAACGAACTATAACAACATTTAGTTCCATTGCACTTTATTCATTCAAATATTTTTACTCACAGGTTCGACTCAATTTTTCTTCTATAGTTTTTCTTTTATCAAGAATTTTCCTATTTGTTGTAATTGTTATTATTCTTATCATAATGATAAGAAGAACTGGATAGTGGTTTACTCATATTAAATTGTTTATTTCTCATACTCAGATCTTAATAGTTTTCCGAAAATTTGGTTTAAAAGTCGTTTCTTTTTTTCTTCACAGAAGAAATTGGCTTTCGAGAACTTATAGGAGTTTCTTGAATAGTCATAAAGCGTTTCTCGAAATCCTTAAGATGCTCATCAACCCGTAATGGATAACTGCAGAAATCACATTTATTTTTATACTTAGTAATGTGAACATAATCAATCTTGCATTTTTCACACCATTGTGGAAGTAATTTCATAGATCCATCACAATATGGGCAAATTGGTCTTCCAATTGAACCCAATTCTTCGAAATGGTTCCAACAGAGTTCACGACCACATCTAAAACATTTAAGGAATTTTTCATCAACAAAATGAGTTCCACACAATTGACAATCAAATACAATTGATTTAATCTGTATTATATCATCCTTAAGGACTATTACATATTTTTTAAGGGTAATTGATCACGCAAAATATTCAAACAGTGTTCAAGCGGTTTTTTGAACATTTCTGTGATCTTTTCCATCGTAACCATTTGACCATTTATCATTTGATCAACTAAAGAAAGGGGAACCTCACGAATGAGAAAAGACCAGTTAAAATCTGAGAAAAATCTCTATTTTGCACTCCAAAAACAATAAATAAAGATTTAGTTATGGGTATCATGGAAAGACTAGAGGTTTCTGCAGAGAGAAAAAACCAATTAAGAGAAGTTATTACCGAGGAAGAAGTCGAAGAATTTTTGAGGGATGTTCATGTTTTTCCTAAGGATTATAAGCAACATCGGGGGTATGTTGAGATCTTAATATTTATTTTGAGAAAATACTTCAATTGAAACAGAGATTTTAATGCTAAGACTCTACTTTAAATATATCTAAAGCAAAAAATATATTTTTCAATTTCATTATCATTTATTGTATTTGCGTTAGATTGAGGAATCAAAATGCTTAAACCACTAGTTGTCATTGCACTTGGAGGAAATGCTATGATCAGGGGAAAACAGAAGGGGACAATTGAAGAACAGATTGAAAATGTCACAGAAACCGCAAAACAAATCATGAAGGTCATTCCGAAATGGCGGATTGTGATAACTCATGGTAATGGCCCCCAAGTGGGAAATCTTATGCTACAAATGGAAGCAGGCTCTCATTCACCATTCAATCGTCCTATATTGCCAATGGACGTTTGTGGGTCTATGACGCAAGGCCAGATAGGTTATCTTATTCAAAATATTCTTGGGAATCTCTTGGTTACTGAAGGCCCACCCAGTAGACTGGATTCGAGTAAAAAAATCAAAGTTGCAACAATAATTACACAAGTAGTTGTTTCTAAAGATGATCCAGCATTCCAAAATCCAACAAAACCTGTAGGACCATTTTACAATGAAGATCAAGTTGATCGAATAAAGAAAGACCACCCTGATTTCACTATCATTGAAGATGCTGGAAGAGGGTATCGTCGAGTAGTCCCTTCTCCAGATCCAATTGAAATTTATGAAAAGGATCAGGTTAATGATTTATTAGAAGCTGGTTTTATTTTGATAGCCAGTGGCGGAGGAGGTATTCCTGTAGTTGAAAATCTCGATGGAACAGTTACAGGTGTTGAAGCTGTCATTGATAAAGATTTAGCTGGAGAAAGGTTAGCAATCGACACAAAAGCGGAAGCTTTTGCTATATTAACTGATACAGATAAAGTGTACTTGAATTACAAAACCCCACAGCAGAAAGGTGTTGACAGAATGACTGTGACAGAAGTTGAGAAGCATTTAAAAGAAGGAGCATTTGGAGATAAGTTAAAAGGATCGATGGGGCCGAAATTGAGAGCTGCAATTCGATTTCTAAAAGATGGAGGAAAAAAAGTTGTTATAACCACCCCTGAACTTGCAGCAGCAGCTCTAGATGGAGACGCAGGAACTACTATTGTTCCATAAGAATAGGAGGCTAGGAAAGATGAAATTTTCAGAATTATATGGAAGAGATCTCATTTGCACTCAAGATTGGAAGAAAAATGAACTCGACTTGGTTTTAGACTTAGCATTTAAAATGAAGCGTGAGCGTTTCTCACCAAAATATACTAATTTATTAAACTACAAGACTTTTCTCATGTTCTTTTATAATCCGAGTGTTCGAACGAGACAGAGTTTTGAAGTCGCTGCTACAGAACTCGGAGGACATGCCCAGTTTCTTGAACCAAAATCTATGCGTCTCAAAACCCAAAAGACCGCTGGGGAAACGATTGAAGATGCTGCTCAAGTTATGTCTCGATATGGCCATGGTTTAGGAATTCGGATCCTTGAAGATAAGGTTGGCTTTTATGGTGAGGGAGATGATTTACTACGTGACTATGCTAAATGGTCATCAATTCCCGTGATATCAATGGCACACGACAAATATCATCCTTGTCAAGGGCTTGCTGATGTCATGGGATGGACAGAGTGGTTATGTAAGGGGACAGAACCAGATTGGAACGCTCTTAAAGGGAAGAAACTGTTGGTTACATGGGGACATGGTGCCCTTGCGCGATCGTGGTGTTCAGTCCAAGAAGCTATGCTAATTGGTTCACAATATGGAATGGATGTTACAGTTGCTTCTCCTGAAGGGTTTGATTTAGATCCTCAAGTCCTCAAATGGACAGAAGAAAATTGCAACAATAAAGATACCCATTTTGAAACAACTAATCATCCTACGAAAGGCTACGAGGGAGCTCATGTAGTGTATTCACGTCATTGGATGAGTCCTCAAGCTTATCTGGAAGGAGAATTTCTAAAACAAAAAGAAATAGAAAAGGCTCTGAAATACCCCGATTGGATTTGTGATTCAAAGAAAATGGCGTTAACGGACAATGCAATCTTCACGCATCCTATGCCAATTGATAGAGGGCATGAGGTTACTGATGAGGTCGCCTCAGGATCTAGATCGTGCATTTATGACGTTGCAGAAAATCGTTTACACGTGCAAAAAGCCATCATGGCCTTAACCATGACTGGTTTATGATTCTCTCTCTTTTTTAGAAGTAGAATTTCATAACTTGAAATTATCGATATTCATTGAGTTCTAAAATGTTTCACTATAATTTCAAGGAATTCGCTTGAGTTCAGTGCACGAAACTTATACCATATGCTTATTATTGGAAGAAGAATAAGTATACATCATGGGATTTAAAGCATTATTAGATAGAGAAGAAATTTCCGAAAAGATAAAAGAGATCATTCATAGAGAATTATCGAAAATTGAGCAAATCAAACTTGAGAGAGATGAATTAAGAAAAAATGCTGACTTTTTTAAGACAATTTTTGATGAGTCTCCAATTGGCATCGAAATTTATGACTCAGCAGGTTTATTAGTGAATGCAAACAATGCTTGCTTGAATATATTCGGTGTCTCAGATATTCAAGATGTCAGAGGTTTTAAATTACTGGAAGATCCAAATGTTCCAGAAAAAATGAAAAATAAATTAATCAATGGGGAAACAATTCGGTTTGAAACCGCTTTTGATTTCGACAAAGTGAAGGATTTTCAGTTATATGAAACTAGTAAATCTGGTATAATTCACATTGATGTATTAATCACTCCTCTTAAAACTGATGATGACCTTACTTTGCATGGTTATTTAGTTCAAGTTCAAGATATTACTGCACGAAAAAAGGTAATAGAAGGCCTTACAAAAAGTGAAGAAAAAACAAAACAGAAGTATCAAATGTTAGTTGAAAATATGGACACAGGGGTTTTTTTACAAGATATAAATTGATTAATTATATTTGTCAATCCAAGTTTAGCTAAGCTCGTTGGACAAAAACAAAGTGATCTTGTCGGGAAACGGATTAAACCATATGTGGTGGAGGAAGAAATGGAAAAATTATTGGAAGAGACTGAAAAAAGACGGAGGGGGCTAAGTAGTAAATTTGAAACAGTCATACGTACAAAAAAAGGAAAGGAGATCCCTGTAATTGTAAGCGCTAGTCCGTTTCTTGATGAAAAGAGGAATTTTAATGGAGTATTAGCAGTGGTAACAGATATCTCTGATCAGAAGAAATTGCAACAACTTCAGGATCGATTTATTGCAACAACAAGTCATGAATTGAGAACACCTTTAACTGTAATAAAGGGATATATTGATTTTCTTCACCTACATCCAGAGCTACCTTTACAAAAGTAAAATAAAATTCTTTCAATTTTAGATAGTAATATCGCAAGACTAAATCGCTTGATAAGTAATGTTCATGACCTTTCTAAAATTAATCATAGAATTTTCAGTATTTCCCCTGAAAAAACAGATTTAGACGAGTTCATCTTAGATCTTCAAGAACAATTTTCTTTATTATATCCAAATAGATTGATTACGATTAATTACATCCGTTACACTAAAAAACCACTGGTTTCCATTGATCAAGACAGGGTTCTTCAAATACTCCAAAATTTATTGAGTAACGCTATTAAGAATTCTCCACGGACGAGTCTTGTGACAGTTACGATCATCAAAAAAGAAGATGTGCTACAAATCTCTGTACAAGATCAGAAAGCAGGAATTTCATTTGAAAAGTTATTGCAATTATTTCAACCATTTTCCTACTCAGAAACCCAATATTCTGCAGTAGGGACTGGGTTAGGCCTTTACATCGTTAGAACTATTGTGGAGGCTCATGGGAGATGTATTGAAGTACAAACAGAAGAGGGAATTGGATCAATTTTCACAGTTAGGATTTAAACATTGAATTGCCTTACATGCAAATAAGTAAAGATGAAAGAAATGTTGGATCAAGAATCTCTCTGGACCACAAAAACAATGGTCATAAACACTTCTCTCTTTGTTCTTTCTATTCTTATTAGCATTTCAATACTTGCTCAAAAGAGTATTGAAGGATTGATAATATTTCTTGTTTGCATTTTTGTTATAATAATTCCTTTTAGATGGGTTGTATGTCGGAATTGTAAATATTATGGGTTGATCTGTCCTTCATTTGGATTTTCGCTGATTGCAAAGATTTTTCCCCCAAAAAAACCAGAAGAGCGTGTGTTTCAACGGACAGCAGTTATAGTTGACTTTTTTTTAATTGGTTTTACTTTTCTCATACCTGTTATCATTTGGATAGCTAGTTTTCTACCAATAAATTCTGTTTATTATAGTCAGCTCGACCATGTTGTAATGATAGGGTATATTATCCTTGCTTTGGTAATGACATTTGTACATAATCGCACAGCTTGCTCTAAATGTGATATTACAGATTGTTGGTTGTGTGCTGGCCACAAATGAGCTAGGAGAACAGCATTAACAAAATATTTTGTTTTAATGAAGGATTTTTCGAGGATCAATACCCAAAGAAAGCTCTGGCTGTTTTTATCGCTTTTTCTACCATGGCCACATCTTCTGGGTAGAGATGTTTCATACTCTTTTGGATGGCCTGTTCAGCACGGGTTAAAAAATTAATATTTTTCGATCGGATTGCTTCAAGTAGAAGTCTGACATTATCAAAAAAACTATTCTCCACAACCGCTGAGGGTACTCCTGAAATTAACTTCGACATTGTTTGACGAGCTGATTGCCATCCTTCCCCTATCAAATCGCAGAGAATGGCACATGCGTAATTAGTTGCTGCGTTATCATAAAAGTTTAATTCAAGATGTTTATTACCTGCCTCAATATATTCTTGTTTTGAATCTCGAAGTCGTCGTTTTGCAAGCTCTTCAGTCGATACGGACACAGCTTTTCTTTCAGGAACTTTTTTCATGGTTGATCCAAAGGCCCTTTGTCGTAATTCGGCATGAATTTCATCAGCAATCTCATCATCAAAAAGTGGAGTTCTAGTGGATTGTTCCGACTTGATAGATGGTTGTGGAGGAACTTTTCCTAATATAATTGGAGGTGGCGGGAGGCCTGAAGGACTAGAAACATCCTCTGCGGGTGATTGTCTTGGTGGCCCTTCATATCTCGGTGGTTCTTCGTGGATTGGTGGTCCTTTATGGATTGGTGCCCCTTCATGTCTTGGTGGTTCTTCGTGGATTGGGGGTCCTTTATGGATTGGTGCCCCCTCAAAAATCGATGGTTCTTGGACAGGAGCGGGGGAAGATTCTTTTGGGGGTTCCAAAAAAGGTGAATCGTCTTGTTTAGAGAAAGAAGGAGGTTCAGGTAATTCTTTCTTCTTTTTTTTTCTGAAAGGCCAAGGCAATTTTATACCTCTCTCTGGAGATTTGTGAGATACAGGATTTATGAAATTTTATCAAAGCTAGATTCACGAACTAACTAAACTAGTACGAGATAGAAGTAAGATTTATACCAGTTCTAAATATGAAAGTCGATTTAAAAATGATGTGAAATTTTATACATCTTTTAGTTCAAGGGTTTTGTACTTAAAAATGGAGATGAGGCTAAAGAATATGGGAAGGTCCAAACCAACTAATCCTCGTGTAAGAACCACCCCCTTAAAATGAAATAATTCTCAAGATCAATCAAAACAGCCCAATTGCTTGAAAAGAACACTAAATGACCTCCACATTTCGCCTTGCAGTCAGATGAACCGAAATTTTGAATAATTTCTGTATTGTGGAAGTTCTGTACAAATCCCTGGAGAGCTGAACATTCTGTTAATCCAGTTGTCGTTGTATAATATGCACTGATCATCTTGGTGTCTGAATGGGAAGTTACATTATCAATATGCCAAAAAATTTTCTTCTGACCTTTAAAATGACGCCCTAATCGTTTTTCTAAGGAAGTTGAGGTTTTTCCTCGGGCAGATCCGAAATAAAGATAAAACTCTGACTTTAATAGCCATTTGAATCTACTTATCTCAATTAAAAGTGAACAAATTCTTTCAAAAACTAATACATAAACCCCTTGGGAGTTCTTCCGCTGATTTACGTCTTCCAATTTCAGACATCTTTTTTTCCAAGAAAAGTTCAATACCAAGTATGATAGGTTGGCGGGTGTTCACTATTTATTTGTACATTTCAAAAATTTTCCTTTGTTTTGGGGCCCAACAAAGTCTCCATCTTCACAAAGGATGTTTCCACGAAGTATAGTCATAACAGGCCACCCCACAACCTTCAAGCTTGTGTAAGGGTTCCAATCAATAGAATAATGAAGCTTTTCTGGAGTGATCACTTTTTCAATTTTTGGATCAAAAAGGACAAGATCAGCATCTGTTCCGACCATCAAACTTCCCTTTTGAGGATAAAGGCCAAATATTTGAGCTGGTTTAGTTGACATCAAAGCTATCAGCTGGGGGTAAGTTAATTTCTGTTTATTAATCAAGAAATCATGCATAAGAGGTAAGGAGGTTTCAATTCCTGGAATCCCATTTAAGACTTGATGAAAAGGTACGCTGCCTTTTCCTTTACTCTCTCGGGAAAATTCACAATGATCAGTAACGATTTGATCAATTGTCCTATCTTGTACCCGTTTTATTAAGGCTTGTTGGTCTTTAGCATGACGGAGAGGTGGTGACATCAGATTCAAATATCCTTCTGAACCTTTGTATTCCCTCTCATTTAATAGTAAATAGTGAGGACAGGTCTCCCCTGTGACATTCAAACCTTGCTGTTTAGCTAGGGATAATAAGTCACTTCCTTCTTTTGTAGTAAGATGAGCTAGATGAAGTTTAACACCAGTCTTCTCGGCAAATAATAACACTCGTTGAATAGCTTCTTCCTCTGCAATATGAGGGCGTGAATGGGCATGATAAATTGGGTCAGTTTTTCCTTCTTGAATAAGGTCATTTCTGTATTGAATAACCATGGCATCATTTTCACAATGGCCCACAACCATCCCTCGACATTTTCTAACCTCACGAAACAAAATTAATAATTCTGCATCATTAAGATCAAGATTTCGCCAACTGTAGGTTGTGAAGAATTTAAAGCTTGCTATTCCCTCAGAAATGAGTGTTGGAATCTCATCTAAAAATTCAATGTCAGTTTTTGAGACATGTAGACTGTAATCAACAGCCACCTGTGAATCTGCATTCTTTTTACGCTCATAAAAGCCTTTCAAAGGAGATTCCCCTCGCGTTTGATCAGCAAAATCAATTACAGTTGTCACTCCACCACAGGCAGCAGCTTTTGTTCCAGAGGCAAAGGTGTCAGTTGAGATAATCTTCCCTAAATCTTGTAATTGAAAATGAACATGAGAATCAACTAAACCAGGAAAAACCATTTTTTTCTCGGCATCAATGACTTTCTCTGCTTGAAAGTTCTTATCACCTAGGAAAATAGCTTTAATTTTACCCTCTGCGATAGCTAGGTTTGCCTGATAGCATCTATTGCTGTCTACAATGGTTCCATTCTTAATAATAAGATCCACGTCTTAACCATCCAATGAAAAATGAATTAACTTCTTAATCTCAAGATTTCTACTTGTTTACTCAGTTTGGAACTCTAAGTTTTTCAATATTTTTTCCTTTCTTATCGGAGAATACAAATACATCGCTTTAGAAATCCAACTTTGTCTAAGGTTAGTGAACAAATGAAGTATAAATTACTTAGAACCAAATTTCTCTTGCCTCTTTCCAATCAATTAGGACTTGATACCCGAATATCAGATGGGTTCATTCTCACGGAAGGGCAGTATATCAAAGAAGTCGGACGCTTTGATGATCTAAGAGGTAGTGAAATAATTAATTCATATGGATCAGAAATTGAGATTATTGGACCAATAATAGGGGAAACAGGTGAAAGGGAGGTTCCTCAAATAAATGGAGTGGCACTCCCAGGATTTGTTAAAGCCCATGGTCATGATCACGAGTCACCTATTATTGGAATCGCCAAAGATGTTCCCCTAACTACTTGGTTAGATTCAGCAGTTAATTTATATACAGGTTTTTTACACTCTGAAGAAGAGAGATTGACTAGACATTTTAATAAGTCACCATACCTGATAACTTACCTTAAAGCACGAATAGATGACCTACAGCATGGAATAACAACTGCTTTGGTTCACCATTGTAATTTCAATAAGTATCATGTAGACGAACTAGTCGAAGCAAACCATATGGCTGGAACAAAAATCATGATTGCTGTAGGGTCTCAAGATCGACATTATGATTCAAGAATTCTTGATAAACCAGCCACAATTGCTGTAAAGAGACTTAACGAGTTATATGAAAAGTATAAGGATGAGCCTAATCTCAAGATTATTCCAGGGCCCGATCAATTTTTTTCAAATGGACCAGAGCTTCTCAGAGCGTTAAAAAACTGGGCCCAAGACCACAATACTTTAATTCACATTCATTCTAGTGAGGAACCGGCTACGACTAAGTGGTTCACAGAGGAATATGGAATGACTCCAGTAGAATATGGTCATTCTATTGATTTTCTTGATGAAAATACATTTATTGGACATCAGGTTCATAATTCGGAAAATGATCTAC
>CP070665.1:583055-595849 GCA_020351745.1 Candidatus Heimdallarchaeota archaeon | reverse complement strand
ATTAGAAAGGAGGAGCCTTCTGTTGTAACTAAAACGACCAAAAGGTTTATCCGTTCCTCTATTAATACTTTTTTTCTCCCCAAATCTATCATATTTAAACGAGCTGATTTATCTACGATTTCCCGCATCATTTTTGCTAGAGCTGTGAACCCCATCCCCACCAACTGGTTCTCAATCTGTGAAATCGCTCCTAATTGGAAATGATGTGAAAATAAGCAAATCCCATCACTTTTACGAATAATATAAAGGGAAATGAGGTGTTTTTTCCAATCTTTAGGGAGTTTGTTAAGAGAATTATCTCTGAAATGTTTTTTAAACCAAGTGAACTTATTTGAGGAATATTTCATGCTCTTCAATTGTATTTTCTACAAACGAATATAAACACCGAAGTTTTTTTTAACAGAGAATTGATTACGGATAATTTATACCTCAATTTGATTAGTCTGGATGATCTACGTCATATACAAATTGAAGAGCGATTTCAGCTGCATTTGCAATACTTGGACCAGATAATTTATCAGGTGTATCGTTTAAAGTGTGCCAATAATGAGGAACACCTGTATTAGCTAAGCCAAATAATGTCGTTGCATGAAGGCCTTTACGAGAAAAGTTAGCAGCATCAGATCCACCAAATCTCAAAGGTCCAACTTTCACAGGCACATTAACTTTATTGGCAGCCTGTACAACCTTTTCAACTACCAACGGGGAATGTTTAGCTAAAAACATATTTTCTACAGTAACTACTAGAAATAAATCAGCATTCAAACATTCAAAGTTGAGTAAAAGTGCTTGGCGTTTTTGGAGTTCTTTCTGGTGAAGAGTCACAAATCTTTTGGATCCTCTCATATGTTCCTCACCAGCAAAGCTAATCAACCAAATTTCCGTATAATTAGGTCTATTCTGAGAAAGAAATCTTCCACATTCAAGTATAGTAGCAACTGCAGTTAAATTATCATTTGCTCCGAAGACAACCTTATTTGAACGAATAAAAAGAGCTAAAGTTATCACTAAGATGGTTCCAACAAGGAATAAAATCATTTGGATAAAATCAATTACATTTAGGATAGTAAAGTTTTGAAACATTCTTAGAATTGTGAATGGATCAACCTGAGAGATTTGTCCCGCAAGATAAAGCTGGAGGAATGTCGTGAGAAGACCAAGGAAGATACTCAGAACAGCACCAATTACTGCAAATATTATCAAAATAGCTAATTTTCCCCCTAATTTACTTATTAAGGGAAATTCATAAGCTGAGTCATGGTGACCTGATAAAAGAACCAGTTTTTGAGGTTCCTCACGAGGTTTAATCTTTCCAATGATATGATATTCAGTTTTCTTTGGAAATAAAAAGTCTATAACTTCATAGAGTAAGTTTTGTTGAACAAAATATATTCCAAGTCCAATGAAGATAAGAAAACTTGATAGTAACGGATGAGCGACAAAATAAGCCACGATTCCAGCCATATAAAACAATGCTGTTACCCAGACAAAATCTAAAAAACCTCCAGGACGACAAGAGAATTTTTCTTGGTCTACTTCATCGCAAAAGCCTGTTAGTTCGTCTTGAATGATGTTTCCTGCCTTTATCTCTTCTTCTGATCCAGCTAAACGTGGTCCCACTTCATCATATATCCTTTGAATAAAATCAATCATTCTTTGACCCGATGGATCTATTCGGCGTTCGACTTTTTCCAACATATTTCACCAGAAAACAGAGTGTTTAAGTTTGAGAGAAGCTTGAAGGTTGATACAATTTTCAATGCATTGAAATCTGGAAGATTTATTTTGATAAGAATGTTATAACTGCCTTGAAAAACGCTTTAGGAGCCTCAATCATCGGCCAATGACCACAATTTCCTATAACCACAAGATTTGCATTAGGGATTTGCTCGTGAAGAATTTTAGACCCTAATACAATATGAGGCATGTCATCATCCCCAGTTATAATTAGTGTTGGAGCATTTATGTGACGAATTGATTCTCTGAGATCATATTCAAGCGCTTCATTGTTATTAAAGTAATGGTGGGGTTTCGCTGAAACAATCATATTCGTCAAAAAATAATTGACTTTTGAAGCCACCTTTTCAAAATCATAAAAATGGATTACTGGTAATAAAATCTTTAAAGTAGCTCTTTCTTTCTCATCCGCAGAAAGAGATTTATTATTTTGAAGCTTTTTAAGAGCGGATGATGCCTCTTTATAGCCTTTCCTTTTTCTCAACCAGCTATTATAATTACCAAGAAAAATTATGGGGGTAGTGTCTATTAAAACCAGATCTTCAACCTTCTTTGGATATTTGAGGGCATATTTTAAAGCAACAAATCCACCATGACTGTGAGCAGCGATAGCAATCTTTGGCAATTCGAAATATTTTCTTAATAATTCGATATCCTCGACATATTCTTCCAAACTATAAGCAGCAGGTTCATTTAAACGTTGTGAACGACCAATCCCTCGTGGTTCCAGATAGACCATAGTTCTAAGTTCCTCAAGTGGTTTAAGAGTTTCTATGTAAGGCGTAGCGTCTCCTCCCCAACCAGCACCACCAGGCTGCAATAGCAAAATTGGCCCCTTACCTTGTATATAATACCATAGTTTTACTCCACGAATGTTCACATAATGCTCCCCTGGAGAAGTTTTTTCCTTATGATGCATGGTTATAACCTTTAATGGAATTTAAGTAATTCTACTGAGTTGATAAACTTTTTAATACTGGTTCATGGGTTTTTAATAGCGGTATCTGCGATCTAAAGCTTCTTTTAAAGTGAATAATCCAAAAAATGAAGTGATGACTCAATAATCCTATTCTAAAATGTACATTCCATAATTCATAACACTATTTAAAAAAATTAACTAAAATCATACATAAAACTAGTATATTCGACTTCTCAGATAGAAATTCACTTTCTTAGGCCATTGATCCCTGAAGAAGGCCAACAAGATAATTTATTTGAGAAAAGCGATTTTTTAACAAGAAGTATCCAATATTGTGAGCATAATGGAAACCAAATGGTTAATAATCTTTGTTGTATCCATTTTGATCTCTATAGTGAGTCTAGTCTTGTTTTTATTCTTTGATTTTCCTTTCTTGTTATTATTCCTTTTTCTTCCCATTGTTTTTGGAATTAAGAGCTCCCCCAGAGGTAGAGAAGAATATCCTCGTGTTTTTTGCAGAAGATGCGGTTCCAGATTGCCTCCAGATTCAATGTACTGTCCAAGTTGCGGAGTTAATATTGACTAGATTAAAAGATAAAAGTAAAAATTATTTATACATTCTTAACTTTTGAAAGGTATTCGAAAGACCGCAATGTACATTAGAATTGGAACTCAGAACAATGCACTACAGAAAATTAGGAAAAACAGAAATTCAGGTCTCTGCTTTAGGGTTTGGATGCATGAGACTTCCAACACTTAAACCTGGAGAACCTGCCATAGATCGTGAGGAGGCAATTCGTTTAATCAGAAAAGGAATTGACTCTGGAATCAATTATATTGATACCGCGTATCCGTACCATGCGAAAGAAAGCGAGATAGTCGTTGGCCAGGCATTAAAAGATGGCTATCGCGAAAAAGTGACTCTCGTGACAAAATGTCCTGTAGGAATGCCTGATTTCACAGAACCAGTTCATTATGATAAATATCTCAACGAACAGTTGGAAAAACTCGATGTGGACTACCTAGATTTTTATCTTTTTCATGGTATCAATGGTAAGACATTCCGTGAAAAAGTGTTAGGATTGAGCCTTATCGAAAGAGCCCAGGCTGCAAAAGAGGCAGGAAAAATAAAACATATTGGATTCTCATTTCATGATAAACCAGAGGTTTTAAAGGAAATTATTGATACTGGGCATTTTGAATTGATGTTGGTTCAGTTTAACATTATAGATCAGGTGAACGAAGAAATGTTGGCTTATGCTGCTGAAAATGGATTAGGAGTGGCAATAATGGGACCCGTAGGGGGTGGAAGACTGGCTGGTGCACCTCCACCTGAATCGATGCAGCACTGGATAACTGAAGACAGAGATAATTTTGTTGATCTGGCTCTCAAATTTGTATTAAGTAACCCCAATGTTTCTGTTGCTCTTTCAGGGATGGGATCAAAAGAAATGTTGGATGAAAATTTAAAGCTAGTGTCAAAAGAAAACTACAATCTGTTGACTAGTGATGAAAAAGAACGAATTCAGAACATTGCAGCTAAATTCAAAGAACTCTCGGATGTTGTGTGCACTGGCTGCGGTTATTGCATGCCCTGTCCTAATGAAGTGAATATCAAACAAATCTTTGATTTTCTTATTCGATATCAAGTATATGGTCAAAAAGAAGACACAAAAAGAATGTATTCTCAGTTTGGAAAGGTTCGTTGGTTAACTGGGAAAGATGCAAATGCTTGTACTGAATGTGAGGAATGTCTAGAGAAGTGTCCACAAAATATTCCAATTATAGAACAATTGAAGGAAGCTCATCAGATACTTGGAACTGAATAGATTATTAAGAATTATTATTCAGTGATCGAGTAGTTTCAAATGACCTGATGTAATATTTCTTTCAATACTCCTTCTTTCAATTCAATTGGATTATACTTCATACTCGAGGATTTCATTGCTTTTTCAACAATAGTTTGAACATCAGAATCTGTTAAGGCAAATTCCGACAATGTTGGGATATTCAACTCTTTTGTTAAGTTTTTCAAGTAATCTACTAAAGCTATATGAGCATCATTAATCGAAGGTATTGGTTTTTCTGAGACAATTTCTGCTAATTTTGCATATTTTACAAGGGTTGTATTCTCTGGATCCTTCATCTTCAATTGCTTAATATTTGCTTTAATTGTTGGTGCTAGGAGAGCTGCACATATAACTCCGTGAGGAATTTTTAATCCTCCCAAAGGCGAAGCGAAGCCATGTACTGCTCCCAAACCTGCGTTTGCTAAACAAATTCCACTGAGTAGGGATGCCAAAGCCATACTCTCTCGTGCTTCCAATGACTGACCACTTCTGTAGCAGGTGAGAAGAGATTTTGAGGCTTTTTTTATTCCCAATAAAGCCCATGCATCAGTCAAAGGTTGGGATTTCCTTGATGTATAAGCTTCAATCAGTTGCGTTAAAGCATCCATTCCACAAGTCGAAGTAACAGAGGGGGGAACTGTTTGCATTAACATCGGATCTATGATTGCAATTCTTGGGATTAGAAGTGGACTACGAATACTGGCTTTAAATTTTTCTTCTTCAGCTAAAACTACTGCATTTTTTGTTACTTCACTCCCTGTTCCTGCAGTTGTGGGAACTGCTATAATCGGTAATGATGGTTTAGTAATTACAGCCCCTTTTCCTATTACTTCCATATAATCTTTAGCTGATCCTCCATTCGTGAATAATCCTGCAATTGCCTTACACGCATCAACAGTGCTGCCCCCACCAATGCCTATAATTACCTCTGCCTTGAATTCTTTCGCTTTCTGTACACCTGAATCTATGGTTTCGATAGTTGGTTCTCCTTTAATTAAATAGGTGTCGAATTCAAAATCTTGTTTTAATATTGAAACTGTGAATGTTTCTCTTGTTTCAGGGGTGTTTAATGCACTTCCACTTGCCACCACAAATAGTCGTGATCCTAATTCTTTCACAAGAGTTCCAATATTATGAAACTGCTTAGAACCAAAAAATATGCGGGGGGGAGGAAGAAACTCAAATTCCATGGTTCTCCCCTATTTTGATAGGAAAGCTTCTTCAGTCTCTGGGAAGAGATTCGTATGTTTGACGCCTTCACGGGGTTTGGCCATCATTTCTTCAACTGCTTCTCGCCATTTATTGTAATGACTTGTATTCTTATGGTCATCCATACCAGTTTCATCACGATAGACCTCATACAAGAAGAAACGATCAGGGTCATCTAAACCTTGTAAAACATCAAACCTTAAGTTCTTAGGTTCTTTCCTTGTATTTCTAGCATTCTCTAACGAAGCTTCAATAAACACCTCTCGATATTCAGGTTTAACAAAGACACTTACACATGCAATAAACACATTCTAAACCTCCTAGAAGTACTAAAAAAGAAAAACTTAGGAGGTTTTTAAGAGGATTTCTGATCTTAAAGCTATCCTAGTTTTATCCTGAACCATGAGTTAGAAGATGAAAAAGTAGCTAATCCTTGATTAGAAATTCATCTAATCGGTCTCTTGCTTTTTCTCGTTTTTCCCTATGATTTTCAAGGAATACATTGAGTTTGTCTATTAAAATGGCTTTTAATTCACCAGTGAGTAAATCTCCGTTTCGATAATCTTCTTCTAACGTCTTTAGCTTTTTATCGTCTTCTTCTAAGAGGATCTTTAACCATTGATAACTAACGTCAACAGCTGGATCGCCCCCCTTTTTCCGATGTTCCGCAACAGATACTTGGCCACCAGAAAACGCATATTTGTTAATCTTCTTTTCAACAGTCTTAGGGTCATCCGTGACATACACAGTTTGAGTAGGGTCTGAGGCAGACATTTTTCCTTCAGGCCCACCAAGAGCAGGAAGGAACGAACATTGAATACTGGCAGGTTTATAGTATCCTAACCGTGGAAGGACATCTCGAGCCAACCTAAAATGGGGATCTTGGTCTATCGCGTGTGGGATGAGGCAGGGGACATTTTTACCTTGTCTGACGCTTTCTAAAACTGCAGGAACAGCTTGAATGCTTGTATAAAATACACTCCCGATATTGATGGAGTTATCGAATCCGAACGAAGCTTTAACTGTTGAGTAAGTAATTTTCTTGGCAATGGGAAGAGCTATGTTATAGAATGTCTGAGCATTGTCTGTGTCAATAATGATTTCAGTATTTTTAGGATCAAAACCTAAAGCAATCACATCACAAGCATTCTCGATTGCAAAGGAATAGGTATCTTCCTTGCTTAGTTTTTCTTCAAATAAAAACTTCTCGTCATCAGTCAGTTGGAAAATGAACTTAACATCAAACTTATCCTGTAGCCACTTAGTAAAAACCCAAGGAACCAAATGCCCAATGTGAATGTCCTCTGAGGGACCCCTACCAGTGTAAAGATGGAATTTATTTCCCCTTTCCAATTCATTCAGAATGAAATTCATATCTCGATGTGTAAAAAAGGTCCCACGACGTAACATGTAGTGTAACTCTCCAGTATGCTTTTTTATTCTTTCAAGGAGAGCCTCATCTATTGGTTCTGTTCCAAAGCGTTCCATTAGTTTATTGTAGTCTACTTTTCCATGAACTTCCCATGGTGTAACAATGAAATCATTTTCATTTTCTTTAGTCATTGTTTAGAAACTCCTGAGTTTTTACATGGTTGATCTAGCGTGAAAAAGATACAACATATTTGATTTAGTACTTTTCTTAGACAATTTACGAGTAAAGGGATATGCAATAAATAGTGTATTGATCTTCTTTGCACATAAGCAGCAAACTCTTCTCTTAGAAAAATGTCTTCGAAAAAAATAGTAAAACCTAAAGAGTATGCTCAACCTTATCATTTTTGAATCGAGAAAAAGTGCTGGTGGTCGTCCACTAGCGATAAATTCCATTGGTAGAGCATTCTCATCTCCAAATGCTTGGTTTTATTTTTTATATTAAAATCTTACCAATGAGGATTATTAGGTTAATTGAAATCAAAGTATGAAATTATAAATTGGTTATTTTGAGGGAAAATAATGCTACTTAACCTAAATATATTAGTGGATCCTGATGTGTCTCAATCCTTGATAATGGAACTTGACCACCATTTATTAGATGTGTTTCCTATTAATAACATTGATCTACTTGAATCAGTTGAACTTCCTAGTTCTTGCTGGGATAAATCTCGACATCAATTTAATGCTAATTGCCTGTTGGCTTTTGCAATGTCCTATAAAAGAAGCAGAATAGTCGTATTAATAATCTCCAAAGATGCGTACGTATCAGGTTTAAATTTTGTCTTTGGAGTTGCATCTAGAGGTTTAGGGGCCGTTGTTTCAATTTATAGACTTGAAAATGACCCAGACTTCATAAAAAAGGAAATAATTCACGAATTGGGGCATGTATTTGGGCTCAAACATTGCGCTCTTCCTTGTGTCATGACCTTTTCAAATAGCGTTTGGGAGGCTAGACTGAAGAGTAGTGCTTTCTGTGAAAAATGTTGGAAACAGCTAAAACAAGAATTCTGAGAAATTTTGAACATTTTGCTTGCTGTCTCAGATTTAGATAAAATTGATCTCTTTTCTCTGTAATATTAATGTTAGTTTTTGGAGTTTATTGCTCTTTATATCTATCAGTGCTTAATGGGCACCTTCTTTTGCCTACTTTTTAGCTATAGTTTTACCCATTCCTTGAACAGCACAAGTTAACAAGCTAATTTATTCTTAAGTTCACCTATCAAGCCTATTACCTAGCAGAAACCTCAATACTGAAAGAAAAAGGAAAGCCTTAGAATTTTTTAATGGCCTCCTCCAATTGATTTCGTGCCTCTGCAGAAAACCAGTGTTTCAAAAAGGATTGTTCTTTTTCTGTTAAGCGTTTCAGTATCTGAGCTTCAACAATCTCTATTCGATTATGTTTGATCATGGCGAAAGCTCCTTGTGATGATGAGCCCAAGAGTTTAGCTTTATCAATTGCTTCGTTTCGTACTTGTTTTAACGGAACTACTTTATCGACCATGCCCATTTGAAGTAGTTTTTCAGATGGATAAAAGTCACCAGTGTATGTTATCTCCTGAGCATTCCGCGGTCCAACAATCTGGCGTAAAATACAATCACCAGGATAAGGTACAGGAACTCCAAGCTTGATTTCATTGAGTCCCATGAGTTTACGCCCTTCACCTATGATTCGATAGTCACAACAGAGGGCCAAGATGCAACCACCAGCTATTGCATGTCCTGTTATTGCTACAATTGTGGGTTTGGGGAATGAGTACAAATCTAGACAGAGACGATTGTATGATCGATAAAAAACCTTGAAATCCTCTAAAGAGAGCTTAATTAGCTCTGGAATATCAAAACCAATAGCAAAAAACTTTTCATTTGAGCTAGTAAGCACAATACTGCGAATATCTGAATCTTGCCTCATTTTCTGGAGATTTATGGTCAGTTCATTGACTAATTCAAGATTTATTGCATTTGTGATCCCTCTATTTAACTTGAGTATCCCAACAGTTTCAGAGACTTCTATACTAATCATTTTAGGTTACCAACTCTTAGACATAGATTCTACAATTCCAAGATTGTATTAACCTACAAGATTCTTTTTCATAAGCTGTTCGGTATAGGCACTTTTGTATGATTAATTTTTGAAAGGGAATTCAATCGATTTCTTTTTTGAAACAGATTTTTACCTCTTCAAGAATTTTTTAATGCCAATTATAAAGCAAAACAAAGTTTTTGCTTATACCATGGGTTTTCTGAAACAAAATTACCAAATTTGTCCATTGACTCCGATAGAGTGACAGTATATTTGAAACCAGTCTTTCTAATCTTTCTATCATCTACTAAAATATCTTGTCCAAGTTTATCGAATAATACAGGGATTAAAATTGAATTTTCTTTCGCTTTCTTTATTTTTCGGATAATACGGGCTAAATAATAGCAAGGCTTGAATATAAATAACGGAATAGAAATAATAGACAAGTTGTGCTTTTGAAGAGCTTGACCTAATTCTTTAACAACCTCACGAAGTGTTGGAGTGCAGCTAACGAGGTTATACGCTTCCCCATTACCTTTTTGGAAATCGGAAAGAAAAACAATGGCACGTGCAACATCTTGAGAATCAACAAGACTTATTTTATCTTTACCACCACGAGGTAAGGGAACTAAACGACCAATGAACATTCTTGAGAACATATCTAACGTAGAACTAGAGCCTCCAATGATTCCAGATGGACGGAGAATTGTTATCAATTTGTGAGGGTGGGTAAATTGATATTCTCTAACAAGCTCTTCTCCAAGGGCTTTAGTGAGTTCATAATTCTTCTTCATGTGTAAGTCAATCGGATGATCTTCTCTGATCCCCTGCCCATTAGTTCCATTCAATTCGCCATAAACAGCTATCGAAGAGAGAAAAACTAATTTCTTTATTCTATTTTTATGGAATGCTTGCAGAATTCTCTCCGTTCCATTCACATTAACATCATATAGGAGCTTGTAGGGCTGCCATAAGTTAAATATTGCCCCACAGTGTATCAATATTGACGATTCGGGATCTGGTACTTGAGTAAATGCCATTACATCTTCGCTGTTTCTCAGATCACCAGAAAATATGTCAATCCTTTTTTCCTCACACCACTTTAGAAATCGTTGTCTATGGCGATTACTTTTTTTTTCCCGAATTAACAAACGTATTTTGTAAGGTTCTTCGATGTAAAAAGTTTCACTAAGTAAATAGCGAACTAAAGCTTGCCCAACTAAGCCTGTACTGCCTGTAATCAGTAATGTCACTTGTCGACCCTCAGAATTAATATACATAATTTGAAAGAAAATCTCAATAAAATAACCCAAAAAATATCAAGACCGAAAAAATAGATTCTTTAGTCAGAGGAAGATCAAATGCATGAATCAACTCTTGTATGGATCAAAAGATTGCTTCAGAAATGCAAACAACTGGCAGTTTCAACTAGAAGTGATCCCCTGCTAAGTCTAGTTATCTTTCAGTTTTTAGTTTTTGGAATAATTGGTCTGGCAGGGTTCGTGGGATGGTTGTCATCTCTCATTTTTCAACTATCCGCTCCAGGTTATCTAAATTATATTACCGATCATCTCGAACACTGGACGGCCAATTTTTCTTGGTGGGGAGTACTAAGCTTGTGTGTAGGGATCATAAGTTTTGCAGCAGCTATTTTGATTAGAAAAAATGACTTAATAGGAGCTAGTATGGGATCATTTGCTTTTCTATTAGGTTTTGTAACAAATATGATCATTGCTCGCAATCCCCCTGCTCATATTGCTGTAGGAGTCATCATTGGTTGGATTTTAATAATACCCACAATATTCTACTTAATTCGACTGAAAGCAGATGATGATGAGTCTTCACCTGAAGAATGAAAACATCTTAAGAAATATCACACAAGTCCAAATATTATGTTCAATCCTGGAAATATTGGTTTATTGAAGTTACAGAATCGTTTCATTCGCTCTGCTACAGCTGAATTCGTAGCAAATGACTATGATGGTACGATAACTAAGGAATATCATTCATTGTACTCAAATCTGGCGTTAGGGGAGATAGGCCTTATAATCCAAGGCCATCTTTATGTAATGGATGAGGGGAAGGCTCACAAACACATGGCTGGTATCGCACATGATACTCACATAACAGGTTTAAAACAAATTACTAAACTTGTACATGAAGCAGATACAGAGAATTTGATCGCTGCTCAATTAAACCATGGTGGTGCTTATTCAGTAAGTACCAAAACTGCTTCACCCCGAGAGGATGAAGAAATCATAGTTATGAGCGAGGAGGACATTGAAAACGTAATTGAGGGATTTCGAAAGGCTGCTTTACGTGCGAAAAAAGCTGGTTATGATGCAATTCAAATTCACTCAGCTCATGGGTATTTATTGAGACAGTTTCTCTCTAATAAAACAAATAAGCGAACTGATTCCTGGGGTGGAAGTTTAGAGAATAGAGCGCAATTCTTATTATCAGTATATCAGGCGATAAGATCAGTAGTTGGATCTAATTACCCAGTATTAGTGAAAATGAACGGATCAGATGATCCCTCGGAAGGTTTCACAGTGGAAGAAGGATCTAAAGTAGCGAGTTGGCTAGCAAACGAAGGACTTGATGCTATTGAGATAAGCGGAATGAGATCCACTCGTACAGTCAAACCTGAGAAAGAAGCATACTTCTCACCTACAGCTAGAATAATAAAACAACATATTGGTGACATGCCACTTATATTGGTTGGAGGACTTCGCTCTCTAGCCCAAATGCAAGAACTTCGGGAGGAATTTGTAGACTTTATTTCGATGTGTCGTCCTTTTATAAGAGAACCAAATCTTGTACAGAAGTTCAAATCAGGAAAGAAAAGAAGCGATTGTATCTCCTGTAATAAATGTTATAAAGCACGAAATATTTCCAAATGCTTAGAGAAAAACAGTTCAACCTCTGATTAAACATTTTTTAATTCTACTAAGAAATATGAATAATTTAAACGTCTTTTTACTTACATAAGCAAAATGACCAAACCTATTAGTATAAATAATAAACCACAAATAATGTCTATCTTATCCCTGGGAATTTTGGTGGCTAATTTCTCACCAGCATAAACCCCTATCCCATTTACTAAAGATAATGCCAGTACAGCTCCGAATAAAACTCCCCATGGATCAAATTGAGTCGCTAAGCCAACTCCCATTAACATTGTTTTGTCCCCTAATTCTGCTAAGAACATGAAAGTAAGTGAACCAATGAATCCTCCTTTCTGAATGACAGTCTTCAAATAGATATCACATTGTTCCATATCTGGGCAATTTTCATGAGGTTTGTCACAAAATTCTAGATTAACTGGACATATCTTAATCGGTCTATTATTTTGCTTACGGAATTGAATTAATAAGAATCCAACACCACCAAGAATGAAAAGAATGCCAATAATTGGCTTTAAAAAGGAGACTTCAATCGTGTTTTTCATTAATATACCAATTATTACAGCAATGATCGTAACTCCTGACAAGCCAAAAATAGCCCCAAAAAACACTTTTAACGGGCTTCGATATTTCATACTCAAAGCAAATGCAGTTAATTGCGTTTTATCTCCCATCTCCATAATAAAAACTGCTGAAAAAGATAATAAAAGTGCTTGAGC
>CP070665.1:564847-582955 GCA_020351745.1 Candidatus Heimdallarchaeota archaeon | reverse complement strand
GAAAACTCGTGGGAAAGGCTGTTATTGATGCAAATGCTCGTATGATTGGGGTTATTCGCAACATCAGAATCCAAATTCCCTCACCAACTATTAGTTTGACAGTGAAAGGTCTTGATACCGAATTTACTGTTAAATCAGAAGACATTCAAGCGATTGGAAACGTTGTACAATTGAATATTATTATAAAACATTCTGAACCAGTTGAAATTAATGATATAATGAAATTAAGGAATGAAATACAAGAAGAACTTATCCATTTTTTTTCGTTATTAAAATAATAGTGGAAGGATAGAAGAGATAAAGTCTTAATTAACATTAATGATATGGAGATATTTAACTAACGTTAAAAATTATTGTAGATGGTCTCACTGACCTTTTGTTGTCAAAAACAGTACTAAAAAGGATAACCAACTGTTTTTACCTTTGAAGTTCTATTTTCATGATTGTGATCAACAATTGTCTATAATGAAAGAAAAGCAATCCTATTAGCTTACAATGAAAAACATTTAATTAATTATTAGATTTTTTGTTTTACGCCATCTAAATACTTCTTGGGAAAAATATGGTAAATAGGAGTCGTCTGACATCCTGGTTGATGCATTTAAAGGGTAGACGTGGTAAGCAGATTATTAATCATACTGTAAAAATGTTTCGTTTCCATATGACGCCTTTTTCTCAATTGCTGTCGAGGATTCTAGAAACCCTTGATGAATATGATGCAAAATTCACGTTTCCCCTTGTGGCAGCAACAGCTCAGTCTAATCCTTCATTAGTTGAATGGTTAGGGTCATTTCCTCATGAAATAGCTATTCATGGTTATAAACATATAAAATATTCATTATTATCACTCGATCAACAAGTATTTGAATTCAAAAAGGCTATCCGCATTTTCAAGGAATTGAAAATTCCTTATCAAGGTTTCAGAGCGCCATACAATGCGTATTCAGAGAGTACAATAGAATTAGTGGAAAAATTTGGATTTAAATGGGATGGAGGAATAGGATATCGTCTTGAGTATAGATATGGTCAGGAATTCTTCAAAGTCAAATTAAGAAATGGCAAAAAGTCGTCTTACACCTGCATTCCTTTGTGTGAGTGGTCTGACGACCGTATGATTGATAAATACAGACTTTCATGGAAAAAAATGGCGAAAATCTTGATTTTTCACTTAGAAAAAGCTCGAAAAGTTAATGGACTTGTTATGTACGATCTTCATCCAATAAGAATCGGACAGAGAGAGTATATTCGGAGTTTGAGTGAGTTACTTCTTCATGCAAGGAATATTGGTGCGTGGATACCCACAGTTTCAGAAGCTGTGGATTGTTGGTCAAAAGACCAACGATGGAAAGGGGATGCACCAGTATGCTGTCTTCTTACAGGGGATATAGATAATTTTACATTTTTTGATTATATGAGAAGAACTTAATTGTAAGGTTTGATTTTAAATGAAAAACTGGTTTATAGGTATTGATATCATTGAAATTCAACGCTTTAGGGCGTTTCCTCCTTCAAAACATCCTCGTTTTTATGCACATGTCTTCAGCGAATATGAATTCCAATATTGCAGCGGTTTTTCTGATCCTTATCCTCATTTAGCAGGTATTTTTGCTGCAAAAGAGGCAATCTTTAAAGCAGTAAATAAGCTATTACCAATAAAACTTACCCAAATTACAATTCAACATGATGAAAATGGGAAGCCTGTAGTTTGGCCTGAAGATGATATGATATCACCTCCAATAGGTAATAAATGGTTGAATAACAATCATAATCTTGAAGTCCAAGTCAGTATAGCACACTCCAGTGAGCTAGCTATAGCATGGGCGTTAGTTTTTTCGATATCATCTGATTATGACTTATTAGAGGAATTAAATGAGTTTGAAGTTGAATTGGAGCAAGAGGTTTATGATGAATTACTCAAGTATAGATGCATTTCATGAGCAAAATGATTTACTTAAATTGGTTCGTAAAGAACCAACTCATAGAAATTATTGGAACGTGTACAAGCGAATTAAAAAATTAGATTTTTCGAATGTAGAAATTCCCACACATCAACGTATAAACATCGCATTGTTGAGTTCATTCACCATTGACCCGTTAGCGATCTATCTTGACATTGATTGTCGTTTAAAGGGACTTTTTCCTGAAATTTATATTGCTCCATTCAACCGATTTCAAGAAGAGGTAATCAATGAGAGGAGTGGCCTTTACCAATCTCAACCAGATATAATAATATTTTTTGTTGAGGTAGAATCATTACTAGAAGATATGTTCAGAGTTAAATTTCCTCAAATGAAAACAGAACATAGACAAGCCGAATTGGATCGAGTTATTCAAACTCTTAAACAACTCTTGACATTAATACATCAAAGGAGTGAATCTCTAATTCTTTTCAGTAATTTCATTTTACCAGCATTTTCTCCTTTCGGAATTCTAGATAATAAACAGGAAATTGGATTCAAGCGCTTCTATCAATCGTTAAATATAAGGCTTGAAAAATTATTCCGAGAAAGCAAACAAGTTTTCATATTTGATCTCAATGAAGTTGCTAGCAATTATGGCAAAGATAAATACATGAATTATCCAATGAATTATCGAGGTTCACTACTATTCACTGAATCATTTTTACCACGTGCTTCTTATGAGTTGATGGGGTACATTAATGCACTAAAATCAAAGAATAGGAAATGCATTGTTCTTGATTTAGATGGTACCCTTTGGGGTGGTATTATTGGAGAAGATGAGCTCGATGGGATTAAACTCAATGTTACGTATCCAGGAAATGAATTTATGGACTTTCAACGCTCTCTCTTGAGCTTGAGCAATAGGGGTGTAATTTTAGCAGTAAACAGTAAGAATAATCTTGCAGATGCTCTTGAGGTTTTCCAGAAGCATCCTTTTATGTTAATAAAGGAAAAAAATCTAGCTGCTTATCGCATTAATTGGAATGATAAGGTGCAAAACCTCATTGAATTGAGTAAGGAAATTAATATCGGATTAGATAGTATAGTTTTTTTTGATGATAATCCTATAGAGCGAGAACGCATAAAAACATCCCTGCCTGAAGTTCACGTTATAGAGTTACCTTCTAGTCCTACTCTGTTTCGACAAACTTTAGAAAGAATGAACGATTTTAACACACTATCTCTTACCAAGGAAGACCTTAACCGTAGTGAAATGTATTACGCAAGGCGAAAACGCCAAGTTCTCGAACAACAGATACAATCTATTGAGGAATTCATCAAGTCGTTGAACATTGTAGCAAAAATTAGATATGCTGATGATTTAGTACTACCGCGTGTCACAAACCTTCTGAACAGGACAAATCAATTTAATTTAACAACTAGGCGCTATACAGATGCTGAGATCCGCCAAATGTACTCTAACAGTGAAAAATATCTTATTTACACCTTAGAAGTCGTTGACAAATTTGGTCATGAAGGAACTGTAGGTGTGGCGATTGTTAAGATAAATTCTGAAGATTCTTATCTAATTGATAGTTTTCTTATGAGTTGTCGAGTAATTGGTAGAAAAATCGAAACTTCTTTCTTATACAAAATAATAAAGGATGCTCAGAAGAAAAGAGTGAAAAATCTCGAAGCTGAATACATTCCCACAAAGAAAAACTCATTGGTAAAGGATTTTTATCCAAAACATGGCTTTCAAATGCTAGAAAAACGAAATGACGGGCAATCACGTTGGGTAATCCATCCCCTTGATACTAAGGTAATCTATCCTGAATACATTCAGGTAGTTGAAGAATGATGGCAAAAGCTCAAGAGACATATGAAGATATCATTTGTAAGATCCTTCTATTGGAAAGAGATATGATAAGCAATGACGTTACTCAAGAAGATCTTGAAGTCTGGGATTCAATGACTCATCTTGCGTTAGTATCAGAGTTAGAGCAGGCTTTTAATATTTTTCTCTCCGATGATGACATCTTAGAAATAAAAACAATTGGAGACATTAAAAAGATCCTAGGTAAGTATGGGATTAAAGTCATATAAGGGAATGCCTTCTTCAAAGTTACCGATATATGTAATCATGTTTTTCCTTTCTTTTTCTTAAGTTTACCTGCTTTTGGACTAGGTAACTTAGAAATTACTCGTGCTGGATTACCAGCAGCGATTCTAAAGTCAGGAATTTCACGGTGAACAACGGCTCCAGAAGCTACAATAGCTCCTTCGCCGATTATAGCTCCTGGGAGGATGATTGCACCAGATCCAATCCATGCACCACGTTTGATATGTACAGGTTTGGGTGGTTGTTTAAAGGTACCAGTCTGTTGGTGATAAGGACTCCCTCCAGAATGAGCTAGAATTAATGCAAAGGGGCCAATACTGGCATCATCTTCAACTGTAATCAAGTGTGGATATTGACTATCGATATAGACTAGATTTCCGATGAAAACACGCTTCCCAATGTTCACACCACATCTACGCCACACACTAGCCCTAAATTGGTATATAGGTGCAATCCAGGCTAATATACGGAGAATTCTTCCAATAATTCGGCCCAAATACAATCACCAACTGATGAACAGTTTGTACTCCAAAAAATCTTGCTTCGTCTATCAAATTAAGGTTTTGACTTCAAACCTTAAGCTTTCAGTCTTTAATTACATTGTTTTATTTAATTCTAGTGATTTTAATAGTTAAATTAAGTAATAGATCCATTATTTGTAAAATAATCTTCATTTCTTCATAATCCTCACATTCTGCAAGCTTTTGAGCTATAAAATTTAATTTCCCAGTTAAAATGTCTTGCAACATCCCGCGAGTTTCTGAAAATGAGTAAGCATGCTCAATTTCTCTGATTTCATCATCAGAACTTACATACACAGCTTTTCTGCCACATTTTGGACAAAAAGTATTTTCATTCTTCTTAAACAGGGGAACTTTACAGTCTGGACAGGAGTCAGCTAACATAGTTGCTCCTGACAGTAGTAAAGTGCTCATCTGCTTAATTTCAGATGAGGAATCATTATCCTTTTTCGACATTGGAATTAAGACCTTTGAGTTATCTAGTTCATTTAGAATTTGATAGCAAATTGATTATGATGAATGATTCCTTCTTCGTTTTTGTTTGGTTTGATTGTGAGAATGGTTTTAATATTATGCATTTCCTTCAGATCTGGAATAAACTCCGTTAAAGTATTAGGAATATAAAGGCTAGTTATTGATGCTTTCAAAGAAAGACCTCGATCTCGTTTTGCTTTCCAGATAAAGGAATCTAACTTAATCAGTTCATATGTTCGAGGATCTTCAATGCTCTGATTATATTTAGATTTTGGCAACAGTTCGTGATGGATACTACCCAAAGGTTCGTACAGATATTGATAAATACCTTCAGTAACAAATGGTGTGATTGGTGCCAACAATTTCAATATTACCTGAAGTATCTGATGAAGACAATATCGTACACTTTGAACCTCCTCATGACTTGCTTCATTCTGTTTATATGCCCGTGATTTAACAAGTTCAATATAATGAGGGGCAAAAATGTTCCAAACCCAGTTGTAGATATTCTCTGTAGGAATGGAAAAATCAAGTTTTTCATAACCCTCCCCACAACGGTATATTAATGCATCTAGACTATTAAGAATCCATTGATCTGTTGGAGACAACGATTTAGGAGATTTTTCAATAGGAAAAGTCGAAATAAACCTAGATATATTCCACAATTTTGTTATAAATTTCGCATTGCCCTCAAGTTTGGATAATGAGAAACGAATATCTGAACCATGGCTTCCTTGTAAACATGATGTTAGTCTAAGACTGTCAGCACCATAGAAGAGGCTTGGTTTTGATTTACCCAAAAATTTTGAAGACTTTTTCATTTCTGCGATTATCTTCCAACTATTTTGATCAGGTCTTAACATTTTTGGAGTATCTTCAGGTAAAATTGGAGGTTGTAAAAACAGGAGGGGATCAATACTATTTCCGAGACTTTTTGACATTTTTCCTCCATAAGGATCTCGTACAAGTCCAGAAATCCATACTTGTTTGAAAGCTGGTTTCTTAAAGAGATGATATGCACGAAGAATTGTATAATAAAGCCAAGTTCGTACAATTTCTTTTCCTTGAGGTCGGATAGAACATGGGAAATTATTTGAAAAGAAACTACCATTTTTATCTTCAAAAAACGTATTTCCATAATTACAGGCAATCAATTCCGATATAGATGAGTCAAACCATGTATCAAAAGTTCTTTCCTCACCAATTGCCTCTTTAAGTGAGTTCCCACACTGATAACAAGTTGATATTGGTGACATTTCTTTCCATGCCTCATAATAACGCTTTAATTGATTTTCTTTTGGCACATTGGGGGTATAACATTTGGGACAATACCAGATAGGAATAGATGTTCCATAAAATCTTCTCCGACTAATAGCCCAATCCATGTTTATTGAGCTTAACCAATTTTTGAGAATGATTCTACTAGATTTTGGATAGAATTTCATCCGATTAACAATTTTTTCAAGTTCTGGTAAAACTTTTATCTGCTGTAAATAATACTCATCCATAGCGATGATTTCAATAGGCGTTTTTGATCTCCAGCATATAGGAACTCGACGGGATGTAGGCCCTGAACCTATTAGGAACCCTTTTTCATCTAGATCTTTTAGTATTGCATTTTGTGCTTCTTCAATTGTATGTTCTTGATATTTTCCTGATACTTCGTTTGTATATCCATCAGGTTTAATCATAGTTTTCGGGAAAGTCACCCCAAATTCACGAAGAATACTTACATCAGACTTGTCACCATAAGCACAAATCATCATAATCCCTGATCCAAATTTTGGATTAGCTTCTCTATGCACTTTTATAGGAACTGTTTTATTAAAAAGCGGAGTAATAGCGTTTTTTCCTTTTAAATGGAAGTATCTTGCGTCAGAAGGGTGAAAGATTATTAGCTCACAAGTTGGGATCATTTCAGGACGTGTTGTTGCTATTGTAATAGTTTCATCTGAATTTTCTATATTAAATTTTATGTAATAAAGAGTTGAATCATCGTCACGGTATTCTATCTCTGCATCTGCAATTGTTGTTCCACAATCAATACACCAATTGTTTGGTCGTGTTGCCCTCAAGATTTTACCTTCATGCCAGGCTCTACAAAACGTACGTTGAGTGTTAAAGCGGTACTCAGGGGAATCAGTCTGGTAATACATTTCAGGAGAACCATAAAACGCATTACAGGATAATCCCATCCATTTCATCACTTGTATTGCATTCTCTTCTGCTTTATCAAGTTCTCTTTTGCAAATTTGAAGAAAATCTTCACGGTCTATATCATGCATGGATTTTCCTAATTTCTTTTCAACTTTAACTTCCACTGGAAGACCGTTACGATCAGTACAAGCAGGGAAAATTACATTAGAGCCTAACATGCGGTGGTAACGTGCTATCATATCGATCTGAGCATAGTGAATAGCAAAACCAATATGCGCTCTTCCCGAGACATAGGGGGGCGGAGTATCAATAATGTAAACAGGCTTCATTGGATTATGGATAAACTTGAAAATCTCATTTTCAGTCCAGAATTTAATAATTTCACGTTCATTAATTGCTTCCCATCTTTTTTGTTTGAGTTTTGGCTTAAGTCTCATCTGATATACCTCCATCTGGCTTGTACTATATGATTCACGGTCATTGTTTGACTAAAAAAGGTTAATAAAACTGAAATAATTGAAATACAGGAATAAATGGTGCGGACTGAATTATTTATTTCATTGAGAGAAAAGTAGTAGAAAAATGTGTTGATCCAATGTGGTTTTATACTAGCTAGGTAATCTAGAAGAATTAACAAAATTATCCCAGCTGGATAACACCACTTATCACCCATTTGATTTGATTTAAGAAACCCTTTTTAAACTTTAATTTGCGGTAATAAATAGCATTAGTTTAGGTTTATATCAAAATTGTTTTCGTCATTTATCAGAAATTTGATTGAGTATCCAATCAATAATTCCAAGGCCCTCAAAATTACTTTAGTTTAGCGGACGATAATTTCATTCGAGAGTTCAATTTATGACTCCTGACATTCTAGCAGAAGAACAGCTTAAGTTAGAATTAATCCGTGTTCTGTCAAAGTTTTTCTTGAAACATATTGAAGAATTAGTGAGAAATCAAACGGGGGCCTTTTTCCCAGTGGAAAAAATAGAAAATGTGACTTTAGGGAAGAGATTAGGAAGAAGAAAAGAGCTTCAGTTAATGACTGTAGAAGTTGCGGATACGTTACAAAACAGAAAATTCAACGTTGATCTTGCGTTTAAATTTTTTTCAGATCCTGAAGCAGCAGCAGAAGAAGGTAATGGGGCTGTATGGTTAGGAGAAGTCTTAAAAAATAATTTTAAGGTTCAAACTCCTCAATTATTGTATTTTTCCCGCGAAAATTCCTTATTAATATATGAAGGTCTCAGAGAACCACGAGAATTCTTTGATAGTGAACTTGATCAACCACAGAAGTTTTTTTTGGCAGGAATGGCTTTACCTTATGTTCATGGAATTTTTAAACATAAAGTATTTGTCGACAGATATCTACATTTGATTTCCAAAGTAGTGAAAGGATTAAATGTGGCTCCTGGGGATAAAAATGAGCTTTTTTCTCTTTTTAAAGAAGAATTTCGTCGTATTGGATTAAGTGAAGCAGGAGCAAATTGTTTTGGGGATTATCACCCTGGAAATATAATGTTCAAGGAGAAAAAAGCATTAACAAGTAATACTGGAGATTTAAAAATTGATCGAACAGATATATATCTAATAGATCCTACATATCTGGATAAGGCAGGAAATGTTGATCGAGCTGAGGATATTGGCACCTTTTTCTCGAAATTTGCCTATAACGACTTTTATCTTTCTCAATCGTTTGATAAAGCAGTGACAGATTTTGAACTCATATGTAAAGGATACGATTATACAATCTCTAGAAATGGGATCAAACTGGAAGAATATTATCCTAATGGAACAACGTTTGATTTCCATATTGCACTTGGGATTCTAATTGATACTATGTTTAAAATTCGAAATCCAAAGTTCAGTAATCCCCAGAGTAGGATTAATACAAGTTTAGAGGCTGTAATGCATATTTTGAAAAAACATCCCTTTGAGATCTGACTTTTTCGTCAAAAATCTCCTTTTTTCAAGGAATTAAAGAAGATTGAAGTTTATGATTCTAGGTAAACTATTTACAAACAAGTTAAAGAGAAAGAATAAAATATCAACAATGAGATTGAATTAATTAACTTCCTTGAAATCCAGATCAACAGAATTTACTCTTAACAGATTTTACCCAACCATCACAGAAGGGTGTTGTATGCATAAAATTTTATTTTGCTGATGAATACTTTTCAATTTGATTCTTCAATGCTTTTATTGAGTTTCAGGTGGATGTGACATCAAATTTAAATTCACACAAATTTCGTTTTAACTGCCTTCCTTACTGAGCTTAGCTAGTGTCTGTCAAGGTAGTTCATAAACAGATGGGATAGATAGTTTTTTCGGTGAGACACATTTAAGGCTAATTTAAAAAGGTTAGTAGTACACGTTTTAACGAATTCAAGGGTAATTAGTTCAATTTTACAAATGTCATCGTTTTTTCATAATAGGATAAGAAGAAGACAGAAGATGGAGTATTAATTATGGAACAAATCACCAATAATGATAAATGGGAAGTCCTTAAATCCATGTATCATGAATTTGGACTTGTAAGACAGCATCTTTATTCCTTTAATGAGTTTGTGGAAAAGAAATTAAATGAAATCGTTCAAGAACGTCCAAAAATTGAACCTGATATTGAGGGTTTCTACGTCAAACTAGAAGGCATTGATGTAGGAGAACCTTCAGTGAGAGAAGCTGACGGCTCTGAACGAACCATATATCCCATGGAGGCTCGTGTTAGGAATTTAATATATTCTGCTCCATTAAACCTAAAAATGAGACCTGTTTATGTAGATGCAGGCATTGAAAAGGAGGAAGAGGTTGTAACAGCATATATTGGCAGATTACCTATTATGTTAAAATCCAAGTCTTGTTTATTGTATAATTTAGGTCGAGATGAATTGACAAGGTTAGGGGAGGATCCAGAGGATCCTGGTGGTTATTTCATTATCAATGGTTCAGAAAGAGTAATTGTGACACAAGAGTATTTAGTTTCTAACCGAGTTTTAGTCGATAAAGGGCGTAAAGGCTCTTCAACAACTGCAGTGGCAAAAGTTTTTAGTACTGTTGCTGGTTTTCGTTCTTTAGTTTCAGTTCAACGAAGAAAAGATGGTAGACTACTTGTAAACTTCTTCAGTGTTCCGCGACCATTACCTCTAGCAGTTCTCATCAAAGCTTTGGGTGTTACAATTGATCGAAACATCGCTAATCTTGTTACTAATGAACCAGAGCTGATTCAAGAGCTGTTACCAACCCTTCGTGAGGCAGCGGAGATAGTAGATCAAGAAGAAGCTCTTGATTTCATTGGAAAAAGGGTTGCAGTAGGCCAGACTAGACAATATCGCATTTTACGTGCAAAGCAAGTACTAGATAACTATTTATTACCTCATGTGGGTAAAGATGAAAGTTTTCGGCATCAAAAAGCGTTATATTTAGCACAAATGGCCTTAAAAGTTATCGAACTTAACCTTGGCAATATCGATCAAGATGATAAAGATCATTATGCAAATAAAAGACTTAAATTAGCAGGAGAAATGCTTACTAGTCTATTTAGAGTTGCATTCCATTCATTATACCGTGATATAAAATATCAGTTGGAAAAAGGAGCAAGAAGGGGAAAATTACCCAATTTAAGGGTTGCCATGAGAGCTGATGTCATTACTGAACGAATTCGACATGCTCTTGCCACAGGAAATTGGGTTGGTGGTAAAGCTGGAGTTTCTCAGCTCTTAGATCGTACTAATTATATGTCTACTTACAGTCATCTACGACGAGTCATTAGCCCTTTAATTCGAAGTCAAGCTCACTTTGAAGCTAGAGATTTGCATGCTACTCATTGGGGTAAAATATGCCCTAATGAGACCCCAGAAGGTCCTAACTGTGGTTTGGTTAAAAACCTCGCAATGCAGGCCTATATATCTATTGGTACAAGTGAACAACCTGTACTTGATTTTATTTTCCAAAATTGTACCGTGAAACCAGTTACAGAAGCAATTGATCATCAGGGGGTTCATATCCTTGTAAATGGTAATCTAATTGCTACAACACGACTACCTGAGGAAACTTTCAATTTAATTCGTGAAGAAAGAAGATCTTCTAGGCTTCATCATGAAATTAACTTAGCTTTCTTTGAAGAGAATCGTATAATTTCGATAAATACAGACGGGGGCCGTGTTCGAAGACCCTTAATTATTCTAGATCGCGAAATAGAAGGAATAAAGCAATTTACCAAACCCCGTTTGAAACAAATTCATATTGATAAATTACGAAAAGGAGATATTAAGTTCTCTGATCTGCTTAAAGAAGGAATTGTTGAATTTCTCGATGCAGAAGAAGAGGAAAATGCTTATATTGCCATGACATTAGAAGAAATTCAACCTGAACACACTCATGTGGAAATCTCCCCATCTGCCATATTAGGGATTTGTGCATCAATTATTCCCTACGCAGAACACAACCAATCTCCTCGAAATACATATGAGGCTGGAATGACAAAACAAGCTCTGGGTTTATATGCCTCGAATTTCTATTTTCGGACGGATAGGCGTTCACATATTTTACAGGCACCACAAATCCCATTAGTTGGCAGCAAATCAATGGATGTCATTGGGTTTAACGATCGTCCCGCAGGCCAGAATTTTATTGTGGCTATCTTGAGTTTTCAGGGGTATAATATTGAAGATGCAATTATCTTAAATCGTGCTAGTATTGAACGGGGTCTTGCCCGGAGTCATTTTTTTCGATCATATGTTGGTGAGGAAAAAAAGTATCTTGGAGGACAGGAGGATAGATTTGAGATTCCGCAGAAAGGAGTTCGCGGTTATCGTGCAAAAGAAGTCTATAGACATTTAAGTGAAGTTGACGGAATAATTGAGCCAGAAATTGAAGTAGGGGGTGGTGATATTTTAGTAGGTCGTACTTCAAGACCAAGATTTTTAGAAGAATATATTGAATTAGAATCTTTAGAATCTTCAACACCTCAGAGGCGTGAAACTAGTATTGCAATTCGCCATGGAGAAAAAGGAATTGTAGATGGAGTGATATTAACAGAAACATCTGAAGGGAGTACATTAGTAAAGATTAAAGTAAGAGATCAGCGAATTCCAGAGCTAGGAGATAAATTTGCCTCTCGTCATGGCCAAAAAGGAATTATTGGTCATATTGTGCCTCAAAGAGATATGCCCTTTACTGAAAGTGGAGTTGTTCCTGATCTTATAATTAATCCCCACGCAATTCCAAGTCGTATGACATTAGGGCAGATAATCGAGTGCATGAGTGCAATTGTTGCATGCTACGAAGGACAACAAATAGATGCAACGTTGTTCGAGGCTCCAGATCCCGAGGATATTGCAAGTAAACTTCGTAATCTAGGTTTTCATCCTTATGCTGAATCAGTAATGTATGATGGGATGACTGGACACAAACTTCCAGCACGAATTTTTATTGGGCCTACTTATTATCAAAAACTGCATCATCTTGTTGCAGACAAGATTCATGCCCGGGCTAGGGGGCCTATTCAGATTTTAACTCGACAACCTACAGAGGGGAGAGCTCGCGAAGGAGGTTTACGATTTGGAGAAATGGAACGTGATTGTTTAATCGGTCATGGTGCTGCGCTTTTATTGAAAGAGAGATTATTAGAAGAATCTGACAAAACAGAAATCTTCATTTGTGAGAAATGTGGACTAATAGCTACTTGGGATCGCAAGAAAGACCAAACGTATTGCAATGTATGTGGAAACGTTGATACAGGAATTTTTAAGATTGCAATATCTTATGCATTTAAACTACTTCTTCAGGAGCTAATGTCTCTTACGATCAAACCCCAACTCATCTTAACCGATTCAACTCACTGAATAAAGTGAAAAAGAATGTCAATAGACAGTAGTAGAATAGGAACAGCAAGTTTCTATAAAAAAGCAATTCGAATACTAAAACTCGCTAAAAAACCAGATAGGTCAGAAGTTTTCTTGGTCATCAAGATTACTACTGCTGGGATGGCAATCCTCGGGTTAATAGCTTATATAATTCGACTTGTACTTTACGGAGTTATTCTTCAAAATCAAATGTAATTGTAAGCTGCAACAATACAGTACCGTGTCTCAACCATTCGAGAATGTGATTAGATTGCTTGAAAAAGTTGGTATTTATTGCTTCAAAGTGAAGAAAGGGCAGGAGTTTAATGCAGCAGAAGCAGTTGCTAATCGTGCAGAAATAAACCAACTTGATATAAAAACTGTATTAGTAACAGAAATTCAAGGATATATTTTCATAGAAGGGGATGTTCAAGATATAACTCGAGCTGTTGATGGTGCTCATTATATTGGTAAGCAATTGGGGCGTGTTCCGGTTTCAGAATTAGAGGGGCATCTTATACCGACACCTGTTATCGAAGGCTTAAAGACGAATGACATTGTTGAAATCGTTGATGGCCCCTTTAAAGGCAGTCGAGCTAAAATTTCTTCAATTTACCAAGCTCGAGAAGAAATTACTGTTGATTTACTAACAAGTAGTGTCACCATCCCAATTGTTTTGCACGCAGATTCAGTTAAACTAATTCAACCAAGTGAAGAAGAACAGGACGAAGATTCTGATTTTTAAGTTTTGTTCTTTTCCTTTATATATAAAGTAATAAAACCAGAGACAACTTTTTAGCCCATCTAATTTAATGTACTTCTTTTCTTACCTTCAGATAACTTATTAATATTGACAAAAAAAGCCCACATGTTGGATATATGAAACACGAGTCTCTGGATCAAAAGATTTGACTGAGAGGAAAATTTCTTAAAGGCGACCATAATGGCAACATCTGCAATTCGATCAGAAAAAGGACAAAACAAAAAGAAGGAGCAGATTGATACAATAATTAACCTAGCAGAACAGAATTCGGTTATAGGTTTGGTTAATTTAAGTGGAATAAGTTCAAAGGCACTACAAGATATTCGATCTTCAATGCGGTCAGGAGAAGTCGTTGCAACACTGAAAGTAGCGAAAAATACCTTAAAAACGTTAGCTTTGGAAAAGATTGATAAACCAGGTATAGCAAAACTTATTCCTTATATAAACGGCTCTTGTGCATTGATATTCACAAAAGCAAACCCATTCAGACTTCAAAAATTTTTAAATCAGAATCAGGTTCCTGCTCCCGCAAAAACTGGTCAAATATCTCCTGTTGATGTGTTTGTTTCCGAAGGTGTCACCAATCTAGATCCAGGGCCCATTATTGGTGAACTTGGTTCTATTGGTTTACAAACGAGAATTGAGAAAGGAAAGATAAGGATTACAAAAACAGCTAAAGTCCTCTCAATAGGTGACACTGTATCTGAAGCTCATGCAACAGTGCTTTCCCGATTAGGAATTCAGCCCTTTAAAGTAGGTTTAAAACTCAATACCGTTTTAGAAAACGAGGAGATTATTGATGGAAGTATTCTCGATGTTGATGAGAATAAAATGATTGCAGATTTGCAACGAGCTTACTTAGATGCATTATTTTTGGCAATTAACCCCAAGCTTGCATATTACTCAACAGCGTCGACCCCATTTTTATTAAAAACTGCTATTTCTCAAGCTATGGCGTTATCAGTAAAATGTAATTACGTTACTGATAGAACAATCGATTTCTTCGTTGCAAAGACCTTAAAACAAGCTGAACTATTAAAAGAACAAGTTTTAAGAAAAGATCCTGAATTTAAATTCGAATGAAATTATTTTTCTCCAAACATTTTCTGATCTTACTGCAATTATAAATGGTAAAATGAGTAAGAAACAATTTTACATGATTCATTCAAGATTCAAAGTCAAATTCCCCTTTATTCTTTTAGAAAGTGATATTTTTCATTTTAATAGCTGGTCGACATATTTTTTCGGTTGGAATGATTCGAAATCGGTATATTTTTGACCTGTTCCTAGAAAAAGAACAGGAACTCCTCCTGTAGCGAAAGTAACAGATATCAAAGCCCCACCACGAGCGTCAGCATCCATCTTTGCTAGAATTATCCCATTTAAGGGAATTTCCTTGTGAAAATCTATTGCTTGTTCTGTGGCATCATTTCCAGCTAACGCATCCACAACTAATATAGCAAAATCTGGCTTTGTAACTCGATGAATTTTCTTCATCTCCTCCATTAAATCTTGGTTAACAGCCATTCGCCCAGAAGTGTCGATCATTACAGCATCAGCATATTTTGCTTTTGCATGAGCAATTGCATCATAAGCTACAGCGGCAGAATCACTACCATATTTTCCCCTAATTATTTTTACACCAATTCTGTCTGCGTGAACTTTTAATTGTTCTTGAGCGCCTGAACGAAATGTATCACTGGCTGCAAGTACTACCTTGTACCCTCTTATCTTAAATAGATAAGACAATTTTGCAATAGAAGTAGTTTTTCCAGTACCATTTATTCCTAAGAATAAAAAAACAAGGGGAGATTTTTTAACTGCTTGACTTGATATTTTTCGATGATTTTCTAGGATCTCAATAAGGTCAAGTGGTTTTTTCGGAGAAATAATACCGAGAATAATTGGTTTCGCGAAAACAGGAATCATCTTTGAGAGATCACTGAATCTTTTTGCACGCTTCCCGAGCATTTTACTCGTAAGTTTCTTAGATATCTGTTTTGCTACTTTTAGAGAAACATCATTCGATATAAGGAGTAATTCGAATTCACGAATAGCTTTTCGAATATTTTTGTCGTTGATCTCATATGTAGAAACTTTTCCAAGAAATTTCTGTATTCCCTTTTTTAAGGATGACAATCTTTACGGAAGCCTCCAAAAAATGCTTGGTTCGCCCTATAATAACAGTATTTTTGTCTTTAATTCACTTAATTTCTCCTAAAAAAGAGTTTTCGTAGTTGTTACAAAAATTGGTATTTTTGGGCGATTTGCAATAATTCTTGCCTCTGAAGATTTAGCTTTTGAGTTAATTGTGCGTGTTGCTCTTGGAGTTGCTTTATACTGTGTTCTAAGTTTTCGATCTGTGATTTATTTCTGGTTTTTGAGCTTTCAAGTTCTGTTTGAAGACTTATCCCTGATCCTAGAGAAATAAATGTCTTCTGAGGTTCTTTAATAGTGCAAAGAATAAGGTTTGACCCTCCAATAGGTACTAAAATTTTATCTCCAGGTTTTTTTGATTTCAGTTCGTTTTGGGCTTTAATTGCATCATTCAATGAACTGATGACTTTATAAATGAGAGTTATCTGTTGTTCTATTACGCCAACATTAGATTGTAGTTGATCAATCCCTTCTTGAAGATCTTTAACTTGATTTAGAACTTCATCAGGTATGGTTGAATTAGACATCCATCAATCCTCATGTGGAATCTTGAAATCAGTGGTAACTAGTTTTTGAACAAAGGGATCTGTAATCTCTTTTGGGGAAATTTCATCAATTGAAATAATTCGAATTTGTCGTCTTTTTAGACGGTTTCGACTTCCGAATTCTGAAAAGAGTTTGTCTTTGGCCTGCTCTTCAGTTAGGGCGCATAATTCCTTGGAAAAAGAGGTTGTTTCCCGTCGTTGTTTAAAAGATCCCGAAATTCTAAAGATCTTAACAGATATATCATTTTTCATGTTGTTTCAACGTTTATAGGTGATTTGTTTTCATTTTACTTCGTTTTTTTACTTTCTTTAAATTAATTCGTAATTCACTTGAGTAATCATTTTGATTCATTGAGAAAAACAGCGTGTTATTTCCATGATCTCAATACCTGTTGTTTCTCGCCCAATGAGCATTCCCTTTGTGTTTCCAACTATTCCAGAGGCTACAAATTCAGAACCTTTGTTAACACTCCCAACTCCGACCTGTTGTAGGTGGAGTATCTCCTTTATTTCGGAAATCTCTTTTTCACTGGCAAGTGGTGTAAATAACCCTCCATTATTGGTAACAAATGCAAGACTTCCGACTAAATCTGAGTTTGCAATTGTCTTGGCTTCTAGTGGAATATTTAATGTATCAGATATTTCTTTTCTAATTATAGGAGGAACAATAGGAGAGATTAATCCACCGTAATCATTCGCAAGTACAATATTACCAAATGCAAAAAATTCTGAAGACTGGTAGGTCGGAAGATCCGCTGACTTAATCTCGTTTATTACCTCTGAACTAATCACACTTGAAACAACATTTCCAAAGGAATTCCCTATTGCTAAAGAACCTATAATATTATCTGAAACTTGAGTCATTTCAACTTTCAAAATACGACGGATAAGATTTCTGAGATATAAGGGTGTATTGTTTGGTAGAAATGCCATATTTTCCGTACACAACATTTTGACTCCAATATGAATACTACCAAGAAAGTCAATGAATTCGATTTCCATGATTAGGACTCACATGAATGGAAGAATCATATAAAATAAGACGAGAAATAGACAAATAATTGTTTATCATCCGAGGTATACAGTTACAATATCATCTTCTGTTTTTACAGCACGAATTCTTATTTTTCTTGGTGGATGTTGAATTCCACGAGCCCACATAAACTCATTCACTTCAGGGTCAATAATAACTGCTTCACATCGAAGATGTCGTCTGATGAAAGCTCGAAGATGTCGTATTGCTCTTGGAGTTCTTTTAGGACGAGGAATTCGTCGGCCATAAACTACTTTACTGAACGGGATTGTATAAATCCTTTCTTCTATTATTGAGTCAGGTGAGGCTTCGCTCATTAAATTCTCCTTCTATTCTTAAGGTTTAATTTTTGTGGAACGCCATCGTCTTTTTTTCGGATGAGTGGTTACTTTTCGTGAAGTTTTCATAATTACCCAAGTTGGAACGGTCTGGTTTGAATCCATTTTTTTTCCAAGGCGAATTTTTTTCGCATGTGGTTTATGTCGTGCCATTTAGTTATCTCCTCATTTTCCCTGAACTTTTTCGGAGGGCCCCATGGTAGTTTTAAAGCTGACTGATTTAATTTGTACAGCCCCTTTTGGAAGTTTCGTAG
>CP070665.1:560338-564747 GCA_020351745.1 Candidatus Heimdallarchaeota archaeon | reverse complement strand
GTTGTTTTATCAAAGGTTGAGTTGTTTTCAAAAGTGATTGTGCCTTATCATTAAGATCAGATAACGAAAGATCTTCAAAATTCATGCTTCCACTATATTTTGAGTCTAAACTATCTAATATTTCGGTTATTTGGATAAATTCAGCATGTAAATCAATAGTTTCTGTCTCTACATCTGATAATGATAAGGGTTCAAACTGGGCCGTCCTCACCAAGTCGATAATCTCTAGCTCGAATTTATTGCTAATTTCATTAAGGAACAGCCTTCCTAGTTCCTTTTTAACTCTGATTTTGGCAATATTCATTTTTTCTGGGCGAAAACCCAAATGTACGCCTCCATGGAATGTCCTTGACAATTAATTCTCGACTTTAGAATTTCTATTATTATTTATTTCGAGGAAATTAATGAAATGATGATGAAATTAATCGCACAGGGTAAGGAGAAAAAAAAAGAAAGGAAGGAAAATTTAATGATTTAAGAGAAAGCTGTTCATAAAAAACCCAACCTGCTTCATGGTTTCCAAAATGAATAATGTTGAGATTGAAACTACTGGAAGAATTAATGAATTCCATTTTTTCCCTGAAATATTCTCACAGCTTTTATCAACAATGACCACCAGTGATTTAACTAAGTATCTAAGCAAGAAACGTGCCAAACAGAGATTAAGAACGGATATTTCTCTTTCTAAACTATTTTTCCTACTTGAGAGAGAACAACCCATTAATGCTATATCAAATCAAGTCCATTTGTCCGAAACAATTGAATTAATAAGAGGAACTATAGTCTCAGATGACATTAAGCAATATAGAGGGCTACTGTTAAACATAGAACGAGCCATGATCTATTTCTACCTATTCTATTGGATTTTTCGTTTTTTTAAAGAACATAAAACTGCTGAAACATCTTTCAATTGTTATTCTTCCTTTCAACATATTTTTGAGTCTTTATGGCAGGTCAGATTTCCACATGGTTTAATTCGCCCAGAATCCATAGTACGGCCTTTCGATCTTTCAAGAATCCCTGAGATCCAAAAAATCATCTTTTTCCAACAAAAAAATGCCTGGCTGATAGCGAAGTGCATCGAAAGAAAGTTAAAGATCAATAATACGCTAATGGAGCTAGAAATTCTATCTTTAGATAATGTGAAAACTTCAGGGATTACTGGACCTATAGCACGAGCCTCGGGATCTATTCCCTCATTAATCTCATCTGCTTCTGTTCCTACAAGACAATCTGCACAGCTTTTTCTTAAGTATGCTTATGCTAAAGATAACAATCTATTGAACGTATTGAGAGTTGGCTATGTTGAATTGATTTTAGCACTAAATCGAATTTCTCAATTACTTATTGATTTTCCAAGTAAAATCCTAGATACTTCAACTAAGCCTTTGAATGGCGAAGCTACATCTGTATTTTCAACTGTTCTTGGCGAAAGTCATTTAACAGTGAATACATCTGATAATCAAGTTAAATACTTCAACTTCATCCCCCCTCAAATGTCGAATATTACTGGGTTCCTAAAAATTCTCTCAACATGTCCAATCTCTATAAAACCCATCTTATTGCTTTTTTTTGACCCTGAAATCGCATTTAATCTAGAGTGATTAGTAATGGTGTCATCTCAGCTCCTATTCATGTCCTTTATTCTGATAATCTTTTTTCTTTTGACCCTATTAGCGTTAAATATATATCTTGTCAGTCGTCTTTTTTCTCGAAAGGAATCTGCGAAATTTACTATAAAATCTCCTAATAAAAAAACTATCCAGAACATTTCTCATCAGATCAATCTTCGAGTACAACTAGAAAACTTTGAAAAAACTGTAATAGAAGTATGCCCTGTAAAAGCCATTACTCTTGTAAATGCTCCAAAAAAACACTTTCTTATTTCAGAGAATCGTTGTTTGGGTGAAGCTTGCCTTGAATGTCAAAGATTAATCCTTTTAAAACAGTTTGAAATCGAAAGAAGTTGATAAACAAGAAAAGAAAGCTTTTATGAATAAAAGATGGGAGGATTAGAAATTAGGGCTTAATACCCAATTCCTGTTCCTTTTTAGCGATATCTAGTTTAGTCTTCACGACAGTGTCGGGATTTAGGCTCATAGAATCGATTCCGCATTCGACAAGGAAGGTAGCGAACTCAGGAAAATCACTTGGTGCTTGTCCACAGATACCAATCTTTCTACCTTTCTCCTTAGCAGTATCAATAACTGATTTCACTAGCCGTTTCACTGATGTGTCGCGTTCATCATAAATATGAGCAACTAATTCAGAATCACGATCAAGACCTAATGCTAGCTGAGTCAAGTCATTACTTCCAATAGAAAATCCATCAAAAACTTCAGCAAAACCATCTGCTTCAATCACGTTAGACGGAATCTCAGCCATCACATAGACTTCTAATCCATTCTCACCCTGTTTCAAACCCGCTTCAGCCATAGCAGCAATTACCTTTCGGCCTTCTTCTACTGTACGACAGAAGGGAATCATGGTAATGACATTAGTTAAGCCCATTTCATCACGAACGCGTTTAATCGCTTTGCATTCCATAATAAAGGCAGGTTTAAAGCTTGGATCGTAATAACGTGAAGCACCACGCCAACCAATCATAGGATTAGATTCATCAGGTTCATAAAGGGATCCACCGATTAGATTAGCATACTCATTTGTCTTGAAATCTGACAATCGCACAACAACATCGTTTGGATAGAAGCCAGCAGCAATACGTCCGATTCCCATAGCTAGGTTTTCAATAAAGAACTCTTCTTTATCTTCATAAGCTGAGGTCTTCTCATCAATTTTACGAATAATTTCTCGAATTTCACCGTCTGTATCAGCTTTTTCTTTAAGCTCATTGTAGTGATGTAAAGCAAGGGGATGGATTCCGATATAGGAGTTGATGATGAATTCTTCTCTGGCTAACCCGACCCCATCGTTGGGTATCTGGCCCTGGTCGAATGCTTTCTCAGGAATACCAACGTTCATCATGATTTTGGTACGTGTTTTAGGCATTTCATCTAAGAATATTCTTTCTACAGTGAAAGGTAGGATACCTTCGTAAATAATACCCTCTTGCCCTTCCGCGCATGAAGCAGTGACCTCCATTCCATCTTTCAGCACTTTAGTTGCAATTTCTGTTCCAATAACTGCTGGAATCCCGAGTTCTCGTGAAACAATAGCTGCATGACAAGTACGTCCACCTCGATTAGTAATAATTGCAGCTGCTATTTTCATAATTGGTTCCCAATCAGGATCTGTCATATCAGTAACTAGCACTTCACCTTTCTTAAACTCGTGAATTCGTGAAGATTTCTCAATGACATTAACCTTACCCTGTCCTATTTTAGATCCGACCGCTTGACCTTTAACCAGTTCTTTCCCTTTTTCACCCAGAACATAAGTTTCAATGACATTAGTTGCTTTCTGAGAATGCACTGTTTCTGGTCGTGCTTGAACTATATAGAGTTTTCCGTCACCCTCGTAATCTCCATCTCCGTTCTTAGCCCATTCTATGTCCATGGGCTTTCCATAATGATCCTCAATTATTGTTGACCACTTAGCAAGCAGGATAATTTCGTCATCCGTAATACAGAAAGATTTTCGCATAGATTCTGGTGTGTCAACATTCTTAGTTGGTCGGCGTTGATCTGAGGTGTAAACCATCATTTCTTCTTTGGTTCCAAGACGTTTTCCAATTATAGGCCGTTTTCCATCCTTTAAAGTCGGTTTAAAGACGTAGAATTCATCAGGGTTCACAGCTCCTTGCACCACATTTTCACCCAGACCAAAAGCACCAGTAATATAAACCGCGTCTTTAAAACCGGATTCAGTATCAATAGAAAATATTACGCCAGAAGAGGCGGCATCGGAGCGTACCATTACTTGTACTCCAATTGACAGATAAACATCAAAATGCCCAAAACCTTTGTCTTCTCTATAGCTTATCGCCCGATTCGTGAAAAGACTTGCAAAGCATGAACGACAAGCAAATAAAAGAGATTCCTCTCCTCGAATGTTGAGATAGGTTTCTTGTTGACCCGCAAAAGATGCGTCAGGAAGATCCTCCGCAGTAGCACTGGAACGTACTGCTACATCAACGTCAATTGATTTTGTTTCCTCACAAAGACGACGATATGCTTTTCGGATATCCTCTTCCAAATCATCAGGTAGTTTGGCATATCGAATTATTTCTCTTACTTTTCTTCCCCGTTCCTGAAGGTTACGAATATCATGAGTATCTAATCCATCTAATGCTTCCTTAACCGCATCTTCAATTCCAGCGTCTTTTAGAAGATGACGATAAGCGCCTGCAGTTATAGCAAAACCATTAGGGACTAAAACTCCCTTCTCCTTGAGGCTATGATACATTTCACCTAGAGAGGCGTTCTTTCCTCCAACTAACGGCACATCTT
>CP070665.1:540046-560238 GCA_020351745.1 Candidatus Heimdallarchaeota archaeon | reverse complement strand
GGAGACTACCAGATGTGGACGCCAGAGTTAAAAAAAATTAACCAAATACAATTTGGAATTCTTTCACCAGATGAAATCAGAAAGATGGCAGTTACAAAAATTATCACTGCTGATACTTACAACGAGGATGGGACACCCATCGAAGGTGGATTAATAGATCGTCGACTTGGCACAATTGAACCTGGACAGCGTTGTAAAACCTGTGGAAATCAAGTTGGAGATTGTCCAGGACACTTTGGTATGATAGAACTTGCCAGGCCAGTCATCCATGTTGGATACGCCAAATCTATAATTTACAAGTTACTTCGATCAACATGTAGAGCATGTTCACGAATTTTATTAGATTCACTTACCATAAAAAAATACCAGCATTTAATTGAGAAAGCGCGTAAAGAAGAAGATATTAAAACCACTTCTGAAATAATTAAGGAAGTAGTTAAAGAAGCTAGGAAAAAATCCGAATGTCCACATTGTAGTCAACCTCAGTTTAAAATAAAGTATGAAAAACCAACCAGTTTTTATGAAGAAACACCTGAAGGATCCGTCCGAATTACACCTTCAGAAATCCAAAAACGTTTTGAAGGAATTCAAACACAGGATTTAAACCTATTAGGCATTGATGCAAACCATTCTCGTCCTGAATGGATGATATTATCTGTTTTACCTGTACCTCCTGTGTCTGTTCGCGCTTCAATAACATTGGAATCAGGTGTACGAAGTGAAGATGATTTAACACATAAACTAGTAGATATAATCAGAATAAATCAAAGATTAAGAGAAAATATTGAAGCTGGAGCTCCACAGCTCATTGTAGAAGACTTGTGGGAACTTTTGCAATATCATGTCACAACTTTCATGGATAATGAAGTTGCAGGAATTCCCCCAGCAAGACACAGATCAGGCCGTGCATTAAGGACACTTACTCAAAGATTGAGAGGGAAAGAAGGGCGTTTTCGAGGAAATTTATCTGGAAAAAGAGTTGACTTCTCAGCAAGGACAGTTGTTTCTCCCGACCCCAACATTTCAATAAATGAGGTAGGGGTTCCTGAACAAATTGCTAAAATTTTAACTGTTCCTGAGAGAGTAACCGAATGGAATATTGAGGAAATGAAAGAATTAGTAATGAATGGTCCCAATCCAGAGATAAATGAGAAAACGGGAGTTTCTAAAACTGGATCCAATTATATCATTAGACCAGATGGTAAAAGAATTGATTTAAGATTTGTCGGAGACTTAAATAATACCGCAGAGATGATTGATCAAGGTTTCATTGTTGAACGTCACTTACGCGATGGTGATATGGTTCTCTTTAACAGACAACCATCTCTTCATCGTATGTCTATTATGGCTCATGAAGTTCGGGTTATGCCATTTAAGACCTTTAGATTACACTTATGTGTGTGTACACCCTATAATGCCGATTTTGATGGAGACGAAATGAATCTTCATGTACCCCAAAGTGAAGAGGCTCGTGCAGAAACCCGTGTTTTAATGAGAGTCCAAGAACAGATACTTTCTCCTAGATATGGTGGTCCAATTATTGGAGCCCTTCATGATTATGTTTCTGCATCGTTTTTACTTACACGAAAGAAAACATTGATCTCAAAAGAAGATGTTTGGCAGCTGCTGCTTGCAGGAAAATATGAAAAAGAACTTCCATTACCAGCAATTGCATATCCTACAGAATTATGGACTGGAAAACAAGTTTTTAGTTTATTGTTACCTTCAGATGTTAATGTAACAGCAAAATCTCGAACTTGTCGAAAACATGATGTTTGTAAGGGTGAACTCTGCGAATACGACAGCTCAATCTATATTAGATCAGGTCAATTACTCTCTGGAGTTATTGATCGACGAGCGATAGGTGCAGATGAATCAGAGAGTGTTTTACATGTTGTAGTTAAAGACCACGGAAGTGATAGAGCCAGAGAGTTCTTGGATTCTCTAACCCAAATGCTCTTAGAATTTCTTTCACATGAGGGATTTAGCTTGGGGTTTTCTAACGTTAATATGCCAGAAGAAGGTAAAAAGAGGATCAATGCTCTAATAGTGGAGAATGAAAAAACTGCAAATGAAATTATTGAGGCTTATCATAGAGGAGAACTTGAACCTCTTCCTGGTAAATCTCTAGAGGAAACTCTAGAAATGCGTATCATGAGTGTTCTAGCCAAAGCTAGGGATAGCGCGGGTAGCGTAGCGAACGATTATATGGGGATTTCTAATTCAGCGGTTGTAATGGCCTCAACTGGGGCTAAAGGAACTCAACTCAACATTGCCCAAATGGCAGCATGTGTTGGACAGCAATCAATTCGGGGAGAAAGGATATTGAGAGGGTATCGGAAACGATCTTTACCACATTTCAGAAAAAATGACATTGGACCAGTCGCGCGGGGCTTTGTTCGTTCTAATTATCGAATAGGACTATCTCCTGCGGAATTCTTTTTCCATGCTCAAGGAGGACGTGAGGGATTAGTTGATACAGCAGTTCGAACCTCAACAAGTGGGTATCTCCAAAGGAGATTGGTGAATGCTTTGCAAGATCTCCACGTCAATTATGATATTATAGTTCGGACAACTGAAGGAGATGTAGTTCAATTACGTTATGGAGAAGATGGAGTGGATCCAATGAAATCTTACCATGGTAGACCTGTAGATATCGACGCCATCATTGAAGAAGTTCTTTCAACAGAAGAAGATTGAGGATTTGTTAACATGTCAAAACTATCAAAGGATCAGCTTTTCGAACTAATCAATGAGAAGGAGGATCGTTTCCCTAAGAGTATTCGATTAGATATCTTTCGTAAGCTATCAGAACTACCAAAATTAAGTAAGCAGACCGTAAGTAAAATTCTCGATTCAGTTGAAGACGCATATTTACGATCTCTTGTTGAACCAGGAGAAGCCATTGGAACAGTAGCAGCACAATCAATAGGAGAACCTGGTACCCAAATGACTTTGAAAACTTTTCACTATGCAGGTGTCGCTGAATTAAACGTTACTTTAGGGCTACCACGCTTAATAGAGATTCTGGATGCACGCAAAAATCCTGCTTCTCCTTTCATGACTGTTTATCTTGAGGATCCCTATTCTAAAGAAAAAGAAAAAGCTCAAGAAGTCCAAAGAATGATAGAATTATCTACTGTCGAATCAATCAGCGATGATATAACAGTAGATCTTGCCCTAATGCAGATTAAAATAACATTAAACGACATTTTGATGAAGGACAAGGGTTTAACACCTGAATTGATCATTGAAAAATTATCAAAACTGAAAAAAGGTGAGGTTTACAACAAAAACAATGAGATCATAATTGACTCAAAAGACTTGACAATTGATGATATCTATAAACTAAATGAAAAAATCAGGGATCTTAAATTGAAGGGAGTAAAAGGGATTACGCGAGTCATCATATCAAAGGATCAGGAATTAGATGAGTGGGTTCTTTTTACCGCGGGAAGCAATCTTTCTGATGTGTTAAGTATAACTGGTGTTGATCCTACTAGGATCAAAACCAATCACATTCAGGAGATTCGTGACACCCTTGGAATTGAGGCTACAAGGCAAGCTATTATAGATGAAGCTACAGCGGTGTTGCAGGATCAAGGATTAGATGTGGATATCCGTCATATAATGCTAGTAGCTGATATTATGACACAAGATGGCAATTTACGACAAATAGGTCGACATGGTATCAGTGGTGAGAAAGAAAGTGTTCTTGCAAGGGCTTCTTTTGAAGTAACTGTAAAACACTTACTGAACTCTGCTGCCCGAGGTGAACGTGATAAACTCCGAGGTATTACTGAAAATGTTATCATTGGTCAAATAATACCCCTTGGTACAGGTACCGTAGACCTCATCATGTGGTCTGGATATCAACGTAATAATAAAAGTACAAAAGATGTATAATCATGAAACAAGAATTGGAAAAAGCCATTAGTATGGCTATAAGTACAGGAAAAGTAAAATTGGGTTATAATGCTGCAATTAAAAGCGTTTTAAGTGGTAAAGTTAAAGTAACAATAATTTCAAATAACCTGCCACTAGATTCAAAAGAAATTTTATTGCGGAATTGTGAACTCTCACAGATACCTATTATACAATATGAGAAAACTGGTCTCGACCTTGGTGCTGCATGTGGACGTCCCCACATGGTTTCTACAATAGCAATCTTAGATCCAGGAAATTCTAAAATACTGGATTATCTTTAATAGGATGTTTTTCTTTGTCGAATATTCGCATGTCTCAAGAGGAGCTTCGTTTTATTTCCATTCTTGAGGGTCTTACAGGTGCGCTTGCCATTGACTGTATTTGGGATAAATCGGAAACTAGAGTAATTTTTGTGCTCCGTCGTAATGATACAGGAAAAGTGATAGGTCGTGGAGGAACAACCATTAGGCGCCTTCGTGAACATTTCCACAAACAAATTGATATTGTCGAATATTCTGAAAATTTAGAGATTTTTGCTGCAAATACACTTGCTCCTGCTAAAACGAAGAATGTAGAGATTCATGAAAAATTAGGGAAGAAAACTGTTGTAGTAACAGTTATTCCAAAAGAAAGGGGAAAAGCAATTGGTAAGAATGGTAGAAATATCCAACGATCGCGACTTTTAATGAAAAGGCACTTTGGAGTCAAGAATGTAATCATCCAAAGCCCTCCATAAATTGATAACAATAAATTTGGGATAGAAAACCTTTCTTATATGAAACCAAAACAGGGAATAGAGACTCCTATTTGATTCAGAGATTAGTTTATATTGCTTGATGATTCAACTTAAGGTATTATTTTTGTTAGGCGAAGAAATATGACAGGATTAAAATCACCACGAGGAGAATTTGCTGCAAACAAGTTATTACGAAAAAGAAAGAAATTTCGTTGGAAAAGTACAATCTATAAACGTAAAGTGCTCCGTTTGAAGGAAAAATTCGACCCTTTGGAAGGAGCTCCTCAAGCGCGTGGAATTGTTATCGAAAAAGTAGGAATTGAATCTAAACAACCCAATTCTGCAATTCGTAAATGTGTAAGAGTACAACTTATAAAAAATGGAAAACAAGTCACTGCTTTCGTTCCTGGTGATGGGGGTCTTTTATTTATTGATGAACACGATGAGATAATAATCGAAGGGATTGGCGGCGCAAAAGGTGGTGCTATAGGTGATCTGCCAGGCGTGAGATATAAAGTTGTTCACGTAAATGGAGTCAGTCTCACTGCTTTACTTTCTGGAAAAAAAGAGAAACCTATGCGTTAGTATTGCTCTTTTCTTCTTCACACCCCAAGATTTCTCAATTGTTTTAATGTGTGATAGAGAGAATGTCTGGGAAAAAATGGTTTCCTACTGAATTCAGATTAATATCTCCTCAGGGCATAAATTGGACACGAGATGAATTTTATTTATATAATCAAATATTGGATTATGTGAATACTATCAATTCATTTCATAAAGGAAAAATAAAATTAGAACAATATACTTTACCAGCGCAGCTAATCGCTTTCATTCTAGTTTATGTAGAGAAAGATCTTAAGAATCAAAAAATTGTTGAATTTGGATCAGGCACAGGGAGAATCAGTCTACCATTATTAAAATTCTTTTCCGCACATTTACTTTGTGTGGATGTAGATTCTGAGACAATGCATGGTTTGAAAAAGCGTCTCAAAGCGGAAAAACTCGAAGCAGAGCTGTTATTATCAGCTATTGAATTCCTCGAAACCTATTCTTGGAAAGATTCTTTTAAAGTTACTATTATGAATCCACCCTTCGGTACAAGGCGGAGGGGAATTGACATTGTATTTTTAGAGAAAGCATTGATTTTTTCAAAAAAAGTAATTTCTATTCATAAATCAAATCAGGAATCACGAAAGCTCATTGATAGGATAAGTCGAAACTACAATAAATCATGTGAGATATTAATGACTTTAGAATTCCCGATTCTGCCTTTATATGCGTTTCATAAAAAAAAGAGACATTATGTTTGTGTTGATGTCTACAGGATCAGTGAAATAGTATGAAATAGGACATTTTCTCAAATAATCTGAGAAAATTTAAAATGGTAAATTTTACAGTCTCCTATACCTTCTTATTTTAGTTAAACAAATCTAATTCTCAATATTTTGATATATTGCAGAAATTGCATATCATTCGTTTGTATTATCTACTCATAGAAGAGTGCAAAAGGTGGTTTTATAGATAAATATTTTGTTTCTGTTGATGTATTACGCATTTCGGAATGATCTAATAGAATAGAATTGACGGAAACCCCCAAATTTGTTTTTAAGATGAATTTTTAACAAGTCGATCCAATAAACTAGAAATTATCGTAAAAATCAACGAGTACTAGAAGTAATTCAGTGAAAAATTTCATTATAATGAGTTGTATTATGGATTAGGATTAGTAGTGGTTGGAGGAAATCAGTGAAAAGGTTTTCAAGACATTATAGATGAATGATTTATCTTAATTGTATTCTCATGTTATAATCCGCTTCAGCAGATCAAGCAGTGTTACTCAAACAGCTTCATCTTAAGATATTGTTGTGTCAATCACTCGAATCATATTAAAAAGCTCTATTGGATAGTACTATTAGGAATGACCATGAATAATAACAAGAAATCTGATGCTGATTATGATTGGGTTTTACCAGGTGACAAGATCGCAGTAATAGAAGAGTTCTTACCAGATGAAACCTGTTACGAACAGGATGGGAGTATTTATTCAAGAATTGTCGGTCGTGTGATGACGGATTCTAAAAAACATAAAATCTCTGTGGTTCCTAAACATCCTCTCCGCTCAATAAAGAGTGGTGATATTGGATTGGGACGAGTAGAATACATGAAAAAGCAAATAGCATCTGTTGATATATATCACCTAAATAAAAAAAACATTTCGATCCCAATAAGTGCTGTGTTGCATATATCAGAAGCTTCTAGACGTTTTGTAAAAAATATGTATGAGGTGACTCGACCAGGAGATTGGCTTAGATTCCGAATAATTAGAGCCATGAAACCAGTTTATATTAGTTTAATTGGAGATGGATTGGGTGTGATAATTTCCTATTGTATTCAATGTGGATATGAATTAGAGTACAAAAGACGAAATCTATTAGAATGCCCGAATTGTGAAACTACTCAATCAAGAATCACGTCAAAATACTTTGGAAAACCATTAATTCGTAATTTGAGGCCATCGAGGAATGAAACCAGATGATAAGAAGATATGGAATATAGGTCTTAATGAAGACCGATGGCGGAAAAGAAAGAAGAGATCTGAGGATTTTCAGACCGTCGATGCAGTGATTGACCTGAATACTGCAAAACATCTAAAACGGTTGCAAAATAAGGGATTTATCGATTCAATTACTGGAACTATTGCTTCTGGAAAAGAATCTGGTGTTTTTTTAGCTGAGCTCGGACCGAAGGGAAGGGAATATTGCAAAGCATATTCAATAAAGTCACCTATTGTTGTGAAGATATTCCGTACAAGTACACTTAATTTCAAACAAATCGTCCGTTATATTTATGGCGACAGAAGGTTTCAGAAATATAGTAAAAATATCCGTCACATCATAAACCTTTGGGTTGAGAAAGAATATAGTAATCTCCAGCGTAGTTCGTTAGCACAAATTAATGTTCCAAAGCCAATTTTAGCAAAGAATAACATTTTACTTATGGAACTTCTAGGAAAAGATGGAAAACCGTATCCTTTACTAAAATTCACACCAAAAGCGTTTGTAAAAGCCACGTTAACCCAGATTCTGAATCAAACTAAACTTCTTTTTCAGCGTGCTGGCCTTGTACATGCTGATTTATCACCCTTCAACATTATAATGGTAAATCAGACACCTTATTTCATAGATATGAGCCAAAGTGTTCTAATTTCGCATCCAAGGGCTTTAGAATTTCTCAAACGAGACCTAAGAAATGTTCTCTCCTCTTTTAAATTGAAGGGATTGTCTGTTCCTAATGAAAAAGAGCTTTTTGATGAAATAACCATAGATTTTCCAGATAAAGATCTTATACTATAAACCTATTAATGAATTTAAAGAGCTTTTAGGGTGAAATAAACCGAATGGTAATAGAAAGTCACTTAAAAATTCCAAAAAGTCGAATTGGGGTGGTGATTGGAAGAAAAGGTAAAGTGAAATCGGAAATAGAGTCTATTACAGGTGTTTCTATACGAATCAATAGTGATGACGGTTCAGTTCACATATTGTCAACTTCAGATATGACAGATCCTACATTTGTATGGAAAGCTCGTGATATTGTCAAAGCAATCGGTAGAGGCTTTAGTGCGGAAAAAGCTTTCTTTCTATTAGACGATGATATCTTTCTAGAGACCATTGACCTAGAAGGATCGAAAAATACAATTAAAAGAATAAAATCTCGCATTATTGGAGAGAAGGGAAAAGCAAGAAGGATGATTGAGGCTAGTACTGAAGTAATGATTTCGATTTTTGGAAATCAGGTTTCACTCATTGGAGAAATTTCAGAAATCAAAAATGCAAGAGAAGCTATAATGCAGCTAGTTCATGGTTCGAAACATGGTACTGTCTATCGTTATCTAGAGCAATTACGGTTTAGATCTAAACAAGAACCTCAGAAAATTTGGAAAAACCGTCATCTCGACGAAAATTGAAAAATTTTTAAGAACATCAATACTTCAACGTTCTGAATATTTAGGGCCGATAGCTCAGCCTGGAAGTAGCGCCTGGCTTGCAATCAGGAGGTCGTGGGTTCAAATCCCATTCGGTCCACAATTTCATTGAGGAAATCTAAGGTAGAGCGCATAATTATCAATAAAGAATAAATGGATGTATCTTTAAAGATTTAAACCTATTTACAACCCAATTGCAATGGTGTTATCACAAAATATTTTGCTTCAAAAAAAGAAGAATTTTAATGTCTTATAAAATTCAAACTTTAACTAATAGAGATTAATCCGTTTTCGTTTATGTTTAGTCTGGACTCGTTTATTTTTATCCGCACTAAATAATATGATTTAAGTAAACAAGGATCCTAGCTCTTTTAGTAACTCATCAGCATTAATTAGAAGCCAATCAAGAACTCCAGTCACGATTGATAAAATAAGCAAAAAACCGAATAAACTCAGTCCTATTAGTATTCCTTCTTCAACTAAAGGTGAACCTCTTCTATCTCTTCGTAATCGTTTCACTAGAGAAGAAAGTCCTCTATTTCCTGATATTAATTTCATATTTTCACCAATTTTCCTCTTCTATTACTACTTTTAACCACCCCAAAATTAGCAATAGAAATGTAATTTTTGGGTAATTAAAACAAAAATTATTATTGGGAGTATTGGTGTGTCTCATGAGGTTATTACCACCAGATAATAATAAACCATTGAAAATTGTCATCTTAGGGGAAGGAGGAGTTGGAAAAACAACCATATCGAAGACTTTCATTAATAATTCGTTTTTCAGTAGTGCAAAACAAACAATTGCAGTAGAATTTCATTCGAAAATTCTTTCAGGCAATAAGAACACCTTCTGTAAACTGCAAATATGGGATCTAGGAGGACAAGAGCAATTTAAGAGAATGGGAGTTTTCAAGGAGTTTTGTAGGGGCTCTGATGCTGCGCTCTTATGTTTTGATCTGACAGATTTATCCTCCTTATTTTCTATCCCTGAATGGATAAGTTTTATCGAACCTCATGTACCCAAGTTCTTAATTGGAACAAAATCTGATATCGCTTCTTCAGAAGAAAGAGAATTTGACCTAACACCTTTTCAGAGAAGATTCCAGTGTATTACTTCCTTTAAATGTTCAGTGAAGGATATAACTTCAGTAATAAGGATTTTTGAAGCAGTAATCGAGTTTGTTCAGAATATCCGAACTAGAAAGGTTAAATTTTCTTCAGATTTATCATTAGAAGCCTCGAAACATTTATTAATCTCTTAAGGTGGTTTCAATGCAAAAATTATTAAGAAAAATGCATAAACAAGAAAATGATAGAATATTAAGTGGTGTATCTGGTTTCGATAATTTAGTTTTCGGTGGATTTCGTAAGAATTCAGTTAACGTAATTATCGCTGACCCTGGATGTGGCAAATCAACCTTTTGCTGGCAATTTTGTTCTGAAGACTCCCAATCCCCAGCTCTATTTGTATCTCTAGAACAAAATATCGATTCGGTTTTCCAAGACTGTAGTGATATTGGTCTTGTTAAATTCGAAGAAAAATATCGTCGAGGAAATCTGCAATTTCAAGTTGCATTTTCTGAAGATTCAGACTTGACTTCAGGTGAGATTGCGTTACGCTTTTTTATGTCTGAGCTGCCAAAGTATCTAGAAGTCATCAAAGAAACAGCAGATAGCTATCATGGTGGTATCCGTATTGCTATTGATCCTCTTACTCCTTTGCTTCTGGAAATTCCAGAACCAAATCATCAAAGAAATGTAATCAATCGAATTTTTTCTTCCTTAAGAAAAATTGGAACTTCTGTAGTGACAATCGAAAGAGGATTTGGAAAAACTCTGGCAAGAATACCCCTTTTCTTATCTGACTCAATAATTGAACTCGATCACATAGGATTAGGTGGAGTATTCAATAGAACATTAAGCATTCGCAAATTTAGAGGATCTGCTCATTCAGAAACGCCTCAACCCATTGGTTTTGAGAAAAATAAAGGGTTGTTAATCTATGATATCTCAAGTAATTGATTCAAATGTATCTGCCGCCTGTCTATCACCAGTAATAACCTCAATTGACAAGGAATTAACATATCTTGCGGATTTTGCTGATGTACAAGCCGTAATCCTATTTCGACTAGATGGAAAAGTTATAAAATCCCAATATCGTTCAGAAGCTTCTCAAAATCTGTTAATTATTATTAAATGGGTAAAAAACATAATTTCTAAAACAATGGAGGAGCTTCAAGCAGGATCTCAGTCTATCAAATATGACAAAGAAATCAAAGAGAAAGAAGCTATCCCAGTTTATTTTTTTTGTGCAGGAAAAACGAGTATTGTTGTAACAATTCTCACTCCAATAGCTAATACAGGTCTAATGGAAATTGAAATGAGCCGTAATGCAAGACGATTAGGTGAGATTATTGACAAAAAAGAACCTCTAGGTGATTAAATCTGATAAGAGCAGCTGTGGGTCTCTATATAGACCATGACTTGAAGCGAGCTACAATGAAAGCTCTTGAGCAAGCAGAGGATGAATTAAGAGCGCAACCATGTGCTATTCTATATTTTACTGGGTCACATTCTGGAGGAACAAGAACATATGACCAAGCTATGACTGTGATTAAAGAACAATATCCAAGTGTTCCGTTAGTAGGATGTTCTGGTCTTGGTATGGCCAATAAGAATGATTATGGAATGAAAGGGGCGGGAATGATGTTGTTAACAGGCCTTACTGCCAAGAGTGCCATTGTAAAACGTTTTCGTATTGCTAACTGGATTAAGACCAAGAAAATTGTTAAAAACTGTAAAAAAACAGTAGAAGCTGATAGGAAGATAAATTCAAATACCACTCACATCTTCTTTCCTCCAGGAGTTGGATTTCCAAAATTCATGGCAAATTTGTTGAATCATCGAATTGAAGGTATCAACCCTTTCATGGCCTTTAATAACCGTATTTGGCGTAAATTTCCGCTTCTTTCAAAAATAGCTGGAAAACCAACTGAACTGTTAATGAATATTGCAGGAATTGGTTTTTCTTATTCTTCCTCTTGGCCTCTTTTTACACAGCTCTATAAGAAAGGCATACATTTTACAGGTAGTTTTGGAGCTGATCCATTAACCATGCTCAAAACATACCAATTCTATAACTTCAAAGCTTATAAAGATTCGTTAGCATATATGTCAATAAGCTCTCCTGACCTCCAGTTCGAAAGTAGAGCTGATTCTGGGGCAGAAATCATTCCTGACAAGAGTTTTAGCCTTGATAGCTTCATTAGTGGAGGATTCGCTCCCCGAATTCATGGAAAATGGGGTGCAGATGCCTTACTTGAACTTTATGGGATGGACAAATGCCCCGATATCCTAGAAAGATGTACGCAACGAGCTTTCTATGCTCATCCTTACAGGCCTCTCTGTGTAATTGATGACCAACAGAACCTAAATCTCTACGGTTTAATCGTTAATCCGAACCTAAAGCATGCACTTATCACAACACCCCCCCAAATAGCTAAGAAATTACACTCCAACGATCCAAATCGATATAAAGCATTTATTGGAGACCAAAGCTCAACTACAATTGAATATTCTTTAAAAAAAACTCTAAAAACGTTGGTTACGAAAAAAACAGCTTTTGGTTTATTTTTTGATTGTGCAAATAGAACTATGGTTCTTGGAGACAAATTTGGCCAGTATCTTGATAATTTTAAAAATTTCCTTGGGGAGACCCCATACCTTGTTATCCTATCAGGTGGGGAAGTTAACTCTCAGGATTATCCCATAGTAAATTTCACTACAGTTTCTCATGTTGCAAATAGAACCACACTTTTTCCTTGAACCACCCCCTTTTATCAAATTCAAATTATAATAGAATAGGATAAGTATGGCACTCATTCACACAATCCTTGGTATTTCAGCTTTTCCTTCGGATTTACAAAACTTAAGCCTCAAATATTGTAGTTTACAAGTTGTAGTCTCTGGAATCTATCTGAGTTATGCTTGGATATCGCTTTATTACTTATCAATTCTAGATTCCTTCATTGCTTTTGGAATAATCGTTTCTTTTGGAATGCTTTTTGGAATTTTTCTTGATCTACCCCTAGGTATCTTAACAGATCGTTTTGGTCAGAGAATCGCGTTTTGTGGTGCTTTATCTTGCTTATTTGTTTATTATTTTGGACTTTTTTTCGCCTCAAAACCTATCGAATTGCTATTTCTAGAAATAATTGTAGGAATTTATTCCGCGCTCCTCTCTGGATCGTTTAATGCGTGGTTTATGAACACCTGGGAATCTATCTCGTCAAAAGGAAATGAAGTATCATTCCGTAATGTAATGGGAAGTATTAATTTTGCTAAGACAATTGTAGCTGCTTTGGCAGCATTTATTGGAGGATTTTTACTTTATCAAACTCAAGTTCACCCAAAAATTATTTTTCTATTACAAGCAGTAATTGCAGCTATAGGAGTCTTTCTTGGATTGAAATTCATCTCTTCTTCCTCTTCGATAAAGAGAAGAATATCACGAAAAGAAGAGAGAATGAATCTCTCATCTCAGATTAACAATCACGATTTATCTAGATTTACCAGAAGAATTCAATATATAAAAGAAAAGTATTTTTTTGTCACTCCTTTCTTCGTAAGTTTTTCACTCCTGTCTTTTACTTCGATCTCCTTTAGTACAGTGGTCTTTTCTTCCTTATTATACGATTTATGTTCTCCAATTCAAATTTTCAATCGAACCTATTATGAAATTCAGTTCGCTTCAATTTCAATAATACTCATATCTATGATCCGATCGATTTCAGATATCATTTTTGCGGTTGCTAGTCGCCTATCTGGAAAAATAACCTCTTTCATTAACTCTCCCTATCAAGGACTTCTTATATTTTATACTCTTAATTATCCAGTTAGTTGGATCGTATATTTATGCATCCTATTCATCGATTTCTCACCAAACGTGAAATTAAATCTGGTCATTCTAACATTTTTTCTAAGAATTATCCTAATAGGACTTACTACTGGCCTTTACTGGCAATTATATCTCAATATCACTTCTTCAGAAACAAGAAGCTCACAGGAATCTCTGTTTAACACAATTTATTTGCTTCTTTCAATAATAGGGTATGGATTATTAGGAGTAATACTTGAATTTTGCAGTTTTGTGGGTTCCCTGATCTATTTACTTGCCATAAGCTGTTTAGGAATTCTTTTACTGGTTCTTGTGAAAAATCCTGATCACATTTCTAGCCCAAATAATAGATTGTAAGATATGGTGAATGAATTTTCACTCATCTTTTCCAGAAATATGGACTAAAATATTTATTATATCGGAACTAGGCAGTCCAAAACCCGATGTATAGGAGGTGTTTGAAGAAATCGTATCATCCTTGCATTTTTGTTCTCTGAAACTCTATAGTAAGCAGTGAAAACAAATCCTTGAAGCTGAGCTAGCACCAAATTTCAGGTGAGTTAGAAACAGAGCTGAAAAAGCGTTTTTACCTAATAAGCTTTTAACACAAAATTACTTTTTCTTAAGTGGTTATAAGGAGATAGGCGGTTTTCTCTTTAATAAGCTGTTTTTCCCTCTGTAACATATCTCTTAGAGACTCCGAGGAATAACAGTCGGTGACGAGCTAGTTGATCACCTCCTGGGAAAAAATACTACATCTCATATCAGTTTTAATTACCTGAATTTTTTTATGTTATTCTTTTTTCCCTCAATTAAAGTAGATTTCATTAATATTGTTTGATTATTTAGGTGTGAACTCTGATAGAGGCCTCAAAAAACCCCCTAATTGTATTTATGACGGATTTTGGCAGTGATCCTTATGTTGGTATAATGAAAGGGAGAATTCTTCAAATAAATCCCTTGGTTAGAATTATTTCGCTTACGAATAATATTAAAACACAAGACATTCGTCATGCTGCTTTTGTTTTGTTGAAATCATACAAATATTTTCCACTTCATACAATCTTTTTAGTAATTGTAGACCCTGGAGTTGGTAGCCCTAGAAGAGCAATTGCAGCTCAAAAAGATGATTATTACTTCGTTGGACCTGATAATGGTGTTCTATCACCTATCCTCTCCGAAAATAAGGATATACTTATTGTTGATCTTCAGATCCCTGATGAATCTTCACATACTTTTCATGGACGAGACGTATTCGCTCCTGCAGCTGGTAACCTCAGCCAGACTTATTCACTTAAAGATCTAGGCCCTCCCAGTGCTATTCAGACCTCCATTGATTTCTTTTGGGATCATGAAACATCAACTGGGGAAGTAGTCTTTATTGATCATTTTGGTAATATCATAACTAATATTCCAAATTCAATGAATCTACAATATGATAAAGAGTATTTATTAATAACGACCAAGACTAAAGTAACACTAAGTTTTAAAAGAAGTTACTTCGAAGGTTCTGACGTAAAACCATTTCTCGTTCTTAGTAGCTTTGAAACATTAGAAATCACTCTCAGAAAAGGGAGAGCTGCGGATATTTTAGATATTAATCCAGGTGATCGAATCCAAATTCGCTTTATTGATAGATGATTAGGATTGTCCAGTAAAAAGATAACAAAAAAAATCTAGGATATTCCTAGGAAACCGCGTAAAGCAGGATTCATTTCCGCGACTCTTTCTTTACTTATCAATTCAAAGTATTGCCTCATAATACTAACTGATAGAAGAATACCCATACCAGAACCTATTGCTCCAAGGAAATCTGCAAAAGCTGCAAGGGAACCAATGAATAATCCACCTATTATAGCTATTGTAGGAATATACATCTCTAATCGGCGTTCAACTATTTTTTTGCTTCGACGCCAACCTGGCATCTGCATTCCTGATTGTAAAAACTGGTTTGCTACATCTCGAGGACCCATACCAGCAGTTTCTAACCACATGACCGAAAAAATGACTGAAAGAATAATTAGAATGGCAGCATAAATTAAAGCACGAATCAAGGAGGGTGCCATGCTATCAAGACCACGACTAATATCAAAAACACCCAAGTCTCCGATAAGTGATCGTGGGGGAGTTAAGAAATAAACAAGACCCCCTGTCGGAACATATTGGCTAGAAACTTCATCAACCCTAAACGTTCCTAGAAAAGCAGCTATTGGATTGTTTGAATCTCGTCTACCAACAGTATTCCAGACCATTTGGGCGATAAAGTAGATATCGGCAAATACGGCCGATGTTAGGATGACAGGGATATTCGATACGTAAAGCAGCTTAATAGGATAGGTAGAACGGATACCCTTGTATTGGGCATATGAAATTGGAATTTCAATACGCATCGACTCGAAATAAATCACAATGATAAACACAACAATGGTAGCGATAACTGAAAGGAGAGAAAGTGAAGGGAGATTCAAATTTTCAGCAGGATTATAACGGAGAAATAAAGCTCCTATTGCTTCAATAGGTCCTCGTTGTGTAGCCCAAGCAAAAAATGCAAGGGCAATCCCTCGAAAAGAGGTCACCATAAAGTCTGATCCTTCCCCAACAGCTTGTGCTGCAAATAATCCCTGAAAAATTTGTAAACCGACACCCCCTGCAATGAATAGTGAAATTCCTGATCCTAAACCCCAACCTTTCTGAATCATTTCATCAAGAAGTATGATGATGATGCCTGCTGCTAATAATTGAGCAATTATTGCTAGCTGAGTTCCAGTATTAAGGTTAGTTCCATAAGTTCCTCCAATCAGGAAAGCAGACGCCTCAATTATTGTCATTGCTACTGACATGACCTTTTGTGCTCCAGTATAGAGAGATCTCTCTTCTGGATCTCCCATGTTTACATTGATAATTTTAGATCCTACTAAGATCTGCATAATGAGTCCTGCTGTTACTATAGGGCCTATCCCAAGTTCGGCCAAGGATCCTTGAGTTGATGCTGTGATTGTCCGCATAAATGCAAAAGGGTCACCTTCTCCCAAATCAGCGCCAATAATAGGAGTGGATGCCATTACAAAATAAATGACAAGAGCAACAAATGTCCAGACCATTTTTTCATTAAAATGAACCTCACGGGTTGGTTTAACGACTTCGGGGGTTATTGACATGAACGGCCGAACAGCTTGAAGAAACCTAGATGTCACATAGTGAACCTCCTATATTAGATGAGCGGCTCTAATATATAGGGACTCAGATTTATACTATAGATAAATCTATTGGGGATTAATGGGCCACATTACCTGTTTATTCAACTTTGTTTTCTTTTTTTATTGATTTAGATTCTTGCGATTTCTTTTACTTCAGAAGAAGGAAGGATGTCATTGAGTTTATTCGGGGAAGGGATTAAAGTTTAAACGTATTACACCAAACTAAGACACAAATAACAGCCAATGAGGACTAAAATAAAGAGTTAAGAATTATTATGACAATAAAAGAGGGATATAGAGGAGTTAAGAAGATATTTATCGAAAAAGGGTTTTAAATTAAGGGGATAGATGGAAAGAAGGCATTTAAATGGAAATTTCGTGAACATGTCATAAAGAGTGTTGAGGCTATAGAATCTTCGTCTCAGATCCTTAATCTAGTGAGAATTGAGAGAAAATTGGGAAATAATACCTCTTAAGAATGTTTTACTATTAACTAAGGCTTTCCTTGTTAGGATGAGGTAGCTATATTAGGGACCTCCAAAAATTATCATAATAGAAATCAGAACATCTAAATTTTGATTTAAGAACTATACTCTTTCTTACATAAACTTCTGATTCAAAAATGTTGTTATTAAGATATAAGTACAGTTATGGCTACTTGTAACCAACTTTATTTATTTCAGTATAGTTTTGTAAGAAAAGATAAAATATTTTATACTGTGCAAAACGAGACCGTGTCAGCCATAATCTGCAAGTTCAGGTGGATTATTAGAATATCAATCTCTTAATCAATGCTAGCGTCACTATTAATAACAAAGGTAAGTCATTGGAGCATTCGTATATGAAAAGGAAACTAGAATCTAGCTTGAATTTTTTTCTCATTATAATGATAGTTTCTACCCTTCTCGTGACCATGAATACGAACATTGACCGTGGAATCTCTAGAAATAATGAAAATTCTTTTCAAGCTGAAGTAGAACAGAATAATGTTGATTTACTAAATTTTTTTGATATTACTGACTTCACAAATACTAGCCACGAAATAAGAGTAAGTCGGGTAATAACGGCCAATCCATATGGTTATACAACCTCCTATACTAAAATTCATCTGTACTTATCTGAAAATGCCTCACAACAGATAGACGCTTTTAATTATACTATTCCATCTCATGAACTTCTTGATACAAAATATCTGGAAATTTTCTCTCTAAACGATACTAAAGCAGATCCCACTGTAGTTTTAGATACAATAGAGGAAAATGAATCAACTACATTTGTCATTAAAACTCCATCAGTTGGAAAAAATCAGATTTTATCAATAATTATAAAGATGGATCATCCAAATGCCATAACATTTGAAGAGAACGCTAAACTCGATGATTCAACTTATCCTTATCAATTTAATCTCAGTTTTCTTCCTCTGATTTCTTTCCCAATTACATCTTATAATTTACAGTGGAAAGTGGGGAAGGATATTGAGGTTAAAATGGAGAATGATTCCATTCAACCAACAAGTGATTATTTTACAGGTAATTTCTCAGAAGATACATCCTATGGGTTAGTTTTTGAAAATATAACAGAGCTTTCAACCATTAACAGATCTTTATTAAATAAATCTGAATATGGGAACTATAATCTTACTGCACTCCAAAATCGGCCATTCATCCCAGCCTATATTCCGACTCTAGCCAATAATCTATCATCTAATCTCTCTTTCAACTATTTTCAACAGGCAAATACAATAATAGAGTTCACAGAGCTGAAATCAGTTGTCACAGTGTCAGAATGGGGTTATGTTAATACTGAATATAGAATTACCATCCATAATATTGGCATCAAATCAGGGTCTACCCTTTCTACAGCCCTTGGAGGATCAATTTTTCCGCAAATTGCATTTTACTTACCTGAAACTGCTAAAAAAATTAGTTTACGTGATAATTATGGGAATCTCACACCAGCAGTATCTATTGATTCCATTCTTAGCAAAAAATTACTGGAAATCAAGCCTAGAGTCCTAATAGAACAAAATGCAAAATATGATTTGTTTCTAACTTACCGAGAACAAGTTTCAGATCTTGTAAAGGACGTAGGTGGAGGTAAAACTCAATTACGAATTCCTTTGTCACTCAACATTAATTGGACGATCCAACGATTTGAATTTAATCTATTATTACCTCATGGTTCAAGCTACAACATGACAGGAATAACGAGTTCAATAGAGCAAAAGGTTTTAAGAGATTCAATTCATAATTCTTCAATTCGAAAAAGAGAACTCCTTGGAATCTTCCATAAAACTGGCTTTAAAATAATTTTTGAAGATCTAACCCCTCTCAGTAACCAATACCTCAACCTTGATTTTGGTCTTCCCTTTCTTTATTTGATAAATACTCCTTTATCCATATGTATTCTGTTTTTACTTCTAGGTATAGCTTATACAATAGTCCGTAATCTGTCGTTTGGTTTTAAACCCAAAAAAATAACAATAGAAGAAATACCTTTAGATTTAATTAAGGAATTTGTAAAAGCTTACGAAGAAAAGACTGCAATTAGAGAACAGATCCTAAGCCTTGATCGAAAACGGAAATCAAAGAAAATTAAACAACGAGAGTATGAACAAACTCGATTAATTTTAGGAAATCGCCAAAAAGGAATTGATCGTTCAATTGTAACAGTGTCAAAAAAAATAGCTGAAGAAGGACCCCGATATAGAATATCTATGAGATCCATCGAAGTTGCGGAAGCTAACCGTGAAGACATTCTACAAAACATTGAATCACTTGAACGGAAAAAGACTCAGGGGAGAATTGGCAAAGAAGCTTATGCAAAGTTAAAAGTAAACTATGATAAACAGCTTCGTAAGGCGAACAACGAAGTCGACAAGGTTTTAATTGATCTACGCTCGCTACTTACAGAATGAGGTGTATAAATATCCCTCGGAAGATCATAATCAACCAAAACCTCTGTGTTAAATGTCTAAAATGTATCCGAAGCTGCCCTGCAGAGATTATAATCCAAGAAAATTCTCATGACAAACAAGGCTCCCTAAAAATAACCTATCCTAGTTTATGCTTTGAATGTCGAGCTTGTGAAGTTATTTGTCCTGTATTTGCAATCAACGTCATGTGTGCTATCAAGAATGTTTCAGCCCCGTAGTGTAGCGGACCATCATACGAGGTTTTGGTCCTCGAGACCCCAGTTCGAATCAGGAGCATAGTACATGCTTATTTGCGAAATTCTGGGCGGGGCTATGTTCTCATATTGTTTAACCAGAATAACTCTTCCTTGAAAATAGCTTAAACCAATAGGTTTTACATGAACTTTTAACGCACAAAATGAAAGAAGTTTTTCTATTTTTAAGTATTGGACAATGAAAAAGGTTTTCCTTCTGCAAGAACCTTAGCTGGTATTTTATCCTGATTAGATGAAAGAAATTTTAGATCTTCATCCTTT
>CP070665.1:528991-539946 GCA_020351745.1 Candidatus Heimdallarchaeota archaeon | reverse complement strand
GTTGATCAAATAGCTCTTCTCCCCGTTTCCAGAGTTTTTTATCTCTTCTAAACAGCATTAGGTCTACCTTCCGAGAATTCAAGAGTATAAAATATCTTCATTAATTTAGACACTCCTTTTTTCTCGATAATATGAAACAAAAAATCTTTTTCTCTAATTGTATTTGATTCCACCAATAAAAGATTTATAATATTCTTTGGAAGGAATCTTAATTCAGAAAAACTCACCTTATTTGGAGGTCGTATATTCAATTGGAGAAAGATAAAGAATTTTTTATCAGGGATTTGACAATTGATGATGAATATGACATTATTAATGCTGATTCAACTGTCAAAGATGCCGCTCTGAAGATGAAAGAGCTTGGTATCCCTGATTTAGTCGTTGTTGACAATGATAATAATGTTCTAGGGGTGATTGCAGATTTTGACATTGTAACGGGACTTGTAGCCGAAGGATTATCTGCTGAAACTGCTAAAGTAACTGAAATCATGTATACTATTGAACCAGTATATAAGGATACACCTGTATCAACTGCTTTCACTCGAATGCGTGATTTAGATGTGTCGGTTGTTCCAGTTGTTGAAAACGAAGAATTGATTGGAGTTGCAACCATCACGGACTGCTGGGGCTTTTTACCAGAGAAATATGAAGATCAAAAAGGATTAATAGCGATTAGTAATCCCCGATTCGCGAACTATGGATTTACAATTCTGATGACTTTGCTTTACTTCTGTTTTGGAATTTTGGCACCGTTTGCAGGTTTTTCTGGTTTTATAAAAGCACCTATTGCTGGTTCAGCAATTGGATCCCAAATAACTACTTATGGCTTATTTGATGCTCGGGGAGGAGGATTTTATATTAGTTATTTAGGTTTACAGGGTACATATAGCCTCCTATGGTTAGCGATGTTCATATATGGAGTTATATTCTTATTACTTGGTATTTTTAGTATGTGGAGTATTATCCATTGGGCAAACGCAGATTACCATTTAGTTCAAATCACAAGGAATTGGCAAGCGATAGGGCTAGTGGTAGGTATAGTCAATCTTCTTATCGAATGGAGTCTATTCTTTATTGTATTAATGATAGGTGCTCTGCGTGTCCCAAGTTCTCAAATCTCTCTTGACCTCTTTGGCCTTTTACTTAGCGGATTAGCTATTATCTTCCTCATTGCAGCTGCTTCCAGGGATATTCTCTTCCGTGAGAGCATGTCATCTCCCGCCAAGGAGGAATGAGTCTCGTGCCTCGTGGTGGTGGTGGTTTCCGAGGTGGGGGATTTGGTGGCGGTGGATTTCGCGGCGGAGGTTTCCGAGGTGGGGGACGAAGCTTTAGAGTAGGAAGTGTTCGCTCATCTGGTCGTCCCTTTGGTCGTACAGGATCACGTCGAACTGTATCACGAGCTCCTAGAGGAAGAAGTTATCATAGACCCCATCATCGTCGTTATTGGGGTGGTTATTGGCGGCCATGGTGGAGAAGACCGTGGCATTGGTATTGGTGGTGGGGGCGGCCTTGGAGGCCTTGGTACTACGCTCCAGTCTATTGGGGGGGCGGAGTAATACTTGCAATCGTTGCTTTACTAATTATTCTCCCACTTATTGGAGTAGCCTTTTGGTTTCCCTTTACTAATGCTTCTTCTAGTGGTACTGTTACCTATTCTGATACTCAGACATTATTTTATAATGAATATTGGTATGAGAAAGAGTATTTATCCCAAGGCCAAACGATTGACTACCGTGTCGCATCTCAAAGTGAAGTTACGTTTCTAATATGGAACCAACCATTTGAGAATTTTGAAACGAAGACTCTCTTAGGGAATTACAGCGAAAAAGGTATGATTGTCCAAGGTAATCATGATTATCAATATATTGGTTACTTTCTGAAACGTGGTTCACGACTAGACTATCAATTTAATGTCACTGCTGGAGGGCCCATTGAATTCTTCGTCACAGATGCTAATGATTTGAATCGTTGGAATAATTGGGAAACTATCACTCCCAAAGATTCTAATAATGGATCTCCTGAATACAGTGGTGGAATTGACATCATTGATGCTCAGGATTATTATCTTGTCTGGTATAATAGTGGATCATCTCCCGTTACAATTGATTACACAGTTGCATATTCTGCGGTGGGCGCCTTCGATTTCAGTGATGCGCCTGTAATTGAAAGTGATGTTGTTGATCCTGTATCTGGCTCATTATCTGTTCCTTCTAGTGGAGATTGGTATTTCTTTGTATACTTTGATCCATTCGTTAATCCAGCAGAATCAGTTGATATCACATTTGATGTTTCTTATCATACTGAAGTTACTCATGAACAGAGATGGATAGATTTTACGCCAATATTGCTTATAATTGGCCTTATAGTTGTTATTTTGCTAGTAATCGCGATCATTCAACGAAAAACGGCTAAAGAAACTCCTCCGACTACCACTGCAGCTACAGCGCCCACAATCCCCGCAACAGCCGAAACTGTATCAGTACCATCAGCGAAGAAGTGTCATCGCTGTAACTCAGAATCCAAACCTGGTGATGTCTTTTGTGTAAATTGTGGCGCGAAACTAACTGGAAGAGATTACGGTGTTTCCACAATCACAACGCCGGCTTCAGCTAAAAACTGTCAGAGCTGTGGTCAGCACATTATTCCAGGAAGTCGCTTCTGTAAACATTGTGGTGCTAAGATAGAACAAGAAGTCAAACCTCACAAATATTTCCCCGACGAAAGAGAATCTTTTTTCTGCCAATTAGATAACGAGAAGCATCCCTCAACTGACTCAGCCTATGAATGCGGCCAATGTGCACGAAAGGTCTGTAGTGATTGTTATGACAATATTACCCAAACTGGCGTAACTCGTTGTCCCTATTGTAAAGGAGAGTTATATAAGATCCAGTGAATTATTCTACCCTTTCCTTTACATTTTTTCTCTCCATTCCTCAAATCCTGATTTTTTTATCTCATTTCAGGAATAAGATTTGGTGGTTTTTCTCCTCGTTGCATAGCAAGAATATTTTCGGCTACCATTCTAGCCATTGCATTACGGGCTTGAGTTGTTGCTGATCCAATATGCGGAGTTAGTACAACATTCTCTAATTCTCTTAGTTCTGCTGGAATGGATGGTTCATCATAAAACACATCTACTCCTGCGCCCATAATGAGCTTGTTTTTTAGCGCAATTATTAAATCTTTCTCATTGACTACCCTACCTCGAGCAGTGTTGATTAGATAGGCAGAAGATTTCATTAAAGATAGTTCGTGTTTAGATATCAAGTGATGGGTCTCTGGTGTGTACGGAACATTCAGACTTATTATATCTGCCTCCTTAAGTACTTCTTCTAAAGTGTTTTTGAAAATTAAGCCGAATTGACCTTCAATATCTTGTTTACGCCTCCTTGAATGATAAATGACATTCATATCAAAACCAACAGCTCGTTTCGCCACTGCAGTTCCTATACGACCTAAACCTATAATCCCGAGAGTTTTCCCAGTAATCTCAAACCCAAGCAAATACTCTGGGAGCCAACCAGGAAAAGCGTCAGCACGACATATTTTGTCCCCCTCAACTATTCTACGAGTTATTGCAAATATTAATCCCCATACTAGATCAGCTGTTGCATCTGTTAACACATCAGGAGTATTGGTCACGAGTATGTTCCTTTTTTTAGCTGCAGCGATATCTATATTGTTATATCCAACAGCATAATTTGAAATTCCTCTAAGTGATGGAGCTAAGTCTATTAATCCTTCTGTTATATCTACAGAGAGGAGTGGTACCAGGAAGTCAGCTGTTGGAAGTGATTTCTGCAGTTGAGAATCAATAGGAAGATTCTTATCTAAAATCTGTACTTCCATCGTTTTCTTAAGAATATTAAGACCTGTTTCAGGGATTCTATGAGTACATAAAACTCTTGGACGTGGGGCCATTCAAATCACTTGTTATTCAAGATAATTATCCACTTCATCAATGTTAATAAAACTTGGAATCTTTAGATGTTCATTTTTGCAGAATTCTTGCAGGCGAAAATCAAGTACATTGGCGTTCTTTTCAATTTCTTGGAAATTTTTGGAGGATATACCCTCCATAAGATCAGGTAACATTAGTTGATTGTAGAATGCTTGAATTTCCTCAAAAAAGTTAAAATTGTCAACATTCACGATTAGATTTCCCTCATATTGAGCAAGTTCTTCAGCAATCCATATTTGGAGTTCTGTAGCAGCATAACTGACTGCAAGGATATCACTCTTGTTACAAGCAGATAGAATTTTATTGATGTATGCCTTCATACTAATGTATTTGTTACAAAACACCTTTTCTTTAGCTTGGTTCCTAATAAAGTTCTGTTGCTCCTTTAATACTAATTTCCGAAGGTTATGTAACAATTCTCTCCCTAATTCCAACATTTCATCGAAATTATTCGTAGTACTGAGATTTAATGCCAATTGTGAGTAATTATTAGGTAATATTGGAAATTGAAAAACTTCGTGTAGATTTGCTCCCCAATTTTTCGTTAAAAAGGAATTGTTAATAAGAGAGAGGTTCTTAACTGTTTTGTTGATTAATTGCCAAACAGCCCACCGAGCAGAGAGAAGATCTTCATTCATTTTAGCCAGCGTAATTTCTTCAAGGTGGGAATATCCAGAATTAAAATCTTTTATTATTTGCGTTAAATTTTCTTCCTGACTACGCTTAGTTTTTTTAACCAATGAATTGAAACGGGTTTTATCAGAAACAGACCGTGAATAAAGAATTTCACCAGAGTTAAATAATGCTGCAGAGACAGCCCAAGGACTGCTATCTCGCATTCCTGAAGCCATTAGTTCAGCCTGTTTCCAATCTATTTTCCAGAAATCAACTGTATGACCTTGAAACAAAAACTCCCAGGGTAAATTGGACTCTTCCTGCTTATCAACAATTGCAAACATATCTAGATCGGAAAATTCATCATCTTTTCCTTGAGCAGTAGATCCATAAAGAACAATAATAGCTATCTTATTTGGAAAACGTTTTACAGCTTGATCTTTAAGAAATCCTGCTAATTCTAATAATTTCATGTTACTCTCACATGTTTATTTTACAGCTCTATAACAGAAAGAATATTCTAAAAATGTGATTAGTAATATTGAATTTTTCCATTATTTTGCGATTCATAACTGAACTTTTGAAGAATAGACTTCTTTTCCTCCAACAATAGTCTGTTCTATCAGATTATCATTTATCTTTGATGAGTCTATCTCTAAAGGAGACTTTGACATAATCACAAAATCTGCATATTTTCCTTCCGTTATACTTCCCAATTTAGCCTCCATGAATAGTGCTTGGGCGTTATTAATTGTATATGATTGAATTGCCTCATTAATAGAGAGTTTTACCTCTGGTGAGGGAAAACTAATTGCCTGTTGTATTCCATATAAGGGAGAAAGAGGCATATTATCCGAACCGAAGTAAATCTTCACTCCGTTTTGATGGATTGTCGCAAATCGATTTAAGGTCATGAAACGATCTTTTCCTAAACGGTGTTCATAAAGTCCCCCTGGATATTCCCACTTAAGGAAATTGGGTTGCATGGAGAGAAGAATTCCTAAGTTCTTAGCTTTTCGTATCTGATCATCAGTTACCATTTCAGCGTGCTCAATTCGATGTTGACGAGAGGATGAACTCTTTCCAGCTCCCTTTATACCCTTCTCGTAACAATGAAGGAGTTTTTCTATAGCTAAATCACCAATTGCATGAATACAGAGTGTATGATTATTTTTCTCGGCAAAAACTACTTGGGAAATGAGTTCCTCTTCATTCAAAAATTGGTCTCCCCTTCCTTCAGCATCTTGATATGGATGACTGATTAAAGCTGTATGAGCACCAAGAGCTCCATCGAAAAATCCCTTGAAACCTGAAAATCGTACTTTTGAAGAACCCCAATTTTGAGTAAGCCCTAGTTTCGTAAATTCATCCATCAATTCATGAGTTATGTTCAGAAAAATTCGGATCGGTAATTTTCCCACCATGTCAAGATTAAAATATACCTGTATTATGTTCTTTTGACCATCGGGCATAATCGTAAGATTATCCACCACAGTAGTTATACCTTTGGAGGCAGCAATTAAAGTAGATTTTTCTATGCTTTCTGGAAGAAGGTGCTTATAGTGCTCTGAAAGATCCAACCAAACATCTTTCAAAACTCCCGTTGGTTTTCCAGAAGAATCTATTTCAACTCCAGGATGAGATTTAGGAATTGGTAGTTTCTCTAAGGCAAGTGAATTTGCTACAACTAGATGTCCATCTTCTCTATGTGTATATAAAGGATTTTGAGGACTAATAGCATCTAGAGCTTCTCTTGTTAGAAACTCTTTTCGATCTTGCCATTTCGACTCGTCCCAATTCGAAGCAAAAACCCACTCTCCTGGTTTTCTTGTTTTTACTTCAGTTTCTAATTTTCTTATTACGTCCTCATAGGTTTTAAAGGACCCTAGATCGATTGAAATTACGTGTGCTTCTGTCCATAAGTGTGTGTGAAGGTCAATGAAACCTGGGATGATAGCTTTTCCTTCCGCATCCCTAGAAGAAATAGCTTTTTCCAATATTTTTGATCTAAATTCTCCAATGTAAGTAACTTCTTCGCCTTTAACCCCCAACATTTCAGCTGATTCTTTATTTGGATCCATGGTGATGATGTTAGCATTGTAAATTACCCAATCATAATATTTATCAGACATTCGACCGCATTCTCCTTTTTTTTAGGCATTAAGGGTTATATTAAATGTGGTTTTCTTTTAACAAAGCTCAGATAAATGGACCTTGAAAGATCAAACATAGAACAGAAATATCTACTTCAGATCATAATCAAGCGGTGTGTATACACTCATGGTAGAACAAGCAATAGATGACCGAATTGTCGAACTCGACATGGGTCAAGGTGGGAAAAAGATGGATATCTTATTAGATTTTATTACAGAGCGAATTAAAATCAAGAAGATCCCAAAAGGTATAGGTGTCGAGTCTTTTGATGATGGTGCAATTATCCCTTTTGATGTTAGTTCTACTGACTTGGTTGTTACCACTGATTCTTACACAGTTTCTCCTCTTTTCTTTCGAGGAGGAAATATAGGGACATTAGCCGCAGCAGGCACTATTAATGATTTATTAATGATGGGAGCAAAACCTATCGCTATTACACTAGCATTAATTATCAAAGAGGGGTTCAAGTTTTCCAGCTTGGGATTAATTGTTGATACAATTTCCGAAATTACCTCTCAATACAACATTGGTATTGTTGCTGGTGACACAAAAGTTCTACCTCAAAATACAATGGCAGAAGCAGGAATGTTCATTAATACCACAGGTGTTGGAGTGGTTCCAGTAGGAAAACGAATTATGGATAGCTCTGTTCACCCTGGTGACAAAATTATAGCTTCTGGCACTTTAGGAGAACACGGCTTTGCAATGCTAGTAAGTCGGGAAGGGATTGAACTTGAAACCAACCTTGGGTCAGATGTAGCACCTCTAATCACTATGATCACACCTATTCTTGAATATCGTATTCATGCAATGAAAGATCCCACACGAGGAGGATTATCATCAGTACTAGCAGAATGGGCTGAAAAATCCTCCGTTTCCATCTGGATTGATGAGAGCCAAATTCCTATTTCTGATGAAGTCCAAATAGTATCAGAAATCTTTGGTATAGATCCATTGAATGTCTCCTGTGAAGGAAAAGCCATCATCGCAGTCCATCCTGATGATGCTGAAGTGGTTCTTCAAATCTTGAAATCTTCTCCCCTAGGTCAAAATGCTGCGATAATTGGTGAAGCAAGAAAAGAAAGGGAAGGACAAATATTCATGAAAACGACCATTGGGGGACATAGGATTCTTGACAAACCAGTAGGGGAACCTATTCCCCGTGTATGTTGACTAATCCAAATTATGGGCCAGATGTGGATGATTTTTCTTTTTCCTCTAGTTTCCAAATCTCTTCCCACATTGCTAGCGTTTCCTTGGCTTCTTCTGGCTCCATTCTTGAAACAGCATAACCAGTATGAATTAAAATCCAATCCCCCACATTAATCTTTTCAGGCATCAGTGCAATACTTACTTCACGACAAACTCCCTTTCCAAAATCTGCTATAATAAGATTATCGTCAATATATTTCTTAACTTGAGCAGGAATTGCTAAACACATCTTGAGCTACTACATCCGTTTATTTAATCAGGTGAATGATATTCTTTTTATGATTTAAATTTTGTTATTTGATTTTTATGAAAAAATCAAGCTACTCTTGAGGTGAATCAAGAACATTGAGAATTGTAGGAACATCAATCTGTTCAAAATCTATCTTAAATGAACGAAGTAATGCACCAAGTAAAATTCCTGCGTACATCGGCAAATTGAGAAATGTTACCCAATCTATTAACTCCCAAGTTCCGACATCCAAGGATAAATTACTCACTCCTTTGACCACTAACCACGAAAAGCAAGTTATAAAAGTAAATCCTATGCAACATGTTCCCAGAAAGAATATCAGTTGAGTTAATTCAAGAAGTTTAAGTTCTTCACCTTCGAATTGATCAAGCACGAGGTTAATTCGAACAATCGCTCTAATAAATATGTATAGAACAGCAACAATCGCTACTATGTATACCAGGAGCTCTATGTTCAGAGTAATGGTTAATAGGTAAATTTCTGGTTTAATAGCAACTAGTGCGGCTGATCCAACAGCTGCACCGAAAATTGGCAATAAATATTTTTCAATTTCTCGTGAACGATTGAGAAATGCTGATAAGTATGAGTTTCCAACCTCAAGAAAAAGTGACCAAACAACAACATTCGTGATCAAAAAAAGGTGGAGCTGATCTGATGGGGGAAGAAGAACAGCTATAAAAAGAAGAAGAAATATCAATGTGCTACAAAAAAACGTTATCGCAATATGAAGCATAGTCTTTTCTTCTTTTTGTCTATAATTTCTAAAAAACACTAAAAAATTAAGAAAAGACAGACTAGCTGTAAGAAACAAGGGTACAGCTAATACAAAGATTTCTACCCAGCCAACCATTAATAATACCCCTCCGTCTTTTCTTTATCGAGTCCTAGCTCATGATATATCCTAGCAGCGTACTCTTTCGCCCATTTTTCTGTTCTTTCCTCTAGAACTTTAGCAGCTAAGACACTAACTTTTAGGTTCAGAATTTTAGCATTTTTTTCCAGAATTTCTCTGGTTTTATTATTGATTCGTATGGATAACACTGTAGTTCGGGGCATACGGAAATCTCTCATTTATTACAAAAGTAAACGTTGTACACGAGGAGTTATCAAGTCATCTATTAAATTTCTGTATGGATTTTATTACTTTAATGATCTTAATAGGAGACTTCTAATGTATGGCGGATCTCATTGTTAATGTAGAATCAGATAACAGAACAGTAACACCTTCTTTTACTAATCGTATTCTGATCTGGGTTCTGGCTATCCGAGCACCCTTTTTTACAGCTTCAATCGTTCCCCTTGTTCTTGGAATGGCGATTGCTTGGTATGATACGCAGATATTTGATCCCCTTTTGGGTTTCTTAACCCTCCTTGCAGGGGTTGCTATTCATGCTGGAACTAATTTAGCAAATGATTATTTCGACCAACCCACAGATGATATAAATCAGAATTTTTCTCCTTTCAACGGAGGATCACGGATGATTCAGAATAATGTATTGTTACCCCGTCAGATTCTTCTCGCTTCAATTTTTTGCTATTTGGTCGGTATCGTGACCGCTGTCTTTATCATCATAAATACAGGAGGAATTTTATTATTATTCTTCCTAGGAACCGCCGTATTATTAGGTTTATTTTATACAGCTCTCCCTGTTCGATTAAGTTATCATGGACTAGGAGAAATTGCCGTTTTTGTTGGTTTTGGACCACTAGGAGTGCTAAGTGCTTACTATATTCAGTTAGGTAATATTAATTGGACGCTAACATTGATAGCTTCTGTTCCAATTGCTTTTTTGATTGCAATGGTTCTTTTCATTAATGAATTTCAGGATATTGAAGCAGATCAAGAAGCAGGAAAGAGGACGCTTGTTGTTGTATTGGGAAAGACCTTAGCAGTTAGAATCTACATTATAGGCATGATTCTTGCTTACGTTTTCCTTCTTATAGGGGTTATTAGTGCTGTTTTCCCTGTTTTCCTTTTGTTACCTTTTTTCACTATTCCATTAGCAGCTAAGGCCATTTTAACAGCAAAAAGAAATTATATGCTTATAGAAGAGTTACAACCTGCAAATGCAACGACAATCCTTACTCATTTCACTTTTGGTATCATGATGGCATTGGCATTCATTTTAGCTTGAATAATTCTTTATTCGAACAGATACCTAAATGTTTTGTCTTCTATATGACCAGGAAATTCTGGAACTTCCCATGTAAGAATAGTTACTTCATCAGCTCTTTCAATTGTTGTGTTTTTTGCTAGACCACTTTGAGTAAAGGATTTCAATAAGTGAATAGCAGCACGATTACCCATAATTAATTCAGTTACGAAACGGGTAACACCTCGTTCAACGGCTCGTTTCGTTAGATATTCAAGGAAAAATCGGGCAAGGCCTCGATTTCTAAATTTTTCATGGACAAGTAGAGAAATCTCAGCAGTTTGATTATCAAATAAAATGTAAAAATGACCTGTACCAATTATCTGTTCAGTAGATATTGGCCCTAAAAAGGCAGCAATACCCATATCACGTGAAAAATCGATATTTGCTTCTTTTTGTGCTTTTTCGTGTGGTAAAGCCCTAATCGCGCTGAAATATCTTGAATATCTGCTTTGTTCGGATAAAGAATAAAAGAAAGTTCTCAGTTTGTCTTCATCACTTGTCAAGATTGGCCTGACACGAACAGTAGGTCCATTTTTTAATGCGAAGTACTCCTGACAATCTAATGGGTGTAGCATGATTTTTGGGGGATCATTATATATTTGATCTT
>CP070665.1:512291-528891 GCA_020351745.1 Candidatus Heimdallarchaeota archaeon | reverse complement strand
TCAGATAGCACTCGCCAAGCTCGAGAAGGATTTCATCTGTTGGATTTAAACTTATTATCTGGTTATAGGTCTCAACTGCCTTATCTAGCGATCCTGCAGCTTTCTCAGAACGTGCCAGCGTTGTTAAAGCCAGGGTTTGTCCTAAGTCATTTTGTAGTTTTTCATATAAAGACGCAGCTTTAGAGCTGTTCTTCTGAGCACTTACATATTCTTTTCTAAGTAAATAAGTTTCAGCTAGATTATGGTAGGTAGCAGCTAGATTGGGGATATCCTGGATTTCTTTGAATATATCTCGTGCTTTTTCAAAATGAGACATCGCAAGATCAACTTCTCCATTCTGATAATACATACTACCAATATTTAAATGCGAGCTGCCGATTGCTTCTTGTTTTCCTTCCAGTTGAGCTATTTCTAAAGCTTTGAAATGGGATTTTTGAGCTTCCTTAAAACGTTCAAGAAAAATATAGGCGTTTCCAAGGTTATGATATATTTTTGATAGTCCTTCATTGTTTTTTGCTCGCTTGAAAGCTTTTTCTGCATTTTGATAGTGTACTACTGCGTCAGAATACCGTTGATGTAGGCGATAAATCTTTCCCAAGAGGTTTTCAGAATCACCAACCATTGAATGATTACCAAGTTCCTGAAATTTTGGTAGAAGTCTTTCAACAATCTTTTTGGCGTTTTTTGAATCCCGAATTGAATAATAAGCCTCAGCTAGATGGTATTCCAACTGAAGTTTCTTTTCATGTGATTCAACATTAGGGATTTCTTCTTCTAGCATGTTAATTAGATCATGAAACCTTCCTTGACGGGTAAGTAATTCAATATGTTCGTCTTCTATTGTCATTTTATCCGATAAGGGTTATATTCCCATCTTTGAAAAACATTCTGTGAGGTTAACAATTTCTCATTGATTGCTTACAATCGCTGGAGTAGAACAAGACGCATAATTCCCCAAGGATTATAGTACCCTTGAGTTTCAAGTTGATTTTCTAATTCACTCAACATTTTTTTCCGAATCTCGGTTAAGGCTTTATGATTGTCATCAGGGGGATTGTTGCTATCCAATTGTTGTTGTAAATAACCTTGAGCATACATTTCAACTGCTTTTAAACCTACTTCACGAGACCATTGGCAATTTGGTTTGAAGGAATCATGAAAAACCAGATCATATTCAAGACTCTGTTGAGAGAGAATATTTTCAAAAGATTGCTTTGAAAAGTTATCTAATAGTGTAAGGAATCCTTGATGCGAAACTGTTCTGAGGAGTTCAGACACAACATCTACTAAGCTTTCTTTCCCTCGTGTGATGATAATATCTTGTAATCCAAGGAAACACGACACACAATCAAATTTTTCTGATATTAAAGGTAACTGTAAAGCATCAGCCGAAATAAGGTGAGCTTTAACTTCACCCTGAGATAACAAAGATACTATATTGTTGTGAGGAGGATCAAAATCGAGATTCAGTCCAATCAGTTCAGCCAGAGGAAAACGCCAACCGAGTTCAACTAAAAATGTCCCATACCCACAGGCTACATCCAAAATAGCAAGGTTTTTGTGAGGAACTAGATGTTCTGCTAAAAGTGATGTTGCCCAACGGGCAGTACCACCCCAGCCAATATCAAATCCATCGATAATGCGATCTTTCTCAGAAAGACCTTGGGTAAACCAAGCTCTAAGTTTGTTTTCCTTATGGATGATGATTTCTTCATCAGAGGATGTTCTCATTGAATATCAAAATCCAAATGATCGCCTTAATATTCTCTTCCTTCAAATCTTATTAAAAAATGGAAAGGAAAGTTTACCTATTTCATTAAGCTAACTGCATTTTTGACAGCAGCCTCAGCGTCTTTGATGATTCCTTCTATAATATCAGAGACACTTTCAATACTGTCAATCAAGCCAATACTTTGCCCAAGGAGAACGGCTCCATCGTTAATGTTACCCTCATATGCTAATTCGTAAGCTCTAATAGTCTTCGCTATTTCGTCTACATCAAATGTGGCCTCTTGAGCCATTTTCTCTTCCTTACTAGTAATTGGTTTATGCTCCAGTGCATATGCGTTTTCCCATAATCTGATGGGACCAAAAACTCCTGTTGCCATTATGGTATCTTGAGCTTTCGCAGGTGGAACAACATTTTTGTATGTGTTGTGAAACTCACTCTCTTTTGATGCAATAAATCTTGATCCCATGGCAACGGCTCCAGCTCCTAGTGATAATGCTGCTGCTAGTCCCTCTCCAGTTGCAAACCCTCCACAAGCAATCATGGGTATCTCAGGAAATTTTTGATTCACCTGTTGGAGAAGTACTAATGTACTAACTCCTTCATATGATTGATGTCCCCCTCCTTCACCACCTGTGATCACTAGTCCATCAACGCCTGCTGAAACACATTTGTCAGCTAACCACAATGCAGGAGCAACATGGAAATGTTTGATCTCTGAATTCTCTTTTAATTTTTGATATGGTGGTGCGTTTGGTAAAATCTTGGCTGAGCCTGCAGAAGTCAATGCATATACACACTGATCCCTGATTTTTTGATTCTCCATGATAAACTTTGGGATTTCCCAACAAAGCATTTCTGCATTTGGCTCCATTCGGGATGTCCTGATGTTGAAGCCGAAGGGCTTATCAGTATGTTCAACAACTGTTTCCATGTTTTTCTTCATTTCTTCAACAGGATCTACGTCTGATAAGCCAACATGTGAAAGTACACCCAAACCTCCTGCTTCAGACACAGCTATAGTCAAATCTGTAGTATAAAAAGGTCCCATGGGTGCAGCTATAATAGGGTGTTTAATTCCAAACATTTTCGTAATATTTGTTTCTATTGTCATAATTCTTCCCTTAATTCTCATTTCTCGTTCAATATAGGTTTGATGTTTAAGGAATTTTAGCAATTATTAGTATTGTGCTCAAAGATGTCAATTAATAATTGAAATGTATTTATATAGAATTTCTTAAGGATGAGAAGTTTTTTTGTCGATAATTGATTCTTCTTCATTCCTAGATATATTCTTACGGAAAATAATTTGGAGACATAACCTGTAGAAAAAATAAGATAAAGAGAGGGAATAGCTCACTGATCAAGAATAACTACTGTTCCTGCTGCTTGATCTCCAATCCGTCGGCCATCTTGATCCATGAGGGCAACTAGGTAGCAACAGCAACCGTCAAGACAACCAGGACAACAATTACGAATGAAAGACTGCCCTATTGTAGCGGGCATACCTGTTTGAAAGTCAACAACCCGCATTCCCATAAGACCTTTACCGATGGATTGTCCTTCACGAATCCCATCCTTAATAAAATTGTAAAAACAGCAGAAATAATTGATAACATCATCAATAATCAGTGCAATGCATCGTTCTCCCATTGGTGCTTTCATACCTGGATGATATGGCCTTGGTTGATACAACGGACGATACGTGACTGGTTGAGCTGGTTCTGCGGGAGGATATGGTTCAGTTGGAGGAGTTTCCCATGCTGTCACTCCTTTTATGGGTTTTTCTGGCAATTTTTTACCGCAGTTTAAACAATAGAGGCTGTCTTCATCGACTTCAGCCCCACAAAAAGGACAGTACCGCATAATAAATTCTTCCTATTTTTCTTTGAGAGATAACTGTTGAATTCATACAATGTATTTTAAGGCTTTGCTCAATGGAACTAAAAACCATAGAATCTATAATCAACATTCACTATATGATATTAAATAGCGTGTGAGACATAATCTTTAAATTTCTACACTCCAATATCAACATCATTTCATTAGAGCTCTTCATATTTACTTACAGGAATAAGAAATGTGACAACTATGGGTAAAAGGTTTCCTCGTCCACGTTTTGTTGATGTGACCCCTGAAACAGAACGATTAAAGGAGCTCGATCATTTTTGGATTCAGATGGATCATTGTAGACATCTTAAACTTTGGCGTTTTTCTTATCTATCAGATGATGAAACAGGAGAATTCATTCCAACTGGGGAAGCTCGTTTTTATGAACCAATTCTTATGATACATGGTTATGGATCTTCACACACGATCTTTAATTGGTTTGCTCGTGAATTATGGTATTTTGGCTTTCGTAAATTGTTTGCAATTGATAATGAACATGCAAAATTGAAAGTTGCGGGTAATCGTCTAGCACAGACAATCGACGAAATAGAACAGATCACTAATGCTCATAGGATCTCAATAATAACCCATTCTACTGGGGGGATAATGGCACGATACTTCACAAAATTTACAGCGGGAGCTGATAGTCATATTCGTATTCTAGCAATGTGTGGGGTGCCTCATGATGATGCGCAATATTTAAAGAATCTTAAAGACGATCAAACCCAGCTTGATAAATCACAAATCCGTAAAGCTTTGGATTATCTAGAAGATATCAATTCAACGATTACTGAAAAAGAGCTCTACCATCTTACACAAGTTAATTTAAGTGGAGGATTGTGGTCTAAAAGCCGAGAAGATACTATTCAGTTTGTACCTCTTTCTGACGCTATAAATATTCCAGTCGGACAGACCCATATGCGTGTCCATAAACATAAAGCCATTTTTGGAACGCTTAGGCCTCTTCTTGTTCCACAAGTTACTGTCTTCAAGATCCGATTATTAACCATATCAAATATAACTGCCTTGTTGGGAATTAGAATTCATTATAAAGGTCGTATTACTCAAAAGTATCCTCAAAGCGGGTGGATTCAAATTCCTTCAACATTACAAGGGCCTTACCTTCCCGAAGTTCCAGTCATAATTTTTTGTAATAGTGTTTCATTAGATCAGTGCCAGGATACAGAACTAGTAATAAACCTCTTTGAGAAACAGCGATTTAAGCAAAGAACGATTGGGAAAGCAGAATTTACACTAAATTGCAATGAACTTCCAAGAGTAGATTACATCACCATTCGTGGGAAATTAGAAAAACGGGTGGACTTAGCTATTTATACATATATCCCCTGAGGTTTGGATTTGAGTCAAGAAGACAAAGTTAAAAAAGCTGCTGAATTAATCAAGAACTCAGATTATGTTGTTGCTTTCACAGGTGCAGGAATAAGTGTTGAATCAGGGATACCTGATTTTCGCAGCCCAGGTGGCCTTTGGGAAAGATATAATCCAAATGAGTACGCTAATTATTTTACTTTTTTAACACACCCAGAAAAATATTGGACCATGCATATGGAATTAAGAGAAATGGTCAGAGATGCTCAACCTAATCCAGCACACAATGCCCTAGCGACCCTGGAGCATGAGTATGGTAAGCTTAAATCAGTAATCACTCAAAATGTTGATTTCCTTCACTCTCGTGCTGGAAATACCAAAGTCCTGGAACTTCATGGCACCGCTCAAACATCACGATGTTTAGGCTGTGATAAAACCTTCTACTTTACTAAGGTTGAAGAAATGTTGGATCAAGGACAGGTACCTCCCCGCTGCCCTCACTGCAAAGGATTGATTAAAACTAATACGATTTTATTTGGGGAAGACCTACCTAATGATGTGGTAGAGCAATCACGAGAGGAGATGATTGCAGCTGATCTTCTCATTGTTATTGGCAGTAGTTTAACAGTGTATCCTGCTGCTGCCCTACCGTCCATTGCTGTTAAAACTGGATCGAGATTGATTATTGTCAATAAAGAGATAACACCGATGGATATTTATGCTGATGTTGCAATTCAAGGAATGGCGGGAGTTATCCTGCCTAGAATATTAACAGTACTGGAAGAAATTTCTTAATTGACTTTTGTTTTTGCTCACTCCTCGTTTATTTGTCCTTATTATCTTCTTTCCCTGGTAATTTTTTAAATTCTTTATATTTATTACCGAGAATAGTGAATCGTTTGTCATTGAGAACAGGGATAAGTTCCTTGGGTGCTTTCAGAATTCCTGCAAGATTTATCTTAGCAATTGATCGATTAACTAATTCAGGTGAAACGTCCTCAGGGAATCTAAGGCCTCCAATGACTTTAACCTCAAGTTTTTTTCCGTCAGCAGCAACTTTTTCTAACTCTTTGGCGGAATAATTCGCCCAACCTATGACGAAATCTCTCTTTTTGACAAGCTCTTGAAATGTTGCATCATGCAAATTCAGCTGTGCTTCTATTGCCTTTTCAAGGAAAGATGCGCGGTCAGGATATAATTCTTTTTCAACTAAAACATCTATTTTTGCAGTCACTTCTGCATTAATCTCTACTACAATGTGGTCTTCAGGATAATCGGTCATTTTTAGTCTGTTTTCTATCATTCATTGTTGTATTAAGAATATTACTATGTTTAAATTGAAAAGCGACAAATGGACGATTGAATTTATTACTTACTTATTGTCTTTACCATTAAAAATGCGTGTTCTCCACGTTCATAATAATTCCGAATCCGTTTCCTGATTTCGTATGTGTGTTTTTTTTGATAAAATCCAATTGCTTTCTCATTCTTATAATGGACTTGCAATTCGAATTTTTCAACTTTGTATTCAGATATAAGTTTTTTTTCAAGCTCTACCAATAATTTACTGCCAATCTGTCTTCCCTGATAAGGAGGGTCTACTTGGATTGTAATAATTCTTCCTAGGGTTTTATCATCGTCATCCTGTTCTCCAACTGCAAAAGCTATTATTTTTGAATTTTTTACGAGTTGAACGGTTAAAACAGTGTAATTAGACACCATGGAGACAAGATTAACTAAAATAGAAGGTCCATAGCGTAACTTACTCGGAAAACAGGCCCTTTCTATCTCGTTAAATCTGTCGGCATCTTCTATCGTCCCAGTTCGAATTCTGATTCTTAAATCATCATAAGAAACATTAGATTTCGTTGTTTGACCTCCAGGATTCAAAATTATGCCTACCAGAAGGATCTTTATTATAGAGGGAATAAATTTAAGATTTACAAATATTTTTCGAGATAACCTTTGAATAGAAGCTGAAAGAACAAGGCTATCTTATAGTAAGAAATAGAAGCTCTTTATTTTGACTGTGAATTGTTCCTCAAATGACCGAAACTCCCAATTAATGGAATTACTTGGAGAATAGGAAAAGTGATAAGCCACAAATTAGCTACACTAGCATATATTGTCTGTAAGAATGAAGAAGTTCTCTTACTTTTTAGAAATAAAAAGGAGGACGATTTCCATGAAGGGAAATACATTGGTATTGGGGGACGTCTTGAACCAGGTGAGACACCTCTTGAATGTATTTTGCGTGAGTTGAAAGAGGAAACAGGGTACATCCTTACACCTCTAGAGGTTGATTTTAGAGGGTATATTTATTTTGATGAAATCCATCGTGATCAAATCAATGAGGATCTCCCTGCATTTAACTGGTTAGTATTTTTATATTATGTTCAAGTAACAGAAAAACTCGATTTTGAGAACCCTGAAGGTAAACTCTTATGGGTACCCATCAATGAAATTCCTTATGGGAAGATGTGGGAGGGAGATAGGATTTTTACTCCCAAAATACTCGAGACGCAAGAAATCGTTGAGGCAAAATTCCTTTATGATGGTGAGAAAATCGTTAAATGGAGCTTTGGTAGAGAAACTTAATATCTTATGTAAGACGTGTTATAAACCGATCTAGGAAGGACTAAACACATGCCCCGATCGAGATTGTTTATCTGGTTGTTGAAAAAAGGATTTCCGATCAGAACCTTTTTCGCTAGGTTTACTAGGATACCACTACTCGGGAGAGCAATGGACTACATGTTATTTCAGAACGATGATATCATTTACCTGCCAAAGGATGAGGTAAGCACAATCAAGATCAATAAAGAAATAGAAAAATATGGTGAAATGGTCATTCCATCAAGCATTCTTGAGCGTTTCATCAAAGAAGCAAATTATCATTGGATTATGGATTGGTGCATATGTCGTTCTGCTTCTTCGTGTAAGAAATATCCGATAGAGTTAGGATGCTTATTTCTTGGTGAAGCTGCAATGAAGATAGATACAAAGCTTGGAAGAAAAGTAACAAAGGAAGAAGCATTAAATCATGTAAAGATGTGCCGAGAAGCAGGATTAGTGCATTTAATTGGTCGAAATAAACTGGATACTTTTTGGCTCAAAGTAGGTCCTGGGAATAAACTTCTTACTGTGTGCAATTGTTGTGATTGTTGTTGCTTATGGCGAATCCTACCACATGTGTCTAAGAAAATTTCCTCAAAAGTAACCAAAATGCCTGGTGTAACTGTTACAGTGGGAGACGAATGTACTGCGTGTGGTACTTGTTTAGAAATCTGTTTTGTTAATGCTATTAACATTGTCGATAAACGAGCTTCAATCAGTGATATGTGTAGAGGTTGTGGGAGGTGTGTTGCTGTTTGTCCTCAAAATGCCAAAACTCTTACCATTGATAAAATGGAGAATTTGGAGGATTCGATCGAAAAAATTGGATCCTTGGTGGATGTTACATAGGGAATGATATTTCTACTGTTATTAGCTTAATATCCCTGCTATCATTATGCATAACATGCTTTATGAGACTTTTTCAACCTTGAAAGCACAACCACATCGTAGACAGCGATAAATTTCCTTTGATTCTTCTTTTGGGAGCGTACTACGTACTAATTGATGAAGACATTGAGTTGTGTATCGAAAAAAGCCTTTTGATTTCAATTAGAATGGCTCCATTAACTAGAATGGTTTTTAAGTTTATAAATTCGTGTGATACGCAGTAAATTCATGGAAATAATTGAATTAGATAGGAGAAAAGAAGGTTTAATTAACTAGATAAACATATATTACTAGAATAGATCAGGAGATATATCATTTTTGTTATAAAGACACTGATCTCTAAGCTCGAGAGCAATTTCTACATTATCTGTGATGATGTTATCTACTTGTCTTTGGATTGCCGCTTTTAGATATTTCTCACTATTAACCGTCCAAGGAGTGACAAATAGACCGAGTTTCTGCGCTTTTTTAATACTCCTATGAAAATAAAAATTGTGAAAGACCGTGGTGAGCCTGGGGGAATGAAATTTCACCCAATTCGATGGGATGATATCATAATACGGATGAATAGCGTTACAATTTAATTTTCTTGCTACTTGAACTTGATTTTTTGAAGATTGACAAAGTAATCCTGTTGGGATTTCAGGGTCAATTGTCTTTATCTTCTTTAGAGGAGTATAAAAGAATGAAGACACAATTAATTTTGTTAAATCGTCTGTAAGGTTGAATTGATGGATCATTTCTACTAGTTCTTTCTCTCCCTTCTTTTGTGATTTCAGCTCAATATTCAATGTGACTTTATTGCCGAATAAATCAAAGACCTCTTCAAGGGATGGGATCGTTATTCCTTCTGAGAGTTCAATTGAGGTCAATTCTTTATATGAAAGATCCTTAATGGCGTCAGAACGGGCCAACTCTCTTTCGAGAGTGTCGTCATGGAAGCAAATGAGTCTGTTATCAGCTGTTAGATGCACATCAAATTCAAGACCATCTGCTCTATGCTGTACAGCTGTTTGAAAAGCTGGGATGGAGTTACCTGGTTCTTCATTGATAAGATACCCTCTATGAGCTAGAATTTTGATATATTTCATTGAATGGTATCCTTGTCCTTCATAAACTGAATTTTTTTAACATTAACACACCTGAAGTTATTGGATTACAAAAGATTCGATAATTAAAATTAGTATAGAGCTTTCAAGTCCCTCCAATTCCAATTTAGTGCGACGAATCAAGTGTTAGAGATCCTTATTTAGATCAAATGTTATGGTCGCGGTTTAGCTTCTGTCTTAGGTATTTCTACATCAAGAGATTCGAGTTCTTTTGAGTATCTTCTTGCTAGGGGCCGGATTTCGTTTTTTCGATAACGATAAGTAATGTCTGCCTTGTCCCCTTTTAGGTCTGCCCAAGGTTCAACTAGTACAACGTCGTTCACTGTGATTCTATATCCTCGCCTGAATCGGCCTGGAATACGTGCGGTGCGTTTTACCCTATCAGAGCATAATACTTCCATCCTTCTTGCACCCAGATTCCGGATTACAACACCTATAACTTCAGCACCTTTAGGGTAACGTGTACGTCGAACGATTTCGGTATTTGGACCACGTTTCTGTTTTCCTTTTCTTACCAACTAGTTTGCCTCATAATGTACATTTTATTTCCTTGAAATTATTCGTGACAGACATAATTCATTAAAAATTCCCATTAACTTGAGCCCTGAAGAATTCTTTCAAATATTTTTGGGATTGATTCAAGGAAGAAAAGAGTCACTTATTCCCTCTTCAAATAGAGTAAAAACATATTAGCTGATTCTAGATCATCTTAAACGTTTGTAAGTGCTGATTTTTTCCTAAATTATCGGTCTTACCTATCAATTAGCTTAGTCTCTTCAAATTCAGATATGAGATCATCTCGAAAGAAAAGTTAATCGTTATGAAGAAATATTCAAAAATCTCTGATTATCCACTTCACGTTGACGACTAATGGGAAGTAACAGAAGATCAAAGAACAATCCTCTATTTATTGTGATAGATGGTGGTGATGGTTGTGGTAAAGATACTCAGGCCAAGCTGGTTGCTCGCTATTACCTTAATAAAGGAATGAAGGTTCGTGTTAGAAGTCATCCTTCGGTTGATAACCCTTTTGGTCGCCATGCAAAGTCTGCTTTAAAGGAAGGAGGGAAAAAAGGCCATTTAAAAGCTGGTTTTTTTTATGCTATTGATGTTATCAGATCTCTAGTAAAGTATTATCGTCATAACAACAATGAAGTCATTATCTTCTCTCGTTATCTCCTAGGAGTCTGTTATCTCCCTTCTCCAATAGTTAACTTTGGTTATAACTTTTTTAATTGGGTTTTACCCACTAGTCGGTATTTTTTCTATTTAGATGTCACTCCTGAAGTTGCTAGGGAAAGAATCTCTAAACGCGGTGAGAAAGAGGAAATGTTTGAAACTTTATCTCGATTGAATAAAATGAGACGGAAAATGCAGTCAGTTACAAAGAGGAAAAGCTGGTTTCAAATTGATGGGAATGGATCTCCCTCCAAAGTGTGGTTACAAATTCGTCAAATTCTGGTTCGACTTGATACAGAAACGATAAGAGGATTCTAAATATGGATAAAAACGTTAGCAGCTCTACCCGAGTTTTTTTCGGGTTATCTTCGTTTCAGATACTAGCAATGTTCCGTCGGGGTCTATTTTATAGCTATTTATCTATATATCTGCGATATTTCCTTGGAATGAGCGTAACAGAAACAACACTATTTGCTACTATTCCAATGGTTCTGAATGTCAGTTTTCAAACTCTAGTATGGGGCGTATTGTCAGATAAATACCAGTTACGTCGGACATTTGTGATCTTGGGAGAAATTCTTGCTGGCATTGGTACAATAATTGTTTTTTTTACTCATCGAATTGTAGATCAGCTTAATCTTGCAGGATGGATAATAATTATTGGTTTGTCTATAGTTGAGATCTTTTGGTCAATGTCAAATAATGGTTGGAGTGCTCTTATATCTGATTTAATTCCTTATGAAGAAAGAAGTGCTATTCAGGGCAGACTATCAAGCATGGGAGGTCTGGGCAGGATTATTGGTGTGTGGATTGGTGGGTTATTATATGATGGATTACATCTTCAATATGAAGGTTGGGGCTTTTACGAAGGGAGCCTTTTTTTTGTAGCTGCAAGTGTAATGTTTCTTTCAACTATTCCCATGGTGTTTGTTCCTGAAGGTGGTGTTCATCGTGAATCCGAGAATGAACTTGAGCAGCAATCGTATATTGGTGATGTAACCACTCCTTCCACTCAAATCTTCATCATTTTTCTCGTCGCGATAACTTTCATTAATTTTGGTAGGAACAGCATTGCTACTATCTTACCTCAGTATCTGTTCATTCCTTCACCTGGTTTTGGTGTGTCCAGCGAATTATTATCTTACATACTGAACACTCAATCTCTTGCCATAATTCTGCTTGGCCTCATCGTGGGCCGAATGGGTCATAAATTAGGAAACGGAAACACAATCTTGTTAGGAGCCTTAATGTCAATAATCTCACTAGTTCTTTTTGCAATTTCGACGGATTTAATATTCATATTTATAGCTAGCTTCCTTAGAGGATCCGCTCAGGTAATCGTTATGGCATCAGCATATGCTTTCGCCTCAGGATTAATAACACCCAAAGAGCGTGCGAAATTATTCGGTTTATTCAATGCTTCTTTCTTTCTCAGTTGGGGATTAGCTGGTACTATTATTGCTGGACCAATCACTGACTATCTCCTAATATCAGGTGTAACAGAGGTTTTGGCATATCGTACAGCATTCTTGACCGCTACATTCGTTACATTTATAGGAGCGTTTTTGCTAATATTTTTATTAATCTGGATTCGTCCAAAATCAACTTAATAGTTAAATGATCAAAATTCGTTATAAAGGTAATAATATTGGTAACAACCATGTCTATGATCTCCATTCGGAAAACAAAAGAACCGATGCATAATGTTTTTGCCTTTATTCCTGGGGAAAAGATAAACATCCAAGTAAAATTTGGTGATCAGATTCCAAACCATTATCGCTTACAAGTCTTGGATCATCGGAATAATTCTCGATTGAATCGTTATGGAAAAGGATCAGATGAGGGAATTGTTCTTGATTGGCCAATCCCACGAACAATTCGTGATGAACACCTCGGTGTTTGGCGGATCCAGGTAGAGGCTGATACTGGTTCCTTTGGTCAGCATTTTTTTGTTGAACACAAGGAAAGAATTGAACCACCTATGCTCCTTGCCGCTGCAAGTCCTTTGGAGCTCATTGAGGAGCAAGTGATTACTCCGACCGTTCCTAGTTATGTTGAGCTTTTTCCTGAAAAGCGAGTTTTGATAAGTAAAACATCTGTAACTGCGATAAAGGGACTTGGTAAGACATATGCGGCGCGGTTGGTGAAAATCCAAGTTCATTCTATCTCTGAATTTTTGGAGTATCCTGATCGTGTTTCTCTTGCTGAAGTTATGCGTATTAGTGATAATAAACTGCATCATATGCTCCAAGATGCTGAGTTTCTCATAAGTAAGGAAGTTGAACGCCCCTTTACTCCTGATGAGGATGTTACTATAATTCCAGATGATCTTTTGTCCATTAATGGGATTGGACCTAAATCTGTTGAGAGACTAGCAAAACTCGGAATCTCTTCTAGATCAGATCTTATAAAATTCGATGATTTGGAAAGTCTAAGAAAAACTTTGAGAATGTCGATGGCTCGCTTAACTAAAGTTCTTGATTCTATAGGAAAATCTGTAGTTCTCCCCGAGGTAGAACTAAAAGTACTTGACCCTTTAGTTCAACCAGTTACTAGTATCAGGGGGATTGGCACTAAAACAGCTCAGAAATTAAACCAGCGAGGAATTGTGACTGTACAAGACCTATTAAACTCATCTTATTCGTTCTTTAAGGATTCAACGACTAAAAATACTTATGATAAATGGAAAAATAATGCAGCAATATTTATTGGTCAAAAATCCAAAAAAGTTATTCCTTCAACCCAGATCCCAACTGAAGGTGCCCAACTCACATCGATTTCAGGAGTAGGACTAAAAACAGCTCAACGATTAAATGCTGCTGGAGTATTAACTCTAAAAGACTTAACAGAATATGAACTGGAAGAATTGGCTAGAAAAACACGGTTTTCTAAAAAAAGATTGACCAATTGGCAAACTCAAGCGAGAGAACTACTCAGTTGATTTTGGTATTACAAAATAACTCAAAAATTTCCTATTATTTGTAATTAGGTTTTTTTTGTCGTTTTATCTTTGAAAAAAAATGCTACCATTTTTTATGATAAAATGGTTTTAATATAGAAATTCTTAGCTTAATAATATCAAGGTTTTAAGGTTCAATGATTGCCAGTAGTTGATGATAGTCGTTAAGGATTCTAAAACTTACAATCATTGGTCTAACCTATTAAATTTTTGATTGAAAAGGAATTAATTACATATATACCAGGTTTGAAGTGATTAATATGTCCGAATTTGAAAATTTGGAAAGTAGTGATAAAAATAAGCGAAAAGAAGCAGCAAAAACTTTGGGAAATACTCGCACAAAAGCTTCTCTACGTGCACTACTTGAGATTATTGAACAAGATGACGATAAAGATGTACGAAAAGAAGCTATTGATTCTCTTGTAAAATTGAATGACCCAGAGGCGGCTCAAGTTCTTGAGAGGGTTGGAGAAAACGACAAGGACAGAGGTACAAGAAATAAGGCAAAAGATGCTGCTAAAGTCATTCGAGAATCAGGAACTCCTCTCCCTGATGAAACCCCATTCTCCGAGGAAGATGCTGTAAGAGCTCGAGAAGATTTTCGTGCTTTGGAAGAGCAGGAGGCAAAACAAGCTGGATTACATGTTAAATTAGAAGAAACCTTAAAATATCGAATAGATCAGGATAATAATTTAGTAGACGAAAATGATTCCCCTCTGGAATCTCTCCAAGGGACAGGAAAAGTCAAAGTTACTAATACAGGTAGTCAAGATCGAATTTGGGGAATTGATGCGTTTTTAGAAGGTGTAGATGAAGTTTCATTCGACCGAAGTGAGGGTCAAGAAGTTGTAGTGTTTGGTAACTCCTTTGGAATAAAAGAATTGGACCCACAAGGGGTTAAAGCAGTCTCATTTAATTTTCAAGTAGTAGCGCCACGAGTGAGGATTAAAGAAGAATTTTGGGATCTAGAGAAACCAGAATCACCTCCTACTTTTTCCCGAGGTACTGAAGCAGGTATGCGCTTCACAATCGAATTAACAAATGATTTTGCTTGGTCTTTAAGAGAGGTGGTTCTAAAAAAACACATTTCTGATCCGTCTACTGCAGTTGATAATTTTCAAACTGAGAATGGGGAATTCGATAAAGAAGGAGAATTCATTCAATGGAAAATTGAAGAAATTCCAGCAAATTCCACCATGAGTGCCAACTGTGAAATGCGAGTAACTCTACCAGAAGACACAAAAGAACCATATAAAGTCGGAGATACAGTAGTTACATATAGTTGTCTTGAAACAAGCCTTTCTGGTGTCAATCTCGAGACTATTACAGGTTCATCATCAGTCTTCCAATTTATCTCGCGAGATGAGCAGGAAGAGAATCCTGGTGATTTTGATTGTAAATTTGAATTAGAAAACACTTCCGAGTTTGAGATGGATTTAAAGGAAGTTAGGATTTACGAAGGTCCTCTTGAAGAAGGGAATGTTCGACTAGAATGGTTGGGTAGTGATTTCCCTGAAGAAGAGCGATCTATTGACCCTGGTGAGACATTCAGTCTTGATCCGTGGACAATCACAGTCGAAGAAGATGGAGTAATCCCTCAATTTGGTCGTGAACTTGATTTATCGGTGAAATATCTCTATGACGCAGAGATAATTGCTGAATGCACTCTTCCAGGTTATGCCTTACGATTCATGGATATAGAACTCTCAAAGACTTTCTCACCTGTTATAATACCTTCTTATAGGCGTACAGAGGTTAAAACCGAAAATATCATCCGATCTTCTGGAAGTACAGAAATAGAATATCTACAACTCCAAGATCAGATTCCAGAAGGCTTTGAACCTCCAACCAAAGATAATATTTTGATTATAAAAGACGATAAGCAAATTTCAGACGATGATTATAATTTAGAAGTGAAAGATGATAATTTGATCATTACTATAGAACGTCTTGAATATTCCTCTCTTGGAACACTAAAACAAGATGAAGTATTAAACATCAACTACCCTTTTTTCGCTACTGCTACGCCAGATGACGAATTTATGGGTAATGTCACAGTATTTGCTAATATTTTCCCTCCAGTTAAGCCTGTTACAGCTGAAGCAGAAGCAGGTCCAATTACTGTTGTGCATGAACGTCGCAAATTAAAAATTGGTAAGATGGTGCGTTCTACTTCCAGTGAGGCCTTGAATGAGTATGAAATTGTAATTCGAGGTGTTAATGAGGGTACTGCTGTTATCCAAAATGTAGAAATAAGCGATTTCTTGCCTAAAGGCTTCGAATTAGTGTCTGATACTGAGGAAGATCCACCAGTCGGATTTGAGGAACATTCTTCTGTGAAAGATGGTAGGGCTATGAAATGGATTTATAATGAGGTCCACCCTGGACAGAAGGTTGAGATTCGCTTCAAAATACAAGCTCCAGGTGATCATGACCCAAAAGATGTCTATCGAATGTTACTAGGTTAAGACATAAACCTTTTTTTCTCATTTTTTATTATTTTAGAATAATTCTCTCTAGTTTGGTTTGAAGGAACTTGACTGATCCTAAAGTTAATTTTGAACAAGTAAAAGCTGTACTTCTTAATAAAAATCCACAAGACCTAGAAAAGTACATACGCTCTGAAAAGTTTCAACTTGAAGCCATGTTCCTTTTTTGGGCACTAGATTATCTTAATCAACATCCAAAAGAAATCCCAATGAAATCTAAACAGGTTTTAGAGGAGAATCGTGCACTTCTAAACCAGGCCCGAGAAATAATCTTTACTGAGAGCCTTGAATATAGCTTAAAAGAATTCTCTGCTGGATTTGCATTGGGAACGTTAGAATTCGGTATCAGAGAAAAAGAGGCACAAATAGAACATTACCAAGAATATGTTGAATTATTAGTCAAAATTAAAGA
>CP070665.1:503640-512191 GCA_020351745.1 Candidatus Heimdallarchaeota archaeon | reverse complement strand
TTGCAAAAAAAATTGGTAAATTGAATATGATCGACAGAGGAACCATTAGAAGTAGGTATGATATGATTGAATGCAATTATGATCCTCATTATGGATTTCTTTAATCTATAAAGGATTCTATGGTAAAATTTATATATCCCAATGCATGTAATAACTGAAGGCTAATTAAGTGCTTTTAATTCTTTACTAAAATACGAGAATTCGTTATAACAGGAGACAGATAAATCCGTATAACTTAGAAATGAATTATTAGCTCCGATAAAGTGTCATTCTATAAGTGCATTAAGATAGCTCTTTACTGAATTCATCCCAAGTTTTAACTGTAAGGCCATATTTTCTAGCTTTTTCTAATTTTGCAGTTCCTGGTTTTTCACCTATTACCAATAAATCAAGTTTTCTAGAAAGTGGTGCCCATTCATAACCCTGTTGTTCAACTAATTTCTTTAATTCTTTTTTTGTTAACCCTTCGACTTTACCAGTAACATAGATAGTTTTATTAGCTTCTGGTTCTTGATCAACATGTAAATCTGTGCCTTTACTAGAAGGAAGGAACTGATCCAAACCATTGGTCCTTACTCTTTTTGTTAATGGCTTCTTTTCTTGACGATAAATGATCTCGACACCCTTTGCTAGAAGTTGATCTCCTAAAGAGGGATTATGAAGACCAGAGTAGATATAACTAGCAGTGAGATCAGAGATACCTTCTAGTAGGGTTAATTGTCTCACAGTTGCATTTTTCAAATCATTATAGGTGGTAAAGCGTTTAGCTAAAGTCTTTGCCATCCCCTTGCCAAGAGATTCAATCCCTAGTCCTGCAAGAAAAATATGAAAAGGAAGTTCCTTCTTTTCTTGAATACTTGCATGAATTTTTGATCCATTCTTACCTAAATGATTCACAAGAATTCTTTCAGTTAATTTTACATCATAAAGGTCTGTAAAATGTCTAATAATACCTAAATCATAGAGTTTTGCAATATTCTTTGGACCTAAACCTTCGATATCAGTTATTCTTACCCAATGACGAATACTCTGGATATCACGGTCGCGGCAGACTGATGCGGTACAGATCAAGTTAACTCCCTCACGCTTCAATTCTGAGCCACAGGAAGGACAGTCGTTAGGAAATGATGTTTTATTCGTCCCCTTCGAGACTAATTCAGTTATTTTAGGGATAACATCACCAGAGCGGATAACCATGACAGTGTCACCTTCAGCCACCCCTAAAACTTCTAGAAACTCAGCATTATGTAGCGTAGCTCGTCTGATAACAGCACCCATCACTTCAACAGGCTCTAGTTCTGCTACAGGAGTAAGTACACCTGTTCTGCCAACTTGCCAAGTGATGTCTTGGATAACAGAAATATCTCCCTGGCTAGCAAATTTTAGAGCAATCATCCACCGAGGATGGTGTTCAGTTCTCCCAGCAGATGCGCGTTGGTCTGCGTCATTATACTTGAAGATGAGTCCATCAATCTCAAAATCTAATGTTTGACGTTCTTGTTCAATACGTTGAAATAACGTTTCAATTTCACGTCTAGTAGGGGATGATAATAATTCAAATTCAGCGGTATTAAATCCCCAAGAACGTAGAATCTCTCCATGAGCTTTCAGTGAGGCATTCTCTTCTGTTCCTAGCAATTCAAACGCAAAGAATTCTAATGACCTTTTGTCTAAGAAACCGAGATCTTTTTGTTTTACTGTACCAACTGCTAGATTTCGAGGACTACTATAATCTATTCCTTCGGCAGCTTTGATACGGTTAAATTCTGAGACATACATGAAAAGTTCCCCACGAACATTGGCAGTTGAAGTCTGGGGAATTGTTTTAGGAATTGATGAGATTTTAAAGACAGGTAAAGTTACATCATCTCCCATAACGCCATTTCCTCGTGTGGCAGCCTGAATCAAACGGCCATTTTCATAAATAAGTGATAAAGAAAAGCCATCAATCTTGTATCCAACGTAAAGATCGGCTCCTTTGCTCCACTTAACTACTTCATCAACATCGGTTGCTTTTTGACACGATAACATGGGTGTTGCATGCGTTATTTTACCCCCCTCTGGTGTTCCCACTATATGAAGAATAGGATTTTGAGGATCGATTTGTTGCAGCTTTTCTTCTAATGCATCGTATGCCTCATCTGAAATCTCGGGTTCACCATCATAATATTTTTTCTTATGATGTAGTATTTGATCTACTAATTTTTTGATTTCAGGAGTTTTCGGCTTATTCACCTTTACTACCGACTTGGTTTGTATAAATTTCATTTGGTATTTAATTGTTAAATAGCATGAGCATCAGGTTGGTTTTTCCATCTTGTTAAGACTAGATTACCAGTATATATAGGTTATTTGTGATGAATGTTTTAAAAGATGATGAAGACTGTGGCTAAAAAAAGTATTGTATGTGAGTTAGGCCTCAATGGAAATTGATTTACTTTTAAAAGTTGGGGGTTCCTGTATTTCCAATAAGGTTTTATTATACAAAGCATTGAAAACGAAATCTCCCGAAGATATTAAAGCAGCTCTTAATATTAGTCTAGAAAGAATTGACCAAATAGCTGCGGAAATAGGTGACGCGTTCTCCGTCTTGAGTAAAATGATTATCCTGACGGGTGTCGGAAGTCCAGGTCACTTTACTGTTCTAAAGCATGGATTACATAAAGGAAATAGTGGGGAGCTTGAACAGCATCTTGGACTGCTGGACGCACAAATTGCAGTGAATCGATTGAGACAAACCATCTTAGAATCCTTTTTAAAGTATAGAATTCCAGCATTCCAAGCTTACGCCTCTAGCATGTATGAATCTGATAAAATGCGAATTATAAGGGCAAATACGGAGAATATAGAGAAGTTCTTAGCTTCAGGATTGGTTCCAGTTATTTCTGGTGATATGGTTCCAGATGTAACAATGGGTTACAGCGTACTTTCAGGAGATCAGATATTAGCTAATTTGGCAAAGAAATTTTCACCAAAAAGAATTGTTTATGGCTCTGACGTGGATGGGATTTTTGATTCAGACCCTAAATTGAATCCTAATTCTCAATTGATACCAGAAATATCTAGAAATGAAATAGATTCAATAATCGAAGAAATCTCTGGAGAAGATGCGTCGGGACAGATGAGGGGGAAGCTTACGGAGATTAAATCGTTGCTGAATGATGGTTTTAAAGACATAATTCTTCTCAACTTGACGAAAAGGGGGATTCTTCTTCAGGTATTAAATAAGAAAGATGCACCTTATACTAGATTTTATTAATATTTCACAGAAAAATCGCTGAAATTTTCTTAATTAGAAATTTCAATCTTGAATCTCAATATCAATTCAAGAGCTTGTTGTAAATGGTCTGAAACGTCATTTGACAACACAGGAATTCCCTCGAGGGTGTCAATACCCTCGGTGACAATAATTCCAGTTATAAATAGAGGTTTTCGATCTTTAAAACGTTCTTTTGTATTATAATAGTCTTCAATATTCTGACAGACAAAAATTAACGGGATCACTGGAAATGTTGAGGGGTAACTTTCACATAATACGTCATCAATTTCTAGTGGGAGATACCGAAGGAGAGTATGTAAGTCAGTACGTTGATCGGTTTTTTGGAACAATACGGTCTCATGTGGACTAGCTGATAAGATAGTAGTTGCTTTAGTTTTTCTTAATAATGCTGAATCTTTATGAGCAGGATCAAAGTCGAATCTATGACTCATAAATTTGATTATTGCAGCTTTGAACCCTTTTTTTACTAAAGTATCAGTTATGTTCGTTGTTGTCGTCGTCTTACCTGTATTTCTACTACCAACTATTCCAACGATATATTTTACCATTTTTGTGAGTTCCAAACTGAAGGAAAGGAATCTTGAATCCTTAGATTACATAGACAAGTAGATAAATTAATACACCTCCAAAAGTAATTAAGCCCCCCAATGTACCTCCAAGGATTGCTAACAGTACAACCACTATCATCCAAACAATGGTATCCTCTTCATGAGGTTTTTGGTGAACAGTTGCAATGAGAATGGCAATTCCACATACAATAGTTACAATACTCCATAAGAAATCAAATTCAGAGGGAATGGTGATAAAATTAGATAGTAACATATAAATTGGGGTTGTTTGATCAAGTAAAGCCATAATGCCTAAAAGGATCATGATCACACCCCCAATGGCTGCTAAAAGTACTCCAGCTACCGTACCATATCGGTGCCAATCTGATTTATATCTACGTTTTGGCAATTCTGTATTCCTCTATTCTCTTACCCAAGAAAAGTAAGTTCATGTGATGAAAATCTGATTGACAAAATTCTAATTACTTGTAGATAATTTCAAAAGTACTCTAAGATTCTTTCTTTCTCACGATGAATCCTGGTACACGAACTTCCTGGGAACGCTATTTTATGAAGATTGCTCAACAGGTAGCCACAAGGTCTACTTGCGGTCGAAAACACATTGGTGCGGTGATTGTAAGGGATAAGACGATCCTCTCAACAGGATATAATGGGTCAATCCGCACTCTGGCTCATTGTGATGATGTTGGACATATGATGGAAAATGGACACTGTGTTCGCACAGTACATGCAGAAGCCAATGCTATCGCACAAGCAGCTAAAAATGGAGTTAATGTGAATCAATCAGAGATTTATATTACTGCTTCCCCCTGTTGGACATGTTTTAAATTATTAGCCAATGCGGGGATTGTTAAAGTTATTTTTGGAGAGTTCTATAAAGACGAGAGGATATTTGAAGCTGCAAAACTTGCTCATATCCAACTGAAACACCTTGAACTAAAAACCGAGAATAAATAAGTTATTTCTGAAGCTGGGTGATGAGTTCATTTCATTTAGCATCTAGTATGTTAAGCTCCCTCTACAATAAAAAAATGAGAAGAAAGAAAAATCCTATAAAACATATTATCTCTTAAACGCTTGATCCAACTTTATTGAACATTATATCTTTGGGAATATTGAGTTCTTACACGTTTTAATCGTTTTTTTCGTTCTCTGCTTTTCTTAACAACAGTTCTTCTTTTCTGTTTTTTAATTACATTTTTTCTTGATGAATGAGTTGGTAAATTATTTGAATGTAATCGTTTAATTTTATTCTTAGGATATTTCCTTTTTTTCTTCTCTATTTGGGTATTTATCGAGGATTTTGTGATAAGCGGGGTCTTTTTGGGTGAAACAGAGGCAAGTTGCCGCTTTTTCTTCTCCATGATCGCTTTTGTTTTTTCTTCTTCTTCCTCGAAATATTTTGTTGCGATATCTATTTCTGTGCGACCCCGTTTGTTTCTTCTTGAATGGATCGTCATTGAAATCACCTGTAGTCAATATCGAGACTGTGCATATATCGTTTGTCTCGATAGTAGTTCTTTGTACGTCCCTAATCAGCTCAGAAACGTCTCAGAGTCTTTCTGCTTTTCTCCCATGTATTATGTAATTGGAAACCTTGTTATTATTTAACATGGCGAGGAATAAGCTTTTGCTCTATCAACGATTTACGGGTCTGAATTAGTTCAGATAAATTATACTCTTTTTTCGAAACACATTTGTTGTATGCTGTTAGACTTAAACTAAGGGTGTCTTATAAGTTTAGTCATTCAATCATCGTATCACATAAATTTCTTAATTTTAAAGTTAAGACCTTGCTGTGATACTTCTTGTACTACTGTGATCCCTAGATTTTTAAGCTTATCCTTTTAAAATCCATGATAGAAAATTTTTGAAGCAAAAAAAGTGATTCATTATCTGTTGGATCGAGAATGACAGATTTTCAAGTTATTTTTTTTAATGCTGGAGGAACACTAATTCAATTGAGGAATACAACATTACCTATCCTTTATTCTCAGCTTTTGTCACGAATTCTAAAAAAATCTGTTTCATCCGAGGAAATTTTCTTAGCTTTCCGAAAAGCAGAAGCGTGGGTACTTTCTCGGAGGATACCAGGAGCATTGTTCTCAGATCTAGACCAGCGAAAATACCAAAATGTTTTTTATGGTCAATTAGGGATTTCTAATCGAAAAGAGATCAACTGGATTGAAAAACAGATTGCTGATGAGCTAGAAATGGATTTTGTCTTGGAAAAAGGAACAAAGACAATACTGTGTCTTTTGAAACAAAAATACCAACTTGGACTTATATCAAATTGGGATGCTTCATTAATCGATATTTTGCAAAACCTTGGAATTTTGGACTATTTTGACTCAATTACTCTTTCTGGGGATATAGGAATAAGTAAACCTGATGCAACAATCTTCAAATCTGCTCTCGAGGACTTTCCAGAGGTTAAACCGAAAGAGACTGTTTATATTGGAGATGAATACCTAAATGATATTGTTCCAGCTCAAAAATTGAAGATGTTCGCTATTCTTTTTGATAAAGGGCCCTCAGGTATGCATGGACGACCTTTTCAAACTGATGTGAAATGTACTAAAATCAAAGAATTAGAGAAATTACCCGAAATTCTAAACAAACACGCTATAGTCCGTAAGTATTGAAAATTAATAGAAATGGTTGAAAGAATGAATACATTTATTTAAAAAACCAGATTTTTTTAGAATAATAAACCCCGTTATTAGAGGAAAAAATTATGTATAGTGATCTATCACCTCAGACACAATCAATTCTTCCGGGAAAAACAGGACATCTTTTTTCTGTAATGCGAGTAGCATCATTTCATCACTCCCCACAATTTGCTTCTTGCTCTTTTGATGGAACTGTAAGAATTTGGGATGGTGAAAAACAGGAGAAGGTGCTATTCTTTTTCTCAGAGGCTATCGAAGGACTTTCAATAGCTCCTGACGATAATAAGATCATTGTAGTCCTCGCAGACTCGTCGAAAGCTTTTCTTTATAATTTACAGGATGAACAAATACATGAAATCGGCGGTGATCTTGCGTTTCGGAATGTTTTCGGAACAAATCCAAGTAGTACTAAAGCTGCTATCGCTACTTTCGATGATGATGTCTACACATATGACCTTACCTCCCAGAAGTTAGGATCACGTGTTTTTGTAGAAAATGTGTCTGGTGATTCTTTAATCTGGATAAATGACGACATTTTTTGTATTCCCAAGAGAGATGGTAGTGTTGCGTTAATTAGTAGCGAGAAACGAAAGATTGAACAAGAAATTCCTGTTCATGATGGACTTATAACTTCTATTTGTAGAGACGGGGATAGAATAGTGACTGTGTCCGAAGATAGGACTGGGAAAATCTTGGATTTGGATTTTAATCCTCAGTTTGGATTTAAAATCGACTTCACACCCCTTTCTGTAGATTATAGTGCCCAAGCGGGAATGGTTGTAGTGGCAGGTGAGAGAAAAATGCTTATTGTCAATACAAGTACAGGAGAGCTCTTAAGTCATGATCATAGCCTCTCTGGGTGTAATGCTATTATTACTTTAGACTCCAAAATTATTAAAGGAACTGGAGAGCGTGATATTTCTATTTTCTCCCCCACAGGAGAAAAATTATCTCAAATTGATGGTCACTCTCATACAGCGGAGTTTGTTTCCTTTTTGGGAGAGAATATGATTATTTATGCTTCAGGAGATAAGCAAGTACATTACTTAAACTATTCAACAGGTGACGATCAAACATTAGCAGAGCATAACGAAACTATTTCCTCGGTTTTGTTCATTCCGTCACAGAATGTTGTAATTGCTGGAGCATATGATGATACAATTAGTATTTGGGATCTTACGCGCCAATCAGAAGTTAAACGGATCAAGAAAGTCCCATTGGTCACAGGATTGGCATGCTCTCCCTCTGAAGATATCTTTGTCGCAGCATGTAGTGGAGATTACTCATTAAATGTTTTTACAATAGAGGGCAAAAAACAATCAACATGGACAGCTCATAACGATTTCATAAGTTCAGTCTTCTTCATGAATGATGAAGTCATTATCTCTGGGAGCGATGATGGATTCATAAAGTTTTGGAAGCGTAATGGAAAATTAATAAGCTCAGTTGAAACTAAATCACCAATAAAATCGATTGGAACAACATTAGAATTCGATTATAATGTAACTGGCCATACAAACGGTGATCTAATCTTTTGGGAGAAAATCTCAAATCGTAGAATAACAAGTCATAAAGTGAACGCCCCTATCCAGCGAATAAACGTCATTGATAATTCTCTCCTGCTTTTTGCTGCGCAAAATCGTTTATATCTTATGCAAATGGATGGACATCATATAACTAATGTCAAAGAGATATGTACACATACTGAACCTATTAGAGGAATTTATAGGCAAGAAAAACCTGAAAAAATTGTCACTGTAGCTCACAGCACTGAAATTTATGAAACAACCTTTGTTTCGGAGAGTGAGTTGATTCCTCCTCCAACTGCAGAGTTAATCGGTGAGGAAGTAGCTGAACCTTCGTCAACTGTAGTTTTCGCCCCAGGAGCAGTGGAAGAGGAGCTAGAAGTGTTAGAAACAAGTGATGTGCTGCCAACTGAGGTCGAACCAGAACAAGTCGAAACAGAGGTCCCTGTTCCAAAAACCATTTCGTCAGTTGATATTGAACATTTAGCAAAAATTTCAGAATAT
>CP070665.1:500714-503540 GCA_020351745.1 Candidatus Heimdallarchaeota archaeon | reverse complement strand
CGCTGCAGCAACAGCAATTCTTAGAATTTTATTTTTCTGAATTGAAACAGTATTTACATTTTTATTTTCTAATTCCTTATTAATATTTTTTTCGATTCTGGTCAGGATGGGCTGCATGGAATCTGCAAATTCACTTAATGCCTGGTCGTCAGTTTTTAATCCCTGATAGTAATTACTGCATTGGGGGCATTGCTTCAGGTGTTCGGCCAATGAGCTGTCTTCTTTAGGATCAATTCGATCGTTGATAAAAACACCGATCTTTTCCCGAAATATTTCACAAGTTATTTTCATTACGCACCTCCTTTGGTGCTTAATAATTGTCGCAATTTTTTTCTGGCCCTGCTTAAATGGGTATGAGTCGTATCAACTGTTATATCCAACGACTCTGCAATTTTTTTTGTACTTTTTCCATCTAAATAATAAAGCATTAACGGAAGCCTGTATTCTTCTTTTAGCTGCATCAGTGCAGATTGAAGTCTGGAATATTTATTATCATCATGAGTCGGCTGGTCTTTCACATCATCAACGATCATTTGTTTAATTGCTAATTTGTTTAGTTTTTTTCTTCGTAAAAGATCTAGGCACATATGTTTTGCAATTTGCGTTATCCATGCACCAAATTTATTTATATCGCGAAGCTGCTTTATGTCACTATAGCCTTTAAGAAAGGCTTGTTGTGTAATATCCTCAGCATCTTCTCTGTTAGAGAGCATACTAAAACATATTGCAAATATACGTGCAGAATGTTCCCTTACCAATTCAGCATAGGTCTGCCTATCTAAATTGCCTTTTGAAAAATACATTTCTTTATTATCGCATCTTTTCAATCGAGAACTCTCGTTTGGTCATAGCTTTCATGGTAAAGACGGACAAATAGGGAAAAGCTGACAGTATTTTAAAGAAAATTTTACTATTGGACAGAAAAATCGATTTTTTCACAAATTCCTTACTATATTTTTAACAAATTCGAAAAAAGCCTGTCAGGTTTTCTTTACTCATCACTCAATACTTATAGAAAGACAAAGCAAACGATATTCAAAAGACACACAAAAATCGGAAAGTTTGAAAAATGAATATTTTATTAATCAATCCACCACACAAGTCAATTGGAAGTCGTTTAGCAAAAGAACATTTACCTCCTCTGGGGTTACTTTCAATCGGCGGACCATTAATCGACAAGGATTACAATGTGAAATTATTAGATGCAGATTATGAAAATTTGCCACTTGAGAAAATCGTACATGAGACTATGAACATTAATCCTGATGCAGTTCTAATAGGGCATTCAGGATCAACTTCTGCACAACCAATCATCAATGAGATTTCTAAATTAATTAAGTCGGGAAAACCTGAGATGACAATTATTATCGGAGGGGTTTTCCCGACTTTTCATTGGAGAGAAATATTAGAAAACAATCCACAAATTGATTTTATTGTCTGCGGAGAAGGGGAACAAATCATTTTAGATTTGCTGTATGCATTAGAACATAAATTAGATATGAAAAAAGTCAAAGGAATCGCTTTTAGACTTCAAAATTTAGTTACGAAGACACCACCAGCAGAGCTCATAACTAATTTAGATGCTTATAGAATTGGATGGGAATTGATGGGAGATTACCAGTATACATATTGGGGGAAAAAGAAAGCTGTTGTAATTCAATTTTCAAGAGGTTGTCCTTATCCCTGCAGTTACTGTGGACAGAGTAAATTCTGGAGAAAATGGCGTCATAGAACACCCCAATTATTAGCGGACGAAATTGAAATGCTTCATTATCAGTATGGGATTGAAGTCATAAATTTTGCCGATGAGAATCCGTCAACGAATCAAAAGGTCTGGATAGAATTTTTAGAAGCATTAATTGCCAAAAAGCTTCCCGTCATTTTAGTCGGTTCAATACGAGCTGATAATATTGTCAGGGATGCTCAGTATCTCCATTTATACAAACAGGCAGGTTTTGAAAGATTTTTATTAGGTATAGAGAATTATAACGGAGTTGTTTTAGATAAAATCAAAAAAGCCAGCTCCATAAAGAAAGATAAAGAAGCTATTCGGCTATTGAGAAAACATGATATTCTTTCATTGGCTACTTATGTTGTTGGATTTAGTGAAGAAACGACAAAAACTTTTTATCATAATTTAAAGCATCTGATTGAATACGATCCGGATCAGATTCAATTGGTCTATGTCACACCACATAAATGGACTCCGTATTTTGAAGAGATCAGGGACAAAAATATTATTCAACCTGACCAAACAAAATGGGATTATAAACATCAGGTTATGGAAATGATAAATCTTAGACCTTGGAGAGTTATGCTCTATGTAAAATTGATAGAGCTGATATTACAAACTCGACCAAAAGCCATTCTCCGTTGGCTTTTTCATAGAGATAAAAGGCTTCGCAAAGCCATGTTCTGGTATAATAATATTGGAAAAAGAGTCTGGCTCTATGAATGGTTTCAGTTTTTCTTTAGTGACAATATCCTCCATAAGCCAATACCAATTAATGAATTCTGGAAATAAGTTCACCTGTATAATAATTTTATTGATCATGGATATGTAGTTGGAAAGTCACATATTTCAGAAGCTGGGGAAAAACAAAAATGGTCAAGCTGCGAGCGAAAATTTTATGGATTCCCGGGATACTGATTATTACTATCGGGATTTGTATCCCTATACGTAAAGCATGGTTATTGCGTTATACAGAATATGTTGCGAAGCATGCTGTTGCATGCAAATTAGATGTTGATCTAAGTAAGGAAGGCATAATAGAAACATCTTTCACTCCGATGGTGACTCGCGAATTCAATTTCAGCTTTAATCTA
>CP070665.1:481849-500614 GCA_020351745.1 Candidatus Heimdallarchaeota archaeon | reverse complement strand
GATGCATAATTGTATGTTTTTATGATGTCTTGTGTCAATTGATTTACTAAACTTATTGTAATCTCATTCTCGTCTTCAGTGTACATCCATCTGAATAAGGGGATTATTTCAGGTTTAGTGGATATTGGGGATTGGGTTACTATTGTATTGACTTGGAGAGATCCATATACAACCAATAAGAGAACAAAAAGCACGCTGATCGTTCTAGCTGACTTCTTAAAGTGTAAAAACGAATAAGTGCTAGAGTCGATATATTTATTGTAAATGAAACGAAGAACAATCAGACCAGACAGTACTGATACTAATGGATCGACAACTGAAATTAGATTGAGGGCTATTCGTTGATCGCTTAAGGGATAGAAGAGAAGTATTCCATTATACGAGATAATATCTAATATTAGATGTAAAAATACGCCAAAGACGCCCCATAAAAAGCTACGATAATTGAGTTCAGTACGTATCGCTTTAAATGGTTCATCTAGTCTTTGGACAAAATTTATTTTTCTAAATAATTGTGTTGAAACAATCATTGCACCAGCAATGAAGGGAGCAGCAATAATTGTATGAAATAGTCCACGATGCTGTAAAATAAAAAACTGAGGAATTATGAATGGAATCCAAGCAATAATTACATCCAGATCAGGAACGATTCCTCCTAAGATACATGCACGCTGTGAATTTTCATCTCGACTCAGTTGATTTGCTATTGCTGCATTTACAACTATATGCAAAAAAATGTCCATGTTAAATTGGTTTTTTCATATAATTAATATATGATTATTCACTACTCTATGAAGTTAATATTTTGGTAGAATAATTTGAATCAGAAATATCTGGTGAATTTCGGAGAAAGACGGTCTTCCATGGAGGTGACTCGAAGGAAGGAGTAGCTAAAGTTGATAAAACCATAGATAAAAGATTTCTAGGTGTCCACATTCCTGCTTTTTACAACGTTTCATTCAATGAAGTTGCTTCATTCTGTTGGATCAATTACTTCTATACCTTTAATTTTCTTAAAATCTTGATCATGTGTTACTAATTTTGAAATACCAGCTTTCTTCATACAAACGAGAATTGTGACATCTCTTCCTCCTATTCCATGATGTGAAACTTTTTGAAACATGTCTAAAAACTCATCTAAATCTTTGGAGGTGAATTCAAGTGTCTCAAAATGACCTAATTGGAATACATGGCTTTTTTCATAACCAATAACAGGCCCCAGTCTTTTAAAAAGATAATGTATTACTTCCACCAGAATTATTGTACTTGTAGAAATATTTTCTTGTTTGATTAAGGGATCAAGATATTTCACTACCATAGAGTGTTCAGGAAGATTTTCATCAAAATAATAAACCCAGATGTTGCTATCAACCATGTACATTTATAATTTCACTCCCCACATCTTTTTTAGTTTTAGAGGATCAATTTTATGATTTTCAATGGTTATACATCCCTTTAATTCTGAAATAAATTTTTCAGGAGATATAAACCGCTTAATAATTAGCGCCCCATCTTTTTCTCTAATCAAAACTATTTTTCCAGGTGTTAATCCCAGCCGTTCTCGCTCTTCTTTCGGTATTGTTATCCGTCCTCGATTATCAATTTCAAGTGTACCCACCGTTATTCCCATTCCCACTAGAATACCCTCACATTATAAAGTTTTGGATTTATCTGTTTGAAGGTTAATTTTGTTAAGAAAGGTAAGAGACTAGCCTTCAGGAAGAAAAATTGAGATATATACTAGGTTATCTGGATTTCCTTAAATAACTTTGACTACAGGTTGGTATAACTAATCGCGCTAGTTTAAGCATGCTGCTTTTTCCTTTCCTTAATATGCACCAACCAAGACTTACAAAAACGAAAATTAAGAGAAAGACTTAGTAACAAGGAAATAAGACATGTCAGTAAAACAAGCTGTTGCTTCTGCTGGTGAGGGTGCTACAGCTGCATTAATGACGAGAAATTATTTGGATGAGAACTGACGTAAAAACATTCCCTCAACTTTCATGTTATGTCTTGAGGAATTTCCCCAGAACGTTTGAGTGCTTGTTTTAATAATAGGGGGCCAAGGATTTCTGCAATTAGAACATTAACAGCAACAATATCTAAAATTAATATTGCTACTTCTTCCATCCCAATTGCCATGAGTCGAGTAAAAGCTAGCGCTGCTAGTCCTAGAGCCACACCTGCTTGAGAAAGTAAGGCGAGAGGTATATTATTTGTCACTTTTGCTGGCATTTTCGCTATATAAGCAGGAGCATAAGAACCAACTGTTTTTCCAATTGTTCTCAAGATAAAATAGAGCAATATAATTACTAAGATAGGTGTGACTAATAATCCTAAATCCATTTCATAACCTACCAATATAAAGAATAAAGCTATTATTGGCACTGATAATCGTTCTACCCCCCTAATACATTCTTTGTTTTCACATCTAGCCAATATATTTAGTGTTAAACCAAAAATGATACAGCTTAAGATAACAGAAAGATGCAATAGCCCAGATAATGAAATACAAATTAAAACAGATGGAAAAACAAACTCTGCTGATTGATATGCTTCCACTCCTTCAATATGAAAAGGTTTCATCATTAAGGCAAGGATAATTCCTAATAGGACAGAACCACCAATTTCAATTATCAAGGGTATCGAAATCTCAATTAATGATAGGCTTATTCCAGAATATACAGACTCAGCGAAAGAAATAGCAACACTGAAGAAAATAATCGTTAAAATATCATCAAAAGCGATAAGAAACAATATGGTTTGACTCAAAGAGCCATAGGATTTGTATTCGCGAATCACCTCCGCTGTGGAAGCTGGAGCAGTAGCCATTGCGATTGTCCCTAATAAAATTCCAATAACAAGATCCTGAAGTACTAATGTAATCACTAGGGTAACAATGATAAAAGTTCCAATCGTATTTCCAAGTAAAATCAGAACTAAGCCCCATGATGCGTCTCGAAGCTTCCAAGGGTCTAAATGCGAGCCAATGCTATAGCCAATAAACCCTAAAGCGGCTGTAGTAACAACATAATGAATTAATGGAGTAGGAGGCGTTGGAAAAGTTACGATTGGGATCGAAGAAGTGAGAAATGTGAGAAATTGCAAAAAAAATCCTCCGAAAATCAATCCAAGTACTTGAGGAATACCCCTTTTTTTCAGAACCCTTGCAACTATCAATGAAAATATTATGACAGTTCCTATCTCAAAAATAAAAATTAGAGCCTCTTCATATTCTATCATAAGCTTGTTAAACCTCTCGAGTTGTTCTATGGAAATGTTTGTTCTAGGATGTATTTTTTTTCTTTTTTTCATTCTCTAAAAATAATTTCGTTATGAAATTGACAAAAAACTGTCTGGGGTTACGCTTGTTGCCAACATTACCCTGTTAATATCTACATGTTCAGTCCAATTACTATTTTGAAGCCAATAATTATTAATTTCATCTATTAATGACCAATAGTCTTCTAAAACTGACATTTTTTTAGCAGCTTGGAGTCCAATCGCTAAACCAAGTTCTCTAAATGCTAAAATATGCGATAATCGACAGTATTCGAGACCTTTTTGAGCAGCATTAATGAGTACTTGTTTTCTTTCTGATTCTATATTCATCTGTTCAAGTCTATAGGCATCGAACAGTAGTCCTCCAATACCAAGAGGATCATTTGTTACAAGATTGATTTGTGGTATTAATTTTTCCAGTTTTGTTAACGCTACTCCTAAATCAACATCGGTGAATGTTTGTATTTCTTTAAAGGTAATATAACCATCAACAGGATCATGTTGGCCCATCGAGGGAACGAGAGGATAAGAAAGGTCAATACTCATTTTCCAGAACATCCTATTATTACTGATGAAGACTGTTGAAGCCTCTGCAAGATCCACTGCCCAAGTGAGATACTTTTCTTCTTTAACGACTTGATAAACCCTGATTAGAGAATGCATCCACTTTGTTAGATAATGAAAATATTGACCATCACGTTCCCATTCGAGGTTTGGATTAAAAGGTTCATGTGGTTTCCTTTCGTTCAAGGGTTTTCCTATTCTCAATCCCTTCTCTGTTGGATGATCTTTGCTTCCCAACCACCCTGATCGTTCATCATCTTCCCTATGCTTGCCTAATATCCTGTGAACTTGATCAACTAATTGTATAGCCAAGTCTTTGTAGTTACTCTCATTACTCACTTGGTAAAATCCCAAGAAATTACAAACTGCAAATCCATCAGTCCAAAGATATCTCCTTTGGGGCTTATTAGATGTTAATCCAGTATCTTCTGAGAATTTCATCATCAATTCTTTTACAATCGACATAGAAGAAAATGCCATTCTAATTTTTATAAGAATTTTTTTCCTATGAAAGGTAAGATTTGTAATAGTTTCATCTATGACCCCTAAGAGGGAAAATTGTTAATAAGGACTTTTTGTTGAAATACACGAATTTTCCTAAATTAAAAAAATTGACTTAGCAGTTCTCACCAGTTGGAATTAACAGTGTATCGTGATTGTATCATTGTGATCAAAATGAAAAGTCACCCAAACTGGTTTAATAAACACAAAATGTTATATTCAACTTTAGTTATATTTATCATAATCCTTACCTTTATTGTTTTGAATAGTTGGGCTATTGGACAAGAACACCAAATCAAGACAAAAAATCAATCATCATACAATGCCCAAATATGTTCTTCAGTCTTAACTCAATTTGAAATCCATTCTCCAATCATAATCAATGGGACTGATGATTTCATAAGCCAAGCTAAAGCAGAAAAATGGCAAGGTAATGGAACTCAGTCATCTCCGTACATTATTGATGGATATAGTATCACTAGCTCCTCAGATAATACACTAATACGTATCAATAATTCCGATGTGCATTTTCGACTTAGTAATTGTTTATTAAACCAAGGACATATTGGGATTATTCTTTCCAATGTAACAAATGGAGAATTAATTAACAACACTTTCTCTCTTGGGTTTTCAGGAGCAATCGGAATTTCTCTTCTTTACTCAGAAAATAACACCATTACTGGCAATTTCATTAGTGGCATTAGAGGATCTGGAATCTACCTTTATGACTCTAATAATAATACCCTACTTGCCAATATTGTTACCAGCAACGGTTACGCTTATGGGATTTTCCTTCATTATTCTTATTATAGTACCCTATCTGGAAATACAATCACCAACAATAGGGACGGAATTCAACTTTGGTCTTCTACAGCTATTATAATTTCCAACAATACGGTCTCCCGCAACAATGGATATGCAATTTCTCTTGGGAATTCTTCAGCCATTACCATTACCAACAATACGGTCTCCCACAACGGTTTTCCAAGTAGATATGGAATTTTTCTTGAGAATTCTACAGCCATTACCATTGCCAACAATACGGTCTCCCACAACGACGGCCATGGAATTTATCTTTGGTTTTCTACAGCCATTACCATTGCCAACAATACGGTCTCCGACAACAACTGGCAGGGGATTCACCTTTGGGACTCTGAGAATAGTACTATTTCTGGCAATGCTATCACTAATAATAATGGGGACGGAATTAATCTTGAGGATTCTACAGCCATTACTATTTCCAATAATACGGTCTCCCATAGCCGATCTGGAATTTCTCTTCGGTCTTCTACGGACATTACTATTTCCAACAACACGAGCAACGACAATGGTGAAGGAATTATCCTTGCCTCCTCCAGAAACAATAAGATTATAAACAATATCTTAGTAAATAACGGTTTCTTCGTTGGGGGGGAAACATTGGCTGACTATTTCCAGTCAATAGTGAGGAATAACACGATCAATGGAAAACCATTGGTTTATTGGCAAAACCGTACTAGAGAAACCGTTCTTCGCGGAGCCAGCCAGATTATTCTGGTGAATTGTACTGCTGTGACAGTTACCACCCAAGATTTATCAGATGTTTCAACTGGCCTGCTAGCAATTTCCAGCCATGAGTTGTCTATTTTAAACAATACAATTGGTAATAACCGCTGGGAGGGAATTCAACTTTGGGGCTCTGGGAATAGTACTATTGCCAACAATACGGTCTTCATCAACGATGGCCATGGAATTTATCTTTGGTTTTCTACAGACATTACTATTTCCAGTAATACAGTCGTCAGCAACCACTGGGAGGGAATTCGACTTTGGTACTCTGAGAATTGTACCATTTCTGGCAATATAGTACATCACAATAGGGATGGAATTCAGCTTTGGTACTCAGGGTTTAGTAATATTGCCACCAATACAATCACCAACAATGAGGGGGACGGAATTCGGCTCTTCGACTCTGGGAATAGTACCGTTGTCAACAATGCGGCCTCTAAAAACAGCTGGGAGGGAATTTCTCTTTGGGACTCTGGGAATAGTACCATTACCAGCAATACGGTCTCCCACAACAGCAGATATGGAATCTCTCTTGAGAATTCAGATAATAGCGCTATTATTGACAATACAATTACCAACAACAAGGGTAATTATGGATTTTTTCTTCATTATTCTGATTATAGTAACTTATCTGGCAATACAGTCATCAACAATAAGAACGGAATTCAACTTTTGTACTCTGGGATTAGTACTATTACCAACAATACAATCACTAACAATATTGACGATGGAATTCGACTTTGGTACTCTGAGAATAGTACTATTGCCAACAATGTGGTCTCCAACAACAACCTAGAGGGAATTTCTCTTTGGTACTCTGGGTATAGTACTATTACCAGCAATATGGTCTTCCATAATGGCAAATCTGGAATTTTTCTTGAGAATTCAGGTATTAGCGGTATTTCTGAAAATATATTTACTAATAACTTTGGGGAGGGAATTTCTCTTTTGTACTCTGGGAATAATACTGTTGTCAGCAACACGATCTCCAACAACGAGGAAGGAATTGTTCTTGCCTCCTCCAGAAACAATAAGATTTTGAACAATGTCTTAGTAAATAACAGCTTCTTCGTTGAGGGGGAAACATTGACAGACTATTTTCAGTCAATAGTGATGAATAACACGATCAATGGAAAAGCATTGGTTTATTGGCAAAACCGTGCTGAAGAAACTATTCCTCGCGGAGCCAGCCAGGTTATTCTGGTGAATTGTACTGCTGTGACAGTTACCACCCAAGATTTATCAGATGTTTCAACTGGCCTGCTAGCAATTTCCAGCCACAAGTTGTCTATTTTAAACAATACAGTCTCCCACAACAGCAGATATGGAATTTTTCTTGAGAAATCAGATAATTGCGCAATATCTGACAATACAATTATCAATAATGGGGACGGAATTCGACTTTGGTCTTCTTCAGATATTACCATATCCCACAATACGATCTCCGACAACGAGGAAGGAATTTTTCTTTTAGCTTCTAATAATTGCACTATTTCTGACAATACGATTACCAACAATATGTTTGGAATTCATCTTGGGGATTCCACAGCCATTACCATTTCTACCAACACGATCTCCAGCAACGACGCTAATGGAATCTATCTTTGGGATTCTGAAAATAGCGCTATTTCTGATAATATAATCGCAAACAACCGCGACCACGGAATTCGACTTTGGTTTTCTACAGCCATTACCATTTCCACCAATACAGTCTCTAACAACGACGGGCATGGAATTTCTCTTTTGACTTCTGAAAACAGCATTATTTCTGACAATATAATCGAAGACAACCACGACCACGGAATTCAGCTTAGCTTTTCTATAGCCATTACCAGTTCCAACAATATGGTTTCCAACAATAGATATGGAATTTATCTTTGGGCTTCTGAAAATTGCGCTATTTCTGACAATACGATTACTATCAGTTCGCTTGGAATTCATCTTGAGAATTCTACAGCCATTACTATTTCCAACAATAAAATTTCTAATAATAGGGAATATGGTATTTCAATAGATGGAGTGTCTTCGTTTTGTAATGTGTCGTGGAACATTTTTATGGGAAATAATCTCGAGGGAACATCTCAAGCTTATGATGATGGGAGAAATAATGAATTTGACAATAATTACTGGGATGATTGGACGGAACCCGATACAAATGGTGATGGGGTTGTCGACGACCCCTATAGTATTGATGGTGATGCAGGGAATGTAGATGTTCACCCACAAGCCTTACGTAATCCTGATTCTACCCCTTCTTCTAATGTAAACATCATTGTGGGGTTCCTTCTACTAGCAATAATCCTTCCTGTTCTAGGGATATTAATTCGAAAACAGAGGAGAGTGTAAAATCCACGATATATAATATCTTATACTGGTATTAACGCATTAATAATCAGTGCAAAGCAAGCAACTATTAACGATCCTGAAGTAAGTGGTGAAACCTTGAATCTCACAGCTCTATCCACAGATATACCTTCTGATTTTGCAGCATTCGAATCAAGAATTAAAAAGAGGCATCCAATAATAAATAGAATAGTGGCTCCTATTGTTATGATAAGGCTTGTCGTTTGCATAGTTATTGTACCTATATCACTTTTTACAACCGTTTTTGCGACAATACTGATAATGTCTGCTGCCAAAAAAAAGGAAAATCCTCCACCAATGAGAAAAATTCCTAACATACTTGAAAATCGTGAGAGATCATATGATTTCCATACCATATTAAATCATCTCCAAATTTTTAGAACAATTAGAAAATCTACAGATTAATAACAATTTCTTGCTTGTCAGTATATTCTACTTGGGATTCATTAGAGATAGTAGGAATCCTCGAAAACCTAGCAGGTGTCTTTTGAAAGAGGGATTCCACTGATCTTCGATTGGAAAAAATCACCAAGGCTCCGATAAAATACAGAACTTAAAGTAAAGTAATAAGTCGTCCCATCCAGCCTATATTTAATTGATATACTCCCCTATAAGAATTTACATAACCAGATTCAATTCTTACTCTATCGTCGACTTTCACCTGTGAAATCTGTTCGTTCCACAAAACCAAAACGATTTTACCTGTGGTATCACCAAGTTCTGCGTTTACTACAGAGAGATTCTTTCCTGTAGATCGGGATATCACTTTTTTAGGTGAGGATATTGTAAGAATAATCCCCTCTACTGTAATATCTTTCATTCCGTCTTTTAGTTCCCCTACTTTTACCATCTCATAAGGTGAGGATGAGTCCATTACTTTTTGATACCAAATTCCTCTCCAATTGGGACCTCCCTTTTCCCATCCCACTTGTATAAACCCTAGTTTCTCGTAGAAGTGCCTTGTCCTCACGTTCCATTCTGGAGTGCCTAATGTCCAAAGTTGGACTTGGGGGTACATTTCCCAAAGTAATTCCATCGCTTGGGAAGCAATGCCTTTGTTATGGTGAGGAGGATCTATAAAAATTCTTTCTAACACTCGATGTTTTTTCCCCCCAGAACTAACAAAAATACCACCAACAATATTTTCATTGAGAAGTATTTTGTAGTAATCCATGAATCTCATAAATCGTAGTTGGAATGATGGAGAGTCATATCCTGGTGGTCCTCCAGGCCCATTCCCTCCCACTTCAGCATCACTGTCGAAAGCCCTCTTTGATATTGACGCGAGCTGCTCGGCATCTCCCTTCTCAGCTCGTTCGATTTTTATTCCAATCATATTCTCCATTCTCTATTTTAAACCAGCAATTCCTTAATCGAGAATACATTAATACTTATTGTTTGGATAGCTAGTTACAAGAACTTAGTGGTAAATGATTAAGAGTATTTCACTCCGATAATGCTGATCTCAACAAATAAGACAAAGTCATTATTAATTAGTTTTATTTTTCAGGCAATTAATCGAACTTACGGTGATATTTCTCATCCCTTCACGCACCTTTCATTAATTGTTCAGGTATGTCATCCTTAGCTTCAACCATTTCCTTCTGGATCTCTAGATTAGTTTTTCTTCCATTTTTTACCTGTTTTGTTCTTTGATCAATCCTTTTAATCATATTTAAATCAAATTGATTGAGCTTTGTCCTCTTTGTTGTTGAATGATTCAGATTAGTAAAGTCAATTTTATCACTATTCCCATTCTCTGCCTCCGTAATTTCGTTTGTTGTCTTCTCTTGATCCACACCAGCAAGTTTATCAGCTGTGACTAAAGATGACGAGGGTGTCTCGTTTAGAAACGCTTCTAATTGCTGTTCATTATGCTTTCTTAATTGCTGGATTTCCTCTGGGGAAAGATCAGGTATCTGTCGCTCATTTGGGGAACTCGGTAGTAAATCTTCCATGATTCTAGACTCATCTATCTTGTCTTGATTTTCTTCAGGTATAGTTGTCTTTTGAGGAGATGGGCTCCTGATGTCAATATCCTTTGATGTGGAATTCGGAGGTTGTGAAAAGGTATTACTTGGAAATGGGTAACGAGGAGGGGATTGAGAAGATCTATTGAGAAAAGTACCATGATAATCTTTGCTTCTTTCCCCTTCTTGTTGTAGATCAGAGTATAAGAGTGGAGCAAAAACTAATCCAGGAATAATTTTCTGGACTGCATTTTGAAAGTCCAAGCTGCGTTCACGAATATCAAAATGAAAGGCCTTTTCTTGATTCGCCGTTGATGATAACTGGGAATAATTACATTCAGGGTAGTCTAACGTAAGACTGAGGATAGTTTTACCAGAATCCTCTACGATTCGGAATTGATGTTCTTGAAGATTTTTCAAGACTGAAAGACGGAAGTTTTGAGGTTTGGTGTCTACCTGAAAATTAATTAGCACAGTTGTGAGGTTCTCTTTAGGAGAGTACAAGATTTTAGCTTCTGGAATATCATCTGGTCGAAAGTCATTTTGGGTTGTTGGGAGATTAGAAAAATGAAAGGTCTCCAGTTGGTGTTTAATATCAGCACTATCCAACATAAGACCGAAAAAATATCCGACACACCCCATGATTAATACTACGAGGACATTTGCATCAGCAACATAATAAAACAAGCATCCACAGAGAAAACCGATAATTGATGTTAATACACTGCGCTCTAACATTAGTATTTCATCCATTACATGATATTCAATTCCAGAGTATTTATACTCAAAATCGGAGCTATTGGTTGTGCTGTCTGCTAGTGGAGAGTCTGAGCAAACTGATTGTAATCATCACCTATAGGGATCTCAATTCCCTCAAGAATGTACGTAAGGAGAGACCGTGCTCCAAATTTATCTAGTTTGGTGTTATTATGACTACAGCGAGGTAAAAATGTACATTTCGGACACCCTTGAGGATCTTTACAGTCACAAGCCAAAATATCAGAAGCTCGTGTGAACAGTTCGGGGAGATGATCCAAAAGCATAGCACAGACTCCTGATCCATTTGCTTGGTCAAACAGCAGAACATAGCCTTGGGGGATTAAGCCTAATCCTCCAATTTCACTGAGCTGGCCTCCAATAAACGGGAGACTAGCGTGGAGGAGAACATGAACCAAAGTATGTAGCGCAGCTGTGGAAGTATTTCGATCAGCACTTACAATGTCTGTAGAGAGAGCTGGTGCTCGAAAAAGGAGGCCTTTGGAACGGGAGGAGTAGTAAAGAGGATCACGGAGTTTATTCATGGAAACACCATTCGGTGACTCCAGAGCATACCCAAACACAGTTTGGAGAACTTTCGTTTCAACAGATACGACTTCTATGCCATAAACACGATGGTGAGCTTGGAGGGTTAAGATCTCTGGTTTCAGAGAGGAAAGAGGATACGTATGTCCCCACACACTCTTCGGTTTAATAATCTCGGCTACCCCCCGTACTCCGTTGAAATAAAAACTAGTCACTTGGTACCGAGTGCCACCAGCATAATAAAAAGCCCCAGGATATAGTTCTAGCATAGCAATGGGCATTGTTCGTTTACCAATCTTTCTCCCCCCACGGATTTTGATCTGCACCTCATGATTCCTCCCTCGAATCGAATATCTCCGTGCTTGTTCCTGCCCTTCTTGGGTTGGCATGAGAATGGACTTATCTGCTTGACTCAGAAGGTTATCCTCAACTAATTTGCTGAGGGTGGAAGCATACTCAGGAAACTCGCTCACATCGATAGGATGGTCTAGGGAAGCACAGAGTAGTTGGTTCTCTGTGACATTAGGATTTTCGGGGTCAAAGAATACTTCTTCGATGTCTTGGTAATACCGCTTAGGATACTGATAGTAGTAGTTCGATATGGGATCTTCGCTATTTAAATGGATGATTGCTAGTGCTTCTTGTCCCTTCCGACCCGCTCTTCCAATTCTCTGCATAGCACGATTCACAGCAATAGGTGGTGTAACGACAATGTCTAAATCTCCAATATCGATTCCCAATTCAAGTGTGGGAGTAGCAACTAATAAATCTAGTACACTGCCCCTAAAATCTGCTTCAACCTGTTCTCGGATCTTCTTATTTAGGCCAGCGCGATGGATACCCACTCTCTTTGCTGCTCCTCCCAGCTTCTGATATAAGATTTCAGCATTTCGATGAGAGTCTTGAAACACCAGAGTCTTACCATGATACTTGATACTATTGATCAGATTTGTCACACTATCCAAAGTAGACATTCCGTCAAAGGGAGCTACCATTAAGAAGTGCAAGCGCCCCCGTCGCCCATTCTCACATTCAATTACAGTGATAGGCCGATCGAGCAATTTCGAAACAAATGATTGTGCATTGGCAACCGTAGCTGAGGCTCCAACAAATTGCAGTTTACTTTGTACTATTCGTTCTAAGCGGCGTAATATAAAGTACATATTCGAGCCAAAAGTTCCAGTATAAGAATGGATCTCATCTAAGATAACAATTTTTAGTCCTGCGAGTAAATCTTGGAAGCGATTACTGTTTTTCCCAATTCCTAAGTGATAATGTAAGATATCTGGGTTAGAAATTAGAATCTCAGGAGGATCGGCATAAATCTTCTTACGCCAATAATGACTGGTGTCTCCATCAAAGACTCTTACTGATAACCCTAGAAGGTCTGCAAAGTCCTCAATTTTGCGAAGTTGATCTTTAGCCAGCGCCTTCATCGGGTAGATCAGAAGTAATTGCACTCCACAATCCTTATACTCACGGATCTTGAGAAGTGTTGGGAGAAGGAACGCTTCGGTCTTGCCATTCCCTGTGGGGGCAACGATGCATACATCCTGATCCTCCTGAATTGCAGTTATTGCTTCTTCTTGAAATTGAAAAAAGTGGGTGATATTTCGATTTTTCAGCTCTTTAACAAGATTGGGGTCGTTTAGAATCTCGATACTAGCTCCCATCTCACCAGGTTGTCTTTCAAACAACCGATAATCAACTATTTGATGCTGCGCAAATTGGACTACTTTTTGGATGGGAGTTGGGAGTTTTTTTGTTAAAATATCAAACCGTGTATGAAATTCTGACAGAGTTATGACACTTTTTGGAGCAGAAGTTTGGATTGCTACTCCATCTTGAAGTCCCAGTTCTTTATGTGTTGGTAACTTTTTTAATTTGCCTGAACTCGCAAGTCGAAGTTCGGTTGCTTTTTGGAGTCGAGCATTTCCCCCTGTCAGTGTATAGTATTTTTGTAAACAGAATTCCCCTTTACGAACATCTTTCAGCTTAAAATATAGTGAAGACAATCGTTTCCATGTTTCTTTATGTGTGCTATCTAATTGTAATATTCGGCCAAATGCCTCTTTTGCATCACTAACTTGTTTGAATTTTTGAAAGTGATTGGCGATTTCCGTGAGCAAATCAACAGACGGAGTGGGATTCTCTGAGGCTACAATGGCTCTAAACTCTGTTAGGATGTCCTCGAGATCACGAAATTCCTGATAATCCTCTATCGCAGAACGATAGCGTGTCCACAAGTTCCTTTTTTTGTCACCATGAATAGTCATATCATCATCATTGATGATTACTAACACTCACTTATGAATGCGAAAAGACTTTAATCCAAAATAGTGGTTGATCACCTCTATTTTCAGTCAAACCATGCTTTGGAGAGATTCAGAATTATTTATCTTTTTTGTTCACTTTCAGCTCTTCAAAGAGGGAGCGTTGGTTGGTATGTAAAGCATAATATAGATCAAAGATCCCTGTCTTGGGGTAAGGGGCTACTCCTAGTTCGCGAGCAAATTGCTGTAGGCGTACTAGGTTATCATCAGGGAGAAAGTCGTCTAGCAGTTTTTTATCAGGCCTTGATGGAATAGCCGATGCTTGTATTACTTGATGGAGTTCCTCCGTGGAGGCTTGTTGTTGGAGATGGCTGTTTTCTAGGAGTAAGTTATTAACCATAGAATGAGCGAGATCGAATAAATGGCGAAAATCTTGCCATTCCAACGAGTCAATCATGTGTAAATCGTGGTATTCCGCGATTCGTATCCATGGAATGGAGGTAGCTCGGAGATGACGGATATAGTTGACTAGGCTTCCCACCAAGTTTTTAACTTGGGTATTCATCTTCTCTCGGTTCGCTTGGGAAGACGAAATATCAAAGTATGATTCTAATCGTTGCAATTCTTGGCTGACTGCATGAACCTTGTCGTGGGTTAATGGGGCAGGGAGCTTATTGACAAAATCCAGTTGTGTTTGATAGTATTCTCGCCCTCGTTCAGTGATCGTCCAATAGGTTGCACCACCCTCTAGGCCTGTTGTAAACAGGCCAAGTGACTGAAATTGGTCTAACGCGAGTACCCCTTGTTTGTCTTCCTCAATTAATCCCATGACCTCATCTACTCTGCGTGGTTGGTAAATAAGTAATTTCAAGAGTTTCATAAGTAATTCATATTTTACTGGGGTTAATCCCAACGTCTCTGACCCACGCTGTTTTGATTCAGGGATGAAGATGGGATCGAAATCAACTGGATATAGTGATTCTATACTAAAATGGTATGCGCTATTCTGTGGACTATCCTCACGGAAGAGGAGCCCTTCTCCTTCAGCTATGCCAATAAACTGTTGTTGCGTGTATATAGGGGATTTGTGTGTGAATGCTATTTCGTGTGACGTAAAGAGTAGTTCCCGATCCTGAGCGCTCGCTAGCTTCAGATAAATACTGTTCTTAATCTCCTCAAAATTATCCATATTCGTAGCTAATGCCTGTAGACTTTGACTCCCAAGCATCATGATGTTATCACGAGCGATGGTTTTGCACGCGTCTACCACAATGGATGAAATAATTTCACGCTGGCGACCATACGCTGTTCGTCTACTGAGAAATTCGGCTGCATGTGTCAACACTACACACCCGTTTTTCATTGTTTGTGAGAGGTAGTGGAGGAGAAAGCCAATTGTTGCACGACGAATGAGAGGGGGTTGAGCTCCAAATTGAAAGAATGTCACAGTTTTATCTCGAACTAACGTATTGCTATAATGACCCGTGAACGCAGCATAATTGACCTCGGGAAACGATCGAAACTGTTCGAGAATGCCTGCCAGGGCTTCAATAGCCATCATGTCTGCAAACATCATGTCTATACCTTCTGTGTTAACTTGGACACCACTTTCATTGACCCCTCCAATACTCAACTTCACTTCTTGTAACGTAAATAATGACATCGACTCCGCAGTTTTCTTGATTTGTGCTTCTAATGGCACTGAGTACCGTGCTGTGAGATATTCTGAAGTATGCAGAGAGCTTAAGAGAATTTGACTAATAAGATGCGATTTCCACGCTGCCCGTGCTTTAGCCGTAGTTTTCTTTCCACTTGCCGATATAGGGATGACGACATCACACAGGTTGAGATGGATATTCGTCCCTAAGCGAAACATTTGCAGGTGTAGATCAGGAGGAGGATTTACCTGAAAGTGCTGAATGAGACCATTGAGTTCGCTATAGGTATCGATCACGAAAATCTGCTGGGTAGAGTCTGTCTCAGCTAATGAAGCAATCAATTGTTGGAGAATGGTGAGGACTTCGGTATTTGTTGACCCACAGACAAGGACTGATCCTGTACACAACGCGGGAAACCCAACAGGTTGTGCTGAGTTTGTAATCTGCGAACCAACCTTATGTACAACAGGTAACTCTGGGGCAGCGAAATGTTGGATATGCCTCGAAGGTACTCGATCCAGGTGGAGAAATGGCTCAATCCACTTGGATTGGAACCCTTTATAGCCCTTAAAGACCGTGATGCCTGCAGGTACTCGTTCCCTATGGAAATGGACTTGAATGAGTTTTTCTCCAGTCACTAACGTGACTCTGCACCCACTCGCTTCGAGAATGGTATGAACCATGGATCGACGTTTGACAAACGCTTTCCGGGCTTCTTGGACAATAGCAGGGAGGAATCGCTCTGATTTCACCCGAAATTTATACGAAACGCGCACTAGAAGAAGTAAAGCGGTGTGGGAGTCATCACGTTTATTCCGTTTTGAATTAGCTAATTTTGCGGGAAAAATTTCCCGAATGACTTCGATCCCTGGATGGTTGGTAGCGTGAAACAGCGTTTGTGAGGCGTTCTTAATATCTTTCCGTGGTTGCAGAGCGAATATCGATACCAGCTCTGCCAGCGGTGCCCATGGGATATCTACTTTATCATAATCAAGTTTTTCCATGATGAAGAGGGTGGATTTATCCTCCAACACTTTGGATGCGAGCTTCGTATGCCTGGTGGTCATTTCATTTAGATCCCTAGTTTATCATTCATAATTCCCTCTCCACCTTTTTATACTCAAAATTTAATCGTGTTGGCATTTGCTTGTCATAATTGGTGGATTTTTTGTTCAGCTTCAATTAATTGTAGTCTAAATTTCCTTATGCCGTTCTTTGCACCCATTCTTTAACTTGCCTTGTAAGAGAACAATTCTGAAGGTTAAATTGGTCTCTGCTCCTCAAACTCCTCAATAGCATTTAATAATTTCTCTCTAACACTTTTAGGAGTATCAGGCGTAATAATAGAATACACGAGGCGTTCTTCTTCTAAGGTCTTAATTTTAATCAACATTTTCAGCTCATTCACACTTTGATCACTGATTTTAATTCATTATGGCTGCTGGAGCTCCACTTCAAAGTCCGTTTCTTTTCATATTGGGATATAATTTGCTTAAAGTTAAAATACGTCAGTAATGTGTCTAAGAATGTCTCAAAGAAGCAGTCCGAGGAACTAGGACACAACAAACACACATCACAATCTAAGATATACTGTGTAGCTTGTCTTTCGATGTGACTTCCATTTAGTGAATCCAAGATCGTATCAATTATCGCAAGTATATCCCGCCTTTGGTGAATTGCTTCCCTTAGCTGGTAGCTTTGGAGGAGCCTCTGAGCCACGACCATTCCTAAAACCTCCAAGTCTTTTGCTAAAAACTCGTCATCAGTGATTAACCGTTCATTCAGGAGCACAATCCCCAACTCAAGTCGTCTGTTGAGGCGGACTAGGTGTTTTTTCACTTCTTCCTTGAAAGTATCAAAGATCCGCAGATTGAGGACAACTTCGCCTTGCCATTGCACTTCGGGGAAGGTTCGGAAGAACTCTTGGATCAGGTACTCGAAATCTGCCTCACACCAAACAGGATTAATTGTGGAGTCCAACGCGAGCATGAAAATTAGGTCATTCTGTTTCCTAAACATAAATGTGACCTTGGCCATTTGGAGAGCATTAATGGTATCCTCTTCGACTTGACTCACAAAGCTGTAGAGTGCACTAATTAGACTTGACCGGAGAAAACTATCAGAATCACTCTTATGATGAGGTAGCTGAACTTGGAAAAGCATTAATCCATGATCGAGCACACAAAGAAATTCACGGATCAGCTTAGGAAACCTCCATCAGTAAGATTAACATATCTACTCTTGATTTCATGTTTCCTTTTTATCCTCAAAATATTGGCATCTATCATTTACACTCAATCCTCCCACTCATAATCCTCATCTAAATCGTGAAACTCAGTATCTATTGCGCTACTAAACACACTCTTTTTTGACTTGAAAGGGATAAAAAACACATCTGGTCGTTTTAGTTTCCCGTGGTGAGCCAGTAGTGCCACCAGCAATAATCCCCACAAATAGATGATAAACGCCACAGTACCTACTAATACAGCAATCAAGAAGTCTTCTATCCGCCAGAAGGTATCCAAAGTAAATATAATAAGCACGAGGACACTATTAAAGAGATAAAAGGGCCGAATATTGAGATTCAAAATGATAGTGTTGATAACAAAGAGCCAATCGTTCATCGTGGGCATCATGACCCCAAAGATCCCCACAAAGAAGTAGAAATGGAGAGCAGAGCCAGCAACTGTAAGAAACACATGTGATAGTGGTGTGACCAATGCCAAGGGAGTGATCACTATATACCCTACAAACAAAACCCAGCCAAACCGACTGGGGGCCATCGCAACCCGTCGTGTGTACCCAATACGGTTAAGTGAGACGATAAGCATGGCATTCTCATCGAATCGCCCTAGGCCTGTGGCAAGACTGGAGCGTAGGAAATGCTGATCATATATGTTATCAATGTCCTCCTCTACCTCCTCTTTCTTTTCTAGGTCACGATAGATCTCCTTTGCCGTGAATACATGTAGATACACATGAAGGAAGCGAAAAGGGAACCAGAGAATATTGGCAATCCGTTTCAGGAATGGGAGGATGTATAAGATTAATTGGAGTAACAGGTACATAAATAGTTGTTTAATGAAGAAGAGCACCAAATCCCGAGGATTGAGTATTTCTTGTGCATACCATTCAAAAAATCCTAGCAATCCTAATGCAATGAGATCAATCACAGTGCTCATTGAGTACCCCTAACCTTGTCCTTTGACTTAATGAATAAATGGTTGGGAATCAAACGTTCGTTCTCTAGTACGGTACGTGCACATGATAACTGAGTTTCCACATCCGTTAGAATATGAA
>CP070665.1:468640-481749 GCA_020351745.1 Candidatus Heimdallarchaeota archaeon | reverse complement strand
AAGATTTCACAGATACAGATGATATTGAACTTGAGATGGAACATCATAGTTTAATTATTGTCTTTTTCAAAGAGTTTAGAATAAAAAAACCTATGCGAGCCAAACGATTTTTGCAGCGACTAAATGCATTCATTCGGCAATATGAATATGACATGTTGAACCTAGGGAAGCTTGACTATCTCTTCCTTCTACCAAAAGATTACGAACTCACAACTGAGGCCTTAAGTTCGATTGCATGACTTTTGTAGAATTAATTATTTTTATAATTATTTTTTCTTCCCTAAATTCGTGTAAACAAGTATTGCATTTGTTAGAAAGAGAAGAGTAGACGCCAAAAATAAACCCTGGAGGGCACTATTTGGTGATTTTGGTGTGGGAAATGGAGGTTTTAAGTATATGCGTCCTGCTCTTAATTCAACAGGTAGATAACCGATACGATTAGCGATGAAAACTACATCACAATATCCATGACTTAAGCCCTTTGTACTCACCCAACCAGAATAATTCGAGGCATTATTAGGAAACATATACATTATTCTTGAACTCAAAATGGTCCCCGTGCGTTCAAGAGTGATGATTAGTTGTACCTGCGATAGAGTTTGGTTTTGAGAATTTACCAATGTGACATTACCATAAACTATTTCTCCAATATCAATTGATTTACCATCTAAATCCACCCATGGATCGTAAAAATTCATTATTCCAGTATTTCTTCCTAACCATCTTATTGCATTTAGAAGGAAATCTGTGTTATCTAAGAAAATACTTGTAGTGTTGGCAAGAGGTTCTATATAACTGTCATTAAACATGTCTGCTGATCCAATAGCTAATATTCGGGCTCCATTTTCAAATTCTAGAGTAGAAATCAAAGTATTATTTCCCGATGGCGCTTCTGCAGAATTATCAACCAGTACAGGGTTATAATACACTATAGCTGGAGATTGATAACTTTCCAACTTTGATTTATTAAATGAAATTCCCAATCCGTTTGGGCATATGAGTTGGGAGATGTTTTCAGATAAAGGAGTAATTGGAGTTGTGAAATTTCGAGCTAAGGACTTTTCTGATATAATAGAACTTGAGTAATTAAAACTCAAACCAAAACTATTCAGGAAATCGTTTGATGGCTCTCTCGTTTGATTTCTATAACCAGAAGCTACCAGTACGGAGTTCCCTTTCTTTATGAACTCTTCCACGACTGGTATTTCCGTTTCAGGATCAAAACCTAAGGTGGGTGCTAATATAGTTAATACATCAATATCTGCTAAATTCTCTGAAGTGAATTTTTCCTCAAGAAATACAACTTGTTGTGAACTAAAGGTAGTATTAAGAATGGACGTCAAATGAGTGATCTCACTGATATTGATATCACTTTGGTGATATAAATCAATTCCAATAATGATTTCAGATTCAATGGTAGGTTCAACTATTCCCTGAACTACTATTAGATTCATATAAGTGCTGTTAGGAGTGAGAATAGTGAGAAAGAATACCATGACTATTATGATCCAAGAATTCTTCAGTTTACTCAATGAAAATTCCTCATTCTTTATATTCGTTGTCTTTCTTGAATTAGAATGTCACATATGACATATCCGATTATTAGAAAAACTTTGGAGGCGTTGGAAGTCAATTTTAACCCCTTATACTGTCTTTTTTATGTACTTGGTTTTTCATCAAGTGAGGGGACTACTTCTCTAGATTTAGTGATCAAGGTACCACAGCTCGAAAGATGATAAACTCACCTGCTGTGGGACTTCTACGAATTATTTTCAACACATCTCCGATTTTAGCGCCTAGAAGTTGCACAGCCGGATCTTCTGCTGATATTTTGGGCAATTGATATTTAAAAATGGAATATCTTTTCTCTAATTCTTTGATTTCTTCTTCGGTAGCAAACTCGTGTAATGGTACTAAATAATGTTTAAATAAATTAAAGAAAGGAAACTTGATCGAAAAGGTTTCAATACCAGCAGCTTTTGCCTCTCTTTTCGCATAATGGGTATATTTGTTCAAAGCAAGCAGAATGGCGTGATCGTAACCTTTTTTCTCTATTTCTTCCTTGTAATCACGTAATTCACGAACACCAACGACTTCTTTTGTTGGAATGCGCACAATAATTGATTTCTTATTAGCGTCTTTTCCATAAATGTCGTAAAATTCATCTTTTTCAACCTCAGAAGTTACATTAAATCCTCTTGTTGAAAGAATTGATTTAGCTCCGTCAATAACTCGTTCTTTACGACCATTCACACTTTGTATTCTCCAAACACTGTTCAATTCGGTGATGGTGTCGCGTTTTTTTGTGTTTTTCTCTATCTTGAGTTAGGTTATTAAAACTGATAAAAAAGATCTCAATTTCATTTATAGGAGATCATCAACTAGTTTGTTGCTCCAGCTGGGTAAAAAATTAATTTTTGCGCTATTTCCCTCTTCTCTTACTTTCCTACTATTGTTTTCTTTCCCAACGTTTCTCCGCTCTTGTTTTGTCATCTCCTGCTTATGATAGTGGTTTTTCTAATCGCTTGGAAGGAGTTAAGAAAGAATCATCATTTTGATATTTTATTAATGGACAGAAATCATTACATTTCAAACAGTGAATACACTGATCTTCAAGAACAGTGATAATCCCTGATTTAATAACAAGAGCGTTTTCACGACAAGAATAGATACAGATACCACAACCATCACAATGAGTTGCTCGATACAGTATGCGAATTAAAGAAGATATTTGCTTCAGCAAGGAATTTTTATCATTATTTTTTAGTATAAGTGAACCATCGCAGAAAATATCAATATGTCCGTTCTTCATTGGAATTGAAAGAATATCTAATTCCGTATTGTATTGAACTGAACCTAAAATTTGCGTTAAACTCTTTATTCTAGAGAGATCGAGCATTTGGTTTGCAGAAAGAAGTGTTGAGAAACCTCCATAAATACAGGGAGATATATCGGATGTGATTCTAAAAACCAGATTGTTTGTATCAGGAATCGTATAATTAGAACTAGTATATGGAACATTCTCTACTTTTATTAAATTAATAATCTTCTGAGGAAGATATTTCCACCTCCACAACCCCCATAATGTGAACTGGTTCGGAAGTCCTCGCTGGGTTTGGATATTAAGCAATTTTTTATTTAATTTATTTAATAATGTAGGATGTGATTCTTTCATTATCTCAAAGTCGCTTAAAGAAGAAGCTGGGCAAACCCAACATCCAATACGAATATAACCTTTAATATATAATGGATTCAGAAATTCGGTGAGATCATATTTTTGAATATATAAAAAAACTTCAAAAGCATTCCAATTATTTATCGGTGCAGCTATTACTTGTTTAGGAACCCAGGGATTTTTTGAAACTCGAGGTTCTCGAGACCTTCCTAATGATTCATATCTTCTTCTCCCGATATAACAAAGCACCTGTTTATCATTAGGAAAGATATTTTCCATAATTTCGTTTATCGGAGACAATTTGGCCGATTTGCAGCACCATCGGGAATTTCTTGATGGTGGGCCATACTGATCAAATCGTTCCCAAAAATCCCAAGCCTCATTCTTTTGTATGATTACTCCTTTTTCATATTTTTGTCCTATAATTCTTATATTTTCTAGCGTTTCAGGATATTCAATACCTGTATCTGAAAAAATGATTTCATATAACACATTAGAATGCGCTACTAGATCTAGTGTTACTAGAGAGTCTTTTCCTCCAGAATATGCCACGACATGCCTTCCAAACCTCTTTCCTGTTCGTTCAATAAATTCAATTGCTTCTTTTTCTAGAATTTCTAGTGAGTGTTGATTGGCATCAATTATTCGTTCCCAAGTTATCATCGTTGATCTTAATGAAGATTTGATCGTCTTCTTACGATACTTTGTTTTAACAGCGACACCCTTGTTTTGTGGTCCCATTTGACCGCCGTTCATTTTTGCTAGACCAACAGCAACAACTTCGTCATGGCATACGATTATTACAGGATCATTTATAGAAATATTTAAATCTGCAAATACAACACCAGGGGAAAGGACTGAAGCACCCTTAACGATTGGTTCCCTAGCTCCAATATCCACGGCCACCCATCCTTTAGATTGAGTATTCCATAACTCTATTGCTAAAGAAATTCTAGGAATTAACTCAAAATTCCCTTTAACAAGATTAAACCGAAATATTCCAATTACCTCACCCTGAAAGATTATTTCATCCATACGGTCAACATAAGGTACTTTATTTAATAAAATCACTTGGTTCTCAATGAGGGTTTGAAATTTTTGGGCTGAAACGTCACCAAATTGGGATCTAATTACTGAAACCATCCGTTTCAGATCACCTTCAAATGCAGGCCGAACATCTCCAGGAGGGGACAACTGGATCTTTCTCCCTTTTTTTGCACAGAGAGAACAGTTTTCACGAATTAATGGTACATGACAAGAATCACACCAAAAGAACCTTATTCTTCCTAAATAGGGTATTCTCACTTCTGAATCGCCGCGACTAAGAATTAAGAAATTAGTTTGGTTGAAAAAGAGTTGGTGAATAAATTAAAATATTCTAGCCTTCATAACTAATTATTAAAGGAAACGAAATAGAAAACCTTTATGAAATCATCTGATGGGATAAGTAAAAATCTAGAAAAACTTATTCAACTTCTTCTTAATAGTTTTACTAAGAATGAGGTTAATGATGAAGTGAATAACAGCAATTAATTCCCCTCATACAAGAGATAACAATGGTACATATAATCGAAAAAGAAAGAAATTCTAAAATTCCCGTGGAATACATATGCCCTCACCTTTTTGTGAAAAATGTGGAACTTTAATAGTTCCTAAGAGGAAAGGAACAAAGAAGCAAATATTTTTTGAATGCCCAAATTGTCTGATAGAAGTAGAAATTGAAGATACAACTATCTTTCAAGAACGTACACCAATAGAACATACCCCTCAAGATCATACTCGCATTTTAGAGAATGAACCACCCCCCATACCAAAAATTTTTACTCAAACATATGATGAACGACGGAAAAAACAATGCCATCACCCTAATGCCGTTTTTCAGGGATTTTATCAGTTTTCTCGTGGTGATGAGGCGTCACGAAAATATTGGTACTGCAGTGACTGTGGCCAAGTATTTAGATTCTCTGGAAAGGTTGATATAAAACCAAATCGGCGAGTAATATCTAAAGAGAATGAAAACAATCCTAAAAAATAAGATAATCTTCAATTCTATATTAAATTCGGCTTGTAACTCCATTACATATTCTCTTCTTGATGAATAAATTAAAAAAAAGTATTTTCAAATTGATGAAATGCATCTCATCTTTTTATAGTATCTGAAATCCAAGAAGGGACTTATTTACATGTTTTAGATGATATAGATATTATAATAACTTTTAATCAAGTGTCTTAAGTTATTTTATATACTATTTCAGTGTTACATACTTAAATGACGAAATTGTTCCACCTAATTTAAAGGTTGTAAGTATATGATTAAGGATGAAAAAAGAAAATATTATAACGCTCTTAAAGAGTTTAATGGACGAAAATATTCAGGAATGAAAGTAGGAGGGAAACATGGGTGGAATTATAAGGATGGGGATTGGAATGAAATAAAGATATCACCGGACAAGTGGAAATTCGAGTTTATTTGTAATAAGTATCGAATTCATAAGGCACCAATAGGAACTGGTGCATTGAATAATACGGAATACCATTGGTATATAATTGCAGATCAAAAGGTCAATAAAATAAACGCAAATACTTATAGAACGGAGATGACCGGATTAAAGTATAAAGTAGCACATAAACGACCCCATTGGAATCACTGGAGTTATCATTATAAAGGAGAAGCGTATGAAGATAGAATAATTAGAATATTGGAAGAAGTTCTGGAACAGTTGAAAACCAAGAGAAGAAATAGAGAATTATCAAACTTTTTCTGAAATAAAAAAGAGGGGAGAAATAGCTAATTATATCTAAGTTGTTTTAGAAAACCTTGAGATTTTTTCCTACCTCCTCAAAAGCACGGAGGCCTTCATTTAGCTGTTCTTTAGTCAGTGCTGCATTGGCTTGAACACGAATTCGATCTAGTCCCCGAGGTACCATTGGAAAAACAATTGGTAATGCAAAAATACTGTATTCAGAATACAATAAATTCGACGCTTCTTTTGCTTTTAAAGGATCACCAAAAATGATTGGAATAATTGCAGTGGTTGAAGCACTTGTTATTTCATGATTATAGCCCATATCAATGATTTCTTTTTTGAAGTAGTCGATGTTATCCCAGAGCCTTTTGACAAGATCAGGTTCTTCATGCTCAATCAGATCTAGAGCTTTAATAGATGCCGCTGCAGTTGCAGGAGGGTGGCTCGCAGATAATAAGTATGACCTTGTTTTGTTCCGACACCAAGTGATTAATTCCTGGGATCCTACTATTGACCCACCCATGGTTCCAAATGCTTTAGAAAAGGTACCCATCTCAATATGGACTTTTCCCTGTAAACCATAGTGATCAACAAGACCTTTCCCAGAATAATTACGACCAAGGACTCCATCACCATGTGCGTCATCTACGTAAATGATCGTATTGCTGTGGGTTTCACAAGTTTTATAGATTTCGTCAAGGGGTGCGTGATCCCCGTCCATTGAAAACACTCCGTCAGTAATTACCAAAATCCTTCTAGGATTCCCTTTTGCAAGTTTGGTGAGTTCTTCTTCAAGAGAAGCCATATCACAATGTTCGTAAACTGCTCTCTTAGCTTTAGTAGTTCGTACACCATCAATTATTGATCCATGATTTAGACGATCAGATAATATAATATCATCTGTAGTAGGAGCAAGCTGTTGAATAACCCCTTGATTAGCAGCGAATCCTGCAGATGTGATAAAAGCAGCTTCCTGTTCTTTGAATTTTGCGAGTCTGTGTTCCCACTGTTCATGTAAATCCATGTTTCCTGCAATCGCTCGGACTGAACCAGAACCAACTCCATGAGTTTTAATAGCTTCGACAGCTGCTTCTTTCATTTTGGGATGATTAGATAAGCCAAGGTAGTTGTTTGAACACAACATTATGACTTCTTTTCCTTCGACTTTACATACTGTGTCACTAGGCCCTTCTAAAACTCTATGTATCCACTCTCGTCCAGCTTCACGGATCTCTTGCATTTCATTAGTTAGAAAAGCTGTTGGATCACTTTTCATTATTTTTTCACCTTTATGTTTTTTTTTATTTTCACTCAGTTATTGTTAAGATTTCCTTCAAATCTATTTCTTAGTGCTAATAAACTGATTTAAAACAAGTGTTGATAATTTCGGAGATCTAATTTATAAAATGAATCAAGATTTTCGAACTTTAATTAAAACACATCCATGATTTCTTTAATAAGAATGGATTCATTGCTGGATCTGAGCCCCTAAACTCTCCAATAACAATTTAACGGCTGTAAAAGCTGTGATTTCAACTGGATCGTATAGAGGATTGTATTCCACTATATCCCAACTGATTATTTGAGTGTTGATTCCCTGAAATATACCTGTAAGAAGCCGCATTAGCTCCCTTGTTGATATTCCTCCAGCAACAGGATTTCCAACTCCAGGAGCAAAACTTGGGTCTAGAATATCTAGATCCACAGAAACATGAATTCGGATATTTTTGTTACGAAGATTTTGAGCGATTTCAATACCAAAATTAAATAAGTCGGATTGATGAATTAACTCATTTGTAGAAACAACTTTTATATTGTTATTCTTCGCATATGCTAATTGCTCATGTGTGAAATCCCGATATCCTAATACTATTGCTCCCTGGAAATTTGATATTTCAGAGAACCTTCTTAAAGTGCACGCGTGAGACAAATTAGTTTCCATCATCTCATTATACAGATCTAAATGAGCATCAAGATAAATGAGGTAGACTGGAAGATCTGCTTCTTTGTAAGCATGACCAATACCTATTGTAAGGCTATGATCGCCCCCAAATATTAAAAACGGCACCTTACTTAGAATTAAATCAAGGACACCATCAGAAATCAAGCGTAAACTCTCACGTAGATTTGTAGAAATCACTCCGATGTTTCCCCAATCTTTAATCTTATAATAATCCTTAAGACTTACCCCTGTTTCAGTAATGCATTCAAAATTCTCTGAACGAAGAATTCTTCTAAAATTATCTGGACCATGACGTGCTCCGCTCCTATAGGAGGAGGAAATATCTATAGGTACACCTAAAAAGTGATAATTATGCTTGTTCTCCATCCATTCACGCTTAAGAATCCCACATAGCATTTCAGGTTCATAACATACAAAATCAATGTTTTTCACAGTATACCACAACTTTACACTCAAACCATTAAAGACTGTTTAACTGAATAAAGCTTTATCAAATTATCTAAAAACAAGTAAATTAGAGGTTTAACATCCGATTGGAAAAGATAAAGCTCCAAATAAGTTTCAAGGGGAAAATATAACGTTTTTAAGCTTATTAGTGTTGAGAATCTGAGGGTTTGGCAATTATGAAATATAAACGCATGAAACAAGTGGATATTCGTCCAAACATGACAACTGATGAACTATTAACATCCATGATAAATGGTGGTTTTACATGTCGTAAAGTCGCTTTAGCAACTGAATTATTGGAACAAATGATCCTTGACAACAGTTGTACAGTCTTTTTAGGGCTTGCAGGAGCTTTAATTCCAGGAGGTATGCGAAAAATCCTTCGTACAATGATTGAAAAAAACATGGTAAATTGTATAGTTACAACAGGAGCAAATATTAGTCATGATCTGTTGGAAACATCTGGAGGTTCGCATCATCATGGTTCAGAGAATTTAAATGATGAGAAACTTGTGGAACTGCAGGTGAGCCGTATATTCAATACTTTGATTCCCTATGATTCATTTGTTAAATTTGAAATATTGGTTCAAAAAATCCTCAAAAATATCCCTGATGAAAGAATGAGTAGCCAAAAATTTCTATACGAGCTTGGCCGATATGTAAATGATCCACAGTCAATAGTAAGAGCAGCCTTTCTTAAAAAAGTGCCAATTTTTTCTCCCTCATTTGCAGACAGTATGCTAGGTGTTCAAACTTGGCTTTTTTCTCAAACAACTCCTCTTTTCATTGATGTTCTGAAAGACCATTCAGAATTTACTAAGATTATTTATGAAGCAGAACGTATGGGAGCTCTATTCCTTGGTGGAGGGGTACCCAAGCACTTCATTATGAATGGGTCTCAATTGCAGAAAGGATTATCTTATGCTATCCAAATAACGATGGATCGCCCAGAGCATGGGGGTATTAGTGGAGCAAGTGTAAAAGAGGCAATATCTTGGGGAAAAGTAGCGTCTGAAGCAAAATGGATTGATATCACTTCTGATATCACTCTAGTTTTACCATTAATGGTCTCTGGAGTTTTATCTCGGCTTCAAGATTAATGGAATGAATGATACATGTTACAAACCTGGCATATCGGAGTAGATGACACTGACTCTCAAAGTGGTATGTGTACAACCTTCTTGGGGACTATAATAGTCGATTTCTTACTCAAACATTCCTTAGAGTTTCTTGATTTCCCTAAATTGATACGATTAAATCCCAACATTCCCTATAAAACTAGAGGAAATGGAGCTGTGGCTATTACTTTCATGGCACATGAGGAAATCATTGATGATCTTTGGAAAGAAATTATTAGTTTAGTAAAGGAAAATGCTGATATTAATGATCCACACACTGATCCAGGTCTTGTACTTATCAAAGGAGAAATTCCTTCAGAATTCCAAGAATTGTATAGAGAGGCATTATATCAAGTAATTCATTTGGATTTAGTAAAACAGCTACTTAAGGAACACCCATCAGAAAAACACTTCTATATAAAAGAAGGAAGAGGCCTAATCGGGGCTACCGCCGCCATTGGGGCGATCCTCTCGCAGGATTATACTTATGAATTCATTGCTTATCGGAATCCGAAAGAGAAGAAACCTGAACGTTTAATCGACCCAACGTCTGTCATTAACGCTGATAAGAAAACTCCTCTGACCTTTAATAATTATGATTATGAGCATAATCAAATAATGATCAGCCCTCATGGACCTGATCCTGTTTTTTGTGGAATTAGAGGCGAAACCTCGAGTGCTGTCATCCGAATGTGGGAATTAATAGATATATTGGAACCAATTCAAACTACAATGGTTTTTCGCACTAATCAACATACGCAAGTACATTTCCCCAAAATATTCCTTGGATATGAACTTAAACCGTACCTTTCTGTAAAGGTAAGAGGATTCGTGGTAAAAAAACCATATGACTACCCTGGTGGTCATGTCATCTTCACAATTAAATCAAGTAACACTTCAATCGATTGTGCAGCATACGAACCTACAAAACGATTCCGAAAAATCATTAGAGAACTAATCGAAGGAGATGAAGTTCTAGTTTTTGGAGGAGTTCGACCTGCATCTACAAAAAACCCAGTTACAATAAATATAGAAGAGATCCAAGTTATTAAGTTAATTTCTATCCAAGAAAAAATTACTCCGAAATGTCCCATCTGTAAAGCGTCTCTTACTTCTGCAGGGAGAAATCAAGGATTGAAATGTAAAAAATGTTCATATATCTCTCCAAAGAAAAAATATATCTATCAGCAGAAAAGTCGAAAACTTCGAACTGGAGTAAGATATGTAATCCCAGTTTGTGCTCAAAGACACTTAACTAAACCAGTTACCAGAAATCTTCCTTTGCAATTTCATCTTTCGTCTGAAATAAATTTCAAGCATGCTTTTTATGACTTTTTGAAAAGAAGAACAATGTTAAACAATCGTAATATTCATAGAAGTGGAACTTACAACACTTACATGAAAAATAAAAAATAAACTAAAAAAAGTAAATCTCGGAAAGAATTGAACCTATAGTCCTTAAAAATGGCACGAGGTACGAACAAAGGGAAAAAACATGTACATTCTCCAAGATATATTCAATGTCGTTCTTAATCTATTCACAATGCCTATGACTGTTCTGCAAGATATAACTGATGTCGTTCCAACCCAACCTCCTCTATCATCGATATTTATTCTGATTGTTGCATTCTTTGTATCATTAGCATCTACTTTGGTTTCTAGAAAAATGATTGATGTTGATAAATTAAGAAGGCTTACAAGAGAAACAAAAAAGTATCAAAAATTACGTATGCAAATGCTAAAAACAGCTGACAGTAAATTAAAGCTAAAATATGAGAGAAATGCTGACAGAATGCGAAAAGTACAGTCCGAACTAACAATGATGAACTTGAAACCAATAATGATCATGTTTCTTCCAATGATACTATTTTTTATTGTTCTCTCTGGTTTCTATAGCTTTCAAACAGGTATCTCTTATATTGCTTATGCAGAGGCTACTGATGGTGATTCTGCAACTACAATGCTAATAAATAAGCCTTCAGGGACAATGAAAGATGATTTAATGATTGCTCTTGTGGTTAGCACAATTGGTTCCGATAACAATGGTACTTCAATAAGCTCAACTCCCTCTGGTTGGACAAATGAGCATGATTATATACAAAATGCAGGTAGTGGTCAGCATGTTTATATTTATTGGAAAATTGCTGGTGATTCTGAACCTTCAAATTATACCTGGACTTGGGCAGATAATTGTAGTTGGATAGGTCAGATCAATACTTTTAGGAATGTAAACACTACCTCTCCGATCCATATCGAAGGAGCTGTTCAACAAAAAACAGAAGAACCTCCTATATCTCCAAGTGTAAAAACATCACAGGATAAGTGTATGATTTGGCTTTATGCGATAGCTAATAGTGATGATGCTGAGGATGGCAACACTCCAAGTAAAACAAAAAAAATAAAGGGAACAGAAAGAGCTGATCCAGAAAATGGTTTTATTATTGAAACAGCTTATTTCGTACATAATTCTGCTGGAGATACAGGAGCCAAAGAATGGACCGACTGGCTTAATCAAGATGTAGAAAATAGTGGTCAGCAGTACGCTTTAAATCCAGCTTACAAAGGAAAAATGGTTTCGGGAAATATCCCTGCAATAATACCTTTTGATCCAACCTTTGGACTTGAGACACTTTGGATATTCCAAATAGGAAGGAATGCAGTGGTTCCAGGATGGGGACAAATCTTTGTACCTAACTATATCTGGTGGTATTTTGGCGGTAGCTTAGCATTTGGATCAATTTTACGAAAAGTTTCAGGATTACAACCTGACTGAGACCAAATCAAGGTTTTAGGTGTTCAATTAAAATGACTAAGAATGTTAGAAAGAAAAAAAGTCCAGGGGGACGATTATTAGTACATAAAGCCAAAAGAAAAACTCGAAATTCTCACTGCAGGATTTGTGGAACTGTAGTTCAAACAAACACATTAAAAGACTCTAAGAGTGGAAGACATGCAGATCGACCATATGGAGGAGAGATTTGTCACGCCTGTCTAAGAACTACTATTCAGGCACTTGATTTATAACAACTCCTGAATTTCTCGACCATTATTCTCAAATTTAGACTATTAAAGAAGGCAAAAATTATGAGTCCCCGAAGTAAAAAAAGAAAGAAGAAGATTTCATGCAAAAAATGTGGCCATATTCTAAATCCTACTGAAAATCCTCCAGAAAAAACATGGCAATTAATTAGTCCAATGCCTGATAAGGATGGCCGAGTTACTTTAACTATAATGGGATCATTTCACTGTCCAACATGTAATGCTTCTATTCGTGCTTCCTTAAAGAAAATACGTGGAGATGAAATCGGTTCTGGAAAATCAAAGAAAGAATTACTGATTCAAGCAGTTAATCTTGTTGAAGAGGCTACATCTATTGACCAAATCGAAATCGCAGGTATTTCAGCAGCTGCAGTTGGTAAAGCTATCGAAACGCTGATAAATCAGGGGGAGCTTAGTGGACGAGTTGAGAACGGAATATTCTATCCTAAAGAATAACCATTAAAACTTATTTTTTATTATCTCTCGGACAACAACGGTTCCATAGGATCCTTTAGGTAAACCAAATGTAACTTCAATCCTTTTCTCTTCAATATCCATTGGAGAAAAATTGAATTTATCTGGGAAGATAATAGCTCTTCTCGAGGATCCTTTCGAACGCA
>CP070665.1:462086-468540 GCA_020351745.1 Candidatus Heimdallarchaeota archaeon | reverse complement strand
AATGATTAGTTCCATTTAGAGTGATAACGGCATTCTATCCCCAAAAAATAGCAATCTCATTGGATTATAGATTACAAAATGATTGGGAAGTAACGATTATGGTTGGACTGAAGATTCCTTCAGAAGAAATTGAAGAAATTATCCCAATACTTGGGTTAAGCGATGATGATCAAGGAAAAGTATACCTTAGTCTGCTTTCTTTAGGGACAGCGACTCTAGGCCAGATTAGTATACTTTCAGGATTAGATTATATAAAAACTCAAGAAGCTCTCCATATCTTAGTAGGTAGCAAACTTGCGAAAAGAATTCCAGGAAAAGTTGGACGCTACGTTGCCTTGGAACCATTTTTAAAAGCATTTTTTCTCGCATATGATCCAATTACTCTAGTTAACATCCGTAAAGAAGCTTCAGGTGCTTTTCAGGTTCAATTGAAGCAAATTGCAGATATTTTTGCAGAAGCAACAGAGGCATTTCAAAAACACACAATAGGGCTAGAAAATGATTTTTCGCAAGGTTTCGATCCAATAAAACTGAACTTAAACAAGTTAACAGATAATTTTCGCCAAATAATCGAATCTTCGGAAAAAAATACACTAATTAATATCGGAGAACTTAAGAACAAGACTCAGCTGTTAGTAAAGCAATCACAAAATCTCAATGAAGAAATAATAAGAGTTAATCTTGAAAAATTAAAGAAAATCCCAAATATTCTAGATCCTTACACCCCAAAAGTAGTCCAGGAATTAAATGTAACTTCTCAAATAATTAACCAAGATCTAGAAAGACTTAGGATGGACAGTAAGACCAATCTTGAGTCATTAAAGACCAATATTCATGAGGAAATATCGGAATATACTGATGGAATTGAAAAAATTCTTGATCAATTTCAAACTAATCGTTCTGAAGAGCAAAAGAATTTCGAAGAAAACGTTGATAAAATTGGTTCACAACTCGAAATTCTACGGTTAAATGCAACTCAAAAAAAAGTAAAATTCCTCGAAATTAGACAGGGATATAAGGAAATTGATGAAATGGTGAGGGACCTATTTACTGAACTTGATAACCGCCTTAATAATATGGAATTGTTATTGACAAACTCAATAAGTGATATACAGAGTAGAAAATTGTTTAAAGGAAAAGATGTATTCATTTCTGACCTGACACGAGTAGATGGAGATAGAAAAGCCATTCAACAAATTCTCAAAGAACAATTAATGATGTTGAAGAAAGTCGATAGTTTAAATAGCACTTTGAATGAAACGGAGACCGATATTGTTCAAGCAACTGAGACTGGTCTGAATGAAGTACATAAAATATTAGATGAAGAGATTCGTCTCCTTTCAAACAACTTACAAGATATAAAGCTTAAGATAGGCTCTGAGTTCAGGAATACGATCCAAAATTATCTAAATAAAAGAAAAGAAGATATAAAAACAAAAATAGGGGATGTAGGAACAGTATTTGATCAAAAAATTGACAAGTTCAATCAAAAGGTGGATGAAATTACTCTTAAGTTCTCTAACGAGATATCAAACTTAATTCAACACACTGCAGAAGAGTTTGAGGTTAATCTGGGATCTTATTTTGAGAAAAAAGAAACCTTTGATGAGAGTATAAGTAGTTTTAATGACATTTTAGATAAAATTGACAAGTTAGGTGAACATTCCAGTATTAAATTAAAAAATGCATTAGATCAGATCACTAATCTTGAAAGAACTTTCAGTTTATTCATCTCTGGCATGAATACTGTCGTAACAAGTTTTGCAGATACTCAACTAGAAAATTTCAATTCCACATTGGATAAAACTGATGAAATTCTAAATTCTCAGGTTATTAAAATTGAACAGCTATTAGAACAAGAGGTATCTGCTTTAACGTTTTCTATAAAAGAAATGAAGCAAAAGCTTAACAAAATCTCTGAATTATCAAGATCAGTAGGTATTTCGGAAGTCGAATCTTCATTACTTTCTAGTGATTTAGTCATTGGAGAAACAGCTATCATAATGGTATTAAGAGACTTAACATTACGTGCTAAATCATCCTTAACGATTCTGATGCCTCGTCCAGAACTTCAAACTTTGATGGTTGCCTCTAAATTACCAATGAAGACTCGAGTAAGTATCATTGGAGATTTTGGGAAGGTTCCTGAATCCACGTTGAAGAAAATTTTATCATCAGCAAATCTTAGGCTGAAACAATTGGATAATGTAGATTTTTGGGGTTGTATTCGTGATGCTGAAGAGCTATTAGTATGTCCAGAACCAAAACATCCTGACAAAGAAGAGCTCATTGGGGTAATAACGACAAATGAAAACCTAGTTGAGCTGTTTTCGCAAGAACTAATGACTTATACGACACGTAGTCGTGAAATTATATTGTAGAACATTAGTAACTATTCTACTAATACAAGGTTTCGCTAAAAAAAACTAAAGCTATTTGCGTGTTGCAGCAGAAATTGCTTGTTTCAACGTCTGATCATCAGCAGGTATGCGCTTAGTCGCCAGAATTTCAATATCTTCATTCCTAACAAGAAAATCAACCCGACCAGCAGAATATTCTACAGAGTAATGATCGTTCTTTTGTGAAATATACACATCCCCAGTTTTGGTAAGGGCAATTAAAAAACGACCTGCAATACTATCAGTATCATCAGAAATTTCCTCTATTCTTTCTAATGTATCTGCAGGTACGGATTCTTGATAAATTTCAGCTTTATATTCTGGTTGTACAGGTGGTGTAATGTCAGATTTCTGTACTTCTGGAGTTAAAAATGTAGGGATATAATCTTCTTCTTGAGTTAAAAATGTAGGGAGGTGTTCTGGTTCTGGTTTTTCTGCTATGGTTTGACTAGGAGTCTCAGTAACAGTCATGGGTAGTTCTAATGAGTACTTATGCCCCTCTTGAAGGAGAACATCAGGAATAACTTCTTCCTTAGTGATTTCAACTTCAAATCCCATACCAATTCTTATTTGGGTTTCAGGAATTGTAAAACCACTTTTAGCAATAGATTGAACGCGACGTTCTATTATCTTTTTTGTAATTAATGAAAAATGCCGAGGGATTTGAGTGGTTATTTTCTCGGTGTTTTCATCAATAACTAATATAGCCTCATCATCTGAGGGTCGAATTTTGCTGTCAGTGACAATAAAATCGTCAGTTCTCCAGATACAACTGAGAACTATATTCTTTTCACTCATTTGAGCCCCATCAATCTTCATCTTCGTCTCGAAGGATTTTCAACGCTTCCCGTAAAGATAAAGACAACATATCGTCTTCTTCCTTATCACCAACTTCGTCCTTCTGTAATAACATGCTTGTTAAAGATGGTGAGGGTTCAGCTATATCTTCACTTGGCTGATCAAGACCGCTTGTTTTTAATGCTTCATCAAGAGCTTGAAATTTATCGGGAGGTGGTGGTACGCTAGGTTTACTTGGTTCAGGGGTGATTTCTGGGGTTAATATAGGCTCAGGTACAGGAGTTGGTTCAATTATAGGTGTGGGTTCAGGTACAGGAGTTGGTTCAACTATAGGTGTGGGTTCGGGCACAGGAGTTGGTTCAACTATAGGTGTGGGTTCGGGCACAGGAGTTGGTTCAACTATAGGTGTGGGTTCGGGTACAGGTTCAGTAAGCATTTCCTCCAATGGAGAAGTAGATGGAACCTCTTCTGCAACTGGACCTGCTTCTTGGAGTAATTCTTCTAGTGGGGAAATAGGCTTCTCTTCAGGAGAAATTCTCGCTGAAAGACTGGCACTTGTATTCCTTAGAAATTGAGTGAATTTTTGATCATCTTTGAGTGTTAGAAATTGCTTTTTTGCCAGTCGAGCCATATCACGTACTCCTTCCCAGTATTTCGTTGGTTTCCCTTCCTGATCGGCAATAGGAATGTCTATTCCCAAAGTTTGACCTAAAGATGATTTCACTCTTGCCTCACCTTTTGATTCAATTTGTGATAAGAAATCGGGAAGCTCATTCACTTTCTGGTTTTCTTTTAGATAGTTATTAATGCGTTGGATTAGCTCCAAGGTTTCAACAGCTGATTTAATATAAGTTAGATCAATGCTCATTTCCTAATTCATCCTATAGCTGACAGAAAAATCTTTTAATGAAACATTTTTGTTACTATTTTTCATTTGCTATTCAAGTATCATGCATTTTTTATCTTTAAAAAAGTAATTTTTTTGAAAACATTATTTTATTGACTATACTTAATACAATAGTAAAAATTTTCCTATTTTTCAAATCTTAATGATCATCAATATACTCTTTACTCTCTGAGAAATCTCGTGCATCAATTCGATCAGGAAGGTCATTCCCCCAAGAACATCGAAGATCAATTTGGATATCTGTTTGTACTCCGTAAATTGGCATTGTTCCAATATTCTGCATACGTGATATTAAAGCTAATGTTACAACATCTCCAACCTCGACATTATACTCCTCAGCAACTTCCATTGTAATATCAAAAGCTGCTTCTAAATTCTCCCCAGTAGAAACAATATCCTCAATAAAAAGGATCGATACATTTTCTTCCATAAAGTCAGCAAATTTTTCTTCGAAGACGGGGTCACGATATTCCTTGTAGATGCTCTCATCCTCGAAATCCCTAAGCTCAGTTCGTGGTTTAATATAAGTCCAAGTAAAATCATCAATTTTATTTTCTATAAGGTCAATTAACTGAAAACCTCCACGAGCTACAAAGACAACGATCCATCTTTTTTTCTCAAATCTTGGATATAATGATTTCCAATCATTTTCAGCCCAAAGAGACAAATCTGCAAAATGTAGAATTTGTGATCCTTCATCTGGAGGATAGGGTCCAGAATCATAAATATAGAGCATCAATGCTTTTTCTAATCCTGATAAAATCTCATTATAGGCTTTTTTGGCTGCAGGATCTTTCTTCAGAATATCAGGGACTTCATTTTCCTTTTGACTAAGGAAGAAAACCATTCTAAAATCTCCTTCTATATCTTGTGGTTCGTAATGGTAAGTAATAGTGAATATCAATTGAGGGAGGATGTAATATACTTTTTCTTCAAATAACGCTGAAGCCAAAGTTATCTTTTAAAGGTGTGTAAATTAGCATTGTCCTTGATAGGAAGCTCTATTGTTTTTTTTTTCACAAAAAAAATCTTAGTGTTTCATACTAACATATTTTTTGCACATCTTTTAGCAAGGAGAATTATCTTGATTAAAGAAATATACATTCGATATTAAGAATAGCAGTTCTTTGGATCATACAATACAGGTTTAATACAAAGTCAATCTCATTGAGATTCCACAGAATAAAGAAAGAAAATTCCAAGAAAAAAACAAAGAATTAAAAAGGAAAAATTCTTCCTTTAAAGTCAATAATAAGACGATTCATTGAAATAATTCAGATAATTATAATCAAGGAGAATAAAAGATTATGTCATTCGTGAACGAACTTTTCGAACGCCTAAGTAAATCTACAACAGCGAATGATGTTCAAGAGGCCCTTGCTTCATTAAAGAGTATCCAAGATCCTGCTGAACGTACTAGAGCAGCTAGTGAAACTATTACTCTCATTGACAAGTATGCTCGTGAACTATTGGGTAGAGGGCAATATAAAAATGCTGCTTACCAATTTTTTTCGGGTGCTCAGCTTATTCAGCAGTTTTTATCAGATCCGAATTCCGAAAACCAGTGGCTAAGCGCATCTGCTGACGCGCTGACAAAAGCATCACAAGAACACATTTCATGGGAAGATCTACTTGGTGGGGCTGCATGCATGGCAATAGCATCATTATTGAGGATTCAGACTGGAGATTGGAATGTAAGTCAACATTTAGATGCTTTTATCAAAGGTCATGATTTTTCAGCAGACCAAGCTGCAACTGCCTGTCTATATATCCCCTATGACTTGGCTGCAGCAGTAAATCCCGAAAATCCTAATCCTAGTTCACTTCAACGGGCTTCAAATTATACTGAGAGTTATTTATTAAATACTAAACCAGCAGCGATGTTTTATGAGGGAATTAAAAGAACCATTGAGACAGCTAGATTGAAATTAATGGATTCTGTAAAATTCCCATCAATACGGGCTGTATATGAGTTTGATCATGATGTGATTTTTGGAGAACAATTTACATTAACTGTAAAAATCGAAAATGTGGGAGAAGGCTTAGCAGCTGAAGTTTCAGCTAATATCAAAATCCCTTCAACTCTCAGTATTATTTCTGGAACAAATTCAATCTCTGTTCCCCAACTAGGTGTTGGCGCTCATACAATGGCAGAATTCATTCTACTCTGCTCGTCTGGAGAAGGAAAAGAAGAATTAACTGTAGAAATTCCAGTTCATGTCGATTATCAGGATATTTTGTTGAATAAGAATTCAGTTTCCTTAGGATCAGCATTTATCCCAATTCGATCAGAGAAAAAAGCTCAAAAGCTACTCGATCAACTAAACACAGTCGAAAATGCTATTTCAGA
>CP070665.1:446164-461986 GCA_020351745.1 Candidatus Heimdallarchaeota archaeon | reverse complement strand
TATTAAATCGTCTTCGATAGGTTTTTTCATTAAGAGAGTCAACAAGGATAACAACCTGCCGTCTTCGCAGAGGTGAGACATCTGGATCGAAAATAATGTAAAAGATATTTGTCTGCATATCAGCAATAACATACGCGTCTGTAGACACATCAAGAGTCCCTGTGTGTTCCTGAATGCGATCATCTTGTACCATATAGATGCGAACTGGATTTGTGGCAATTAGTGCAGAAAGACGGTTATGAATTTCTTCCATTTTCACTGCTTTGAGGTCATCCTCGTTTTTGAAATCTTTAGATGTCACTTGGGAGAGATAGGATAAAATAATCCCTTGTGCACGAGAAATCTCCCTTTTTAAGGACCTCTTAAAGATGATACTTATGACTGTTGGTCTTTCTTTCAACCTAGGGTCAGTTGTAAAGGTTGATTCTACTCGGAACACATAGGCTAGACACAGAAGTTCATCATTTGAAGGGACAGGTAATGGTCCATACAGTTCATATTTCGAAATTTCCTCCCCTATAACAGTCATAATCCGAATAGAAAGATTTAATGCCTGATCTTCAGAAATGTGTTCTTTCGTGGAGTTGAAAATCACTTGTGGACCTGCATCCGTAAAGCTGCTAGTAATAATGCCAACTACCGGGCTTTCAGATGAGGGTTCCAATGCGATTTGCATCCATTTTATGTAGATCTTAATTTTGATGTTTAAAAAAGAAACTAGAAAAGACCACCTAAATATCAATTTTAAATGTTACTTATGAAGCTCACTAATCACTCCTGTTATCTGAGCAATGTTCAATGCAGCTTCTTTTGTCAACCCTGTTTGTCCAAGAACTGTATACATTGAATTTGTTTTGTGTGCTCTATGAAGTGCTGCAACAATAGCTTCAGGGGGAATATCAACTTTTAAGTCTTCAATATTTGTTGGACAGCCAGCATTTTTTAGAATATTTACCAATTTTTCATGATTCTGGCCTTGTAACTTAGCCATCATGATGGCACCTAAAGCGATTCGTTCTCCATGAAGGATATCAGCATTAGATGTTTGAGCATCTAAAGCTGCGGAAAACATATGCTCAGAGCCATAACCGACTCGGATATTGTTTGATGTCCCCATTAACACTCCAGCAATTAGGAGCGCCTTTAATACTACCTGAACAGCATGCTCAGGGTCGATAAGAGCTTCTGATACCTGACTTTGAAAAAGAGTATCAGCATTTTCTAAAACACCTCCTACAAAACGTGAAAACTTCTCTGATTTTATACGCCAGGCATGTCTCCAATCCCAGATAGCAGTAATCTTGCCTACTGTATCTCCGACTCCTGCAGCAATATAACGAACTAAATCAGGATGATTTAATATTTTCTCCACGTCTGCAATCACAGCTATAGGAGGTCGGCATTCACCGATAAATTTGTCAGTAGGATCGTTTAAAAAGATGAAAGGAGAAGCCAGGCCATCGTGGGAGGTTGATGTCGGAACTGAAATCATTTCTACCTTACGGGAAATTTGTTTGAGACAATATTTCCCAACATCGATGTTTTTCCCTCCCCCAGCACTAATAATAACATTAGGCTTGTATTGTTCTGCAAGATCAACATAACTCTTTGCTGCTTCAAGAGACGCGTTCTCAATGATGATGACCTCGCAATCCATGCCCTGACTGGTCACTACATTATATATTTCTTCCCCAACGACATACCGTGTACGAGGGCCTGTAAGAATCATTATCTTCTGTTTTAACCCAAGTGATTCAATAATATCAGGAATACGTTTAATGGTTGACTTTCCAATTATAATTGATCTTGGTACCACTGATTCAAGGATTTCTGATTCTGGCATTTCAATGCAGACCTTGTACCCAGTCCCATTCGGGAACATTGGCACAATATTTATAAACTCTGTGTGTGTATGAGTGTACAAGGGAATTTTAATAAGAAAAAATTATTCTTTCGATTTAGTTAAGCCAAATAGTACTAGTTCTTGTATTATTTTCTATTACCTCTCAATAAACTCCCGATTTGTGCACTCGGTGCAGAATTACAGAATTATAGTATCTAATTTCGACTTTGAAAAGAAACATGAAAGATCCCTTATGTGGGTGTTGAAGAAAGACAGCTACACGATTTTCCAAATCTTTATTCATAGCTAATCATTCAAATTACTAAAATAAAATGAATATATCCTAAATACGAGAAAAAATTGTCCTAAAATTGACAAAAGGATATATTGACATTTATCTTGTATCAATTTATTAATTGTATTCCCCAAAATCCGCTGTTTTCATAAAGGGGTTCATAATTCAGAGATGAGGTATGACTCAATGGTAAAAAAGAAGGATAAACAATTCAGCCGCGAGCTAGCGATTGACCAATTAAAAGCAGACCTGATTAGCGAGTTACCACCTGATGCTCAAGTGTCCAAGGTCGTTTTTGAAGGGCCTTTTGTGGTTATTTATTCTTTGAATCCTACAGTTCTCATGGAAAATGGAGACATTGTCAAGAGTTTAGCAAAATCATTACGAAAAAGAATAGTTATCAGGTCAGATGTGTCAGTACGGAGGGCTAAGGAGGAAGCTCGCGCTCGAATAATGGAGATTGTGCCTGAAAATGCAGAAATTACAAATGTAATATTCGATGATGAGCTGGGAGAAGTCATCATTGAGGCAAAGAAACCAGGGGCAGTCATCGGTCGTAGTGGCACAACACTTCGTGAAATAGCACGAGATTCCATGTGGCGCCCAAAAGTAGTTAGATCTCCTCCAATACAATCACAATTAATAAATTCTATCAGAAAAACTCTTACTAACAAATCTGAAATGCGTAAAAACGCATTACTAAACATTGGAAAGCGTATTCATCGTCCTAAGGTTATTGAGGATGATTACATTAGATTAACAGGCTTAGGAGGTTTTTCTGAAGTAGGAAGATCTTGTATGCTCTTGGAAACCGCTGAGACAAAAATAATTATTGATTGTGGAATAAATGTAGGATCTAGAGAACCAAACCAGATGTTTCCTTTCTTCAATGTCCCTGAATTTGATATTGCAGACATTGACGCTGTACTTATTACTCATGCACATTTGGATCATAGTGGGATGCTTCCATTTTTGTATAAATGGGGGTATCGGGGGCCTGTTTACGCCAATGATGCAACGTTATCACTCATGACTCTTCTTCAGAAAGATTACATTGAAGTCGCAGGAAGAGAGAATAAATTAGTCCCTTACAGTCAGCGTGACATTAGAAGAATGATTTTACATACAATAACACGTCGATTTGGGGAAGTTACTGATTTAAGTAATGATATACGCTTAACCATGACACCTGCAGGACATATTCTAGGATCCTCCATTATGCATATGCACGTTGGAGATGGACGATATAATATAGCTATTGCCAATGATTTCAAGGGGAAAAGATCTCGGTTATTAGATCGGGCCAACACGAAATTTCCCCGCCTAGAATCCATCATTATGGAATCTACTTATGCAGGGCCTAGAGATATTATGCCTAAACGTGGTGATGCTGAAGTTCAGTTAGTTAAAATCATTAATCAAACAGTAAGACGAGGAGGAAAAGTTCTAATTCCTAGCCTGGCTGTAGGACGACCACAAGAATTAATGGTAGTTTTGACAAATTATTATCGAAAACGTCAATTGGTAGATGTTCCTGTATACCTTGATGGGTTAATTGCTGAAGCAACTGCTATCCATTCATGTCATCCAGAGTATTTATCTTCATTCTTACAAGATCAAATTTTCAATGAAGGGCACAATCCTTTTTTAAGTGAAATATTTCACCGTGTAGACAACCAAAGTGAGAGGCAATCGATTTTAAACGGGAAACCTGTTGTCATTTTAGCTACTTCAGGTATGTTAACGGGAGGTAATTCTGTAGAGTATTTTAAAGAGTTAGCCACTGATCCACGTAATTCCATCGTTTTTGTATCATTTCAGGCTGAAGGAACTCTGGGTAGACGAATAGCATCTGGAGTAAAAGAAATTCGTAGTATAGAAGATGGTAGGATGAAAATGCTTCAAGTTAAAATGGAGATTCATCAGATCGACGGATTCAGTGGTCATTCTGATAGAGGAGAGATTATGAATTTTTTCCGAGAATTAAGTCCAAAACCAGAAAGGGTCGTTCTAATCCATGGTCAACGGAAAAAATCCCAATCATTAGCTCAAGCATTATCAAAACGGTATCATGTCAAAGTAGATGTACCTTTAAACCTAGAAACAATACGGTTCAATTAGAAGATATCGTTTGGATAGGAATTTCATGCCTACCAAAAAGGAAATTGGATCAAAATTAAGAAAAAAGATTGTAACATCTATTTTTGCGCCTAATATCTCAGTCAGTGTTTTGAAAGAGAATATACAATTTATCACTGAAGATGATGAAAAATTAAATAGCTTACTTTTTAATCAAAATTACGAAGTTCGCTTTTTTCTATTTAATAATCGATACTTACCAACTATACAATTTATCCGAGAGAATCCACACATTGATTTTCCTATTGTTAAGGTTGATCAGGGAGCAGTTCAATATATCTTAAACGGTGCAGACGTTTTCGCGCAAGGAATTACTAGTGTGAACCATGAATTCAATACCAATAGTATTGTAATGGTTTCTAATCCTCAAGATGCCGTATTAGCACTTGGAAAGAGTTTAAAATCCTCGACAGAGCTTCTTAGCTCAAAAGGGAAGGTTATTAATAATATCCACTATCTCGGTGATTCTATTTGGGAAGGAAAACTTTAGCTATGGTTATCTTCCAGAAAAAGATTAAATAATTTCTAACCGTACGGCAGTATAGATCCACATTTCTTAATAGATGAATAAAAGTGCCTAAAGCTGAAACAGAGCTCTTTTTCATTGGTATGGGATTATCAGGACTCAATAGCTGTACTTTAGAGACCCTTGATATTTTGGAAAAAATGGACAAGGTTTTTGTAGAACAATATACGAATTTCATCCCTGAAGAAATCCCTCCACTCCTAAAACATATCAGGCCAGAAATTTCTATTCTCACCCGAAAAGATTTGGAAAATAATGATCAATTATTCTTAGAGAACATAAAAGGAAAATCCTCAGCCATTTTGATTCCTGGAGATCCGTTTGTTGCAACAACCCACAATTCTCTTAGATTAGCAGCAATTCAAAGAGGATTTACATGTCGGATTGTTCATAATGCTTCAATAATTTCAGCTGCCGCCTCTGTTTCTGGGCTGTCTTCATATCGGTTTGGTCGGACAGTAACTTGCCCTTTTCCTCACAACGCCAGTGAATTTCCTTATGAAATAATTAAACTTAACAAACAAATAGGAGCACATACGTTAGTTCTGTTAGATATTGAGCTAAGTACTGGAGAATTCCTTACGGTTAATGAAGCGATTTCCATTCTATTGGAATTAGAGGAAAAAAGAAAAGAAAAAATTTTCACAAAACCTGATCTAGTAGTTGGATTAGCTCAAATTGGAACTAAAAACGAGGCTATTTCAGCTGGTGCTGCTGAAGAAGTAATGACATTAGCGTGGAGAAAAATTGGGCCTCCTCAAGCTCTGATAGCTTGTGCAAAGTCACTGCATTTTACTGAAGAAGAAACTTTGAAAACGTTATGGAAAGTTAGATTATCAAATCAAAGAGTAGATAAATAACTACTGTTGATAAATTTGAAATTATGGCTGATATTTTTCAATAAGATTCTAAAAATTTGATCGATCGCTGGTTGTTCGAGATGAAAAGCGAATCAAAATCTAATGAGTTTTTTCAGACTCTTCTAAAGGAGTTTTTGAGAACAGCTTACCTATTAACCCATGAGAAGGGGAGTTTTAGCGTATCTGATTTTGCAAGTCGTCTGAAACGAACACAGGAGGAAGGATTAGCACTTCTGTCGGTACTGAAAGGCCTTCACATGATAGAATTAGTAACAGATCCAGCAGAGCATTATTCTATTACCGAGGGTGGTAAAAACAATCTAAAGATAGTACTAACGGGGGGAGTCTTTGATATTGTGCATTTAGGTCACTTGAAGACACTGGAAGAAGCAAAAAGTCACGGTGATGTACTATTTGTTGTTGTGGCTTCTGATGAAACTGTAGAATCAAATAAAGGACGCCCTCCTCTTAACAGCCAAACAAGTCGTGTAGAGTTACTTTCACATGTAGATTTTGTTGATATAGTTCAGAAAGGAACATCTGATCCCAAAAAGTTCCTAGATATTGTCATTACCGTCGAACCAGATGTAATTGTATTAGGGTATGATCAATCTCTTTCAGAAGCTAAGTTATCGAAATTATTAAGTGATAACAATCTCCAAAATATCGAGATTGTTAAATTAAAAGCTAGAATCCCAAACGAGAAATCCTCTTTAAAATTCAAGAATCTTGATAGACACTCTTTCGAATAAATAACTCCTTAAATTATCCCCTTTAAGCTATTGTAAGACGATTTCTAAGACATCTCCATCCTTTACATTATAGGTATTTTTGATATTTTCTTCTGCTATTATTTCAATTTGATTACTATGATGAGTTCGATCAGGATGAATCAAAGCTGAAGATATTTTTTGATCTTTTATTAAGATATAAGTTGGCCAAACAAAGACCTTTCCAAATCTTCGTCCCCCTTCTGTGAATTCTTTTATAAACTTAGAGGGACTACGTAATATACGCTCAAAGTTCCTCAAACTTAATTCTTCTAATAGTTGTAAGTTTAAAGTTCCAGTGAAAGGTTCAAATCCTAGAAGTGAGGTAAATTGGTTTTTATATCCCTTTTGGCTCATGTAATACGCTCCTTCTCCCATCCCTGTACATACTGTCCCTTTTAATGTTATCTTCTCCGCTAACTCTCGTCCCTCCGCAGTCAATATCATCCATAGATCTGTAAAGACCCGTTCAAGTGATGTTATTCCTTTTGGGGTGATCTTAATTGTATTTCCTCTCTGTTGGTAATTACGAACAATAAGGTTTGTATTTTCCATTTTGGTTAGTTTTCGTGAGGCACTTTGTTGTGAGATTCCTACTATTTTTCCTAACTCACTTGTGGTACTGAATACAGGGCGACGAATACCTCCCATCTTGCCTATTGTAATAAGTAGATTTAAGTAGTCAGTAATCTCAATTTTATCATTATTCTTACTTTTTACCATGAACATTCATCAAAATAGTCTTTATACTCAAGAATTTAAGTTTTATTTGTTTGTGAGTAATTGTTTGTTACATCCTTTTATAAATAAATAAAACTGGAAACAACGGTTTTCTTTCATAATGTTGAAATCTTTCAAAAAATCCAAAACCCATTATTTTTATAACACTAATAGAAAAGAGAAAATGACATCGCAAAGGGCGCATAGCTCAGCAAGGTAGAGCGGCGGGCTCTTAAAGGTTACACTACTCATTTAATCTGAAGAAACCCGTTGGTCGGGGGTTCAAGTCCCTCTGCGCCCGTTGGTAACCGTTTCTTAGGTTTATTCATCATTTCTCTCTTACATAAGGCATATCATTCATTTTTTGGAACATCAAAATTAGTAGAAAGATAAATGAAAGTTTTTCCTAGCTAAAAATAGATTCGGAGAGTCGAACCAATACCAATCCAACAATCAACATTAGGGGTCGGTGTTCCTCTTAAGGATGCTGAAATAGTACGTCTCCGTTTGATTAAAGCAAATCTTATTCTTTATCACAAAAAACCAATTAAGACAACAGATTTTGTATTTTTTCCTATTACTGATTATAAGCAAATTCCAAAGCTTTTAAGTGATATATCTTTCAAATTTCAACAATGGGAATTTCCAAGTCGCTCGAAACAAGAACCAATTATTGAGAGTCTTCAAAAAGAATTTCCAAATATAAATTGGGAGGAAATCTCTCTGAAGTTCGACCAATTAGGAGAGATCGCAATTTTAAAGCTAGATCCATCCTGTACTTCACTTTCAGTTCGTCAACGAGTGGGCGAATTAATTTTGTCGCGATCTTTACGACTCAAGGCCGTGTTGAATAAAAATGATATTATCAAAGGAGCTGAACGCTTATATCCAATCGAATATCTTGCAGGAGAGAAAATCTGGCAGACATGGCATCAGGAATATGGTGTATTCATTTTTGTTGATCTTGAACGAGCGTATTTCAACCCACGCTTGGCTGAAGAGCATCATCGAGTTGCTATGTCTGTTAAGCCAGGTGAAACCATTCTTGATTTATTTACTGGTGTCGGATCGTTTGCACTACATTGTGCGAAAGGATCTCCCTGTACTATAGTCGCTATTGATATCAATCCTTATGCAATAGATGCCTTACAAAGAAGTATTAAGAAAAATAAATTACAGGGAGACATTCATTCTATTATTGGGGATTCTCGAAAAATTTTAAGATTACAAGATTATTTTGATCGAATAATAATAAATCTTCCCCAAAAATCAGTGAAATATCTTCCATATGCAGCTAAATTATTAAAAAAAGGAGGAATAATCACTTTTTACCAATTTATTTTAAAATTTGAGAATCCTGAAGAAAAGATTCGCAAATTAATCTCGAAAAATCTAGCTCACATCAATTCTTATAAAGAACTATATATTAAAGTAGGCAGAGATGTTTCACCCTCTCGAGTTCAAGTGAATGTAGATTTGCAGTTGTTCTAAAAGAAGTTCTTTGGTGAATAGCGCATAATTATGAGGGAAATTAAAATGACAGACTATAAGGCGGTAAAAGAACAATTAATTAACCATTACCGACGAAGAGGGTACGTTAAAGACGAGAAAGCCTTTAATGCTTTCATGCTAGTTCCACGTGAGAAATTCATTCCTGAAAAAATGGCATCCTCAGCATACCTAGATCATCCTTTACCATTAATGAATACAGGCCAAACAATCTCTGCTCCACACATGACCTTAATGATTTTGGATTACCTCGAACTAGCTCCTGGCCAAAGAATCCTCGAAATAGGAGCTGGATCTGGTTACCAAGCTGCATTAATCGCAGCAATTGTAGCTGCTGATGAAGCTCCTGGCCATGTATATTCCATAGAAATTGTACCTAAATTGGTAGAGTTTGCCAAGAAAAATCTTACTCGAGCTGGCTTTAATAATTCTGTTACTGTCATTGAAGGAGATGGAACCCTGGGGTATGAAGATAAAGCCCCCTATGATCGAGTTATACTAACCGCTGCTGGACCTACTGTTCCTCCTCCTCTAATAATACAATTAAGGATTGATGGATGCTTAGTGATGCCCTTAGGACGACCAGGACTTTGGCAACAGATGACTCGGTACAGAAAAATCAATGATACTGAATTAATTGAAGAAAAATTATCCTCAGTAGCATTTGTCCCACTAAGAGGTAAATATGGGGTTTAAGCTTAAGTAAACCTAAAAGAATTTGTCAAGAGCCATTTGATCGGCTTTTTGCTTGATTTTATGCCTTTTCGAAATCATTCTACCTAATTGGTTCTCAATCCGATCTTTGCTGAAATCTCTTTCTTCAACAAGAAATTCCGTAATTTTAGAAATCTCTGGTTTATGAAAAGTAAATCTAATTTCCTTATCGACATCAGGAGATCTAAAATAATCCAACAGTATTTCTGGAGGGTATGGAAAACTTTCTTTGAGGGAATAGTTCACATTTAGATATTCGAAGAGGGAATTGGGAGTTTTATATTTATGGACTAACCGGAGTCCTGTTTTAGGTCCGATTCCTTTTATACCCTTAGGATTATAATCCGTTCCGACAAGCAGACCCAACATGATCAATTGATCTCTATTTGTGAACTTTAATTCATCAAGAAGCTCATTAAAATTTACTTTTTCCGGAATTAATTCAAAGCTTCCCTCTTTCGTTGCTATTCTCCTTCTTGTCACAGTCAAATTACGGATAACTTGAGGGCTTCCAAATAGGAAGGAATCGTAATCCTGAGAAGCCATTGCATCGAGTTTGTTTTCTTGTACCATATAGGCACCTTGAGCCTCGGCTTCAGAAGCAGCTTGAATTGAAGGAAGTCCAAAATACTCGACAAGTCGTTTTGCGTCATCTATTATTTGAGGTGTAATTTTGGAAGTTACTGCAGCATATTTCATCGCACTCTCAAGGTCTCCTTTAGCAAGAGCTTCTTCACGTTTCAATGCAGCTTCTTTTTTCTTTTCTTGACGCGTTTTAATTTCTGTTTCTTTAAACTTGGGAGGATCGCCATCAAAGATGAAAACAGGACGAATTTTATGCGGTAATAAGTTTGTTAACTTATAAAAGAGACCCGAAAGATGACTAGTAACATTACCTTCCGAATCTGTGAGGTATCCTCCACCTGTCTGACGATATCGAATTGGAGCTAAAAAGGCATAGATCATATTGTAAGCATCAATTCCGATTCTTTTTCCATATAAATCAGAATATCCAATCTCAATACGGCATTTAGATAATAATTTTCCAATTTGAGTGCCCATTTCGCAAGGATCCTTCTTTCTTCAATTATTGTTGTCACTTTAAGAAAAATACTTCTTCTTAATGGTGTGAAGTACAATTTACGAAAAGCAATAAATTATAAATTCCTTTTCCTAAAAAGGCAATGTAGGTTAGAACAGGAATAAATCTTTCAATCAGTGATAGAAAGCCTTTAATAACCGTAGAAAGGGTCGGTGGTCTAGCCTGGTTATGACACTTGGCTTACACCCAAGAAGTCAGCAGTTCAAATCTGCTCCGACCCATTTACATGAACCAATGCATGAGTTCTTAACAATGCCTAGTGACTTATTACATCTCATTCGGGACGCAGAGAAGAAAGCTGAAATTATAATCAATGAAGCTACTCTTGAAGCTCAGAAAATTATCGATGAGGCACGTTCAGAAGCCAAAAAAGTACTTAAAGAAGCAGGTACGACAAAATCAGATGTTCAGACTGATCAACTGAAGAAGATTCAGGAGAAATACCAAGCTAAAATTAGGGAGCTAGAAAATCAAACAAAAAATCGTGAAAAGGAGTTAGAGGATCAAGCATCCAAGAATATGGAAAAAGCTATTGATATTGTAACTCGCTCCATACTGGAAGATTAATGAGGTGAAAAAGCATCTATATAACTGCTATTGGTGATCCTGAAACATGTGATTGGCTTAAATTAGCTGGGATAGGAGAGGTCTACCCTCTAGAAGAAGATCATGAAAATCCTTTCGAGATTTTATCTAGTTTATGGTTACGGAAAGACATTAGTATAATTTTGATCACTCCAGACATTGCTGAACGTTATCACCAAGAAATTACTGAATTTATTGCAAAAAATCCTTTCCCCATCATAATGGAACTTCCCATAAAACAGAAAGATGTTAAAGATCCCCTTACAGAACTAATTCGTCAAGCAGTAGGTATTAATTTGGAACTATAGAGTAGGTAGCGGGGGTTTCCCAGCCAGGTCAAAGGTATTTAAATAAATATTAATGATGATTAGTTGTCATTAAATACCGGCAAAAGGAGCTGGACTTAGGATCCAGTCGCATAGGCGTTCGTGAGTTCAAATCTCACCCCCCGCATATATTAAAAAGATAAAAATAACCCTTGGAAAATAGATTCATATTATATTTGATTTGGCCCAACTATAGTTATATTAATCCATGGGAGAGGACATAGCTAATAATCAGGTAATACCAATGGTTGAAATGGAAGAAATGTTTTCAGAAATCCGGAAGAAGATGGAACTTGATAATGAAGCTCGAGAGGAATTGATAAAATTAGGACGTCTTTCAATTCGCAATTCCTCAATTGCTATCCGACATTTACATCGGAAAGAAATAAGCACAGCGATAAAAATAATTGAGGAAAATAGTACTTTGATTGCTCGGATTAATGATCTAGCTCAACGAATGAATCCATCCCCTTTTGGTATGGTTTTATCTTGTAATCAAGAGTATGCAGAAGCCATTTTTCTTTGCTCTTTTCTTCAGAATCAGCCTTTCCCCAGTTATGTCGACCTGAAAATACCTTATTTAGCTTATCTTCATGGCATTCCTGACTTTATTGGTGAGCTACGTAGAGTAGCTCTTGATTCACTTAGAAAAAAAGAGAAAGAGACCGCAATTAAAGCGCTTGACATGATGGATGAGCTTTATTCGTTTTTAATTACTTTAGATTACCCTGATGGATTAACATATAATCTAAGAAAAAAGACTGATTTCGCACGAAACATCACAGAAAGAACACGAGGGGATGTTGTACTCTCTCTTGACAGATTAGATCTTGTAACAGAGTTTGATAAGATGTTAAAGACCCATTTACAACGTAATAACCCAGAAGATGCAGAATAAAGCATTTAGGTAAAATTTACTCAGTCTTTTGGTTTTGATTAAGCCAATTAATATTCTTTCTTATGGAGTTATTCTTTCTGTTGTTTTAACATTCGATAGCTCAATATTGGGTTCCTAGCTGCTTTTACATCATCGATACGCCTTACTGAAACGTTACAAGGAGCTTCTAAGATCTGATTTCGTTGATCCTCTTGATCTGAATACACGAATTTGGAAATATCCCTTAAAATTGCTATAAAACCATCTAGCATCTTTTTCGGTTCTGTTTCAGTTGGTTCAATCATTAATGCTTCAGGTACGATTTGAGGAAAATATATTGTTGGTGGATGGAAACCTCTATCAATCATGAATTTTGAAATGTCAAGGGCTGAAATGTTTGTATCTTTCAGAATCTGTTGAGACGACAAAACAAATTCATGCATACAGAAAGAATCTTTACCGAAGGGGACTGAAAACCCTTTTATCGTTTGACACAGAGTTTTCATATAGTTTGCGTTTAAAACAGCCATTTCTGAGACTGCAATTAACCCCTCATACCCTAATCTTAGAATATAAGTATAAGCTCGGAGTATGATCGAGAAATTACCGAAATAACTCCTGACTTTCCCAATCGATTGAGGATGATCATATTGGAAAAAGTATAGCTTTGTTTTAGGATCAAAATCTACGGTTGGTACGGGAAGGAATGGTTCTAATCGTGATATGACTCCTACAGGCCCCGCACCAGGTCCACCGCCACCGTGCGGTGTAGCAAAAGTTTTATGAAGGTTAAAATGCACGATATCAAATCCCATATCTCCTGGTCGTACTTTACCCATTATAGCGTTGAAGTTTGCCCCATCATAGTATGTAAGACCATCAACCTCATGGATAATGTTGATTATTTCCTCAATATTCTGTTCAAAGATTCCTAGGGTGTTGGGATTAGTTAACATTAATCCTGCAGTTTTATCAGTGACAGCTAACCGTAGTGCTTCTAGATCAACACAACCATCTTCATTAGATGGTATAACTACTGTTTTGAACCCACACATCGTGGCTGTAGCGGGATTTGTGCCATGTGCACTATCTGGGATAATTATTTCTGTTTTCTTGTTTAAACTACCCTTTGACTCATGATATTTACGGACTATCATCATGCCTGTATATTCTCCATGAGCTCCTGCAGCAGGTTGAAGAGTTACTTTACTCATTCCTGAGAGTTCAGCTAGCCATTTTGCTAGTTTGTACATAATTTGAAGTGATCCCTGTACTGTGCTTGGGTCTTGATATGGGTGAATATTTTGAGCCTCTGGGAATGTAGTAACAAGATCACAGATCTTTGGATTATATTTCATTGTACAACTGCCTAAGGGATAAAAACCTGTATCAATTCCATAATTCATTTGAGAAAGCCTTGTAAAATGTCGAATCACCGAAAGTTCACTAACTTCTGGAAGATCTGGTAGTTCTCTACGTAAAAGCTTTGGAGAAATTCTTTGTTTTACCTGATTGAGTAGAGATTTTTCTTTGCCAGATAACTCACCCACTTGATGCCCTATTCTTCCTGAAGTTGATAGCTCAAAAATCAAGGTCTTTTCCCACGTTGTTTGCTTGAACATTTCGTTAACCTCCGTGTTTCAAAATGAATTCTCGAATTTTTTGAGTGAATTGGTCTATATCAGTAATTTTTGCCATTTCTGTAACTGCTGAAAGATAACATTGTCTTAATTCTGGAAAATATTTTTGTAATGACAAACCTCCCTGAATATTGTTTGATTGAAGGAAGAAGTCAAGTTCTTTTGAAGAGAATTTTGAATCTAACTGAAAGATAAATTCTTTGAAAGGTACTCCTGAAAAATATGGGGATTTTATACCTTCAATAGAGCGTAATTCCTCTAATAGGTGTGTTGTGCGAGCCATACAGATCTCTGCCAATCGTTTTAAGCCTATTGGCCCAAGTAAACTCAAAAAAATTGTCGAAGCTAAGGCACATAGAGCATTGTTTGTACAAATGTTAGAAGTAGCCTTTTCACGTCGAATATGTTGTTCTCGTGTTTGAAGTGTCATTGTAAAAGCTCTTTTTGAGGATTTCACCTCAGTAGAGATCCCAATAATCCTACCTGGCATGGCCCGTGAAAGCCTTCGGTCATTTTTCACTGCAAAAATACCTAATAATGGGCCTCCAAAATTCATTGGTAATCCAATCGATTGTCCCTCTCCAATAGCAATATCAGCTCCATATTCACCTGGGGACGTTAGAATTCCTAGAGAAATTGGATCAATACCTACTACAAAGATCCCTTCCATGTTATGGGTAATCTTCTCAACTTCTTGAACATCCTCTTCTATAACTCCCCAAAAATTAGGATTCTCTAAATAAATCCCAGATAATTGATTTTTATGAGATTTAGCTAGTTCTGCTAAAGCATATAAATCAGCTTTCCCAGTTTCTTTGTCGAAAGGATAAGTTTTAACCGAAATCCCTGGTCCTTGAGTATAGGTTAGGAGAGTCTGAAATCTTTCGGGTTGGAGGTAAGAAGGGACAAGAAAGACTTCTTTTCTCGTCACTCGAGTGCACATTAAAGCTGCTTCTCCTAAAGCTGTAGCCATGTCATACATAGATGAGTTTACAAGATCCAATCTTGTGATTTCAGCTATCATTGATTGATATTCCCATAATGCCTGAAGCATCCCCTGAGAAATTTCAGGAGCATATGGTGTATAGGATGTATAAAATTCTGAGCGACTTAAAAGGGTTGAAACAACGGTGGGAATGAAATGTTGATAGATCCCTGCTCCTAAAAATGAAGAAATTTCATCTACAGTCTTGTTTTTTCCAAGTATTTTCTTGACATTTAATAGTGTTTCTTGTTCAGAATGAGAGAGCGGAAGATTTAATTTTTCTTTGAGGCGTAATTTTTCTGGAATCTCTGAAAATAATTCGCCAATCGTCGAAACACCGATTGATTCAAGCATTGTTTCGATTTGAGTTTCGGTCTGGGGCAAATAAGGATGAATAAAACGTTGGTAGGATGTCATAGGAATTTTCATCTTCTACTGACACTGAATTTTTACAACAATAATCTAATACCTTCCCTGTTTTAAACCATTCGGCAGATGGGTCGAAAATAACCATCAATTCCTTATTAAGGAGGTGTTTAAAGAATTAAGAGTAATAATTGTATTATGAGATCCAAAAATAAACACCAGAACATCCAATTCTAGCTTTCTTATTCATTTCAACAGTATAATTTTTCGAGCTACGATTACGTTCCTTTTAGATTCAAATCTAGAAATATCGAATGCGTCTTAAAACTATAATACTCACGCCAAAAAATATTATGGGTAGTAAATAACCAATTATTGAAAAGATTGGTATAACTGAGAATTTAAATGCACCTAAGTCTATCTCATTAATTTCCCCCTTAGGAATAGGAAGTAGTGATTCTGTCATTGTGGTTACTCGTTTCCCGTTTAACCGAATACTTTCTGAATTTGAAAAAATTGATCCAGTGATTCCATTCTCTAATCGATAGGAAACATTTACAGCCTC
>CP070665.1:421471-446064 GCA_020351745.1 Candidatus Heimdallarchaeota archaeon | reverse complement strand
TAGGCTGATTCAAAGTCACGATAATAATGGTTTATTTCCTTTAAGATTTCATACCCCAGTGATTTATAGAGATTGACAGCCGCGGTATTTGAGACTCGAACTTCTAGAAAGAGTTCGCTTACACCTTGTTTAATCATAGCAGCGATTGATTCTCTTAATAACTTTGTTGCAAAACCTTTTCTACGATGTTCTGGTCTTATAGCGACACTAACTGTATGACCTTTCTTTGCACGATGAAAAATAGAATAATGACTTAATCCTCTCTCAATTCTAGCCATGGTATATCCTATAAGCTTACCATTCATTTCCGCAATCAAAAATGCTGATGGTAATTCTGAATAGATCGTTCGGAAAAAAGTTTCTGGATAGTTTTCAGGCAGAGTTTGTCTATTGATCTCCATGACTTGATCTAGATCTTTTAGTTCGAACTTTCGGATGATTATTGATGATTGTTCCGTCATAATAATCCTCTTTGTTTAGCAAGTTCTTTCATTTTCCGTCTATAACCAGCATATTTATCATGAGGAGAAAATTTTGGTGGATACGCGCTACGAAATCTTTCCCCACATTTCTCACATATTTCCTTTGATAGATCGATAGTGTAGCGACACTTACACTTTCTTAACAGGTGCATTCGTATCCCAGTCTGCAGTACCACAATTAATGTCTTTCAAAAGAATATTCAGCATCATAAGAAGCAAAGAATTGTTCTGTCTCCTTCTGTACATCCTTCCAAATACCTTCTGCAGTTCTCCAATCCCCACTCTCAATCACACAACGATAATCAGGAGGAGAAATGATCTGAATATTAATATCAGAACTTTTATACTTTTTATTAAAGTTTTTATTATAAGAAGTGAAGAATTTCTTAAGAAGAATCACTCCTTCGGGTTCGTAGCAAGTTATTTTCACTAAACCATTTAATCTTACAGTTGGTGGTTGGAGTTCTTTTAGTGCTAATTGATGAATTTCCTCTGCTGCCGCTTCGGGAATTCCAATCTCAGTAAGTAAACTGACACCTCCTTCCCTTGCTTTAATTAGTCCTTCGTAAATAGAACCAAATTTTCCCAAAAGAGATTCTTCAACACTATTAACAGAAACTTCAACTTTTTCACATGCAACCGTTATGAGACCTCGAGCACGATTTTCCTGTTTGAATTCATTAAGTTTAGACCTCCGTTGTGGCTCTGATACTCTTCGAATGGACATATCAATTTCTCCCCGGGCCGTATCAACCCGAAGGATTTTAGCAACTGCTCTTTGTCCTTCGCGAATGTGACTACGAATATTCCGAACCCAAGTACGACTCAATTCTGAGATATGAACGAACCCTGCTTCTGGGCCTAGCTTTTCATAATCGAAAATTTCAAAATATGCTCCATGTGGTGTTAGTTTGGAACAGGTACCAATAATGAGTTCACCTACTCTTGGAAAACTTGCTTCCATTTATTATCGCCTTTTTTCAATCTAAAACCTCTATAACCTCCCCATATAATTTTGTTATTCCCCCACTAGGTTCTGCAAGAGTTTTCCCACAAACCCGGCAAACAATAATCGTTGTAGCATGGGAAAAAATTTCTTGAACATTCCCGCACTCGCATGTTACTTTTAGAAAATGTGAACGAGGTTGAGGAATATAGCGTCTTCTCACAACTTTTCACCTGATATTACTTTTCCTTAACTTGTTTCTATAATTCTTGCCATTCCTTGGGCAATCAGAGCCTTAGCGTTTCCTACGGGCAAACGCACGATATCATGCTTTATTAAGGGCCCATATAGCTTGTTATCCAGCCCAACAAAGGCTTCAACATCTTCAAGAATCCGTATTATCAAATTACCTTGAGATGTGTTAATAGCGTCACTATTCTCCTCAATTTGATTAGATTCTAGGTCCGAATCTTCCTGAAGACTTGTGGTTGGAAGATTATCCTGAGTATCTAAAATGTTTGGTTTCTCCATGCCAAGCATTGCGATAGATTTTCTTAGATCCTTAATTAAACGGCGTTCTCCCCATGTACATCGCCGTTCCATATCAATGGGAACATTAGAAATTACAGAATTCAGTATTTTTGTTAATCTTAGTTGAGCGAGATCTTTTCTGAGAAACTCCATTCTTTCTATAATTTCATCTACTATCTCTGCCCATTCTAGATTTTGTGGTTTTCTATATAACTTAGCTAATTTTCCATCTATTGAAATATAGAAATCTGCAGGTATCTCTAGAAGAGTTGAACTAGCTCTTTCTTCCAGCCATAACTCATATAGGCTCCTGTAATCCAAACGAACTCCTCGACTTATGATAAAATCATACGCTAATAAATTATGTTGTCTTTATGAGTAGAGCCACTGGTGGGATTTGAACCCACGACATCCTCCTGACTGTTTCTCTCCCGAGACTGGAAAGAAAAATACCAAGGAGGCGCTATAACCGGGCTACTCTATCTGGCAGATGCTACAAACCTGAGCCATCTGGCCAAAACTAAGCCACAGTGGCTTTTTTCAGAAAAGCCTTGAAAGCATGGGGCTCAAAATGATTTAGATTTATATATTATGCTATCGTTAGAGGATTACTTAAGGGATTTTAAGCATATTCTAATATTTCATAGTTTTTTCTCTTGATCTATCTACATCTCTGGTATAAATGAGCAAAAACAAAAAAGCTACATAATTACCTCTTTTCAGTATCTGTATATATTTCAAATTTTTGAAACGCATAAAAATTCCCTTTTGGATTCTATTTCAGATGATATTTTCGATGCTTTTTGTGCCATAAGGTTTAATTGCATTACTAAAAACGGTGTCAAAGGTCTAGTGAGAGAAATATTTACAACTGAAAAAAAATACTAGTCTCGCTACTCTTTGGAGATAAATCTCAAAGAAGTATTCTTGGAACTAGGAAACCAGTACGATTCTTATAATTTCACTCAGAAAATAAAAATTAATATTTCTTGAAATAAGGACCCAAAACAACCCATGCTAAGGTTTAACGTCAGATGATTGAATCAGGATTAAATATTATTCTTCTATTTTTTGTTTTCTTACTCCTGTCAATAGGATCATGGCACGATATCAAAACTCGTGAGGTAGCTGATTGGATTTGGTTAAGCATGATTGGTGGAGGCATTGCAGTTCACATTTTACAAATAATCTTACTAATTTTAGCCAAAGAGGCTGTTCTTGAATATTTTACAACTTGGACAATAAATGTAGCTTTTGCTCTCAGTTTAGCCCTTTTTCTTACTTTCTCAGGGTTAGGAGGGGAGGCAGATCGAATAGCTTTTATCGCTATTGGATTTGCTTCTCCTATTTCTCCCCCACTTCTTATTTTTCAAGATCCAGTTTACAAAATCCTTATTGCGATCACTCCAAGAATCCTTGGAGCATTCTTCAACGCCTATTTTATTACGCTTCCTGTACCATTCCTTATTTTCTGTTATAATATTATGAATCAGCGTTTTCATCCCGACCTTTATATTTTCTCAAATGAATCCATATGGAAACGATTTTTTATCCGTTTCATTGGGTATCCTCGTCAGACTCGAAATCTTGATAAGGAATTGAAAGAAAAACCATGGCATTTTGATTTCTTAGAAGAAGTTAAAGAGGAAAAAGGATGGAAAATAATGTTTCGGGCACGCCTCGATTCACCTGAAGCAGATCTTACAAGAAAACGAGAACTAATTTCATTGATTCAAATTACAGAAAAACGTTCTATTTGGGTTCAACCATCTCTCCCATTCATTTTTATTTTAATGTTAGGATTTTTTGCTGATATTCTTTTTGGAAATCTTGTGTTGTTATTCATGGTGATTTTATTATGAGAATAATTTTGTATAAATGATATTCAGCTTGATACAGGCCCCTTTTTCATTGCTATCTTCGCAATTCTCCAAAAATGGGTAGCTAGATTCAAAATAAGAACCCTTTTTTTAGAGAAATTAAAAAAAGTTAAAAGGATAATAATAAAATATAATATATAATAACAGGTAAATGACCAATGTGTGGTTATTCAAGCTAATTCCTCATTAAGAGCCGAGAAATTTCATAAAAAAAGATAATACTGGTAATAACCATGATAGACCCAAGAAGATTTGACACTGTACTTAGTAAGATCATTAAAAGCGAACCAGGTATAAAAAAAGTGATTCTTGTTGATCGAACTGGTCTTACCATTGCCCACGTCTCTAAATTCAGCTATGTTAGTGTTGATGTGGACGGTATTGGTGCTATTGCCTCAGCTGTGTTTATGGCTTCTGCAGAACAGGGATTAAATCTAACAATTGGTGGCCTAGACATTGTTACGTCAGAGTTCGATACTGGTAAGATCTTTGCAAGTACCTGTGGACGTGGAATTCTAACAATCATATCCGATGCTGATGTCAATATTGGAATGATCCGTCTACTCATGAGAAAAGCCAACGAAGAGCTCAGTAGCATTTTGGACGAATTTTTAGCTGGAAAACCCACGCGTGCCATTGGAGGGGTAGCTTCTGCGACTCCTGAGGTTCGAACAAGCCTTGAAAAAGATGAACTAGAAGCAGCATTACGTGAACTTGAAAAATTCTAACACAATTCCTAAATCACGACTCCTAACCTTCAGAGGAGACTTATTTCTTGAGAAAGGATGCAGAAGGTCGTCATCGATTCAAAGTTGTATTCTATGGTCCCTCTCTTGGTGGGAAAACAACAACACTAGCTTGGCTATATAATAAAGTAGATGGCCTTGAAAAAGGGAAATTCACTCAACTAGCGGATCCTACAGGTCGTACCTTGTTTTTCGATTTCGTTCCAATGCAAGCAACCACGGGTGTTGTTTTTGACGTATATACTACTGCAGGTCAAGATCGTCACAAACATCAGCGCAAGATAGTCATACAAGGAGTAGATGGTCTTATTTTTGTGGTTGATTCTAGTGCCTCACAGTTTCAAGAGAATGTGGAATCACTAAATGAATTGAAATCTCGTTTAGGTGATCAACTAGGTAAAACCATTCCTCTTGTTATTACTCTTAACAAGCGAGATGTACAGGATGCTTTACCTAGATCAGAATTGGTTCAGAAGTTGAAAATCCAAGATTATCCCATATATGAGACTGTTGCGACCACGGGTCTTGGAGTCAAGCGCGCATTTCAGTCATTGGCTCGAGAAATCCTTATGATCCAGCTATATGGAACTAAAGAGTCTCAAATAGCCAAAGCCTGAATGTTACTTGAAGGAAGCCAATAACTGACACTTGATTCATCTCTCGACAAAAATACCTACTACATAAAACAATTTATCACAAAGAATCGACAAGCTGATCTGCACTCTTTGATTTTGCATCTAAAATTCTCTATCCTGTGGTTCAATTTATAATATCTACATGTCAGGTACTTATTTTTTCCTTCAAGATTTTTTTATTCTTAATCTGCTTTGATTGTTAGAAGATGTCGTTTCCTAGGAATCATGGTTCCTGCTAAATTTTTAGGAATAAGAATTCTTATATATTAGAATTATATTATTCACGTAAGTCGCCTAAATTTAGAATGAATAACGACATCAGTTGCAATAAGAATGAGAGATCTTCGAATTAATGTTCTGAGAATGATAAAAATTAGAGAAAACGTTACAAGAATAACTAAAAGTAGGGGTATAATAAGTGTACATTCCAGATAGTGAAACAGATACCCAGGTGCACAAAGAAATATCAGAAGTGCTTGAAGCTTTTGTGAGTAAATTACCAGCAATTGATTTTGCCTCAGTAGTGTCCTTAGAGGGATTACCAATCTCTTCTTGGCCACCAACATTACCTTCAGGGTTGGACGATGTACGAGTGGCCGCTATGACGGCTGCTATCCTAAGTTTAGGCGAAAGAGCTGTGATGGAAACTGGAAAAGGGGAGATGACACGTATCTTGGTGGAAGGAGACACTGGATATTTAATTTCAGTTCAAGCAGGAACAAAAGCTGTGCTAACGACTTCAGCAAGTCGCTCTGTGAAATTAGGATTAATATTTCTAGACATGAAGCAAGCAGCTAAAAAAATTAGTGAAATCCTTGGATGAAAACGCAATTAAAAAGGGGGTATTAGAGTGTTGTTAGAATGGGGTGTTTAGAGGTCGTATAGACGATCCTTCATTTCTTGTGCTTTCAGCCTATAAAATTCCTGAAACTGATGTTCACTTGTAGTTTGAGCTTCTTCAGCAGCAAATTCGAAGTGCATAAGAGCTTTTTCAAACCCCCCTTGAAGTGCTTCGATCTCCCCAAATAAGCCATGCGCAATTAGAAGCCCCTTTTTATCATCAAGCTCATTAAAAAGCTGGATAGCTTCTTCAAGATAATAGGCTGCTTGAGCAGCACTAGAACTATCCCCTTGTCGTATATACTGCCCCAATACTTTAGCTAAATTAACTTGGGACATCGCAAGAGAATAACGATCCTGTCTCGATTCAGCTAAGGAACGAGATTTGTCGAAATTTTTCATAGCTTCTTCAAACTTTTGCACACGATAGTAACACTCACCAATATTGCAATAAGCATTAACGACTGCTCTATGAATATTAGCTCTTTTTGCACGTTCAAGTGCTTGTTCAAATTTTGCAATAGCCTGTTCGTAGAGATGATTTTCGTATAAAAGAATACCTTCAGTTGATAAGACATTTTCTTCAAGCATAGGGTCACCTAACTGGGTGGTAAACTCCCATAATGCTTCTAATCGATTTTTTGTGAGATCAAAATTCATGGAATCAAGTGATAGCTCAGCCTGGGCGAATCCTGCGTGAAATTTACCGTTTATATCTGTTAAAATGTCGAATATTTTGTAAGCTTTTAGGAAATTTTCCATAGCTTTCCTAGGATCTGTTTTCATAATTCTACGGCCTTGTTCAATCAAAAGCCAGGGTTCTTCTCCAATAATATCACTGATAACTTTCCATTCGCTTTTAGGTTTAGCTGAAATGCTGATTTTGCTTTTCCATAAATCAGGTTTGTCAAACAGATCAGAGACCAAGTTTAAAAGAAGGTTGCTATCACCTCCAGCCTTTTCTGACAAGCTTTTTGGTCCCACCCCTCGTAATCTCAGATCACCTTCAGTAAACTCGAAAAGTACTCCTAAAGGGATGCTTGGAGCTTGAGATTTTCCCCACTTTCGTCCAACGACCACAAAAAAATTAATTGGAGGGAAAATAACATCATCTCGTGTCACTGATTTTAATCCTGGGATCCAAGTGTAGTCAGTTTTGAAAAAACTAGCGATCAATTCCCCTTTGAATTCTGGATCCCAATCAACTAAAGTTGCTGCATCAAATAACTCGATCTCCTCATCCTGTCCAATCCCTAAAGCAAAAATAACCTTCCAAGTCACCAAAGCAACTTCACCCGTTTGTTTGACATGAGATAATTGCAATTTTCTTTGTGAATTATTAACTTAATAATTTTACAACTAATAATTATAAGTTTGATGGGGATACTATTCACACTTCTTATAACTTATACTCATTAATTTTGAATTCCATTTTTTCTATTCAATTGTTATGTACAGATATCCTACCTTTAAGCAAGGTGGTACTATTATATCTTTATTTTTTTCTTTAACAAATCACATAAATGAAAGAAAGTCTAATATATTGTTTATGGCTCAGGATCATCGATAAAGAGTTTTCTATCTCCACGATATAGAGGATGATACATTTTTAGCATTTTGGGTGGAATCCGCTTTAATTCATCTTCTGGAAGATCTGATAATAAATCCCATGCTAGCTCAAGGGTCTCAAAAACTCCTCTTGATTCATAATAATCCTGTTGTAGAAATTCATTTTCAAATCTATCAGCGAATTCTAAGTATTTTTTATCAACATTAGTTAAGCTTTCTTCCCCTACCACTGCCACTAAATCACGTAAATTCCTACCCATGGAGTATCCAGCAAACATCTGATCTGATACTGACTTATGAGTTACATGTGTTCGATTTTGACCTATTCCTTCACGCATTAAACGACTAAGGCTAGGCATGGGGTCAATAGGAGGGTAGATTCCTCTTCGGTGGAGACCTCGATCGATAATTAATTGGCCTTCTGTGATATAGCCAGAAAGATCAGGGATAGGATGTGTAATATCATCAGAAGGCATAGATAATATAGGGAGTTGAGTAATAGTACCTAATTTCCCTTTTATTCGGCCAGCTCTCTCATAGATGGTAGCTAGATCCGTATAAAGATAACCTGGATATCCTCGTCGCCCAGGAACTTCCTCTCGTGCTGCTGATATTTCACGTAGAGCCTCGGCATAGTTGGTCATATCAGTAAGGATAACTAAGCAGTGGTAATCATATTCAAATGCTAAGTACTCGGCTGTAGAAAGAGCTATTCTAGGTGTAATCAATCGCTCTGCAGCAGGAGAATCGGCAAGATTTAAGAACAAAATAACTCGTTCTAGTGCTCCAGTTTTCTCGAAATCTGAACGAAAAAATCGTGCTTCTTCTGTTGTGATTCCCATAGCAGCAAAAATTACCGCAAACTCCTCTTCTTTCCCTAGAACCTTAGCCTGTCTGGCTATTTGGGCTGCAATATTATTATGAGGGAGTCCACTCCCAGAAAAAATTGGTAATTTTTGTCCACGAATAAGTGTATTTAAGCCATCGATTGATGAGATACCAGTCTGTATAAATTCTCGTGGATATTCTCGCGCATATGGATTAATGGGTGCTCCCGTTATGTCGAGACGCTCTTCAGCAAAAATTTGAGGGCCTGCATCGATAATTTTCCCACTTCCAGAGAAGATTCGACCAAGCATATCTTGTGATACTGCAATTTTGATAGTTTCGCCCAGAAATCTAACGGATGTTTTTTGGGTATCAAGACTCTGAGTTCCTTCAAACACCTGAACCACAGCAATGTCTTCAGAGATTTCTAACACTTGCCCCGTACGTCTTTCACCAATTGGACTCGTTACATTAACAATTTCACCATAAGAGACCCCCTTTATATTTTTAACAAAGAGCAGCGGCCCAGCAATTGTTGATACTGTTGAATAAGTTACAATGGAAGAAAGAGATTCATCCGTCATCGATTTCACACCGAAAAAACAGCTTTCGACTGAAGAAATCTTTTAATGTTAGCTTCTCAAAATTGTTTCGTTCTTTCTTAAGAGAAATATGTTAGCCTACAATTAGGACAAATTCTCCATGAGAAGATGGTAATTAGACATTAAAAACCCTACATATGAGCATTAAGGGAATTAATATATATAATCTTTTACTTGAACCTTAGGTTATTCAATATTCAACTTTGCATTTTCAGCAATTTCTTCCCAATATGGGAAGAGTCCAGCAGTAAGCTCACGCATTAACACCTTTGCTGCTTCAGTAATATTAGGTTGAGCACCTTTCAGAATCATTCCACGTTGCTGAGCAATATGAGCAATTATAGTTTCATTATCTAAGGAAAGAGAGGAAAGATTGTACCGCTGCATAAATCCTTCAGAATAATGGTTTCTTATTCGATCGAGAAAGAAAAAAGAAGTTTTTAGTGGATCTTCAAGCTTCTCAATAGAAATAGCTCCCATAAATACTTGCAGCTCCTTATTAGGATGATCGAAAGGTATAACACCTGGTGTGTCATACATTAAGATTTTCTTTGACACACGAACAATTTGTAGGTGTCTTGTAACACCAGGTTTCTGTCCTGTGGGAGAAACGTGTTTTCCCCTCATAATGTTTAACAGACTACTTTTCCCTGTATTTGGAATTCCAACAATTGAGACAAGAATCTCTTGCTTCTTTCGAGAGAGTTGCACGATTTTCTTTCGAAGAATTTTAGTACCTTGGCGGTTCCGAGCAGAAATATAGACTGTGGGGTATTCTTGATCGAAAATCCTCTTTGTTCTATCGCAAATATGTCGAGGAACTAGGTCACATTTATTAAGGACTATAATGAGCGGAATTCTTAATTTTTCAAGATGTCTCTCAATTGTAGAAACACGACTAAGGGTTGGAAGACGACCATCGATTACTTCCAATACTATATCGCTATTTCTGATTAAGCCAAACACTTGGCGATGTTCTTTTCGACGACTCATGTTAATCAGCACTATGAAGCGTGCTAGCGAGAATATTAAAAAGCTAGCCAGATTCGCTCCTGTCAGAAAGAATGAGTTAGAAAATCATCTCTGAATCACTCTAACAACTTTCATTCCAAGGATTTTGAAGTTTTATGACGACAGAAAAAGATTATCTCGCTTCTCTTAAACGTGCTAGAGACAATCTTCCAGCTCATGTGTTTGAAAAGTCACGTTTTAAAATCCCTTATGCAGATGTCTTCAAAGAAGGAAATAAAACGTGGATAACTGACTGGGCAAGGATCCTCAAGACTCTAAACAGAGAAAATGAAGCGGATCATCTAGCTAAGCACTTAGCAAGAGAATTTGCCACATCTTCGACTGAAGAAAGAGGACGACTATGTTTACAAGGGAAATTCTCCAAGGGAATGATAAACCGCGAGTTGGAAGCATATGTGAAAGAATTTGTTTTATGTGAAGAATGTGGAAGACCTGATACTAAACTTGTCAAAGAGGGACGTATATTAATTAAAGTCTGTGAAGCTTGCGGTGCCCGTGTTGCGGTCAAATAATTCTCCTCAACGAACACCATCGTCTACTCGTGTGTTTTTTAAGGTTCATCGAAAAGACAACGTCGAAATATTAGCTCTATGTGATGAATCACTATTAGACCAAGAAATATTCAACGAGAAAGCACGAATGAGAATCCCGGCCGATTTTTACCGGGGTCAGGAGATAGAAGCACAGGATGCCCTGCAATTAATGAGAAATTATACAAATATTAATGTTGTAGGATCAGTACTAGAACTTGGTATCCGCAAAAATCTCATCAATGAAGACGCGGTTCTATGGTTCTCTACATCGGAAGGAAAAAAAATCCCACATTTGTTGATATTCTCTATCCCTCCTATATAACAATTGGAGGCTTATAATGGCTGAATTGAGATCACAATGCATTTCGTGTGGGTCATCAAAAATATTTTTTGGTCGTTTATGTCAACCTTGTTATTTACAAAACCATCCGATCTTAAAACAAAAGAAAGATCTTCATATTACAGCTTGCGAAAAATGTGAATTGCTTTCTATAGGGGGACATTGGTCAAATTTCTATTTAGTTGACCTAGGAAAAACCCCTATAAACACAAAAATTTCTAAACTTTTTTCTCAGGAGTGGAAATTTCATTATCGGCCAAAAAAGATTCAAATTCAGATAATGAATATTGAATCAGATGAGGATGGTTATCTATCTGTTATCATTGGCATTGTGGACATCAGCGCGAGTCCTGATGCATTTGTTCCACTGATGACTATTTCAGAAGACTTTAAAATACATATTGAAAGAGGAGAGTGCACTGAATGCCACACTCGTCTCACAGGATCCTATTTTTCGAAAATTCAAATTCGTTCCCCAAAAGAAGTTGATAATGAGCAATTAAATATTTGGAGTGACGAAATTGAAAACATAAGTCAATCTTATCCCCAAACTGATGGAAAAAGTCCTCTTTTCAAGATCAATTATTTAAAAACAGGAATAGACGCATTTTTTCAAATGAAAGCAGCTGCTAATTCTATTGGTAGGGAATTTGCTAAAAAACATGGGGGTATCATTAGCGTAACTACAGAATTTGCAGGATTTGATAAATCAAAATCCAAGGAGCATCCACGAAAACCTGTTGTTTTAATCACACTTCCAGATTTTAATCCAGGAGATATAGCTATACTAAACCATCAATTGATTCAAATATTAAGGTGTAACTCCAAAGTAGAATATTGGGATTTTACGAAAAAAATGAAGGGAAAATTGCCCATAAAATCATTTATAGCCTTTGAACCACAAATTGTAGAAGAGGATTTTGAGCAATTTCAATTAATAAACTTTGAACAAGGAGGAACACTTGCTCAAGTCATGAATACCAGAAACTTTGAGACCCATTACATTGACTCTACTGAAATATCTGACCTTTCAGAAGGAGAGACCTTTGAGGGCATATTTTATAATGGTAGGCTACTTAGAAGGCAAAAGGAGATATAATTGTTTTACTAAAGGACGGTTGATTCTAATTGAATATTGATGCTGATCCAAAAAGTCATCAGGCCATTATCAAGTCAGCAGCAACTATAATATCATATTATGAAGAGAACCAAGTTTCCTTAAGAAATGCTATGAAGATTCTTCCAACATCTTTAGAACCAATAACTCCAGAGGCTTATTCACAAGTCCATGCTTTGGTATTTGAAACTGTAAGACATCAGAATGTTCTCAATCGGATTATTCATCTTAATTTCCAGAGATTTCTTTCTAATAAAATCCCAAATAAACTACATAACCTTTTGCGTGTTGTGACATATCTTTTGAAATTATCATCAGATGTTGAGAATGACCATCTCTTAGAAATATCTCGGGCAATCACTCTTAATTCAATTGATGATCCTAATTTGACTCGTTTACTTGGAAATTATTTTGAAACCTTGAGGAATTGGGATTTAAGTTCAATTATTGAAACAATTAATGACCCCGAAGAGAAAATAGCAGTTCAGTTCTTTCATCCTACTTGGTTAGTCCGTGATTGGATTAATTATTATGGATTAGAAACAACTAAGAAAATTTTAAAGTCAAATAATCTTATTAAACCAGTTTATTTACGACTTAATTTAATGAATCATGATAAACTGGAGATTATTGAGCAACTAGAAGATGAAGAAGTAAAAATCGAACAGGATCAACACCTTTTTGATGTTGTGAAAGTCATTTCTTGGAAAATCCCTGTCCCTAGACTCCCCTCCTTCACAAAAGGATTTTATTATATTCAAGATAAAGGATCAGCACTCATTTCTCATATTTTGGATCCTCAGAATGGAGAGGTGGTATTAGATGCTTGCGCAGCCCCTGGCGGAAAAACGATTCACATTGCAATGTTACAACAGGACTCAGGAACCATTATTGCTCTAGATAATCATTTTCGAAGATTAACTGAATTGGTATCAAAGATTAAAACTTTTAAATTAAAAAGCATCTCACCAATTTTATATGATCTCCGATTGGGGTTGAATTTTCAATTAAAATTCGATAAAATTTTGGTAGATGCCCCTTGTTCTGGATCAGGTACCTTTGCGTCCCGACCTGATGCTAAATGGCGTGTTGATCGTCACCAGACCAAATGGTTGAGTCAATTGCAATATTCTCTATTATCGAACGCTTCTACCGTGCTTAGAAAAACACCAACTTCTTCACTAGTTTATGCAACCTGTTCTCTTCATCCCATTGAAAATGAATCAGTTGTCAATCAATTCCTAGAAAATCATCCCAACTTTGTGCTGCATCCTCAGAAGATCTTTATCGGAACACCTAGCCCGGAATTCCCTTTAGCGCAGCGTCTCTTCCCACACTTGAATCAAACTGAAGGTTTTTCCATATTTAAACTCGGATGGAAATCAAATTAACCGAAAAATTCCATTAAATTTATTTGGCCAGTAGAAACCTCATCAACATCTATATCCAGTGCTCCAAACAGCTGATCAAAAATAGAATCAACCATTGATTTGTACGCTTTTACATCAACCTTGGTTTTTTCATTCATTAATTCAATAGGAGTCACCCGATCAGCGGTTCTCGTTTTAACAAAGCGAATTAATTGTCCCGCTTTAATGAAAGAACTCCTACGTTTTTTGTCATCATATTTAACTTTATGCTGTTCTTGATAATATTTCTCCAGTTGGTTTGCTGCTTTCACATGCTGTGCTTTCACTTTGTACCTATTTAATGGCTGTGTAAGTTGCATGGTGATCGCTAAATCTTCTCCAGAGTAGAGTTGTTTTTCCAGTTTTTGATAAATCCCTCTGACCAGTTCTATTACCTCTTTTTTAGCATTAATAAATTCCTCATCAGTATTGACTTGCGATAACATTATTAAAACACTGTTGAATCCTTCTTGTAAAAATGGAGGAGTATTCCTTTTTTTTCCCATCAGTCCTTTAACATCAATACTAGAATCAGGATATACCCCAAAATAATTCTTTTTGCGTTCTGAGAGGACTACATACCTGTAGAATTTTTCCATCTCCAACCTCACTCCCAAATTTTCCTGGCTCCAATTTATAATCTCATCAATCTGTTTTTTACTGGGTTTATGTAGAAAAACAGAATCAGTGTCACCATAGAGAACCTGAATATCCAAACTTTGTGCTTTTTGAATAGTTTTTTCAATTGCATCACGACCATATGCAGTCGTGGAGTCAGCTACAGGAAGACAGTACAATGGAAATCTATCACTACCAATGACCCCGTACGAAGCATTAATTAGTACCTTTAAGCTTCTTTCTAAAATGTGCAAGAAATTTTTGTGTGGAGTATCTTTTTTTGACTCAGGTTTGAGCCAATGGACACGTACATCCTTAATAAAACCAATAATGTCGGCTATAATTCCACGGTTCTTCTGACAAACCCAATAATTTGTTTGGGGTACCAGATTGTTCTTACATTCTTTATGAGAACAATGTATTGTTTCGTAACTTAAATTAAAAGTTCCAATGATAGAAGGATAAAGAGAAGCAAAGTCCATGACTGTAACATTGAAATGAACACCTGGGACAGGGTCAATAACCAAGGCTCCCTTGTACTTTTTTCCTTTTATTATTGCCTTCGAACTAGCCTGTGTTCCTTTTATTAAAAGATCTTCTTGATTTGGGATGAGGTAGCCCCTTCGACGATGTTCGTAATAAAAAAGACTTCTAACCCAATTGGATACGCTAGTACGTACTAGATCATCAATCGGTATCCTAGAAATACGAGCCAAAATGAATATTAAGTTTAAAGGTGTTCTATTATCAAATAAGAGAAGGTTTAAAGTAATTTTGGCATCTCGCACACAATAAGAAATTAACTCCCACTCTGATAATTCTGAAATCTCCTTTGCTAATGGGATTTTTCCAATTCCAAATAACGACTGGGTAATTGCGTCAAGAGTTTCCTCTCTATATCGATTTCCAAACGCATAGCCTCGAATAGCTACATTATGATAAAATCGATACATATCTAAATGTAGTGCCTGCTTAAAGTTACAACTTTTATCTCTACGATTCCATATGATAGGACTATAAGTACCAATCTTCAGGTGCTTTGCACGTTCGTGAAGATACGGGAAATCAAAGTTGTCTCCATTAAAAGTAACAATAATGGAGTATTTTCTTAGGATCTCAAAAGCTTGTTTTAGAAGAGACGATTCATCAGAGAATCTTTGGATTTGAACATGAAGGGGCACCTCTTCAGGTTTATTACCCTTTTCTATGCCCTTCCGCTCCAATACTAAAGCAATTTCGTTACCATCACTATCAGCGAAACAAATACAAATTATTCGAAATTTTGGGTCTGATGCTTGAGGAATCTGTCCTTTTGTGTATTCTGTTTCGATATCACAAGCCACTATTGGCATTTCTGGAATTTCTTGTGTAAAGTCATCATGAAAAACCTCGCTTAATCCCTCATACTTAGTCAAATGCTCGACTGTATTTTGTGGAATATCTAATCCAGAACTCATACTCTGAGATCGAATAAATCTTTGGCGATCAGAATCCCACCAATAGCGCCTTCCAGGTACAATTTGGACATCATAAATCCAATTTTGATGATATTTAATTCTAGATTCCCATGTTTCTCCAACAATATCTCTTACTTTGGGAACTTCACTAGGAGTGGGAGTCACAATTCGTGTGAGATCTTCATCCGTCTCATTCAGAATGTCTCTTTTAATAATGGTGTCAATCCTCTTTACTGTTCCAGGAGGAAAATCAATTGCTTGTACCTTCTGAAGCGGTTCTCGACTAAAGCAATAAGGTTCATGATCATAGGTATCGGTGATATAAATCACTTTTTTCTTTTCAACGTTATATAGCTTGATTCCAGCACTATTTGTTTGCGCATCATACACAGTACTTAAAACAAAGTAATCTGTATTTGCTTCCAGTGCCTGCTCCCAGTGCGTTGAATTTGGATTCATTTCTAGGAACCTGTTGGATTGAATAGAATATAAAAATTGAACAAATGATAAAAAGATTTCATGTATTATATAGTTAAACCCATATAATAATAACCCGAAAGTTTAGATATTGAATGGATTCATCAGGAATTCTTCATATGTGATTTAAATGGCAACTATTGATGAAGCAATTAATAATAATGCGAAAAGAATTGAAACCCTAACAAAGGTTGCAAGGTTACTTGGTGACCAAATTAAGGAACAAAACCAAAAAATAGACAGTCTTCAAGAAGAAATTACCAAATTAAAAGAACATTTCAAACAAATATCCAAACCGAGTATATCTTCAATTCCAGACAAAAAATCTGATTTAGTTGCTTCTTCTACCCCTCAACCAACACTTTTACAAAAACCAGAAACAATTGAATTAATAAAAGAAAAACCACCGGGTGTTCTTGTAACAACGGACTCAGATAAACAGGAATTGTTACGAGCCTTAAAGGTAATAGATGATTTATAAGATTTAAAAGAAGAGGAGCAATTAACTATCGTAAAACATTTCGAATCAATTGCCGAATTTTTAACGGCACCAGAGTTTTGTTACCTAAAAGAGTTGTGATATAACTACCAATAAGATCCGATTGTTGCCATTGATCTATCTGATAGAGTTCTTCTCCCTCGGGTGAAATTTCAACTTTTAATATATTCCGATCCACAAAATCATTCAAACGCCTTTGAAGATCTATTCGCTTTTCTGCAGGTATTCCTAAGATATCATGTATCTGTTCTTTTGTTAAAGCTTGTTTTGATCCTAAAATGAATAAAATCCAATTGTCTGGATGAGCTAAAAATGTTTTAACTATTTGGCGAAGATCCATGGCGATACCTAGAGATGGTTGACTTTCTGATTTCATAGTAAATTCTTGAGTAACTTTATAGCTTAATTCCTTACTAGGAGGGGATGAGGTTTGACTAATCATAGCCAATCGTTCTTTTAAAAGATCAACATCATGACGTAATTGTGTAAAATCATCAACCATGAAGGATTCTGAAGTATTTTCATAAAGTAGAGATTCTTCAGGAGTTATCGTGCCCCCTTCCCTAAGAATTCGTTTAAGTTCTTCATTCTCATTCTTTGTTTGACTTAAAATCCTTTCAAATTCAACTAATTTCTCTGTTAAATCCTCTGCAAGACGTTCGTCCATTCCACGAGACCAAGTGAGCTTTTCGTCAGTTCTTTGAGTTGCTCCTCTAAGATTAGTCTCTAAATCATCTTTTATGTTTTCCAATTCTTTGATCCGAGCCTCTTGATTCTGAATTTTCCTCTTTAAACGTGAGACGAGAGACGGAGTGCCTAAGATCGCTTCATTGTCAGCTATGTTTGGAATACGATATACTGGGATGAAATTATTGTTGTCAATAATTGATCCAGTCTCATACTGTACTCCTATTTTATCTAGTAGTTTAACAAGTTCTCGAGTTTCATCGTTATAACGAAACATGAAAAGATTCTCGCGGTCACTTGTATAGCGATAGATTCTCGAAAACTGAAGCCACATTGTCACAAAATCTAAAATGTCCTGTTCATTTGTGCATTTGGCAACAGAACGAATGATTTGAGGAACACTAGCTGTATATTCTCCTGTGAATGCTTTAACTAATGCTGAACAAATCTGTACAGGAATCTTGATGTAGTATCCTCGTTGATTTTGGGGAATTTCTTCTTCAGAACATAATCGGACATCAAATATTGAATCAAAGGTTTCAATAAGACTCTCTACCTTATTCCTCTGATCTGTCTGATACGTCCCGGTAGTAAATACGTTTTTTGATAATGTAAATAAAGCCAATAATTTTGCTAGAGAATTATTACCAGTTCTTATTGGGAGTTTTATAGGAAGCTGATTTTTTTTATTTCCAATTGTTGTCACAGTAAAAGAAGTCATGAATAGTTCACGCTGATTTTCAGCCAAAAGACGTATTGTTGAAAGAGGAATAGACATTTCTGGATTTGAACGATAACGCGACCATTGTGCACGACTAACAACAGGTTCTAAACTTTTCAAAACCACTCCCTTTTGAAAAATGAATCTGCGACCTCGTGGGGTTAAATTCACTCGTGAATCATCAGGAAAATCGGTTAATGTTAGCCATTCCTCTATTTCATGATCCATATCTATTCTAGATCGTTCTTTCTGAATAGATTCGTGCAAATCCGCCTTTTCCATGGCGTAAACTCCGTATTATTTTTTCATGTCTACAATGACAAGGTTGAATTAATTCTACCTCAAGCAAATAAATTTCTACTTATATATTCACCTTATCCATTCATGAATCTTTCTCATTAACTGAAGTAATTTTCTTTTGGAGAATAGCTAAATAGGATACACAACCATTTTATCTAAACATTCTAAGTTTTTGTACTAATTTTTACCATGATCATTCAATCAGCGGTTGGAAAAGTCACGTTAAGAACGTTAAACTTCAATCGTTAATTATTGATGAATTACTTGCTGTTGCTTCAAGATGTTTCTTTCTCAAATAAGGCATTAACATAAATTGGTAGAATAAGTAGGCAGAACCTAGAATAACCACAATAATAACGAGTAATACATTAAATTGAGACGATCCAGCATTAATGAATGCCTGCATTGCAATTGGATCATTTACAATATCTTCAACATTATTACCTCCCTGAATCAATAGTGATCCTAACCATGCATAAAATACACACCGAATAAGTGAACCAATTAGGGTAGCAATACAATATGACTTGAACTCAATTTTTAGAAATCCTGAAGCATAAGAAATAGGATCAAAAGCCATGAAAGGAAATGCCCTTGCTAATAGAATAGCTGCTGGACCATATTTTCCAATGTAAAAATCGAGCACATCAAGATTCTCTTGACCAAGAAATCTTTCCATCATTGGTCTTCCTCCAAGGACAGCAATGTAGTAGGTTAAAATCCCAGCTACCATTGAGCCAATTATCCCTAGGATCGAACCCCCTATTAAGCCCCATATAAGACCTGAAGTTAGAAGAACAAGTTCCGACGGAATTGGTACTAATATACCTTGAATACCCATGAATAAAATAAAAATTACCCAACCCCATTCTCTTAAGTCAATTATAGGTACAATAAACCAATGAACAACTATAGAAAATAACCAAGTTTCATCTTGATATTGAAGAATCACGATAACAACACTAACAATGAAGATAATTGTAAAGAGAATTATCCAAATCCAGGTGGATCTACTATGACCACTAAAAGTTCGCTTAATAGCTTCTTGTAACCAGTTAAGCCATTTACCAATAATGCTTTTTGTCTCTGTTTTTTCTCCGTTTGATATACTTGATTCATTATGATCCATGTTCCAAACAATTCCTGCTGGAAATAGATGATTGTCAGCTTTTCTAAAGAGTTTTTTATAAAAAAGAGGGTATTAAGCTATCAAAATTGCGTCAACGGTTCCATTTTGTCCAGGACGACTGGTCACCCTTGCATTTCCCTTTTTTGTGCGAATTATTGCTCCTTTTGTAATAATCTTTCTCCGTGCGAAATCCCTGTTTGCTAGATTCTCAAGTACATCTTCAATTTCTACTTTTTCTGTAGTTTGTTTTTTTAGAGAGGATATATTGGCATATTGACAGCTTAGCAGTCTAATTTTTCGATTCCCTCCTCGAGTTCGTACAAATTTTTTACGCGTTTCACCAAGCATAGTTTGTGCGGCTGGTCGAGCTAGATCACGTTTCTTCTTTTTAATAGCAACATGATAGCGACCACCGCTAGGTTTCCGTACAGATCTTTTCTGGGATCTTGCCAACGAATAGCTCTCCTTAAATACTATTTTTGTTGATTTGGCTTTATATATATATATTGTACTCTTTTTTTTAAATTTTAATATCAGCTTCTTTTTCTCTTCTGTTTTCTAACTCTCTTTTTCTTCTTCTTTTTTTCTCTTTGAGATCTTTCCTCTGTGAATATGTTTTCTTCATGCTGAATCATATTGAATGAGCTTTGAGGGGATGAAATTACAACCCATGGATTTCGGGTTGATCCAATAACCTCGATAACCTCTCCAATTACCTTAAATTGGCCATCTCTCTTAATTTTTGCACGGGCTCCGATTTTAGGAAGATTTTTAATTGCTAATTTAACGATTATCTTTCCTTGAACTTTTATTGAACATTTTCCAATTTTAATCGGTGTTTGTGGCACAATTAAACCCATAGATTTTTGTATTTTTTTTCCTTAATTCTTTTTTATAAAAAACTAACAATTGATATTTCAATAATATTTTGATTCAAATATCTGTACATAATCAAGAATCCCTACATCATTTATAGAAAGTCAGAGTTGCATAAATATGGCTGTTTATAACGTTCTTATAGTTGGAGGAGGTCCTACAGGGTTATCAGCAGCAACCACAACAGCTAAACAAGGTTTAACTACGCTTGTAATTGAAGAACACACCGAAATAGGCAAACCGCTAGCATGTGGAGAGGGAGTGTCAGTTGAAAAACTCTTCTCGTTGGAAAATATGCCGAAAATAGATTCACAAATCAATAATCAGATTTTACGTCTCCAGCGACATGAATCTTTTGTCGAAAGAATAGTTAATGCTCAACGTTTCTTTTTTGGGACAAAAGGAGTTGCTACTGCAAGCATGAAAACTGTTACCATTAATCGTCCTCTATTCGATCAAATTATGGCTAAGCAAGCTCAAAATGCGGGCGTAGAACTACTTTTAGGAGCTCAAGTAATAGCAATCAATCCGAAAAATGGGAGATTAGAAATCAGAACTACAAATGAAAGTCACGAGGCGAATATTGTCATAGGATGTGACGGGCCGTCTGCTCACAGTGTTCGTATGATGGGCCTGCAGCCTCCAACGGAATATGTTCAAGGTGTAGAATATAAAATTCAAGGAGTCCATACAGATGCTCTAGATTTTTATTTTAATTTTAATTGTTTCAAAAAAATGCATTATGGATGGTCTTTCCCTAAGAAAAACCACACTAATGTGGGGGTTGTAGTTGAACCAGCGTCTAAACCAATGAAAATCCTGGATCAATTCATTAGATATCTAGGGTACAAAAATATTAAAGATGAGGAGATAATCCAAAAGATTGCTGGAATTATACCCGCAAGTGGTCCCATTCCTAAGAGATATAGAAACAATTTCATGGTTGCAGGTGATGCAGCAGGGTTGACAAACTCAATTTTTTATGGGGGGATTTCGATAGGAATTCACTCAGGCATGCTTGCTGGACAAACTGCAGTCAAAGCTCACGAAATAGGTAAATTTGATGAACAACAAATGAGTGAATATCAGAAGAATTCTCAGCTACATCCTTATACGGATCCGATCATTCAACAGGCTCATGAGATTTTATATAACAAGTTTTCTGGTGATGATATCGAAACATTTGGCTCATGGGTTGATGGTTGGGATATTACTAGTCTCAGCATGTTTCGAAAGGTACGATTATTTTTGAAAGCCCTTTTTTCGCCCTCTATGCTAAAAAAATTTGGTGATGCACGAATCGTCGCTCACGGGTTCAGTAAAAGCAGAGATTGGGGCTTTTAAGAAGATTTTCTTGATCTTTTACAAGATTGTCTTTTTTTAACTGTAGTAATTATTTATGTAAGGATTTATGAAGAGAACGTAAATGCACTGTTTTACGTCAGAACTTGATTTTGCTTCCTACTGGCCATAAATACAAAGGAATCATCTCTATGAAAAGCAACGCGAAAGCATTTCTAGCGTTTAGTTTAGGCATCATCTTATTAGCTATTGCTATTTCTACAAACCAATTCGAATTAATTCAAGAAATTATTACAGAGATAACAAAAAGCGCAAAAGCAGCAATTCCTGTCCCTTAGGTGATTTTAATGGCCTGGCATAAGAAACCGAAGACTAATCTAACTAAACTCCGCTTATTGCGAACTTTCGTCCAGTTTATTATGTTCATTTTAATGAACCTCACTTTTTTCCTTATTGGTGCAACTTGGTTAGTATTACCAGTAAATATGCCCCGTTCAATCTTTTCAAGCTCTGAAGGGGCCTTTTTCCTCTTACAACGTATGTTAACGATGGCTATTATTCCTTTAATTCCTCTTGCTGTTTTTTTTCTCTTTGGTGCCATTCTTGGAAGATTTTTCTGTGCTTGGGCATGTCCCTTTGGTTTATTTCAAGACATTTTAGGATACCTCTCTTCGTGGATCAGAAAATACGAACCAACACGAGAAACAAACCTCAGTCTCCGACAAATTGGTGAATTTATTACTGGAGCAACATTACTCTTTTCGACCTTCATCGGGATTAATGTAGCCTTGGGAGAAACCGCAACTGTTGAAGCGTTTGATGTGTTTGTTGATCAACCATGGGCGGTTTTAAGTCCTTCAGCGTTTTTATTTACAGCTATCCCATTATTGTTTTGGTGGGGCGGAATTGAAAACTTCTTCATTTGGGACAAATTTGTACTGATTGACATCATCTTTTGGCTACGCCTTTTTATATTTATTTTTGCCATAATCGTTGTTATCTACATCCCTCGAGGCTGGTGCCGCTGGTTCTGTCCAGTAGGGATAATTATGGGAGAGCTTGGGAAAAATTCATTACTAGGAATTGGACGCAATATCTCGAAATGTAACCACTGTGGGTTCTGCGAGGATGTCTGTCCAATGGGTATCAGGATTCTCTCTCACCCTGCAGAAAAAGTGCGATCTCAACAGTGTACTAATTGCTTAGATTGTGTTGCAGTCTGTCCTGAAGACGCCATGGAGATAAAATTTCTTTAAGAATTAACCCCATCGTAGTCGTTCTATCTGTCGGTCTTTTTTTAACTGCTTTTTGATTTTACGGTAATGATCGGCACATAGATGAACCTTATTTACTTTATCTCGGATATCAAGTGTCATATTCGCTTGTTTAATTGCAGTTCCCGCTTGTTCTCGCGAAACTGTCTTTTTAGTAGAGTTGGAACAGTCCTTAACATCACAGAGCTTTTTTTTCGCTGCCATGAAAACCTCTCGCTTGACTATTGCAACTTAGATTGAAGGTGATAATTCTATATGACCAGGTGTAGGCCGAAATACAAATTCAGTATTTTCGAGTTCTGCTAATGATACACCTGGAACTTTTCGAATTTGCAAGACTTCCTCTTCCTTCTCCTCTTGTATCCTTTTTCCTAAACTAATGACTCCATCACAATAATGTTCTACCGCTTGAATAATTCTCGTCTCATGAACATCATGATGCAGGGTTAAGATACTAACAACACCCATTTCTTTATCAGTTGCTATTTTATGTTGTAAAAAGGCCATGGGTGCTTTCAAAGAATCAGAAACTAACAAAATGGTCGTCAAAGAATCAAGAACACCACGAATTGGTTGAGATCGGACATGTAGTAACGATCGTCGAATTTGATCGGTCACAAGACGAGGCTGTGTAATATCTCGGATGATATTTTCACCTGTTGTACCAGGTCTTCCTTCAGCGTAACCAAAAGGATTGGTAAAAGCGTCTAAAAAGACTAGTCGTTTTGTTTCAAAAGTGACTTCTGAAATATTATAAGGCACAAATAAAGGAGAGTAGTGGGAAAATAGGTGTTCTGTGGATAATATATAACCATATTCACCAGTTCTTAAGCCTTCAGAGAGAAATTGAACTAAAATATGCTCTGTATTGATACCAACTTCATCTTCTACAAGGATGATTGACCCCCGAGGAACTCCTCCACCCAAGGCATCATCCAGTAGAGGAATACCAAATTTTGCACGATCTTCCATTACCATCATAAAGTCTCCGTTCGCCTATTCTTTGGTTTGATATTATAGGTATAAATCAAGCTTAAAAGTTACCTGTTCTTGAGTGATTGAAATACATCAATCTTAAACTTAAAAGATTGCCTGTTATATTGGCGAAATGAAGCACATTAAATTAATCAATTTATTCTAGTCATTGCTAAATGAAACATAAGGGAAAGAAAAGGCATGAAAATCGAATTCTTTGGGATTCGTACCCCGCTTATCAATGCATCTGACAAAAATATTACAGATTTGTTGATAGAAGCAATAAAAGCCAATAAAATCGAGTTACAGGATAAGGATATAATTATCATTACAAGTAAAGTCCTATCCGTTATTGAGGGCTGCCAACTTCCCTTAAGCAGCATTACTCACGTTCGGAAAGAAGCAAAAATTGCTGCGAGGACTGCTGAACTTGATCCACGATTTGTAGAAGTAGTTTTCCAAGAAGCTGACGAAGTTTTAGGTGCAGTACCAGGTGCTGTTCTTGCTTTGCGAAATAATGTTCTTCAAGCTAATGCTGGCGTTGACCAAAGTAATGCTGGAGGAAACGAATTTTTAGTTGTGTTACCAAAAAATCCTATTAGAACTGCAGAAAGAATACGTAAAGAGATTAATGCAAGAACTGCCAAAAAAATTGGTATTATTATTGCTGATTCAAAGACACATCCTTTAAGGCGAGGAACTTCGGGTTTTGCTCTTGCTGTATCGGGATTCAGGCCTATAATCGATGACATTGGAACTCCAGACCTTTATGGCCGAGCTATGAATAT
>CP070665.1:402484-421371 GCA_020351745.1 Candidatus Heimdallarchaeota archaeon | reverse complement strand
GACTTATCATTGCATTAACCGTCCTCTCACAAAGCGGAGTTCTTATTGAGTCCTATCGTCAAGAGATTTTTGAGGAAGTCGTCTTTAAGCAACTAGAATCTTATTATGAAGACGAGGGTGACATTAGTATTGACATATGGAGATGGGATTTCAGCCCATCTAACAACATAACTGATTTTGAATACTTTAATGCACTTATCAACCTATCCATAAATCGAGTAAATTACTCTGATTATATTTTGAACCGTTTTTGGTATAGTCGACTTAATAATTATGTTTGGCTAAACTATACAGAGGGGTATTATGGTGAAGGAATGCGTACGTGGAGTATGCCTCTATTCGTTTCTTCCGCAACTGAGTTTTACTCGGAACTCGAACACATTTTGAGTTTGACAGGCAAAGGTCGTCTCCCAAAAAACTCCTCTGAAATTATTTTAATCCACCCAAAATGGGAAGCTGAAGAAGATTATTATTATGAGGAGGTGGAATTTAAAAATGTTAAATTGGGTGCTAAAGTAAATATCACCTTAAGCCCCGAATGGCGTGGTACAGGAGCAAATAAGACTGTAAAAATTGTTGGTGTTATTGATTACACACCAGGATATCAGGATCATCCTGACAATAGTACTTCATTGCTTAATAAATATTTGAGGTCATTTTGGGACTATGCTTTTATTACTAAACCTTCATTTCCTGAACAAATCCTGGAAGAAATTTCAGATCCCTCTACAGAGGTTAATGTAGATATTAGAGGGAAAATATATCTCGATAGAACACGTTTTGATGCGTACAATATTAACGGGGAAATTAGTAAACTGGAAAACTTTATTCGGGCTTTAGAATGGGAATTCAAATCCTATATGGGGGAAACTTGGATTTATTCAAGTGTTCTTAATTATATGAAGAATTATGAATCCACTATCTTTGGACTTCTCATTATTATGTTATTGTTAAGCTTTCCTGTTCTCTGTATTGCCCTGTATTTAGTAGTTTATTCATTTGGTCTCATCAGAAAACAAAAACAAGAGCAGATTGGTATTATAAAAACACGGGGAGGATCGTGGTTGCAAACATTCGTAATTTTACTTGGTGAAATGATTATTTCGACTTTTTTAGCTGTTTTCATTGGATTTTTACTTAGCACTTTTTTAGCTGATGTTGTGTTGCGCTCTACAAATTATCTAGAATTTTTAGGCCTTCCTGTACAAGTTCACATTTCTATTGGGATGGTGCAAGCATTGATTTTTTGGGGATTATTCTTCGCTCTCTTCCTTAATTTTCGTAATATCACCCGAATGAGTCGTCAAGAGATTTCAGAAACCTTGGAACCGACTGAAACCCGAAGCCCAGTTTGGAAACGATATTATCTCGACATTATAATTTTTGTCATTGGCACAGCAACTTGGGTAATTCTTATGACTCTTATTCGCTCTGGGGGTGAAATGGTCAGGCCAGAATTCTGGATTATATATTTCTTAGTCTCATTGTTAGGAATTCCAGCCCCATTCTTAATGTTTTTTGGCACAATAATGGTAATTGCACGGTTTTTCCCGTTTATTATGAGAAAGCTTGCTGAAATTCTCTGGCGACTAGAAGGGGGAGTCAATGCTTTTTCCATTCGAAATATCGTGAGACATAAACAGGCTGCCAATCGTGCTGTTCTTCTTATTACTCTTGCACTATCATTCTCGATTCTTTCCTCTTCATTGATCTTCTCAGTCGATGAAACGGAACATCTTAAACGTTATTACGAAGTGGGTGCTGATATATCTGTCTATACAGGTATTTCCTTGAATAAATCGGTATTAGAGATACTTGAGCAGAATGTATCTCACTTAGAAAGCATTTCAGGCGTATATTCGACCCGACATTACTCACCTGGCTTTTATCAGCGAAGTTATGAATTTTTATTTGTGGATCCCTCCACATATGCAAAAACAGCCTTTGTAAATCCGCGTTTTAAGTTGAGCAGCTCATTTACAAGTCTAATGGAACAACTAAATGATAATAATACAGTCATCCTCTATAAAGGAAATCTAGAAGCTGATCTTTCAAAACCAAAGATTGGGGATAATTTTACGCTTCAATTCAGTAATGATACTCACTCTGAACAGTTATCATTCCGTGTTGCAGGGACATTCGAGTACTGGCCCACAATGTACCCATATGGATGGCATAATCCAGCCTATAATTATTGGGGCATTGGGAGTTTAGGAATGTTCGAACAATTAAACCGATCGAACTATTTCAGTACAATTAACGCTGCATATCATACAAAAATCGACTCAACGACTAATATTGAGGAGACTGTGGAAAGAATATACAATGTCACGGGTATCACTCCTAGTTCTCCCGCTCTCTCTTACAAAGAGTATAAAACAAGCTTTAACCGGCGTTTTTCGCTTTCGATACTTAATTCCGACCTTATCGTTTGTCTTGCAGTGGCAGTGATTGGAGTAATTATGTTTGCATTCTTTACGTACGTCGAACGCGGTAAAGAGATTGGGGTAGAACGAGCCCTAGGGATGACTCAGTTCCAAACAGCGCAATCGTTCCTAGTGGAAGCTGCCACGATCCTATCTTTCGGGTGTATTATAGGATACATTACTGGAGCATACTTTGCTACGATGTTCTTACAAATGATGCAGTTAGGACAATACATCCCACCCCTGGTAGTAACGTATCCTACAGCGTTATTAGTCCAGATATTACTGGGAATCATCATTGCAGCAGGAATTGGTACAATTATACCAGCATATATAGCCACACGAAAAGATATCAGCCGTATTTTAAAGGTGGAATAATGAAATGGCTTTCCTTGAATGTCAAGATCTGATAAAGTTGTATGTCGAAGAACAGAGTAAAATTCAAGTCCCTGCTTTACGGGGAATTGAGCTCACTGCCAATGAGGGAGATTTGATCGCAATCATTGGGCCAAGTGGTTCTGGTAAAAGCACATTAGTCAACCTTATCGGAGGAATTGATCGCCCATCCTCGGGAGACATCATATTAGGAGACAGTATCATAACTAAAATGACCACTCGTCAATTAACAAAGTATAGACGGCATCGAGTAGGGTTCCTATATCAACTCCCTGAACGAAATTTAGTTTGGAACCTAACAGCTCTAAAAAACGTAATGTTACCGATGAAGCTTGCAGGATTACTAACTCATGGAGAACAGAAACAGCGAGCACAATTATTGCTAAAAGAAGTGGGTTTAGAACGACGTGGTAACCACAAACCACCTCAATTATCTGGAGGGGAAGCCCAACGCGCAGGTATAGCAGTGGCACTAGCTAATGATCCCGAAATTGTCCTGGCAGACGAGCCAACGGGAGAATTAGACAGTATAACGACTTTCAAAATTATTGATTATTTTAAATTTCTTAACAAAAGCCTTGGAAAAACATTTCTTGTGGTCACACATGATCATAGATTTGCTAACATGACAAATAAAGCATTACGAATCTTAGATGGCAGAATAGTAGGTTTACATCGTGCAATAGACCCAAAAAAATCGCTCTCTGCGCGTGAGGAAGTGATATTTGTTGATGATCATGGTAATCTACGACTGCCAGATGAAATTCGCCGTCAAGCAGGAATCAAAAACCACATTCAAATAGAAATGCGAGACGGGTTTGCTACTCTTATTCCTGTCCGAGGTGATATTGAAAGTGAGTAAAGAAACACTACCAATTATTGAACTGGAGAACGTGAATCAAAGGTATACTCTTGGAAGTCACACCATTGATGCTCTTAACAACATAAATTTATCCATATTCAAAGAGGAGTTCATCATGGTAATGGGGCCTTCTGGTAGTGGCAAATCTACTCTCATAAATGTGATGGCTGGCCTTGAACGACCCTCTGCGGGCACTGTTTTTATTCATGAGGAAGATCTTTCAACTCTAAGTGATCGTGAATTATGTCATCTTCGACGGTACAAGCTGGGTTTCGTATTTCAATTTTTCAACCTCCATCCTGTCCTCAACGCAATCGAAAATGTTGAACTACCAATGTTAATCAGTGGAATCAAACGGAATCAACGTGAACCACGTGCTTTGGAATTGTTGCGGCTGGTAAATCTTGAGAATCGAAAACATCATCTTCCACATGAACTTTCAGGTGGAGAGAAACAAAGAGTTGGCATTGCACGGTCTCTAGCAAACGATCCTGAGGTCATTCTGGCAGATGAACCTACAGGAGATTTAGATTCGGTGATAGGGTATGAAATCATGGCTTTGTTAAGGGATCTCAACCAAGCTCATAGAAAAACAATTGTCTGTGTTACACATGACGAAGAGATGTTACAACCAGGCATGCGCCTAATTAAAATGGAAGACGGGCGTATTATATCCGATTCTTATTTGTGACAACCCACTTTATCAACTTATTCTAAAACAACTGGAATTATATCTTTGGTATTTTATTCTTGAAGTTTTCATTCCGATATCAATTTCAATATGTACTTTAGTATATTGTTATAAACAGTATATCAAGGAATGTATCCAAAAGATCATGATTCAATGGTGATAAAAACTCTTGTACTATTCTAGAATTATGTCTATAGCCCTACTATTAGTAATCATCGGAACAGGTTGGTCAATGGCAATTATTTCACTCGCTATTGACGAGGAAAGGAGTAGTTCTCAACAAATCCAACTTAATAATGAGAACTCCTCTCAAAGTGACTTTAAAATTAATCCACAAACGTTGATTCAGTCGAAAATTCAACGAAGCAAGACTGAAACAATTGAGCAAAGCACTCCCACCCCAAAAAACCAAATTACCCAAGCTGTGGGAGATACAAGAATCTTCTCGGTTTTAAATTTGGATGTTTGGGATTATTATGAAATTAATGCGACTTTGATATTAGAAGGAGCACATTCTTTAATTTTTACAGACCTTACAGTTGATGGAGCTCTGAGTAACGTAATACATTCAATAAATACTTCATTTGAAACCAATATTCATCCAACACTTACTAGTATTTATGGTCCACCTCCTGACGTTGATAAAAATGAAAAAGTTATAATTTTAATTATAGATATTATTGATCAGTACGAAGGCAAAAGTACTACATCTTACGTTGCAGGCTTTTTTGATCCGCTTCACGAATATGGACAGTACGACGACAGTAATAAAGCAGAAATCCTCTTTATTGATGGCGATGAGGGCTTTAACAAGCTTGACAATGGCGAGTTTGAAACAATTGCTCATGAATTTCAACACTTGATTCATTTTCGTAATGACGTGGATGAGAATGTTTGGTTAGATGAAGCAGCATCCATGTTGGCTGAGTATCTTATAGGAGAGAACCCTTTTGATGGAGGGGAGCCTTATGAATCAAAATTTGAGTCACTTCCTGATGTCTCCTTGACTTATTGGGATTATTCGGGGAGTGAATTGGTATACGCTAATTATGGAGCTGCTTTCGCTTTTTTCCTTTATCTTCTCGAACACTATGGTGGTACTACCATTATTCAGGATATTGTCAAGAGTAAGAATAATAGCATCCTTAGCGTTGAACAAAGTCTCAATAAGGAGGGATATCCTGTAGAATTCAAAGAAGTGTTTCGAAATTGGACAATAGCAAATTACCTTGATGATATTTCTTTTGCTAATGGAACTTACGGATATAAAGCTATCTCTCTTGAAATGAAGCTTGATAATTACCCTTATACACAGTCCTCCATTCCTCGAACAGAGAATTCCGTTCCATATTGGGGTACTGACTACTTAATGTTTTCTGATCGCACTGATACTCCTTTTATTTTAGAGTTCAAAGGAGATCTCAGTTCTGATTTCATGGTTACGGTTATTCTAACCAACATTACAACTCCGAATACTGAAGTAATTCCAATTGAAATCTCTTCCGATAACTATGGTAATTTCTCAACAGAAGTCCAAGGTATTTCTGCAGACGAAATCGTCCTCGCTATAAGTGCTTATACCCCACTTGGTAAATATGACCACAGTGATGAACATCCTGCTCCTTCACAAGATTATTGGTTTATGGTCAATCCTAAGGGAATAATCATTTCCCCAGGTAATCTCTCTTTTTCAAGTGATGGACAATATCTTCGACTCTGGAATATTAAGGCTTATGACCAGAATGGGTTTTATTGGAAAGAAGCCGATGGAGCTACCTATAACATTTTAACTGATTCTGGTAATTTTACTGGTATCGGTGGGAACTTAGCCTTTAATTTTGCGAACAATTACTGGGAAGCAACAGATATTGATCTATCAACTCTTCCCGCAGGTAATACTACCTATCGTATTAAATATCATTTCTTCAACTCCACTTGTAGCGGAATTGCTTTCTCGGAGACATTTGAAATTATACAACCTTACTCAACTCAATCATCTAGCAGTACTACTACTGATGACACCTCAATCCCAGGATTTATGTTGGTTATTTCCCTCTTGGCCTTTAGCATTCTTATTGGTAGTCGAAAGAAAAAATGATTGGTTCCGCTATCCTTATTTCTTAAACACAAGAATACTTTGATGAACAACGCTAGGAATATAGGAAAAAGGATACCCAAATACATGTAATGCCTTATCTGGCGAGTACCAAATTACCTCATTGACAAAGTGGTAATCAAAATCTAATAGAACCTTGGAAAGCATTGATGCCAGAAATAGATATTTTCCTACCTTTCTAGCTTTTCCGCTTCTAACTTCTTCAACAGTTCTGTACATATTGCCAATAAAAACCACTAAATATTTTCCAGTAATAAGTTTCGGATAACACTTACTAAAAACAGTTGTTAATAAATCAAGCCATTCGTCAATTGTAAGAATGGTAGATTGATTGAAACTATGCAGAGGGGAGGGTAATTTATCTCGTGATTGCTCTCCTGCTTTAGAAAAACGGCCTCGTGTTTTTTGTAGCTTATCCATTGCCCAATAGGGAACATCTGTTAAAATTAGGTTAATAGAATTGTCTTCCACAGCTGTATCCACTATCTGTTGTGAATCCCCTATCAAAAATTTTTGTGGGGTCAAGCCATTATCTTGTGAAACTTGTAAATAGATAGTTTTCCAGCGTTCGTTGATATCTATTCCAACAGCTTTTCTCCCAGATAAACTAGCTCCCAACAGAGTTCCTCCGACACCAGCAAAAGGATCTAGTATCGCACCCTGTCCTCTTTTTGAATATTTTTCAATTAATATTTGAGCCAACTCTGGTGGTTTCATACCTCCATGTTCACTTCGTAATTTGTGATTAAATGAGGGTGGAAACGACTTGTGTATAATGTGGGTGTCACCAACTGGAATATTGCTTCCAAAAAAAAGGGGGTTATGATTAAGACGATGTTTGTAAGAAGATTCCTTTCGGAAAACTAAAAAACGACGAAGTAATTTCTTATAAATTGCCTCTTTTGATGAATTAGGGTCAAACCAAATTCTTTCTGCTTTTAAAACTAATCCCATCTTTTGCAGATTGTGTGCTAAGATTGCTGAAAGAGCAAAATTCGCAGATGGAAAACCCTTTTTTATTGATATATCTTTATTACATCCATTAGGAACTGAAACGACAAGATATTTGGATTCTTTCAATTTTTTTGTTGTTTCGGAAAGGATGGTGCACACTGAGGAACACCAATGCTTTATGGATTTTTTAGGTGATTTTTTATAATTACTTAGTATTATTGCAGTATTTTCAGTTTCTTCTGGCCCCGAAATATCCCAGATTGGGATATCAGAGAGAACAAAATCAATAGAATCATTTTTGATTCTTGATAAAACTGAAATTGGATCACCAGGTAGCATCCCTTGCTCTGGGATGTTTAATTTCTTTATCAACTGGGAATATCTTTTTATAAGGGATTTATTATTTTCTATACCAATACATTTTCTTCTAGGAATGGGATTATATTCATTAGCAAAAAAACTTCCAATTAACGTACTACCTATTCCTGCAAAGGGATCTAGAACAGTATCTCCAGGTTTTGAAAAGGTTTCTATGAGCTCTTTACTCAATTCGCTAGGAATTGGGTTATAATTCCTACTCTTCATATTAGGTGCCCAAATCAGAGGATACGTTTTTGGAATAATTGTTTTTGTCGAGAAAAGCCATTCCTTTCCTGTCAAATCATTCAGAGGGTTACGCTTATCATAAACTCCCCGTTCTTGACGATCCTCTTGATAATTTTTCAAAGAAAGGGAAGGCAAAGTTACATTCATCCATAATTAGAAGCTATCTGTATTAGCTGCCTTAAATTCGCGATATAATCGAAGAAATGAGCCACAAGACAATTGGCCCGCCAAATAGAAGCAATAATCCCAAGTAAGCAATCATACGAATCCGTACAACACGATTACGGCATGGTTTACAATAAATCGTCTGAATAAAATCTCTTTTTTGGCCGACAAACTGTTGAAAGAAGTTAACTGACCAATCTTCAATATAACAATCAGGACAAAAATACTCGTGACATCGTTCACACTCTTTGGCTTCAAAGTTGTTCGCATGATTAACACATGCACGGCCCGTTCTATGCCGCCTCTCTTTTTTCTTAGCCATATATCGTATCACGCTTTGTCTGTACGTTTCTGACGTTGTAATTGATCTTGAAATAGCTGTCTAACCGTTTCGATGCTGTCAACGTCTTCAAGGTCTTTATCATTTCGAATTCTCGTTATTCTTGCAAAACGTAACGCCATACCTGAAGTATATTTTGAAGATTCTTGAATATTGTCAAATTCAACTTCTACGACTATTTTTGGTTGAACACTAATTCCATATGGTTCTTTTGATAATTCCAACTCTTGTAAATGTTCCGTTAATTGAACGAATTCTTCATCCTTTAACCCTTTGAATGTTTTACCAATTACACAATAATCATTGCGATCACGTGCAGCTAGATGATAATTTGATAACCATCCAGTTCGTCTCCCATGCCCCCATTCCGCTCCTACAATAACTAGATCGAGAGTAGGCAAGGTTACTTTAAGTTTTAGCCACCCTTTTCCACGCTTCCCAGCTTGGTATTTGGATATTGGATCTTTGAGCATTAAACCCTCCGAACCATTTTGGATAGCCTCTTGAAGTTGGTTCTGAATATCTACTTTATTTTCTAGAATTTTATGTTCCATCTTAATTATGTTCTTAAGATCTGGAATGGAAAAATATAATATTTCTTTTCTTTTTTCCAATTGAATGTCTAGAAGAGATTTTCCTTGATGTAACAGAATATCAAAGACATAATAATAACAAGGAGTAGATTCCACAGAAATGGCAATGTCACGTTTTCTAAGAATTCGTGTAGAAAGATCTTGAAAAAAAACTGGTTTCCCATCAAGAAGAGCAACAACTTCACCATCAAGAATACCAGGGGTTAACCGACTTCTGAGATCACTTGAAATCGAGTCTATGATTTCTGGAAACGCGTGTGTGACATCTTCAAGATTTCTTGAGTAAAGTTTACACCTATTCTTGCCTATATGGAGCTGTGCTCGAAAACCATCGATTTTTGGTTCACAAACCAAACTTTTATAATTTTCTAACGCATCGTCAATCGATTCAGCCTTTGTAGCTAACATAGAGCGTAATGGATGGAATATACGTGGCTTTAGTGACAATAAATCAACTGATTGATCTCTAGCGACTTGAGCAACGTCTCCAATGTCACTAAGAACCATATATGCATATCTCACGCCTTTATTATGATGTTTAAAGGCTTCTGCTATTGCATCTAATAACAATCCTTCCCGAAAACCTGTTCTTGTATCGGATGTGATAATCCTAGCTATATATTTTGCTTCTAAAGGTGAAGCGTATTTTAATAAGTGTATCAATTGATTTTTCTTAGCTTTCTGTGACCCTTTCCCTTTGAATGAAGCTATTTTTGCGAGATGCTCATTTACATCTTCTATTGTGAGTTCTTTGCTCTCATTTTGTCCAAAATAGCTGTCAAGAGACTTGGGTTGAGGTGTTCGCTTTATTAAAGCATATTCAATCAGACTTCCAAAATCTGCTTTTGTTCCATAAAAACCTCTCAGATTGTCCGGAGTTCTACTAGTTAGTTGATTTACAACGTTCATGAAAGAACTCCAACCAAATTGAATTTTATTTTCCGAAGTATTAGAAAATGGTTGACCTGTAGCATAGTAACAAATAAGGGGTAGTTCAAATTTAGATAATTTTCTTAAAAACGACGCAAATATTGTAACTTTTTCATTCTTCTTACTAGTTGAATCGACTTTCTCCATCATATCACAAAAATCTTTGAATTTCAGTATTATCCTCCTCTAAAACTTTTAATTACCTTTAATAATCCTCCTTACTGATTCTCAGAGAGAATTACCATGAAAATAAATCTTATCTTTATAACTTAGATCAAGTAGGAATCAGTTAGAGGATTAAACAAAGGCGAATTATATGAAATTCCGCGAAGCAACTAGTGAAGATCAAACCACTATTAGAAAAATAGCTCGGTATGCTTTTAGCGGCCATAGAAATATGTATGAAGATCCCAATAATCCTGAACCATCTGATTTTCCATATTCAGCCAAAGATTATGTAGTTGAGGATTTTAATACAATCATTGCTATCACTGGAGTAATAAAGTTTTCCCAACGACTTCGAGGAAGTTGGATAAAGATGGCAGGGATGACGAGAGTCGCATGTCGGCCCGAATATCGCCGTCAAGGTTATATGGGGAAATTATTTCAGTTTGTCTTTAAAAAGATCCATGAAGAGAATTTTCTAGTTTCAGCGTTGTATCCCTTTACTTTTCATTTCTATGAGAAATTAGGATATGGCCAAGTTGATTCACTCTATGTTTATACTATTAAAAGCACAGATATTATCCAACGGCCAATATCTAACCGAACTATTGTTGAAGACTTTGATCCAAACTATATAAGATGTCAGCCGCTCTATGAACAACTGAGCCAACAGATAGATGGTTTGGTCAAGAGGCCAGCTAATGTTTGGAAAAATCTTGATAGCTGGAACTGGACAAAACACGGATTTCAATTTATTTGTCAAGACTCTCAAGGGAGAGATATGGGTTATCTACTACTGAGATTTGAGCGAAAAAGTCGAGATAATCCTTTTCCTTTCTTGGATGTTCGAGAAATGGTTTATTTTGATCCAGAAACCAAACAAGCATTCCTGAATTTTTTAGCAAATCACGATTCACAGAGAGAATATATAAGATTGGTTCCCTTTGAACACAATTTCCTACCATACCTGAAAAGTCCGCGAATGAAGGAGAATAAAGTAATAGCGAATTCAATGTTTCGTATTGTCAATGTCGAACAATTATTACCTCGTTTAAAATGTCCTAAGGATATCAAGGAACGAATCACCATTGAACTTGAGGACCCATCAACTCAATGTCCTTGGAATAATAGAGCTTTTACACTGGAAGTTACAGAAGGTCAGTGTAACATTACAACTCAACATACCTCAAATAATCTGCGAATGGGAATTAAAGCTTTTAGTCAGGTTCTTATTGGATTTCATAGTCCAATGGAACTCGCAGAAGTAGGTCAAATACAAGGTTCCACTCAATCAATAGCCATTTTGGCTAGAATATTCCCGAAACAAACCGTTATTTTACGAGATTATTTCTGATTCAATAACCCCAAAGGAATCTCAATCAATATAGAATTGTGAAGTTTTATTTAGCTTTATATGCAATTTCTAATTGTTTAGCAAACATTCCCATAACAATTTTGGCTCTAGCTAATCTACCAATTTCTGAATACACTTCAGAATCTAAAGGTGCAGGTGAGCTATTTTCCCAGGGGGTGCTTGGTAGTGGTATAAAGTAATGGAGTCTTACACGAGCTTTTCTTCCGAGTTCACGAATTAAAGTTAATGTTTGCCACTGTTCCTCGGTAGTTTCAGAGGGTACTCCAAGTATAAAATCAAATATAGGTGTAAGGCCTCGGGAGATTAGTAAATCATATGCTTGTAGTCCATCTGCAACGGAATGTCCTCTACGCATTTCATGGAGGATACGATCGGATCCACTTTGAAAACCAACTGATACTTGACGATTAGTCACCTCATCAAATAATATTATTGTTTTATTTGTAATGTACTCGGGTCTAATCTCTGAGGGAAAAGTTCCAAAAAAAATTCGGATATTATATTGCGAAAGTCGCTTTAAGAGCTTAATCAGGGCTTCATAATTTGGTTGACCCCGTTTCTTCTCCATGTATCCCAGCGAGTTTGGTGCAATAAAGCGAATATCTATATTTTTTTTCAACGGTCTAAAATGTTGGATATAATGTTCTACAATCTTGGTAATAGTATCAATGGATCGAAATCGAGGATTACCATACACATATGGTACTTGACAAAAACGGCAGCGAAAAGAACAACCCCGCATTAACTCAATAGGAGGATGTAACGGAAAATCTTTGTTATCAGAGTATGGACAATGATCATTTAGATTTATCCGATCTCGTGAGGGAGTCTGAACATACTCTCCATATTCATTGAAAAATGCAATTCCAGGCAAAGATGTTATACTGTTATGCTGAAACTCGTTGTTTACTAATGTAGTTATAAATTCAGGAAAGGTAACTTCTCCCTCGCCTATTATCACATAATCTGCTCCCATTTTTAGAATTTTTTGAGGATCTCCTGAAGCATGGAATCCTCCAATTACTGTAAGCACCTTTGATGACGATATCTGTTTGTTAATATTCTTTAACCGATCCTTTAGCGAGCTAAGGGTCGTGATTCGCGTTGATTCTCCATAGATCACATGAAATCCATGATCAATTTTTGCCTGAATGTGGGAGATGGGATCTTCCTTAATAATCTCATAAGGGATTTGGGATCTTTGAAGACTTGCCGCCAATGACCCGAGTGCATACCACGTGGCTTTATCCCAATATAACAAAATCATATACTTACTAGGAGATTGTTGCATAAAGATGGAATACCTCAATAATAAGAGTTCATCTATTTCTGCATCAAGACTTTATTTATAAGTAATATTTAGCGAATAAAAGAAAATGCAATCATCGCAATAAAACAACAAATCAAAATAATCACAATGAATTTTAAAAAAAAATAGTAAGTCGGTCTTTATGTAAGTTTTTTTGAAAAAAACTACATTAACCTAATTATATTGGGTTTTAATGAAAAATAACCAATCCTTCCCTTGGTAGCTCAGCCTGGCAAGAGCCCCCGGCTGTAGGCGCAAACGCCACACCTTGGATGATTCGATGAAAAGGATGTTAGTTGGGTTTCAGCAGATACCGGGTTGTCCCGTGTTCAAATCACGGCCAAGGGACTTAATATTTTCTAGTTACTCTTCCGAAGAGATTTCAAGTAAGGATTCAATCTTGTCAAGTCGTGTGTGGAGTTTTTGCAGCGAACTTATGATAATAGCTAATTTTCGGTCTAATTCTGTGGCTTCCCCACCTAGCTCAAATTCTTGAGGTAATAGAACCTTTCCTTCACCTAATCCAGCTTGTTTATACAGATCTCCTGCTACTTGACTTAAGGCTGCTTCCGTGATTTGATGTTCAATATCGGCTTCAGTACATGCGAGTTTAAGTGCACTTCGAATTGATGCGTCAGTCACATCCCCTGAAATATCAACAGTTGTGATAGAATCACCACGAAAAATCAGCTCTATAACATTGGCTCCAGATTTTTTCGACAATCGTGCTCGAAAAGCCATCCCTGGTATTGAAGCTTCTGGCATTTACAGTTTCCTCATAAATTTGGTAGTTTTTAATTAACAGAGTAGATTAAGCTTAAAGTCTTTATGATATCTTTTAAATGTAGAGGAATGGCTCAGTTATTAATTCACTCAAGCTTTCAAAGAATACAGCCTCAAATCCTTTACCAACCAGAAATTAACCTAAAAGTTTGCTTATAGATCCACTATCCGAACAAATCCCGAAAACCCCGTCGTACTGAATCTAAAAACGATAGCCCTTGAAGCATCATTTTCTGTACCTCCAAAAGATAACGCCTACGCGCTATTGTTTCTTGAAATACAAAATAAGACACAATGAAGTCCGCTCCTGCTGCAAACCCAATTAATAAACGCACAATCGTAAGATCTTCATCCGTTTCAAGTAAGAACAGGATAATTGAAGCCCCAATCATGAGAACACCTGCAGTTACAGCTAACACTGTGATTAGTACCCATAAATGGTATTGACGTTCTAATTGAGCTACCTCTCCTCGTCCCGAATCGATGATTTTCCGAATACTTGGTGGTATTGCTGATGTGATAGTAAAACCCTCAATTAATTTTATTTCCACAATGGATACAATAAATTATCTGTTGGGGAACGGTCCGAGAACATACAGGACAGATTTTTTCTGAGGCTTTAATTGGTTCCTTTGTTACTATTGGTGGTGATTTCACAGAGCTCGGATACAGCTTCAGGTGATCACCCTTTGAGGAAGTGCGAAACTCTACTAGTCGTTCTAACCCCACTTGCCGTCTAAGCTCCTCTGGGATGGTAATACGGCCTTTAACACTGATTTCATACAATTCTTCTGTTGAAGTTTCATCTCTTAGTCGTTGTGTTAAAACGGATCCATCTTTAATCCTCAAAATTCTATCAGCTTGATTCGCAATCTGTTCATTATGAGTGACTACCAGCATAGCTAATCCTCGCTCTTTGTTTAAATCTTTAAGATAATCCATCACTTCCTGTGAGGTTGTTGTATCTAGCTCTCCGGTGATTTCATCCCCCAATAAGATTTCAGGATCATTTGCTAAAGCACAAGCTATTGCTGCTCGTTGCAACTCACCACCAGATAATTGAGCTGGTTTATGTTTTCGTCTTTCTTTTAATCCCACAGCACTTAACAATTCTTGGGTTCGTTTCTTCAGACCCTTTTTCCCTGCAACTTTCATGGGAAGCATGACATTTTCCTGAAGAGTCAACATAGGAACTAAATTTGAGATTTGAAATACAAAACCGATGTGTTCACGACGAAATTGCACTAGTTGATTTGTTTGTAATGATGTAATGGTGGTTCCTCTGATAAAAATTGTTCCTGCGGTCGGTCGGATTAAACCACCTAGGACTGAGATCAAAGTGGTCTTTCCTGAGCCAGATGGACCAATTATCGATACAAATTCTCCAGCATGAAGCTCAACATTAACTCCTCGCAAAGCTACAACATCAGTTCGCTGATCTTTTCCTTCATAAATCTTAAAAACATCGTGAGCTGCCAGTGCTATTGTCAATACTTTCCACCTCAAACTGTTCGCAGAACCTCACTCACACTAGTCTTTCTAACCTCCCAAAGGCTGATTAGAACGGCTATTATAATTCCTAGAACGACACATCCTAATAATATTCCAAAACCAGCTATTGAGAAGATTGCAGGGCTTGCTATTGATCCTGGTTCAGTACGGAAGCCTCTAAAGAGAATTGTAACAATGAAACCGATAATAGTCCCTGCTAAAATTGAGAAAGTCCCCGCAGTAATCGCTTCACCAATAATAAACGTTCCAACCTGGTTATTAGTCGCTCCTAGGGAAATTAATGTCCCAACTTCCCGTTTCCGCTTTTGAATCGCGGTTATGAGAAAAATACCTGAGCCTATACATGCAATAATAATAACGATAACAAATTCAACACTTAGGACCCCATTGAAATTGGCTATCCCTGGTTCTTCGATCGCTGATAGAATCTCAGAAGAGGTTGTAATATCAAGACTCATTCCATAAACATCAATTAACTGAGCTTCTAACTCTAAAGGATCAATTTGGGTGTTAATCAAGAAAAAAGAAGCATTTCGAGACCCAAAAAATGTCTCAAATGTGTTTAGACTCGTTATAATAAAATAATTTCCAGAACTCGAAGTAGTACTAGTCGAAACTGTTAGACCCACCCCATAAACCATCTGACTACCTAATGTTGGGAAGTTATAAGCAAGATCACTCACAATAAGACCCGATTCGCCCAAGGAATTGGTAATACTAAAATCAAAATCAAGGGCAAAATCATTACTGATTACACAATTATTTTGAATTAACAGATTGGAAAACACCTCTTCAATTGTTGAATCGACAAAAAATTGATTACGAAGGAATGCTACTTCATGAAAATTATTTTCGACTCCCAAGATCGGGATTTGTGTTCCACCGAATACCATGTTGTCTTTATAAACAGCAGATACAATTGCATTTGAATCAATTGACTGAATACTATTATCAAACTCTGTTGTTGATAAAGGAAGAATGGACTTGACTCGAACATCAGCTCCAGAAGCAAACTGCGCTTGAGATACATTTGTCTGATGGTCTGTATGTGCAGTAGTACTAACCATGATCCCAAATGAAAAAGTCAAAGCTAAAATAATGATAGCTTTACTAAGACTCTCAGGGCGTCGTGTAACTGATTTAGCAACTATTTCACCAAGAGAAAATATCACTGTAAACCCCTGGATTAGTACATTCTCTGTTTTTAGAATTAAATATGAACCAACACGAGCAATCAAAAGAATGGATCCCAACCAGAATAAAGAAGGAGTAACTGCGGCCCAAATTGCGAATAATGCTCCCCCACTTTCGATGTCGAAATCGAATCCTATTTGTAACGCTAAGAATAGCAAACCCATCATTGTAAACACGACATCCAAATAAATACGTTTCCAAAGTGATGCTCTTTGAGTACCCTCTTCTTTCATCCCCTCCAAAAAATCTTGACCCTTGATTAGACGCCGTGCTGGAAGATAAGCGGAGATAAGGGCTAGAACTATGCTGATAATTGCCAATAATGAAACATTCGTAAGATTCATGGAAGAAAATGTGAAATCAAAATCAATCAGTAATGGATCGATGGTGAGAAACTGAGGAGTCCACAACATGACTTGTGCTACCAATTCACCACATATAATCCCAAAGCATGTCGCTATTAAAGCAATCACTAAGATTTCTGACAATATCATCCGTAGAACTTGTCCTGAAGAAGCTCCCCGACTTTGTAAAGTAGTGATCTCAATGCTTCTCATTTCCATAGATGATTCAACAGAATATTTTTGGAGATATAGCGCTAGAATGATGGCAGGGAGCGATAAGAACAATAAGAACATCTGGAAAACTAGCATCACGATCCGAAGGACTAAAACTGACATTCCAATATTATCCTGGGCATAAACTTGACCCCCAAATTTAACTAAAATCTTATTGGAAAAAGCAGTAGTTTTTCCACCAGCAGCATCAGGATTAGTGGGAAGAGCAGTATGATTAAATTTTATATGGAGTTGTTCATTATAATCATACCCTTGGAGTGCTCCCCATCTTTGGAAAAGAGTATCACGCCATTCCGAGAGCCCCCAAATAGGAAAAATAATCATTCCCACCTCTTTATTAAACATAGACAGTCCGAGAAAGCCAGAACTATCTTTAATCTGGTAGATACCAGTAACACGGCAAATCTGTGTATAATTCTTCAATGAACCAGTTAAATTCAAGAAGTCGGGGCCAGTTTTTGTGACATTAACGGTATCATTCACAGATAACCCTAATTTCAGAGCATTTCTATCGTCTATCAAAATGGGAAGGGGTTGCATGTCTTTAGATATTGAATCATTAAAAATCCCCTCACTTATGTTGAAAACGTGAAACGTATCTAAATAACTTGTTTCAATTCCTATAAAACCCGTTGAAATCTCGATATCGCTTTCCGCCTTAACTTGAATCTTTCCAGACAAGCTAAAGTAGTACTCGGAGGCTAAGACTAGTGATTGATTCTCTAACCAAATATCGATCTCAGTTACATTATAGGTGACTTCGGGAAGCTCAATCCCAAAACCAAACGCGGATAGATCAAAAGAACTGACAGTCATATCCACTTCGATATCTTCGAGGGCTTCATTAAGGAATTTGATGGCAGCTGTTTCATTGTAAAAAACAACGGCAGAAATAATGGTAACAGCTAAAAAAATTCCAAAAGCGTTTTGAAGAGTCCGTTTTTTATTTCTAAAGAGGGATTTGAACGCGTATGGAAGAGAGAGCATCCTTTACACCAATTAAGTATAGATTTTAAGTCCTTTTAAATCTCAACATGCAGGAATATGATACTTCATTGAGATTCTAATGAGTTTTATTAAGCCTAAATCAATGAAAAACTCTTAAAAATCTCAGCCAAGTATGATTAACAAGAGAGAAATAGTTACAATTCCCAATGGAATACAAAATGAAAGAATATTGGCTGCAAACTCCTTATCTAGCTCTTCAAGTGAAGCAAAAGTTAGAGTATTGAAACCAACTGGAGCTGCAGAACTAATAATTATAATTTTACTGGTAAGGTCATTAAATCCTAGTAAAAAGGTAAAAATTATTCCTAATAATAAACCCAACCCCATTCGAATTGAAATTACCTCAAGAACGGGAAGAATCTTCTCTAATTTTGGGTTGAAATAAATACCTATTGACAACATAAGGAGTGGAGTCAATAAACCACCTAACAGATCTAAAAGATAATTAAAACTAGGATCATAAGAAAAACCAGAAAAATTGATCAAAATGCCTATAATCAATGCTATTAATGGTGGAGACGTTAATAGTTTCTTATTTAAGAAAGAAATTTTCCTACTGTCGTTACTTGAACCATATTTCTGTGCAATATAATATGTAAGAGACAGAGTCAATACTATATTGCCTATATCAAAAAATGATGCTCGAGCGAATCCCTCCTGTCCGTAAACTCCTAGAACAAACGGAACATTAAATCCTAAGTTCATTATCATGGTTCCAACTAAGAAGACCCCTTTAGTCCTCTCTTCCAAATTTAAGACATTTACCAATAGACTAGCAACCATGAAAGTTATAACAATTATTAGAGAAGCAATGATAGGTAAAAAAATAAAATTAAAGGTGATTTCTACAGCTGGGATAGTATCAAGAATTAGTGCGGGTAATG
>CP070665.1:389720-402384 GCA_020351745.1 Candidatus Heimdallarchaeota archaeon | reverse complement strand
GTGAGCTGGGCATTGTATAAGGCAAACCAAAGGAAAATTATACCAAGGGTCCATTCTGTATGTTTGAGAGCTTCCATATTTTTAATTCACTTCTTTCATCATAATATACTGAAAAATAAGAAGATTCCTGTCATTAAAATCCATGATCCTAATATTGTTAAAAGCCAAAGCCATGAGAGTTCATCACCAATGTTCTCAGAGCCGATATAAGATCCTTTAATCACTTTTCTAAACCAGGCCCCAATTCTAATTGATTGTTCTTTACTAATAAGCATAACACTCCCTCGGTGGGTTATAGGGGAGAATAGAAAGACTGGATTACCTCCTGAAACAATATCTTCCAAGATGTGGAGTATTGAACCAAAAGCCAAGAAGATGAGAACAGGAATTACCTGACTGAAAATAATGAGAATAAGCACAAAAAAGACAGTGTGAGAAAATTCACGATGCCCACGAATAAATTTCTTTCCACGAAACAATGCCCAGTCAAATATATCAGGAAAGACTGATCCGATAGCTAATAAGAGGAGTCCTACTGCCTCAATTGAAGTGGTCCATAAAGATAGACAAATTAAACTTATTCCCAAGGTCCATTCTAAATGAGCGATTGGTTCCAATAGATCCTAGATCTCCATGTTTTCGATTATAATTGGTTCCTTTCGATGTGTTTAGTATTCTTCGGTAGACTGTCTTAGAACGTCTATATATGTTTATTTTTACTGGAACTATACAACCATTGGCATTAAGACAGTGTAATGTCTCCTTTAAAGCGAGATTATTTAAAGTTGTTGAATTACTCCTTTGGATTTTAAAGATATTCAATGAAATACTATTATCAATAATCACAAAACTGCGATTAATAGCCAATAATCTTCAACAAACTAAAGTGAACTAATAAATAAATAGATTCAATCAGGTAGAGTGGTTCATTATCCGAATTATCAACATTAATTTCGATAAATGCAAACCTGACCTCTGTGGATACGCATGTCACAAATATTGTCCTCTTGTTAAGAAGGGGCAGAAGAATGTTGTTACAATTCGAAAGGACACCGGTAAGCCTATCATCAATAATAAGAAATGCTTAATGGCCAAAAAAGGAACCTGTGGTATTTGTGTAAATAAATGTTTTCCAGGGGCGATCAGTGTTGTCAATCTTCCTAGTCCTGAAACTGCTGGCCTCCAAGTTCATTGTTATGGTGAAAATGGATTCCGCTTTTTTGGCGTACCACAAATTAGTCCTGGAAAAGTCATTGGTTTACTGGGTGTAAATGGAATTGGCAAATCGACATTACTAGAAATCTTAGCAGGTCGAAAGCAGCTTAATGGTGGCAATTTTCGTAATCCAGAAGAAGGATTTCGTGATTTTTTATCCCAATTATCCATTGCGAGTTTTCGACAATTCTTAACTGATTTAACGCCAGAGTCAGTCGCATATAAACCACAAGTTTTTACTGAGCTTCTCACAAAATCAGATTCAGTACAGGAGATTTTCTCTTCCAGTTTCCATGAGGGATTATTTTCAACAGAGGAAGTAATCACATTAATGGAACTAGAATCAATTATAGATCGTATTCCATCAGAATTATCTGGGGGTGAATTGCAACGATTAGCAATAGGTAGAGTACTTTTACAGAATGTTGACATTTATCTGATAGATGAACCCTGTACATTTCTTGATTTTCGCCAACGAATAAAGATGGCTACAATTTTTCATAGATTAGCTGAAGCTGGAAAAGTTGTCTTTATTGCTGAACATGATATTGCTATTCATGATTTTCAAAGTGATTTGATTTATATTTTCTATGGTGAACCACACAAATTTGGTGTAATGTCTCGTTTATCATATTCTGTCAAGAAGGGTATTAACAATTTTTTACTTGGAAAATTGAAAGATGAAAACATTCGGATTCGGGGGAAAGAAATTATTTTCACTCGAGTGGTTAAAGAACGACAATGGGACGGTGTTCCAGGAATTGAATATCCATCTTTTTCAAAGCAATTGGGTTCATTTACTCTAACAACCACTAAGGGGATTATTCACTTTGGAGGAATTCTATGTGTTTTGGGAGAGAACGGATTAGGAAAAACCACATTTGCTCAATATTTGTTTAATACCTTGAAAACTGCAAAGATTTCCTACAAACCCCAATTCTTACATAAGAAATTTAGGGGAACGGTACGTGATTTTCTCACCCGATATTCGAATACGTTTATTGAATCTAATGAATATAAACTCTATATTCTCAAACCCTTGTCAATTTCACACCTTTTAGAAAAGCCAATAGGTACATTAAGTGGAGGAGAGCTGCAACGAACATTTCTAGCAGGTTGTTTGGGAAAGAAAGCTAACTTATACATCATTGATGAAGGGAGTGCGTTTTTAGATGTTGAAGAACGTTTGAATGTTACACGAGTCATTCGTCATATAGTTTCTAAGAATAGAGCAGCTTGTATTGCCATAGAACATGATATACAAATTGCAGAAGCATTATCTGATAGAATATTACTGTTTGAGGGAGAACCTGGATATTCTGGAATAACTGTCGGCCCTTTCTCGAAGAGAGAAGGACTGAATCATTTTTTGGAAAGAATTAACATTACTTTTCGACGAGATCCTGAAACTGGCCGAGCTCGACTAAACAAGCTAGGGAGCCGCCTAGATCGTGAGCAACGGGAAATTGAGGCATACTACTATGATTTATGACCTAATACTATCTTTGATTCTAGCTAAAAAAAGGAAAAATCCAGGTGAAGAGTTCTACGGGAAATGGTAAACATAACATTGCTAGGAAAATCGAAAAAACAGCGATAACTTTACGGCTAAGAGTAACTGAGGAAAGATCATCCAACGGACCAGCATGACCTGTTTGTGAATACATTAGAAGGATTAGAATTGCAAACAGGAAAAATTCAGGTAATAGAACTATCATCAATCCTGCACTAATGTAAGTCAAGACTCGATGATGATTTTCTGAAAAAAGGCTTCTTGCGACGTGTCCACCATCGAGTTGGCCAATTGGGATCAAATTTATCCCAGTTAACAAAAGACCAATGTATCCAGCAAACGCTAATGGGTGAAGAATAATCTGCGTATTTCCTCCTTTATTAGGAATTATAAAGAAGGCTAGAGCTTCAAACAGGAGAATTCTGAACCTTGTTTCGCTAAATAACCGAAAGTCTAAGGAAAATGGAGAATTACCAAAATTTTCGGGGATTAATGAGCTATCAACAACGATAGAGATCATTAATCCTAGTATAGTGAAAAAAATCGAGGTAATAAATCCAAAGATTGGTCCTGCAAGCCCAACATCAAATAGATCATTCCTTGATCTAATAGGGGTTTTTTGGGAAATAAATGCTCCGAATGTTCCATAACCGAAAGGAAAGGGGAGAAAATAAGGCCAACTTGCTTTGATCCCATGCATCTTGGATGCAAACATATGGCCAAGTTCATGAATGCCAACAATACCAATTAGACCTATAGCATATAAAAGACTGGTTACGATTGGATCAAGATCGGGTTGAACGTTTTGTAATACATCCCAGCTCATAAATCCTACAAATAATACGGATACTACGGTAAGTCCGAAGAGAATAAGAGGAGTAGTTAATTGTTGTTTTGTTTCACGCATTTTATCACTGATAGGAAAAACATATAGCATTCCTCGTGATTCTTTAGTTGGATGACGGCGCAGGAGAGGCATGAAACCAATTTGTCTAAGCTCTAGGTTTACTGTTTCCATGTTAGAAGTTAAATCACTCCGTCGGAGTATTTCATAAGCTGGAATGACCTCTACATGCATTGTTCTTTTGGTTTGGGCCATTTGTTTGTAAGAAACAGACGTAATAGTAAAGTATCTACTAATTACTTCATCAATTTGCGAAAATACCCAGAACCCTCTATTTTCAAACATAAAAATATCATGTATTACTCTGTTGTGGACGTTTGATAAACCCTTTGATACGAACAGCTTAGTGTTTTAAAAGTTGTGAAATACCACCCTCTGACATCATTCGGTCGTTGGCTAATAATCATTTACTGGATGAATATTCGAAACTCACTATTTGGAAATAACCTTGGTTTAATGGCATCTAACAACTTGAGATTGTTCTTTAACTCAATCAACTTATTAACTCGGATTCTCCAGTTTTTTTTAAGTTTTAGCAGTTCTAGTGGGGCCAATGCTATTTCAGTAGGGATAAGTAATAATTTTCCTGCACGATTGAGAGCCATAATGAACTCTTGGTGAGTATTCCATCCTGGTAACACAAGATTAACTAATATTGCGATATAGCGGACTATAGGAAGTTGAATCACAGGTTGTATGAGTTGGAAAAGGATGTTTTGTATATTATTAAGCACCTCAAAATCACATTGGGCTCCAATGCATCTGATACATACTATCGGAATTTCATGCCAAAAAATCTGACTTGGGTGGTTAGGATGATGACATATATCAGATAAAAAGTCAATACTGATTCTTTTCACCCGTCCCAATTCTAGAATTGCTTCTACTTGTGCATCTCGGTTAAATGAGAAGTGAAAGAAATTTTTTCTATCAAAAATCAAGTGTATTAGTTTACAGTTCATTGGACTTTCTAAGTCAAATGGTTAATTCAGATTTTAAGAGATTTATAGATACATTGTACCGCAAATCTTTTAGTGACAGAACCAGGTGATTTTTGATTACTTTTTTATTAATAGCAGCCTAAGATTCTATCATACTTTTTAATTGGGAACTAAATGCGAGTACCTTGTTATAAAGAGAAGGAATTTGTTCATTTTTCTCCCTGAGACGTTCTTTGGGAAATCCAAAGAATAAAGCTAGACCGCTCTCCATAAATCTAATTATAAACACACGATGATCTGATTCAACAAGAACTGATGTTGATTTCTGGTTTTCAGAATTTGCTAAGCGCTCTACTACCGCGTCAAAGAAGTTTTTAACCTCTGATAATGATATATGGTCAAATTTCGAAATGTCATCCACTTGTGTTAGAGGGGCGCCTTCCTTTGTGAATATCTGCGCCATATCCGCTGCATTATGGCGAATGAAGGTCTCCAGAAGTGGTCTTAGAGTTTTACGTGCACCACTGGCTTCAGCGTATACATCTCCCATCGCTTTAAAGACAGAGTCAGAGAAAACAGAAGTTGAATAAAATTTGAGCTGTCGGGAAACACCTGTAGAGAGATAATCCCTAATCGTTTTTCTGACTTCATCTTGAAGTTTTTTAGGAATTAAGTCTGTTTTATGTTGAAAGATGAAGATGGAGGCGTCGGGGCTAAATTGGCCTAATTTTTTTAATGATAAATCCAAATAATATTTCGCACGTGAGATATCCTTTATTTCGATTGAATCGACCACAAAAACTAAAGTTCTGACTCCACTGAAAATAAATTCGGATAGTTCTCCAGTGAACCGATCTAGAAAAGCAGTCTGGCCTCCTAAATCAAAAAGAGTGAGCTCTGTCCCAGCAATGACCTTCTGTTTCCGTTCATAATCAATGGTAGCATGATAATCATCATCTTTTGAGGGAATTATGCCCTCAGTTACCACTCTTATGATAGTTGACTTTCCTGACCTCGCTAACCCTAAGATCAGAATTTTACTTGTTTTCTTCCTCGCAAGATAAGACATTTTTATTAGACCTCATTTAAACGCCTATTTTCTGAATGATCCCAATTTTCTCAAGAATCATTTCACGTTCGATTGGATCTGATACATCACGTATCGTAAATTCATTTTTAAAACGGTTTGAATTTAAATTTGAAGCAGATCGGCCAGCTAAAAACATAATTCGCTGGGAGGTAGAATCATCTAGTTTTATAAGAAATATTCGTTTGACAACAGCATTAATTAACACCAATACAAAATGAGTAGTGAGGTCATCACTAGCTTCCAGTTCGATTAAGTCCCCGTCATTATTAATAGTATAAAATTCCAATCCTCCTCTTTCAGGAATATATGAAGGAGTTTCTGGAAGAACAGGAACTTCTACTGTTGTTAGAATATCTGTAATACGATTTAGTATTCGATTCATAATAGTAGGATCGGAGAGGTTATCTTCGATGTGGATAGTTTCAATTTCCTCTTTTAGTGCTCTCTCAATGGAGCCATGTTGAGAAAAAATGCGATCACGATCTTTGGATTCGAATAGTAACCAAATGGTTGATTCACGGCCATGTTGGTCAATGCGTACATCTTTTGTCTCTGTTGGAGTAACCGTGAAAGACATTGCTAAGGCTTCTAAAGTGGGAGAGTCGGGAATGGGGATGGAACCATGTAAACGATAATGTTGTTTTTCAGCTACCGTTCCTGCTCCCATAGAGAGAATAGTCATACCAATGACACTCAGCTTAACCGTTGTATCCTCGGAAATTGGGGATAAGTTAAGTATAGGATAAGGCCCCATGTCGGTCATCGCAGTTACAATTAGTCCAGAAATCATTTAATTCATCTCTTTACAGGTTTTATATTTCAATTTAGCTTTGAAATAAGCTCATTTGATATGTCGAGGCATATTTGTTCTATAGTTCTGTAGGATTCAACATTAAATGTCGGTTCTATTCCAATTAATATCAATTTTATTTCTTTAGTAATAGCTTGAGTTATCATTAAAAAATCTTCAATTCGAAGAATGTTCGTTTTTGCCTTCGGAGTAACATCAAATGCTTCATATTGATCTAACATACGAATAATTTGGGGTCCGACCTTCTCTTGCCAGCGTTCACTCTTTCCTTTTGCTAGAAGAATAGTTTGGTGTTGAGACAATAAAAAGGCTCCAGCAAAACCATACAAATTCATTTTTTTGTTTAAGATATCTTCAAGTTGATGTTGTTTTGCTAGATCTAGATTTAACTGTTTTTCCAAATATTTTTGCTTACTGAAATCTGAGGCTTTTTTGACTATTTGTGTAAAAATATGATTTGTTAATCTTTGTTCATCTGGTCCCTTGAGTGAAACAATGTAAGAGGGAATTTCATGGGGAAAAAAATGTTGCAAGCGCGTGATAACTACATTCTTTACTTTATTACGCTCGACTTCATTATGAATTAAATGTCCTCGGTTTAATAGAAGGATCACTTGATAGTTTTTGTTAACAGCACTAATATTGGAAGTTATTTCCTGAAAGTCAGTTGTTATATCATCGAGTAATTGGTATGAGATGTCATGGACATAAATTAGAGTATTAATTTTCATTAAAATCTTTTCACGAACAGGTGGAAGAAGATTTTCAAGATACGGGTCTTCTTTGTTAAAGGAGGTGTTTAGCCAATCATAAAAGATCACATTCTGCAAAATGTTCAGATCAGGTTCAGATCTCCCTAGCTTCATTAGTTGGTTAAATAGAAGATCCTTTCCAGAATGGGATAATCCTGACAACGCGATAAGGTTTTGGCGCAAAATTACTCCTCTAAATTGGTGTTTTAAGCATTGATTCAAGTTGATTAGATAGGAGATTAATTGTTTCTTCAATTTCTTGAAGGTTTCTAGTTTCTAGCATTGATTTATCGTCTCTAGAGAGTAGAATCAATAAATGATTAGGTTGAATCTTGGATTTATACATCATTACTGATCCTAATCGTTCTAATTCGGATTTTGAACCAGTAACTAATGTTAGATCGTTTGATTTATCTAGGAGAGTCAAAATATGCCTGATCTCGCTGTCCTCTAATTCAGATGCATTAATTTTAAAGTTGGGGTCATCTAACGACATTAGAATGACTTCATCCAAACGATTCATAAATTTAAGCGTATGAAGAACTTGTTGGATAGGTCGAAGTCTGAGTCTTTGTTGAATAGCTTCTAAATCTTCTTCTTTTTCGATAGTATCTGCTTCAGGAATGACCTCACTTGCCTCTGCAGTTATTCGCTTAAATGCCTCATGAATCGAATTGTCATAAATGGATGTTTGTAAAAATGTTATGCTTTTTGTTGCTGCTGCGTCCTGAAACATTTCCATCAAAAATTCCATTCTTTCAGCTCTTTGTGTAAGGTCGGGCATAAGATCTGTTTTGTGTAACAGGACATAGATAGCGGGTTGGACATCTGACATCTCTTCTAGTCGACTTACACCTTCAACAAATGCTTTTAGTGAAGCTGGAAATTTTTCCGGAGTCGCTATATCACAGATGAAAACTAACACAGCAACGTTACTGAAGATAAACGAACTCATACTACTTAAAAAACGCTTCAAAAAGACTTCCTGTCCTCCCAAATCCATAACAGTGATTGGTTCATCCGCGACTTGCTCAATCTGCCGCTCATAGTTTAATGTCGCTGCATAATTTTGTGTTTCTTCAGGTGCTTTCCCTTCAAAGACTACATCACGGATAGACGTTTTTCCTGCTTGTGAAAGACCTAAAAGTATTATTTTTCGTGAACTCTGAGTTTTCAACTGTTTTAAGTAGTGGCTCATTAGGATAGACCTCTCGAAAACTTCAATATAGAAATAACTATCCAATTGCAAGTGTAAAGATTTACGATTCATCAAATAAATGTTTTTATATAAGTCCTTGATAAGAAGTGTATAAACAGTTATTAAAAAAAACTGATGATTCGCTGAAAAAAAAAGCTCTTCTCTTTTTTATTCTGGTGTTGGAGCGTTCGATTCTTGCAACAAAGTCAATCTCGCAATGTATTGTGTGAAACTACATGTAAATTTCTTAAATGCAGTGAACGATTCCTATCGATCACACGCAAGCGCGGTGAGAAGAAAATTCTCTGTCGAATGGTCGAAGGTGACGAATGTATTGGCTATAAATGCAAATATGCCGTTTGTTTTTTTCGGCCTTCAGCCCTGGATATTTCAACAGGTGTTTGTTCTCAAAAAACGAAAAAAAACAAACATCAACGTAAACAAAAACCAGATAGGAAGTATATCGATGATGATCCCTTGAAATATCGGGGAATGCTCGATAAAAAAATGAGGAAAAATCTAAAGCTCAAAGATTTTTACTGAGGCTACAAACCACTCTAGAGAACTAATATCATCAAAGTATAAGTAACTTCTAAACCAACTTATGAGTAAAATGGTAAAAACCACTTGTTTCGTAAAGAAATAGAACAATGATGATTATAGCAATCAAACTAAGTCCAAAACAAAAACTAAAAAGGCCAATAATGCCTTCAGGTCCAAGACCAACAAAGTATCCTCCAACAACCGCCCCCATGATGTTTCCCATGGCCATAAGCGATTGAGTAAAGCCCATCTCACGCCCCCGATGTTCTGATTTGGTAACATCACTAATTAGACCTAAAGCAGCTGAAGCAAAACAAGAGGCAGAGAGACCGTAAACTATAATCATTAAAACAACAAGGATATGAGGGATTGGGAGTGGGTTTTCAGGGATAAGATTCAAGGAAATTGTATCTGTTAATGAGAATGGATTTTTTATCAAATCAGACAATTCAGAAAGTTCCCATTCTTGTGTTCCATTCACGGATTTATAATCAAGGATAGCTGCAAGCGTTACTAAAAGCATACTAGTGCCAACAACTCCAATTACCAAGAAGGGTTTTCGTCCTACGTTATCAGAAAGTTTACCTAACACAGGTTGCATTATTCCCATTATACAAATCGCAAGAAAGCCAATTATCACAAGAATAGGTCCTACATTTATAACGAGGTCGTATATTATTGTGGGTGCAACAAAAGTGCTTGCTCCCATAAGGGTTGTATAAGCTAACCAAGCAATGGCGAATTTTCGAAATTGTTTGTCTTGAAGACTTTCAAGCATGGTTTTAAATGGATTCATGTCAATTTCTGAATCTGTTACAGTTTGAGTGAAATCTGTTAGCATTATTTCAGCTTCATCAGCCAAGGCTAGATCTCGGGGTTCAAAAAACCTAAACACATAAATTAAAGTAGCCAGGAACATTATAATTGCAAAGAAGAAGAAGGCGTTCTCTTTAAAGATCCCCCAAGCTATTAAACCAAATGGATTCCCAATAGCTCCTCCAGCGGCTTTTGCTAAATAGAATTTCCCCATTGTCTCACCATGCTTTTCTTCAGGGGATAAATCAGCAATTACTGCTAATATTGGCCCAGAGATCATAGCAGCAGCTAATCCTTTCAACCCATTCGACAAGACTAGAACGAGAAAACTAATTGGAAGAGTAGCATAGTAAGGATACATAATGGGAAAAATAATAAAGGAAATACCTGCTATTGCTGTTCCAATGATTAAAAATGGCCGTCGTCCAAATCGATCACTAAAAGATCCGAAAAATGACGCAGTCGATAATGAAACGATATAGTACACAGCTGTAATAATTGCGAGTTCAAAACCCACCGTTGTCGTTCCACTTTGTTCACCCAATTCTCGAAGGTATAGGGGTAAACCAAACGCTGCAGAAGCAAATGCGCATTCCGTTACAGCCACTGCCATAAAAAGAATCATACTTTGCTTCTTTAATAAAAAAGAAATGGGCTGACCAATGAAATGCAAGGTCTCCTTAGTATATTTCGATATTATACGACGTGGCATGGCTCTCTTTTCCTTTTGGGGAGAGATACTTTCAGATTACCCTTTAAACTCAGCGTTTAGGTTTTAAGAAGTTAATATTATCTTCTTCTTACTTGTTTTATTAAGTTTACATTATACTTCATATTGCAGGTGAACTTCCCCTAAATGAGTTCAGCGGCTTCCTACGAATCCATCGAACCTTTGTTCTTGAGAACTGAAGGGAATTTTCATTTTACCTTGGATTATGTTTCGTAGATTACCAAAATTTCCCAATTGAACTAAGAAATATTGATAGCTCGTCCACAGAGCATTGCGTGAGAGAAACCGTTTTAAAATATTTATTGCTGAATTGCAATCTCGGTCAAGTACGGTTCCACACATCTCACAAGAAAAAATTCGTTCTGAAAGAGGTATTACTTTCTTCTTGTGTCCACAAACAGTACAGGCCTTGGTTTTGTCTCTCTCGTCAATTGTTATTACTCTTTTACCCATAAGTTTCGCTTTATAGGTTAACAATTCGACAAATCGGCCCAAATGTCCTGTGTTATGGACACCACGATTGATACTTTTCCAGTACTTCTTATTTTTTATCTTCTGCTTGTTAATAGCTCTCCCATTCGCCATCTGTTTTGGGAAGAGGTTACCAACAACTATGATATTGGCTCGTGTATTTTTTAAGAAATTTTTAGATTGTTTATGCTGCCAGTCCTTGGTCTGATTTCGACATTTTCTACTAATGGTTACTAACCGCTGACTGAACAGGCGATAACGACAGCTCCCACGTTTACAGTGGCTACGCCTTCGTTGTAATGAAATTATCTTGGGATTCCAGTATTTATCAGGTCTTTTCACAGTAGATACGAGGAATTTACCATATAGATTGACTGCTGTGTGTTTCGTAATACCTAGATCAAAAGCTTGATAAATTCCATTATCTACAAAAGAAGGCATAATCTGTTCAAAAGTGACTGTTAGATAAAAACATTTGTCGTAACGATCTTGAAACAGTTCTATTTGCTTAACTTTCTTTTCTATAAAGTTAAATGGGGTTTTAAAGACCATTAGCGTCGTACTGGGATGTTTGGAAATATTCGAAACTTCTGCGTCAAAGTTATCATACTGTGAACCTATGTTTCTTTTTGCTCTTTACGAATTAAAAATTTTTATGAGACTACTCTAAAAGAAAATAATGATTATTTTTCCCTAATTTCTCCTCCTCTAGCGTTATTCTTATTTTGTCTTCCTAAATGTATTTGAGGTAGTTATTGCTTTCCCATCTTCTTTCACCTGAATAGTACTTAGAAATTAAACCTTCCTACTCGAAGTTATGAAGCATTAAGAAAGAAGAAGATTTCTAGCCATATTGCAGTTAATTTTTAAGAAAATAAGGAAAATTTAAAATTCTTTGTGCCTTAGGGGGAGTGAAGGGTTTTATTACTTAAATCACCTTTAACGGAGCATAAAACAATTTAACTTTTGAATTGAGGAATTGAGTATGAAGATTTCGCTTGTTGGACTTAGTGGTTGTGGTAAAACGTCAATCTATTCAACTACATTAGGCGGGATGTCCCCTATTGAGACCAGTGACTTTGGGCCGACAATCATGTATGAAGTGAAGTCCCATAATTACCTAGGCCTTCAGATATCACTCTGGGACTTCGGAGGACAAGAAAAATATCGCCAGTCGTACCTTGAGACCCCTAAACTTCTCGCCAATACTACAGTTTTGGTTCTTGTCCTAGATCTCCATCACCCTGAGGATTTTTTGAAGGCAAATAGCTATTTTTCTGAGGTTTATACTGCAATTACAGACAGTGGTGGAGACCCCCGAGTGATTATCTTCTATCATAAGTATGATACTGAGGATTATGCTAAGGAGCAACTTGAGGAAAATTTAGCTAAAGCTAAGGAGTTACCCTTTATCAATGAACTCAGTCCTGAATCCTACATAACATCTATCTACAGACAAGAAGAATTAAGCGAAACTTTTCGTGAAATTCTAATTTCAGATTTTGATGAATTACGAAAAAGTGTTGAAAATGCACAGAAGCACCTCATGAAACTAAATTCTAAGGTCATTGTGTCTGATGTGAACGGAAATGTTATAACACATAGTATCAAGGGATTTTCCACAGGAATTCAGCTCCGTGAAGATTTACGGGATTATATTCTTTCCTGCAATGTTCTGCG
>CP070665.1:388608-389620 GCA_020351745.1 Candidatus Heimdallarchaeota archaeon | reverse complement strand
TAAGTTCTTTCCACATTTTTCGCAGTATGCCGCTTCTTCTATGTTCTTTGTTCCACACTGAGGACAATAGAGACTTTGGGATACAGTCGCAGTTGTTGCAGGTCTTTTCTGTTCCAGGGTATCAGTCAATAACAGTATTCCCTGAACCATCAAAAACAATCCTACTATCCACACGAGAAGGTTTGGGAATACTATGACTAGTACCCCAAAAACGATGCATGTTATTGCTAATATGGGCTTTGAAATTGTGATTCCAAATCTTTTCAATTCTTTATCCATATGCTCAGCCATGATTGATTCTCCAAACAAAAATTCCAGATGTTGGGCTTCTTAACAATTGTGAAATGAAAATCTTTATTCTGACTCTTTTGGTTCAGCGTATTTTACACACATATCTTAATATGTGACCAAGTGTATTATATTGATGAGTAGAATTCTCGTAGAGAATGTTGACAAATTTACCTAACCGTATTTTGTCTTTTTCTTGATTATTCTACTAAGAAAATATAGTGAAAAATAAGGAGATTGGAAATTTGGCTTTTTCTGGAATTCAATTCAAAATGCATCAAAAAATCATGAATAAACTTGCGAAGGCAGGAGCCATCGGAGAAGAGAAAGCTGTTACGATTGAAGAGGCTGAGTTGGACTCAAAGGAACTACGTTGGTTAACCTATTTTGCTGGAGGCTTCCTTAGTAGAATAAAGAAGACAAAAGACCAACGATATTATATCTAGAAATGTAAAGGGCTTTGCAAGAAAAAATCTGATCTAAAGGACTAGCACACTCGATTTTTTTACGCGCGCATCGATTGCTAATACATAGGAATAGAGACTTCAGGTTTTTAATCCAAAAAGAATAAATGTATGTATTCTAAATTGCCATCGAGGGAATACAGCAAAAGGCTTTGGTGAATCCTGGAAGTTATTGATCAACCTTAGGATTGACCAAACTTCCTTGTAAGGATCACAGCCTGCTATAGTATTCCCTTAAAATATAGTTCCTCTTACCTTAT
>CP070665.1:387488-388508 GCA_020351745.1 Candidatus Heimdallarchaeota archaeon | reverse complement strand
CATTGTAGTTGACGGGGGTTCATCCGATAATACGGTGAAGATTGCTACTTCACTTGGAGCCAAAGTAATGAGAGAACCCCCCCACAAAGGCAACATTCCAGCTATAGGCCGAAACTATGGAGCAAAGATCGCAGAAGGAGAAATAATCGCTTTTCTGGATGCAGACTGCTTCCCAGAAAAAAAATGGTTAACCAAAGCCTCCGAAGCCTTCGGGGACCAAAAAGTAGGAATATATTGCGTAATAGTAAGAGACGGAAAGGGCACATATCTTAGTAGAGCTTGGCATTATCTGCAAATGCAAATTAAATACGATTTCGCCCCGACCAGATGTATCGTGGTCCGAAGAAAGACTTTCGATGCTGTAGGTGGATTCGATGAGAATCTGCCTGCGGGGGAAGATAACGATTTCTCCTATCGAACCATACAACAGGGCTACAAGATCATTGTAGACAAAAATACAATTGTACCTCACTACGACGATCATGCATCTAATCTTAAAGGAGTAATTCACTTGACAAAATGGTATCGTCAGGGAGAATTGTTAATGCGAAAAAAATGGCCTGAAAAATTTAAAAAATTCAAGACGACCACTCCATTCCTAGAAAACCATATCGTTCCAATAGCTAGAGCTATAAAAGATGAAGGGCCTATAATTGCCTTAATGTGTATCATAATAAAAATTATATCAATCATCAAACATGTCTAGTTGCTAATAATATGGACCCTTTGGCTTCTTTAATACTAAAAGATCACCAATTTACCTTTAAAAAAGAGAACGAATTCCTAACAACATTAGAGAGAGCAGAGTCAAATAGGGTCCCCTATCTTTTCCTAAAAAAATTATCAGAACAGAGCGAAGATAAGTTCATCCTCAATAAATTCAACGAATTGAAACAAGAAAAAAGAGAATACGAAGAAGGCGCAAAGAGATTACTCCAAAGCTTGATGGACTGCGATCTGAGTTTCTTAGTGATGAAAACCGCTGGATTTTCCCATATATCCTTCGATGTTGATCTTTAT
>CP070665.1:386237-387388 GCA_020351745.1 Candidatus Heimdallarchaeota archaeon | reverse complement strand
GATTTGGAATCACAATTTCAAAGCCCATACTGGCAATAACATGCATCGTTTTTGGGGTACTGGTCATAGTATTCCCAAACCTTCTCGTGTGGATAGTAGGATTGTTTCTGATGGTTCAGGGAATACTGTTATTGACTGATACCCTGGAACAGAAAAGACCTGCAAAAGTTGCGACCGCATCTCAAAGTCTCTATTGTTCACAGTGTGGAACAAAGAACATAGAAGACGCAGCATACTGCGAAAAATGTGGAAAAAACTTGAACAATTAAAGCGGAAAGCACAGCGGAACCTAATAAATTATTTAATAGAAGAATCCTAGTAAGATGAAAATTGTCAGTGTTTGATCCTCTTCTTCAGCCACTGTGCGACTTGTCTTAGATATGGAATCGAAGTTTGGTCAATAACTGGAATTTCCAGTGTCCCCATCTTTTTAATAGATTGGTACTCAGGCATTAATGAAAACATTACTGAAGATAGGTACATTGTACCTTTCAACGTTTGTCCTATCATTACGTCACTTTCTGGGTGATAGGGCATAGCGAGAAACACTATTCCTTCTGCCCAGTTTAATGCTACTGGATGTCCAGATCTTGCCATCAATTCAACCCTTCTAAAGAACTCATTGTTGGAGAACTGTGCGCACTCGAGAATGACGATCTTCTTTATCGGCTGAAACATGATTTCAATCTTTTCTTCCATTCCATATCCCTCAATTGAACATATACAATGTTTCCCTTCTTATCTTACATCTCTGACAGTTTCTTTCTTAAATATTTATTACAACTTGAAATTATGTATTTGAAGGAGGATTGGTAAATTGGATAGTTTGGCTAGGTCAACCAGAATTAGATTTGCTGATATAGGAGATATTCCAAGTCTCATCATTTTAGCTGAGCAGTTTATTCCTAGAGAAGCATGTGACAAGAAACGTTTGGAAGTGTTGAAACGGGCATTGAAAAATCCAGATTATGAACTGTTGGTTGCTGAGTTAGAGGAAGGAATCGTTGGGTTTATCGATCAATGGATTATACATGATTTCACCCATGGAGCAAGATTAAGTTATATACACAGTCTTTACGTTGATTCCAGGTATAGAAGAAAGGGTATTGCTAGCAAGCTTATTCAGAGAATTATGAAAAATGCAATAAATA
>CP070665.1:384917-386137 GCA_020351745.1 Candidatus Heimdallarchaeota archaeon | reverse complement strand
TGGAATAGAATTGAAAGCAGGTACAATTTATCCCTTATTAAAAAGAATGGAAGATGATGGAATGATAGAACCAATAACAGCTGATGATATAGATTCCCCTGGGGTACCCAGAAAGATCTATACAATCACTGGGCTTGGCGAAGAAATGATCGAAGAGATGATCGGCACATATTTTTCCTATCATGATTTTATAAAGAAATGGTACCAAGAGATTGATAATCAAAAGAGGAGAAGGTAAAGAAAATGAAATCTATTGATGTTGATGCTAAGCATTTGATTAGAACGTATATTGATGGTATTGAGGAGTATCTTCGCGAACACACTCGTTTACACCCAAATGAAATTGACTCACTTCTGAATGAAATTAATGACTTTGTTTATCTTAGGAGTGGTGAGTTAGCGTCTGGGGACAGAGTTCACTATAACGATGTCTTGAAAGCGATTGAAGAATGTGGTTCTCCAAGTGAAATTTGTGAACAATATTTGGAACTGGACAGAGAAGAGGAACCAGGACCATTTACTCCCAAAGTTATTCCTTCACCATCCAAACCACAAGCTAAGGTAAGCCCAAAAGCAGGTTTTACACCATCCAAAGGTCAAAAAGCTATATCAATAGAACTTCAGGATGAGATTAGAGGCATCAGGTCTCATTACCGTGGGTTTCGTGGATTTACCTTTTATCGAATTTGTTTCCTAGTCTTTATTGTTCTTCTTGATATTGCTTTAATAAACTACAATTCTATCGTGGGAGAAACTGCTTGGTATTGGACGAGATTGATTATTAACCCAGAAATAGTTCATGAACATGGTGACTATAATTGTCGTACAGCAACATTTACAGCTATTTTTCTGGTATTTTGGGAAGGTTTTGTGATCCATAGATGGAAAACGAAGCTCACTCAAGAGAAAGGATTCGATCGACGCTTTGATGATTCTTTGATTGTTTGGTTTTCCCGGTTTACTTTTCTTCTATTATTCTTTAAGTCTTCATTACTATTTTTTTCCGCTTATTTGTTGTACATTCCCTTCTGGTTAATTCTCGTCTGTATTATTGAGCGTCAGATGAAATCTCAATTTTGGGAAGAGAAACTTGGCCCATGGTTAATTTCATTGGGTTCGACTTTAACAGATCCCCAACATGATCAAAACCAGGTTACTATACCTTCTTTTTGGACCCAATTTAAAGATCAGCTTACAAGAGAAGAGAAGTGGTTAGTAGT
>CP070665.1:383587-384817 GCA_020351745.1 Candidatus Heimdallarchaeota archaeon | reverse complement strand
GGAAGGACTAACTACATTCACAAACATTCCTTATGGTTCTTACAATCTTACAGTAAAATTTGAAGACTCAATCAATGATACGTTTTCTTTTCTTAACATTACAGGTCAGCAAACTTTCAATTTGACCGCAAATTTTAATTTTACAATCAGGATAGATGAATATATTGATAATGATCCACCTATTATTACTAACATAGGCTTTTTTCCTTCAAATAAAACTTTTCACGCAGATGTCTTTGATGCCAGTTCTCTAGCGTTTGTGAACCTCAGTATAACTGCAAGGAATATGTCTTTTACTAGGAACGAAAACTACACAATGGTCACAACTAATGGGATTTTCTATTATAATGAAACAGCAGCACAAGATTTAAGCGCTGTAAATGTGACGTATAATATAACAGCAATCGATATTGCGGGTAATATACGAATATCTGAGAATTACAGTTTTCTGTTGGGAGACATCATTCCACCGATGATTTATGAATATAATGTGACTGATTATGAGAATGGCACTTTACAATTCTATGCTAATATTACAGATAAGGAAAGTGATGTTCAGGATCCTGTTATCCTGAGAATTAATGACAGCTTTGTAGAGATGCATTTAAATGCTTCTGGATACTGGGTACACCGCACTCAGGCTTATTATGGCATAACTTTGAATTATACTATATGGTCCGCGAATGACAGTGTCGGGAATGAAAATGGTACAAGAAAGTTTTCTTTAACACCTAAATTTGGTTTGATTACTCCTAAAGATGCTCTTGAGCCTCACATCTGGGGTTTAGGCGAACCATTCACAGATCATGAACATGGTTTTGTCCAATTCTCAGCTTCTGTTGATGATTGGAATGAATTTCAAAGTGGTACTAATATTAGTACTGTCCAATTAACTCTTTCAGTGAATGGAGTTGATTCATCTTATATTATGACTCCTATTGGTGCCATAACATATTATTATGAGTTTACTTTCAATTTCGAGGATACTATTTATTATTGGGTTAACGCCTCTGATCTGGCTGGAAACATTAATCCAGGGATCGTACATGGACCATTCGTCATAGATGACAATGTTATACCGATAGTATCCTATTGGGCCGAAGAATGGGGGAATGGTACAGTAGATTTTCATGCTGAAGTCATTGATTGGCCTAATAATGAGACCACAGCCTTTATATCATATACGCAAAACTGGTTTGATACTCCATGGCCTAATACAACCATGACTGA
>CP070665.1:382250-383487 GCA_020351745.1 Candidatus Heimdallarchaeota archaeon | reverse complement strand
GGAGTTCTTGATTGCTTAAAGCAATGCTCATCGCTGCTCCACTTAAGACGTAGCTTGGTCTGACGAGAACTGGATATCCAACGGAATCTGCAAATGCTTCAGCTTCTGTTACACTGGTTAACTCCTTCCATATAGGCTGATCAACTTCCAATGTGTCTAGGAATTGAGAAAATTTATGTCGATCTTCTGCTGCATCGATATTAAGAGGTGAGGTTCCTAGAACTGTTACTCCTATCTGATGAAGAGGAAGTGCTAGAGTATTTGGTATCTGACCTCCCATAGAGACGATTACTCCAAGGGGATTTTCTTTTTCACAAATGTCAAGAACTCGTTCGAAAGAGATCTCCTCAAAATAGAGTTTATCGCAGATATCGTAATCAGTGCTTACAGTCTCAGGATTACAATTTATCATGATTGTTCGATACTTGAGTTTTTTTAAGGTAATGACACAATTAACGCAACACCAGTCAAATTCCACTGAAGATCCGATTCGATATGGACCTCCACCAAGGACTACAACCTGTTTTTTCTTTTTGAATGATAAATCATCTTTGCAAGCATTATATGTCATATAAAGATAGTTTGTTTTTGCAGGATATTCTGCAGCTAATGTATCGATCTGTTTAACATAAGGGATTATTCCTAATTTTTTTCTATATTCTCTAATATGATGGGTTGTACTTTTTGTTAAAATTGCTATCTGATGATCAGAAAATCCTTTTTGTTTTGCTTCTCTTATGATAGAAGAAGGAAGTGTTTTTAATGCATAATCACGGAGTTGTTTTTCAATCTGCACGATATTATTTATTTTAAATAAAAACCAGGGATTTACATTGGTAAGTTGATAGATTTCTTCAATAGTATACCCCTGTTTAAATGCTTCAGCGATAGCAAAGAGTCGTTTGTCTGTAGGTTCTTTTAGTTCTTTACGAAGTTGTTTAAATGAAAGTTTATTACAGACAATACCATTCATTCCAACATCAAGCATGCGAATTGCTTTTTGAAGTACTTCTTCAAATGTACGTCCGATAGCCATGACTTCTCCAATAGATTTCATCTCAGATCCGATGTTGAGGCTTACGTTTTGAAATTTTTGAAGATCCCACCGAGGATATTTCAGAACAACATAATCAAGAGCAGGTTCAAAACATGACGATGTTTCCTTTGTTATGATATTTTTTAATTCAGTTAAACTTGCACCGAGAGTAAGTTTTGTTGCAATAAACGCCAGAGGATA
>CP070665.1:380899-382150 GCA_020351745.1 Candidatus Heimdallarchaeota archaeon | reverse complement strand
CGGTTAAACAAAAATCCTCTTCCTAAGCCTCGTACATGCCCTATCAATAAAGCTCGTCTCCTAATTGATTTCTCAAGTCGACTATCTGATCCTCTCAAGAGAGAATTAGCAATAGCTGATTTAACGGGTAAGATTGGGCGGTCTTACCGCCTTGGTGGAGGAATCTCACAACATCTTATGTTAATTGCTCAAGGTACTCTTGATGGAGGATTGTTTTGGGGAGCTGGGAGGAAAGGCGAGTTTTGGGACATAGCCGCAGCAGCAATTATTCTCGAAAGACTCGGTTTTAAATTCACCAATCTAGAAGGAAAACCAATTCATCCCTCTGATCAAGTGTTTGATCAATTAATTGTTGCTGCACCATCATTGCACAAACAATTGCTGAAATGGGTCAATGAATTAAAAATAATGATATAATATGACTTATTGGTCTCTATACATATTTCTGGAGTCGTTAAAGTTAAATTCTTGAGTCTTTATAGGACTCAAGATATTCAGATCGAAGAGCCATACGTTGGATAACATCACCGTTTTCACGACGAGTATAGGTATAAGTAAAGTTTGGTGATTCCATCAATTTTTCAAATAATAATCGTCTTAATGGTTCATCTAATGCAAAATGCTGCCCAAATTCCCAGAAACTTAATTGAAGCGCACCAGCTGAATTTATGAATTCACCATAAATCCATTGCTGAAGATAGTGCTCTAAATCTCGTTTTCGACTCAAATGGCCTTTGATTAACTCTGTTTGTCGGTCTGTTATGTCAGGAAACTTTATTTGGAGTCTTTCCTTGATCTCTTCTGGATGTAGAGATTTACCAAAATCCTCTGTAATTACTCCAGCTTTACTCTTTTCATCCTCAAAAAGAGCTATTATATAATCTTCTGGTAAAGCAATGCTATCCATATCGATATTTATTACGAAATTTTTATGCTTAACTTTCCAATGTTTTACTTCTCGTTGTCCCCCAATTTTTTGCATATCATAGTATGCCAAATCAAGTTCTTCAAGGTTTTTAAGATGATGAAGGATAGTTGGAATTTTTTTTCGTAGCATGTCTGCTAGATTTGATGCCGTAAGCCCTGTAGGATTTCTATACATAAGGAGCAGCATCCTCCGCCGCGTAGGGTCTGCCAATGCTTCAATAACCTGAACAACTTGGCCAGGTTTGTCATAATAAGCTTCCACTGAATTCGGCTCCTATATAATCATTCTTGCATTCGTTTAAAAATGCCGACCTAATGGCATCT
>CP070665.1:379487-380799 GCA_020351745.1 Candidatus Heimdallarchaeota archaeon | reverse complement strand
CCTATTTGAGGAGCAGCTAGAGCTCTACCAATTTTCTTAGTTATTTGAAGATGTGTAAGTGTGTCCTTTAAATCTTGTATTATTTCTATGAGGTTATCTCCAAAGTCAGATACACCAGAAGATTGTTCTCTGAGTTTTGGGTTTCCAATCATCAAAACCTCTTTTACTGTCAAACGAACCACCAATCTTTGTATTAATCGTGTTTTGAATCCTTTGTTAATTCCTTTTTAAATCTAAGAGCTCCGTCAGTTTATCTAGTTTCACGTCTCTCAAGTAAAGCGGATTTTTGTTTGTTTTATATACTGGGAGATTTTCTTCAAAAGTAAGTTTTGTGGTAGTATAAAATATACCTACGGGGATTTTTTCTTTCTCTGTTGCTCGTTTGAAAGCTTCTACTTTATTATTGGGATTATATGATTCTTCTAAGTAGTAAATGTTCTCTTTGAACCATTTCCAAGTGTTTCTCTTATTAAATGTCACACACGGTTGTAAAATATCAACAAATGAATACCCCTTATGAGAAATTGCCGCCTTAATGATTTCTTTCGTTTGCTCTTGATCTCCTACAAAAACTCTAGCTACAAATGCTGCATCAAGAGCTATTGCTAATGCAACTGGATTAAATGGCTCATTTGTTACTCCTTGGACTTGAACGGGGGTAATAAAACCATACTGACTTGTGGGAGAGGCTTGGCCTTTTGTAAGTCCATAAACCATGTTGTCATGAGCAAGGTGGATGATATCAGGATTTCTAAGGATATTGTGAATGAAGTGGTTACCTCCTTCTCCAAAGGAGCATCCGTCTCCGGTTTCGACAATCACTTTAAGAGTAGGGTTTACAGCTTTGATTGCGAATGCAGCTGCAACTGCTCGTCCATGAAGACCATTATATATGTTTGTTCTAAGGTAATGAGGAGTTTTAGCAGCTTGGCCAATACCTGAAACCATAACCAATTCTTCTGGTTTAATATTCAACTCTGTTAATGCTGATTTAACTATACGAAGAATTCCAAAGTTACCACACCCAGGACACCATGCAATGTCAGTATCCTTAGGCATATCAAATAATTCTATTGTCATTTTAAAGACCCCTAAATATTGTTAAGAAATGTTATAACTTCCTCTGCAGAGAAAGGCATTCCATTGTATTTGAGAAATTTCTCATCTATATCAAAATCAAGTTCTATTTTGAGTACTTTACTAAATTGTGATGTTGCATTGTTTTCTAGGATAACTGTTTTCTCTGCTTTTTCAAGAAACTTACGAATTTTCGGATTTAATGGATAAACTTGTGAGAAGTGAAGGAATGCAA
>CP070665.1:377899-379387 GCA_020351745.1 Candidatus Heimdallarchaeota archaeon | reverse complement strand
CCTCAAAATGACGCCATTATAAAAATCTATAACCTCTATTAAAATCATGACATTATGGTGTTTTTTCAAATAAAAGCTAAATACATTTTAAACGACAAACAGTCAACGATTAACAAAATTTGAAATTATATTAAAAATACCCACTCACCCAATCTTTTTATTCTGTTCTATTTTCACTAACTCTATTGCTAAATAAATGAAAAAGATTAAATCGAATTTAACAATATTCATTTTTTTAAATGGATAGTCTAAGTCAAGTAGGGTGGAAAGGAGGACACTGTATTAAGTCAACTAGGAAAATCGCTAATCTTATTCTTGAAGATGGATCTCTATTCCAAGGGTATGCATTTGGAGCGGAAAAATCAGTTAAGGGTGAAGTTGTTTTTAATACTGGCATGATTGGATATCCTGAGAGTCTCACTGATCCTTCTTACAAAGGACAGATCCTTACCTTGACTTATCCTTTAATTGGAAATTATGGAATTCCCGATTATGAAAAGGATGGAGATCTTTTTCGATTTTTTGAGTCAGATCAAATACAAATACAAGGTTTAGTGGTTAGTGATTATTCAGAGGGATATAATCATTGGAATGCCATAAAATCTCTTTCAGAGTGGATGGTAGAACATAATATTCCAGGTATACAAAATATTGATACTAGGGAGCTTACAAAAAAACTAAGAAAAAAAGGAACAATGCTTGGAAGGATAATTTTTGGTGCTGATGAAGGCGGAGAATTTCAGGATCCAAATAAGAGGAATCTTGTAGCTGAAGTTAGTATTAAAAAACCAGTTTTATATCGAAAAGGAAAGAAGAAAGTTGTAGTTGTTGATTGTGGAGTAAAAAATAATATTATCCGAGCATTTCTTTGGAGAAATATTTCGGTGTTTCGTTGTCCATGGAATTATAATTTCCTAAAAGAAAAGGCAGATGGAATAGTCCTTTCAAATGGCCCTGGAAATCCAAAAATGTGTCAAGAGACAATAAAGAATGTTCGCAAGCTTTTGTCGAAGAATATTCCTATTCTTGGAATATGTCTTGGTTCACAACTATTAGCTCTTGCTGCTGGTGCTGATACTTATAAATTGAAATATGGTCATCGGAGTCATAATCAACCATGTTTGGAGATTGGAACGAAGCGGTGTTATATTACCACTCAGAATCATGGATATGCGGTTGATGCAAAGAGTCTACCTGTAGATTGGCGTGAATGGTTTATCAATACTAATGATGACACTAATGAGGGTATTATCCATATTTCAAAACCATTTTTTGGTGCACAATTTCACCCAGAAGCGTCTCCTGGACCAGATGATACAGAATTTATATTTGATATGTTTATTCGGGCGATGCAATGAAGCAGAGTGTTAAAAAAGTGTTAATACTAGGATCAGGAGCTATTCGAATTGGGCAGGCTGGTGAGTTTGATTACTCAGGAAGTCAATCAATAAAAGCATTAAAGGAAGAGGGCATCACAACAGTTCTTAT
>CP070665.1:376208-377799 GCA_020351745.1 Candidatus Heimdallarchaeota archaeon | reverse complement strand
TACTTGTTTTACATAATAACTTTGCTATTATGCTCCGTGATGAAAGAGCATGTCCTGATTTTATTCCACGGGAATAACTCATGATTTGAGAATTAATAGATCACTGAAAATTAGTGATGAGAAAAAATCATTCAGTTTCAGTCACTAATGGGGCTCAATTATACGATACTGCATCTGAAAGAGCTTCTAAAATGAACATCTTTATCAATTACCCGAGCTTCAACGATAGTCTTTTCCATGACCCTGAAATTGGTACATCAAATAAGGCAATAAAATTGCCAACGAATCTTTCCACGATAGTTTCCTGGTTATCGGAGAACGTGAAAGATGGATTCTTGGCAATAACAGTGATAATGACTCTAGTATTAGGGGCTTTTGTAGTACTCGGTCGGCGTTACAAAAATTAAATCCTCTTTCTTCCCTTTGTTTTCACATAAATTTACAACAAAAATAGTATAAGTATCAAATTCTATAAAAGCACATTTTCTTTGAAGGGGATTCGACTTATTGGCCACAACCACACGTAACTAATAATTAATATTAGAGCCAAATGTAGATATATCACAAAGATTTGTAGACGTAAATAAAGAGTATGAATTATTTCAGTTAAGTTAGTTTTAAAAGAGGTTCACGAAAATAATTAAATCGTTCAAGGAGGGCTACTCCTTTTGGCAATATCAAGAAGGAAGCAAACAAAAAAACCATCTAGACATGGCCGACGAGTCCTTCACTTGATAGTGATTCTTCTTATCTGTTTAACGATGCTTTCTGAGGTATTTCTAGCAAACCAAAATGAAATTGAGGATTTTTCATTCGATAAGGTTTCTATTACGCCCCTCAAAGATGATTTTGAAGAAGATATTACAAATCTTCCTATTCATCCTCCATCTCTTGATATTCATTCTTCTCAAAATCCTCATATTCTTTTCATAGTAGCAGATCCTACTTCTCTTGATCCTATTTATGATAAACCCTTTGTTGATTTCATCAATGTAACCCAGAGGTTTGATGTGACCTTACACGATGATAATGATAGCTATTCTTTTGAAGGATTTGATGCTATTGTAATCTCGGATTCAATCAGTGTAGATCAAGTTGGTTCTCTTGGTAATGCTTCAATTCCAATATTTAGCATGGAGTCGTTCACATATTCTGTATTCCGAATTGCCTCGGGTCGTGGGAGTGCAGTTGGTGATAGTTTACACATTTTGAATTCTAACCATTATATCACATCAAATGAGACGAATTTAACTGATGTAATTGTCTATAATTCCACAAATGTAATTCAGTTTTTGAAAGGATATAATAATGAACCAATTGGAACAGAGATTGTTAGCCTTGCCCAAAGAACAAACGCAAAGGTCAATGAAAGAACTCTCATCACATTAGATAAAGGAAAAAAAGATTGGAATAATGTATCAACTGCTGAACGAAGGACATTTTGGGGAGCTACTCAGGGAAATATTCTCAATCAAAAAGGGTGGGAATTATGGAACAGAACTCTTAGATGGATCTTGTACGATGATATCAATGGTAGTGCAACAATTAATGTAAAGGTGAAAGATTTAGATAATAAAGATGTGCCTCTTGC
>CP070665.1:374375-376108 GCA_020351745.1 Candidatus Heimdallarchaeota archaeon | reverse complement strand
TCGGTTATTAAAGAAGCTAAACAAACATTGGACTATAAACTATTTTATTTTGAAAGAACATCAGAAGCGTACTTTACTGTGAATGTTACATTCAATGAGGAGGAAAACGACTGGGAAGTTTCATTTTTGGATACTTTCCAGGATGCACAATCCAAGTTTTATGGCTTTCCAACTGAATCTTTCATGGAGAATGAAGTCATTATCCGTATAAATCAGCACTAATCACTTCCTGAAAATTACCTAGATCACAAGAATAAAATACATTCATTAAGAGGTCAGTTTTATGAATTCACAGGCAAGTCCAAAGTGTTTTTATTGTAAGATCATCACGAAATATGAGTCAACGTATCCCGTTCGATCAGGTTATTTTTCAGTGGATGATACTGCGTTTAGATGTACATTACATTCTCAATTCCAGTGCTCACGATGTAAAAAATTCCACCACTTTAGCTGGCTTTATTGGTGTGAAAATAAGCAGGAATTAATATGTGGGGATTGTAACAAACCAGTCCTTCACCCTATTACCTTTTGGAATACCACATACACCTATTCTTTCCAGTGTTCGACTTGTAATGAGCCTCATTTTGATTTGTACTACTTAGAATTTCAAGGAAAGCATCCATGGCAGTTAGATCTGGAAAAACACATTCGTCCTGTAGGATTTAAGGAATTAGATTTAATAAAATGGAAGCCTGGGAAAGTTAGAAGAAGTAAGAAGATCACAGTGGAGGAAGCTCTAAAAATTCCTAATGCTGTATTATCGAGAAGAAAGAAAATGTCAAGCCATGTCGGATCGGTTAAATTCCATTCTCCTCTATTAGATCATGCTGATATAAATCAAACAGAGGTTCGAACACAGTGGGAACAGACAAGCAAGCAGTGGATAGATCTGGTGAACCGCACCTCTCAAGACGATATTGGGGATATAAATCGACAGTTGATTATTGATCCTGCAATGTGGAAATTGATTGGAGAGGTAAATAACCTATCTGTCCTCGATGCAGGATGTGGTAATGGATATTTCAGTCGAGCTCTTGCGTCAAGGGGTGCTCTAGTGACAGGAGTTGATCAATCAGAGGTATTAATTGATTATTGCATGAAAAAAGAAAAGCAAAAAAAATTAGGAATTGTCTATCATGCTTGGTCCTTGGAAGATCTTCATCAAATAGATGATGACCAGTTTGACTTAATTATTTCAAATATCGTGTTTGTAGATGTTTTACATTACAAACAGGCATTTAAAGAGCTCGCCCGTGTATTGAAACTAGAAGGACGATTCATTTGGTCAAATTTACATCCTGTATTTGCTAGAGTTGGTAATTTGTTTTATCGACTTCCTTTTGATACCCCACGTAACGAAGAACGGCTTTACGTGATGATAGACAGATATTTTGATTCAGGAGGAACTTTAATTTCATGGGGGTCATTGGAACCTATCTGGCAGTTTGATCGAACTCTTTCAGAATATAGTGTTGCCCTAAAAGATGCAGGATTTTTAATTCGAGAAATTTTAGAACCTAAACCTGATAATGAAGTAATTAAAAACCATCCAAGACTACTTGCTTTTGATACGGATCGGATTCCATTCTTCATAATCTTTGAGTGTGTAAAACAGAAGTAAAGATCCCTCTTAATCTCAGAGAATTCGTCCTTCATTAAATCTGCAACGTTAAAAGATAAATCCAAACCTTTATATTCGAGGGTATTCTAGTGGGAATGGGAATAACGATGGG
>CP070665.1:372470-374275 GCA_020351745.1 Candidatus Heimdallarchaeota archaeon | reverse complement strand
GGTTTCATCCTTAGCTATTGCTAATACTAAGTTCGATAATAGTGTCCAGGGAGTGGTCGTCCAAGCTAAAAAATAGCGATTTTCTTCTCCCTTGACTTTAAACTTGATATATATGCTTGGGTCTTGTGTTTCTTGGTATCCTTGAGCGACCTCATGAGACGAAATCGGAGTACCACATCTGGTACAGTAAGGAATAACTTTATGCCCTTTGAATAGGAGTTTTTTTTCATATATTTGTTTTAATGACCACCAAACTGACTCAATATACTCTTCTGACATGGTAATATAAGATCTCGGCATATCAAGATGAAATCCAATTCTAGTAGACATTTCCTCCCATTCATTGACATATCTTAAAACAGATTCACGACATTTATCATTGAATTTCTCAATGCCATAAGCTTCAATGTCCTCTTTACCTTCTAATCCTAATTCTTTTTCTACTTCAATTTCGACAGGTAAGCCATGACAATCCCATCCGCCTATACGTGGAGTAACATGGTGACCTGTCATTGTTTTATAACGTAAGAAAACGTCTTTTATGGCACGGGTCAAAGCATGTCCCATGTGAGGATGTCCATTGGCTGTTGGTGGCCCTTCTACAAAAACATAAGGGGAATTATCCTTTGAAGCCTCTTGTACCTTTTTTTCTATTTCATTTTTTCTCCAAAAGTCGAAAATAGCTTCTTCTTGAGTTGGAAGATCAGGTACAGTAGATAAAGTAGGAAAATTCACATTTAATCACTTTAACTTACGAAAATAGGTGTTTTACTTATACATTTGCTCCAAAAAAATTGGTAAAAAAACTTTAGGTTCAATATCTGATTTATTTTTGATCAAATAGCAAATATTTTTCAAGTATCAAAGACCTTCCGTCTTTGAGTCAAATCAACTCTGCCAGAAAATCTGAGTAAAAGGATTTATCCCCTTCAGAAATAAAATGGAGATTTTATATATCTTGTTTCTTGTCTGAGTTCTCCTTTGAGCTGATTGTCATGTCTGAAAGTGCCCAAAAAGCAATAAGCGTTGTTGAAAAGGTTTTCGATAGTAAATATGTGGAAATTCCCCTGTGTATTTCCATTATTACTGGTGAGGGACTCGAATTATACTCCACAGCTACCTGTGATCCCGCTGAGATGGAGTCAATTAATATTTTAGGGCTCGTTGCGTTCGAGGAATTAAAATCTTCCTTTAACGACCGAACTGAAGAAGATATCAATATCTTAATCTTTCGTACTGCTAAAAAAGAATGCTATATAGCACCAGTGGCAATAGATATTTTTATGGTTGCTGCAGCAGTACCTGGTGCCGTTGGTGATGTGATGCCACTGTTAGATGGTTTAAGTGCACAAGTAAGATTTGAATTGGCAAAGCTGGAGAAGTGAGGTAATTACAATGGAAGTTGAACATCTTCAAATAGTTGCAGAGCAAGCTGCTAAAATGGCTGGGTCATGTTTACGCTTATTGTCCTTTGAAAAGCTCCAGATCTTTCGAAAGGGTAAAAGTGATGTTGTAACAAACTTTGATATGGAGTCTGAACGATTAATAAAGAATCACATATTGATGCACTTTCCTGATCACATAATTCAAGCTGAAGAATCAAAAATTGACCTCCAAAGCCTCCCTGAGAATGTAATTTGGTTTATCGACCCCTTAGATGGTACAAAGGCATTTTTGAGAGGAAATTTCGCCTTTGTAAGTATGTCTATCGCAGCATGGGATAAATCAGGAGTATTAGCAGGTGTTGTGTATAATCCCTTTACTGATATGCTTTATTCTGCTGCAAAAGGGGGAGTAGTGCGGTT
>CP070665.1:370260-372370 GCA_020351745.1 Candidatus Heimdallarchaeota archaeon | reverse complement strand
ATTGGTTTAGGCATCTTTCCTCTTGGTCCAAGTGTTTTTCCAAGAAATTTAGCTACAATAGGCATTAATTGCGGCTCCGCGAGAAAAAATAAGAACTCATTAGCAAGCTTTTTAGCATTTTTTGGTTCTTTAGCTAATCTCTCAATTTCTTCACGACTCAAAGTCGTTAGTCCAGATTCTTTTGATTTGACGGCAAGATCACCTTCTGCAAAGATAGCAATACTTGACTTGCCTCCCAAATCATTTGGAACTAAGGTTTCTAAGTTGATTCTATTTACAGGATTCTTTAAATCAATATCACGAAGGCCAATGGAAATTTCAACAGTTTCAGTAAAATTTCTTTGCTTTCTCTCCTTACTTCTAGCTTTGGCTCTAGAAATTGCGTCTTCCAGTTGATTTGGTGTATAGGACATGAAATATTCCCTTTTGAATTGTTATTATGACTTCTTTGATGTTTTTAATCCATTATGAGGTTTTTTAGTAAAGTTTTTTGTGTGTTTTGAGAAACGATAAAGATAGAAGCAGTGAAGAAGTAACAAAAAACTTAATTTTTCACTCTAAAATTGATGATAACTGAATTATTGGTGAGAATTAGAACATAGAGGTTTTTTCTCATATATTCAGGTGAAAATAATGTCCAAAACTATTGAAGCACTAGTTGATGCAGGTCAAGCAACGCCTGGCCCACCGCTAGGACCTCAACTAGGTCCCTTAGGTGTGAATATAAAAGCTGTCATTGATGAAATTAACAAAAAAACCCAAGGATTTAAAGGCATGAAAGTTCCAGTTAAAGTTGAAGTGGATGATTCACGGAACTTTACAATAACTGTCGGCGTTCCTCCAACATCATCTTTACTATTGAGAGAAGCGGGAGTGGAGAAAGGAAGTGGTACTCCAAATAGTGAAAAAGCGGGTAATATCAATTTTGATCAATGCATTAAAGTTGCTCAGATGAAACAGAAATCCATGTTAGCAGTCAATTTACAATCTGCAGTGAAAGAGGTTGTAGGGACGTGTATATCAATGGGTTTAACTGTAGATAATGAGGATCCAAAAACAATAATTGATGCTATTAATTCAGGAAAATATGATGAATTTTTTGAGTAGTTATGTTGAAAGATTATTCAATTGAATCCAATATTGGAATTCATGGTTATAGCACACCACAATTTTTGGGTATAGGGGGAATAATAAAGCAGCGAAATGAAGACTTTATTGTTCGAGAAATACCTCCAAGTGGCAAACCTATATTCGATGGATCAGAAATTGGTGAAGATTTAGGAGGGATGTTCATTCATTGTTGTCTCTGGAAAACAGGCCTTGACACTTTTAGTGCTATAAGAAAGCTAAGTACTAGCTGGAAGATCGCAGAAAAGGATTTTGGTTTTGCTGGTTTGAAAGATGCTGCTGCTGAAACCTATCAGAGAATATCCATTTGGAACATTGATAAGAGGCGTATTTACAATACCAATTTACCAAAAATTAAGGTTTTCCATCCAATACGTCAGAAGTTCGCTGTAAAAATTGGTGATTTGCTGGGAAATTTTTTTGAGATTATAATTCGTAACAATCGTCGAGAGTGGTCCAATGAAGAATGGGAACATTTTAAAGTTCATTTAGAATCAAATGGAGTGTTAAATTTTTATGGACCTCAACGCTTTGGTACAAAACGACCCATCCTCCATTTAATAGGAAAATTACTTCTACAGGAGAAGTATTCTGAAGCAATCACTAAATATTTAGGTGAAACAAGCCCCTTAGAAAATGAACGGATTACAAAATTACGACAGGAATACCTTGAAACTCATTCTTACAGTAGATTAAGGCTAGAGTTCCCATATTCATATCGCATTGAAAGGGTGTTGTTAAGGGGATTAATGAGACATCATTCAGCTAAAAGAATCATTTTAAATTTACCTAAGTCGTTTCTGAAGTTAACAATTTCTGCCTATCAATCTTACATTTTTAATGAAATTTTAAGTTATCTTAACGAGACATGTTTCCCCCTCCCTAGTGATATAATCATTCCTTTACCAGGATTTAGAACCATTCCAGAACAAGCTAGTGATGAAATATGGGAAAAATTGACAGCTTTACTAGAGGAAGATGC
>CP070665.1:367845-370160 GCA_020351745.1 Candidatus Heimdallarchaeota archaeon | reverse complement strand
ACTTGTAACTAGTGCTAAGATCATATGGTCTAAAGTAAAAGCCATAGGAATTGGAATGAAAATTTGTTCAAATAAGTCGAGAAACGATTTAGCAATAACAAATCTAGCCATAACTATACCAAAGATTCCAGCGATAGAACCAATGAGTAAAGCTTCGGAAAGAAGAGAAATAATGATCCATCTTGGTTTTGCACCAATTAATTTTAAAATTCCAATTTCTCGTTCTCGTTCTAAAACTGACAATGTAAAAGCATTAACTCCACCAATAATACAAACTAACAATGTAAAATAGCCCATTAGATCAAAGAATAACATTATGAAATTAATTCCCTCAATATTTTTCTGTTTCCAAAAAGTCATACCTACAACACCCCAGGATTTTGCTAATACAAATTCATTAGAGCTAAGGGCTTCAACCATCTGACTTTCAATAGAATGATCTTTAAGTTCAATTGTAACAAAATTAACTAAGTTTTCAGACCCCATAAAACGATTAAGCGTGGATATTGAGGTGTAAAGCCTCATTCCCCCATTATCCACATCATCAATATATCCTACAATTGTGAAAGTCTCGTTATAAAGGGGAGTTCCAAGGTCTATTTGAGAACCAATGGAGAGATTGAGATTGGGATGTTTATTTACATACAAGGTAGTTAATAGGACTTGATTCTCTGATGTTTCAGGTGATAACCATGACCCAGATTTTGAATAAGATTCCCATAGTGGATTCTCAGGATGGATCCCTAATATTGTCATACTTTCAGGTTCAATGTCAGACGAGAGGAACATGTTTACATACTTGAACTTCCAAATTGTGGTCCATAGTTCTATTTCTTCAGGATAATATTCATTAAAGAAGTCAGTTAGGAAAGTTCTCATCAGAGTTTCATTTTCAGGAGTAGAAGTAGATATTTCTACGTCTCCAGTCAAACCATCTAAAATATCAACCAAAACAGTAACAGTACTATCCCCAACAACCCTGAAGCCTACAACTGAACCAACTGCTATTATCAACATTATTGAAATCAAAGAAATTCGAATTTTCTTTCGTTTAAAGTTATTAAAGCTGAAATTTAATAATACGAACGATGTTGTGTATCTTTTTCCTTTTCTATTTAATGTGTCTTGAGTTTGAAAAATAGTCATGGGTGAAACTCTTATTGCTCCAACTATTACTGGAATTGAAAAAATAATTGAAATTATTATAGGTATTGCAAAACCAATAATTACTGACGACTCAGGCACAACAAAAATTAGTGTGCTAAGGCCATATGGGTCAGCTATGACAGATAATAAAAAATATGCAAAAATAACTGAAAAAATCGTCCCAAGTATTGCCCCGATAAATCCGAGAACAAAAGCTTCTAGAACATAAATAAAAAAGATATGACGCCTAGTCGCTCCATTAATTTTTAAGAGAGAAATATCTTTCTTTTCATTCGCAATCGCCATCTGAATAGTACTTGTTGTTAAAATACCACCTAGTATTATACCAATGATCATTGCCAAAGAAAAAAGTACATTCATTAAGCCAAGAATCTCAATTCGAAAGTCTTGGCTTATCTCAATAATCTCTACATTCTCAACAAAAACACCTTTTCCATCTAAATTATTCATTACACGTTTACTGACATCATCAGGATTACTATCGTCGGTAACTTTGATGAATAAATTATTGAACACATCAGTTTTGCTCAATAAATTTTGAACCTTGTCTAGAGACAACCATACACTAATCGTACTTGAAAATGTATATCCTGGATCCCGAACTGCTCTTGCTAATCCACTTATCGTGAAATTAATATTATTGACTTGAGAATCAGAACTAGAAAGAATTGGGAGGGTGACAATATCACCAATGTCTAAAGTAAAAGCATGAGCCGCGCTAGCATCAATTAAGATCTCATTTTTGGAAGAATCAGGCAGTGAACCACAGTCCAGAATAAGTCCATATAAAGAATGATAATTTGAAACACGAGAAATATCGATACCCCAAAGAGAAACTCTATGTTGCTCTTGGTTTACAGATAAGGTTGAATAAGATCGATATACATATTCATAGTCATCTATTCCGTTTATCTCCGTGATAAGAGAGTTATTCCACTCTGCTTCGCGTACAGAAATGTGGATGTCTGAAGAAATATTAAGTCCATAAGCTATTTCAGTTGATTCAATTACACTACTATTAGTTATTGCGACTCCAGTTATACCAATTACTGCAATAGCCAATCCAATAACAGTTAGGCTTGTACGGAACTTTCGCTGGCCTAAATCCCTTCTAATTTTTCTTAATAACATCGACATCACTTAAAGCT
>CP070665.1:365296-367745 GCA_020351745.1 Candidatus Heimdallarchaeota archaeon | reverse complement strand
ATATTCCAGAACCTGTAGGGACAATTCTCGTATTATCGAATGAGTTTTGAGCCCATTTGATTAATTTATACCTCTCACTATTCCTTTCATATTCTTTCACTAAATTTAACGGATAAGCATCATGAACCCCAAAGTAATCCACTTGAACACTATGATCAATAACTAGATCTGTTGGGATCAAAGGATTTATTTTAGCTGGATCCCCACCTAACTCATGGACAGCATCACGAATTGCTGCCATATCCACAATTAATGGAACTCCTGTTAGATCCTGCAAAAGGACACGAGAGGGCATATAGGGTATAGTCTGTCCTGCAGTCTGAGGCCAGTTTGCAATTGTATTAACATGTTCAAGAGTAACTAGTTTGTTATCGAAATTCCGCAACCCAATTTCAAGGAGCACCCGAATGGAAAAAGGTAGTTTATCAAGATTGATTCCAGTAAGTTTTGCGATAGTAGGTAAGCTATAAACCGTACATTCGCCTAAACCCAAATCTTGTTTGGATTTAGTTTGAGTAATGACATCTTCATTGATTTCGTTCATAGTGAAATAAATGAAACTCCAAAATTTAAGATTTAGTATAGTTTTTTTCGTAATTTCTCAGCTTTAAAAGAAAATAATAATTTAATTTCAACCAAGAAACGTTCTATAATGTCTGCTGTTCGATCAGGAATCAAATTTTACTGAAAACCTGGTGAAATCATCCTACTTGGGTCTAGGGCCTTGTTTATTTCCTCTTCATTCTTCATGATACCTTTTTCAAGAATTATTTCCTTCAAAGTCTTTCCTGTCTTGTAAGCTTCATGTGCTACTTCAGATGCAGCCTCATAACCGATAACAGGACTTAATCTTGTTATCAGCATGAGATTCTTTTCTAAATTCTCCAAAATTCTGGCTTTATTTGGTTTAAGATCTTTTATACAGCGATCAGCAAAATTCCTGGAAACATCAGCGAGTAATTGAATTGATTGCAGCAGATTATGTATCATTACAGGTTTGAATACATTCAGTTCAAAGTTACCCTGTGACCCTGCAAATCCTATTGTTACATCATTACCTAAAACTTGAGTTACAACTTGGGTAACTGACTCTGGTTGAGTTGGGTTGACTTTTCCTGGCATAATTGAAGATCCAGGCTCGTTTACAGGGAGAAGAAGCTCGCCTAGACCAGCTCTAGGGCCAGAACCAAGCCATCGAATATCATTAGCTATCTTCATCAAACTAACTGCCAAGACTTTTAGAGCTCCACTTGTTTCGACAATTGCATCATGAGCAGCTATACCTTCGAATTTATTTCTTCCTGTTCTAAAAGGATAATTTGTAAGCTCTGCAATACGTTTTGCAACTCGCTCTGCGAATTCAGGATGGGAATTTAATCCTGTTCCCACTGCAGTACCTCCCAATGCTAGCTCATATAGGTGAGATAACGAATTTTTAATCCGTGAAATGCTGTTTACGATTTGAGTAGCGTATCCTGAAAATTCCTGACCTAAGGTTACTGGTGTTGCATCCATTAAATGAGTTCTACCCGTTTTTATAATATCTCGGAACTCTTTCTCCTTCTCTTCTAATGTTGCCTTAAGATGAGTTAAAGATGGTAACAATTTTTCTTTTATCTGTTCAACAGCAGAAATATGCATAGCTGTTGGAATAACATCGTTTGAGGATTGTGATAAATTGATATGATTATTGGGATGGATTGGAACTTTAGTCCCTATTTTTCCACCACTAAGCTCAATTGCTCTGTTACTGATTACCTCATTCATATTCATGTTTGTTTGAGTACCTGACCCAGTTTGCCAAATTACAAGTGGAAATTCATCGTTAAATTTTCCATCAATGACTTCCTGAGAAGCTTTAACTATAAGTTCGGCATGTTCCGTTTTCAACAAACCTAGATCTCTGTTAACCTCAGCACATGCTCTTTTGATTATACCTAAAGCTCGAATGAATTCGGTAGAAAACTTAATTTGCCCTAATGAAGTAAAAGGAAAATTATTAAGAGAACGTTGTGTTTGTGCTCCCCAATACTTATCTTTTGGAACTTTCACTTCTCCTAAGCTATCAATTTCAATCCTAAATTCAACCATAATTAATAACCTCCGCTTAATTCAATTCCATACCAAATTGAAATTATAAAGGTAATCAGGATTCTAAGATATTTGAGTTTATTTTTTCTAAAGAAGAACATCCAGTCATTTTCATTGCTTTTCTTAATGTTTCTCCGAGATAATCCATCTGTAATCGAACACCCTCGCTTCCTCCACCTACAGCTGCTCGTACGATATCTCGTCCAATCAAAACCGCATCAGCACCAAGAGCTAACATTTTTAGAACATCATAACCTGTTCTAATACCACCATCAGCTAGAATCATAACTTTCCTATCTTTCAACACCTCCACAATCTCTGGGAGTACATCAGCAGTTCCAGGTGTATGATCAAGTAC
>CP070665.1:362687-365196 GCA_020351745.1 Candidatus Heimdallarchaeota archaeon | reverse complement strand
CCTTTAGTTCTTCTTCTGATGCTTTTGCGAGTTCATCAATGGAGTTGTATTTTGATGCAAGTAACTGTGCAGCATATTTTCCTACATGACGAATACCTAAACCATATATGAGCCTTGAAAGATCCTGTTTTTTACTGTTTTCAATTGAGTCAAGTAGATTCTGAGCAGACTTCTCTTTAAATCCTTCAAGCTTGAGTATGTCTTCTTTTTTAAGGAAATACAAATCCGCTATGTTATCGATTAAGTCTTCCTCTATAAGTTTATCAATAGTTGATCCACCAAGGTGATCAATATCCATGGCATCCCGTGATGCATAGTATCTAACCTGCCATTTAAGACGAGCTGGACAAAGTCTATTTGGACACCGAACTGCAACCTCTCCTCCTTCACGTATTACCTCTGTTCCACAAACAGGGCATTTTTTTGGAATAATTTTTCTTTTTTCAGTACCTGTTCTTTTTTCTGTTATACTTTTAACAACTTGAGGTATGACATCTCCACTACGCTCTACCAGAACCCGATCTCCAATCCTGATGTCTTTCCTTTTAAGTTCATCAAAATTATGCAGAGTTGCACGGGAAACAGTTACTCCTCCAACTTCAACAGGTTCTAAAATGGCTACAGGTGTAAGAGCACCAGTTCTACCAACCTGTACAGCTATATCAATGAGACTTGTTGTAGACTGTTTCGCAGCAAACTTATATGAAATTGCCCAACGGGGATTTTTTGATGTTGCACCAAGATCTTTTTGTTTTGCAAGTGAATTGACTTTTATAACCGCACCATCAATTTCATAATCAAGTTTTTCACGTTTTTTTTCAAGTTCTTTACAGTATCCAATAGCTTTTTCGATATTTACCACTTTCTTAGTCAATGGATTAGTTCGAAATCCAGCTTCTTTCAACGCTGCTAAAGCTTTTTCGTGAGTTACTAAATCTTTATCAGAATATGATATTACATAAATGAAAACATCAAGAGGTCTTTCAGCGACAATCCTAGAGTCAAGCTGACGGAGGGAACCTGCAGCGGCATTACGGGGATTAGCAAAAATCACTCCTCCCTTTTTACCTTGTTCTTTATTATATTTTTTAAAACCATCAATGGACATATAGACTTCGCCACGTACTTCAACGTTTTTTAAAACATTACTTCTAAGTCTAAGAGGTATACTACGAATTGTTTTGAGATTTTGAGTGATATCATCCCCTTTTACTCCATCTCCACGCGTTGCTCCTCTGATAAGAACACCATTTTCATATAATATTGCGACACCAGCGCCATCGACTTTTGGTTCGATGACATATTCTATGTCACCAACATTTTTTTTGACACGTTCATCAAACTCTCGGAGTTCATCATAGGTATAGGTATTTGCGAGAGAAAGCATTGGAACCTTATGTTCAACTGTTTTAAATCCCTCGAGCGGCGCCTCACCAACTCGCTGTGTAGGAGAATCTGGAGTAATTAGATCTGGGTGTTCAGATTCAAGTTGTTCAAGTTTTTTAAGCAACTGATCATACTCATAATCAGAAATCACAGGATTATTTTCCACATAATACTTGTAATTATGATAATTTATTTCTTCCCGAAGTTTTCCGATTTCTTTTTTTGCTTCGTTTTTGTTCATAGCCTTAGTCACATTCCAAGGATTTTTTCAACTTCTTTAAGTGAATGGGCATTTAAGATATCTTTTTTTCTGAGCCATCCACGACGAGCAGTTGCAATTCCAAATCGTATAAACGATAAATGATTCAAAGTATGTGCATCTGTAGCGATGACAAAATTTACTCCTCTTTCTTTTGCAAGTTTAGCATGTATATCATTTAGATCTAAACGATCTGGAAATGAATTGATCTCTAGATATGTATTTGTTTCTTTAGCTGTGTCAAAAATTTTTTCCATATCAAGATCAAATGGCTCCCGTCTTCTCATCAAACGACAGGTAGGATGAGCTAGAAAGGTGACATATTCATTTTCAATAGCTTTAATTGTTCTCGCGGTTGCCTCATTGGAATCCATTTTAAAATTAGAATGAATCCCTGCGCATACAAAATCAAACTTCTTTAGTATTTTATCACTGTAATCAAGAGTTCCATTAGGTTTAATATCACATTCAGTTCCACATAAAACCCTAAAATTTTTGAGTTTCTTGTTGATTTTTTCAATCTGGTTTATCTTCTTTACAACTCTTTCTTCAGACAAGCCATGTGCGACTTTCAAAGATTGAGAATGATCAGTTATTCCAACATATTCATAACCTATTTTTTTGGAATAACTCGCTATAGATTCTATTGATTCAAATCCGTCACTCCATGTTGAATGCACATGAAGATCACCTTTAATATCATTATAACCTACAAGACTTGGTAACTTCTTTTTCGAAGCAGCCTCTATTTCACCACGATTCTCCCGTAATTCGGGTTCTATGTAAGAAAGACCTAGTTTACCATATATTTCCTCTTCAGTTTTTCCTACAACGTATTTATCGGTGTTTTTCTTAAAAAGACCG
>CP070665.1:359942-362587 GCA_020351745.1 Candidatus Heimdallarchaeota archaeon | reverse complement strand
AAATATTGTTGGATTTGGAATTATTTGGTTCTTAACAGTCACAACAGAGAGTGCGTTTGTACTTGGGCTAGCTACTTTCTTGAATTTTGCTCCTTTTATAGTAGTAACACCTATTGCAGGTGTCTTCATTGATCGTTGGAGTCGTAAAAAAGTAATAGCTTTTGTTGATTTTATGCAAGCATTCTTTACAGTTATTTTAATTGGTTTCTTTGTAGTAGATGTTTTCAATCCTTTAGAGCTTGTTGCGATAATTCTAGCTTTAAATACTATTCGTGCTACGTTTGGAGCCTTCCATACATCAGCCGTGGACACACTTCTCCCAATAATGGTTCCAAAGGAGCAATATAGCAGAATTAATGGCATAAATTATCTTGTAAATGGTGCGATTAACATTGTTGGTCCTCTATTAGGAGCTGTGGCTCTTAGTTTGCTTTCACTACAAAATTTACTCTGGGTAGATGTAATAACTTTCCTAATTGCTATTGTTCCTACCTTAATTATCTTCATCCCTGAAGTCAGAAAGGTGATTTTAGATAAAGAGGAGAAACCATCATTTAGATCCGAATTGAGAGAAGGATTGAAATTTATTAGAGAAACACCTGGATTATTTGCTCTCCTCTTTGTATTTGCTGGAGCGAACTTTTTTATATCTCCCTTTTTTATTCAGTTACCACTTTTTGTGACATCCATTCATCTAGGTAATGAATCACATTTAGCTTTTCTTATGGCCTCTCAGCAAGCAGGTATGCTTATTGGGTCAACTATTATGTCTACATGGAAAGGATTTGAGAACCATGCGAGAGGAGTCGCTATAGGACTTTTTCTGGGTTACATCGGATTTATGATTCTGTTACTTGCACCAGTGGGATCTTTTCCGGTCATTAGCATTGGTTTATTCATAACTGGATTTGTGTTGCCAGTAGCAAATGTTTCTAGTGAAGCTATCTGGGCTGTTACCGTACCTCGCGAGCTATTAGGAAGAGTTTATGCGGTTCGACGAACATTGGCGCAAATGACTGCGCCAGTAGCAATGTTATTGTCAGGTATTATCGCAGAAATAATTGGTTTGTATTCCGTTCTAATGATCTGTCTTGTACTAGGAATGTTAGTGCTTGCATATTCATGGTTCTTCACTGCGTTATCTCAAGTTGAAAAAATTATTCAAGAAACTAAAGAAAAAGAAGAAAGTATTGAACAAGTACAAAGTACCCCCCAATAATTTTGTCTCGAAACACTTGAAAGATATGCCCCGGAATATCCTGAATTGCTTGTGGAATACAAATGACCTGTCCAGACTCCTTAAAAGAATTAAAGTTGTTAGTTGCGGACTTTATTACCCGTCGAGACTGGAAGAAATATCATACAGTGAAAAATCTATCAATGTCCATCTCGATCGAAGCTGCTGAGATAATGGAATTATTTCAATGGCTCACAAATGAGGAAGCAACTAAACAAATCCAAACAGATCCTAATCTCAAGACAAAGCTTGAAGATGAACTTGCAGATGTTCTGATTTACTGTTTAAGCTTAGGTTATCATGCAAAAATTGATCTCAACAAAATAATACGGGAAAAACTAAATCGTAATGAACAACGATTTCCAATAGAAGTCGTTTCTGGACGATTAGGACCATACACTCCTTCTTCATCTAGAAAAGGAGATTAGATATTAATCGTTTCAAGATTTCCGAAGATCATATTGCTTATAAGAAAAATTATGTTTTTGTATCCATTCAATGATTCCACTTAACGTCGCTTCGAGAGAGAGCCCCCGACCACCAGCTGCTCTAGGATGACCTCCACCAGAATATTCATTTGCTAAAATATCAACTCGATAACGTTCTAGTTCTGATGTAGGTAGTTGGGAATTAACCCTTAACGAAACCCCAGTGAATTGTTTCCCTGGAAAAAGTATACAGGAAATTTTTACCCCTTTATCAAACAAAGTACGAACTAATGCGGATGTCATAATCTTCTTTTTCCCCTGGATAATAATAATAACATCTGCCAATTCAAATTGATCTCCTAATGTAATACTCTTCTTTCTAAGTGTTCTCAAGCTCAATATTCTCTGTTGATACATCTTGTTACTGAACACTTTTAGTTCTTGGTTTGATATATCATGAAAAAGGGCAAGAACTTCTTCTACTGATTCAGGAGTACGACAAATGTCATCTAAAAGCCACGCCTGATTTTGACGTGTTGTTTCAAGAAAATTTAGAGGAAGATCCTCTGGTGGAGGTATGGTAAAACCAGCTGTATCAGTAATAGTGGTTAAATCAGCTAATAACTTTATATTTTCAGACAGACGATCATAATAATGTTTTGATAAAAGAGAAGCTGTACTAGGAGCATTTTCATTAAATAAAACTACTTCTGCGCGTTTAGCCAAAGGTTTATTCGATAGATGATGATCACTATAGAGAGCTATTTGTGATTCATTAAAAGGAGGAAGATCTACAATCGCAATCCAGTTTAAGGCTTTAAGAAATCTGCTAAATTCACGATGACGGATTTCTTGAAATCCTAGTGGAATGAATACTGCATCTTGAAATTCTTTCAAGGATTTTAGAATAATCGCGGATACAACACCATCTGCATCTGCAGCATGAAATGCAACCTTGGGTTTTGGTAAAAGGCAGAGGG
>CP070665.1:357176-359842 GCA_020351745.1 Candidatus Heimdallarchaeota archaeon | reverse complement strand
AGTTGAGATTTCTGTAAGAAAATATGTGAAAAAAGACATGCTTGGATCAGGTCGTTGAGCATGAATGAGGAAAACATCATTGAGATATTCCTCGGGGGCCAATAGCAAAAACGGGAGGGATCCTATCAGAAATGTGAAACCAGCTCCAATCCAAATTATTATCGACTTTGCATCTTGAGTTTGAAAACCCCAGATTATAAGGGGTAACATATAAATACTTGCAATCGGTTTAACTAAGAGGGCTAACCCAAAACATAACCCACTAAGAGAATAGTGAGTTTTTCTGAACATTATAATCCCCAATAACACGAAAAAAAGCATGAAATTTTCATGATATCCTCCAAAGATAACTCCTAAGGTTGAAGGATTTAGTAAAAACCAGTTCATTATTGCTAAAGCAAGAATGTGACTTTTTGGGTGAGTATGAACATGATCTATAAAGATCTGATAAACCAAGAAACTTACAATCAAGTTAAAAGTAATCAAAAATAATTTAGCCATTTGCCATGTGAACGTTTCCACACCAATCAAAGCAATTAAAAATCCTAGAGTATAGAGATAAAGAGGAGGGTACTGCGGTCTTGGAAGTTCTACGTCATCAATTATAATTTGGCCAATATCACGATAAAGCAGCTGTCCCTGCGCGATTTTTTTAGCTGCTTCAAACTGAAGCACAAAATCCACTGGATTATAATAAATTAATCCTAGAATTAAGTGTATTATCAAATTACACATTAAGGAGAGAAGAAGCCATTTGTGATCTTCAATGAAGTGGGATTTAGATGAAAGAAATTCCATATTTTTGTCATCCAGCTTTAATAGCTTTCAGTTGAGCAGTGTACAAAAGTGAAAAGTATATCTAGAAATTTATATTAGAATGCTTTCTCAACATACTACCAATTTCAGTATATCTATATATATTCGGTTTCAAATATACAGTTGAAGAACCCTTAGACCTATACCTTTCCTAATTCAGTTATGTACTCCTAGGATTAATTCTAATCTGTTAAGGATGTTACAAAACTATGGCGAAAAAAAAGCCTGATTGTCCCCAGATGGCATTCTTTATTGTCAATCACGGAATTCCAACCGTTTCGCTCGGTTTCTCTAGTGAACAGAGCTTGCTTTTTGGTGGAATCCTCTCAGCAATTAATTCCCTTACACAATCTGAAACAGGTATGGGACAATTAAATGATATTCAAGCCAAGGAAGGTCGTATTTACATTCAAACTGCTAGCCAAGATGCTATGGTTGGATTTTTTGTGTGGAGCACTACAGGTTTTCCCCAACAGATCAGTCAGCAGATGAAAGTGCTTGCTGGGGGACTAGGGGCACAATATTTGTCAGATTATGTATTCAATCCAGCTTTTGAGGAAATTTTACTAGTAGGCAGCCTTCCAGATAAGTTTCAAGTGAAGTTAGGTTATCAGGCTATCTTCAATTGGCGTAAACAGTTGAAGGACTCACCTTTTCGTGTAACCGACACCTTAGAAGAACAGCTCATTAAGATCGATAGATCTATTTTCGAAAAAATTGGTTTAAACCTCTCAGATTTAACTTTTCCCGAAAGGATAGAAAATGCCATTGATTCGGCTGTGTGGATCGCCCTGGGATCAGCTTTAGAAGACAATGTTTCTTCCCTCATTACAGTTCGAAACATTGATCAAATTATCCCAAACTTACGAATAAGGATTAAGGAGTTAATGGCTGAAGAAATCAAACACCAGGGTCCAGCTGCTCTTCTTAAGAAGACATTGCAAGGAGTTGTATTTAATTGGCCTCCATAGAAAGTGTTACTGCAGGTAAACTCCTTCAGGAATTCATTAAAGGGTATGAAGATGATCCCTTTGGGGAACAGGGCTTAGTGATTGTAAAGCAGTTATTGGATTTGGCGTTTCCCAATCGCCCTCTTAGTGAAATTATATCATCAAATGAATTGCTTGAATTACTAACCATTGCCGCAGCTGAATATAATTTTAGAAAACAACCATTTTTTTTGGCTTTTACGAATTTTCTTCTCGAAAAGAACCCTCGTGAATTACAGAAGATGGATGGTACTCAGCTTAAAAAAGAATTGGTTGCATTATTTAATGTAGACACCCCCTTACCGACATTGGAGATAGATCGTGCGGCTTATGATTTATCTGGAAATCCTGAGTCAGCTTCACTTGCTCGAAATATGTTAGAAAGAGCATTAATTAGTACGACAGCTTCTTTATTTGGATATCTTTTGATAGAGGAAGATAATTGCGCAGGAAAGTTTTTTATTGATTTAGATAACAATTGCAGATTCTTAGCAAATCGCGTTCAAAAAATGAATACTTTATTCATACTTCTTAAAGAACTCTTAAGCTTTAATTGGAAAAAATTCTCTATGGTGGGTTCCTTACCTACATTAGAAGAGTTGGGAAGAAATGACGTTTGTCAATATGTTGAAGAACACTCCCAAGAATACTTGGAGAAGATCCAAGCAAAATTCATTGAAAAACTCGAAAAAGAGTTCAAAATTCCAGCATACTCTTTGATTAATTCATGTAAAAATCAAGCTGAAAACAATGATGCTGATTTTAAGCTAGAAATTGAGCATGAACTTTATCAATCTGAAAAAATTAAAAGAAAACTCATCGGTGATTTAGAAAAAATTCAGTTGCGCCTTAAAGCTGGTA
>CP070665.1:354386-357076 GCA_020351745.1 Candidatus Heimdallarchaeota archaeon | reverse complement strand
GTTTTTTGTCTTTTCTGTTCCAACTCACTAAATTGCGAATCTTTATCTGCCATTGATAAAACGAAATCTTGCAGTAAGATATGGAAGTAGGGATGAAGAGGTTGCAATTCACCCATACGGACTTCTTTACGGACTGCTCCTTCTAAATCCTGCAATGTAACGGGAAAATTCATTCTAAAATCTTCAATCACTGATTTTTTCCGCAATAATTCTGCAATAAAATAAGGAACTTCAACTTGACTTCCTTTAGACGAAGGTGGAATATTTATGTTTTCAAATGAAAAACCTGAAAAATCTTGGAGAAATTTCACTGATACTTTGCTTTCTGTAAGCTCAAATCGTACTCGTTCTAGCTCACTAGCAATTTCTACTTCTTTAAACACCATATTTGTTGATTCAGGCACTTTTGACAAAATTACCACTTCTAATACTCATTAAAGATCAATAAACCGCATGATATTCAACTTGATTAATTCTTTTCAGAGGAACCTGCACTATTGCATTTTGTTTTGATGAAGTGTTCAGTTGTAATTTGCCTCATAACCTCTAGGGTTTCTTATAGGGCTCATACAATCCATAATCTTACAATTCTCTACAAGTATGTATCTTCGTACAAAGGTTAAAAGATCTTTCTCCTCTAATTAAAAAGAAATGATCTCCCTAGACTGAATATTATCTCTTTTAATAATTATATTGAACGGAAACTACATTCTTTTTGATCGAGATTTACAAATTTCCATTTAGTGTTTTGATAATTCAGATATATATCTATCTCTAATTTTATTTGAATATTTTTGTCATTACATTTGATGAATCATATAATCAAATCTTTATAAGGGACTTAACTATGATTTTTGGAATCTTTTTGACAAAAATACTTCAATTCGTTCAATCAGTACTGCTGCTGGTACATCATGAATTGTTAAGCGCGCACGAACTCCCTTTCGACCCTTTACCCCTTTCGTCACTTTTCCTAAAATCCCGATAGCTTCTAACGTTGACAGATAATTTCGGAAAGCAGCTTCAGCATTTGGTCTTAGATCCCATTCCTCACAAATTATCCGGTAGTTTTTGAAAGAATGTTCAATGGTAGTGGCTGTAATTCCTTTATGGTGCAATCGTCTCGCAATACTAAGTGCAGCAAATAATTCGTGGGTCTTTAACTCTTCTAGGATATCCGCACGCAACTCAGGAAAGACATCATTCTTGGCTCTTCGAACCAGCTCTGGCGTAAGCTCATCTAATCTTTGTTGATCTGCTGCACGACCTGTTCGATATAAAATCTCAATTCCATGACGTAGATTTTTAGTTTGGTCAGAGATTTCTGCTACCATTTCAAGAATGTCTTCTGAGAGTGCTGTTGTTTTGAAAGCTAAATGTGCTCGATAGTCAAGTATGTTTCTAGTCTCTTCCAAAGTATATGGCTGAAATTGTATCACATCAGCAATTCTTTGGGAGACCATTGAGGAGAGGGTTACTTTCCACTCAGTGGGACGACTGATCATTATTATCGAAATGCGGTGTTCAGCTCCAAACTCTTCAGGAAGATGAATAAATCCACGTATATCTTTCTGAGGTAACACACTCACCTCATCTAGTATTAATACTAAATAAGCCTGCTCAGAGTTCAAACGCCTAATTAAAATGTCTGTGGACTCCTCATCACTAAAACCTCGACTTGCCACCCCGAATTGATCCCGGAGAAAACTACGGAGAATAGAAGTTTTGGTACGTGTTGTCCAACAATTCTTATAATCAGTATACAGTTTAATATGATGGCGTTCGGCCATTACTTGAAGATGATCTACTGTGTATCTCGCAGTCACCGTTTTTCCAACACCAGCAGGCCCTGTAAGAGCAATATTGGTCGAAAAACCTTCGATTCCTCTGCTTTCTGATAAAAACAAGGGCCGAAAGTTTTGACTTATACGTCGAATATTATCTTCTCGAAATTTCAATTCATTGGGAATGAAAGACTGATTAAGAGTTTTTTCTCCTCCTTCTTTGAAAATAGACGATGAAAACACTGCATCACGAATTATATCTACTGATTTCTTATTATTCATGGTTTATTAAGGCCTCCTCCTATTTTATGGAGTTTTGAGCTGGAATTTACATTATAAAGGCTGTATGGATTGTTATGCTGGAGATCATACTCCTTTAAATATGCCTTGTTACTATTTTTCATTTTCTATTATATGGACATAAAAATAATGAAACATCTTAAGGATCGTTTGAGCCTTTTTTACACTCCTGGTTCTTGAATGACAAGCTTTACTACGTACGTTGGATAAAAGTAGAATAAAATGAGAGAATTTTTATAAAAGCAATAGAAAAAAATGGACTAAGCTTGCAAGAAAGGTTCACAGGATTTCCAATCAGGAACAGGTCTTAGTAAGCTTTTTAAATAGTTAATAGATTGTTGGGTGGCTTCTATTATCTCTTCTTCAATGAATGGATACCCATTAAGTTTCTTCCAGTCAAGTGGTTGATCTGTCAAGTTAGGACTAACTTCGATACCGTACTTTTGTAAACAAAAGTCCATCCATTCTGAAGGAGAGTCTTTTGGCAGCGTTATTCCTGTGATACCAGCCAAACTCGCTAACCAAACACGAGCAACAGAATCAGGGGTGTAACCACCACCCCCCAATAGCAATAATCGACCCTGGGCACTACATTTTCGACTTAAT
>CP070665.1:351438-354286 GCA_020351745.1 Candidatus Heimdallarchaeota archaeon | reverse complement strand
CCTAAAATCCCAATCACAAAACTGGAAACTCAATTGACGGACCGCTATCAAGAGGAAACAATAGAACCTAAGGTTCCTCGAAGTCATGAATTAGAAAGACAAATCCCTCCTAAAAAACACAAAACATTACGATTTTCAATACCCAAAGAGAAAAAAATCAAGATTCAAAAGGATAAAGCAGAAGTAGTTCTAGCTCCAAGCCCAAAACGGGTAAAAGTTGTCCAAATCATTCGTTCTGAAGAGGATAAAAAAGTCAGAATAACAATGCGCAATAATAGTCCTGATTTGTTAACCAATACTCTTCTTAAGATATATGAATCGCAGGGATTTTTTGGAAAAGATGTCTTTGTTTCAAGAATTGAAAAATGGGCTCCAAGAGAAGAAATTACCATTGAATTTGAACCAATTATCGAAAGTGGCATCATCTATTTTCTGAAAATTGAAGATGAAAAAGAAACAATAAAGGTGAAAAGAATATTAGGTTAGGATGTAGTAGAGTGTATTCAACTAAAGTAAAAGACTTAATGACCAGAGAGATTGTAACTGTGGATCTCAATGATAGCATTGAAAGAGTAGCTCTGTTAATGGTCGAAAACAAAATCGGTTCAATCTTGGTCTATGAGGATAATGAAGTATTTGGTATTATAACAAAACGAGATATTCTAGAAAGGGTTATTTTAGACTGTCAAGATCCATGCAAAATAAAAGCAAAAGATGTCGCTACAAAAAACCTTATTATAATTTCTTCAGGAGAAACTATTAATGATGTCCTATCACTAATGTATAAGCATAAGGTCAAGAGAATTCTTGTTAAAAACCTTGATGATTCTAAGCTCGTGGGAATTATTACCACACACGATTTGGTTGCAGCTTACAATTCACTAGAGCGCTAGTTATCATAACTACTAGAATTTTCAACTCCTCCAATGTGATCCAAGCATACAAAAAATTGAGTAGATAAACATGACTGATATCAATCAAGAAGGCCAACCATTGATCAGTTATCGGTTGTCTAAACGTAAATTAGAAGGAAGAAAGGAAGCAAAATTTAGTACTCTAAAAAAACAGGTCATCGATACTGGATTATGTAGTGCATGTGGAGCCTGTGTTGCCTCCTGTAGCGATAATGTCTTAGAAATGATTAATGAACGACCTCAGCTGACTGGAAAATGCACATCTTGTGGAGTTTGTGTACATCAATGCCCAAAGACAAAAACAACGGTTCCTCAACTAATTGGACACTTCACCGAGGCATTTAGGGCTAAAACTCTTATTCCAGAGGTAGTAGGACAGGATGGAGGAGTAGTTACTACCTTATTGATCTATTTACTACGTGAGGGAATGATAGATGGAGCTGTGGTAACTACAAAAGATGGTATAGAACATTGGAAACCAAAACCTATTATTGCCACTAGAGAAGACCAAGTATTAACCTCTTCAGGTTCCATCTACAGCCAAAGCTCAGCAGTGGGAAAACTTCTTGAAGCTATTAAGTCAGAATTACACTCTATCGCTTTTGTGGGATGTCCTTGTAACATTGATGCAGTAAATAAAATGCAAAGTTCTCCTTATGGCCTTGTTAGACTATTCATGAGAAGTTCAGTCCTTAAGATTGGTCTCTTCTGTATGGATGCTTTTTCTTATGATAGACTTCGTCATTTCGTTGAGGATGTCGATAAAATCCCCTTAGAAAACATAGAAAAAATGACGATTTCTAAAGGAAAATTTCATATGATACAGGAGAGCGGTGAGACGATTAGTCATCCAGTGAAAGAAATGGATAGATTACGAGCTAGCGCCTGTCATTATTGTGTCGACTTTTCTAGTGAAAATGCTGACATTAGTGTAGGATCAGTAGGAGCTCCTGAAGGGTATAATACAGTACTCGTACGTACTGGACTGGGCCACGAAATTCTTCAAGATGCAGCTGATAATGGTTATATCGAACTTCAACCAATTACAGAAAAGCAACTCAACCCTGTTCTGAGACTTGCCAATCTAAAGAAAGTTCAATTATATACAGTCAACCGACGCCGATCATATGCTTTTCAAGTTCCGGCAACTCTACCAATGGAACGACAAACACTTCCCTCAAAAGAAATTTTGGTAGAAAAAGGAGTCAGTGGAGTAAGAAAACGACGTATTGTACGTATACAAAGCACGAAAATCATAGACGAGGGTCGTAACATCCAAGTTACCTTACAAAATCGCAGTGGCAAAGTCTTAGAACGCATTCAGGTTCGAATAACTTTATTGGCTGGAGAACTGTTTGAATCCCATAATTGGGAAACTACTATCCGCGAATGGTTTCCAGCTGAAACCTTGGATTTTGAATTCCCACGTTTTGATGATGACAGTGAATATATGGTGACTCTTTCCGATCCAGAAGGAAAAATTCTGACAAAAAAGGTAGCTATCGCAGATTTATTAAATAATTGAAAGGAATAGATTATTCTTCTTCGCTAGCATCAATGATCAATTCCGCAAAGACCTTCATCTCTTTTAATAAAGCCTCAATATCTTCTGGAGAATCAACAGCTGCACCCTCATCCACCATTAAGAGGACGGCGAGGACAAAACTGAAAATATGAAGCTGTAGTTTTTTCGTATCAGAGATGGCGGAAAATGAAGCAGAGTCACTAGTGAGAAAGTTCTCTCGCAGAACATTGCAGGAAAGAATATAATCCCGTAAATCTTCACGGAGCTGAATTCCTGTAGAAAATCCCTTGATGCTATGTGTTATAACATTTCCATTCACATCAGACACAATGACCTTAGAATTTAGCTTCATGAGGTGCTTCTGTGCATTTTCAACACTTTTTCGTAATTCGTCAAAATCTGAAATTAG
>CP070665.1:348230-351338 GCA_020351745.1 Candidatus Heimdallarchaeota archaeon | reverse complement strand
CCCAAAATGATCTCCTAAAATTTGAAACTCAATATGCCGTACATGTTCAAAGTATTTTTCGAGAAAAACGTCACCATTTCCAAAAGCAGCTTGAGCCTCTCTTCGGGCGCTCTCGTATAGAGAAAGAAATTCTTCCTTAGAGTTAACAATCCGCATTCCCCGTCCCCCGCCACCAGCAGTAGCTTTAATTAGGAGAGGAAAACCAATTTCTTGGGCTTTCTTCAAAAGAAATTTCTTGTTCCGAGATCCACCATGATAACCTGGAATCACAGGAATATTTGCAGCTTCCATTGTTTTTTTCGCTTGAATCTTATCACCAACCCCATGAAGAGCTTCAGGGGTTGGGCCAATCCAAATCAGGCCTGCATCAATGACCTTCTTGGCAAATTCGGCATTTTCAGACAGAAATCCATACCCAGGATGAATAGCTTCTGATCCACTTTCGAGAGCAATATTGATAATTTTATCCATATTCAGATAACTTTCAGATGGCGTGGGATCCCCAAGTGGATATGCGAAATCCGCAGCATGAACCTGAACGGCATCTTCATCAACATCAGAATAGATAGCAACGGTTTCAATTCCCATCTCTTGAACAGAACCAATAACTCGGCTGGCAATCTCTCCTCTATTAGCGATGAGAATCCGATTGAACATAAATATCACGATTTCGCAATTTCGAGCTGAGGTATTGCCTTTAATTGGTGTATTACAAGTTTAAAATTGAAAGGGAATATTCAACAATAAGATTTAACTCTGAATGTTAAAGAATTCCATTAATTAGCACTTAAGCTGTATATTTCTCATAATTTAAAAAGTGTTCGTCATTTAACCAGAATGTGTGGCTTGACCCCGCGCCATCATATGGGTTTCTGCGTTTTCGTTCTTTGAGGTTCTTTTCCTGTTGTTTTAAGATTCTAGATTTATCTCATACTAATAGTGGAGCTACTTTTCATTATTAAAAACACAGTTTGAAAAAGTGACAATGTGATTCCTAATGATTTGATGTGAACTCTTTCTTAAGTAGTTCCTTATTTAATCAACGTTTCAAACCATATCTTCAAGTTAAAGCCATTTTCAAAATTTTTAAATAATCAAAGCGTTATTAAATCGAATATTTAGCGAGAAGAACTCATTTAGTACTACTCCTCAAATTTAATTGTGGAACTGAAAAGACATTTTATAAAATCAGAAGTTCAAGGTAAGATATTGTAGACTCTTCACGATCATTTCTGCAATAAGAATACAATAAGAACATTATTGATATACAACAACGGTGATTAGGGTTCTATACAACCAAAAGACCCATTCGACGGATGAAGCAAATTTCATTCAAACTTGAAGTTCTGCAAAGTAAAAATATAAGAAGGAGTTTGAGATAAGAGCAAGTGAACGATATGGCACAGATGGAATTGGATCTTTTTCAAGTAATTTTGCAACAGATAAGTCTTGAGAATTTTCTTGATATATTAAGAGGGATTTGTGAAGGGAGTCTGATCTGTGGACTAATCATTTTCTTTCTAACACTCATTCTTCAAGGAAGCCATTTATTCCAACACGAAGCTGATTTGGATCATGATATAGATCATGATGTTACTTTAGATCATGGAGTCTCCTTAGATAAGGATTTTTCCTTAGATAAAGACTTTTCTTTAGATCATGATGTTTCTCTTGATGTTGATGCTGATGTTGACATCGATACAGAGGTTGGGCTTGACATTGATCATGATACAAGCGTTGGTGTTGACAAACATATTGGTTTAGATGATCAGGGTGTCGACACTCCGGCACCATTAATGCTCTTACTAGGAACGTTCATGATAACCTTTGGGGGTTCAGGTACAGTTCTAATACAAGCTGCTGTTCATCCCCTGATTCTGATTGTAGTTATTTTTGGATTGCCATTTGGTACCACTTATGTTGTTTCTCAGATTTGGGAGAAAATTGCTGTCTCAGAAATTTATGAAACCGCTATAGAAACCATAAAGGCTGATGATATCGTCAAGACACTGACTACTGTTGATGAAAAAGGTGGCCTCGTAGTAATTGAAACCTCCTCAATTCATGGGCCCGTCAAAATGGCCGCTAAAACCAAGCATGGAGCGATAGCAAGAGGTATGACTGGATATGTCGTTGAAATCCAAGGAAACACTCTTATCATCGATGAATGGTCCTCAACAGAAACAGAAAAGAAGCCAATTCCCGAAGGTACCGTAAAATGGGAGTGAGATAAGATCAAAGCAAATTATAGGTGGAAAAAATGAAAAAAGAATTATTTTATATTGGTGGTTTGTTTATTGGTTTTGTTGCTGTTGCCATAGTAATTATGGCTTTGGCTCCTCAATTAATACCTTATATCTCGATCGCATTCGTTTTTCTATTCTTATTATTTCTCTTCTTCATTATATTTTACATCTCTCGATTTAAAAAATTTAAAACCAATGAATATGTCATTCACTTTCGACGTGGACAAGTTAAACGAGCTGGGACAGGTGGGACAGTGATACTCTGGCCTGTCTTTGATGAAGTAGTAGTTATTCCCACTACTGTTCAACAAACCTTATTGGAAGCTCGTGAAAAAGTTGTTTCTTATGAATACCAAGATGTTGCATTAACCGCATTTGTTTATTGGAGAGTCACAAATCCCGAGATCTCTTTTTCCAAAGTAAGTTGGAACCCTGCACGATCTGATTATATCGAAAAGGCAATTAAAAATGCAACAGAGGCGATTATTCGAACAACTTGTGCTAATATGCAAATAGAACAAATTATTCGTAATCGTGCCGAGATCATCAAAAATGTTACAACAGAACTTCATGCGCTTGCTGGAGATTGGGGGGTAACTATTGAATCTATCGAAATCCGAGACGTTGAAGTGCTTGATGACCGACTCAAAGACAATCTAGAAGCTGTGAAAAAAATCGAAGAAGCTCAGAACGCACAACTTCGGCAAGCTGAAATGGAGGAACGTGTTCAACTCCGTAACCTTGATGTCCGACAGAAAACAGGTTTATCGGATCAGGAGGTCAAGCTTTCCATTGAATCAAAAGCCAAGACCAGAGAAATTCAAATTGCGCAATTAGAACAGGAACGAGCAATAATCGCAGC
>CP070665.1:344990-348130 GCA_020351745.1 Candidatus Heimdallarchaeota archaeon | reverse complement strand
AAAAGTACCTACACTTCCAGATGCGCCATAGATAAGGACCTTTTTGCCGTTCTGAATATTTCCTTTCCGTAAAATATGTAATGCGGTCATTCCTCCAATAGAAAGAGCAGCTGCCTCTGTATAGGACATATTAGTTGGTTTTATTGCTAGTACACCTTCTTTCCATTCTTCAGGAACACATACATACTCAGCATTACCACCGTTAATCAATCCTGAGGTGGTTCCAAAAACTTGGTCACCTCTCCGAAATAATCTTACGCTTTCGCCTACTGCCTCAATTTCTCCAGCTACTTCATGCCCAGGTATTTTTTTTCTTGGTGGGAATCCAATAATTTGCAGGAGGAACCATAGAAATCCAGGTATTCTGAGCCCTCGAAGTATCGCGTCTCCTATGGTCACTGTTCCTGCATATACTTTGATTAATACTTCATTTTCCTTGGGGATTGGTTTAGGAACCTCCCTGAGTTGTAGAACTTCTGGAGGGCCGTTTTTTGTCTGGATTATCGCTTTCATTTTTTCTGTATTATCCATTTTTTCACCATCTTAAATTTAAAAAGCGGCATGACATTCTTCCATAAAGGCGCATGTTGGACAAACTCTAAATCTCACATAAAGAAGCGTTCCTGCGAGCACAACTATAAAACCAACTAAAGACATTAAAGCAAATACAGAAAAATCCAAAAAGAACGAAATCGGTATTAAGACAATAGGTCCTAGCCATAGTATATAAGAATGGAAAAACCATTTTTTTGCGCAATCTACATGTTTGTCTAAATATGTTTCTTTCCATTCATCTACAGGTAATAGCGTCAGAGTAGTCTTCCCTGTCTTTCCATCAACTGTAGCTTCCTTTACCTTGTAATAACAATATTGACAATGCTTAATTGGCCATACCAATAAGTTAAACCAAGCAGAATATATTAAATACACTATAGCAACCCATATATTAAAAAATATTAGCCCCACGGTGCCAAGGGTTATCAAACCTAACCTCAAAACCAATACAATTACTGAATTATTGTAGGGACACTTAGGATAAAACAGATGCCGTAGATCCAATGTTTGTTGTACTTCAGTCAAATTTATATTCTTCCTATTTAACGTGTAACGAGATTATAACGTAAATTATTGTGAACCACAAGTGTAGATTTCCAATTTTTAAATCTTAAGATTGATAAAAGTACTGAAAAACAGTGAACTGTGTTAGAGAGTTAAAACAAAGAAATCTTGAAACGAAAAGACGATATGATTTAAGGTTATTTCATTCGTTTAACAAGAAAGCGGAAACCTTGAGAACCACGTTCCTCAAAGACTACGAGTTCCTGACCCGTAACACGAGCCCAGGCAGGAATATCTCTTTTACTACCTGGATCAGTGGTTAGAATTTCTAAAATTTGGCCAATTTTCAATTTCTTTAATGTTTTCTTGGATTTTAAGACAGGTTGAGGGCAGCTTAAACCACGTGCGTCGACAGTATAATGGACTTCACCATTATATGTTTCATCCAAAGGAAATATTTCTTCCATTATTTTAGATCTGTCGTCGAAAGACGCAAGTTTAATCTCATCAGGGGGAAGTTCATCTTCATTTGATTTAATGAGGGGATATCCTTTCTTTTTCCAGCCTTTAATTCCGCTTTTTAGACTTTTCACATCAGTAAAACCCGCTTCAATCATAATTTGGACTGCCACTAACGACATTCCTCCTCCTTGACAAATAGTGACAATTTCTTTGTCTTTAAATTCTTCTAAATCATCGAGACGGGATGAGAGTTCCATGAGGCGAAACCATTTGGAATTCGGAATATGTCCATATTTCTCATATTTGTATTCTCCATTACCATAAAATTCTACTAGATCTCGGAGATCTAGAAGTATCGGAAGGGTATTACCATTAAACCGATCGAATAATTCATCAACAGTAATTTCAGAAATCTCTGGTAAGTACCACCTCCGTTTTATAATGGACCACAGCCATAATCTTAACAGTTTACGGAACATTGTAAGCTTACTAACACTCATTTCAAACACACTTATGAGGAATAAATGTCAAGATTCGTTCTTATGATCCAATGTTATGACTATATGACCCTTCTTGTGTCCTTCCTCGACATAACGATGTGCTTCAGCCATCTGTTGGAAGGATAATCGTTTATCAATGATCGCTTTGATCTTTCCAGCCTCAATAAACTCTTTGGTTTCCCTTAGATCTTCACCCTTTTCGGGTAACAACACACAGATTACTTTCTTGCTACCGAATATTTTAGTTCTAATCATCTGAAAAAGCTGTCTCATCTTGAAACTGGTTAAAATATAACGGCCGTTTTCCTTAAGAGAGTGTTTAACCTTTGAAAACGGACTCTTGCCTAATCCGCCAAAAACAATATCATATGTCTCACCACTTTCTGTAAAATCTTCTTTTGTATAATCAATGACCTTGTCGGCTCCCAAATTTTTCACAAATTCTAATCTTGGGGTACCACATACTCCAGTCACTTCTGCACCACAGTGAGATTTAGCCAGCTGGACAGTGGTTGCACCTATTCCTCCAGAAGCGCCATTAATCAAGATTTTTTGTCCTGGTTGGACATTAGCTTTTCTAAGCAAAGTCAATGCCATTATTGATCCATAAGGAACGACAGCAGCTTCCTCAAAGGTCATATTGGACGGTTTTAGTGATAGTATTCCATCCTCAGGTAGTACAATATATTCAGCATAGGCTTTTTGGCCCATCGAAGAAGATCCAAAAATTTCGTCTCCTTCCTTAAATAGTGTTACATCGCTTCCTACGGATTCAATTACTCCAGAAAATTCACTTCCTAAAATTTTATTACGTGGTTTCCTGATTCCAAACTTTAATTTTGCAAAGAGCCAGAAAAGCATAGGCATCGCGAACTTACCAGGGGAAACATTCCTGAAATTTCGAGCTACAAGATCTCCGTAATTTACTGTTGTTGCATAAATTCGTATCAGCACTTCATTGTCTTTTGGAATCGGTTTGTCGACTTCTGCTAATTTAAGCACCTCAGGAGGGCCGTATTCTGTGTAGATAATTGCTTTCATTTTCTTATTTTCATTACTTTTATCTTCCATTTGTTTCACTATTTTTCCAATTTTTTTGACATGGATTTTAATATTTTT
>CP070665.1:341620-344890 GCA_020351745.1 Candidatus Heimdallarchaeota archaeon | reverse complement strand
ATAGATTATTACCAAAAAAGCTTGGATTTAAGTGAAAAATTCGGAAATAAGCAAAATGCTGCAGCACTATCATTAAATATTGGTCAAACATACTTGTACAAGGGGGAATTAGATTTAGCTTTAGATTATACACAAAGATCCTTGGCAATGCATGAAGAACTAGATTCTAAAAACGAAATTGCAATGTGCCTCAACAATATGGGCAACATTTTCGAAAGTAAGGGTGAATTAGCCCAAGCACTTGAAGTTTACACCAGAAGTTTAAAGCTATTTGAAAAAATTGGAAATACACAAGATACAAGATACGATACTGCAATTGGTTTTAACAACATTGGTAATGTCTACAGAACTAGAGGTGATACTGACGAAGCGACATCATACTATAAGCGGAGTCTGGATTTGCTCGAGGAAATTGGAAACAACCTCGAGGCCAGTACTGCTCTTCTTAATCTGATTTTAGTAACGGTACATTGGGGACTAGCTGAAGATGCTCAACCATACCTACAAAAACTTCAAGAAATTGATAATAAGGAAGAAAATAAAACTATTCACCAAATCTATCGTCTTGCAAGAGCATATATATTAAGAACTAGTGATAGAGTTGTCAAACAAGCTGAAGCTCAACAACTATTTCAAAAAATCGCAGAAGAAGAGATCATTCAGCACGATAACACAGTTCAAGCAATGTTAAACCTTTGTGAGATTCTATTACAAGAATTAAGAACCTCTGGAAATGAAGAAGTCTTGAAAGAAATCAAAGAAATATTGCAGAAATTACAAACCATTGCGGAAAATCAAAACTCTTTTTCATTACTTGTCAATACTTATTTGTTAAAATCTAAAATGGCTTTATTGGAACTGGATCTTGATTCAGCTCGTCAATTACTAAGCGATGCACAGCAAATTGCCGAAGATAAAGGCTTACAGAAGTTAGCAATGATGATTTCTGGAGAGTATGACAGCTTAATGGATCAATTAGGTAAATGGACTGATTTAATTGATCAAAATGTTCCAATGATCGAGAAACTAGAATTGACTGAACTAGAGGGCATGGTTACAAGAATTATCAGAAAAAAGGCTGAAACTCCCGAATTTATTGAAGAGGAACCAGCTCTATTATTGATTCTCTCCGAAAGTGGTTCTGTACGGTTTTCCAAACAATTTGCCTCCGAAGAGGTTCTTAATGACAGAGTCATTGGAGACCTCTTGACAGCAATCAATAGTTTTATTCAAGAAACCTTTTCTGCAACGGGATCTATTGAACGTGTTAAGCATAAAGAACATACTTTACTTATGAAACCTATTGAGCCATTACTATGTTGTTATGTGTTTAAAGGTCAATCATATTCTGCACTTCGGAAATTAGACAACTTTATCGAGAAAGTTCAGGACTCAAGATCTTTATGGAAAATGATGACGAGTTCAAAGAAACCAGATAAACCATCACGAGTAGAAAAACAAATTGAGAAAATTTCAGAGGATATTTTTCTTTCACCACACACTACAGTAGTACTCCAAGATCAAATTTAACTTTAGAATGAAGACAGAAACACCAGCTTTAATCTAAAAATCAGAATAATACCGAAGCTAATATAAACACCAGCAAAGATGCCTAATATTAACAGACGATCAAAACTTTTGTGAGCTTTTTCAACTGATATATGATCAGCTAAAACTTCTGCAATTTCTTTTGGTGATTTGATAGGCATCATAAATCACCTAGTAGTTGGAATTTTTGAATAATAATAACAATATAAAAATCTTGGAGTAGATATTGTCTGAGGAATGAGAAGTGAAGAATGTGAGAAGATTCATAAGAATCTATTTAATGAATGTCATGCTAGCATTTAGCTTTTACAGGTGTTGCCCTATTCTTAGTTAGATTTTTAATCTTAAAAATTGTGTTTTATTCTAATAATTTCGATAAACGTACCATTAAAAGATTAAAGAACAAGTAAAGAAAACGTTAGCAGTATTTATTAACGTATTATTTAAGACAAACATGATTACATAAGTGATTGGATGGTAAGGAGATTGAGTGATATAGCCATTGTAATTTGTGGTGCAGCAGGCCAAGGTATTGCCACAGTAGAAGATTTACTCACTGGTATTCTCAAACAGGCTGGATATCATTGTTATAGTACGAGTGAATTCATGTCACGAATACGAGGAGGCACAAATTCAACATTAATACGAGTTTCGTCAAATAGAATTAATCCTGCATTCGTTGATCGCATTGATATTTTAATTCCTCTTCATTTTTCGGCTTTACCACACCTTAAACGCAGAATAACATCAGACACTATTATTTTGGGAGAAGATAAGAATATCGATGAACAATACTGTGATAATAAAGAGCAGGTAATTAAAGTACCATTCTCTGAAATTGCAAAAGAAGTAGGGGGAGCTATTTATACCAACATTGTGGCTGTGGGAGTATTTTTAGCATTTTTTGAAGTTGAAGAAGAGATATCACAAAATTATCTCTCAAAACGATTTACTAAGAAAGGGGGGAAAATAATCCAACAGAATATAGAGGCCTGTAAAAGGGGATTGACAATTGGAAAGGAGCTAGTTACCTCTGGCAAGTTCAAAAAACCTCTAAAAAAGGATCATTCAGTAAAGAATGATATTATTTTAAGTGGTGCTGAAGCTGTGGGAATGGGAGCGATTGCAGGAGGATGTAATTTTATTAGTTCATATCCAATGTCACCAAGCACAAGTGTTCTTGTGTTCTTATCCCGTCATGCAGAGAATTTTGACATAATAGTTGATCAAGCCGAAGATGAAATAGCAGCTATCAACAAAGGTATTGCTGCGTGGTATGCTGGTGGAAGGGCAATAATAACAACATCTGGAGGAGGTTTTGCATTAATGACCGAAGGAGTGTCATTAGCGGGTATGCTCGAAACACCTATGGTTCTTCACATCGGTCAACGCCCTGGCCCAGCAACAGGATTACCCACAAGAACTGGCCAAGAAGATTTACAACATGTTTTGAACGCAGGGCACGGAGAGTTTGCAAGAGTAATTCTAGCACCTGGAACGCCTGAAGATGCTTTCTATTTGACACAAAAAGCATTTATTCTTGCAGATAAATATCAGATTCCAGTTTTCATATTAACAGACCAATTTTTCCTTGATTCACACTATTCCATCCCAGACTTAGACTTATCTAACATAAAGAACGATAAATATATTGTGAAAACAACTCGAGACTATCAACGTTATCGGATTACTGATGATGGAATTTCCCCTAGAGGTATTCCT
>CP070665.1:337994-341520 GCA_020351745.1 Candidatus Heimdallarchaeota archaeon | reverse complement strand
CAGCAAAGTCTGATGGATACCAATGACCTAGACCAGGATATTCAATAAATTGGCAAGGAATACCTCCGTCATTCAACATCTTAACAAGTTTTTGAATGCTTTCATGAGGAACAGCTTTGTCTTCCTCTCCCAAGATGATCGTTCCACTCAGGTCTCGATTTTTCGTCTCTTTGATTAAGGATTGCCACTTATCAGGTTCGTTCATCCACTGGCCACCAGGAGCCACGACAATAAAACAGCACACAGGAATTACTTCAGTTAATGCCAACCAAATTGCGAATTCTGCTCCCGATGAAAGCCCCCCAACAATGGTACGTTCTAGATCAAGTGATTTGTCTAGATTTAATTTATTTACGTAAGTTTTGATTTGAGTAGCGGCTGTTTCGTGATCTGGCCAATACGCGCAATCTCTACCTGACCAGAATAAATTAGTTGAACGGGGCATTCCCAGAACATAACCTTGGTCTACAATCGTCTTCCAAGATTCAAATTCTTCTTCAACAAAGCCACTACCAGCGTGTAGGGCTAACATTAACGGATATGGCGGACTAGTGTTTTTTGGAATTGCCGTGATATTATGGTCTTCCTTTAAGGCTTGTTTAGAGCGCTCCACACTGACACTTAATAACGCTTGAAACTCAGGGATATCCTGAAGGGGTTGCAATGAGGGACTTTGCCGTAAAACAATCTCTGAATACCATCCACCTTCGTCTAATATATCTTGGATTAATTTAATTGACAAATCATATTGCTCTAATTTTGCTGCAGCACAAATCTGGGAATAAGTGAGAGCAGCTTTTCCATATGGAAATTCAGTATGCTTATCTTCTAGAAAATCAATGACTTCTGTGTACTTCCCAGCCTGATATAATCTTTCAACTTCTCGCAAAAGCTCCCAATATTTCTCCAAATTCATAATTTACCAATTCCATATTTTTTATCATGAATTGTTTTTACATCCTCTTAAATAAAATATAAATCAGTTGTTATTGATCTCATTCATGAAATATATCAATATTCTGGCATTATTTCTTCCTTACAACAATTTAGTTTATAGCTAAATCTTTAGTTTAATAATATTTTTGATGTGGCTATCATATTTACGAAATAAATTGAAAAAATAATTATGAATTATCACCAAAGCCCTTATAATCTATAGCAAAGAGTAGTAAAATTCTAGTTATAGGATGAGAAAGTGAATTATTCATATAAATGATCTATTTTGAGAAAAAAGGTTTGCTTTCTAAAGGAATAAGGACTGTTATTAGTCTGCTTTGGAATTTTCAATTTGAAGTATTTTTAACAGTGAAAAGTAGGCTTTTGCCACTCGAAAAAGGCCAACTTTTTAAGTTGGATTGATTGGAGAGTAACTATTAACTCAGATCCTACAAGATGCAGTAAGAGGAAAAGCCCTATGAAATCTATTCCGGAAATTGATACAATTTTTGAAGAATTGTTTGAAGATCCCAATATAGAGCAATGTATAGTTTCAACAATTGATGGCTCACCCATCGTTGGGAAAACTAGAGGAAAAGAGGAGACAGGGGAGGATTTGTTTATCATTCCAGCAGCAATATCTAGTGCACTGGCTATTTCACAAGGTTTCTTAGAAGCAAATTTGAATGATGGAGTTAACGAATACATTGTATTCCAAGAACGGTCAATAATTATTGCAACAAAAAAGGCTAATACTGTTTTAATAACGACTGTTTCCCTTCCCAAGTCATCTTTTGAAACGCGTACATCTATTGATGATTTGATCGAAAATTTGCAAGATGCAGCTGCAAAAATCGACGCCATAGTGAAAACGTTGGAAATTGAGGACAGTTTAATTGAGAAACTTCAACGAGCCATACCGGAAGCTAGCGCAATCTTATTACTCTCTTCTGCAGGGATTCCCCTAAGTGATCTCTTATCTAGTTTAGATATTGACTCCGCTCAATTATCTGCAGTCTCTTCTGCTCTCAGCTTACCAACTCGAGTTTTAGGTCAAGAATGTCAAAGTATTGCTGTGACAGGTAAAGAAAACATTATTCTACTTTACTCTTTAGACGCTGATCGCATTTTAATGGTTTCTTTGAAACCAAAGCATAGTGTTGAATCCTATTTAACTCAGATTTCTAGAATTGTTAGCCATTAATAATGTATAAAATCAATGAGAAAACATATAATTTATCGCATAAGTAATATTTAAAATAATTACTATCACACTAAATTGCGAATAAGCATGACAGGTATGTGCCTTCATCTATCTATTTAGTGTTTAAATTATTATGAGTTGCCTCATCCTCGGAGGCACGCCCCTAAGACTGAAGGAATGTATTATGGATATAAAGCATGCCCTTAATGAAGCCAAGACACTTATCATCGAAAAAAAGGCTGAACAAGCAGCAGAACTTCTCAATAATGCGTATAATATGCTTCAATCGCAACCACCAGATGATTTAGAGCAAACTGAAAAGTTATTATTAGAAGGAGAGATCCAGGAGAGTCTTGGTGATACTAAAATTCTTCAACAACAGGATCAGGAGGCATTAAGCCATCTATTAATGGCAATGACTCAGCTACAAACATTAGAATCCTTAACTCAAACCCTACCCCATGAAAATCTGTTTCGAGTCTATCGAAAATTATCTGGAGCTTTTAACAGATTAGGACAACAATTCGAAAGCGAAAAATATTTACGAAATGCAGGTGAAATTAAAGCCTCCATCCTGAAAAAAGAACTATTTTCCCGATTTGCACAATCAGGATTTAAAATGAAGGAGAATATTCGTGCAATTGAGACAGAAGCGACACCAGTTGATATAATGGCCGAGAAAGGGGGATTTCGAAAAAAACGTGTTGCAATATGGTTTGCTATGGATGAGGCTGAGCTTGATACTATCGCTTTTCTTACTAAAGGATATGCAAAATACGCTAAGGATCGCTATATATTGATGTTAATGGGTCAAACAACAATTCCAAGTCTTCAGGGAGCAAAAGTGATTAATTCAATAGATGACATCAAATTTTAGGCTCTTTCTCCATTTTTTTGAGCCTTCTCTCTTTTTTCAAAACTTACTCGAGAGTACACTATTTCAAGGCATCATGAAAAATTTGGGAGAAAAAAATTGGGAAATCTTTATTTTCCCTGCTGCGCTTCCACGTAGTCTAGATAAACGGATCCGAGCATATCGAACGCTGCGGAGACGTTCAGCCCTGTTTTCGCACTGGTGGGCATATACTTAACTGGGAATCCAGATTCCATGGTTTTCTTCGATAGATTAGAGCTAAACTCCTCTGCTTGGCCATCTGTTATGTGATTGGGGAATTGTTCGCGTAAGTCAACTTTGTTCCCAAGAAGAACTATCGGAATCATGCCCTTTCCATTGTGTTTGAAGATTTCCTCCAACCAGTTCTCTAAATTGGTGAATGTATCAGGCCGTGTAACGTCAAAAAGTAAGAGTGCACCTAAACAGCCATAATAATAAACGCTTCTTACCGTGCCAAAACGAGGTTGACCTGCTAGATCCCATATTTGAAA
>CP070665.1:334316-337894 GCA_020351745.1 Candidatus Heimdallarchaeota archaeon | reverse complement strand
AAACCATCTTTAGTGACTACCCCACCATGTCCCCAGTGCAAAAAAGGGCACTTAATTCCATTCTCACAGATAGTTAATGTAACCTCAAGAAGGAAGGAACTATTACCATTTGCAAAATGGATTTGTACGAACTGTAACTATTCTCCCAAGGGAATTGATTCGTAATTTGCTATTTTTAGTTTGAATTTTGCTCTTTTGGCTTTAGTAATTCGTCAAGTTGCTTTCGCTTTTCTTCTGGCATTTCTTCCATAACCTTCTGTTGTTGCTCAAGCAAATTCTGCATAAAAAGGGAGTATAATAAAGGAAGAATCATTTGTGTTTCAACTTTAGCTTCAAAATCAAGGCGAGCATTATCACGATCTTCTATAAGACGTTCCTTAGTCATTGTACCATGTCCCAGTCCAGTAACTGATTTATCTTTGATGAAATAATTCTGACCATTAAATCCTAGTGGGAAAGCTTTACATTCCAAGGGCATTGAATGGTAAATATTACAAAGTCTATTCTCTTTATCGAACATTGTACAACCGTTTTCCGAACCAGCTATAACTAAGGCTAAAACACCCTGTTTCTCTTCTGATCCTGCTGGTTGGAGTGTACGTAACTTTAGGTTTGGAAAAACAGCATTTATTATGCCTGATTGAGTCCAATTGTGAATATCAACTAATGCTACAGGAACAAATTCCCTTTTGTCGCAACAGTTTCCACATTTTGTACAATTGAACACATACTTCTTCTTGGTCTTGGGTTTTGCTGCAGTTTCCTGCTCTACTTGGCCTTTTTCATCTTTTTTAGTTTCTTCTCCCGAAGATGTTTCTGAATCCTTTTTCATCTCTTCTTTACTTTCTTTTTCAGACATTTCACCATCTTCCTTATAACTAGGTTTGATTCTATTTTTAACAATCTTTATTATTTAATTTTCTAAGGATACTAAGACATTTAAAACATGGAATTGGTCATCTTTTAGTGTTATTACATTGCTTTGCGATTAGTGCTGCTGTTGCACCTGCATTGATACCATTATCTATGTTTACAACAACCAATCCTGGAGAACAGCTCTGAAGCATTGTCATTAAAGCCCCTTCCCCTTTTCCACCGTATCCATAACCTGTTGAGGCGGGAACACCTATTACGGGGACATTAACTAGACTTGAAACGATTGTGGGCAGAGCTCCTTCCATACCAGCCACGACAACTATTACTCTAACTTTTTCTTTGACCATTTCTTTGAGTGGTGTAAATAAACGATGAACTCCTGCGATTCCAACATCATTGAACTGAACAGTTTGAACTCCCATTAGACGTGCTATGGCTCTTGCCTCCTCTGCAACTGGAATGTCTGATGTTCCAGCGGTTAATAGGCCAATACTGCAGTTTGAAGTTGGAAATTTAAATCCAAATTTCGTTATAGTGACAGTAAAAGGTTCAAAGGATGGTGCATAATGAATGTCAAATTGGTCTTCAAATTTCTCCTTAATGAGATCAAGATGTTTTGTAAGAACCCTAGACAGTAGAATGGCTGAATTATCAACCAAGAATCTTGTTATAATGTTTATTAAGACTTCAGGATCTTTTTTTTCTGCATAAATCACTTCTGGAATACCTCTACGACTGTACCTACCCAGATCCAGTTTAACACCGTCTTCAATGAACTCTAAGCTAAATAGACTTAATGCAGCTTTTGCTTCTTCCAGATCCATTTTTCCCTCTTTGTACTGCTTTAAAATTGTATCAATATCACGCATTGTTTTCATCCTGCTTGTGAATTTCCGAGAGAATGCGTTTTCTAGTTTCTCTTAGTGAAATTCCTTTCTGGTGTGCTATTCGTTTCAAATCATCATATTCTACTTTTTCTGAGATGAGCTCCGAATCTACATATCCCCTTTTAAGATGAACAGTCTCCAATTCATCCATCATTTTAATTTGGTGAGATGTTTGTTTGCGGGGAACAATATGACGGAACCCTGGAAGTACTCGGACTCCAAGAGTGCCCAATTCCCGGGTTAATATTTTTGTTACTCGAAGGGTTTTTGCGGGTTCTACGATTACTCGAATAAGAAATCCAGGTCGATTTTTTTTCGAAACTGTGTTAATTATTGTAAGATCAAGGATGAAATTCTCTTCAAATAAAATATCAAACAGGTAACCCAGTGTTTCTCCATCTACATCATCTACATTAGTTTCTAAGATATTAATCTCTTCCCTCAGTAATGTTGAAGGCTGAGAACCTCGAATGATCTGCAAGCAGGTTAATGTACCACTCTTATACTCACGGGTTCCAAAACTACGTCCAATTTCATGAATGTGGATTAGTGGAAGGTAACTAATCGACTGAGCTTTTAGTGAAGCAAGAATTGCTGCTCCAGTTGGGGTTAATAATTCCCCTTCAATTGGTCCTCCTTTTACTAGGAGGTTTCCTTGGCGGATGATTTCGGTGGTTGCAGGTGATGGGACGGATACTTGCCCATGAGCAATAGTAATCAACCCTCCGCCTAAAGCAATGGGTAATATATTAGTTTGCATTTGATGAAAGCCTAGTTGTTCCCAAAGATAAGAAAATCCAATCAGATCAAATATAGTATCACTAAGAGCTAATTCATGAAAATGGACAGATTTAGATTGCTGGCCATGAACTTTTTTTTCAGCCTCAATTAAGAGAGTCAAGGCATTAAAAGCAACTTCATGACTTTGAGGTGATAAATCTAATTTTTCACTTAATCTATTCAATATTTTATGCATTTCTTGAGGTGAAAATTTCTTAGTAGCAGATGTTAGGATTTGAGTGCCAGAAATACCATGTTTTTTGATAGATTGCCATTTCACTTCAAATTCAGAATCATACTCGACTAGAAGGTTTTGAAAAAGTTGACAAAATTCAGTACGAAAGGCCTCTCCTTTTATGTCTAATAATGACGCGATTAACAGATCACCTGCAGCACCTGATGTAGTGGGATCAATTATTACTAGCGACATGGTCAGTTTCCTTTCGAGATAAGCTGATTATTCTTGAGATTTTAATTTTGCTTTATGGAACTTTCTCGCTTTTGGCTCCAGAATTAATGAAATAGGAGAAAATATTCTTTCTTGTCCAATAGAGGAACCAACGAATGTTTGGGATAAACATTACAACTAAGAATGGTTTGTTACTTTTTTCACATTTTTATTGTTTCAGGTTTTTCTGATGTTGACGAAGATTTATAGGTTGGTTTGATGACTGCAGTTTTAAATGCTGTAAAAAAAGACACAAAGCAATACAAGTATGAATACGAGTCAAAACCATTGATCAGGGTAGGTACTTTGTTCATATTGTCGAAGGGGAATTCACAAGTCAGTATTAAAATAAAGCATGTAAGTTCAATCTAGGAAAAAACCTCAATATTTTTGTTGAAAGCCATCGAAAATATGTTGTAATCTTAATTCACAACAAAATTGAATCATACTTGTTTTAAGGGGAAATGACTTCAGTGAACTACCACTAGCTACAGCAGGTGGCTTCCTACGAGTTCGCCGAACCCCTCATCAACAAGATGACGGGGGACTTTCGTTTTACCATTGACTGTGTATCGTAGATTATCAAT
>CP070665.1:330618-334216 GCA_020351745.1 Candidatus Heimdallarchaeota archaeon | reverse complement strand
TGTCTTTATTTTAACGGATATGACTTTTTCACGTAATGAAATCGAACATGAAATTGGATTGAAACGAATGGAACATCATGGAATTATTCTTTCACTATTAAAAACTTGGCAAGAAGAGATAACTGCTGGAGTTAAGACTAGAATCCTCTACATGTTGAAAGAAAATGATCTACATAACATTTGAAGAGATACTAAACAATATCAATCCTTTTCAGCTCTTTTTTAGAGAAATTAGTTAATGATATTTCAAAGAAATGAGACTTCAGTTTTATTTTTGCAACATTTGAGGATTTATTCAAATATTTTATAAACTATTGTTAATATATTTTTAAATGGATCATTTAGTTTAGAGTTCGGTTGACAATGGCGGAACCTTGTAAAACGATTGAAATCCATCCACAACAGATAAAAATTGCCCGTAAGAAGATCGATGAATCAAATCCAGACCATCTAACAAAATTTTTTAAATTAATTTCTGGAGAAACAAGGATTAAAATTCTTCTAGCCCTATTTGGGACTGAACTTTGTGTATGTGATCTTAGTCAAATCTTAGGATTATCCCCTTCAGCTGTCTCTCATCAATTAAAGGAACTAAGAGAGGGAAATTTTGTTAAATATCGCCGAGAAGGGAAAGAAAACTATTATTCACTCGAAATTGAGCACTTAGAACCGATTATAGCAAACGCATTGGAACACCTTAGAGAACATCCCACAGCTTAGGAGGATTACCGAAGTGGGTCAGGAAATACATGAATTTTCTATTAAAGGGCTAAGTTGTGCTAATTGTGCACTTAAGATTGAGAATAGCTTGAAAGGTCAGGATTTTTCTAATGTGCAGTTAAATTTTACTACAAGGGTGCTTACATTTAGTTGTGGAGAGAAAGGATGTGATTCTCACGCAGATGAGATTAATGTAATCATTTCTAAAATCGAACCAGGAGTTCTTGCCATCCCATTGATTGGAGGTCTAGATCAAAGCCCACAAACCAAAAATTGGGTTCCGATCGTTCAGATCCTTATTTCATTAATTCTTCTTGTTTTGGGAATTATACTAACAAACCCCTCTATGACAGAAATTCTAATTTTAACGGGAAACTTGTCATTGTTTCTCGCATATTTAATTGCTGGATGGAAAGTACTCAGGAATGCTATTCTTCAGTTAAGAAATCGTGATTTCACAAATGTATATATATTAATGTCTGTAGCAACCATCGGAGCGATTTTTATACAGGAGATTCCTGAAGCAGTGGCTGTCATGGTTTTTTATACGATTGGTGAATATCTTCAAACAAAAGCCATTAATCATTCGCGGCAATCAATTAGCTCATTATTGGATATCCGCCCAGATCAAGCTCATCTTGTTACCAAAGACGAAATTATTACAGTTCCTGTTGCTGAAATTACTCCAGGTGATACAATTCTAGTAAAACCAGGAGAACGAGTTCCATTAGATGGAAAAATCGTTAAAGGCCAAACAAATCTAGATATGTCAGTTTTAACTGGAGAATCACGTCCCGTGGCTGTAGAAGATGGTGATACTGTTTTATCTGGTTCAATAACGAGCAATAGTATTCACATTCAAGTTACATCCCCTTGTTTTGACAGTACTGTTTCAAGAATCTTAAATGCTGTTGAAAACGCAGCTAAAAATAAATCCAAGACTGAGCTTTTTATCACACGATTTGCACGATATTATACGCCATTAGTTCTTGTGGTAGCTCTCGTAATAGCAGTGATTCCCCCCGTTTTATTCGGCCAAGCTTTTAATGTGTGGGTCTACCGTGCCTTTGTTATTTTAGTCATTTCATGTCCATGTGCTTTAGTTGTTTCTATTCCCTTGGTTTACTTCTCTGGAATTGGTAAGAGCTCACGAGAAGGGATTTTACTTAAAGGTGCAAATGTTATTGATTCATTAAATAATGTGTCAGCCGTTCTATGGGATAAAACAGGAACATTAACTGTAGGTAAGTTTCAGGTAGTTACAATAGTACCAGCACCAGATTATAATCCTCATGATGTCCTTTCCTATGCTGCTCTCGCTGAAGCACATTCTACACACCCTATTGCCGCTTCTATTCGTGATGCTTATGGAAAACAAGTTGATTTAACCCAAATTGAGGAGTATGAGGAATTAGCTGCTTTAGGGGTTGTTATGAAGACCACGTCGAACGATTCCATTGTTGTAGGGAATGATAAATTAGCACATAAAGTGAACTGTCCTCATTCAGAATGCATTCGAGATGAAACTGCCGTATATGTGATAAAAAATGGGGAGTATATTGGCCATATAATCATTGATGATCAGATTAAAGACACTTCCTTTACAGCAATTAAGAAATTAAAGTCCCAAAACATCTTAACTATCGGCTTATTAACTGGTGACGCTAAAAATGTCGCAGAAAGAGTTGGAGGAGAGTTAGGAATTGATCAAACAGAAATTTATGCCAATTTGATGCCTTTAAATAAATTAGAAGTATTGGAAAGCTATATTCATAAGAACTCCGAAGCTGGAGCTGTGGTTTTTGTTGGAGATGGCATTAACGATGCACCAGTTATCGCAAGAGCAGATATTGGGGTTGCAATGGGTGGGATCGGTTCAGATGCGACTATTGAAGCAGCAGACTTAGTTATCATGGAAGATAATCCTTCAAAATTAAGCGACGCTATTGATATTTCGAGAAGGACCAACAGATTAGCAAAACAGAATATTGTGCTGGCACTAGGAATCAAAGCATTATTTATTCTTTTGGGAGCTATGGGACTTGCTACAATGTGGGCTGCAGTCTTTGGTGATGTAGGAGTGACAATTTTAACAGTATTAAATTCTCTTAGGCTTCTAAAATAATAGTAAGATAGACAAAGCGTCAAATATAGACTTATTTTACCTTTACATTCATAAAAAGGGGTAGGGGATTGTAAAACTACTTTGACATTTTAGCAAATGCATATTAACTAACACCTTCTGGTTAATTCTGATCATAAGCTAAGGTGATCCAATGGCCGTAGAATACGGTATGTCTTTGATTGAGGAGCTTAAGGAAATTCTTGCGAGAAGAAGAAATGTTCTGGAGATCTTTGGGACATATAAAGTCATGTACGCTGAATTGTTACAGGATTTGGCAAATACTTACCAAACAGACCTTGATACAGCTGTTTCAGCTTTCTATCTAGCCAACTACGTGATGGACACATTAAAAAGAGATAAGGAAGCAAGAGATAGAGGTGATGAAGATGAGCGGGTCAATGTTGTACTTGAAAATCTTATTGTAGCCAGAGAGCATTTAACATTGGATTTTGAGTCTCTTGTGCATGTATATTCCCTTCTTTATGATTGGGCGGTCAAGATAGAGAAAGATTTAGTTACACATGCTCGTTTGCTAGTTAATCAAAAGGTTATTATGACCAATCTAGTGGATATTTATGCTGTACCACTCTTTTCGTTTCTAAAACAGGCTGTACCCAGTTTAGATCTGAGATGGGCGATGGCGGAGTTAGCTGGTGCTCTAAACAAAGGATTTGCCTCGGAATTTTACGAAGGCATTATTAGTAACTTCCCTATTGCTAAGATGGATCCTCAATACTATTTTGACGCTGGATT
>CP070665.1:326915-330518 GCA_020351745.1 Candidatus Heimdallarchaeota archaeon | reverse complement strand
GCAGATCGCTGTGTGGCCTATCTTATCGATGAGGCGTTGGGCATGATTTTCAGTTGGGCAGCTTGCGGTGGATGTATCTATACCTTTATTAAAGACGGAGTAAGGGATGGACGAAGTATAGGTAAGGGTATGATGGGATTAAGAGTCGTGAAATTCGACACTGGCCAACCACCAACTATTACTGATTCGTGTCTTAGAAATTGTCTAGCCTGTTGTCCTCCACTCCTCTTATTCACCGAAGGAAGAAGGCGTTTCGGTGATTTTGTCGCTGGAACAATCGTCATCAAAGACGTTTAGATTATAAATCCCCCCCTTTTTTTTTCTAGAAGAATTTGAACTTCTTCTAAGTCATCTCCTATAGTGTTAAAATAGAGCGATATTTTTTAGCTGTGAATTTTTAATTTTGTCTTTGAAATTTAATTATCAAGTGACATGGAGTCGAATTTTCTAACTTCAGTATAGTCTGCTTTTGACTTTACAAACCATAAAAGGACAGCTAAGAGAATAGTCATTAAAAATAAGTATATTTGATTACGGAGCATCTGATCACCAATGAATGTTCTTAGTGCTATTGAGACAGTTAATTCAAATGCTATCAATCCAACAAAAATCAATATCAGTCTAAATACATTAGATAAACTATTAGAGGTCTTTATTCTAAAAATTAAGGAATTTTGATGATCATAAATTTTCAAAGTATATATACCAATTATTATGCTCATTATCAAACCAAGTGCGAGTATTAGGCTATAAATTAATTCAAAAATAATGTTCAATGTCTCATTATTCAGATAAATTAAGGCTAGTGGTATGATACCTAATCCATTAGCGATTCCATGAGCTAAGACCGAATAAAACACGTTTCGTGTATTAATATAAATAAAACCAAGTATTAGCCCAAAGAGGAACGCACGTGGTATTTGAATAAGCAAAGTTGTCATATTCCCATTGGTAATGAAATGTGGAACATGCCCAAATGCAAATATCAGTGACGAAGCGAGTACTGTTAAAAGAGGAGAGAGACCTCGTTCTTCAAGTAAAGGAATCAGGAGACGGCGACAGGTTAACTCTTCCCAAATTGGGATTACCACTGCCATTAAAACAATCAATACCATAATATTAACTGGGTTGATGGCATCCCCACTTAGTAAAAAGTCATTTGGATTCTGTGGAGAGCCAAGTATTGGGATTAATAGTATTGCTATGACAAGTAGATTGAGAATTCCAAGAACCAAGCCGAAACAAGTCAACAAAAATGTTTTAATGGTATTTTGAATATTGAATGTTTGATATCCATTATTTCTCACCTTAAAATATGGGATAAACACAAATAAGATAATTAAAATCACTGGTATATGAATTAGAGACAAAAGAAGAAGGTATGTAGTTGATCCCTCTTCGAGGACAATGAATGGGTTAGTTACTACATAAACTAGTATGGAGATTAATCTCAAAATCAAATAGCTGCAAAAAACTCATGCAGCAGGCATAAAAAATCGAATGAACATTTTATTTTTTTCTTGAATTAGCATATATCACACCTTTTGATAGTATGGAGGAAATCAATCACTTTTTTCTCACAACAAGAGTTTTGGCGATAACATCAAGAGGACGCTGGTGAGATGATTTCTGGATTATCCCAAGAAGAATCACTTGATCAGCAGTAAATTCATGTTCAGTCATTTCACTCACACTTTGCTGTAATTTCTGTTTCCAGTATTCAACATTCAAACTGTTGGATCACTTGTTTGAATCCTTTCTTCTAATCACTACAACGGTTTTTGATTGGAGATCCCGCCCGTGCTGGAACTTGAGATTTTTCTCGAGCTCGTTCATCAGCATTATAGGTTGGATTTTAGTGAGATTACGGCGGATGGCTTGTGACCACGTTAGACGCACTCCAGATTCGTCGTAAACATATAGTCTGAATAACCACTTACCTAAAGTAGTACTGAACATTTTTTCAAGAATGGCAGGGTATACAAACATCCAGAAAAATGAATATGGGAACACGAAAAATAGCAAAGTCATTAACATATAACCTTCAGAAATTTCCCCTCGAGAAGAAGGCACAAACATGCTAGAAAACCACCACCACCACGCGATTAATACGGCCACAAAGATGATCAGCATGTCAATGAGATAAGCATAAGCCCTGATGCGATAATTTGCGGGAGTTGATACCCATTTCTGTTCCTTACAGAGATTTTTAGCAGTTTCATATGGCTTTCCATAAGCTTCCTCTGGAGAACTGCCTGATTCTTCCATTGCTTCAGTCACTTCACTTCTAAGTATTTGAAGAATTCGCTCCTTTTGCTCTGTAGAGGGAATCCACGACCCCACTTCCTTTAAATATGAGTTTAGTTCATTCAATAGTCATACACCACCATTTGTTGAGAAATTAGATAGCATATTCTTCATAAATTCGTTCAGAGACGTTCGTAGCTCATCCAGAAAAGATTTACCTTCTGTCGTGAGACCGTAATATACTCTGAGGCGTCTTGACTCCTTTTCCACCCTCGTTTCTCTGATCAATCCGTCATTTTCAAGATCTTTCAAAACAGGATAGATGTTCGATGTCTTGATCGATAATTGGTTTGCTGTGCGTTCGGGAATTTGCTTGGTCAAGCGATAGGGATAACTTTCGCCATCAGACAGGATTAACAGGATAACTGGTTTTACAAAACCCTTTCGATAGGATTGTACCCATTTGTCTAAACGATCCACGGCTAATACCTCTTGGTCGAATCTAGAATTATTATGATATAATGTATATCTATGATTTAATATATATACATATACTTATATATGTTACCTTTGTGGAAGCTGGTCTAAAACGGGCTGGACATGCTGTCTCTAATCATGTAGAACCTTGATACTGATGATGGCAATACAGATTTCCAAGTTTAATCCTCTTTGCGAACGGATAGGAAGAGAATCGTTCAATTAGTGAGATTCACACACAAAAATTACCAGATCATCTGCATATCTTCCATCGTCATAACTACCTAGCTCTACGATATAAAGAGAATCGCTTTAAAAGTTCGGAAAGGATTTCGTTGAGATTTCTGGTCGGATTGGCACAATAGTGGTTGCTGCCCTCAATCTATTCAACATCCCCTTTGGTACCGTTTTTGGGGTCGCTGCCCTCTATGTCTTGTCTCAACCTGAACTCGAATAGCCCTACAAAATTTAAAGAATTGTGGCTTCTATCTCTTTCGCCATTCTTTTTACTACGTTAATAAATGTCTTGAGATCTTCCTTTCTAGTTCTATGATTCGTTATTGCCACCCTAATCGCATAGTTACCATTTAATCTCGTATGAGAAGGTACTGCAATACCCCGTTCCTGAAGTTGGAGAACGATTTCCTCATTCAATTTGTTGAGTATTTCCTGATCCATTCCCTCTTTCTTGAATCTGAAACACACTATGTTCATTGCTGTTGGGGCTAGCAATTCTAAATTTTCTTCTGTTTCTATTAATTCTGTTAAATACTTGGCTTGTTGAATATTCTGCTCAACCAATTGACCAAATTTTTCAATTCCATGCTCTTTCAGGTTCATCCAGATTTTTAGGGTTTTAAACTCTCCAGATAATTCAAA
>CP070665.1:323208-326815 GCA_020351745.1 Candidatus Heimdallarchaeota archaeon | reverse complement strand
CCAACTATGATTTAGCTTTATTTCATCCGCTTTACAAGAAAACGGAAATCTTTGGGACCACGTTCCTCAAAGACCAAGAGTTTATGGCCAGTTGAACGTACCCACGCGGGTATATCAGCTTTACTGCCAGGATCGGTAGTTAGAATTTCTAATACTTGGCCAATATCTAATGCCCTCAGAGATTTAACGGATTTCATGATAGGTTGCGGACAGCTTAAATTGCATGCATCCAGAGAATGGTGAATTTCACCTGTATATTTTTCATCCAAAGACTGTTCTTCTTCAGTTATCTTCGCTTTCTCCTTTTTAGAGGGGTAAAAGAATTCATTAGCTGTAGTAGTAGGATATCCTTTCTCAATCCACAGATCCATGCCCCCTTTAAGGCTCTTAACGTCTTCAAAATCCGCATCCACCAGAATATCAACAGCAACCAGGGATAAACCTCCTCCTGGACAAATAGTTACAATTTCATTTTCTTTAAAGTGCTGTAGATCCTCTAAATTCGATTTTATTTCCGTAACGTAAATTTGCCTTGCAGTTGGAATGTGTCCATCTGTATATTCCTTAACTGTACGAATATCAAGTATTAACGGTGTTTTATTGGAATTAAAGCGATCATGTAATTCATTAACAGTAATTTCAGACCATTCCGATTTTTCATAGAAAAACATCATCTTGAAGGTCTTTCTCCAATATCTAAGCGTGTTTTTAAAATAATAACCCATTACGGACGTATTTTTTCCATATTTTTTCTCCATTTCTAGTTCACCAATTCTAAATTCGTGTGATATTAAAAAAAGGAATTAGCACATTAGTGGACGTGTGCAACGCTTTGTTAGGTTGTGTTATTTTATACCACAGTGATGACCACATTTCCTCTCTTTCTGCCAGTATCGACATACCTGTGAGCTTCGACAATTTGGTCCAACGTGTAGGTTCTATCGATCACTGCTTTTAACTTCTCCGCCTCTATCAGTTCTTTGAGGTCTTTGAGCAAGAAGATTACATCCTTAGTCTTTATTTTGTCTGAAGATTTATCAACGTTAAGATAGATTCCTGTCTTCTTCAAAACTTTCTTAAAATCGCCTGAAAACATGTCTACAGCGTCAAAGATAACATCATAGGTTTCATCGCTTTGGGTAAAATCCTCTTGCGTGTAATCAATCACCTTATCGGCTCCTAGTGATTTTACTAGTTCTAAACTCGAAGTGCTACACATAAAGCATGGTTCTACTGGCATAAAAATCTTTTTCATTAACAAAAGCTGTACAATTTTTAGCTCTCCCAGTCGGTAGAGGGTCTTTCATATGACGGAGGGGTTGAATATTATATTCACTGGGTTTTCTATCGAACTCTCGCTCATTAAATAATCTGGTTAGTAGCCAGATATTATGAGCTATTGATCTCATTTTCTTTATAGTTGTATGAACACCAGTAATTCCCTCATATATCTCATTTATATCTTCAAACGTAAAACCATTTTTAATATAAAATGTGAATACGCACATAATTAAGGAGTTCACTAAAATTCTATGATCTTGGCTTTCCACTAAACCTTCCATGACAGGTACCGCACTTTTATCAGGAAAATCATCAGTTTTAGGCCAACCTTGTAAATGTGAACCTCCAAGAGGTGAGACAGCATATGAAATTCCTAATCCTAGCTTACCTCGGGGATCCCATGCAGGAAGTTCGAGACCTTTAACGTGAACAGCCCATCGCTCGCTACCCTAGCCAAATGCCGTTGCAACTCTCCGTACTCCTCCTGAAAGAATGTGACCTAGATCCTCTCGATAAGCGATCTTTCGTACTAGTTCGATGGTTCCTGATTGGTCCAGTAGCTAAAATGAACAAATTTTGAGGATGTAGAGGGGGTATTTGTGGGGGAAGAAGTTTGAATAAATAATATGCTCCTAACCCTTTCCCTCCTATTACATGATTAACTACGTTCCAAGGAGTCTCCTCAACCCATGTTTTTCGTTTATCTAAGTTAATAACAGCGATTTTTCCTACGTATCCAGGTATTGGTGGAACCATAACATTTCCTCTACAAAATCTATTTTTGTAAAATATAAAACATTTTGAACCGAAGATCGTAGTGTATCCGTACATATATCCACTATATCTATGAACGTTGACGATATGACATTTCGAACAGTTCTATCGTTAAAAAGTCTTAAAGCCTTCATTACATCAGATGATTCCCTTGGTTAGAATCCTAGTTCTCTCTTCGAGTAGCTAAAAGTAAGAATGAGTGGTTAGTAATGATCCAACAAATACCAAAGAAACAGTTAATGGATTTTTGGCCTTTTTTTGAAGGAAATAAGATGAGGAATAGTCTAGCCTTTTCTCTCTCTCTCTCTCATGTGAAAGGTTTTACTGATGATTTGGAAAATCCAGATGTAGTAATGTTTCTGTGTCAACCAGGACATGTTACCTGTTATTTAGCAGGAAATAGTAAAGCTGAGAATCTCAAAGAATTCTTAGAGAAAATTCCAGAAAAAGCATGGATCTCCATCCCTTCCCAAGAATGGGAATTAAGTCTGAAAACCCAGTGGACCTATTTTGGATATTCTCCCCGTACTGAGCTCTCTGCTAAGAACTTATCGTTACAGAGTATTAAACGATTATTAATTTCGTTACCTGAAGGATTTCAGATGAAAAGGGTTGATATAGAAGTAGCAAAACAAGTCTTGAGTCAAAATTTTTCTGACCATTTTGTATGGGCGATAAACTATTTTGGAAGCCCCGAAAGATTTGTCGAGGAAGGCGTAGGTTTCTGTATTCAAGAAGGGGAAAAGATTGTTTGTATAGCGATGGGATATACGACATCTGTACCAATTACTCAAAGTTGTGAAATTGACATCGCAACCCACACAGATTACCGCGGAAGAGGTTTTGCAACATTAGCAAGCGCTAAAGTGATTGAATATTTTTTAGAAAAGGGGATTGAACCACATTGGGATGCTGCCAATCCATTATCCGTGAAGCTAGCAGAAAAACTAGGATATACTGATCCTGAACCACACAAGTTTTATTATTGGCTTAAAAGTCCATGGACTATTTCAAAGCTAAAAGAAGCCTTTGATCCTCAATTTGAAAAAGGGTTGGAGAATGTTAGCTCAGTCAAATCAGAGATAGGTTCAGTTATGTCAAAAGGACTGACCAAAAAAGGTAAAAAATCTCTTTTATCACGGTTAACCGGAACTCGAGGGATCTTTGAGCTAATCCTCACAGAAATCAATCGTGTTCTCGAAACTAAAATTGTAGCAGAATCAGATATCCCTCAATTCAAAGAATATGGCGAAAAAGTTAAACAACAACTTGATACTCTTGACCAGCTCAAAAATGACCATTTCTAGTCAATTTTTAAGTAGTTCAAATTTCACAACATACTAAGAAATCTTTGAATTTTAAAGCTAGACTTACCTAACGAAATATGCTCCTATATTATTGTTATTTCGGAATAGAAATCCAATTATTTTTACTATAGAACTATTTTGTTTTTAATTGGCTTTTCTGGGCTAATTATTTCAATAATAATGCTTCAAAGCAATGTGTTTAGTAGATTAACAGCATATTTTGGAATCCTAGCTAATAGAGTAGG
>CP070665.1:319346-323108 GCA_020351745.1 Candidatus Heimdallarchaeota archaeon | reverse complement strand
GATAGGGGGAGCTAGCGTTGTCTTCCGTATTAAAACCTCTGGATCCTTAAATCCAATACCCGTAATAGGTACAACAACATGATCCGAACTATCGATTTCTCCTCTTTCTACCAGAACTTCTAGGCCAGCTAGCCCTGCGGTTCCTGAAGGTTCACCAAAAATACCTTCGTATTGTGCTATCCATCTTTGTGTTCTGAGAATGGCTTCTTCTGATACAGCTACCGCGGTTCCAGAACTATCATAAATTGCAGCTAAAGCAGAGTCGGCATCCCAAGGATGAGGGTCAGCTAAACCCCCTGCTACTGTTCGTGGCGTTTTTTCCCAATCTTGAAATTCCAAGGGTGAAACTTTCTTTAAGACTCCATTAACTACTGGTGCACACTCTTCAGGTTGAACTGCTACATGACGGGGAATCTTTGTGATAAAATCAAGTTCTTCAAATTCTTTGAAACCTTTGTGAGTTCCTGCTAATAATCCACCGCTACCAGTTGCTAATATCACCCAATCTGGTGGATTCCATTTGAATTGCTCACAAAGCTCAAATGCAAGACTTTTTGTACCTTCAAACTGAAACGGATTGAAAGGACCAAATGAGGGAGACGGCATCCATCCGAATGTTTCATAAGCCATACGAAAGAGTGTAACTGATGGATCTTGACCTTCAACGGCTTCCTTTACACGAATTACTGTAGCTCCTAAATAATCTAACTGTGATAATTTCCCTTTTGGTGCCTGTTCTGGTACAAAAACGACAACTTTTTTTCCCGCTCGCGCACCGTAAGTAGCTAATGCTGTTGCAGCGTTTCCGGAGGAGGCAGCTGTGAAGATTTCAGTGTTTAGTTCAACCCCTTTCGATACTCCTACAGAAATTGGCCTGTCTTTAAAGCTCCCTGAAGGATTTCCTGTTTCTATTTTGAAATATAAATTCTTAAGTCCAAACTTCTCTTTCCCCAAACGACGAGAAGGTAAGAGAGGAGTTCCTCCCCCCCCAAGATCAATTATGTTCTGATATTTTCGTAATGGAAAAAACTCCCGATATCGCCAATGTGCAAATGGTCTTCTTTGAAGATTTTCTTTTGTAATTACCTCTTTTAATCTTTCATAATTGAAGTGTATTCGTAAGCGGAATCCACAATCACAACTTTCAGTCAAAAATTGCTCCTCTAACACCGATTTGGCACACTTTGGACATTTTAAATAACGATCATACACAGTTACAACCGCGCCATCCTAATAAAACTAGTTTATCTTAAATTTGTCTTGCAATTCTGGGGGTAAGATCCAACCGCTCCCACAGAGAGATTGCAGAATATATGGACTGTTGGCTAACCATTGTTGCATCGAGAGATGCATGTATACCATTTTTAACGATAGTTTTCCCATTCACAATGACTCGTTTGACGTCCCGTCGTGAAAATGACCCGTATACGAGATGACCAAAAACGTTATTTTCATGGATAGGTGTTGGTAAGACTGAAGTATCTAAAATGGTAAAATCAGCAGCTTTCCCGATTTCAATTGAACCGATCTGTTCTTTTAGGCCGATAGCTTGGGCTGCATTGATTGTAATCATTTGTACTACCTGCAATGGAGTTGGTAGTTGACTAGGATTACGATGATTTAACTTATGCATTAAATATGCCGTCCTCATATTCTCTATTGCATCATAAATAAAACCATCATTGCCAACACCAATGTTTATCCCCTTTTGTAACATTTCTGGAAGTTGGGCTACCCCAACAGCGTTTAATTCATTACTTTTGGGATTATGGGCTACGTTAGTGCGAGTTTCAGCAATAAGATCAATCTCATGTTCATTAATGTGAACAGCGTGAGCGAGTGCCGTTTTTGGGCCAAGAAAACCCTCATCGTAAAGTCGTTCTACTGTTCGCTTCCCGTATTTCTCTAGATTATGGTGAAGATCTGCTAAACCTTCTGATGTATGAATGGTTTTGAATGAATCAGTTTTTGCAGCATACTCAACAGTTTTGTGAATTAATTCATCTGATACTGTGAATGATGCATGTAAACAGTAGATACCATGAACCAATGTTTTTTCAGGATTATTATGTGATATGAATCTCTGATTTTCCTCTAATCCTCTTATTCCTTCTTCATGACTACGACGTTCTGTGGATTCAAAACAGATTGCTCCACGTATCCCAACATCTTGAGTCGCCTTTGAAATACGATCTAGAGAACCTTCAATGGAATTTGGACCTGAATAGGTGTCTAAATAAGCAGTTACTCCGTTCAAAGCTAATTCATAAACTGCATATAGTGCTGAAGTATAAGCATCTTCCAATGTGAGAGCTTCGTCCATTGTCCACCATATACGTTGTAGATTCTGTGTAAAATCAGTAGGAGGATCAATAAGAAGTGGAGCACCCCTTAATAGTGCTGAGTAGAGATGAGTATGCGCACAAATAAAACCTGGAAACACAACTTGGTCTGAGCAATCAATAACTATGTCAACTTTCTCAGTAATGTCTTTTCCGACCTTGACTATCTTACCATCCTCCACCAAAACATTTCCTTGGGAAATGACTTTGTTATTCGCATTCATGGTAACAATTAAGCCATTTTTAAGTAATAAACGTTCCATTCAAAAAACCCCAGTTAGAGAGAGATATAAAATCATTTTATTTAAGATTCTATTATTATTTCCCTATATTAATTTTGGACTCTTATAATAATATTACACTTTATTTTACGATTTCTCCCAAAAAATGAGTATAACAATCATAAATTTGATAAGGTTTTAATTCTATTTCCTTTTTTATACTTCAGGATTCATCAATGTTAAGATGGCTTCTTTGATTTCTGCATAAAGACCTTTAAAAATATCATTGAGGTAGTTACTTGATAGAATCTTATTAAACTTATTGAGGAACTTTATAATGAAAAAGACTAATCAGAAATTATTAGTTCTCATAATATTGATCGCTTTTCCACTGGTTATTAGTACCATTGATGGAATTGGAAATAACCAAGATGAATTATTTAAAAGAAACAACTTTCTTTACCCTATTGGTCGTGTTTTTTCGGATTATCCTAGTCATACTAACATCCTCTACGCTAATTTTACAGGTACCTACAATGTAACTCTATTTGCTAATCCAGATAATGCTGACGAAGTAATTTTCCGTTATCTTAAAGCCGCAGAATCATCGATCTACGTATCAATGTACACAATCAGCCGTCCTGATTTTAATAAGACCTTAATTGATTTGAAAAATGCGAATCCGAGCATAGATATCCAGGTATTAATTAGCTATCGTAGAGTAGGTTCCACGGAAAATGCTGACACAGCTGCAGCTGCAAAATCGTTAGATGAAGAAAATATCCCAGTCTACACCTCCACACAAGATGATGATAAAGTAGATGGCTTTTACCATGCGAAATATTGGATAATAGATGGAAAACATGTATTTGTATATTCGGGGAATTGGAGTCCACGAAGTGTTTCGCCTCAATTGGAACCTGGAGACGATTCTTACAGCTCATCAGAGGGGAATCGAGATATGGGGATTGCAGTACATGATGCACCTGATATTGCTTCCTTCTTTAAGGAAGAAGTATGGGATGAAGATAAGGCTGTAGCGGACGAATGGACTCCTACAGGAATTAAAACAAATACGATGCTGAAAATCTCTTCCAATCCATCATTAAAAATCAATATTCCTAGTCTCTATTATCCAACTTTTGATGCACTCAATATCAAAGAAAAAATGACATTAAGTCCAATGTTTACTCCTGATA
>CP070665.1:315010-319246 GCA_020351745.1 Candidatus Heimdallarchaeota archaeon | reverse complement strand
AACCACATTTTGGGCAAGTTAACATAGACTCTGTCTTCAATGTATTCTCCTTAGTTGAGATTTTAGTAGAAATTTTTCATAAATTGTTCTTTAATAACTTCGTATTTAATTCATTGATTAATACAATTACGTATCAGAATGTTCAATATTTTTTTCTACCTCTCTGATTCGTTCACTAATCGACGGGTGGGACATGAAAAACAACTTTTCCCACCACGGAGGGTCGATATCCGATAGGTTCTGGTCAGCCATCTTGATAAACAGGCTTTTAGCGACAAATGGATCCATGATAATAGAGGAAGCAAAATCATCTGTTGCTGCTTCTTGTTTCCTTGAATACCAGAGACTTGGTATATCAATAATGAAAGACAAAACCCAAAAGCATAATCCAATAACTGGGATACCGCTGACATCCCCAATCACTGATGAGTAACCAAAGACAGTGGCAAGAGGAGTAAACATTAGATGTGTTAGTAAGAATATCAGAAATGTCGTGAAGCTAATTATAGCTATCTTTTTCCAGAAATCATGATGCTTGTAATGACCGATTTCATGTGCTAGAATCCACTTAATCTCATTTGTTGTATATTTATCAAGCATCGTATCAGCAATAATGATTCGTCGTGTATTACCTAGACCTAAGAGAGCTGCATTAGATGTAGTTGCAATTTCACCTATACGCCAAATAAAAGCTCTGGTGATCTTAATCCCTATATGTTGTGTCATTTCAACGAGTTCTGCTGATAATTCAGGATGAGTGTCTTCCAACGGATCAAACTTAAAAAATAAAGGAAGAATAATGATAGGAACGAGATTAGAGAAGATTAAAGTGAATAAAATAAGTATCAACGTTGCCCAAAACCACCAAATATCTGGAAAAGTTCTCAATAGCCAATAGAAGCCTTCAAACAGGGGAAAGCTGATTAGGAAACCAACAATATTTCCTTTTACGTAACGTAATAACCATCTCTTATTCGTAAGCTTAGAGAGGCCATATCTCCTTGATAACCTTGAATGTAGGTAAAAGGATACTGGGAGTTCTGCAATATTTACAATAAAAAAACCAACAATGAAAAAAATACCTACAATAATGTAAGGATTCTCTATGCTGTATTCATTCAATAAATCTCGAAATAACACTGTTGCTTTAGAAAGTAAGACACCTATAGAAATGATGAAAGAAATGATCATCAATCGAATGCTATACCTACGAGCGGTTCGTGTGTAAGCAATGGCTAATTCTCGACGTTTGGGATCAAACTCTGTTACTAATACTGGTTCAGTTGGAATCGATTCTTTTGTTTCCTCTAATTCAGAATGTTCTTGTACATACTGATCGTCCATAGTAGAGATCTTCCTTCTTGTTACGCCTTATCATTACTCCGTTGAAATATATTACATCGGGAAGTAGCAGGTGCTAGCACTTTTTTTGATAAATCAAGGTTGTTTTTTTCTATCTCGTTATAGAGATGTTTAAGTGATCGCTGATGAAAATCATCTGAGATAGCTCGTTGATGAGAAAAAACACGATCACGAATAAAACGTACAAGATCATTTAATGAAATTTCTCTCTCGCTCTCAATTTTATATTGGATGTGGTTCCACCCCCTTTTTGTCAAGTAGATGATAAGACTACGTCGAACTAGATCCCCTCGGGGATTATGATGGAAACCAGCCTCAGCTAATTTCCCATAATAAATTTCAAAGGGAGGTGTCTGATGATAATTAACGTATGCCTCTAGATTGATGAAATATCCCTGTTGAACTAATATTGGGACCATCTTCTCAATGAATTGAAAGACATTAGGTAATAGGTGAAGTACATGACACGTAAGTACAATATCAAATTGATTTTGAGAAAAAGGTAAAAAAAGACCATCAGCGACAATCAACTGAAGATAGTCAGTTGAAATAGTTTTCTTCCGACAATTCTGTAACATTTTTTCAGAGATATCCATCCCAATTGTATCTTTCTTAAGTTTTCTTGAAAGAGGAATCGCCACTCTCCCCGTTCCAACTCCAATTTCTAAAATTTTCGAATCAGAGTGAATCTTAACTTTCTTTAATAAAGTTTCAATGGTTTTTATCATTAATTTTTCAGGAATGGCCCGAGAATAATCATAAAATGATGAAGCCCAATCGAAACAGCTATTACATGAACCCATTAGAAAGACCAAATTTGCAGTAAAGCGAAAAACACTCATTTCTTTGTAAATCTGCCTTTATTATTAACTTTTTAATGATGAATGCATTTCGACAATTTAGTTGAAACCCTTATTAGATCTTTCTTGATATTTAATCAACAAATTACTTCAGGAGATATTCAGAATTGAAAACTGGATATTCTCTTTTAAGATGGAAATAATCCTTATGAGGCTATATAACTCATTAACCCGACGGAAAGAAGAATTTATCACTATTGAGGAGAATAAAGTTCGCTTTTACTCTTGTGGGCAGACTGTATACACACATTTTACGTGATACACGTATTTGTGATACACGAGGATGCCCATATTGGAAATGCTCGAACATATTCCTTCTGGGATGTCTTGGTTAGGTATCTTCGTTGGCGTGGATTCAATGTTTTTTGGGTGCAAAACTTTACAGATGTTGGTCATTTAACAGATGACGCTGACAGCGGTGAAGATAAGATCATAGAGACCGCAAAAGCCAAGGAAATCCAACCAATGGTGCTAGTAGAAACACAAATTCGGAGATTTTATGAAGATATGGATGCTCTCAATATCCAACGAGCGGATATTTATCCCCGTGCAACAGCAGAAATCCCAGATATGATCGAATTCGTAAAGGTATTACTAGAAAAAGGGTTTGCTTATGAGGTTAACAAATCAATCTATTTCGATGTTACAAAATTTCCGTCTTACGGAGAGCTTAGCCCTTCTAGTTATTCCGAAGAGTCAGCAGGCGCGCGAATTGCGGTTAATCCTGAAAAACGAGATCCTAGAGATTTTGCGTTATGGATTCGTGCTCCTCCACAACATTTGATGAAATGGCCATCCCCATGGGGTCTCGGTTATCCGGGTTGGCATCTTGAATGCAGTGTAATGTCTCAAAAGTATCTTGGTGCTACCTTAGACATACATGGAGGTGGAATTGACCATCTTTATCTTCATCATCCGAATGAGATTGCTCAATCTGAAGCACGGACAGGTAAAACATTTGTTAACTATTGGTTACATGCAGCATTTTTAACAGTGGATGGGGAACGAATGGGAAAATCGAAAGGAAATTTTATTCTAGTTCGTGATCTCCTTCAAGAGTACGATCCCATGCTAATACGACTATTTTTGGTTAATTCTCACTATCGTAAAAGTGTGGATTTCAACCGTGATGCACTTGTTCAAACCCAAGGTCTTCTTGATCGAATTAGAACAACTATCGCCGCCATTGATCAAGCGTCAGGTGGAACCAAGACGGAATTGAGTATATCAATAAGCCAAGTTGAAAAAGACTTTATTACTGCAATGGATGATGATTTGAATACTGTTGGCGCAATTCAGGCAATCATGCAGTTTATTAGAAAAATTAATACGTCTTTGGACAATAAAAAATCTCTCCTAGAAGAAGCAAGAGAGACAATCATCACTTTAGTAGGTATTCTCGGGATTTCACTAGAGGATCAGGGACAACAGGGTATGGTTTCTTTTTCCACTATAGTAGACCTGATTGTTCAATTGAGAGATCAGTTGCGAGAAGCTAAGCAATATGAACTCTCAGATCAGATCCGAACTGAGTTATTAAAGGTAGGAATTCAACTTGAAGATAAACCAGAAGGTACAATCTGGAAGATGAAAACTTGACTATTTATAATATTAATAGTTAAGGAGCCATTTTTATGGAGATCCTTTTCTCTTTGAATCAAGATTCTTATAGGTCATTTTCACAAATCATTGTAATCACTCTTCTAATTTTATCTTCTTGGCAATCAGGATTTTTATTAGTTAATTCAATTCAAAATACGGACAATTTTATCATACAATCTAAAAACACAGAAATTTTCTCAAATAATAGTAAAACTGATGTTATTTCTAAAAGGATAGCAGTAGTAAAACAACCTGGACAAAAGCCCTTTGTTACCCGTTTAGGAGAAGTCTTTGAAGGTTATAATCTCTTTCAATTACGGGATCTTGATAATCCACCTCCTAATTTTAAAATAACTGATATGGATGGAGAAATAATAGACGAATTTCAGATAGACAACACTGATGGTTATGG
>CP070665.1:310348-314910 GCA_020351745.1 Candidatus Heimdallarchaeota archaeon | reverse complement strand
GTTTTATAACACAATTTCTTGAAATGTATAAATCTAAATTCAAACAAGTCAAAATCCATCCTTCTTTGGATCTAGATATCAAAATATTACAAGATATTGATATTTTTGATAGTATTATAGATAAGAATAAATTGAATGAAACTCATATCGTCAATGCAATAATAGATTATCAATTTGGAGCTGATACACACATAATTTTGAGTGATCAGTCCTTAATTGTTGAACGTTCTAGAAAAACTGGAATTATTCGTCGATTTTCAGATGAATCAGGAGTATTGGGAACATTTCGTGCTTCAGATTTTGTTATTATACCCACAAAAACTTTCGCTCAAAAATTACACCGACACATTCCCCCTCCACGGTTACGAGTGGTAGCAGCAAGTGAATCCATTCCTTATATTGTCAAAAACAAAGATTTATTGACAAGATTTGTACTAGATGTGGATCCTGAAATTCTATGTGGCGAAGAAGTATTCATTGTTGACGAAAACGACACATTTCTAAATTTTGGGAAAAGTGGCCTTGCAGCCCCAGAGATGATCGCGTTTAATAGGGGAGTGGCCGTTCATGTTCGGCGATAATCTGATTATCGAAAATGTGAAGGGTATAAATTTCTCCAATTGAGATGAAAACATTTATCAAAACGAATTTACAACATTTATCTGAATAAAAGAAAGAAGTGTTTGAGTATTGCCACGGAAACGATCACGGAAAACATTATTAGAGATTTCCAGCCAACCAGAGCTTTGGATTTTTAGCAATCTTCTGGCAGAAGACTGGGTTACAAATGATGATCTAGAAAAACCTGTTTTTGAGAAAACGGTAAGTATTCCAATTTCTCTTCCAAGTGGTACAACGATCTTAAAGCTCGAGTCTGATGGACTACAAGGTCAGGTAATCTCCATGGCTATAGTCCACGGTTCTGAAATTCAACTATTTCAATTAATGGATCCATCCAGTTTCTCTAAATTTCAACATATAGCATTAGAATACGTCAAAAAAATATATGCCAACAATTTTGATTTTTATAGTTACTTAAAATCGTTTTATTCTGCGAAAATGCGAGAATTTGGAATAAGTGAAGTTCTTGGACTAGAAACAAATGTAAAGGATCTCGCTGATTATGGTGTAAAATCTCGAATTTTACAACGGATTTCCGATCCTATTCAAGGATATGAGGTACCTCAATATTGGCGTGTAATTCAGCGCTTGACAGAGATAACTCCAAAAAATGAACATGAAAATAGGTTAATTCTGAATCTACGGACGAAAGTTTGTGATAGTCTATCAAAGCACGCAGTTATTGAAGGTCTTCGTTGTGCAATTATCGCTTTAAAGCATTATGCTGACCTTTTAGATGGTCTCACATCTGAAACCCGAATTAATCCTCCTGAAGAGCACCAGTCTCTTGCTGATGGCCTATATGAATTAGGAAACTTTCAGGACTCCGCAGTGTTTTTTTCAAAGTGTTTATCACAGAAAGATCTGCTCGATAAGACTGAACAAGACCGAATTCTAACGGCACTAAAAGACTCAATCGAGCAATTGGAACCCCAAGATTTCTTAGAATATGCCTTATTCGCAGCAAAAATAGCACGAAACCATACTGATGAATGAATTTATTCTTGCTTAAATAGCAGACACATCAGGGCTTAACCGAGTTAGTTAGAAGTCCCATTCATCCAAGTATAGTGTATATAATAAAGAAAGAAATTTTTAAGGATATAAATAACAAAAACAGTTTAATAAAGTCACTACAAGGGAGTAAGGAAGGGATAATTTGGTCGTCGTCTACTTTCATCCTATTTGGAAGACGAGAGATAATATTGAAACAGATTAAGATTTAACACTTTTGTTCCATAGAAGACCTCTCCATATTTTCTATTGATTAACGATCCAAAATAGCGTCCCATACCTTCTATCCAATCGATAATTGGTGGATTATAAGAAGAATGCACCCTAAATTGTGATTTATAAGCTAATAATGCTTGTTTTTTGATCTCGAAGTGTTTACTAATATCCACAATGAACTGAAGTGGCAGATCTGGAGGAATCAACTCTCGAGCAGTGAAATAGTAATATATATGTTCAATTCTCCATGGAGGAAGGTTATCAAAATGATGTTCCCATTTAGATAAACGGCTGTAAAAAATAGCCGCATCGAAAATAAGTTGGCTTTGATAGTGGTCAGGTGATCCTTGAGGAGTCATTCCCAACATTCCAATAACTATTTTAGGTCTTGTTTGACGAAATACTTGCGCTAAAGTCATCCTAGCGTTGAGACTATCCATAAGACTGCGATTAGGGAGGTCGAGTAATATTCTTTCGACTCCTAATATTTTAGCTGCTTGCAAAGACTCCCCAATCCGAATTTCGGGATTATCATTAAAGGGGGTTGGTTCTCCATCTGTTAAATCAATGATTCCTACTCGATATCCTAATTCAGCAAGTTGGGTTAGAGTTCCGCCACATCCAATCTCGGCATCGTCCGGATGAGGAGAAACCGCAATTATATCAAAATTATCAGCCATTGCTTTTTCTCCACAAAACTTGAAACTTAAAATGAGGCCTGTTTGACAAATTGTAAGAAATTTATATTATCATTGTGTGATTAGCTTTTTTTTTCTTCGATTTCCAACATTATAAGACGAAGTTGTTAAATAGAATAGAATAAAATATATAATAATGATGAAGGAGATATACGTGTTAGCTTGGAGTCAAGTATTTTTAACACTCTCTAGCATGTTATTAGCTCGAGAGGTTAATATTCTTCGTCGCGGTCAATTAATTCACACGAGGAAGCTTCATTGAGTCAAGAAGAAGAACTTGTTTTTGAAGAGGCTCAAAAGGGCATTAAAATTGTATTCTGGGGCCCTACATTAGCTGGAAAAACTACAGCACTCAGCCTATTTCATGCTATCAAGAAGAAAGAGGATCCTGAGAGCGTTTATAACTTTTTGAAACTCGAGGATAAAGCAACTGAGCGAACTATTGGTTTTGATCAAGCAACGTTTGGTTTAGGCACAGGCCATGGTACAGGATTCAAATATCATCTTTTTACAACACCAGGCCAAGATCGGTTTAAATCCATGCGAAAGATCGTTGTGAATGGGCTCCATGGACTTATCGTGGTAATTGATTCAGAGAGTGCTCGTTGGGAAGAGAATAAGGACAGCCTTACTGAACTTTTTCAAATATTAGGTGAAAAACTCTATAATCGAGAAGTCAAAATGGCTATTATACTAAATAAAATGGATCTTCCTGCTGAAACACGAATTTCTGCAGCAGATGTTGGAAGATTAATGTTAGAAGCTGGTATTTCTGACAAATTACGGGACACTTTTGCTAGTACCTTTGAAGTTAGTTGTCTTGAAGCATTAGAAGCACTGAAAGATGCTTGGGGTAAAGGAGAATGGAATCCCAAGCGACGTCCACAACCAGTCCAAAGAATCATTCAACCCATTCAAATGGTAATTCGTGATATCCTCGTTTCTGAACTGCGAAAAGGATAACTCAAGACTGGTAAATAGTTTCCTATTTTTTAAAAGAAACTAAGACTTAGTCGAGAAACAGTTTATTTGGCATTAGAAAAGAATGATCCTATTCTAGGGTTATAATCTTTATAAGAGGGAATTAAATCCTTGAATTTAGAAGGGAAAATATGGAATGGAAGAATTTTCCTATCTAAATGTGATAACGAGATATTAAACCAATTATCTCGATGAGTTCATCCAAAATTAAAGACGAGCCTGAGAAGCAGGACATCAAATATAGATAGACATACTAACGGAACGAAAGGACAAAGCCTTCCTATTAAATTAATAGGTATGAAAGGATGATAAATATAATTGTTAATGTCTATGAAACCTTTTTTATAGCAGCCTCTTTCACCAGAGTTTTTAAGAATAGGATCTTCTTCATATATTGTGTGGAAAGACTCTTTTATTGATATTTGGAGTATAATATTAAATGAAAAAATCACGATTGAAAGAAATCCAAGAAGGAGCTCATAAGCTCAGTGAGACTGAAAGATTACGATTAGATTTAAAGCCGAAAGATATCCCACCACTTCCTCGAGGAAAGGATGCACTCACTCCAACAACTCTAGCTGGATGGCAAACTGAGGGGATCATCCGTGCAATTATCTCAAACCTCCATAATGGTAAAGATTGGGAAACTTTCTTCATCTATGGAGGTAGTGGAAAAGCTATGCGAAATTGGAAAGCTTATTATGATACAATTGAACTGCTTAAAATTTTAAAGCCTAATGAGACTCTATTCATGCAATCGGGGGTTCCTTATGGCAAAACAATGACTCATCCCCTTGCACCACGATGCGTTATCACGAATTCAGTAATTGTACCAAATTGGGTTCAGTCTTTTCAAGAGATGGTTGATGCAGGTTTAACCATTTATGGTCAAATGACTGCAGGAAGCTGGATTTTTATTGGTCTTCAAGGAATTATTCAGGGAACTTATGAAACTGTTGTTGCAGCGATAAAAGCAGCTGAATCTAAGGAGCGTTTTACTTTCCTTTCAAATTTTGAACAGAGTCTTGTCGT
>CP070665.1:305599-310248 GCA_020351745.1 Candidatus Heimdallarchaeota archaeon | reverse complement strand
AGTTCCAAGACCACCTTGTAAAGTAGAATCAGCTGTCAATGTGACATTTTCACTTCCTAGTTGATATTTTCCAAGAAGATCTGGGGTGAGAAAACTTGTTCCAGCATAAGCAGCCTCAGTCCCTAAGACGCGATCCAACTCTGTAGGATGGCCAATTGATTCATGAATCTGTAATTGAAGTTGATGACCACCAAGAATTAATGTTGTCCTTTCTTTTGGACATTTTTTGGCTTCAGAAATTGCTATTGCCTCGTTTGCAGTCTTCTCAACATTTTCCAACAGGTTTAATTCTTGAAAGTATTCATAACCCTTAGTGGCATAATCTCCTCGAAATGAACCTGGAAAGGATCGTACTTGGGGAGAGCTACCAGGACTGATAGCTATGCAAGACATCCCTCCACCACAAAAAACGATTTGTTGGTCTATAAACGCTCCTTCCGTGCTAGCAAAAATCTTTTTTTCTTTACGTCCCCGATAATCAGATTGAGACATCTTGATTAGTGAAGGATTTTGTTGGATGAGTCTTTTATCGGCCTCAACGAGTATCTCAAGCTTTTCTTCGCTAGGTATTGTAAAGGGATCTGTTTTGATGGGAGTGGAATAAGAATCCTCAACAGGTGCTTCATCAATAAAAACGATAGAATCCTTTCGTGTTGAACCTGAAGCTTTAGCTATTTTAACCGCAAGTTTTGCTACTCTTTCTAATTCAGAATGATTCAGATCATAAGATCCTGCAAATCCTAGACCGCCATCTGCAATAACTCGAATGCCAAACCCTTCAACATTCAAAAAATTCAATGTTTGAATATTCCCTTTCTTAATTGTGATATTTTCATCAAGTATTGTAACAACTCGAACGTCTGCATAAGTAGCATTTTCTTTTGTACAAATTTCAAGTGCTTTTTCAGTTAATTCTCGCATTGGTAAAACCTATTGAAGTGCTTTTTATTTGTAATATTGCTTAATTTTAAATTAATTTTGGTGTCTACTTAGAATTTAGAGATAATATATCAAGAATCGATTGTATACAGAAGCTACCTCTAGAATAAATGCAAATTATGAAATTAAATAAAGGAAGATAAGCTAAGGTAATTTTCAACTTTAACTACTTTAAAAAGAAAGCAGGTTTCTTCAAGCTAAAAACGTTTCGCCTATTTCACGAAAACCTAAAGAAGAAAAAAGTTTCAATGAAGGCATATTCAACTCATAAATATCAGCTTGAATTATATCCACATTCTTATCTATCATATATCTCAGGGACTTGTTTAAAAGAGCCAGAGCAATATTTCTACCACGACAGGAGGGATGAACACCAACTCCAGCAAGAACCCCGATTTTTTGGTTTGTTCCTTCCTGTTTTTCGATTGTCACAGTACAATAACCTATGGGTCTATAATGCTCAACAGCTATGAATGTGCCGTATCGGAAATATTTTTGCGCATCTTCCGTTGATAGGGGCAGATAGGTATCAGGTGAGGTGGCTAACACCAAATTGAATAATTTAACGAATTGACGTAGTTTTATATTATGCGAGACATCGAGTTCCTCAATAAAAAGGGATTGAGATTCAGAGGCTTTTTCTAGAGCTTCAACACGCTGAGTGAGAGAATAGCTGACTGTGGTAGCAGGTGCTTCAACAATAACATATCTTTTTTTTCGATCTTGAACTTGATAGGGTAGGAATAGGTGATGGAATCCAGTAAAATTGATTAAATCAAGCTCATCTTGAGAAATACCCAAAATAGCTGATCTTTCAAGAAATTGACAGATGCATCCAACTGGAATAACGAAGTAATTTGGAAAACGAATCTCGTTTTTGGAAGATTCCTCCTTCAAAACCTCTTTTTGAACTAAGAAATCCACTCGAAGGCCTGGATGATAAGCGATATTTGCAATGTGCCCTAATTCAGAGCCTGTAATATCATAGACAATTGATTTCTTTACATCTGAAAAATAATAGCATTTTTTCGAAATTACATTTGGTTTTAGGGAGAAGGCTTTTTTGATTCGATCTTTCGTTTGCGAAACCATGATTTCCTTTTTCTTTGAATCATCATCATTAATGAAAGAAACAGGGATTTGCCATTTTTTTCGCCCAACAATGATGTAATCAATTTTATGAGAACGAGAATTAATTAATAAATCAGAAATTTTTCCAATTTTCTTTGAATGACGATCTCTAACACGATAGTTTAAAAGTTCTGACGCCAAATGCCCTTTTTTTGATTTTAGCACAACCTTACACCTATCGCTAAGGATTCGATCAAGATATTATAGGAGGGAGAGGCTTCCCCTATTAATAATTTTTTTAGTTGCAATTACCTATCATTTCTCTTTTGAGTTATCCTTTATTCCATGCCTTAGCTAGTTGCTGCGCCCTTTTGGCGTACTCTATAGTTTCTGCTTCGGTTATTTCAAGTTTTCGACGAGCCATGCGTAAAATCATGGATTCTAATTGGGCTAAATCCAATCGTTCACTCAAAGGAGCATCACGCTCAATAAGCTGCTGCCATTGAGTCATTTGATCTTGAAGCTGAGTTTGTTCACTGTATATCTTCACGGCTAATTTCTTTAGTCCATTCTCCTCGGCGATGAGAAGAGCTTGATTCAAGAGCTGTGTACTGTTATTAAGATCTAACTCAAACAATGACAGCCGAGCTTTCAAAACATAGGTTTCAGCGAGCAGCCAGAAGGAATGTTGTTTCTTTGCTATTGACAATAACCGTGAATTAATTGTTTTAACTTCATCTAATACTTCTAGAGCATTAGACATTCTTAACTCGACTAATAGTAAATCACAAAGAATAAGTAAGGCTGCTACAGTCAAATCGTGATCTGAACATTCTTCGTCAATGAATTGCTGCAATATATCTTGAGCTCTGGCTTTGTCTTTGATTCGAGGGCTTGTTTTTAGAATCAAAGCTTGAGCGACACGATAGCGTTGGTTGATAAGGGAATCATAGGATGAAACCTCAAGATAATTGATCCTTTCTAGTTGGTCTAAATACTTGCGTGCCTTATCAAGCAAATTTTGATCCAAAGCAATAGCAAGTAAATAGAAGACAGATTCTGATTTCACAAGTACAAATGCAAATTCATCCCCTCTCGGCTCACAGATCGATATACTCTCATTAAAACGGTTTATAGCTTTACCGTAGTCTTCCTTTTCTCGATAGAGCTTACCCAGACGATTTAGACGCCAAGCAGTTGCGTAATTTTGAGCCATTCCTTCCTCTTCCATATAGTTAATACGTTCAGTCATACTCTCTTCCATGTACTCTAATGCTTGATCTATTTCACCTCTTAATCCGAGAATGAGACCCATATGAAAAGGATGCTGAATGTACTCAAATTTTAACCCTATTTCTTCGGAAAGGGACATAATTTGTTGAGAGGAATCCAGAGCTAAAGATAACTCACCCTTTAACCTGTTAATCCAACCGATAGTTTCAAGTGTCTCAATTATCAATAATTTATTTCCAAAGTCTTTATGTATTGATAGGCTCCGCTCACAATATTCCAACGCTTTATTATTATCTTTACCAACATACATTCTACCAACATTATTAAGAGAGGTTGCGATAGTTTGTTTATTGTCAAGTTCTTCTCGTAAATCTAGACTCTGTTGATGATAATTTAGAGCTTGATCCCAGTCACCTTTTGATTCGAAAATTAACCCAAAAAGCTGGAAAGAGTCTGCTATAGCGACTTTATCACCAAGTTTTCTTCGTAAGGCTAGAGATTGTTGAGCATACTCCTGGGATTGATCCCAATTTGCTTTTAACATGGAGATAAAAGCCTTTGTAGTTAGTAAAATGGCCCTTCTTCTGTCGAGTTCACCTTTTTCGATGTGTTTTAACAAACTAAAAAGGTTTTCCACTCGTTTTATTAGATTAGATGCCTCTTTAATCCTAAAAAAAGAGACTGAAATCTCTAGTTTGATAATAAGAGCATCACAGGAGATCAGTGGTTCGACCAATTGCTGACTCTCTTGAAAGACCTCTTCAGCGAGAGAAAGAGCATTTCTAAAATCTCCAAGCCCTTTAAAAAGGTTGCTTTTGATTAATTGGCAACGTAATTTCTGAGTAGCCTGAAGACTGTTGTGTTTTTCAAGATGGTTCACAAGTTCTAGTGCTTTGGAGAGTTCTCCCTTGATCATTAGCTGTTTGGCTTGATTGAGTTTTTCATCCTCTTTGTTTGCCAATTCTGATTCCTCAAAAAGTAATTGGTAGTGAAAAGGAATATGATCTGCGATTGTAAAAAATGTAAATATTTCCTTTTTTATTAGTTTTTGGTAAGAATTAGGTAGCATAAAAGTATCCAAATGTGATTGATGATTAAAACAGAAGATAGTAGGAGTCTCTTCAGGAAATCTATCTAGGTAATCAAGATTTCTCACTTCAAATCGAAAATATAACTGCAAAAATCTGGGAAGGATTAATGTGACGAAATGGTAAAACATTCGGTGTGGTAAAGACCAAGAGTTGAGAGTATTTTCTGGTGGCTTAAGACGCATAACGATGACCCTAGAAGCGGTGAAAACTCCAGAAAAAGAAAATATTGCACTATTAAGTTTCTTTATTAATATTTGAGTGAATTCATTTAAGCATGAGTTTCCTTCAAGATAATCTGAAAAAAATAGCAATAAG
>CP070665.1:300786-305499 GCA_020351745.1 Candidatus Heimdallarchaeota archaeon | reverse complement strand
GAAAAAGATGTTCGATTTTTATGAAAAGGAATTAGATAAATTTGGACATGAACCAGTAATATTTCCAATGGTGATTCCCGAGTCGAATTTTCAGGTAGAAAAAGATCATGTAGAAGGATTTACTCCAGAAGTATTCTGGATAGAAAGAGCTGGAGATGAAATACTCGAAGAAAGGTTGGCTCTTCGGCCAACCTCTGAAACTGCAATGTACCCATTGTACTCCTTATGGGTCAGAAGTTGGAGAGATCTACCTTTAAAGCTTTATCAAAGTGGCAGTGTCTTTAGATATGAAGGTAAATCAACACGTCCATTCTTAAGAGGGCGTGAATTCATCTGGATTGAATCTCATAACGTTTTTCAAACGATGGAGGAGGCTATTGATCAGACTAGGGAAGATATGCAAATTGCTTACAACGTAATGACCGATGTTTTTGGAATCCCAATTATTTACTTCCAAAGGCCAGAATGGGATAAGTTTGCTGGAGCTGTTCACACTTTTGCTGCTGATACTTTGATGCCAGATGGAAAATTTCTGCAATTACCATCCACTCACCTTTTAGGATCCAATTTTGCTGAAGCATTTAATATAACTTATACAGATCAGAATGGTGATGAGAAAATAGCATATCAAACTTGTTATGGCCCAGCAATCTCTCGAATATTTGGAGGTATGATCGCAGTTCATGGAGACAATAATGGATTAATTTTTCCCTTTGATGTAGCTCCAAAACAAGTGGTTATAATCCCCATTCCTAAAAAGAAAGAAATCAAACACATAGAAGAATATTGTAAAGAAATTGAAAAAATCCTTATTAATGAAGGTTATCGCGTTAAGATTGATTTGAGTGATAATCGTCCTGGAGATAAATACTATTTCTGGGAAATGAAAGGAGTACCACTACGGCTTGAAATCGGGAATAAAGAAGTGAGGGAGAAAAAGATAACAATTTTCAGACGTGATACTAGAGAAAAGAGGACAATTTCGTTCGATGATCTAGTGAATACTATTGCGGAGTTTGGTACTGTCCTAACAACGAATATTCGTAATAAAGCCCAAAAAAGATTTGATAAAAGTATTACAGTAGCAGAAACTTTGGATGAACTAGAAGAAAAAGTGAATGATAAAAAAATGTGTAAAATTCCATGGTGTTCAATTGATCTTGATGGTGAAGAGTGTGCTATGGAAATTAAGGATCAGCTAGCAGCTACAGTCAGAGGAAGAGATATGCGTGAAATTGACAAAGGTATTATCCCTAAGAAGGGGGAAAAATGTTTTATCTGTGGAAAAGATGCAGCTTGTTATGTCTATGTAGGAAAACAATATTAAGGCTACGATAATTTATACTTTCATATTTCTAGAAAGGTCTTTCCTATTTTCTTCTATATGGGTAGTAATAAAGAAATGTACTCGTTCTTTCTTTAGATTAAGATTAAACACTCTTATTGTGAGTAATAAAATGCAATAAGTTCTAAACATAACTTGATTAGTGAAAAATGATGGAAAAAGAGAAAAAACAGAGAACGGTCGCGACAATTCATGCACGATCTTTTTCTGTTAGTTTAGATGAGGTTAAACTACCCTCAGGAAGAGTAACCGAACGAATTCGTGTGGAACACCCTGATGCAGCTGCTCTAGTGCCTATTTTAGATGATGGGCGTATAATATTCATAAAACAATATCGTTATTCGATCCACGAAGAAACTCTTGAAATTCCTGCAGGAAAAATTGATCCAAATGAAGACCCAGAAGCATGTATTCGACGAGAATTTGAAGAAGAGACTGGTAATACTGTAAAGAATCTCGAACTCCTTCTAAAATATGTTCCTGCAATTGGTTATTCATCCGAGGTGTTGTATATTTACAAAGGTACAGGAATCATTCAGAAAGGGGTACCCTTATCATCAGATGAGATCTCACAGGTAGAAATCCTTTCTTTCAATGAGATTCGTTCATATATTAGTACTGGAATAATTAAGGATGGCAAAACGCTGATAGCATTATATACGCTGTATAGTAACTGCTTTGAGAAAGACGGGTGAATATCATTACTTTTAAAGTGACAGAAATCATTGAAAAAATTACTATAGTAGATTTACCTAATGACACTCTTAATTGGAAGCGAGTAGTTATTTTCGGAGGGATATTTAGTTTGTGCGGAGTTGTACTATTTTTTTTTCTCAGTTTGTTAGGGGTAGAAGTATTATATGGAGAAATTGCTGTAATAAGTTTACTGGTTGTAGCATTCTTTGGATTAATTCTTGGAGGATATGGGTTGTTAAATACACTATATCAAAGGCCAATACTGATATTAACAACTAGTAATATTTATCTGGGTCTAAAAGTACTTTTTCGACCTGCTATTGTCACTGATAGGGGTATTCTACCCAAAGATGACCTCCAGCTTATTGTTGTAAAGGATTCACGCTCTCACCGTTATCGCTTATTTCTAGAAGGACGAAAACTTCTGCAGTTAGGAGTTTATAATTCGATCATTGAGGCAGAGTCACAAAGAATGCACTTAAAGAAGTTGTTATCAGCCTTTTATCATCAAATTTACATTTCTTCACCAACATATCATGAAATTTGACTTCTATTAAGAAAATTAGGGGAATCTTGTAAGAATCAAGAACTATAACAAATTATTTATTCTCCAAAGTATTTCGCACTGGTCCAAAGGTTAAAGACACAATACTAGCATTATATATTGATCTGAACCTAAAACTGATAACTTTATATAGGAATAAGTGACCTTCATCTATGGTGTTGCTGGGAAAATTTTTCTTGGTCTTCTCTCAAGTCTGCATTTTTTGAAAAATGAGATGCAGATCCCAGTAACACCCTCCCTCCCCCACTTTTCTATTTCCAAATTCTTATTCAGGTGTGGGGATATTTACTACGATTATCCCGTCCCTTCTAATATCAATTAAATCCCGTTTATGCAGTACTTGAAGTTGATTATCAAGAACAATAGGATCCATTCCCACACTTTTTGCCAGAGAATCTAGAGGCATCTCATTACCCATTCGTAGCAGAATAGTTAGGGGTGCAAAATTCGAATAAGATAAACATTGTTCTAACCAATCTGCTTTTGACTCTGCCTGTGCAAGCTGGATATCCCGCAGATACAATCTTTGACTTTCAGTATCTTTTGCACTTTCTTCCAGCTCTATTTGTAGTTGTTCAATTTGCTGTTTCTGTTCCTTAGCTACTTTTTCCGCTTCATCATGTTTTTGAGAAAGTTCCTCCACAAGCAATTCCACTTGATCTTTTTTCTCTGATTGGGTTTGTATATCCATCTTAAGTTCTGTAATCTGATTTTGGTATTCTTTTATTTGTGTATCTCTTTCTGAGAGTTTTTCGTTTAGATTTACTAGTTCTTTTTGATGTTGATTGGCGTTTTCCTGTAATTTTGTGTTTATCATTTCTTCGTATTGTTTTTTTGTATCCTCAAGAGTTTGTTGGAAGTATTCCTCTTGTTGCTGATAGGAAACTGCCCATTGTTCCATTGCTGCAGTTACATCATCATCTGTTGCAGTAACAGTACCTCGTGCCTGCTCAAGCGATGTCTTTAATCTTGCTATCTCTCCATTTGCTGTAATTAAATCACTATTTAACTGTGTATTTTGCTCTTCTAATGTAGATGTCTGCTTAAGACGTTCTTCTAATTCCAATTGGTAATCAAATAACTCCTCTTGAAGGTTTTTATTTTCCAGAGAAACATTATCAGCTCGATTCTTTTCTGATAGAACATCCTGTTGAAGTTCATGAATTTGTTTCATCTGAGTTGTTTTTAATTCCTGCACATCTCGCTGTTTCTTCTCTAATTGCTCTTCCAATGTCTGAATCTTTAGTTGTACTCTTGATAGTTCTGCTGATTTTGATTTCAGTTGTCCTGTGGAATCAGCAATAATATGTTGAAGTTCTTCTTCTCGTGATTCGTCTTTGACTAAGATTTTCTCCCCCTGCATTAATACCTTCTTAATCCAGCCAAAGGATTTCATCGTGATCCTTGTGAGCTGACTCTCAAAATTCCTGCTGATCTCTTCTCTAAAATGCTTCATTAAGTCGTCGATATATTTGAATTCACTACTTCGTGTAATTATCTTTGATTTTTTTAGTTCCGTCTTCATCGAGGAAAACGCGACGCCAAGAGATTGGACAGCAACTTTTCGATCTTTTGCTAAATCATTAATAAATTCAAGGCCATATTTTCTGATATCTGGACTAACTGTTGACGACATATTCCTCACAATGATTCTTGCATATATATCACTTAAAGGCATTTGAATTTAAGTTTCGTTGTATACAATCTTCAAATAAGATTATTTGTTGTGGTTCTAATATGTCAAATGATATTGATAAAGAGGCATCTTTAGATAAATATGCTTCTGTTCTTAGTAAATCTATTCCTTCAGAACTTCAATCCATTCTGGAAATCTTATGGAATCATCATAAAGAGGCATACATTGTGGGGGGAGCGGTTCGTGATTGCTTACTAGGATTTCCTGCAAAAGATTTCGACATTGTAACCAATGCTCATCCTAGAGATGTAGAAAAGCTGCTTAATGATGGAGGGATAAGAACCAAACCAATAGGAAGCAAATATGGCACAATATTAGCGGTTGTAGGAAAAAAGGCGGTATTTGATGTGAGTACTTTTCGACAGGAAATCTACTCTAGTCTTGGACCTCCAGAAGTCATTTTCGTTGATT
>CP070665.1:295675-300686 GCA_020351745.1 Candidatus Heimdallarchaeota archaeon | reverse complement strand
ATTGCAGAAGAATTCGCTCTTTGTAAAGAATGTCCAAGAGAAAAACCAGAAAAACATTCTGTGAAAGAATTCAAGAGAGTTTGGGAAGTAATGGACATAGATTCAGAGAAGTGTTTATTAGATCAAGGGATTATCTGTTTAGGCCCTGCTACAAGAGGGGGCTGCGAAGCACGGTGTATAACAACAAATTACCCTTGTCGAGGATGTTTTGGACCTGCTCCTAAAATTATAGATATGGGAGCTAAAATGATCAGTGTTCTAGGTTCTATTATCGATGAGAAAGATGAAACAAAAATGGAACAGATTGTCGACGAAATCCCAGATATAGCTGGAACATTATATGAATTTACTGCAGGTAAATCAGTTTTATTAAGGAGGAAAAAGTGAAATGACTAATAACTATAAAAGTGTCGTAATTGATCCGATTACACGTCTAGAGGGCCATGGAAAGATACACATCTTTTTAGATGACGCAGGTAACGTTGCCAATGCTTATTTCCAAGTACCCGAGCTTAGAGGATTTGAAACTTTTTGTGAGGGAAGATTAGTTGAGGAGATGCCACGAATTACCACACGTATTTGTGGTGTTTGTCCAGGGGCGCACCATATGGCCTCATCTAAGGCATTAGATAATGTTTTTAATGTTGATCCTCCCGAACCAGCGAAAAAACTTCGTGAACTCTATTATAGTGCACACATGGTTCATTCTCACATTGCACATTTCTATGCGTTAGGTGGACCAGATTTTGTTGTTGGTCCGTCTGCTCCTCCAGGAAAGCGAAATATTTTAGGTGTTGTTGAAGCTGTCGGAGTCGATATAGGTACGGAAGTGATTAAACACCGTTCTTATGCTCAACAGATTCAAGCAATGATTGCTGCTAATGCTGTTCTTCCATGTGCAGGGGTTCCAGGTGGGATGTTGAAACCAATATCAGAGGAAGAGCGCGCTCAAATAGAAGAATGGGCTAAATCTACGGTTGAATTTTCTAAGTTTACAATCAAGATATTCAATGATGTTGTATTGGGGAACGAAGATAATAAGGCATTAGTACTCGATCCAGGATACTACATGAAGAGTTATTATATGGGTCTTGTCGATTCGAATAATCATGTGAACTTCTATGACGGACAGATAAGAGTAGTAGATCTGGAAGGTAAAGAATTTGCAAAATTTGACACAGATAACTATTTAGATCATATTGAAGAACAACCACTTCCTTATTCCTACCTTAAGGCTGTATATCTCAAGAATGTTGGTTGGAAAGGCCTAACCGAAGGCCAAGACTCAGGGATATATCGAGTCGCCCCATTAGCAAGATTGAATGCTGCTGATGGGATGGCAACTCCTTTAGCCAACGAAGAATATAAGAAAATGATGGAGGTATTAGGTAAGCCTGCTCATCATACTCTTGCAAATCACTGGGCTAGAGTAATCGAACAGTTATATGCGAGTGAACACCTTCTTGAATTAGTTCAAGATCCTCAAATAACATCCACGGATATTCGTGCTGAGCCCAATGAACCCGATGAGGGTGTAGGAGTAGTAGAAGCTCCAAGAGGCACCTTGATTCACCATTATAAAACTGACAAGAAAGGTGTACTTTTGAAAGATGGAGTTAATCTTATTGTAGCAACTGCTCATAATAATGCTCCTATTTGCATCTCAATTAAAAAAGCCGCTCAGCAGTTTGTTAAAGGTCCCGAGGTACAAGAAGGAATGCTGAACATGGTAGAAATGGCTTTTAGAGCATATGATCCTTGTTTTGCATGTGCTACTCACTCCTTGCCAGGTCAGATGCCTTTAGAGGTTATTATCCGTGATGTAAAAAACAATATTGTTTGGAGAAAATCACAAAACATTGGATAGTCGTCTCTCCCCCTTTTTCCCTCTTTTTTTTTTATTCTGTTAAGAAGTGATTAATTTCTTCAAGAATCATTTCTTTTAATACTGGAATTTTAGCCAGAGTTTCTTCTGAAATTTGGTCAGTTATATTTTCTTGTACAGGGATTTCAATGCCAATAATTCGTATAACCTTTGGCATCAGTTCTGGTAAGGATTTCCTACCGATTTCCAGGGCAGTTGGGAAATTAATATCGTGAGGAGAGGCCAAAAAAGTTGCTTTGGAAAAATCGTCTGGTTTCAGGACTATAATACGCTTGTTCGGAGAATTAGTTTCGATACTGTCAACAATGAGTACTTTATCATAACCTAAGATAGTTTCTAGAAGTTGTAGTCCACCTGTAGAAATTTGTTTGTAATCTATATCTGATGGCCCAATTTTCTCAACTTCTCGAACAGCTTTTATTCCGATAATATCATCTCCAGCTAATTCATTACCAATACCAAGCACAAGAATCTTAATTTCAGTTCCCTCAGTCAGTATCTTGCTAAATTCGTCTGAGAGGCGTGGTTTTCTTGGAGATTAAAAGAATATCCCGAAATCTAATATTCAAATAAAAATATGTATTCTCCTTCTTTCACGAAAAAAGAAAACAACAAATTCTATTTCAGATTTCTACTTCCAATTTTCCAAAAAAGTTAAAAAACCTTAATTCAGTGATCTAGAATAATGAGTGAAATTGAATATCAGATTTTGGATATATATGAAGGTAATAACCTCAAAGAAGGAGTTTTACAGAATATCCCTGCTTATTTAACAGTTTCATTTGAGAAGAAGGTTAATTATACATTTGTCACCAAGTCTCCTAAAGGTGATATTGTAGGGAATATATCTGGTATTGCTCGTTCAGGGTTTAATCATCATTGGCGTATTCCGATTCTTGAACAACCTGGAGAGTGGAAAATCGAAATCAACTTACAAGTTGCAGAGTCAGGGGAGACGATTCAAGAAGCAATCCTATTTTATATTCCATCTCAGTTATTTGATTATCAGTCGATTGATGAATATTCTAGGGAGGAAGACTATTTATCTGAATTAAGTATGCCAACACAAGAAGAAATCCAGTATGTCGATGTGACTTCCAAATTAGTTGAGCTTGATGCTCATTGGTTGCAAATTGATCCTGAATTACAGATATATAGGTATATTTATCATGATGTTGAAAGTAAATTAAAGGATGAACGATTTATTCCGATTTTACTTGTCCATGGTTTTCATTCCAATTACTCGACTTGGAATTGGATGGTTAGGTATCTTTGGGCTGATGGATTTCGGAATATTTTTGCTATGGCACTATATGACGATCGATTAGGAGTAGAAAAGAATACCCAGCATTTAGAAAAAGTCATTGATGAGATATTAGATTTAACAAATAGCGAATCATTGTATTTCATTGGACATTCACTCGGAGGGTTAGTGGGTAGGCATTACGTGAAGACATTTGATCCTAAAAAAATAAAACTACTAGTAACTATTGGCTCTCCTCATTTATGCGGGTTATCACGTATCCCCCGGTTTGTTGCTTTCAATATCCTAAATCGTAGAGCTCAATTAACTGAACAAGAATTGTCAATGCATCCTAGTAGCTCAACTGCCAAATTAACACGAACATTTACAGAAGCAGATTTGTACGTTTTATCGATGGTAAATATTTGCGGAACAAAATTTCGTGGGGGTGATACTGGTTTCAAGCTGAAAGATAACCTTGTACCAGATATGATTAACCTAGGTGTAAATTATATTCACACCTCACTACACCGGAATGAAGATACATATAAAATTATCCGTAATTTAATCTTTGGGAACTCTATTATCTACAAAATCCGCTTACTATACATAACACCCACAAAGGAATCCCCTAAAAGAGCTAGATTTTGTTTATATCTAAAACCAAAGGATAAGAAAGATTATCAACGTTACCCAAATAAGGATTTCATTCAAGTAGGAGGGAAAACGGGAAAAAATGAACCATTTATTCCCCAGATTCCAATGATCATCTTCACTTATTTAAGAGATGAAGAGAATATTAAGACTGATCGTCTAGAAATCCAGATCCGTGATGGGAAAAAGAAAATTTTAGTTGAGGATGAAATTATAATAGCTCTTGGAGACAAGAAAAAAGTTAGTGACCATTTCAGTCTTGATACTGGAAAAGGATACTTGTTCCAATTTGCTGTTTATTCCTATAGGCTTAATTATGGTTTTATCGAGTAGATTAATTATTTATTATCGTTTTAGTTCAAGAAATTTCTTTATTTGATTTGGGGGAACACATGCAACTTTATGAAGGAATCTATTAAATTCTTTTTCTTTTTTAGAAGAGATAGTGATTTTTATAAGTTCTGTGTTAAATTTCCACTCAAGAAAATTGAGATAATGCTTTTCAGTATCTAGAAAAAGATCTCGGATTGATTTCATGATTTTATCTGTTATTTCTCTAGATTTTGGAAAAAAATCGCTAATTGACTCTGACCAACCATCTTGACGAGAATACTGATGAAAATACAAGGGTTCTCCAAAAGAAACAGAAATGTATGAGCCAAATTTTGGTTTAAGGGTTCCTGGCCTCAAGACTTCAGCTGTTCCACGAATGTATAAGGGGACAACTGGGATTTCACCGTTCGTTGTAAGGACTATTCTCCCAACACCTGTTCGTCCTTCTTCAGTCAAGCTAAAATAATCATGAAAGGGAGTTCTATGAATTCGTCTACCTTGGGGTGTAATTAAAATGGCAAATCCTTCTTGTAAAGATCTACTCACATAGTTCAGCGTTGGTTTTGGATTTTCTCGGAAAATTGGGATTCCTCCAATTAGTGTAAGTGATCGAAAAAGAAAATTCTCTTTCATAGCCTTTCCAGATCCGATAAATCCAAGAAATTTTCTGCATCCAAAAGGATTAATGAGTGTACTAGCGATTATGGGTCCATCTAGATGAGATTGATGATTTGTACAAAAGATAACTCCTTTTCCTTCAGGAAATTGATCAGCAAATTCTTTACCAAATACTTCAAAATGAAATAGACTTCTAATAGCACGAGGAAGAATAGGTGTTAAAAATTGGTAAATAGCTCTTTTAGAAAACGACCATCGCTTAGGAGGATTCGCATTGA
>CP070665.1:290558-295575 GCA_020351745.1 Candidatus Heimdallarchaeota archaeon | reverse complement strand
ACCTTAGGTTCTATTGTTTCCTCTTGATAGCGGTCCGTCAATTGAGTTTCCAGTTTTGTGATTGGGATTTTAGGAAATAATGAATTACATAGATTTGCAAGTTGATACTCAATCTCTTTAGATTTTTTTTCTAGGAATTCTCCCACCTCTGATTTTTCTTCTCTTTTAAGGTGATTTTCTACTAAAAAACATAAATTCTCTCCAATATTACCTTGGATTCTGGTTTTTAGTTCATGTAATATTTCTTGAGCAATGAAAGAGACTGTTGAGGGAGCCCTAACGATTAAAACAAATCTTTCAGCTTGCCATTTCGTCGAATCCATTCCAGAACGCCTTTTAGTTCTATGTGTTTGGCAAAGGATTAGTGTTGCACAGTAAGTAAAGCCCCTCAACTCAAGATCTATAGTAATAAATTTATCTGATTCCAGAAACTTATCCTGATGCCACCAGATGGAATGTATCGAAATAATTTGTTTCTCATTTTTATTATTTAATAATTCTGTCGGATATGCATAAAGGGGGATATGGCCACCAATTTCATCAAAATAATAGAGAAAAAAGCCATACGAGTCATCTCTAGACGTTTGATCCGTATCTGTGGTTATGGAGAGATCCCCGTGGGTCATAACTGCATATTTCTCCTTTTTCTTTGAAATGAAGTTAGCTTAAAATAGTCTTTATGGATTCATTAGATACTATACATCATTTCTTAAAATACTAAAATGTTTTCACCACTTTTTGTAAAAAATTATTAGGTACTTTATGTTGAAAAAATGAGGTGATTAGGACGAAGGTTAACTGGCTATACTAGTACCAACCTTAAGAGACTTTATGTCTATTGTTGTTTTTTTACTACTTATTCTAATCAGATAATTTTCGACTACATCAGATTTAAAGAATTCTAGGATTAAATCCTCTTTCAACGGCCATTCATCAAGCTCTTGCTCCCAAATAAGTTCGCTAAAGAATTCAGTGCTTTTTGAAACATGGATTTGAACATCCTTGAGATCTTCACTTTGATTAATTAACACAATCATTATTCTATTTTCATTCTCATCTGTTGCTAAGACTCGCATAGTAATCTTTTGTTTAAACAACTCATGAGCACAGTAGCTTGTCTCTATTGGAGTCATTGAGGTGGTAGTATGAATATCAATATTTATGGTTTGAGGATCTAAAATTTCATTTATTCGTTGATTAAGATCTTTCCATGTTTCTTTAAGATACTGTTCAATTTTAATTGCTTTCTTTGATAGTTCGTTATACTTACGCTTTTTAATTGGATTTGATGCCAATTCATGACGTTTGTATAAAAGCTTAAGATCAGGACCAATGTTAGTTTCTAATGTTGTTTTAAAATCAGCAAAAGCATTAATGGGGATAGGATCACTATCTTTCCATTTCTTGATAATAATTCCATAAATTGGCTGGTCTATTGTTGTTTGTTCTTCCTCTTGGGAGGTGTCCTGAAGTTGAAAAGCTGAATAAACAAACTCTGAAAATTTCAAATCAACACGAAGGGGGATGTTCTCAATTTTCCATATACAATGAGTCTTTAGAATGTTGATCTCATTTTGATCTTTCTGTAATTTTGGAGGATATGAAAAGAGGATTTGCAATCCGTGAGTATTATCAAAAGAACAAAGAAATAAACCCGTTAAACCTATTTTAGAACCAAGAGTATGTTTTTCGGCCAATGTATTGGCACTAGCATCAAAGAAAGGATCGATATTCATCTTATTTCCTTGCTTTCAACCTTTTAGAGGAGATAGTATCTTTTAATTGCTGAGGAAGTTATGTTATTTTAACTTCAAAAAGTTTCTTAAATAGCAAGAAAGTATGTTAAATATAATAACAATCCCATTAATAATTTATTGTGGATTTATTGTTTATTCCTGCAATTTATATAAGTCAATAGATGATTATGTCCAGTATAATCTTTTTAGATTTTAATATAAGTCAGATTTCACGACTTAACAATAATTTACTTAATCCAAAATGAGAAATTACGATTCATTCCACTATGAAACAAAATTTTTTAGCATATTCTCTTTTACTCTAATTAGTAGTATCAATTCCCCAAATAACTCTATAGGTTTGGAGAAGAATATTTTGAGTACACAAGTGTGGGATCTTATTGTAGTGGGAGGTGGGCCAGCAGGTCTTTCTGGTGCTATTCGAGCTGCAGAATTAGGGCTTTATGTCCTTGTCCTTGAAGCGCGATCTGGAACCGCTACCGCAGGTAGTATGACCGTAGATGGCTATCCTGGCTTCTTTAGTATTACCCGTCAAGAACTACTAGATAAAATGGCAAAACAAGCAAAGTATCATGCGACCATTAAGTATGCCGAGAAAGTCAGCAAGCTTGAACTGAATAATCTCATAAAACGAGTTTATACACAGGTTACAAGAGGAGAATTCTTTACGGAAGAATTCATGTACGATAGCAGGGCTGTATTAATGGCTACAGGGCTCCAACCAAGAAAACTCGATATCCCAGGGGAAGGAAAATTCAGAAAGAAAGGTGTATATTACTCTCTTCCTGACGGAGACTATTTTGAGAAGAATGTCGCCATTATAGGACATACAGCTTGGGCCGTCAGGAATGCACTTCATTATGATGCTATGGGAGCACATGTTTATCTGATTACAAGTAAAGACTCAATTGATGTTCATCCCGCTCTTATGAGGAGATTAAATGAGAGCTTTGTTGAAGTTTTGTACTCACATGAAACACAATATTTTGAAGGTACCAAGACATTGACAAAAACACGTCTCAAAAGTAGAGATGGGAAACAGTTTTCTATTCAAACAAGCATGGTATTAATCTTAAGCAGTAAAAATACTAACCGCGAGTTATTCCAAGATGCAGGGTTAGAAACGTCTCCTCAAGGAAATATTATTGTTTCATCACCCAATCAGAATACAAATATTCCTGGTGTTTTTGCCGCAGGTAGTGCTACGAGAGGGGATTCAATTGTAGGTGTAGGCGCTGCTGAAGGAATTAAAGCTGCAGAAGAAATTTCTAGATATCTGGTCAGATTAGATGAAAAAAGGGAAATTGAAGGAAAAAGAGAAGAGCCCATACTTCTTCAAAGATTTACTGAAGGGAGGTGTGTTATCGTTCACAAAGAAGATCTTTCTCCCGAAATAGTGAAATGGGTGGTTAAAGCACCTTCAATTGCGAGAAAAACTCAACCAGGTCAATTCGTCATTCTTAGAGTAAACAAAACCGGTGAACGAATCCCATTAACCGTGGCTGATAATGACAAAGAAGCAGGTACAATTACTCTTATCTTTCAAAAAATAGGAAAAAGCACCAAGCTTATGGGAACAATGGAGACTGGTGATCATATTCTTAATCTTTTAGGCCCCTTAGGAAAACCTGTAGAAATTAAAAAGTGGGGTACAGTTGCTGTTTTAGGTGGTGGTTGTGGTGTGGCTCCATTATTACCAAAGACCAAAGCGTTGAAAGAAATAGGAAATTATGTTGTGAGTATAATTTCAGCTAGAACTTCACCACTCCTGATATGTCGCGAAGAGATGCGAGAAGTAAGTGATGAGCTTCATATTGCCACTGATGATGGGACAGAAGGACATCATGGGTTTGGACTTGATATCTTAAAACGTTTTGTTGAAGAAGGAAGACATTTCGATCATGTTGTAGCAGTTGGGCCAATTCCTATGATGAAGTTCACGTGTGCTTTCACCAAGGAACATAATATTCCAACAATTGTTAGTTTGGCTCCTATAATGGTTGATGGTACTGGTATGTGTGGTGCTTGCCGTGTAACTGTTGGGGGTGAGGTTAAGTTCGCCTGTGTTGATGGCCCCAATTTTGACGGCCTAAAGGTTGATTTTGAGGAATTAACTCTCAGATCGAGAGCTTATCTATACGAAGAGCGAATTTCTTCTGGAAAAATGGCTCGTGAGAAAACATAGAAGGAACTAGTGAAATGTCAAAAAGAAAAACAAAGAAACCAAGAATTCACATGCAAGTTCAACCTCCAGGTGAACGTATTCGAAATTTTAAAGAGGTTGCGCTGGGTTACACTGAAGAGGAGGCGATAAAGGAGGCGACTCGATGTCTACAGTGTAAACGTCCTCGCTGTATTCAGGGATGCCCTGTCAGTGTACGTATTCCTGAATTTATCCTCCAAATGAGAGAGGGAGATATCAGTGCTGCAAAAGAAATAATACTATCAACCAATAGTCTACCTGCTATAACAGGACGAGTTTGTCCGCAAGAAAATCAATGTCAGGAGTTTTGTATTCACCCAAATGCTATCAGTATCGGTGCGTTGGAAAGATATGTCGCAGATCAAGGATCACGACCTGAACTCCCATCTCCGAAAAAATTACAAACTAAAGTTGCAGTAATCGGCTCTGGGCCATCAGGATTGACTTGTGCAGCTGAGTTGGTAAATTTTGGTCATGAAGTAATTGTTTACGAGGCACTACATGAATTTGGAGGAGTTTTGACTTATGGAATTCCTGAATTTAGGATGCCCAAAAAGATTGTTAATGATGAAGTAGACTATGTAAAAAGCTTGGGAGTTAAATTAGAGACGGACATCCTAGTTGGAAGAACAATATCTATCGATGAGCTTCTAAATGAAGAAGGATTCAATGCAGTATACATTGCTTCTGGGGCTGGAACACCGAACTTCCTCAGAGTACCAGGTGAGAATTTAAAAGGAGTGTATTCTGCAAATGAATTCTTAACCCGCGTTAATCTTCTCAAAGGATATGAATTTCCAGAATATGACACTCCTGTGACAGTAGGGGAGAAAGTAGCTGTTATTGGAGCAGGAAACGTAGCAATGGACGCTGCTCGTACATCACTCCGCCTAGGAGCCCGTGAGGTAGATATTATTTACCGACGTACCGAAGGAGAATGCCCAGCAAGATTAGAGGAAATCATTCACGCTAAAGAAGAAGGTGTCGTTATAGGAGAACTAACATCCCCAGTAGAAATCCTTGGTGACAAAAAAGGGAATGTTATCGGCCTGAAATG
>CP070665.1:285353-290458 GCA_020351745.1 Candidatus Heimdallarchaeota archaeon | reverse complement strand
ACTGAAAGCCATAAAATGTTTTCTCAAAGAATTGCAATAAATTAGGTATAGTCAGAACTACTTTTGAGGCAATTAACCCTAACGTAGCTCGTCGTAATGCAGGTTTGGCAGCTAATTTTGAGTACACAGCTTCTGGATCACGGAGAATATAGCGATCCATCAACCAATTCACCACTCTCTCCTGTTTGGCTAATAACAGCGCTTCCCCTTCAGTGTCAAATTGAGGCCGGCCAGCTCGACCACAATTGTGAACCAAGAAGTTATTTGCAAAGAATGTGTTTGTTTTTTTAGTTTGGATATTATAGACTTTAACTCTCTTATCAATCCTCTGTATTTCTTTTATTTTTATAAAATCAAAAGGAAGTTTTGTCTCTCCTCTTTTGTAGACATTATGATAGGTTGAGTAGTTCATTTCGGGGATTTCACATTTAGTAATCGATCCGTTTTCTTTGAATTTAATTAAATCCTTCTTCTTCCTAAAAATCACAATATAATTCTTTGCCTTGAAATGTACTTCTTTTCCATGTAAGATCGTCTTATTATCAATGGATTGGGTCGTTATCGTACTTAAAATACCAAGATGCAGAAGAAGTTTATGCAGACCGATAGCAAATTCCTTACTTGCTGTAGAGATTCTTACACTATTAAGGTATAATTCTTTAAGAATTGTTAAATTGCCGTCACCATCAAAAACGCCACTAAAATATGCCCAGAGTAATTTTTTGTCCAAAGAATAAAAGAAATCTGGTATAAAAACATTATATGTTTTCTTCTTCCATGAAATCCCACAGTTTAATAATAATTTTGCAAGTAGGGTGTTACCAAATTCAATTAAAAAGATATTAGGCGTCTGTGCTTTTTTAATATCCACATTAATATCAAATGATTCTAATATTGATTTTGCCTTTGTTAGAATCTTTAGATTGGTATTGAATATACGGATCCTAGCTGTCAGACTTCCTGTTCTTGAGTCCTTCACAGCACTTATACTACCATCTGTTGCAATTAATCCAGTAAGCCACATGAATTCTGGTGTTAAATAATCAACTTTAAACGTATTACCGTATTTACTTTTTACAATTTTAACTCTAGAGTATAACGTTTGTTTGTTAATATTAATTAAGTCCTTCAATTTCAATATCCAAGGATATTTTACAGCTTTTAGGCCTTTTCTATAACGATGAAGACTCCCTGGATTGTTTATTCCTAAATATTTTGCTAATTTGTGTTTTCCCCAGCCTGTTTTCTCTTTCACATCATCAAAAATCCATTTAGCATTAGGCACATATATTTCCTCTTCTGGTAATAAGTCAAGCACATGCATTATCTTGATTTTTTTCTCTATCCTGTTCAGGTAAGCAATATGATCCCCATTTTTCAATTCACATATTTTTCTCCATCCCAAAGGCGTCCAAACGGGATGCTCCGCAGTTCCTACTAATTCAACACCAAGAGACGATTTTAAAATATATAGTTCTTTAGCAGTCCTTTCAAATACTTCATTAACTTCATCTTGTACTAATTGTGCTTCTGGAGAGTAACCTATTACAACATCACCTTTGGCTAAGGATTGAATCTTTTCATCAGATGTGGGAGTCAAGATAGTTGAATTTTTCGTTAAACACATCTGTTTGTACTCCAAGGTCTTGATAGGATGGGATCCTTCTTCGACAGAATATCTATAGACACTGGAAACGACAACGCGCTTCGCAGGAAGATTGACTCCGGATGAAAGCGTGGGTGTAGCACAGAGAACCTTGATAAGTCTTTTTTTGAAAGCTTTTTCAATCAAATTTCGTTGTCGTGAATTGAGTCCTGCATGATGGAAGGTTACTCCACGTTTAATGGTTTCAGCCAGCTTTAAAGAAAGTGGGTCAGAAAGATTGAGGACAATTTGAGAGGAAAGGTCACTTAAGTGTTTTGCATCCCTTGGTTCAATTAGTGATTCAATATTTTTTCCAATTCTCTCTGCTGTAGCAACTGCTGACCTTCTTGACGGATTAAAAATGAGTACTTGTTCTTGGGAGTGAACTGAATCTAGCGCGATATTAAGCAATTGATCTTTACGTCGAAAGGGAATTTCCCGAGAGGTGAAATCAGAATAAGTTATTTGATCCTCAAAAAAGACTCCTTCTTTTAAAGGAACTGGTCTCCAATCACTTTGGACTAATTCAGCATTTAGCCATTCAGCTAGCTCATCTGCATTTCCAATAGTAGCACTCAAAGCTATAATCTGAGATTGAGAATTTTCGATCAATAATCGAGCTATTAGAGTCTCTAATGTAGGTCCTCGATGCTGATCATTTAATAAATGACATTCATCAATGATAACAAGACTAACCTGATCCTTTATCCAGCTTACTTGATGACGTAGTAGGGCATCCATTTTCTCATTAGTTGAAACAATAATATCATATCTAGGAAGATAGCTATCAGCTGAATCATAGTCACCAGAAGTAACAGCTACGCGAATTCCTAGATTTTCAAACCGTTTCAGATCATTAAATTTTTCTGATGCCAACGCTCGTAATGGACACAGATAAATGGCTTTTCCACCGAGTTCAATGACATGTTTTAAGGCTGCCATTTCCGCAAGCAATGTTTTACCTGCAGCTGTAGGAATGGAGATAACAAAGTTTTTTCCTGTCAATAATCCTTGGTTAATAGCCTCTATCTGGGGAGGATAAAGTTCTTTGATTCCATCTTTCTCGATAATTACTTTCTTAATTCGGTCATCTAGAGCAAGTGACTCAATAAGCATAAATAACCCAGTTTACATCAATCTTATGGCCGCTTAACATATCCTTGCTGGGGTTCAAACAATATCCCACGTCGTGTCATTTCATCAATAGCTTTTACTACTTGATTCTTACCAAGACCTTCCTCCACTGCTCTGTCAATTATATCCTTAATCGCCACTGGTTCCTCATCCCCAGCCTCTTCAAACATCCGATCAATCAACGCATCAATCTGATCCAGACGACGTCTTGATCTTGCACTCATTCCAGAAGCGTACTTATCAATGTCTAACTTCCCTGTTTCGGTGTCTTTTGCCAATTTTTCCAATGTAGCATTCATCAAATTAACGGCGCCAGATGCATCATCGTAGGATACTTCATTGCTTAGACGCATTTTAGCTCGCGCTTCTGCTAATCGAACTAATGATTCTAATTGACGAGGAGTTATGGCTATTGGTTCTAGCTGGCCTTCTTCTATCATTCCACTTGAACGGCGTAGTTCCTTGTAATATTCCAATAGACGTTCTTCAGCTTCATCTGAAAGACGAGGATGAATTTCTCGTCTCGCATAAGCAATGTACTTACGAAGTAAATCCTGTTCGATTGGTGGACTTGTAGCAAGAGTTTGTGATTTGTGAAGCCTTAAAACATGAGTAGCTAGATCATGATCTTCTTTTATATCAGGTTTATCCTCTAAAACAAAAATCAAATCAAATCGGGATAAAATTGTTGGGGGGAGATTTAAATTGTCTGCGGTAGCTTTAAAGGGGTTCCATCGTCCTCTACGGGGATTGGCAGCTGCCAAGATTGATGTTCGGGCATTAAGGGTAGCTACTATCCCTGCTTTTGCTATAGATATCGTGTGCTGCTCCATCGCTTCATGGATGGCACTTCGGTCTTCTGCGCGCATTTTATCGAATTCATCGACCATCGCAATCCCCTGATCCGCCAGAACGAGGGCTCCTGCTTCTAATGTGATCTCTCCTGTATCTTGATCCCTAATCACAGCCGCGGTATTATGTGTAACAAATCCATTAACAATGAAGTTGTGTGTTTCAGGGATGGTTAAATCATACATATACTCATCCATTGGAGAAACAACTTCTTCTACTCGAGCTATTTCATCCCAGAATATATCTGATTCACAGATTTTCACCAATAATTCATATCTTTTCTTGATCACTGCTTCTTCCTGTTTGATAGAAGAAAATAGCTCATTGAAATATTTAGATATCTTCTTAGAAGGAACAATTTCAGTTTCATTCAATATTCTTGCTATCAATCCAATGGGAATCCAGGGATTTCTATTTTTTCTAATAAAATACTCATAAATCTTATCTTTGGTAATCTGTGTTCGAAAAGAGTCAATAGAGGTCTCTAACTCCTTATACAATTGGAACCTCATTTCATATGGTATTCTAACTTTATGACGCGTCCAATTTGGGTCAATGATCTCAAGAATTGATTTCAATTGAAAACGATTCATCGCTTTTTTAAGTTGGGAACATGAAAATGCTCCTTTATAACCAGTTAATTCCCTACTCGTATATCCATAAAAATTAATGATTGGTTTTAGTAATACTCTTGCAAAAGGTACATTGTCGATATTTCTATGGTCTTGTTTTTTAGTCAGACAGTAATTATGAAGATTTACACTCTTTTTTGGATGTCTAAAGCCAATATATTGTTCAAATATTTTAAAATCAGAATATGAATTGAATGTTAATTCAAATTTCACTTTTTTACTGATTATTTTTTCTCCTGTTTTCCTTATTGCGATTTTAGGCTCTCTTTGCCGAGTATATGTAATAATACCAAGTGTAAGTAGTGCATACCTCACGAATTCGATTAGATCTTTACTTGTTGAACTTATTCCTATTTGAGAGGATCCCCTTTCACGGACACTTATCCAACCGTCTGAATCAAATAATCCTCTTAAAAAATTATGAAGGTACTCTTCAGGATAATATAACATATCTTTTGTGGGATTGAGAGTGTTAGATTTTGGAGAAGGCGTTAAACCAAATTTTGAAAAAATGTGATATAGTATCTTAGACCAAATTCGGTATTCCATTGGCCTTTCTTCGGTTCCTTTTCTTTTATTTACCTTGATAGAGATTTTTTCACAGAATTCATCGAATTTTTTTAGGATTCTCTCCTCTCGATTAGAAAGGCCAATACATACACCTCCATATCTACCCTCTTGGTTGTCCACCGCGACCCTTCCATCTCCAAATATTAACCCAAGTATATAAAACCAGTTTTTATCTAACTTTTTTGGTAATTTCAACCGTTGTCCTTTTTGAGTTTCGATTTCTATTGTTTCTGGCAATTGTGTTTCGATATTACTTTCAGCTAATTGACATA
>CP070665.1:279981-285253 GCA_020351745.1 Candidatus Heimdallarchaeota archaeon | reverse complement strand
CCGAGTTCCAGAGGCCTGAACGGGTTTATACAATCCCAACGGACCAAATGAAGCTGGTGAGTAAGGGAAAAACATCGGTAACAGCTACTAAGGGAGCTATCGCTATTCCAACGGTTACAGAGAAAGGAACTGCGTTAATTCTTATGGGAAAGTCTGAGATGGAAACGAAGACTGAAGATCAAGAAACGTCATCAAAAAAAGAAATTGATGGGACAACCACATTGTGGTTAAAATCAGAAGAATGGGATAAAATAAAACTCCAACTGAATCCCAGAGAAATGAGCGAACTAACCGAATCTGAATTAAAAGACGCTGGTATCGATACTGCAACAGAAATCTTTGAAACAACTAAGAAGGCATTGAATGATCTAAAAGCTTGGCGGGGGCCTCAAGGGATTTTTTCATCAGTTTTGGACACAACACCATCGAAATATTCAATTAGAGAGACAGAAGACTATTCTTTAGTAAGATTACCAGGAATTTATGTTTTTGAATCTAACATGTTAGAATTAGTCAATGTTTTAGGAGGTCTTGTCAAAGTTATCGAGGTAAAGGGTGTTGGCCAATATGTTCAAGTTTTTGGAGGTTTTGTTACGGTTCTTGAAACTCCAGATTATTCCTTTGTACAAACTCCCTTTGTTTCTGTTATTGACACACCCCAAGGAGAAAAAGTACGAGTCTTTGGTATCGATATTCAGGAGGGTGACCCAGTAAATCTTGAAGAAATGCGAACTAAAATTATTCAGGATCAACGTAACTTCGATCAGTTATTCTCCAAGAGAGTTGAAGCCCTTTTCAGAGAGGATCCTCAGCTCTTACTGACTGATTCGAAAGGAGAGAAGATGGGGTTCATCGTAGGGGAAGATGAGCTGTTAAGTGATACCCACAAGGGAGAGAAAAGCCTTAAGGGGATTAAAGGATTGAAGGGCCTTAAAGGAATAGAAAGAAGTGAATCAAAGCGAAAAAGAGGGCGAAAACATAAACATTTTACAATAGAAAGGAAAGCCACCGTTCGTTTTAAATCAGGTCACAGTAAAGCTCCTATTACAGAAAGGCCAACTCGGGACGATGTTATATCAGATCTCAATAGTGAGGGATTACCAAAAGACCATCCTGATTTAATCTCAATCGATGGAGACCTAGCACGTATTGACGAAGCGATTGATGCTGCTGATGACAAGTTGTTAAATAATGAAATTTCAGAAACAAAACATACAGAAATTATTAATCGATTAGAAGCAAGAAAAGAAAAATTAGAAAGAAAAAAAGATAAAGTTTTAGATCAACTAAAACCAAAGTTAATTTAGAAAGAGAACATATTTTTCTATGTTGTAGATCATTACCCAGTATTATCAGTAATTCTAACGGATTAAAGGGCCATATTTAAGCTCTCAATTATTGTATCCAATTTAAATTTAGACTCCATAAGTAATAATAGATCCTTTTTTGCTGATAGACGTGAAACACGGTTCATAACAACTTTTTTCACTTCATCTTGGTTATTTCTATTATTTTCGGCCCATTCTATTAAAAGAGAGACAGAATGAGCGAATAATGTGATTGCACGTTTTTCATCCTTTTCTCTTAGAGCAACAATTGCAGCATTATGATATACAGTACTTGCTCGACGAAAACTTATAAGGGCGTTTGTTAAAGTCTTTTTCTTTTGAGCTTCAACCATTTTTGTTGAGGGGAGAGTTGATAATCCTCTTGTTCCTAGAAGAAATAGCTCTGCGGCTTTTTCAAAATCCTCAATTCGAAAAAGTGTGTTGGCATACTGAATTTGAATTGGGATGAGATCTGAAACTGGAGCGCCTGATTTGGATAAACACTGAAGAGAAAGATTGAATGAATTAAGCGCTGTCGGGAACTGGTTCATCTGTTCTTCTATCTTTGCTTTTTCAAACACGACTAATCCAAAGAGTCTATTCTCTCTAATGTTACCCTCCTGGTCTTTTAGGATGTTTTCACCTCTGGAGAGTAGCTCATAAGATCTTTCTTGATCTCCAATTATCCGAGCCCCGTCATATATCGATCTTCCTGCGGATATATAATCTCCAGTTTCGATAAATAGTTTTGTTGCCTCTTCTAATAGATTTACACCTTTTTCCTTATTTCCTAGCGAAAAATATACGCTTACTGCTAAGATTAACCAGGTTGCTGCTTTTTGTAAATCTTCCTGGGTCATTTGCAATAAACTGGCAGCAGCCTCTCGTTGTTCAGCCGATCTTCGCATCAATCCAAGCGCATATGCAGGATTTTCTTCCTTTTCTTGATCAGCTTGAAACATTAATCTACTTGCAAAAATCGATGAATATTCAGCTGCTCTTTGTTGGTTTATTTTTGCAGTTAATTTTACTGCTTTTTCAAAACACGCATTGGCTTCTTCATAGCGAGACTGTTCATGAAGCACAATCCCCATATCGAAGTTTATTGACGCTATCAGCGAAGAATCTTTTACCCACAAAATTGCAGCTTGAATAAGTTCAATTGCCTTCTCGTATTCTTGTAAATAATAAGCACATTTACCAGCAAAATATGAGGCTTCACCTGCTTTCTCAAATAATCGAACACGAGTGTAGCAATTTGTAGCTTTTTCATAAGCTTCTCCTGCCTCTCTATAACTGTTTCCAGTTAAAAAAATCCTGCCGACCAGAGAAAAGGCAAGTCCTGCTCCTTTGTCATCAACGTTTTCTAACCTGTTTGCAACACGTAAAGCAGTCCATAACTGATTTCTGTCCTTAAGATTTTCCCAGGCTTTTTTAGCAGTTTCAAGATCTTGTAGAGCTCTAGGAATAGCATAATCAGAATCAACCTCAAAGGAAATTGCGTCGAACTTCTCCTCTTCTTCTAGAGTATGTAGTGATTCAACAATATTGTCCCAAATTTTTTGAGCAGAGAAATCAGAACTCTCCTCTTTCAAGATGTCTAGATACTCAAAAATAAAACTATTTAGATGAGAATTTAACATTTCGCCTGTAGCTTGGTCTGCCATAAATGCTAAAAAGAAAGGACGTTCTTTCCCACGCAAACTGGAATCTGGCCATGAATCGAAAGCGACACGGGCCGTAACACCTTGACCTAAGCTTAATAAAGGAACAGAGAACTCAGTTCGTTGTGAATGACCATGTTGTCCAAAAACTGTAACAGATGCTAGATAAATTTGTAAGGCAACAGATTCAGGATCGTTTAATGCGGCATGTGGGAATAAAGAAATAATAGATGGACCTGAAATGTCATCCCAGCGGACTGCGAGGATAGTGAGATCCATTCTCGGCGGTTCCATAAAATCTGGCAGATTAGACGTTTAAATCGACTCCTTCAACATTTCTTTTAAACGACGTAAGTCAACCATTTTTTTCTCAGATGTTGAGGACTTTTCAACTAGTTGGAGTTGTTCTCCACAAGTGAAGTCGATCGTGGGTGCTAAGGGAGTGAATGAATCAGATCCTCTTATCCTTAAAACTACTATTGTCTTTGCTTCATCAGAGCTTATTTGCCAAGATAGTATTTGATGAGTTTTTTCCTTCTTTATAGAAGGGGTTAAATGAGGGGGATCTACTAATATTAGGCTGTAATCTGAAGGAATTCGATCAATCATAGTAATATTATCAGATATCGAATTTTCTAAAGAAAAAAACCACAAGTACTCACATTGGTTGGTATCCACAGCAGGTTGTGATATTTTTTCGATTTTAGCGAAACCAATATCACAATCATATTCATCTATATAGTGTCTAGTTAGAGGTTTCTCACGAAATTCATAAAATACGGAAAAATTATCACTTGGTAAAAGTGTACTGAAAATCCACCTATAGAGGGTGCTATCATGCGTAGGTATTGTCACAGGCTTAATTTTTTTATTCGAAGTTGTATTATTAACCATCAATTCAGGAGGAATGACATCTTCAACCAAGATTTCATGAAAAACTTTCCCTGATGTATTCACAAAATTTAAGTTAGTCTGCAGATCTTGCTGGACGGATTGATAAATATTAACCACTGAAACTCTGTTTTCTTTTCTAAAAACAATAAAACGCTCAACTCGCTTCCTCAAAATATATTCAACCGAAATTTTTTCTCCAGGTTCGATTCTATCTTTTTTCCAAGTGAAAACCAATCCATCACTTGTACGCTTTTTCTCATCTAATTCAAAGTCCGTTAAAATATTAACTACTTGAAAGCTGAATGGAATGGTATTAATAATTTCAATGTCAACTAATTCGTCCTCAAATTCATTCGTGATTTCCGTTTTTGCTGTGTAGTCTAAATCAAGAGTATCATTACCTTTTAGGTCTTCAGATGGAACTGACTCTTCTATAACTTCAGATTCAGGAGGATGACTGCTTGTTAATGGGACAACATCGTCAGTTGAACTATCAATAGGTTCTACAGGACTTAATTTAAATTGTGGTTCAATAAGTTGAGACTCACCTGATGTATTCTTGACAAACGCATTTGTCTGGATTTCTTGACTCGTCTTCTCTCTTGTTGCCTGTGAAACAGCTGCAAGAACAGCATAGGAACCAAATGTTGAAGAATGTTCCTTTTCAAGTTGAGGAATCATGAATTCTTGCTTTTTTGGTTGAACATCTTCATCAAGGGAAAAAAAATCATCATCAAGAGGAACTAATTCATCTTCTTCTCCTTCAATTGGTAAAATATCAACATCTGGAAGGGCTTCTACTTCTTTTGCTGATTCTTCGGTTTCATCCTCTACAATTTTTGCTTTCTTTTGTCTTTCTAGTGTGTTCAACGCAATTCGATATTGATGAGTTGATGATGAAAATCCATATTCTTTTCCTTTTTCAAGTAAGATTTCAGCCGTGTAGATATCATCAATCATTAAATACCGCATTATTGCTTTTCCATAACACAAGGCTGCTTTTTCCTTATTATCTAAATCAAGAAAAAAGTCTCCAGCTAGAATGAGATATTGTCCAGCTTTTTTCCGATCTCCTTGTTGATCATAACATTTGGCTGCATCTTCAAAAATAGCTGCTGAAACATCGAGAGAATGCTTAGAAGCTTCTGTTGCTTCACGTACTAACTCTTCGCAGTCTGATTGTTGCATTGGAGCCACTTGATCACTCATTTTACAACTTTATACTTAGAAGTGATAGTTAACACTTCTGACACACGAGGATTGTAATCTTCCATAGGATTTCGGTCATCATATTGAATAGATTGGAACGTCCTTGAAAATATTACCCAAGGAACTCTCTTATTTCGGCTTTTAGCGAAGCGAGCCAGTTTTTCAAATGCTTCTTCA
>CP070665.1:274530-279881 GCA_020351745.1 Candidatus Heimdallarchaeota archaeon | reverse complement strand
TCAACCGAATAGAAGAAATACTCGCAATAATTGAATCTAATCCACTACCATAAACGAATAATTTCTTTCTTGATTGACTAGAATAACTTTCAAGGAGGGTGATAAACTGTTGCAAAGGTTGTTCATTCTTTTTAATATTGTTTAATGTCATTTCTGCTGCTCTTAAAACTTCATTCACGCTTTCATTGAAACCTTTAACGGCTGAATCATCTCGTAATCCCAAAACTACTCCAATTCCAACGCACATTGTGGTCATTTCGAATACTGTACCCAATGGGGTTAAAGGGGCATGAGTAACAGGTGTCAAGGGAGTATGAGAAACAGGCGCGAATTTCTCCTTAATATAGCCTCGAGGGATGAGAATGATAGAATCAGCTAATCTTGCTGCTAAAGAATGTTCATCACCAGTAAAAACTAAAATTTTTGCGCCTCTACTAATTGATTCTTGTAAAGTGTTTATTGTAAAGCTAGTCCATCCTGAACCAGTGATACCAATAACCACATCACCTGTTCGAACAGGTTTCGCAAGACTTTTACCTAAATATGATACTTTAAAACCGACATTTTTTAATAATTCCCCTAAAAGCATCCCCACTTTCCCTGATCGTCCCATCCCGACGAGGTGTATTCTTTGATCATTCTCTTTTGCTTCATCAAGTCTTTTACAAAATTCTACAAGACCAGGTGGATTTTCGTTAATAGAATTAACCGTTCTTTTGGCTGTCCTTACCAGGAGATTGAATGCGGAATAAAAAGATGATAAATTTTGCGTTTGAATGTGTTCCAATAGTATCTCCTGAAATGGAATTTATTCACGAACATACTTAACTGCTTATTAGCTTCATTGCTATCAAAATAGCCCTTCGTAAAAAACAATTTCCTTTTATTGATATTTCATCCATTCCTTAAAAAAACTAATACACGATGTTTATGTCTTCCCAAACTACTGAAATGAGAGCAAAACACACCGAGTTCCCTATAGGAAGTCTAGAGAAACTGGTAAAATGGTTAAATGAGAAATTTAAATAATATTCTATTTATTGGAGAGAAGTATTGAACTAATCACAAGGAGATCAATGATAGTTCACGGTTTAAGGCTTCTTGTGTAAGGTACTGAATATCTGCTATTGACCAATTATCAGTTTGTAATTTCTGTTCAATATTTTGGATTAATTCCTGCTCTAGAGAATGTAGTTCTTGAACCAAACTATCATTTTCCAAGAGATTAAATTTTTCTCGCAATTCAAAGATGTCACATTCACTAGGATCTTTTTGAGTAGGAACCACAAAGGGTTTAAAGAAACTAATGCATGGGTGTGGTGATCCTGTCATCCAATGTACAGCCTTATTTTTCGAAATATTTGAAACCTGGGAAGCAGTTGTTCGGAAGGCCCCATGCATACAAATTCCTCCAAAATGATCACGAAGGATCTCCATCATAATTATCGGACTTATTTCCCCATAATTTGACCGTAGAAGATGTTTCCCCCAACCTTCTCGTGAATATCTCGATGGTTCTAGATAAGTTCCTTTTGTAAAGCATTTTGCAAAATCAAATTCAGCCTCATTATCACAATAACCTTGTTCAATTGCATAATCAATAATCCCATTTCTAGAAATCGTATATTCGGATCTGATTGATAATCTATTAGAGATATTTCTGATACCATCTTTGATCTGCTGACCAATCCACCATTTACCAACTGTTTCTAGAACCCAGGCTTCAGTGGGATCAGCAATTAAAAAAGAGTTATGATACATTAATGTAGGATCGTTTTCCGCACAAAAACCTCCCTGGCCGTAAGTCTCAAGCAAATCGCACATAAGGTGAACAGCTTGAGCTGCAGTTGAAGACCGTTCAAGGGCAAGACGAACTAAATCCATTCCTAGTAGTGAAGGAGGCCACATAGGTTCCCTCGTATCGAATATTGCTTCGTTTCCGATAACAACATTATATTCGTTAGCTCCCATTTCTGCTCCCCACATCCAAGAAGGTTTAGAAAGCAAAACTGCATTTGTTTCTTCGACTTGAGGGATTGAGATATACGTGCATTTTAAGTCAATATTAGAATTATGTTTTTGTTTCGGAATATAAACAACAGGTTGCCGTTCATTATATGGACGGTCACTGTTCTTCCCGAAGATTACATTATCGTTGTGAGTTGCTGATCCTAAAGCAACAAAAGTATCACACATGCGATCACCATCTTTTAAAATATATTAAGAGGATTGAGTAATTTAATCATTATCTTTAGAATTTTTCGTCTTAGAGATAAGTTTGAAGAGAATTTCAGGATAAATTATAAAAAAGACCATAATTTTTTGCAATAAGAATCAATATTCTTCAATTATTCTTTTACTTGTGCAATGGATAAATTTGGTGCTGATAAATGGAAATCTTTCCAAAAGAACTAGCTTTTATGCAAGATATCCTTGTTTTGATCCTAACAATTGTTTTAATTATTTTATTCATTTCACTAAATTTTTGGTTTCGAAAAAAAGGAATAACAAGTCAATATGTTACTCGCAAGTTAATTCACCTCACAGCAGGGCCAACTCTTTTAATAAGTTTTATTTTCTATTCTGGACAATGGTTTAGTCCATATATCGCTTCAATAGCACCAGGAATATTTGTGATATTATTTCTTCTTATTGGGTCAGGAAAAATCAAGAGTGAACACTTTGTGCAGTCAATGTCCCGTTCAGAAGATCCTCGAGAGCTTCTCCGAGGGACATTTTATTATGTATTGGTCGGTGTATTTGTTACAATATTCTGTTGGACATCCATCCCGCTTACAGAGCATAGTAGTCCTGTTTCGATCGTTGTTGTTTCAACATTAGCTTTTGGAGATGGATTAGCTGATATTGTTGGTCGAAAGATAAACAGGATGAAATTTAAGGTATTTGCTGAAAAATCAGTACCTGGATCCTTAGCAATGTTCATCTCATCTCTTCTAAGCTGTTTCTTTTTCTTAGTAATTTTTGGGTACAACTTAGAATCAACTGTGTTGCTTAGTGTGCTTGCAATTTTAGCTGGTACTGGAGCAGAGGCACTTTCTCCAAGCGAGGTTGACAATATCAGTGTATCCCTTGCAACCATTATTGTATTTGCATTATTAGCTCCAATATTAGCTCCATCAGCCTCTTGGGCTGTGTTTTACGTGTATTTGCCTTAATCTAAATCGCATTGTAGAATTAAATAATCGTGTTTCTTGAATTCAAATTGCTAGATCATGAATTATGCTAAAAGCATAAGTGTCAATTGATTTTTTCTTTTGAGTCTCTTCAAGTGGGACTTGAACTAATTGATGGTTCTGTTCGCCAACCATAATCCCTGTATCACCATCTAGGATGCAGTCGACTGCAAATGAACCAAGGCGTGTTGCTAGCCAACGATCTAGCGCACTTGGAGAGCCTCCACGTTGAACATGCCCTAAAATAGAAATATGTGTTTGAAATTCAAGGCCTTCTTGATTTGTGAGCTTATTAGAGAAATTAAAAATGTCATTCTTACTCACACCTTCGGCTACCACGATAATTATACTCTTTTTCTCTCGTTTTTGTGCTTCAATTACGCGCCTAGCTACTTTCTCTAAATCAACAACATGTTCTGGAACTAATACTTCCTCCGCGCCGCATCCTATTCCCACCTCCAATGCAATAAAGCCAGAATATCGCCCCATCACTTCAACAAGAAAAACACGTTGATGTGATTCTGCTGTATCTCTAATTCGATCAAGCATTTGGATTACAGTATCAATAGCTGTGTCAAAACCGATTGTATAATCAGTTCCAAAAATATCATTATCAATAGTTCCTGGAATCCCGACGACTTGGCCTGTCCAATACTTTTTCAATTCTATAAGTCCACGAAATGTTCCATCTCCACCTATCGCTATCAATCCATCAAACTCATGTTTTCTTAGAATTTCTGCTGCCTCTTGGACTCCCTCTTCTTCATAAAATCTTTTACAGCGAGCAGTCTTGATGATTGTTCCCCCTAGCTGAATAATATTTCCAACTGATCGAGGAGTCATTTTTTCAAATGCTTCGTCAAAAATTCCTTGGTAACCTCGGTGGATTGCAATGATCTTTAATCCACGAGCAATCCCTCTTCTTACAATTGCTCTGAGGGCAGCATTCATTCCTGGAGCATCGCCTCCGCTACAGAATACTCCTATTTTCTTGTTTTTCATTAATATTCCCACATAACTCTCAAGTATGTCATTGTACAAACACTAGAAAAAAATTAATTATTTTGGTTATGCCACTGATTTATGTATTAAGAGAAAATATTATAGATTTTTTAAAAATACGTTTTAAAACAGTCAATTAGTCAGTAGGTATTATAAATGTTGTGGAAACATACACTAGGGAAACCAGGTAACACTTATATCATTGGTAAGCATTGGGTGAAGAAAAACATACCAAAAACGAATCGAGTGGCTAAAACTTTGCATAAAGAATCATGTCCTGGTGCGATTTACGATATTGGATTTCATTATCTCCCTGATGGTCCATCCAAACAGCAACACCTTTGGATTTGCATTGAAACTGGTCAATTATTCAAAAAAGAACCTCTCCTTGGAAAAAAACCAACTGTAGAGCCCAAGAAAGTCAAACCCAAACCAATAGTAACTAAACCTCCTGTTAAAGTAAAGAAAAAAGTTGAACCTATTATTGAAAAGCCACCAGAACCTGTACCAGAACCAATAGTGGAACCTACCAAGCCCACTGTACCTACTACGCCTACTGCAAATACTCTCACTTCAGTTTCAGAAGTAAAGGGAATTGGTAAAGCTGCTTATGAAAAACTGTCTGTAGTAAATATCAAGACAATAGGCGATCTGTTAAGTAAGCATAGTCAAGAGATTGCAACTATGATAGGCCGAAAGAGTGACAAACAGGTTAAAATTTGGCAAGAAAACGCACAAAAGATGCTTACTGGTTGATTGAGACAAAATATACTTTGAATTATTGAAAGGCTTTAAATTGTAGAAAAACCTCCATTAGTTGAAGAGCTGATGAGTGATTTGTACAAATTTACTGGTCACCAATTTCTCCAATATTTTCTAGGTCTCTTCATTATTATTCTTTGTGTCATTATTTTCGATTGGTACTTTGAATTTAGTACATTTAATATATTTAACTCTACTATGGTGTTTACAATACTAATACTTGGGCCAGGGCTTGGTATTCCATTTCTCTCATCTCCCTCTAAACCTAAAGCAATCCTCATAATTTCTTTCTATATTGGAGTGTTACATCTAGTACCTCTAACTTATTTCATTATTGAATTTACAGATGGACATTTATTCACCGAACAAATAGAATTTATTCCTATATATCTC
>CP070665.1:268959-274430 GCA_020351745.1 Candidatus Heimdallarchaeota archaeon | reverse complement strand
TACGAACTTCATTTAGAAATTCTCTCTCCTGTTTCCAAGACTCCTGTAGGCCTGTGTTAAGATTTGTTTTAAAATCCGCTGCAAAAGATTCGGTTTTTGTGAAGAATTCTTGAATCTGATTTGTAGATTCCATTTCTATCGCTGTGACAACATCTGACAATTGGGATTGAATTGTTGTAATTTTTTTAACAGTCAACTGAATTATTTCAGATAATTCTTTTTCATATTTAGCAATAGATCCCCTAAGAGTTCGTGTTCCTGTTTCAGGGATAGTCTGGACCCCATCAAGAGCTTTTAGCCACTCCTTTTCAAAAGTTGATGATTCAGAAGACAATGAGGTCTGAAATTCTGTTTGTAAATCAGAGGCACCTGAAGAAAAAGACGATAACATTGATTCTGAAAGCTCTTCTGTCTGCTTTAATCGTTCTTGTTCTATTTCGTCGAATTTTTCTTTCAATGATGTTTGTAATTTGCTACTTGAAGCTTTAGAATCCTCAAACTGTGTCTCAAGGGATTCACGAAGTTTTTCAAAGTTTTCATCGATTAATTTTCGATATGCTTGAAATGCTTCTTCCTGATGCTTCTTATTTACTTCAATCTTTGTGGAACTATCACTTAACAAATTTATGACGTTTTCTACTGGAAGAGATTTGAAATATATACCTGATTCTTCATCTAATTGAATATATCCTTTAGTAAGTAATGATGAAAGGGCTTGTTCTGTTTTTTCAACATTCAAATCAGTTGCTAGTGATAATTCCTGTTTTGTTTGGTTACCAAGCTTTACCAATGATGAAAATACTTTATTCTCGGTTTTGGATAATAAATATTCATTCTCAGATCCTGACATTAAAAACTACACTCCTAGTTATTTTATTGTGATTTTAAATTGATTAAACCATTTTATACTAATCATAATCTCCAAAAATACGTCTTCCTACTCTAATCATTGTTGATCCTTCTTGAAGGGCTATTATGTAGTCATTACTCATACCCATTGATAATACTTTCATCTCAACATTCGAAGGAAGAGCACTGAATTTCATTATGTTTTCATAAAGCATACGCATACGTCTAAAGTAATTACGGGTATCTTCTGGTGAAAAGTAAGGAGCAATCGTCATAAGTCCTTGAATCTTTAAGTGTGAAAAAGAACTTATTTCAAGTAATACATCCTTTATCGCGTCCTCACTAGGAAAAAAACCAAATTTGGAGCCATCTTGACAAATATCTATTTGAAGGAGGCATTTGACAACAATATTTTCATTTGAAGCTCGCTTTTCGATCTCTTTGGCTAAAGCCAATCTATCAAGTGAATGTATCAAAGAGAATTTCCCAATAACTTTCTTGACTTTATTTCTTTGAAGGTGCCCAATAAAGTGCCAATAGGCTTTAGCGGTACCACATACTTCTATTTTCTTAAGGGCATCTTGAACACGATTCTCTCCAATGATTGGCTTTTCTAACCGATTTATAATTCTTGAAACTAACTCAACAGACTGATCTTTTGTAACGATGACCAGTTGGGGTTTTTCTTTGCCATGTGCATGTTTATGTAACAATGAGAGGATATTATGATAATTCTTGATTATTTGGTTTTCTCCAATCACGATTGAACCCTACTACTTCAAATAACCAACTTTATTTTTTGTGCTTACATGAAATTATGAATCAATGGACTCATCTCAAAAATAGATAAAGAGTCTTTCAATGTTGCTTATTAAAGAGTGTTTCGACGGGAGAAGAACACCCTATGAAATATATCGCACAACCACAAGTTTCAGAAGAAGAAATTTCCCTGGTTGCACAAACAATCAGATCGAAAAGCTTCGTAGAAGGGGAGAATGCTAGAACGCTTGAAAAAGAGTTCGCAAAATTTGTTGGAGCTAAACATGCCATTTGCACGGTCAATGGAACAGCTGCATTACATTTAGCTTTGGAAGGATTGAATATTCCTCCAGGTGCAGAAGTTATTACATCTGCTTTTACATTCATAGCGTCTGCGAATGCGATATGTTTCGGAGGAGGAATTCCAATTTTTGCTGATATTAATCCTTCCAGCTTTAATATCGATCCTGAAAAGATTAAGCCCTTAATCAATCCCAAGACAAAATGTTTAATGCCTGTTCACATTTTTGGTCTGCCTGCTGACATGAAAGCTATTTTAGATATTGCAGAAGATAATAACCTTACCATAATAGAAGATGCTTGTCAAGCACATGGAAGTCGTATTGATGGAAAACATTCTGGTACATTTGGGGATATAGGTTGTTTCTCCTTTTATGCAACGAAAAATATGATTAGTGGCGAGGGAGGGATGGTTGTCACTAATAACGACGAACTTGCCGAACGAATACGAAGTCTCAAGAATCACGGCCGTGGGCCAAGCGGAGGGTATCATCATCACATAATTGCTTATAACTTTCGGCTTGCGGATCCTTTAGCAGCTATTGGTTTAATTCAGCTCCGTAAACTTCCCAAAATGTTGGAACAAAGGCAAAAAAACGCTGAAATGATAAGAAGTACGATAAAAGAGCTTGACTCCCTTAGAGTTCAAGTCATCCCTACAGGAATTACCCACGGACATTATGTTTGTGCACCTGTGATAGAGAATCCCAGATTTTCAGTTGACGAAGTTATTAAAAGGTTAAATAATCTAGGTATAGGAGCTAGAAGGATTTACTCAGTTCCTTGCCATCAACAACCAACATATCTAGATGGAATCAAACACTGGAGATGGAATGAGTTTGTAAATTATCCTGATTACTCAAATGTCAATCTTCCTGTGACTGAAAAGATTTCACGCTCTCATTTTGAAGTTCCTATCCATCCTGGGGTGAATTCTGAAGAGATTGTAGTAATTCAAAATGCGTTAAAAGAAATCTTTTCATAGAGGGCTATTCTTTTGTAAAAAAGAGGAATATTTCGGGGAAGAACAACATCCTTAGAGAATCGAAAAGTAGAATATTAGTGTAAGCGAATAAATTCAACTCATATGACCAGGCATCCAATCTAGTAAGTAATCTCTCCCAATTTCTCTGAATTCACGTTTCATTTGGTCAATTTTCGTGAAAATTCCTTCTCGCATGGATTCGAGTTGGAGATTAGCTAAAATTTTATTTAACTTAGGTTGAGTGTTTTTAATGCCTGCAATCAGGTTAGAATATTTATCTATCTTCTTTTCAGTCAATAACTCATTATTATAGAGCTGAATCTGAGTAGATAATCCACCAGAAAGAATTTTAAGTCCTTCGTCTTTGTTAAAGCTATTTGGATCATTACAAGAAGCTAATAATTGATCAAAACATTCTTTGTTGGGTAAAAATACATTTCTTGCTAAAACCCCACGAAGGTACATCTGTGTGGTTCTTCTTGCAAGAATTATTGAGAATGGAATTGAAGTCATAAACTCTGTCATTCTCATTTTCTCACTATCCAAGATAGAACCTGATATATCTTGAGCTTTCTCATACAGATCTAATGGCAGAACTATTCCTGTGATTTCACGATAATCAGTCACAATAGATCCTGGTCCTAACTGGAATTTCACCCAATAAATCCCTAGGCCTGTCATAAGAAAGAATGGTTCTCCTGTTGTTTCTTCAAACCCTGATAACGCAAGATCAGGTAAAAACACAATGGTGTCTTGAAAGATTTTTTGCACTGGTTGATTTAAATAAAATCCATTAAAATGAGACCCGAGCAGTTTTCGCCATGAAGGAATAAACAGAAGTTGATCTAAAGCCCCAAAAACGGATTGTCGCTGTTCAATTATTGATTTATCAATTTCTTTAATGCGTTGTTCTATTTTATCGAAAATTGACTGTCTATTATAAACCCCGACACGATATGGATAGTCGTGATCTTTTTGAAAACGTTTGAATTCGGGAATTGAGACTCCAGTAATCTCCTCTAGATCAGCATAGGATAAATTTCGCTCATAATACGCTTTGAGTCCCTCAAGGATCCTTTTCTCGCCTTCAAATTGAGAGATTTTTTCTTTGATCTGTTTTTCGCGTTGAGACATATAGGTTCTTTCCAAAAATTTAAACCATGACGGGGATTTTTCCTCTTATTTATATTAAATTGGTTTAATATTGAGAGTTCTTTAAAAAATTGAGGGATCCCTCTTTATAGAAGTTCAGGGAATTAGATTAAACCAAACCTGTTACGAATTTTCTTTCTTTTAACCTTATCTAAATTAAAAGACCAGTTAAAACAGGTACATTAGATTGTGGATTATGTCAAAAAAACGTTCTAATTTCTTCCCAAATCTTTGAAGCTCGTTGAGGTGTATCAACACCTCGAATCAGTACATTTCCTCCTTTGAAAATCGTCATTAAAATATTATTTGGCAATGAAAGAGTGAGAGAATGAGTACCCATTTTTGTTATTGTATAGTTTTCTTCTAATTGAGATTTAGTTTGAATTATATCGAAATTCACGTTCATTTGAGGAACTAACATAAAATTATTTCCTCCACAAATATCTAATGGGATCCATTCTTTAACTGGAGTTATAATTGTGTTATCAGATGTTTCTGAACATACAGAGCAAGTAGGATTTTTTTGAATGGGAATCTTATCGAAACTAAGACTCTTTAGGTCAATAAATAATAACGACTTATTTAATGATGATTCGCCTTTGAATATAATTTCTACTGCTTCATGAACCTGAATACCTGTTAAGATTGGAAGTATTGCAGGATGAATCCCTGTAATGTCGCAAGATTCTAATTCATTGTCGTCAATTCCATGATATAAACAAGAAAAGCATGGAGATTGTTTATTCAAATTAAATACTGCAAGATTCCCAGAACGGGCACTAACACCGCAGAAAATGAATGGGATTCCCTTTTGAATACATGCCTTATTGATAATGCGGCGTGTTTCAAAATTATCTAGTGCGTCAATGACAATGTCAATCCCATCCAAAAGATCGTCAATGTTCGCATTCCCGATATGACAAGCATGAGTGTCGATTATCATTGATGGATTCAATTGTTTAAGCCGATCTGCTGCAACTTCTACTTTTGCACGGTCTAAATCATTCGTTGTATATAATGGTGTTCTATGGAGATTTGTAGGCTCCACAATATCACGATCGACTATTCTGAGATAACCAACACCTATTTCAGCCAACAAAAGGCTAGAAAACGTTCCTAAACCACCAATACCAACTACTAAGATCCGAGCTTGTTTAATTTTTACTTGACCTGTTTCACCAAAATCAGCCATGACAATCTGTCTTGCATAACGAAGTTTTTCAACATCTGATAATAGATTCATCTTAAGTGATCTGCCACCTTAAGTTTTAACTGAGAACTAAAGCAATTTCTTGATGTATTAGGTCTAAGATCAATATTGAAAAACTTTATTCTATCCTTTAGTGGAAATAGTAATTTTATCTAGTGTATTCTGAAATAACCTTGGGTAGTCATGAGGAGATCAATGGTTTTTATGCCTTTTTGA
>CP070665.1:263386-268859 GCA_020351745.1 Candidatus Heimdallarchaeota archaeon | reverse complement strand
ATACCTAACGATCTCATTAACACTCGCAATTGCTACCCCAATAGGTTTTGCTGCATTAGGTGGGATGTATTCCGAAAAATCAGGTGTTGTAAACATTGGTCTTGAAGGAATGATGTTAACAGGTGCTTTTACAGCTGTATGGATTAGCTTTGAGACTGGAAATGCCTGGTTAGGAGTCTTAGGTGCTATCATTGCAGGTGCTTTTATGGGATTACTTCATGCAATTGCATCAATTAAATTCCGTGCTAATCAAGTCGTGGTTGGTGTTGCAATAAATATACTTGCATCCGCAGTCACTACATTGGGTATTGTACTTGTCTGGGGCACAGAGGGCACTAGTGATGTTCCTCCAATTTTACGAAATGTGAAATTCCCATTTTTAAAGGATATTCCCATCATTGGTCCTTTACTATATAATCTTACAAATGCTGATGTCGGACTTTCCCCACTAATTTATGTTTTTTTCATCATAATGATCCTTTCCGCCTGGATTATTCAACGAACCAACTTAGGACTTAGAATAAGAGCTGTTGGTGAACATCCCCGTGCTGCAGATACATTAGGAATTAACGTTTACAGGATGCGATACCTTGCCGTAATTTTGTCAGGTTTATTAGCTGCACTTGGTGGAGCACAATTAACACTAGGATGGGCAACTGTTTTCAACAAAGACATGACTACTGGAAGAGGCTTTGTAGCTCTAGCTGCATTAATCTTTGGAGGATGGCATCCGCTAGGTGCAGCGTTTGCAAGTTTATTTTTTGGTTTTGCATACACATTCCGTTTTCAACTAGATGTCATGGGACTCGCAGCGAACTGGATAGTTTTTAACCTGCATTTGGATGCATTAACACCTACAATACCATTTATTATCACAATCATGGCAGTTGCAATTGTAGCTAAAAGAATGCGACCTCCTGCTGCAGATGGCATTCCTTATGTTAAAGAAGGAGAATAAGTCCCAAGATTGTAAATTAATACTAGTTTCAGGCTTGATACGGAAATTTCCCCACTATCATCTTTTCCTTTTTATCCTGAAAATTCAATAAGAAGACTCATCATACTATCAATTCCTCAATTGCTTTAAGAGCGATTTTAATAGCATTTCTTTCCCCTTTCTGGAATATTTCATCACGTTCACCCATAGTTTCCTCACTTTTTTGTGACCCCTCTGCCAAGTTCCCATCTACGACAAGTATTGATCCGATTTCTAGTCCTTTAACCGATCCAAATATAAAAATCAATGCTGATTCCATTTCAACAGAATTAGCTCCACATCTAGCCCAATTTTTGTATTCATCTTGATTTGATGAGTAATAAACATCAGTAGTCCATACAATCCCAGAATAATACTCGATGTTCAATTTCTTTGCAGATTCAAACAGTTTTTGATAGATATCTGGTGACGAAGTTGCAGGAAATTCCACGGGAGCCAAATTCAGCGAGGTTCGCTCGTCTCTTATAGCTGCATGTGGAATCACAATATCCCCAACTCTTATTCCTGGTTTAAGTGCCCCACATGAACCTATACGAATGAAAACTTTACCTCCTGCCCGAAATGCTTCCTCTAAGATTATTGCAGTACTAGGACAACCCATTCCTGTCGTTAATACGGTAACAGGAACATTTTTATTAGGTGTTTTCCCATTAAAAGCTATCAATCCACGATTTTCTGCGATTTTTTCTTTTTCATTCAGAAAACTAGCAATTCTTGAAACACGATCAGGATTGCCACATAAAAAACAAATTCTATTCACTTTTGACAATTGGATATGTGGTTGTATCTTATTTTCGGCCATTGGTCAATCTACCTAGAGTTCTGGATTTTTATTTCTTATTAACTAGAATTTCATTTAGTGGATAATATATCCTAACAATAAGAACTGAATATTAGCACTCAAATACTCCATTAAATATTTGAAGAGAGTAAATACTTATATCAATTGGCAGGCTGATTTTTATCTAACTCTAATTGTTATTTATAAAATTAGTAACTACACCTGACATATTTTCCCACTGGCAAGGATTTTTTAAGAAGGTTTATTCTTAGTGAATGCATACAAAAAAAATCCTTATGGCTAGATCAAGAAATTCTTTTAGACTTGCTCTGTGAAATAAGAAGGAGAATTGTAAATGATAACCTACAAACCATTGATTTGGGTTGAAGGAATAATCGGATCAGGCAAATCGACTTTTAGTAGATTATTGGCAAAAAAACTGAATCTGCGATATATCGCTGAACCTGTTGATAATGACTATTTAACTATATTTTATGAAAACCCTAAACGTTGGGCCTTTCCAATGCAAATAGATTTATTGCATAAACGTTATGCTTTACAAAAGCTGGCCGCATTTGAAGCAATAGGGGAGAGTGACTACCAGGGTGTTGTATTAGATCGTGGGTTACCAGGGGATCGCGTTTTTGCGCGATTACACATGTTAGCAGGTAATATTTCAGAAGTCGAATGGAAAACCTATTTGAGAGCTTATGACACCATGACATGCTCGTTGATACCTCCTAGTCTCATGATCTTCTTGGATGTCGAACCTAAGGTAGCTATGAAACGTATGCAAAAAAGAGATAGAAGTTTTGAAGCAAGAGTGCCACTAGATTATCTTGAAAAATTAGAACGTGGATACATGGATCTATTGGCTGAAATAGACTCAGGTCAACATGCATGGAGTCGGGGTATGGAGTTAATAAGACTTCCCTGGAATACAGATCATCAACCAATGGAAAACATTGTTCAAAAACTTAGTCAGAAATATAGACTTGAAGTATTAGATGAATAAATTCCCACTAGAAATCTAATATGAACTACAATCTTCATCCAACCATGAATTCTATCAATTGAAAATGTTATTTCTTGGTGTTAATGCTGAGCGATATAATCATTAAGAATACAAGAGCTATTATCCCAATGAGAGGAGATATTACTGAACCTAGGATTCTCAGAAATCAATCAATTCTTATTTCAGGTTCCCAAATTGCTGAAATTGGGGAGAATATTTCAGTACCACAAGGTACGGAAAAGATTGATGCGAATGGAAAAGTGATTATACCAGGGTTAGTTAACAGCCATACACATTTAGCAATGAATCTGTTAAAAGGTTTTGCTGATGATATTAAGCTACAGGAATGGTTAGAAGAAAAAATCTGGCCTTTTGAATCAAAAATGACCCCAGAGGACATTGAATTCGGGGCACGATTAGGAGCTCTTGAAGCTGTTTCTTCAGGAACCACAACATTAAATACCATGTACCATCACAGTGATCGGGAAGCTAAAGCATTGGCTGATATTGGATTAAGAGCTGTAATCGGTCATGTATGCTTTTCTTGGAGGAAAGACGATGATTACAGAGCAACACAACAAGTGATCAATGAGTTCCATGGCTCCTATAATGATCGAATTCGTTGTTCAATTGATCCTCATACTGCTTATACAGTTGATTACGACTTCTTAAGACAATTAATTGATTTAAAACATGAATATCAAGAAAAATTTGAAAATGCACCTTTTATCCATACTCACGCAGCAGAAACAAAATACGAGACACAACAAATTCGGGACTTCTTAAAAGATCAAAATTACAAGTCACATATTGATTCTTCTATTCAATATCTTCATGATTGTGGCATTTTAAGGGAAGCTTGTGTTGCACATGGAGTTTGGCTTTCCGAAAAGGATATTCAGATAATTAAAGAAGATGATGCTCGCATCGCCAGTTGTCCAATAAGTAATTTAAAACTATCATCTGGAATTGCTCCCGTAGATAAACTTGTTAAAACTGGGGTAACAGTGGGATTTGGTACTGATGGTTGTTCATCCAATAATGTTCTTGACATGTTTGAAACAACTAAAATTGGTTCATTATTACAAAAAGTCCACGCTGGCTTTAACTCCCAGGCAGTTCCAGCTTATCAAGCCTTGTGGCTCAGTACCCGTGGATCTGCAAAAACAATTCATTGGGATGATTCCATTGGGGCTTTAGAAATAGGAAACAAGGCAGATATAATTTTGGTTGACTTCAAAGCGCCTCATCTTATTCCTACTTGGGATGAAATTTCTCATCTAGTGTACGCAACAAAAGGATCTGATGTTTCTGATGTTATTATTGATGGAGAACTAGTGTATCAGAACAAGAAGTTTGTAAATATTGACTTTGAGCAATTTTATGATGAAGCTAATGAATACATCCAGAAATTAGATGATCGGGTGAACAATTAGCATTACATCAACCAAGGAGATGAATGATTATTAAAATCATTCCATTTTTTTCATCATTATCAACAAAATCGACGTACAATAACGTATTGTCTCAATTAGCGATTGATGAGAATCAAATAATTACTCCAAACCACTATTTATCGAAAGAGTATAGCTATAGCTTGAATGATAGACATTATTTGTTTGTGGGTACAGGAGGGACTGAAAATGATATTGCTAGCTTTATTCAGCAATCGGAGCTGAAACCTCCCATCATTTTACTAAGTTATGATTCCAACAACTCTTTACCAGCTGCAATGGAGATACGCAAGTATTTAGATGAACAGGGAATCAAAACACATATTGAACACGGAACTTTAGAACAGTTGGCCTTAACACTTCAAGAATGGAAACAATTTGTCAGTATAGAAAATAAACTGAAAGAAATCCGTATTGGTGTGTTTGGCATCCCATCAGAATGGTTAATCGCCTCAAAAGTGAATGAAAAGGCTATCGAAAAAGTTTGGGGAGTAAAAATCATCTATATTCCTATCTCGAATCTTATCAGTTTCCAAAACAATGAAATTCCAGTGAAGATTGGTGAAATTGAAAAAAAGTTCATAAAACAGGCTACTGAATTTGACGTTACTCAACAAGCGGTAAAAGAAGCAGGATTGTTGAAAGAGAAATTATTGCAATTTACAAAAGAATCTCAATTGAATGCCATTACCATAGAATGTTTTTCATTATTGTTGGAAACAGATATCACAGCCTGTTATGCCTTGTCCTATCTCAATGATATGAACATAATTGCTGGTTGTGAGGGCGATATTCCCTCGGCTTTTACGATGTTATTAGTCAACTTATTGACAGGTCAAACCCCATTCATGGGGAATGTTGTTCATGTAAATGAACAAGAGAACACAATACACCTTGCACATTGTACAGTGCCTCTTGGGATTATTGAGAGTTACTCGATAACAACTCATTTTGAATCAGGAAAAAGTATTGCGATTAAAGGTAAATTTAAGATTCAGCAGGAGGTAACAATATTAAAAATTTGGGGAGAAGATTTGACCGACCATTGGGTGGGGGAAGGTAAAATTGTAGCTAATTTAACCAGCACTTCCGCTTGTAGAACTCAAATTGAATTATCTCTAGATGAACCAGTGAAATATTTTTTAGAGAGTTCTCTTGCCAATCATCACATTTTAATACTTGGAAAGTACAAGGAAAAAGTTACACGTTTCTTAAATTTTTTTTTA
>CP070665.1:257738-263286 GCA_020351745.1 Candidatus Heimdallarchaeota archaeon | reverse complement strand
AACAATTGGATTATTAGGGAAAAAAAGTTCCAAAAAGAATGAAAAATTATAGCATATTTTAATCCCCATTGGAGAAAGATTATCCCTAAAGCAATTCCGATGATGAAAGTAGCGATAATGTGTAAGATTGCGTACCTAACACTTTCCAACAAGTTGGTTGCGGTATGTGAAAGACTAAAGATTAGTGCGCTCATACAAACTACAAGAACTTTTGATTCACATTGTTTCAACATCACAGAGATTGTAAAACGGCGAAAAACGAGTTCCTCAAAAATTGGGCCAACTGTAGTAGCTAATATTGCGAAAACAAGGATATTAAGAGGAGTTATGAAGAAATCGTCATAAGGAGAAGATTGAGAGGGGGCAATGTTAATCAGATCTAGTCCAAAATCGATGAATGTGACAAGAATCTCAATGATAGAAACAGATAGTATAAGTATGATAAGCAAGAGAAAAAGAAGTGGGATTTGGTTTTCTTCTAAAGGTTTTTTTTGAGATGAGAGGGGTATCCATTTCATTATAATCGCAATCAGTAATGTACTACTCAATAGCATGATTATTAGAGAAAAAAAGGCGTAATTAGTTGGATCTGAAAAGAAATTAGTCGGAAAAAGGAAGAGGAAAGCCGATCCAATCACTAGTTGGGTAAGTGAGTATGCTGAAAGAAGAAATATCACAAAAATTGCAGGACGAAAGTTGGTTAAAACCCAATTGAGACGGGAGAAATCTTTCATTGTATTTTCGAATTTTGAAGGAGAACCATTATGAGAGCAAAAAGGACAGGATCTAGCATTAATAGGAATCGAAGCATGACAACTCAGACAAATATTAACTCTTGATAACGGATTTCCACAATAGTCACAAAAGTTCTTTCCTGAAGTTTTCTTACCACAATATGAACAGAATTGAAAGTACAATTGTTAGATCATCCACATTAGAATCTCAGTTGAATTGAAAAAGGCTGTCGTTGAGGAAACCAATTATATACAGGCCAAAAAATTTAACCTACTGGATGATAGAAAGTCACACTGCCGTAACCTGTTAACAGTATGCGGAAGAAATATGCGATTATGTTCAATAGGAAAAAGAGGTCTTTTTTCGTGGTACTACAATTCCTAGATAGAGAAATTATGGAACATTTGAACAAAAAGCTCACTCAAGCAATAAATGGACTTGTCAGTCCAACAAGAGAGCGAATTCATGATTTCATTCTAACAACCCACGGAAAACGACTTCGTCCAGCTCTCATTGCAGTAACAACTGATTTATTAGTTAGAGACACTGAATATCGAGAAGTTGCAATGGAGAGATCGTATAATGCTGCAATTGCCATTGAGCTTCTGCATAATATGACTTTGATTCATGATGATTTAATTGATGGAGCTCCAATCAGACGCGGAAAAAAGGCCTTTCACGTACTTCATGGAGCAGATCGTGCGCTTCATGATGGAGATGTTCTTCATGCCTATGCTTTAACCTTGCTGAAGAATGAACCTACTCTAAATCTTGTTCTCGATTATGCTTATCAAGTCAGTTTAGGCAACGCTATTGAATTAGAAGATCGATTAGATCACAATTTTGATTTTGACATAGATCATGTTATCAAAATCATGGAACTGAAAACAGCTATTGTTTTTGCTGGTTGTGTTAAATTAGGTTGTTTAGCAGCCAACCGTGGAGATATATTTACAGATAGGTTACATGATGCTATCGTTGCTGCTGGTATTGCGTTTCAAATTCAAGATGACTACTTAGACATTCTAGGGAATCCAGAACAATTCGGAAAAGTCCCATATTGGGATATTCAAGAATCAAAGCGGAATTTATTCCTGTATTTCGTTTTACAAACGGAATATGCTCCTAGGATATAACAGATTTATAATAAACCAGTTGGAGAGAAAACAGAAGAAGAAATAAACTTTGTCATTGAAGCCTTCCGTTCAGTCAATCATAGAGTAAGGGAAGTTAGAGATAAGTATGCCCTTTTCTGTATACAGGAATTAGAAGCCATTCAGGTTGAACAGAATAGTGAAGACAGCCAAGCAGATGAGTTGTTTGTATTCTTAAAAGTTTTAGTCCAATTTCTTGCTGAACGTGAAATATAAATTCTGCATTTTCCCGTAAATAGTCTTGAGAATGATTTTCAATGAAAAATAAGGATATTCATAAATATACGATTGAGTTCACAAATAACTTTTGGTTGAATTTGGTGGAAGTAGCGGGTCATGGTAATGTTAAGCAATTCATTATCAAAGCATTAAAAGTTGCACTTGAAGCTCATACTATAAAGTCCCTAATATTATGTGGAGGCCGTGGAACTAGTTTTCGTCCAATCTCTGTTGCAACTCCAGCTGTTATGTTACCTATTGGATATAAACCAATTATTGAATATTCTATAGACTTACTGCGACGACATGCCTTAACAGATATTTTCCTTTCAGTAGGATATCTTCAAGAACACATCCAACAGCAATTCTCAGAGAAAACGATTCCAGGTGTCGAAATTGGATTTATTTCCGAAGATTCCCCTTTGGATACTGCAGGAGCAGTATTAAATGCACAGAAACAGTTTAAATCTACATTCCTAGTTATGAATGGAGATCTAATTACTGATTTAAATCTCGGTTCATTAATAGAATTTCACCGTCGCAAAATAAAAGAGGGTGGAATAGGTACTATGTTTATTCTGGAAAATAGTAATGGCCAAGTTGATTTTGATGAGAAAAGTAAAAAAATTACTAGATTTATTAGTAGTGGAAAGAAAGGATTAAAGTTTATTAATGCAGGTATTTACATTTTTGAGCCTGAGATTTTCACGTATATAGAGAAACGTGTTTCATCTCTAGAAAAGGATGTGTTTCCTACTCTAGCTAAAGAGGAACTTCTTTATGGATATTCTCCAGATCCTCCTGTCTATTGGAACCATATAAACAGTCCTGAGAAGTATAAAAAGGGTTGGTCTGATTTCCTTGCTGGAAAACTCGATTTTTAACTCAGATTGTTAGAACTTGGGAAGACGCATATAATGGGGCTATATCGCTATTTATCATGGATAACACATGTCATTTCTGTTCTTATTCTTATTGTAATTCCTGTTTATACAGTATCCAGCGTACCAACAATCCTCGCTCAAACAGATTTTGTAACAATACTGCTTAATATATTTCTTCTTATGATAGAACTGTTTGGATATTTGTTTGCATTTTATCTTTTTTACATGATTTCCAGTGCTTTTCAGTTTCGGTATCAATCAATCCCCCAGTATCAACGTTCGTTAGAACATCCGTCTTTTACTATTATTGTACCTTCTCATGGAACTCCCTATTCAGTACTTAAAAAGACTCTGGAGGGAACGTTAAAAATCGAATATTCACCTTATGATATCATTGTAAGTGATAATGGTCAGGATCCCAGCGTTACTGGGCAATTAAAGGAGTTTTGTGAGAAAAATCAAATTCAATTTTACCATAAACCAGACACACGAGGATTCAAAGCTGGAAATATTAACGCTGTTCTTGATAAAACTAGTGGAGATTTTATAGTAATTTTAGATTCTGACCACATACCTGTACCAAATTTACTGACAGAATTCTCTAAGGTAATATCGGATGAAAAAGTTGGTTATATCCAAGCCAAGGTTTTATATCGGAATACACAAAGATTATATCAAGCTGCCAATTCTATTCTATATTCCCAGTTCTACGAAGTTTTTGAAGCAGCGAAAGACCAACGAGGGGTTGTACTTTTTAATGGTACAACAGGTTGTTTCCGAAAAAATGTTTTAGTTGAAGTTGGTGGCTTTTCTGAGGAAACATTGATTGAAGATATTGATACTTCAATGAAAATCATATCTCTAGGTTATGAGGGGAGGTATCTAGATTTTATTGGGTCATATGGACTCGTTCCTGAGACAGCTAAAGCCCAAGTAGCTCAGTTGTGGCGTTGGGCACATGGTGCTTGTAATATCCTCCGAATACGGTCACGTTCCATCCTATCCTCACCTTATATAGGGTGGAAAAAGAAATTTGAGTTGATCCTGAATGCAATGGCCTTTTTTTCAGGAATAAGTATAGTTTTTCTAATAACGCTATTAGCTATAATGATGTTGTTTGATATCCCCTTTTTACGAAGCGAAGTCCTTGGATTTCATATGGGATACTTAATGCCAACGCTTGTAAGTATATCGTACACTTTAGCAGCTCTATTAGCCATTATTTGGGAAACTAGGGAACAGAACTTGATTATTCGATTGTTACAGTTGATACCGTTCTATTTATTTTCGTTAGGCGCTTTTCTTTTCATTTTCTCTGGTGTAATAGAAGGATTGTTACTTAAAAACACTCCATTAAGTGAAAAAAGTGTTTGGAACCGTGATATACATGCGATTCGAAATTCCATTATCGCTCTCTGTTTGTCTGGAATTTTAATTGTAATCGGAATATTCTATTTATCTGCTAATTTTTCTTTATTTGTAGTAGGAGGCGGATTTAGTTGGTTATTAGCGCCAATTGTTCTCCTGTACGAGGAATTATTTCCCCCCAAGATAGAGAAAGGTCATCAAGAAGCTTAAAGGTTACATTTGACGCGTAGAATGATAATAACTTGCTCCAATGAAGTGAGCAATCCTCAAAGCTTCTGGAATAGTACCAACAGCAGTACATTCTTTAATAAGTAGATAAGCATCTTTTGGATGAATTCCAGCAAGTTGGAGGTACACGACGGGATTTTCTTGAACTTTTAATGGATCTCCAGCGCGCTTTATACTTTGCCATCTATCTTGATCAGTAGGAAAGGCCTTTTCTAAAGCACTTTTAATCTTTGGAAAATTAGGATATTTTCGAAGGACTACAACAACAGGAATTCCAGTCATTTCATACAAGCTTACAATATCTAGGACTCCAAATCCCGATATCGTGATCCCCTGTAAAAATATTGTTTTTAACTGATTTTTATGTGTTGAATCCAAGATCATCTGAGTGATAGTGGTGGTGGCTTGAGAATCATCCCTCTTAAGATGACATTGAATAATGCCATCAACATATGCTGATCCTTTCATGATGACGCCAAAAACTGGGATAATTATGTCTTCTTTAGAAAAACGATCAAATCCCCCGTCATCAATCCCGATAATGGGAGTTTTTGACTTAACAGTTCGCCAACGTTTTATTATTCTTTTCTCATTCATTAGGATGGCCAAGGTACGCCCGAATTGTCATCATAAAACTTGGATATGGAACGAGTTGAAATATTTAGCTATAATTTGCTTGAAAGATGAACGAAGTTGCCAATATTAAACTACAATTACTTAATGGCGACAGATTATAGTGAAGAAAGAGTTAAAAATAAAGAAAATTACTGCAAATCACGAAATTTGTTCTCTTACCAGAATACAGAAGCGAATCGAGAAAATAATTGGTGGGATCAATAAGCTTCTCGCGATTGGGGAATTAAAGAACTAGCACGGAGGCTCCAAAGCTCATCTTTCAACATGTCACGGATGGCAAAGCGGATAGCTTCACTGCGATTGGGATACCGACCACTGCGTACT
>CP070665.1:251902-257638 GCA_020351745.1 Candidatus Heimdallarchaeota archaeon | reverse complement strand
TCGATAATATCCTCGAGGTCAGCATCTGAAATCTGAATATCGAGAACTCGATCCACCATTTGTAATAGATTGTGAATGAGAAAATCAAGATCAATTGCATCAGCGTTGTATTCAATTTTAATTGAGTTGTCATTCCCATTGAGAGTTTCTAGCGATTCCCCATCTTGATTAGTAATTTTAACATTTTCTTGTGCTGATAATCTCTGAAGAAAATGGATTAGGGTTGTTATTGGTTTTTTTTCAGTTCTGAAAGTAAAATCTAATCTTTTTTCTTTTCGTAATAGACTCGCCAATTCCTTAGTAGGCCCATCGTAATGTATTTTCCCCTTTAAAAGTAGTATCGCTCTATCACAGATTTGTTCAATATCTTTCACATTGTGAGAACATAAGATAACCGTTGTACCATCCTCTTGATTGCGTTCATTGATAAATTTACGAATACGACGAGCAGCAACGATATCTAAGCCAATCGTTGGTTCATCTAGAAAAACAACTGGAGGATTGTGAATGAGCGAAGCAGCCAGTTCACATCGCATACGTTCTCCTAGTGACAATCGACGGGGCTGTCTGTGAAGAAATGGTTTAATTTCTAGAAGAGATATAAAATCAGCTAATCTTCGTTCAAATGTTTGGCTATCAAGTTCGTACACATCTCGGTATAATCGTAGTGATTCAATGACAGGAATATGTCTCCATAATAAGGATCTGTGCCCAAATACGACCCCAAACTGATAAGCTGCATTGTATCGTTGTTTCTGTGGATCATAACCATTAACAATTGCTTTTCCACTATCGAATTGAATGATTCCTGTTAGAATTTTAATTATAGTGCTTTTTCCAGCCCCGTTGGGTCCTATGATAGTTACTTTCTCTCCCAGTTTAACAGAGAATGATACGTTGTCGAGAGCTTTAATTGTTTGATAGTCACGTTTGATGAATGACCGAAAACGGGAGATAAAATTCGCTTCTCCAGTTAATCGGCGGTATGATTTTTCTAGTTGATACGCCTCGACTGACAATAATAATCCCTGCTTCAAGTAACAAGTTAAGTCATTTTCTAGAAAAAATTATTGACTTATTAATAACCATTGAATTTGGCAATGGATTTAAAAATGGGTTTGAAAGGAAAAACTGGAATCGATGCCTAGAGAAAAAATACTAAGAAATGTTGGACGAGAATTTCATCAATATACAGAGAAAGAATGGAAACTCCTTAAGGAATTTCGTAAAAAAGCAATTGAAATTTTAGAAATTCTGGAACATGCTGGAATCAAAGCATTTGTACACGGATCAGTAGCGAGAGGAGATATAAATGAAGCCTCAGATATTGATATTCATATTCCTATTCAAATCCCATCCTTTAAATTGGATCTTATCAAAGACATGCAATTTACAGATCATCAAATAATGATGGGCACTCCAAACTCTACCATACGTGCTGTTTTATCATTAAAAGATAGTTTAACAATCAGCTTCCCATTAAGTAATCCTGTTGAAAGAGAAGATGAGTTTTATCGCTTTTCTGGTCTTCTTTATCTCGAGGATCTCCTCCTTAATCGACGAGTAGCAGGGGTAACTAAACAGTTATTGCTCATTGAGCCCGAGGAAGAAGGTTATTGGTATTTCTCAATTGACTCGAATAAGAAGAGAGCAATCCAGATCTTATCACTCTCTCAACGTATAATTGATGAGAGAATACGAGTACTCACACGAAGAGACAAACTAGGAAGAACTGGTTTGTTTTTAGACTATTCTCTGACTCCTGATGAGAACTTCGAATCTGCCCTTAAAAATTTAGCTGACAGAAATGTAATAGTCCGAAGAATGTTGAAACGAAGATCGTGACAAGGGGTATAACATGTTTAATGAAGAAGAAATAGATAGGCGCTATCTATTACGCAGGTACAACGATTTAAAGATCCTATTAGTTGCTGATCTTCACTTAGGGTTCGAAGCGGAATGGTCACGCAAAGGATTAGAAACAAGAGAACCAACTTGGTCATATAAAGTCATTAATCGTCTGAAAAAAGATATTAAAGAGACACACCCAGATCAACTGATTATACTAGGGGATATCGAACATAGTTTTGCACACTTCAAGGGGCCAGAGGCCAACAAGAATGGGATATGGGTTTCAAATAGATGGTTGAGAGAGAAGGCATTATCATATTTTATGGAACAAATTGTTGAAGTTCATGACTTAAAAATCAGCTTAGTCCGAGGAAATCAAGATACCTCATTTGTAAAATCTTTAAATCAACGAGTTGAAATCTTTCCACAAAAAGAAGCTTCTTTATTTGGCCAGTTGGGTGTCTTCCATGGTCATATGAAGCCTAGTGAAATTGTGTTAATTTCTTCAGAAATGATGCTAGGTCATGTTCATCCTTCAATTGATCTTGTTGATGAATTAAAAATTCACCATAAGTTTCCAGTCTTTGCAAAGCTTACTGTCACGCGTGAGGAAGTATTCCAAATCTTTAATTATCAATTTGAGTTCGAGGAGATTGGCCTGATCGAGCAAGTTCCAATCACTATTCTTCCTGCTTATAATTTCTATTTAAGTGGTTTCACCCTAAATCAATCACGAAAAAAGAAAACATTCCCAGTATTATGGAATTTAATTCGACATCCCAAATTAAGGATTCAATTGACAAATGGAATTGAACTAGGTAAATTAGAAGATTTAATTCAATGATTGCCCTGCTTCCTCTTAATCCCAATATTCTCTTGTACGAGCAAAATCAGCTTCATGTTTGTAAATTAATGCAAGTAGATCCTCGGTATCTTTTTGAGGTGCCCTAAGAATTCTGATTGCAGTAGTTGGACCAATCCCTCGTCCAGCTAAAACAAAAGCAGCTTTTTTTCCAAAAGATAATATCAAATCAGCAGATTTTTTGGCAGTATTAAGTTCCTTTTTTTCTTCTCGAGATAATTTTATGTTCTTTGAAACAGATTTCTTTAACAATCCCTTTAAACCTGTTTTGTTTTGATGTACAACCGCTATGAAGCGCGAATTGCATTTTGGACATTGAATATCTTCCTCTAGACTCTCTACGCGTTGAATTTTTTCAAATTTGCAATCAAGCCTCATACAAACCAATCTTATCCAGGTATTTCTAATTCTTTTTTCCACTTTCTCTAAAATGATGTGAGAGGGTCTTAATTTGAGAACATTCAAAGAAATTGGCTGAGTTGCTGCATATGAAAGTGGAGTTTCAAATTGCTTTACAGAAATTTCTTCAATCTTTAAAATTCCCTTGTGAATTTGACTAAAGAAATCAACTACAGCCTTGATATCCATTTTTTCAAAAAGAATTTCATTAATGGTTTCTTCGCCAATAATTGTATCTTTATAACGAGATACAATTAACCTTGTCATCATAGGTGAACTTTCAGCATCTTCAGAAATAGCACCAAAACGTTTTGCTACTTGACGAATCCTCCATGCAAACAGGTCACTATTGCCAATTCTGTGCTTTAGTAGGGGTGGAATGTGTTTTGGTTCAATAGACTCAAGAATAGGTTGCAAATTTGTGGGTCGTGGTAATGAAAGAAAAATTGAATATGGATCAGAACGAAATTCAATAGAATAACCTTGTTTGGCACCCACTATAGAAGAAACCAATAGTCCTAAGGTTTCATTCCCTTTAGATCCTAGAAAACTGTGAAGGACTTTTTGCCTTCCTGCTGACTCAATGAGAATCTTGTTCTTCCCAGGAACAACTCCAAGATTTTTGTGTTCATTAATGAAAGCTAATAGTTCATTGCGAACAGATGATGGTTTCATTTCATTTAGAAGATTATTCTCGAATAATGCTTTCGCGGACTCTGTCACCATCTGAGAAACAGGAATTAATTCTCCCTCCCATGTGGGTATCGCTGCCTCTGTTAACCCTTTTACCTGACGAACCTCAATCCGATCTTCTTTTTGAGCTAGAAATTCCCAAGGAAGACCATTTAAGATGAAAATGGCTCCTTTTTCCCCTCTAGTTGAAACAAAAGCTTCATCTAATTGCCCCACTCTACTTTGTCTTCCTATATCAATAACAGTATAATTTCTTTTAGTTGGAATGCTACTGAGGTTTGAATAATAATATTTGAAAGCTTTCCGTTTAGCTCTCAAAGAAATAACCCCTGAATTCGGCTCTTTATTTACATAGAAGAAAAAATTCTCTTTACCATATTTTAATAATGGTAGAAGATCCCGAGGAGTGAAATTCTCATATGGATATGTACTTGTTATTATTTTCATTATTGTTTGTAATTTTGTCTCTCCAAAATCAAGTAATATTCCTATTATACTATGAAAAAGAATATCTAAGGCAAATGAATGAATAGAGGTTGGTTCAACTTCCTCTTTAGAAACGCTGTGCTGTATTGTAAAGGCCTCTAAAAGATCTCGTGGGGCTTCTGTTATAATTATACCTTGACTAACGCGGTCTAATCCATGTCCTGAACGCCCTACTCTTTGAATAAGGGTTTCTATTCTTCTTGGACTCATATATTGGATTACTAGGCTCACTGCTCCAATATCTATTCCCAATTCGAGGGAAGAAGTCGCAATGATTAATTGTAAATTCCCTTCCCTAACTTCTGCCTCTGCTTGCAATCGATATTGAGCTGATAGACTGGAGTGGTGGACTTCGAAGTTTATTCGCTTGTTAACGTCGACAATTTCGTTGTAACGGTTAAATCGGTACCCAAGAATTTCTGCTTGTTGTCTTGTATTTGTAAAAAGTAATACTGTTCCAGACTCTTTTTTAATGATTTCAACTATCCGAAAAAATCTTGCTGCTGCCTCTTCAGTAGTTTGTAATGTTTTGGTGAATTCATGTAAATTTGGCGATAATTGAGTTGGATATTCAATTGTAAGCTGCAGTTGTTTCAAAGAGGGGATTTCAACAACTTTATAATTAGTACTTCTTGGTGCAAGAAATATCATCACTTTTTCAGGATTTCCCAGAGTTGCTGAAAGTCCTATTCGCTGGATTTTTCTACCTGTGCGCATAGAGAGGCGTTCTAAAGCTATTGAAAGTTGTAATCCTCGTTTCGTTTCAACTAGTTCATGGATTTCATCAATCACTACTGTTTGAACGTTTTTAAGCCGTTCTCGTCCAAGAATTTTAGCTGGTAATAAAGCTTGAAACAATTCAGGAGTGGTGATTAAAATTTGAGGTGGATCTTTGGTTTGTCTTCTTCTTTCTGCAGTAGTTGTGTCTCCATGACGCACTGCGATTGATACCCCTAGTTTTTCTCCCAATGATGGCAATACTCTTCGAAAAATATCCCGATTGAGGGCTTTAAGTGGTGTAATCACCACAGTAGTGATTGGGGTTGATTTTCCTGAAAGAATTCGATGGAGACACGCGATAATTGTTCCAAAGGTCTTTCCAGAGCCAGTACTAGCAACAACCAAAACATCGCTTTTAGCAATGATGGCTTCAAGATATTCTAATTGTCCAGGAGTAGGAGAAAGCCCTAAGTCTTCTAAAAGCCTTTGAATTTGAGGATTCAAAATTTCGAACGACACGAATCAATATCTTCCATTTAAATTAGGATCAGAATGAAGCTGCTAAAATAAGCAGTCAATTAATACTCATTTCAACAAAATAGAAAGAATATATACAATTCTTTCTACAGTTCTAATGGAATTCATGGTTATAGCAGATATAGTTTGATGTTAATCGTTGTTCATTCCAGCATTCATTATCCTTAAGAAAATTAACTTTATAGTGG
>CP070665.1:245304-251802 GCA_020351745.1 Candidatus Heimdallarchaeota archaeon | reverse complement strand
AACAGCGAAGACGACGCCAACAAGAAGTAAAATTGTGGCAGTTCCTTCTTTCATCCCAAATCCTTCAACAGCAGCAGGTTTCATAATATTAATAACCGTTTGAACCACATCAACAGCAAAAAACCAGCCAATCACAAACCAACGCATATCCTTGTAATTCCACACTTCTTTAGCAGTATCAATGGTTTCAGATATGGCAGAACCTAATAACGAACGAAAACCCAACTCAGTTATTCGATTTCTGCCTGCTCGCTCTCGAGCCAATAAGAAGGGTAAAGCAATGAGGAGAAAACCAAGCGCACAGAGCAACCACATTTCGTTGAGGTGGCCAATCCATTCACTTTTAGGACCCAAAACAGTTTCATACTGATCAGGGCTGATCGTACCAATTTCATCAGGGAGATCCTTGGCTTCGGTAAAAAATTCTATAGCAGCCAAATTGAAAATAACGGCAAAAAAAGACCCAAAATACCCTAAGGCAACACCAACAGCAGAAACCCACCCTTTATCCTTGTCTTGACAGATACGGGGAATCATGGTGTCGTAAAATAAGTTTCCCCATTGATAAAAGATATTGGCAGCAATAAAACAGAACAAAGCAATGAAGAGATTATTAAACAGGAAAACAAGGCCTGTGAAAAGAATAGTGAGCGACCCGAAGAGAATAGTCCCAGGTTTGCCTTTACCATTGTTATCAGCAACCGTTCCCATGACAGGAATAGTAAGGGCGACAATAAAGGTACTGATGGCAATGGCTATGCTGGCTAAGAAATAGCTGAGACCATAATCGAAACCATTCCACATCCCCAAGAGGGTGCCATATTGCAAGACCGTCATGGACACGATACCCATACTGAAAACGGTATTAGCAATATCATACGTTGACCACAGAAGAACATTCAATTTAGAAGTACTGGGGGTTTGTTCGCTCATAACTCTGACTCCAATGAAGGGTAACTCTGTTTTTTGTCACCCACCTAAGAATTTTTCCCCGATTTGAATGAGATGAGGAAAACACAAAAGACTCCCTGAAAACTAGAAAATCACAAAAGTAATCTAGTCCTAGGTAGATTACTCAGCCTGTGTTTCCATAGCTTGCCATAGTTTTTGCCATAACTTTATTAGATTTGAAAACCAATAAGTACATGGGGTTAGGTCAGGAACAAACACCCTTTTTGGAAACTGATAAACCCGGGAAAGAAGTCAGAAAGCTATGGGCATCCAACGAACCGAAAAACCTTATTTTTCCTAACGTTGGGTGCCCCTCCCTCCCCCCTCTTATCATTTCTTGACATTTAAAATAAAATTTTCTTTTTTTCATTCCTCACCTCCCTTCTATGATATCTTCATACATTTCTCTTGGTTTCTTGCCCTCTTTCTAAGGAATAGCTACTTCTCCGACCTCTTTCTGTAATAGTAATTCATATATCTTAATGTCATTCCATAGATTAAACTGAGTAACTCCTTTCTGAGAATTTTTACTAAATGGAGAAATCCTAAGGCGGAGAAATCCTAAGGTGGGTATGGTTAAAGAAGATACCAAGTTAGATTTTCAACTTATTGCCAATTTAAGTGTTGATGTGATATTTCAACTTACTTTGAAAAGTGAAATAACTTATTGTTCACCATCAGTTGAACAGATGCTTGGTTACAAATCTGAAGAAGTGATTGGTTCCAACTTTCATGATTTCTTAAATCCTACTGACATTTCCATGGCAACAGAGGCCTTCCAACGATTGATCTCTGGTAAAATATTTGTAAACTTCGAGTTTCAGTTGTTACATAAAGATAATTCAGCGGTTCAGGTTGAGATTAGTGCAGCGCCAGTTATCGCTCAAGGAGAAGTGGTGAGTATTCAAGGTATCTGTCGTGATATCTCTGAACTCAAGCAGGTAAAACAGGAGATTCGGCATAGTGAAGAACGTTTCCGTGATTTTATTGAAGCTTCTCCTGATGGTATTGCACTTACAGATCTTGATGGAACTATTCTATTGGTCAATAATTACGGTGCGACAACACTTGGTTATGAAAATAAAGAGGAATTAATAGGAAAAAATGGTTTTGATATTCTCGTCTCAGAAGATAGAGAACAAGCACTTAAGAACGTACCGCATGTCTTGGAAACTGGAAGACTTGAAACAACTGAGTATTCCCTTATTAAGAAGGATGGGTCACGTTTTTCTGTGGATATGACTGTGTCACTGATCAAAGATGCAGAAGATAATCCAACTAGCTTCATGGTTGTAATCCGAGATATTTCTGAACGCATAAAAATGAAAAAAGTAATCCAGGAAAGTGAACTTCAAACCCGTCAAATCATTGATAATATCCGGGACATCGTTTTTACTCTCTCTCCTGAAGGAAACGTCACTTCTTTGAATCCTGCATTTGAAAAAATCACAAGACTGACTCCGAATGAAATTATAGGAAAGCCATTTATTTCTGTAATCCATCCTGATAATGTTTCAGGTGCACTGAAGGCATTAGAATCGATTTTGCAGGGTGAATTGCCTCCTACAAGTGAGGTTTTACTCAAAACAAAAGAAGGTACTTATGCAGTTGTTGAAGGACGAGTAGCTCCTCAATATGACCAGGGAAAGATTGTTGGTTTTTTCGGTGTTGCTCGAGACATTACCCAACGTAAGCAAGCCGAAAAAGCTCTTCGAGAAAGCGAAGAAATGTTCAGATTACTGTCTGAACAATCTCTTATGGCTATTTGTCTCATACAAGACGATCAAATTAAGTATGTTAATCAAACTTTTCTTGAATTAGTAGGGTCACCAATGGAAGAGATATTATCTTGGACTAGTAAAGAATATCTTCAATTTGTACATCCTGATCATAGAACATTTGTTCAAGAACAAGCACATAAAAAACAAATTGGGGAATCAGAAGGCGTGGTTCCTCAGTATTCTTTTCGAACGATCCTCCCATCTGGAGAAATAAAATGGTTAGAAGTTTATTCGAAAACAATATTGTATAAAGGAAGACCGGCTAATTTTGTTACATTTACTGAGATTACTGAGAGTAAACGAATGGAAGAGAAACTTCGGGAAAGTAAGGAAAGATTTCGATCGTTTTCTGATCAATCATTAATGGGTATTTGCCTCATTCAGGATAACAAGATAAGTTATGCAAATCAAGTGTTTGCTGACATTGTTGAGTTTCCTTTAGAAGAAATATTATCCTGGATAAAAGATGATTATTTACAACTTCTACACCCAACAGATCGGTCTTTTTTTAGGGAGCAGGGGCAAAAAATCCTAGCTGGTGAGATAGAAGGTGTTTCACCTCACCAAAGTTTTCGATTAATAGTAAAATCTGGAAAAATAAAATGGATTGACGTTTATACGAAGAATATCATGTATAAGGGAAGTCCTGCTGATTTTATTACCCTTATAGATATCACTGACCGCAAACAAATACAAAAAGAACTTCAAGAAAGTGAGGAAAAACATCGGTACATCTTAGAAAATATTCGGGATATTGTATTTACTCTCTTGTCTGATGGTACTATATCTTCCTTATCCCCTGAATTTGAAAAAATTACAGGCTGGACTTGTGATGAATGGATTGGGAGGCCTTTTGTCGAGATTGTACACCCTGATGACATTTCCATTGAGGGATTTCAGGCAACGCTTAGTGGAGAATCTCCCCCTCCATACGAAGGTCGAATCATATCCAAATCTGGCGAAATTGTGATTTTTGAAGTGAAAGCTACACCCCAAATTAAAGAAGGGAAGAGTATCGGATATTTAGGCATTTGTCGAGACATAACTGAACGAAAAAAGGCTGAAGAAGAGCTTATCAGAACAAAAAAGAGACTAGAATATCTTCTCAAATCTTGTCCAGCAGTAATTTATTCTTGTACACCAGATGGTCATTTTGAAACTACATTTATGAGTGAGAACATCAAGGATATCCTCGGACATCAGGCTGATAATTTTATCAAAAAGCCAGAATTCTGGGAAGGGAATATACATCCTGAAGACAGAGAACGTGCTATTACATCGTTTAGAGAAATAGCAGAGAAAGGATATTATAGTGGGGCTTACAGATTCAAGCATAAAGATAGTTCCTACCGATGGATGCTTGAAGAAGCCAACCTTATTCACGATGATAACGGGAATCCTCTCGAGATAGTTGGTTTTTGGACTGATATTACAGAGCGTAAAACAGTAGAAGAGAAATTCAGATCAATATTCGAAAATACACCGATTGGTATGGCCTTAACAGATTTGGATTTTCGATTCAGAAAACTCAATAGAGCTTTTTGTGAAATGATAGGACATTCTGAACAAAAGCTTATGGATTTATCTCTTTATGATATTACACACCCTGAAGACCGAAGAAATGACATAAAATTTGCTAAAAATGTAGCAAAAAACGAAAAATCTATTTATCAAACGAGAAAAAGATACCTCAAGAAAGACGAGGATCCCTTTTGGGCTCGTACAACTCTATCACATCTTCATAATGACAAAGGAGAACCTATCAATTACCTTGTAATGATTGAGGATATTACCGCACGTATGCAATTGGAGGAAGGATGGAAACAACAATTGTTAAAATATGATGTTACAGATGGAAATATCTACTTGGTGCAGGAAAATACCCCCGCATTCTCACAAACAGTGTTTGTAGATCTTATTGAGGTAGGATATATGGGATTTATCATTTCTAGAACTCCAGAAAGGGATTACAATATCTCTAAGAAAGAAACTGTTACTTTTCATCAGCTAACGGAGACCAAGGACAACGAGACTCTCTCTAAGATATTGGAAGAAACACCAGATAAAAGTGTCATTTTAATTGATCGAATGGATTATTTAATCACAAATAAAGGATTCGAGAATACTATGCAATTTATATACAAATTAGCGGAAACTGCATATCTAAAGAATTCCATAGTCATTTTATCTGTGGATCACGTAGCTTTAGAAGAAAAACAACTACACATCTTAGAGAAAGAAACCAAAGAAATCGAACTCCGGTCTCTTGCAACGCTTTCAGAAGAAAATCTTGTGATTATGAGATTAATCTATCAACAGAATAATTTAGGAATAAAACCGTCATATTCCGATATTGGTCAGGAGTTAAAGATTAGTAGGCCAACGGCTAGAAAAAGGATAAAAAACCTAGTGACAACAGGATACTTGATTGACCATAAAATTGGAAATAGTAAAGTCGTAGAATTAACTGAGAAAGGCAGATTTTTATTTATGAGATAAATTTCCTGTTTTGGGAATCAAACCTAGATCAAAGACATTATTTAATGGGTTGTCTGATAATAGTTTTGAGCCTCTCTGCTTTAGTTCTTCGAGGATCTGAGAGGTATATTTCATGATGTTTTCCTCTCAAGTCGTGCCCCTGATCCTTGATGAAGTTGTGCATCCGTTCGATCGTGGGACCTTCTTCTGAATATGGCCCAAAGTACAGGATGTGAGCAGATAATCCTTCAGTATATTCTTCAAAACGGACCTTAGAGAGGGCTGGAGGATCTTTCTTCTTTTTCACGTCCTCGATTGCTTCAGCCACCATTTTTGGTGTAATAAAATCAGGCTGCATAATCATGGAGGTCCACAACCATTCATCTTTCCTTTCCATGAACGCTTCTGTAAAAACCTCCATGTCTTTGGCCCACCATAAACCCTCAAGGGGCATAACTACGTAATCCTTACCTGTTTTCTTTGCCATAAATTTCAAGGTATATGAAAGGGGGTATAACGTCATCATTGCATCTTGATATTCTTGGGATGTACCAGGATACCCCTGTCCATCTATCATGAGAAAATTTAATGGAGGGACATCCACAATTGAAAATTCTTTTGCTGATACTCCTGAGTAAAAATCTTTCAGTTCTTTTTTGAAATCCAATTTTTTCATATCCATCATATCTCCTTTCAACGATAATTTCTTATTTCATGCCAAAAATTAACCTTTTAAATTTTAATAGGGAGAAAAAGAATTCAATAATCAGATTCAAAACACAAGAATTTTTAATTAAAGTAGAAAGGAAAACGAAAATTATTCCCAATTTGGCAGATGATATATGAAAAACAATCCGATTGGAAGTTAAAGCCTCTGTTGGAAAGATCAAATGAAATTAGACAATTCTATTGATGAAGCACTACCTACTTCTGGCCATTTGCCAATGTATGTCATGCACAAATTCTTTGCTCGAAAACAAGAGGATGTCATAGGAAAATATATCCAAACCTATTCCGACAAGGGAGACATTGTCTTCGACCCATTTTGTGGTAGCGGGGTAATGATCGGGGAAGCTCTTAGATTAGGACGGAAAGCAGTAGGCGTAGATATCAATCCAGTAGCACTTTTCATCACACGGAACACAATAAAATATTCTAATGTTGAAAGAATTAGTGAGAAATTTAATCAAATCAAAGCAGAAGTCAAAAGTGATATTAACAAGTTATATCAGACTACTTGTCGTAAGTGTGGAGAGAGGGTATTTGCAATATGTTTCACGTGGAAAAA
>CP070665.1:238699-245204 GCA_020351745.1 Candidatus Heimdallarchaeota archaeon | reverse complement strand
TCGACGCTTTGATGATTCTTTGATTGTTTGGTTTTCCCGTTTTAGTTTTCTTGTATTATTCTTTAAGTCATCATTACTGTTTTTTTCCGCTTATTTATTGTACATTCCCATCTGGTTAATACTCGCGTGTATTATTGAGCGTCAAATGAAGTCTCAATTTTGGGAAGAGAAACTTGGCCCATGGTTAATTTCATTAGGTTCAACTTTAACAGATCCTCAACATGATCAAAACCAGGTTACTATACCTTTACTTTGGACCCAATTTAAAGATCAGCTTACAAGAGAAGAGAAGTGGTTAGTAGTTATGTTACTTGGAACGCTTGTAGTAACTTTTATTTTTCCTTGGATTTGCTTCGAATCGTGGGAGAATCAATTTGTTGGTACACTTTATAATGTTTCTTCATTACCCATGGGTGCTTTCATCTTTGCTTATTCTAGTTTACTTGTTATGGTGATAACACTAGGAGCCTTGAGATATTACCAGATAAAGAATTCTTCTTCCCATGACCCAGAAGCTTTTACAGGTGAGTCTACCCTTATTATTTGGTTGATGAGATTATTGGCATTGAAATCGATTCTCATTCTTAACTTTTCTAATGATCCAGTAATTACCTATTTTGGTGTCCTTGGTATTGTCATTGTTCTGATTGCGTCTGAAATTGTTTCAAATACCTATGGTGGTAAAACATTCAAGCTTTGGTTCGGTAATACATTAGTTATGTTAGGTAGCTCAAGTTCAGATCCAAAAATCAATGGGCGCATCCAACAAGTCTCTACTAGTCACACGATAGAACAATCATCAGTAGCAAAAAGTAAAGGCTTTGTTTCCTATACTCAGGAATCGACTGACGTGACGTTGCATAGAAAAGGAGTGAAAACTGAAGCTGGGGAAGAAGTTCTTTTTACTAAGCCAGCGGAAAGTGAGGAAAAGCCTTCAGTGCTCTCAAGATTTTTCAAAGGAATAGGGGAAATCGTAAAAGCATTTATGTTAACCATTTTCATGCTTTTCATCTCGTTCTTTGAGGTGGTTCTTGCCTTTGTGGTAATAGCAACTAGTGTTAGTTATAGTGGCTCATTTGAGGCACCAGTTCTCGAATTTTACGGAGGATATATTTCATTATTTCCTATTTATTCGTCTCCCTCTTCTACAGTGGAGCATACAGTTACCATGTGGCACACTCTGCTTTTCTTGGGCATTCAACTGTTTTTTATTGTAGCTTTACAATGGTATAGTCTTGCGACAAAGAAACCTGAAGGAATTATTTTGAAAGTATGTCGAAATTTGACCAGAATTCTCTTAGGAATGGTCATTATCGGTACATTGGTACACTACTTTTATGGTGATCTCTATTCATCCATAAAGCTATTAATTGTCTTTGGATTAGTATTTTTCAGCGAGCTATCAGCTTGGAAGGTTCGTTCGGAGAGAAAGAAGTTGAATCTCCCCACATCTGAACAAGAACTTCCTGTTCATGAGAATGAAGGATTGGTGCTGGAAAAAAGTGATGTAACAAAGGCTTCATGAGCGCAGGCCAACGTTTCATCATCTCCTTCTATTTGAAATCTAGACCTCCTTCAACTCCCTAATACCTACTAAATTACCGATAATGAAAGCTTTTTTAACAGAACGGGGAATAAAAGGAAATGGTTGGAAATCTCAATGACGAGTTCAAATAGGATGTCTTGTGCTGTTTTAATGGCACTCATCACTCTCGTCCCCGTGTTCGCCTGAAGTTTACTGAAGATTTGTCCAAAATCCAACCAGTTGTTTTTTCTCGTCATTGTTTGGCTGAATCTTCGAATAATTCCATTTAATATGCAGATCTAGTAGCATATTTCAGTATCAAAGTTTTTTTAAAGCATTAAGAGGTGATTTAAAAGTTATTGTACAAGTAAGACGTGAATTCCATGACCCTAGAAAAAAATGAGAGAACTTATAACGAGTACTTCAGTCGAGCTCAATACCAGCGGAATATTAGAATATTTCAAATCACTGGATTTGATATTACAGTCTTGATCGTTCCTGTGATTGTTTTAGTCTGGCTAGAAGCTGGACTGGCTTTTCATGAGATATTATTACTTCAAGGACTATTTGTCCTGCCCATATTAATTCTAGAAGTGCCATCTGGTTCAATAGCAGATTATTGGAGTCGTAAAGGTTGTTCTAGCCTATTCCATGTCCTATTTGGTATTGCTATGTTATTGTATGCGATTGGGGACAATTTCTTTGTTTTTGCTCTTGCAGAAATGTTAGGAGGCATTGCTGTCGCTTTCCAAACTGGAAGTGAAACTGCACTTGTTTATGACTCCCTACTTTACTACGACAATGATGTTAATGGTCGTTTTGGTGATATTATTTCCAAACGAATGACAATTATGTTTCTTGGAGGAGCATTCGGTGCTATTACTGGTGGTTTTATTGGTGCGATATACTGGATTCAACTACCTATCATCGTGGCAGCTATCGGTCATTTAGTATTTGCTAGCTTAGTCTTATGGGGGTACACAGAACCTCCTAGGTTAAAAGCTAAAACACCCACAGCTGCTTTCATGAAAGCGCTAGGCTCATTAAAACACCACACTGAGCTGAAAGCCATTCTTGTTTTCAGCCTTACAGGACTTGTTTTCAGTCGAATTGGTTTTTGGGCTGTACAACATATTTTGGTCGAGGAATTTCTAATAACTTCTCTCATTATGGGTTTTGTCCTCGCGGGATTCAATATTTGTGCTGCAATAAGTTCTTTGCTTATCCGGACGAGAGTCAACAAGTTATCAAATTTATGGGCCTTTCTGGTCATAATACTAATAGAAGGAACTTATCTGTTCGTACTGATGCAGATTCCAGATCTTTTTGGCATTCTCATTATGTCCTTAATGGCACAAATTACTCGTGGGATTCGTACACCAATAATGCAATCACTCTTGCAGCAACGGCTTAGATCTGATGAGCGAGCAACATTTGTATCTCTGATATCTTTTGTTGGCTCTTCATTATACTTTATGCTGTCAGTCTTCTTCGATGTCCTCAATTTGTCACGAGAACAGAGTTTAATGGTAAGCTTAGTTGGAATCTTTGTAATTACATTCCTTTTACTAGGTTTTCTATTAAAGCAGTATCAGAAAATCACTGCTACACCAGTGATGACATCATAACTCCTAGTCTTCTTTGAAGCTTTTTCTCTCCTCCCCTTCTTTTTTACATGTGAACCCCTAGAACGAGGAAGTTTCCCCGATCAGGATTCAAATCATAAACCTAGTTCTTTCTTGATCAAAGTCTTGAGGATTTCCTTTTGTACCTTTTGTTTCGTGGGTACATTCTTATCTCCTAAGATCTTTTTTCCAGCATCGAGTGCTTTTTCCTTTGCGATTTCTTTCGCTCCCGTTTCCTCGATAATTTCCTTTACCGCAGTATTTAACGCGGTAGACATAGCTTCCTTTGCGGCACCTTTCGCTAAACCACCCAGTTTTTTCATGAATAATCAGCTCCTTCTTTCTGATAATGTAGAGCAGGCCCAGGCCTATATATAAGTGAACTCACTATCTGGGTGTCTTAACAAGATATACTCTGGGTTAATCATTTGTTCTCTGGTAGGCGTAAAACGTTCTTGACGGAATGTATATGGAAAATATGACCCTAAACCGAAGATTGTTAATTTTCCGATAGGATGGTGTTTACTAAAGATAGCCAAGGAGATATTTTTGGTTAATTGACGAGTTTCCCTCTCATCAACTACATTGTTTGAGTGAATATACTCATGAAGTAACAAATGAAAGAGGTATGCTTTGTAAAAATCCTCTGAAGTCTCTTCACGCATGACACGAAGCGCTGACTTATTCAGATATACTTCATTTGTACCTAGACGATGGAAGCCCCCTACGAAATTACCCCTATCATAACCTAGTTCTACCAATCCTAGCATGATCCCAGGCCGAGATTTATCTAAGAATCGTCGAACGATTCTAATAATGAGTTTAAATAACCCCGAATAGTCTTCTGTATCAAGAGAGCTATATTCTTCTTGAAATTCACGAATTTCATCTTTGGAGATCACGATTTATTCCCTATGCACAAGTATCCCCAAAGATATATGATGACTAGGTTTTTTGATCTATCATTCGCTATCAGAAGAGATTATTTAATAATTCAAATATATTGAACCCTTCTAGAGTAAGCAATAACCACATCGTATAGAAAGTACTCAAAGAAGCAATGGTGACATTTACAGTCCGAGTAACCTTTTTCTGGCCCCATTTTGACACAAAAACGAAACATTAGGAATTTTGGAGATTTTAGAAATTTCTTTCCTTATTCAGCTCTATGTTCTTTCAAATATAGCCTTGGTAGCTACTGGACTAAATTGATAATTAACGGATCCCCAATTAGTAACTACGCCCTTTTCCTCTGATTTCGTTCTAAGATATTCAATCGTATCTAAATGGGAGGATTGTAAGTAGTTGACAGCCAGGATTGATGCTCCTACGAAGGAGGATCCTAGGAGGATGAAAAACAACCCAAGTGTCCATAACACAAGTAATAATATACTGAAAATATCAAGACTAAACCCAGCGATCTGTATTTGACCAGTAGTCGATGCTTGACGTGCAGCACTAGTATTAATTTCATAAGCTAAAGCTCCCAAGGACAGAATACCTGAGAAGCCAATAACTATTCCAAGGCCATCTCTCAGGACATTTCCTAAAGGTTTCACAGAGACAATATCACCTTGGGGACTTAGTCGCAAACGTTTAAAGCCTCCCTCGTTTAATGCGAAGATTAAAGGGTAATAGATTAATATGAGAACCAAGACAATCGGAGTTAACACAGGACTCCAAACGAGAGCCTGGATTTTATCACCAGGGTAATATTGCACGAAGAATATTGTGAGAATTGATGCAAGTGCTGTTGGAAAAACCAGGATATCATACCATCTTTGTCTATACAACTCTGAAAGTGTAGGTTGAATGCCAGAGAAATTAATTACATCGATTAATCGTTCATCAACAAAGAAATCTCCTATAAAATCGAAAATGGGAATATAACTGAGGATTTTTCCTACTTTTCCATGTAATGCCTTTAAAATTGTAAACGTTAAGAATTTTCCTCCAAAGAGTTTAGAAAGACGTGTTACAATGAGAATAAATGCAGTAATTATTCCTGCTCCTCCTCCAATCGCCACAGTAATGAGGATATTACGCCCGATCAATATAAATGCGTCCCAAGAATATAACCATAATGCCTGAAGTATTTGTTGAAACCAAGCAAACCACCCACGATTTTTTACTATAAAATAATTCCCAATTATTTCAGATTTTTTCTGTTCCTCTTCAGTAGTTTCAGTAAATTCAAAGGTTGTTCGGTGAATTGGAAAATCCTTCCCTGGCTGATAGTTCAAGGTAAGTCGTTGCCTTGAGATATCTAACTTTATGTGTTCTGGATTAGCGTTCACTCCATAAAAAGTTCCATTAAATAAGGCAAAAATGAGACCACCCATGTCAGGATTATAAAAGATAGTCCCATTCGTATGTATTTCTTCTAAGAACCAAGGGTTAAGAGGCCCTATTTCACGCTCATTTTCATCATATAACAGGAAGGTCTCTATTCCTTCCTCAACTGTGACCTCAACTGTGACATCCCAGAAAAATTCATCTGTTTCTGGATTGTAATAAGCAAGATTCTGAAAAGGCCCCATTTCTTGTCTAATCTCACCTACAATTGGGCTTGGACTAATGTCATAGGGAGTTTGAGGTAAAATTACAGCTGTAGCTATAAATATTGTCCCAACAATGGCACAAAACGCAGAAAAAAACCAAATAACACAGAAAAAGATTATCTTTGTTTTCTTCGTCATTGAAGTGAGTCGGTACACACCCATGAGAAATCATTCCTAATTTTTATGAAATAATGATCAAATTACTGCATCATTATTGCTCTATTTATTTTTTAATTTTTGCTTATTCTTTTTATCGAAGTTAAGAATTGAAATTAAAGAAAAGTTCATCTTTATTTTGAAACTGCCCTATCTAAGCTCTATGGCTAAAAAATGGTATTAATGTGAGTTGTCCTTGCTTACTCTTTAAAGACGTTACACGAACACCTATTAACCGTACTTTTTTTGATGAGGACTTAAATTCATCAAGGAGTTTGAAGACGGTATTGAAAATTACCTTTTCATCATCTAAATAATTATTAAAACTTGAGCTCCTAGTATAAGTCTCATATCCTTGAAACCGTATTTTAATTGACACTGTTCGGGTCATAAGGTTATTCTTGTGGAGTTTTTCAGCTAATCTAGTAACAATGTTTTTAACTTTTAATTCAATGAAATTCCAATCACTTTGATCTGATCCAAAGGTTCTTTCAGAGCCAATTGATTTTCGCGTTCCCCTTGAGTATCCCACTTCCTTATAATTGGTTCCTTGAGCGACTTTCCTTAAATATAAACCATGTTCTCCAAGGAGAAGAAAAGCTTTCTCACGAGACATAGTGGCAATATCTCTAATGGTT
>CP070665.1:232059-238599 GCA_020351745.1 Candidatus Heimdallarchaeota archaeon | reverse complement strand
GTAAAGCAGCAACAAAGCTGAACATAGATCCTGGGGGTGAATAAATGTTAAGTACCCCTTTCCATCGCGTAGAATGGGAAATTTTCGCTCGTATATTGCTTTAAAGATACCTAAAATCGTTTTCTTATCTCTAGGGCCTATAACACTTGGAGGACGTATGATACCAAAATTATCCCAGCCTTCGTTATCATACATATCCCAGATTGCCTTTTCTTGGTAATACTTACTCTTCTGATATATACTGGTAGGATTAAATTTGTAGTTCTCATCAATTGGAGTATTAGGAATGTAATGTCCATATACTCCAGTTGAACTTGTATGTACTAGGAATGGATCAGTATTAGTTTTGAGACAAGCCTCTAATAAATTTTTCATCCCCTCTACATTCACTTTGAATAATTTTTTCTTACTAGCCCAATCAGAAGCTATAGCAGCAAGGTTATAGACAACATCAACATCTTTTATTGCGTTTTTTAAACTGTCTGGATCATTTAGATCTGCCTTGATTGGCATAAGCCCTTGGTTCATGATTGCAGCTTTGCCTTCTGGTGTTCGTACAATTACACGACATTCTCCGTTGTTATAATGGGTGTCATTGGATAGCATTTCTACTAGGAAACTTCCGACTAATCCCGTGCCGCCAGTGACTAAATAAACCACGATTCATCCCATGTGATTGAGTGAATAGAATTTAATTCTTAGTTTTTATCAACCAGTTATCGAGCTTGTTACTTTTTTCCTCAAATTGATTTCTCATTTCTTCAATCCGTTTTTTAGCAATAGTGAAAATTGGTTCTGAAATTTCAAACCCCAGATAACGTCTGTTGTATTTTATGCATGATAGGACCACAGATCCACTTCCTAAAAAAGGTTCTAGCACAAGATCACCTTCATTACTTGCTATTCGAATGCATTTATCTGTTATAGCTAAAGGCAGTCGTGTTGGAGTCTTATCACCACCCTTCTGATAATCTCTTTTAATTCTCCAAACATCTTCAAAATATAGTTTACCTGGAGAACTGGAATATTCAGATATTCGGTTGAAAGTACGAAGATTATCATCCTTTGCTGCAAGCTTAGTAAAGTAAAGGATGTGATAATGACTTGTGACAAAGCGTTTTTTTGTAAAAACACCGAATTGATATTTCCAAATAAGATGATTAACCAATCTAAAACCAGTTTCAGTTAATGCGTTTAGGATATCTCCAAGACGATTCCAACCTGAAAAAATAAATCCACTTGCTGTTGGTTTCATCGCTTTCCATGCGGCTTGAAGCCATTGAAGTGTAAAATCATAATAATCTTCATGTATTTCAATATAAAGTCGTCCCAATTCTTTCTGCTTTCGATTATACTGAGACCCAACTTTATCAAAATCTATTCCAAATGGTGGATCTGTCAGTAAAAGATCCACTGTTTCAGATTTTATCTGATCTAATCCTTCAAGACAATCCTGATTATAGATTTCATTTATAGATAGAGTCATTGGTTTTCAGACGTCTCACATAAGGTTAATAAGGAGTAATAAATCCTATTCTCCTCTATTATGAATTTACATTAATATTTTATGCTATTTTTTTCTTTTTTTTCGTTCTGAAGCAAGAACAGTATTCGCTAGTAATTCCGCAACTGTCATTGGACCGATCCCACCTGGTACTGGAGTAATAAAACTACATTTTTCTTTAACATTCTCAAAATCAACATCGCCACAAAGCTTACCATTTTTATCACGGTTCATACCAACATCAATCACAATAACGCCTTTTTTGATCATATCTGCTTTTATGAGTTTTGCTTTACCAATTGCTGTAATAAGAATATCAGCAAGTAAAGTGTATTTTGACAGCGGTTTGCTATGGGAGTGACATTGTGTGACTGTAGCATTTCGCTTTTCTAACATAGTGGCTAATGGTCGTCCCACCAAGTGAGATCTACCAACAACAACCGCATGTTTGCCCTCAATTTCAATATTATAGCGATCAAGGATCTCTAGACACCCCAATGGTGTACATGGGTAAAAGACATCTTCATAATCAAATAATCGGCGACCAACATTAACGTAATGTAATCCATCAACATCTTGATCAGGACGAATCGCTTCAAGGATTTTTTCAGTATTCATTTCATCTGGGAGCGGTAATTCAACAATTATCGCATCTTCGTCTTTCAACTCATTTGAAATAAATTCAACCAATTTTAAATCGCTAATTTTGTCAAATGTATGAATTTTAGCGTCAATTCCGATCTCTTTACATGCTTTCGCTTGGTTCTTGGCATAAATAACTGAAGCTGGATCATTACCTACGCAAATAATACTTAAGGTTGGTTTTCGTTCTAACTTCTTGATTCTCACCTTTAATTCTTCTTTCAAAGTTTGTGCTGTGGCTTTTCCATCTAACATTATTACCATTAGAGAAAACTCCGATTCAATGCACATTTAATATGAACTTCTGAAAAAATTAATGAAATCATGTTAGCTCGGCTTCAACAACTTTTACTATGGCTTCTCTTTTGGAATCAAGCTGAATTAATACTTCTTCTATCTCTCGTTTAAATTTAGATTTTACCTCTTCGTCTTTAATACTTAGTATATTTATCTTAACGTTAAATATCGCTCCTCTGATAGCTGAGTCAGCAAATAACGCAGCAACACCTGCATCTGTAATAGCATTTTTGTTTCCCCTCTCAGCTACAGCCAAAATTAGGTCTAAGGCCTCAAAACTGAGTTTTGCGACCTCTAAAGGAACTTCAGCTGCTCCTTGTAACGCTTGTTGTATTGCTGTCGATCGAACTTCTGGTTCATCTTTGGACATCCTATATGCTTTTAAAATCTGATTAAAGGCATTAGTGTCTTCATCTACCATTTTGTTTAGTCTTTGATGGAGGTCTGTTCCTCTTGAAACCACTTTTTCCATTTCTTCTTGAACGTCGACGAATTTTTCTTTTCCAACAGTTGCTTTCCCAACTAAGACGGCTAAAGCAGCGCCCAATGCGCCACCTAATGCACTTACACTTCCCCCTCCTGGTGCTGGCTTATCTGACGCCACTTCTTCAATAAATTCTGATACAGTTAGATCAACTAGATTTCGATCAGTCATTTTATCATCAACTCTATAATTTTCTGTTCAGGGATGAACTCGTCAAGATCACTCAACCCAAGGTTGTCTATAGCGATTTTAATTAATTGATCTTCCTCCTCTTCATCTGGCACATAGTGTTTTCCAGCTAATAGAATAGCTTCGAGAGGAATCAAGCCTACAATTTCACTTCCTGTCACGTTTGCGCCTTTTTCAGTAGCTAATCTTTTTATTTCCTCAAATACTTCATGGGGTTTAGTTTGTTCTCTATAGTTCATTACATTCATTGAAACTTGAGTTAATTTGCGATCTGGTCTCTCGAGAGTAACTCCCATACCTTGGATCCCTTTGAATAACCCAGGTTCTCTCACTTTTTGTCCATCTTTTTCTACCCACCACCCTGATTCTCGAACAGTGCGGCCAATTACAGTGGCTATCTCCACATCTTCGGAATCGATGTTTACATTATACGCAATAAGAAAATCTCTAGCACCTATGACATATGCTCCAGAACGTTCATTAAAAACTGGTGCACCAAAATCAGGTTTCCATTTAGGATCCACTATCTTTTCACGTAAACCTTCATATTCTCCTTTACGAATGTTGGGCAATCTTACTCTTTCTTCACTTGTAGCTGCTTTTGCATATAAGTAAGTAGGGACTCTCAATTCATTAGCGACTTTTTCAGCTAATTGACGGGCCAATTGAACACATTCCTCATCTGTCACTCCTTTAACAGGAACGAACGGGCAAACGTCAGTTGCTCCTATCCTAGGATGTTCGCCTTTATGGTCTCTCATATCGATAAGGTCAGTAGCTTTAGCAATGCCTTGGAATGCCGCTTCCCCAACCGAATCTGGGGTTCCTACAAACGTGATAACAACTCTATTGTAATCAATATCTGGATCTACATTTAATAATTTAATTTCATCGACCGCTTCAATCACATCAGTAATGGCTTTTATTACTGTAGGATCAGAGGTTGAAAAATTGGGAACACATTCTATGATTTTATCCATAATTTAGCCTCGAAAAATCTTATATGACTTGTATGGTCACATAATTGACGAATTTAGGTACCTACTTTTAAGTATAAAATCATTCATTTTGATAAAATAGTTGAAGAAAAAGAGGAAATGAATTCTCATTCTCCGAGGAATTAGTAGAAGATCAGGAATTAAAATCTTCCTGAGTGCTAAGTTACTCTTCTAAGGATTTTTCCCAAGTATGCCAATCAAATTTCTGAAAAGTATATACTTTTCTAATCGGTTCAATCACTTTCCAAGTGCATTTTAGGCCTTTAGGAAATTGCACCAATGACCCACCTTTTACTTCAACTTCCTCGGTGGGTGTTTTTACGATGACCTTACCCTCAAATACATAGGCTGTTTCGTCTTCCTGATATTCCCAATCAAACGTAGACGGTTCACAACCCCAAGAACCCCAGTTTGTGGTGTCTACTTTTTCTTTCTCAATTTCTTTTTGTTTAATTTTCACTGCCAGTTCACCCTAAAAAACTAATCAAGTCAAGGGTTTGTTAAAAATATCAAATCGAGAATAATGTCCGCTTATATCAAAGTTTTGTCGCTCTTGAATAGCAACTAATGGATCGACATCAGCGAAGATTATTCCTTCTTTGTCTATTAATGGACCTGCTACAACCTCTCCAGTCGGGTTGACAATCATACTACCTCCATTTTGCCAACTTTTCGAATGGGATTCCATAACGTCCTTCATTGGGAAATCGATTTCTTTCAAGTGAGAAAAATCTATAGGTCGTAAAAGACCGGAAGTTGAAATAACCCACGAACGTCCTTCAAGAGCAATGAAACGGGTTATATCTTGTGTCAATCCAAATGAACCAGGCCAGACCGCCACGTGAATTATTTCCTCTTGTAAATGAAGGGCAGCTCTAGCCAAAGGTAACCAATTTTCCCAGCAGTTTAATCCACCAACTTTTACACCTTTAAGAGGATGAGTCTTAAGACCAGAACTGTCCCCATCTCCCCAAACTAATCGCTCCTCGTATGTTGGTTTGATCTTTCTATGTCGTCCTAATAGCTCCCCACTTTGACCAATAGTAAGAAGAGTGCAATATATTGATCCTCCAGATTTTTCCGCAACTCCTCCAATGAACATTATTTCCAATTCTTTGGCTAATTCCTTCATTTCATCAATAATCTCACTATTTTCTAAATCGATTGATTGCTGCCAATATTTCCCATAAACAATTTTTTGTTGTAGATCATTAAATTTTGATCCACATGAAGGGGAAAGCCAAATAGGATAGCCTGGAATTAATGTTTCTCCCCAAGTTACTAAATCCGCACCATTGGACTTAGCTTCTCGAATACGATGAGCTAATTTTTCCCAAGTCTTTTGAGCATCAAGAAAAACTGGTGCAATCTGAATCCCAGCAACTCGAATCATAGTAGAGTAAAAGTATTATCAATATAAAAATGATTACTAGAGGTTTCTACTAAGTAGATAGGAAACTATCTCCTCGTAAATGGACGCAAATTCTTTCATAGAAACCAAATCAATGAACTCATCAGTTCCATGTATGTTTCCGCCTCTTGGGCCTAGATCAATAACTGGGATATCAGAGGCATAGCGTGCATCTGATGCTCCTTCCTGTTCACAAGGATCCGAAGGTAATGAATACTTTTCTAATACTTCTGAAGCGATACTAACTAGTGGATTTTCCATTGGAGTTTGAAAATATCCTGATGTTCCTGGACAGGAAATTTCAGCTTCTGTAGCTAACTCATCCAATCGTTCCTTGAAGGCATTAATCAGGATATTGGTCTTTTCAAAGGAAAGAAATGCTCTAACATCAAAATAAATTTCGGTGCCAGTAGTAGCTGAATATGAAACGACATTGGGATTGACAGAAATTCCAAATTCACTAGGGATCTCTGTAGGTAAGTCAAGTAGTGTTATACTCCTGATTTTACGTAAGATTTTTGTTAGATTCTCATCATATGATACTTGTGGAAATCCTTTTTCTTTTGTAAGCTGAACAATTCTAGCTTCAACATAATCTGGAATAACATTTCCTTTTATCCAGGATCCATCAATTTCTTTGACCATCCAGTCTCGATGAAGATGGAGAAGTTTGGAAAGTACAACCATTGCATGGGTGTCACAACCTCGCACAAAATAAGCACTGTGACGATTGTCATCTCCGATTATACGCGTGTGACATGTTTGAGTTTGTAACTGACCAAAAGATTCGGTAATTTTAGGTGGGATATTTACCTTGATTCCAAACCCAGCACGCCGTTTATAAACCACGCGAGGGCCACCATCAACGTTAATTACGAATTTAAGTGGAATCTTATGCTTTGTAACATATTTGAAAAAGATTAGGGCACCATTTCTACCACCAGTTTCTTCATCAGTAGAAAAAAAGAATCCAAGATGTCCTAATAGAGGATTGTTTTCTTTGCAAAACTTTTCT
>CP070665.1:224649-231959 GCA_020351745.1 Candidatus Heimdallarchaeota archaeon | reverse complement strand
GGGTTAGAGAGAAAATATGTTGGTATCTATTCTGCGCCTGTCTATGGAGGAATTGCAACGGGATACGCTGTAGGGTGTTGTTTACGTTGCACCTACTGTTGGGGTAATTGGTCAAGAGATTTTCCAGAAAAATTTGGCACTTTTTATTCCTCAAAAAGGCTAGCAGAGGAGCTGTTCAAGGCTGCAGATGCAGGAATTACTGCCCCTGGATGGCAGCGGTTCAAAGATATTAAAGTGGGAAAACTCCGCTTATCTGGAAGTGAACCGACATTGGGGAAAGAACATCTTCTGGCTCTTTTACCATATGTTATGAAAACAAAGTATCCTCTTTTCATATTAGAAACGAATGGAATAATCCTTGGGACTGACAAAAATTATGTGAAGCAGTTAGCTAAATTCAAAGATAAAATTTATGTTAGAGTTTCATTCAAAGCAGCAATCCCACAAACATTCACTCAATTAACAGGAGCCATTGGGAAATATTATGATCTCCCATTCAAAGCTCTAAAATTTCTTCTTGATGAAGGGATATATGCTAGAGCTGCAGCAATGACTGATTCTAACGTTATGTCAAAGGAAGAGAGAACTAAATTAATAAGAATGCTTGATGAGATCGATCCGTCGGCTAACTATTCTTCCACATTGGAAGAGGAACAGATTGATGCTTATGACACCACTTTCAATCGACTAAAAGCATCCACAGACCGAAGATTTGCCGAGGAACTTAAGAAACGAATAATTCAACAAGATGGGAGGTAAATGGGTGACTTTTTGGACTCCCAATGACAATTCCATTATTCATTTTCTTCCAAAAGTAAAGAGAACTCTAACAGTGATGTATAAAACATTATCCTGACTGTGTTCAATGAAGTTTCTCTTAATTTCCTCTTTCAATTCAACAAGGCGAGATGAAGGAATCCTTTCAAGTGTATTACGTGTATAAATTGACCATAAAAACTCCCAAAATTCTTCAGCGTTTTGGCATACAAACTCTTTTTCTTCAATTTCATGATGAAAATCTTTAAAGCCAGCTGCAATTAATATTTTTTGCATACCTTCAACAGTGTCAAATTCAGGCTCTTTAGTGTCTTTTTCCAACTTCTTTTCCTCTTTCATTGAGGATATATATTTCTGAAACAATGGCCCCAACCATTTTAATTCATCATGAGATTTGTGGAAGAAAGTAGAAATTCCAATTTGTCCCCCTGGTTTCAATACTCGTAACGCTTCCCGTAAGGCATGAGTATAGTGCGGGAAAAAAAATATACTTAACCCGCAGAGAACAAAGTCAAAAGTATTATCTTGATATGTCAGGTTCTCCGCATCCATTTGAACCACCTTTACATTGGAAATGCCCTTATTTTTGATCTCCATTTCCGTTTCTTTAACCATTCCTTCAGCTATATCAATACCTACGACTGTTCCTTCAAAACCAACCCTTTTTATAGCTGGAAAGAGGGAAGCTCCCCTACCAGTTGCCACATCAAGCACTTTAGCATTCTGTGGGATCCTTGTGAGCTCAACTAAACGATTACCGAAATAAGAGAAAAATCGAAAACCAACCTGATCATAAGTAGAAGCAGCTCTCGTAAATATTTGAGAGATATGTTCTTTAATATCCTTATTATTCAATCAATCAGACTCCAGTAGACATTCAAGCAGCAGTGTTACCTTATACACCAAGCGGTGAAAAACTGTAGAATTTTTCTTATATGTGCACTCGCTGAGAATAGTTTTTAATGTAAAAACTGTAAGATACCATGTTCATCATGCCATTAGAATTTTTGATTAATCTGAGCAACAATTAAATAAGATAAAAAGTCAAAATAATTCCTAAATCATCTAAGAAAGAATGATGAAAATCAGTTACTTGTAAGAAGGAGAAAGAAATGTACGATATATCAACTCAAGAACCGATTGTAAGGATAATAAAGGAACAAGATCTCGAGAGAATCATTGAAATCGACAACAAGGTTCTTGGAGAGAGACGTTCAGACTACTGGGAATCTAAACTTACAACAATATCGAAATCGCCCCTTCCCTCACTTGTTGCAGAAATGGAAGGTACAGTTGTAGGTTTCATATTTGGTGAAGCAAGTGGATGGGAATACGGTGTACCTGAGAATATTGGTTGGATTGATACGATTGGAGTAGATCCTGATTACCAAAAAAAAGGCATTGGTAGACTTCTGATTAACGAACTACTTAATTATATGAAAAAAGTAGGCGTTGATACTGTTTACACATTTGTAAACTGGCGAGACTGGGATCTGCTCAGATTCTTCAATGCTATGGGGTTCAACAGAGGGGATATGATTAATCTAAAATTCAAAATCGAAGATTGATTCAATCGAAATCTCTCAATCGGGATCCACAGTTACTGCTATAAAGTCCTTTATCAAGATAACCACAATTAGGACACGAGATTTCGACTCACCATTCGTAGAAAGCCACCTGCTGTAGCTGGTGGTAGTTCACTTGTGGTTAATATCTTTTTAAGAAAAAATAGATCCTTCAGAAAAATTTTGTCAAATTCCGCTACGAGTATAATTCCATTAGTTTTTTATGATGGAAAATATGAACTTGTTATAAAGTTTATATGAACGTTCACATTAATCTTAGATTTCAATCTGGGATTTAAGAGAATTAAACTGCAATTATAGGAGTATAGTGTGGAATAATAGTGTCTAATCCTCAGGCTCCATGGTTCCAAATGGACTCTAATCAGAAACGAGAGGAAATCATCAGAAGACGTCTCCATAATGAATCATTTGCTCAAATAGCAGAAGCACTACTTGGTAGTTCCAAAAACAAGTCTACAATTTGGTCTTGGGCAAAGAGAAATATGGAAACAATCGAAATCTACCCCCAAATGAGTAAATTTCCATCAGAACCTTATAGTCAGTTTTCTGAGATTCAGCAATGGATTATGTATGATATTCTCTCGTCTCTATTTCCGCGCTTGGACGCCTTATCAGAACATCTCTTAGTTGAGATTCAGAAAATTCACACAGAGCAAAAACAGAAATTCCTGACAACTGCTGGGTTTTTAGATGATCTCGAAGAAAGAATAATGGGAGCTATCAATCGGGTCTCTAGACCTATTGCATCCTCAGTACCACAACGACCAGCTCCCATACATGGCAAAGACCTTACCTCTGGAGTCCCACCACCACCTCCACCACCTGGTTCTACATTACCAGTTCAAATAAGCGTTCCTCCTGGATCAATGGGGGAATTACGTACTGACTTTGAGGAAATGAGTATGGAGGAAATTCAATCTCTCCCCTCAGACTTTTTGGAAGCCTTAACGCCTACAGATAGGAATAGACTGCAGAATCGTGTGAAAGAATTGAAAAAAATTGAGAAAATGAGTCCAGAAGAGAGAAAATCTTATTTACAGAAGAAAGAGGAAGAAAAAAAGCGTATTGAAGCAGCAGAGGGTTTAGGAGGGTCTCTCACTGCGATGCTTGACGATTCAGACTCTCTTTTTTCCCGAATGCGCCGTTCTGCTGATGAATCACAAGTCTCAGGAACAGGAACATTTGGAAAATTTACAACAGATTATATTTATTTCTACTGTTTTGCTTGTGGTAAGATGAACCGCTCTGAGGATAGTGATTTATCCTCTTGTGAATACTGCAATTCTGGAATAGAGCAATTGGTAATAGATGAGGAAAAATCAAAGTATACATATTGGGAATGTTTATCAGCTAAAGCTCGTGAGTATGTTGAATTAAATTACACTCGAGGAAGACAAATTGTAGTTCGTTCACGATGGAAAATCCTATCGGGAGAACCACTAGATACCAAAAAGTGTGAACCTGAAAATGTTCGTGAAATAACAAGTGCAGTTCTCGTGAAAGCGGATCCAGATAAACAATTTTCTCACTATCTTACATTATTTCGGTTATACAGGGAATTGAATTTACAAGGAGACTTAAAGAGCTATCTAGGAGAACTATCAGAAGAAATTCAGAAACTTATCGATCTAACCACAAAAAAAGAAACTATTTCCCAAGCAATCATAATAATTGAGAAAATTTTATTTCTTCTCGAGTGGTTAGAGGAAAGAGGAGTCATAGAAGCAATTCCTAATTCTAAAGAAGTTAAGATTCAGATTGAAAACTTAAAACAAGATCAACAACTACTGATAAACCCAGACTCACCTCAAGAATTGAAGAAAGCCAGTGAGGTAGGACATATAACAGGAAAAATGGATCAATTACTAAATCGATTTACAGCAATTCTTACCCGATTAGAACAAGAGCTATTAATCCCCTCAAATTGGAAATGTAGTGAGTGTGAAAATGTTTTTGAAGTCAAAGACCGTCATAATATTCCAGAACGTTGTGGTTCCTGTGATCGGGTTATTACAAAATTGGTTCCTGTAAAATAATCACTTGTCAAGACGATTTCTAGTGATGTATAGCAAAACTGAAAAGAGTGGTTGTTATAGTTAGATTAAATAATAATCGCCAAACAAGAATTCTCGCAGCTCAAAAAAGAAAGAAGGGATGTAGTTAATCATAGAAAGGATTGAAATCTAAAAAATATTGGGGTAAAGAAGCTGATATTAGAAAGTCCAAATAGAATAACTCTGGTAGCGTTTAGTCTCTCCTCACTTTTACTCTTCACAGGAGTTCTCTCCATTGGTTTCACATATGTAATTTTTCCAATACTCGTACCTGGGTACGGCGGAGGTGAACCATTTTTCCTAGCAAGCTATAATAACTATACTGTTACATTTCCTTGGTTCTCTAGTTCGAAACTCCATTTGACAATAAAAGCAAACAACACGATAGAGATCAATATCGATGGAGAAAATGTCTATAATGGAACCTATTACAAGATCTCAATAGAACCGAATGAGTATACTCTAATCATATTGAAATCAAGTTCTCCTGTAACAGGAAGGTTCGAGGCTTGGCAGGAGCCACCATGGGTAATGCAACTTAGTGCTATTGGATTATTCTTTGCTGGTTTAATAACAACTGGTTTATCCGTTGTTTATTGGATTAGGTTAGGAAAAAATTAATCTAAAGAAATGTAAGAAAATGATCAAAAAGAAGGAGTTTCAAACACCAAAAAATCCCGTCCAAATCTTAGTACACAAGTCAGTAAAGGAAAATTTTGCTCAAAGTGTAGAGTCAAACCTGAATAAGTCTTCTTTCGAAGATAACTAATCACGTCCTGAAAATTTTTTTATTATATTGAGAGACATCATATATTCTTTATAATACTAGATCGATTACCATAAAAGAAGGATTTATCCTAAGTAGAAAGAAGTAAAAAAACTTTAAATAAGTGAAGACAGGCGGGAAGAGCTCGATATCTTTCTCTTAGTAATACTGTAACTGTTATCATTAAATAGGAAAAAGGGTGAAAAGGCATGTTGTATCTTGTGTATTGGGAATTAAGTGAAGAAATAAGTTCAGCAGAAATAGCTAGAACTGGAATAAAACTCAATGAATTAGAGGATATCGAAGGAGCAGAAGTTGTCTCTTGGATCGTTACTCCAGATAATTGGGGAATTTCACTTCTGAAAGTAGAAAGTGAAGAAGCAGCTTTTAGGACTGTAGCTCGTTGGAGAATCGCATTACCAGGCCTCTTCAAGTGTTGGAAAGGGGCTTTGGCCATGGAAGTAGAACAAGCAATTCCATTGGCAGTGAGCGAAGCAGAAGCGATAGAAAAATTGTAAGCTTATGAGAAGTTACTTCTAACCTTCAACTTCTTTTTTTTTACGAGAAAGGAGATGCATTGGCTCATAAATTAGGAGCGAATTATTTGAAACAATAATCAAAGATAAAATGATTACAAAAATGATATTCCAAGTTATTAGTATAGAAAAAAATCCGCAAAATCATAACAAATGACAAACTACTTTCGATCATCTTAAAAGCTAAGCATTTTTCTACAAATTCTTGGTAGCATGGATGATGATTAAAGCAGTGTTAGTGGATTTTGATGGAGTGTTGGTAGATGCAACAAACGCCTACATGAAGGCGACAAATGTTGCCATGAAGAATTTTAAAAGTTCTAAAGTCACTGAAGATGAAGAGAGATATATCTCATTAGAGATCGCGAGAAGGTTGGATTTAGGAATATCAAGAGACAAATTATTGGATGGAATTATTTCTATAGCTCCAGATATGGTCATAGAGTTCATTGACCTTTGGTTGAGAACCTGGAACAAAGCGTGCCTTTGGGAAGTAGAACTTCTCCAAGGTGTGGATCAGGTTTTAATCGATCTTTCAAAGCGTTTTCCACTCGCTCTTGTCACACTTCGTCATGTGAATAAGGGATTAATTGAAGATCAACTGAAAAGATTGAAATTAAATAGATTTTTTAAGACCATTATTACAGCATTGGATGTTAAAAAGCCGAAACCAGATCCTGCCTCTTTTGTTGAAGGAGCTGAAAGAATAGGTGTTGCAATGGAGGACTGTATCATAGTTGGAGACTCTATCACTGATATTAGGGCTGGAAAAGCAGGTGGAGCGAAAACCATTGCCGTACTAACTGGAATATTTGATGAAAAAACCTTAAGGAAAGAGGAACCAGACCTAATCATCGGGAGTATAACTGAAATTCTAAAATATCTGAAATAAACCACTCTTCCTAGACGTTCCGCAGGTGAAGCCACTAAGCTCCTTAATGGCGAGAAACCAATGTATTTATCGTTGGACGTTTTCTTTTTGGAGGGTGGTTACGCAATATCGAGGCAGCTTTATCCGCAACACCGATTAATTCACCAAGAATCTCCTTAGAAACAGTTGGAGGTTGAAAATCAGGGGTATTGTTGTACTTTTCTAGAAATTCCTCCTTTGGTAAATTTTGATCACGTAACATGCCTAATAGATGATAACTCCGCGTTGGTCTCTCAATCCATCGCATTATCTCATCTCCATCTTCATCAGCAAAAATAATCACTGGAATTTTTTTCCTCCCAGCAGTTGTGTAAAACATCTCTACTTCATTATTAAACAGGTCACGAGAAACAATTCGAAAATCCCAATTAGAAATCTCGTTAGCAAGTTTAGCAATTACAGGCACTGCATTCGCACAATCACCACACCAATTCTCTGCTATACACAGTACACGTAATTTTTCATTCAAGCGCGCAATATGATCTTGCGATAATCCTTTTACTGCAGCTTGACTAGCAAACCAACTATCTTCCATTCTTTCTACATGTGAACTAGATTGTTCGGCGTATTTTTCATACGAAATTCCATTATCAAATAATTTATTAAAAAAATCTCGTTTTTTCATGATAATTATCTCCAAAATTATATTATTATGAAATT
>CP070665.1:217020-224549 GCA_020351745.1 Candidatus Heimdallarchaeota archaeon | reverse complement strand
TTTAGGAATAAATATCCCATTGCAGAATATGTCAAAACAAGTGCAGTCACAGGAGAAAACACACAAAGAGTATTTCAACTAATGGCTGTGACTATTCAACAACAGCGACAGAAATGATTATGGATTAATGGATTAAAGAGGTTACTTTGTAGATGACTAAATTTATCGCTGACGCAAGTACTCTTACAGTTAAAGTTGTAGTTGCAGGACCGGGAGGAGTAGGTAAAACTACTCTGTTAAAACGATATGAAACAAACAATTTTATACCAGCAGTTAGTACTGTAGGCATAAATTTTTTAGTAAGGGATCAAGAAGTGGGAGAAACGGTTTTACGTGTTGCATATTGGGATTACGCAGGGGAAGATCGGTTTCGGTCTCTTTTCCCGGGTTATTGTCAAGGTTCATCTGGAGCTCTGGTGACTTTTGACACATCAAGAATTCAAACCCTCGCAGAAATACCTGAATGGTTAAGAATGATTCGAGAACATAATGAATCCGATATTCCTATCGTACTACTGGGGAATAAATTGGATACAGCATCTACAGAGACAAGAGAGTTAGTAGCTGAATCTGCTGATAATTTTGCCAAGAAATATAACCTTTCGGGCTATTATTTATGTTCTGCAAAGACAGGTGAAGGGATAGAAGCACCATTTGCTCATTTAGGGATACTTATTGTTGAGTGTAAAAAACGTCACTAACCAGGAAACTTTTCTTGATCTAAATAGTATTAGATGACTGTGGGTTCTAGACAATAGAATCGAGAATATTGGTAATCTTTTCCTCAAAAAAGCCTCTAGCTGCTAGATAACGTTTATAAAATTTCTCATATTCATCACGTACCATTTTCTCATATGAGATGAGGAATAAGAGAACTGTTGCGATTAGGGAAGCGAGTCCTGCTAATCCAAACATAATTGCTGTGAATGAGTACTCCCAATCAATTAAAGCTGTAAGTAAGAAGCCACCCAAAATTGCTACAAAAGGTTGTGTCCATAATGACCCAAATCTGTTAATTCCCATAAATTGGGCTTCTTTTCCTTCTGGAACAAGATCAGCTGGTAAAGATGCCCGAACTGCCTCAATGAAAACCGCTCCAAAACCTCCAATGGCAATAATTATTATGAGAATAGGATAATAATTCCCAATTTCAATACCCGCAAGCAAGAAACAAAATCCAGAATAAATCAACGAACCAACGATAGCTGTCTTCACTTTTCCATACTTTTGGATGAAAAGTCCAGCGGGAATTACCATAACTGCTGAAACTACACCTGTTACTAGTAACGCGAAGGGAGCACCATCTTCTGGAAGTCCTGCAGCGACTAAGTGGATGATTAAGTATAAAGCGACTGCTTCACTAGCAAATCCCCAAAATGATTGCACAAAGAACAATTTTCCAAAATCTGATCCAGAAAAATTTAAAAGATATCGAGGTGTTTGCAGAATGTCAGTAATAGGAGAGTCAATAGGAGGATATGGGGGATTTGCTTTTTCTACTAAGAAAAACACTAGAACTCCGCTTATTATTATTATTAAAGCAGGAAATAAAAATAGGCTAAATTCCGCTAAAAATTGGAGTTGGAAAATTTGGCCAAAATTCAAAAGAAGTGTGGTAAAAAAATTAAAAAAAACTAATCCAATTAAACTACCAAAAACTGTGAATCCAGCTAAAATTAATCCCACCCATCCTCGCTGTTCCTTGGTGAATAACTCAGATAATAAAGCTCCACTAGGGGAAGAGGCTAATCCTAAACCCACATATATTAGGAAAAAGCACATTGGAAAGATAATTATCATCAGATCCGCATCAGCTGTTCCTGCAAAAATTGGAGTGAGAAGAAGCATTACTCCAGCAAGTAAACATCCAGCTAGGATATAGGGCGCGCGAGCCCCATATTTTGAACGATAGTCATCAGAAAAAGCACCCCCAATGATTACAGTTCCCAGAAATCCGATAGAACCTGCAGCGATAGAATAACTAAAGATAGTTTCAGCAAGATCTGGAGATAAACCCAGTCCAAAAGCATCTGATCCTTGCAAATAGGAGAGATTGAAATAAGCAATAATGAAAGCTATAAGTACAGCGTTAGCTGTTCCAAAAATGCCCAGAGCAACGATGTTTCGAACTTTCTGAGCTAAAAAGCGTTTTTCCCTCAATTCTTCAGTTGTGAGGAAGTTGAATTTTTTCTTATTATCGGGAGTAACTTTATTTGTTTTTTCAAGACCCATGTACGACACTTCATTTTACTCTGATCATTTTTTAGGAAAGAATTAAACTTTTTATATCATCATTCATTCTACAAATTACAGAGATGTTAGTATTATCATTATTTTTGGAATTACTACAGGTTTCCATCATAAGAGAAAAAAATATCTTTATATTTTTGGTTATTTCAAACCCAGTCTGGTTTTCATCCCACACTCACAATAAAACATCACATGATTGACGTTATGGTATGTAAGATGAGTCCTAGTAGTCAGTTCTAATCCTTTTCTGTCAATGAGATCGTGTTATTGCCGATAATGCCATAGAATCCCTCTACTAAGCCCATGTCTCAGCTCATTCCTCTTGAGGCAATATGTTTGAATATTTTTATAATGCAGAGAATAAAGCTAATTCCAGAAACTTATGAAAATTTAAAAGGAATGGCTTTAATCACTAAATCATAATAGTATTAATCGTTAGCATCTTATCAATTTCTCACCGAGATGCTTTTTTTAAAGTAAAAACTGTTATTCAAGATGTGAAATTAGAAAACAACGAAAAAATTACTCCCCATTCTCACCTAAGCCGAGGTAAATCCCATGGTACATATTAAGGAGATAAGAATGACTGGGTGGAAGTCATATGGACCTGGCACCGTCAGAATGCCTCTAGCTAAGGGATTCACAGTAATAGTTGGTCCTAATGGTAGTGGAAAGTCAAATAGCATAGATGGCGTAAATTTTTGTTTAGGGGCCTTATCTAAGAAGTCAATGAGAGCAGAGAAGATGATAGGGCTAATTTACAATGGAATCGGTGGCAGGAAACCCGCCGATAGGGCCACAGTTGAGATTATTTTCGATAATTCTGATTTCGCTATTCCTCTCAAAGAAGAAGAAGTTATTGTTAGTCGAGAATTAAAAAGAAATGGTTCAGGAACTTACAGATTGAACGGAAAGCGAACGACTCGTACAGATATCTTGGATAAACTTCGTATTGCTGGAATAGATGTTATAAGTTCCTACAATATTATCGCTCAGGGTCAAGTAGGCGAGATTGTAGGAATGAATCCTATTCAACGTCGAGAACTAATGGAAAACTTAGCGGGAGTGGGACAATTTGATGAGAAAAAGAGAACAGCTCTTATAGAGTTAGATGAAGCACAACGGAGAATGGATGAACTTCAATTATTAGTGAATGAAGTTGCTAAACGCGTGGAATTGCTACGTAAGGAAAAAGAAGATGCAGAACGCTGGACTCAACTTGACCAAGAGATCCTTCAATTAAAAGCGCTCTTGATATCACATGCTTTCCATAACAATCAACATAATGCTAGTAAATTTGATGAAGAAATAGCTAGTATCCGAACAGACCAAGAAAACTTTGTTAATAACCGTCAGCAGATTGATGGAAACATCGAGGAAGTCACTGAAAAGATTAGATCTTTGGAAGACCAAACAATTAGATTGGAGACTTCTCTCTCTGAAATTCGGACTTCAGCTGAAGAGAAGAATATTGAAAAAGCAAAAATTGAAGAGAAAACAGAATATAACAAGAAAACGATTAAATCAAATGAAAATCGCATTAAACAACTCCGAGAACGCTTTGATCAAATTGAAAGAAAAACTGAAGAGGATATTAAAACCAAGGAAAAATTAGAAGAGACGAAGAAAGAACTGCAAGCTGAGATTGAAGAAACTCAAAACCAACGAACAGCAATTGAAACAGAATTAGAGCAGAAAAATCAACAATATGAAGAAGTAAAAAATGAATACGATGATGCTGAACGTAGACATAAAGTAGAAAACGACCGATTGACAAAAACTCAAGTTTCCTTTGAAGTTTCTCAGAATATGGTTACTGCATTTCAGAATAATGTCAATGAATTCGAAAAACGTCAGAGTGAGCTGGAAGAACAGATCTTAGCCTCGCAAGCCAAATCTCAAGAGCTTTCTCAAACTTTAGAAGAGGATAATAAAAAGGTCGATGAAGCAAAATCAAAGGTAGCAGAAGTTGACCAGAAAAAATCAAATTTAGATTCTAAGATTAGCTCGTTAGAAACAGAAAGTCGTGAACTCAATGACAAATATCTCGTGCTTAAAGCACGAGTTGACACTATATCTTCATTCTTGAAGTCAGAAGAAGGAAAAGAAAATCCAGCAGTTTCTTTTATTAGTACTAAAGCAAATAATGGGGAAATTCAAGGAATATTAGGAGAATTCCAAAACTTGTCGACTGAGGGAGAAAGTTTACCCACAGAAGTAGGTCATCTCTCTGATGCAATCATTACGGATACAATTAATTCAGCATTAGGATGTATCCAACTCTTAAAGGATAATGCCGTAGGGGCAGCTAATTTTATACCACTAGAGAAGTTTAAATTAAAAACTACTGAAAAATTTTCTAATATTGTTAAGAAGGTTCGCGAACAGAACGAAGTAGTCACTGATCTCAGACAAGCAGCAAAAACATGGAGAAAACGAGAACAAACAGTATCAACTGTTGATGGAGATGTGTTTCATTCTAATGGGATTATATACGGTGGATTTCACCTAGCTGCAGCTCAAGAAACAGTTGACGAGCTTCGTACTGAAATGAACGGCACGCGTGAGCAACGAAACACCATTAACAGTCAATTGAAAGAGGAACAAGAAAATAAGAAGAAACTCCTTGATCTTGAGAAAGTAATCATTCAATCTATTGAAAAATTAGAAAAAGAAATTCAAAATGCCACAATCCAACTGACCCAGCAAGAAAATGAGGTTAATCTTTACCAAAATAACATGGAAAAAAACAAACAGGAATTAGAACCCCTTCAACAACAACTTCAAGATCGTTTGAAAGCTAAAGAAGAGCAACAAAAAGAAATGGAATTTTATGAGGAAAATGTTGAAAAAATCGCTACTGAAATAACAGAAATAGAACAAAGACTTGAAGCTGCAGATACTCGACCCCTCTTAGAAAAAATGAATCAAGTCGAACAACAACTTGGAAAGCTACAAGGGAAGCTCACTGGAGTGGAGTCGCGGATTGAGGGGTTAGTGACAAGTAAGGAAGAGAAAGAACAAAGATCGGCAGAAACGAGTAACGAAATTAACTCTGTTGAAGTTGAAACTGCCAATTTAACTGGTGAATTGCAGGTTTTAGAGGAACAACATTCACAACTTAGTGATCAGCTAACAAAGATCTTAGAAAATGAGGAAGAAGTTTCTAAAGAGATGAAGGATGTTAAATCTGATCTTAGTACTCAAAAGAAATATCAGGGTCAGCTTGTTAAGGACAAAGAAAAGCTAAATGAAAGAATCGCTAAATACGAGGAAAAAATAACTGAAATCAAGCTACAGCGTGAACGATTAACCGTTGAGCTTGAAAACCTACAGAATGAAGCCTTAGAAAACAACATTGAAATCCTTCCAGCAGATGCAGAAGAGTTAAAGAAAATAAATGAAAGCAAGATCACGAAGGAAATCAATCAGAAATCTGATGAAAAGAAACGCTTAGAACCAGTCAATATGAGAGCATTGAAAGAATTTCAAGAAGAGAATGCCAGGTATATAGAATTGTTAGATCGAAGAGATATTCTAATAGAAGAACGTCAAGTAATATTGGATTTCATTGAAGAAATTGAAACAGAAAAATACAGTGTCTTCATGAAAGTTTATCGATCTGTAAACAAGCATTTTGGTCTGATTTTTCACGAGCTCTCAGGTGGGGATGCTCGATTAATCCTAGAGAAGGATCCCAAGAAAGGGGAAGACATTTTCGAGGGTGGTATGTTTATTGAAGCTCACCCAGCTGGAAAGAAGGTCGCTTCTTTAGAGTCGATGTCAGGGGGCGAGAAAGCATTAACTGCATTAGCATTTATTTTTGCTGTCCAAACAGTTGATGCTCAACCTTTCTATATCTTAGATGAGATTGATGCAGCCTTAGATCCCATGAATGTCCGACGAGTAGCCAAATTACTCTACCGTATGAGTCGAAGTGTTGGACAAGACGAACCTGATGGAAAGGAGGCAAAGAGATCAACAAAATCTACCCCTGCCGCCCAATTCTTAGTAATTAGTCATCGTGATATTTTAATGGCATGGGCTGACAGGTTATACGGATGTACCAATGTTAAAGGACTGAGTTCGGTCTTTTCAATACAGATGAGTGAGGAAAAACAACTAGAACGAGCTGAAGCGTTCTAGAATACAATTTAATCTTTATTATCTGAGGTTCCGAAATGGCTGAATTAGAGAAACCTGACACGTTGGAAGATGAAGAGGACGACGAAGATGATTACATTCGGTTGTTCAGTCACAGTGGACAATTCTTTCTAGAAGAACCCTACATTTATTTAATCAATCCCGATCTCTTTCCTGAACGTGTTGCTTACATCCGCGATTTTAGTATGAAAGAAATCCTTCCAGATTTTCATCGCAAACTGCAAAAGCAAGGATTAGATTTTCGGATCCTTGGTCAAGCAATTTATTCTGCTTCCAGGATTCATAAAAAGAAGGTTAGTTTAGCAATACAATATGAAAAGAAACAAGAGGAAAAACTGGCGATTCGAGCTAAAAGACGTGAATTTCAATTCAAAATCCCTCTTCATTTCTATGCGACCCGAGATCTCCTTGCATTAGCTGAATCTGCTAATCCTGAATCTTTCTATGCTGAGCTCTTACTAGCCCTTCAAGAGGAGGATGAAAAGAAAAAATTAGAGAAGATCAAAGCAGAGAGGAAATTGATGAAGGGGGATGTTAAACGACAACGTCGTAAGTTGGAACTAGCAGATTTCGAAAGTTTTGATTATGAACTCGATTTAGATAGGGTTGCCATTGAAGATATCGTCAATAACACCTTTGAAATCATTAAAGAAATCGCGCTTAAAGATAAAAATAAAGAGGCGGAATTTACTAAGGTAGTTAGACAAATGGAGATGGAAAGCCAATCTGATGAACAACGACGCCTAATCCGCGCAAGAGTGTTGATCTCGTGTCTCTACCTATTTCGGGATGAGTTCATCACCGCAGAACAAGAGTTAAATCCTCCATACGAAATTTACATTCAGATTACAAAATTTGGGATGAGGAAGAAATGATACGTGCTTTTATCATCATTTCGTTCTTTTTTTATCGCTTTAATCTAAATGGATGAACCACATAACGTTATAATCTTGATCTGGTCACCATTCATGAATGTAGTTCGGTAAACCTTAACATCACAGTTCGATGAAAGAAGGAGAGGGGGAAAGGAACGAAAATTACATTCCTACCTCTGAGCGAGTGATTTCATTTGAACGGGCTAGGAAGTAATCCCCTAGCACTATTTTTCCCATCAA
>CP070665.1:209231-216920 GCA_020351745.1 Candidatus Heimdallarchaeota archaeon | reverse complement strand
GGGGCCAATTTTAATGCAAGAATACGTTCGGGGAGAAACCATTTCTCACGGATTGATTAAAGTAGAAGAGGTATGGGAGGATAAGAGCGGAACTCACACCACCTTTATTCCAGACCACGAGATTTTTGAAACTGTTCATTTCAACATTGTCACGATTAAAAATCGTTTGCGTGAGCTTGCTTTTTTAAATAAGGGTTTGACAATTGCCTTAATCGATAATCGTAAGCTGAAAGAACAGCTTGAACCAGGGGAGATATCAGAAAAAGAAGATTACAATACTTGGTTTTTTCAATACGAAGGTGGGATCTCACATTATGTTGAGCAGTTGGCTGCAAATCGTACACACGAGGATATTCCCTATTTTGATGAAACAATAGAAACTACTCAGGTTGAAGTAGCCTTAGCATACGATAGGTCAGAACGAGATTTAATTTATACCTTTACTAATAACATCAATACTCGTCATGGGGGGACACATCTTTCAGGATTTAAATCAGGCTTGACTAGAGCAATCAATGCTTATGTTCAGAAGAACGAACAATTAGTTAGGAATACCCATTTAAAAAAAGGGTTGAAAGAGAAGCGTTCAATTTTCAGTGGGAATGATGTTCGAGAGGGGCTAGTTGCTGTTGTTTCTGTAAAAGTCATGAATCCACAGTTTGAAGGGCAAACAAAAAGTAGATTGGGCAATAGCGAAGTAAAAGGAATAGTTGAACGCTGTTGTTATGAAAACATTCTGAAATTTCTGGATGAACATCCTGAAAGTGCCAAAGAAATTATTGAAAAATGTGAACAAGCCGCAACTATCCGAATGAAATTTAGGCAAATCCGTGAGGCAGTAAAAAAGACTCAAGCTAAAGGAACAGGAAAACTCATCGATTGTACTGAAACAGATCCTTCCAAGCGTGAACTGTTCCTAGTGGAGGGGAATTCTGCGGGAGGAACAGCTATAGAAGGGCGATTTAGTGAGTTTCAAGCAATTCTTCCTTTACGAGGGAAGGTAATAAATGTAGAGAAAGCGAGATTGGAGAAAGCTATGCGTAATAAAGAAATTCTCGAAATTATCAGGGCAATTGGTGCTGGATATAAAGAAAATTTCCAGATCGAAAAGGTTCGTTACCATAAAGTTATTTTATTAATGGATGCAGATATTGATGGTCATCATATTGTCTGTTTACTCCTTACCTTCTTTTTCCGTTATATGCCTGAATTAATTGATGAGGGTTATCTTTATATAGCCCAACCTCCGCTATATCGTATAAAAAAGGGAAATAAAGAAAGATATGTTCTTTCTGATCAGGAACGAGATGAATTAGTAGAGGAGTGGGGAAAAAATGTTGAGATTAGTCGTTTTAAAGGCTTAGGGGAAATGAATCCAATTCAACTACAAAATACTGTTATGGATCCTTCCCAACGTACCTTATTACAAGTTACTCGGATTAATATTATTGAAGCTGAACATATTTTTAACACGTTGATGGGTGATGAAGTGGCCCCTCGTCGTGAATTTATAGAAACACATGCCCTAGAAGCTGAAAACTTAGATGTTTAATCAAGGAATGTTGGATAATAATGAGTAGTAACATAAAGTCGACCCCCATTGAAAGAACAATGTCAAAGAGTTACCTAGAGTATTCTATGTCAGTCATTACTAGCAGGGCTTTACCACATGTCCGAGACGGGCTTAAACCCGTCCACCGCCGCATTTTATGGGCTATGCATAATTTAGGCTTAGTACACAATAAGCCTCCCCGAAAGTGTGCAAGAACTATAGGTGAAACTCACGCCAAGTACCATCCTCATGGAGAGACAGCAGTATACGATGCTTTAGTAAGAATGGCTCAACCATTTTCTTTACGATACCCCTTAGTACAGGGTCAGGGGAATTTTGGGAGCATGGATGGTCAGTTAGCAGCAGCTCAACGTTATACCGAGGCTCGTATGCGGAGAATTGCTGAAGAGCTCCTTAAAGACATAGAAAAAGATACCGTTGATTTTATGGATAATTTTGATGGATTGGACAAAGAACCAGTTATCCTTCCTGCTAGAATTCCTAATCTTCTGATTAATGGTGTTATGGGCATTGCTGTCGGTATGGCAACATCAATGCCTCCTCATAATCTCAGTGAAGTGATAGACGGTGTTATTGCAACAATTCAAAATTCTGACATTAGTGTTAAGGAATTAATGAAATACATTCCTGGTCCTGATTTTCCTACTGGTGGTGTTATTTTTGGAACTTCTGGTATTAAACGAGCATATCATACGGGCAGTGGGAATGTCATTTTACGTGCAAAATATGAAGTTGTGGAAAAGAAAAAGAAAACCCAAATAATTGTTACAGAAGTACCTTATCTTGTTAAACGCCAAGATACGGTTGAACATAGAGGTTTAGTGGATATTATTGGACGGATGAAAGACTCAGGTAAACTTCCAGAAATTGGAGGTGTTAAGAATGAGTCAAACCTTATTCATGGAACTCGGATCGTAATCAATCTCAAAAAAGCGGCCAATCTTGACATAGTGTTAAATCGATTGTTTAAATACACTCCGATGCAAATTTCATACTCCATAAAAAATATGGTACTTGTAGATGCTCGTGTGGGTGATGAGACTCGGTTTAGACCTAGAAGACTGAATTTGAAAGACTTAATTACTCAATTTATTGATCATAGACATGAAATTGTAGTACGTCGAACTGAATATGAGCTCAGAAAAGCGCAAGAACGCGCGCATATTCTTGAAGGACGAAAAATCGTTGTAGAAAACCTCGATGAAATTTTAGCTGTGATTCGAGGCTCTGAGACTGGAGCTGAAGCTCAAAAATCGCTGATGGATCAATTTCACCTCTCTGAAATTCAAGCCAAAGATATTCTTTCGCTTCCTTTGCGGAGCTTGACTCGTTTCGATCGTCAAAAAATTATTAAAGAACATGAAGAAATCTTGAAGGCTATTCAAAATTATCAAGAGATTTTAAAGAGTGAAGATCGCATTTTTGAAATAATTACCGAAGAACTAGAAGAGATTAAAAGAAAATATGGTGATGAACGTCGAACAGAGATCTTGAGAGACGATTCTGAAGGATTTCAAGATTGGACTGGAAAAACAGAGGAAGATTTTATTCCTAAGGAAGATATTGTAATCACTCTAACCCAAGATGGATATATTAAATCAATTTCTGCGGAAGCCTATACAGCCCAACACAGAGGAGGGAAGGGGATCAAATCAATGGAGATTGGAAAAGACGATTTTCTTAAAGAAATGATTGTTGCATCTTCTCATGATAGTGTTCTCTTCTTTACAGTAAAGGGAAGGGTTTTTAAGATTCGTGCTTATCAAGTACCCCTATCTAAGCAACGTGTTACAAAGGGGATTAATATTGTGAATTTAATACGAATGGAAAAAGATGATGAAATCGAAACAATGATCCCTGTCTCCGAATTTGATGCTAATCATTTTTTGGTTTTATCAACGAAGAATGGATTGGTTAAGAAAACTCCCCTTGGTGACTATGCGAACATACGTTCCACGGGAATAATAGCCATTCAACTTAGGGATCAGGATATGATAGTTGGTGTTAAAGTCACAAATGGAACCAAAGATATTATGTTGGCAACGCAAAAAGGTAAAGCCATTAGATTTTCTGAAGAGGAAGTTCGGGCTGTTGGCCGAAGTAGTATCGGAGTATTAGGAATACAATTGAGACCAGAAGACTCTGTAGTAGATATGGCAATCGTTGATGAGAAAAAGACATTATTAACAGTATGTGAGAATGGTCATGGTAAACGAACCGAATTCAATCGGTACAGAATCACTCGTCGAAATGGAAAAGGTGTGATTAATATTAAAACAAGAGAAAGAAATGGTGACGTTATCGCTGTAAGAAGTGTTGCTAATACAGATTATTTGATGTTAGTTGCTAGTGATGGAAAGCTGATTCAAATTCCTATTAAGGACATTAGAACTATCGGGAGATCCACTTCTGGAGTAACGTTGATGAGAATGGATAAAGCCAAAGGGGTCACAATTACTTCTGTTGCTATTCTTTCAGAAGAAAAAAATGAATAGGCGGGTTGAATGATGGCTAGGGCTGCCAAAAAATCTAAAAAACAAAAAGTTGCTAAAGAAAAAGTCGTACGAAGATCTGCAGCCGATTTTTTCCAAGATAATAAGGCTATTGCTGGTTTTGACAACACAATGCGGGTTGTTTTCACAAGTGTGCGTGAATTGGTTGAAAATGGGCTTGATGCAGCTGAAAGAATTGGTAATCTACCAGAATTGCATGTCACAATTCAGCGATTAAAAAAAGAAGAAATTGCAAAATTACTAAATGTTGAGTCTTTCGAATCAGCAGAAAAACTTGATTTCATTCGATTAACAGTTCGAGATAATGGGAGTGGTGTCCAGAGTGAATTTGTCCCCCCTTTGTTTGGGAGAGTGTTAACAGGTAGTAATTATGGTGCACGCCAGTCACGAGGGCGCTTTGGCCTTGGTGCGAAAATGGTTTTATTAAATGCCATGTCATCTGTTGACCTCCCACTTATTATTAGATCAAAACATCTAAATGAAGATTTCACAAGCTACCACGAGTTAATGATAAATCTAGCAGAAAATGAACCGATAATACTGGCCCAGAGAGAAATTCCTCAAGAAACAGCAGAATCGATCCCGAATTCGGGTACTGAAGTAAGTGTGACCTTTACTGGTTCTTGGAACCTCGCTTCTCGCTGGGTACGTGAATATTTTTCCCAATTGAGTCTGATAACACCATATGCTAGCTTCTACGTTCAATATCCTGATGACGATGAACCATTGGCCATGGCACGTGTCGTAGAGGAAATGCCTTCATATCCCCAGATAGCTAAGGTTCATCCTTGGGGAACTGACATAACTCAATTTAAGCGGGAATTAGCAGTTACAAGAAGTGAGAATATGGAGATTTTTCTCCAAGACCATTTTCAAGGTGTTGGTCCAAAGACAGCTCAAGAATTTTTAGATTATGTCAAAATTGACCGAAATAAAAACCCCAATAATCTTTCCGCAAGCGAAATACGTCGAATAATCCACGAAGGGTTTGTGATGCCCGACTCTGACCCAAAAAAGCGTCGGGAACAGAAATATTTTCCTTTCAGACGGCCAAGTGGTGATTCACTTTCACCCTTAGGCTGGGATTTACTGGCAAAGGGTATTGAGAAAGAATTGTCTCCTCAGTTTGTCCGTGCAGCAGCAGGGGATATTTCAGCATATTCTGGACATCCTTTTGTTGTTGAGGCAGCCCTGGCTTATGGAGGCCCATTACTTTCCAGCGAATCAGGCAGCCCAAAGATTTATCGTTTTGCAAATCGTATTCCATTACTATTTGGCGCAGGAAATGACATTATCTCTAAGTGTGTCCAGAAAATGAAATGGAAGAATTATAAGATCAAAATTAATAAATCTCCCATCGCTATTGTTGTTTCTATTGTTTCCTCAAAGATTCCCTTTCCAGAGACGAGTAAGGAATACATTGCTGATGTTGACGAGCTCCGAAAGGAAGTAATTCGAGTATTGAAGAAATTAGCTCGTGGTTTAAGTCAGCATTTAGGCCGAGCTGAACGAGAACGTAGAGAGAAACAAAGACAATCACGGTTTGAGAGTGCTGCCCCTAAAGTACTACGCAATTTATCAAAAGTGTTAGATGCAGCAGAAACCCCATTCTTATTACAATCCACTGAAGAGATATCAAAACTCGAAAAAGCTTTGGCTTCTGCGGTGCCAAGACTGGTTCGTCGCACTTTTCCTCCCAGCCCTTTAATTTCGAGTATTGGGGAGTGGCTGCCGATGCAGACCTATGTAACTCTCGTCGAACACAATATTCAGACAATTTATCAGTTTTTGAGAGCCCCTGCGTTGGAGTTAAGTGATATTACTGAATTATCACTAGAACGAATAGGGGAGATAAAACGTGCAACCGTGAATAGTCAAGAAAGAGCAGGTAAGGCCCCCTCAATGCGTGAGTTTGATATTTTTTCTAAATCAATCGAAGACGATTTTAATAAATATCGGAACGCATTACGTATTCATAAAGCATTGAATAAACGATGGATTGTATCATCTCTTGATTTTTTTGCTACCCCCATTTCACAACTACGGTTAGTAGAGAGTTTTCCTGAAAAACTGATTTATGAGGCAAAACAGTATGCAATAAATGAACATCTAACAAATAATCCAGAAAAACCGTTCAGTCTGAGAACCTTTCCTTGGATAACTGAAAAAGTTGAAAAAAGTCTGAAATCAGCAAAGATTCAGAATATTTTAGATTATATAATCGCATTCCCAGAAAAAATATCTGCTATTCCAAATTTGTCAATTCTGTTACTTGAAAGTGTTAAAAAGGAAATCAAAAGTGGTATAAAAGAAGGATATATTGATGCAGAGAAAGTAATTGGGGCTGCAACTTTTGATTGGATGGATTATCGTGTCACACCACGATTAAGAGGAAGAAATATTTCAAAAATCAATGAATTTCTACAGACACCAACTGAAAAATTAGCAGATATACCAGAATTGGTTGAGAATCTAATCCTTCGATCGAAAAAAGTTCAGAACGAAGAGATTAAGAAGTTAAATGAAGAGAAAGCTTTCTTGAAAGTTGCTGCTCTTCAAGAATCAATGATACCAGATTTAGATCGTCTTGAAATTGAAGGGTTCATAGAATTTCTGCTAGCAAATGAAAAAGATTTGCTGATTATTCGAGATTTTGTGCCTCATCTTATATCCATGAAACAAGACGAAATTTTGGAACAAATTGAGCAGGAACATGAAATATTTCCTACAAAAGCCGCCTGGTGGCTTGATTTAGAATTAGAAACCCAGTTAAAGGATCTAGGAATTCAAACAGTATATGATTTCATACGCTATCCATCAGTGAGACTGTTAAAGTTAAAAAATATGGATCCTCAAATCCTAGAAACAATCAAAAGAACCTATGGTACACCTATCCCTCTTTTAACTCCAGAAGAGCGTGATAATCTTGATTCTCAGCATATTCTCTGCCTAGAAGAATTGCAGGCTACTTTATCCGAGCATACATTGAAACCTAAGACATTTCATAATAGGATACAAGAACTACTAAATCTCCTAAATGTTCCCATTTGTTTTCTTCCTATTCCAAGCAAGTATTATCAGACACTTCATCACTTAGGAGTTTCACAAATTATTGATTTTCTTATCTGGCCAGATACTGATTTACATCGAAAAACAGGGTTGTCTTACAAGCTTATTGAAAGAACAAAAAGTAAGATTTCCCCAGATGAGATTGAAACTCTTATTGATTCTAAAAATCTTCCTCTCTCTGTGTTAGCAAGTAATTTGGAGAGTAAATCTTGGCAAAAATTACTCCAGTCTGATCTCAGTCTTCAAGAACTTTATTACAACCTTCCTTATTCAAATGCTACTATAAAGCAGTTTAACCTTTCTAATCGTGATATAACACAACTGGAAGCACTGTTTCTCACTCCAATCTCACGAATCCCTCAAATAAAACCAAGATGGGTTGCTAGTCTTCATAGTAGCAATATAAACTCCTTTATTGATTTGATTAGTTGGTCAAGAGCAGGCATCGCAGAAATAATTGGGCGTGACGAAAATTTCGTTAACAAAATGTTATCTGATTTCACTGAATTCAACCCTGGTATGCCACTTGTTGAT
>CP070665.1:201300-209131 GCA_020351745.1 Candidatus Heimdallarchaeota archaeon | reverse complement strand
ACAATCTCAGTTTCTTGGGGCGTTTTTATTAAATTTAATATGTATGGGACAACTAAAAACGCCACATAACACATAGAAATTTCAAAAAGTATATCCCAAGTAAAAACAAGGAATTCAACAATAGGGGGAGCTTGTACATAAGTGTTGTTTGTTTGGATTTCTATCCACCGGGTATTTGCGATATATTGAGCAATTGACCAAATTAAAGAAAATATACAGGTTGTTATGAACATATTTCGGACTCTTTTCTTGATATGCAACTCCTTTTGAGATAAAAACCATATAATGATGAAGAGTGAAAAAAATAGAAAAAATAATACAGAAGGCAATGCGAAAACGTCTCTCCGAGAAAGTACATCACCTCCAATATTTTTCCTCGGAAGAGCATTTATGAGAGTTCTCGAAACAAAATAAGTTAATAATAGAATTGCAGCAGGAAACGCAATTTTTCTATGTTTTCTACTTGGAATATAATCACCAAAAATTATTCCAACAATTGCAACAACTGAGCCTTCTGATGATCCTCTTATAACACCCGCTAAGATCCAATGTAAATCAATTCCAAAAATTGAGGCATCAATACTGGATCTAATGCCAAGAACGGTAATCATCAATTCAAATATAGACCAAATTATTAATCCTGTAGCAAAAACATAGAAATAATCATTTTTTTTAGAAAAAAGAATGAATAGGACACAAACACTTAGTCCAATTAAAGCTAAAATTAGTTTCATCTCATAATCTTGACCAAAAAGACCGTTTCTTATCATGTAAATAGCAAATGACATTTTAGACGCCTGATAACAACTGATATGTTGAAATATTGACGATCTTTGCCCCTGAATTGATTATATACTCCTGAATCATTTTTAAGGGATTTTAATCATCATATAAGAAATTACTAGATTTTCCACTCCATTAATGTTTTTTTTCCTTAGATATTCCATATAGGCGGGCCTTTTGAGTTTTGATTGACATCTATTTAGAATAATCTTGATCAATTTAAAGAAAATAAAATCACAATTAGACATGTCTATATCATTCTGACCGATATACTAGTGTTGAGTCAAGTTTTTATTTATAAACAAATTTATATAGGCCTGATTATATCACTTTCATTACATAAAACCAGATTTTTATTGACAGACTGAGAAAAAATATAGCTTATTTTAATTTAGACTTGCCTATATGATGTTAGTGAGAATATTAAGTGAAAAACGAACATAAGGATGCGCAAATGGGTGCCAAAAGGTAACGCAGAAGTTACAGATCAAATGCTACACTCAAAATTAGAGTCATTTGAACGTCCTGTAACAATCAATGATCTTACTTCACGGTTAAATTGGAGTCGAGGAAAAGTTGACGGTGCTATCAATCGTTTGCAAGATAAGGACAAAGTAGCTGTGGTTAAAGTTTCATTACCGAAGGGTCAACGTCGAAGATATATTGGTTTACCACATAAAACCTATTGGCAACGATTCTATCAAGATGTGATTGTCCAAGAAAAAAATATTCTTCTGAATGATCCTCTTGAAGTCTTAAAAGCGTCAATACCTCAAATAGGCCCTCTAAATACTTCTCTAGTTGAAGAGCTTCAAAAAACAGTTAACAATCTATACCGTACATTAGAAGATAGAGAATTACAAATTAAATTTCTTAAACAGGAAGCTTTAGATAATAGCGGGCAAATCGATCCCATGATTATCAAGGTGATTAAGGAGCAACTAGATCTGATTACTACTGCAGCTAATCAGCGTAACATTACACCCGCTGAACTGTTGAAATCTGGTATCCCTCAAATTGCCGACCCAAATTTTGATTTGATTGCTAAAATTGTTACTGTTGTAATAAATGAAAGTCGATCCGAAGTCGATTCAATAGAACGAACAGTTGCGCGGACTTTCCTTCGCCGTGCTCAGTCCCTAGAACGCAGATAAGGTAAGCATAATGTCTGATAGATTAGAACGAGAGACAATTAAGAAGCTTACTTCAGTTTCAAGCGTTTTGAAGAATCCTTATAAAAATTTAGAAGATATTCTTACACAATTAGGAGAAATTGATGAAGATTTACAATATAAAAGGGACGGGGTATATGAGAAAGATTTAGAATTCCACACTGTTGGTGAAAAAGCGAGAAAAGCTCTCATTGAAGCTGAAGAAGAGGTTAACTATCCAGGTGAAAGCTTAACCAAGGTATTGAGCGATCTTGGTGAAATGTTCAAAGTTTGCGGAATTTGTGGTAAAGGAATCATAGAAAATGAGCTTGTTTCTGGCGTTTGTTTTGATTGTTATCGGAAAGGGGAAGTGATACATGCACAAAATAGGAAAATCGGGGAATTGGAAGCTCAAGTAAGAAATATGGAGTCCAAATTAGGAAATCCACGGCCGCGAGATTATATGGGTGACATTATTGATGAAATTCTTGTGACAATCCGAAAGGACATTGAACATGATCTTAAATCTATAAAAAGTGGTTTATCTTCTGTTCAGAGAATTCCTCCTCCTCCACCTCCTCCAAAGACCAATACTCAAGATAATGGACTTTTTGATTCTAATGATCTCGACTTTTCAAATATGACTCTAGCAGATTTAAAAAACTATACACCAGAATTTCTCTCTGAATTACCTCTTTCTCTGCGAAATCAATACAATACTCGCTTGAAAGAATTACAGCTAATAGAAAAGATGACACAGAAGCAGAAAAAGGAATATTTTCGAAAGAAGAGAAAGAAGCAAGAGCAAGCTGCGGATTTAGATGAATTAAGGGATTCATTGAAAAATTTAAGTGAGTCAAATAATCCTTTATTTTTAAAAATGAAAAAACAAGCTGAAAAATCAGTTCTAGTAGGAAGCGGCACTTTAGGTAATTTTGGGCAGAAAAGAATCTTCATAAACTGTCATAAATGTAATACAACGAACAAAATAATTGAAGGTAAAAAATCGCTGTGTAAGAAATGTCGTACTCCTTTACGAGTTTGATGGATTCAAAGGGCTCATAAGAAGTCCCCCTTCCTTCAGGTGGGGGATGAAAGGTGGGGGAAAATTATCTCAAAGACAGAGAAGAGGGGAGGAAAAGAATAATCAGATCAGAAAAGTTGAAAGGGGAGATAAGTGCTGTTTTAGTTGGAAGAAGTGGTTGAGAAGGCTTATATAAAGTAATGGATACAAAATATCTCAGGTTGGTTACATGGTAACTCTCACAAGGAAGTTCACAGTCACTCCTACACAACAACTTGAAAGCAAAAAGGCTCGATGTAAAAAATGTTGAGCCACATTAAGAACGTGAGATTCAGTACACACTTCTTTCAGTGTTTGTAAAGACGATGAATTCTGGTATATGTATTAAAAAGCACTTTTCTCTGAACGCAAGAAAATTCCGACATCTACTAAATTCTGCAACCAAGGGTTTTTCTCTTTGGAAAAAACCTTTGCATATCCAAGTGGAATGTTGTTGTCTGAAAATACCATAATAGTAGCGTTCTCTTCAAGGTGTTCTATCTGTTTCTGTAACGAAATAGTATTAATAACAACATCTTTACCATATATAAACTTCTGTGTGCTTTTCGTGTCCAAAGAAATTCTTTTTCGTGTTAATGGGGATAAAAAAGATATAGACTCGATAGCAATAAGGAATTTCTCATGAATAAAGAAACCTAATTTTATCCTTGCGTGTACAATACTAAAATTCTTTTCTGGAAGTTTTGAGGAAAGACGTTCTAATAATGGAATATCTTCTTTCAAAACTAAATAAACATCACTTCTGTCCCCTTTTATTTTGATAAGCGTTCTTCTTTTAAGAACAATGGTCATAGCATCAGAATCAAGTAGTTGGTTGATTGTTGTTTCAACCTCTTTTATTTCATCTTTTGTTAATGGTTTGAAGAGCATTAGTTAATCACTTTTTTCAATATAGCAGTGAAAAAACCGTCATAACCTAGTTTCGGGAATATACGTTTAGTTTTAATTAATTGAGTATGAAGGGGGATTTTCCAGTTTGTTTTATTACCAGGTGAACCTATATCAAAAGGTATAGAAAGAAGAACAGCTTCATTTTCATGATGTTCAAGGAAGTTCCCAATCTGTACTTCCCCCTCTTCAGGTTCAAGGCTACAGGTGGAGTAAACAAGAGTTCCATTTGGTTTTAATTGCTCCCAGGCCTTTTCTAATAAAGCCTCTTGTTGTTTTGCAAGGCGAAAAATATCATTAAGTATTCTTGGCCTCAAGCGTTTATTTTTAGCGAGTTTAAGTCCTGTTCCTGAGCAAGGGGCGTCTAAAAGAATATGATCTACTTGAATGTCAAGCTTTGGGAACAAAACAGAATCAAGATTCAGGATTATTGTATTCAAAACTCCCATTCTTATTAGATTTGCTTTTAAGGCTGGTATCCGTTTGCTAGATTTTTCGATAGCAATAATGGTTCCTTTGTTGTTCATTTGTTGAGCTAAGAAACTAGTTTTTATTCCTGGAGAAGCAGCTAAATCCGCAACTGTGCTATAGGGTGAGGGTTGAAGAGTTAAGGGTGGGATTAATGAAGAGAGTGCTTGAATGGAAAACATTCCTGATAAGTACTCAGGTGTAGAAACGATATTAAACGGTTCAAGTGTCACAATTAATCCGTTTAATTCTTTTATCTTTTTAAATTTGAATCCTTTGCATTCTAATTGAAGCATTAGATTGGAAATATCGATTTTGAGCAGATTTGGTACTATAATACGGGGGTCATCTTGTCTAAGATTGTGTATAATAGATTCGGTCTGAGATTTTCCATAAAATGATTCCCACCTTTCAACAAATTCCATTGGAATTCTATTTTTACTCATGGCTCAGGTTCCTTTCGTATTAAGCTGTTTTTCTATCAACAATTCTAGGTACGATTTTCTTTCATCTTCTCCAGACCAATTGGGAATAATTTCCTTTACAATCTGAATGATTTTTTCTTTCCTTTTGGTAATTTCCTCCGAGTGTTTTGAAGTTGTCATAGTCTCAATTTCAAGAAATGGTCCCAGGCCTTGTACTCTATCAAATGAAATAATAATATTATCTTGACTCCAATTCATTCTCTTCTTCTCAATTTTGGTGAATATCTGAAATCCTAAGTTTTGGAGGATTCTTTTTGCATTAATGATATTTGAAGCTTCGATAGTAATTTCTTCCCGGATTTTCATTGTTTTACCTTGTTTTGGGCCTTTATAGGTAATTTCAATCTTCTCTTCTCCTGATTTAGTCAAAATCTGACGTAATCGAAGCGCCTCATCAGATTTCATAAAATTATGGATTGGACTTGTAAAATACGTATCAATTTGAGTGATCTCCTCGGAATGAGCACCAAATTTCCTTGAAAAGAGCGTTACTAGCTTGTCAATAGAATTATTTGCCTTAAGAGGTATTTTCATTTCTATTTCCATGAAACTACAACCATTAAGGATCTTTAGTGGAAGGTATTTATTCAACGAATAACTAGCAAGTATTTTTATACGGCTTTACATAGATATCCTTAGATAAGTCGAGGAAATTATTTTCATAGGGATGTTTTATGTCACCGCCTTACAAGTCTACTAAAAAGAAAAGCCCAAAAATTGACGTGAAAGACCTCCCACAGCCTCCCTCGGTGTTGGACCAAGAAATCTCCTCTCTTTCTGCTCCCCCAGCACAATCACTAGACATTTTGACACGTCCTCCTTTTCCTGAATCTCCAACAAAACCACCTGTTCATGATCAAGATTCCATTATTATCCAAGACAATATAACAAATGATATACTTAAAGAATTACGTCAGGGAGAATTCGGATCTATCCTCCAGCATGTTCCAGATAAACGTCCTTTAACTCTAGATGAAATAGAAGGGCCTCGATTTTTAGCTGCTAAAGATGATTATTTAGCGGCGGGAAAAAAACATCTTGAGCTTAATTTCTATGAGAATGCTGCAATGAATTTTGCATGTGCTATTCTCAGTATGTATCTGGGGAAGGATGTTTTTGCAGCTGCTCATCTAATGTCTGAATTGGCATCAATGTTGCCTCCTCCTATTGTTAATAGCTATTTCTTTCAAGGAGCAAAACTATTCTTAAAAGGTATTTTGCTTAAAAACCGTTCATCCTTAATTCAATCAGAGAAATGGCTTTTGAAAAACACTGATCATTTGTACAAGGAAGATATTGATCTTATTAAACGTGCCTTGCGGCAATCCGAGATTATTATAGAACAAAGTTGACTTTAAATTAACTAATTATGCTTTGAAGGGTTGAGGGTCGTCCAAACAGGGCTTTTATTTGGTACATGTCCATAGACACCTGTCTTCCTTCCTGAATGGCATCAGCTAACCAATAAATTCCTTTATGTATTCCCTCGCCAGTTTTTGCACTTGTCCTGAAAATATTCAAAACACGGCTCATTTTCTTATTAATACCCATAAAATTAGCTAAATCTTCTTCATTAAGTTCAGTTTTATTATTTTCGAGAAGATCGACTTTATTTGCAAAGATCGCTAGTGGGATGTCCTTTAGATGGTTCATTTTCAGCATACGCCACAGATTGCTCCTAGCTTCAGGATATCGTGCAGGATCGCTTACATCGACCACATAAATCAAACCTGCAGAATTTTTGGTATACATTTCCCAAAGCGCTCTTCTGAACTGTAGTTGCCCACCTAGATCCCATGCTGAGAAAGTAACATCGCCAATCTGAATGGTTTCAGCGTTCATACCTATTGTGGGAGTGGTATCTGGTATCCAGCGACCTGTCTTCAGTCTTTGGAGCATGGTAGTTTTACCAGCTCTATCCAGTCCTAGAACGCTAATTTTCGCATTTTTTTTCGACATTCTCTTATATTCCTTTTGACATCTTTTTAAGAAAACACAATAACACTTTCACATTGATACTGGTAATTTAAAAGATTAACGATTGGTTAGGCAATTTGTAGTTTATAGTAATAGAGTGGATTTTAAGCTGCTCTACAGGTCTACTAGGAATAGCTATGAATGGTTAGAAGGGAATCAATGTCATTAAGGTGATAAAAAATCTTGATAAAAACAGGGATTATTTGGTCAGACCAGTATATTACATATAATTTGGGAGAAGGGCATCCTATGAATCCTAAACGTTTAGTTATCCCTTATCAGCTGTTCAAAAGTTTAAACTTATTTGATTTACCTGATTTTCAATCTTTTACTCCTACACCTGCTACAGACCAAGAAATCCTTCTTTTTCATTCTCATAATTATCTAAAAGCGATGAAGGCGTTGTCAGAAGCTGGGGGGGGAGCCCGTTTGAGGCTAGGATTAGGAACAGGAGATTGTCCTGTTTTCCCAGAGATGCATGAAGCGTCTAGTTTAGTTGTTGGAGGAGCACTTGAGGGTGTTAAACGAATTCAAAGTGGCGATGTGCTGCAAGCTTTTACGCTCCTTGGAGGCTTGCATCATGCGTTTGCAGAGAAAGCTACTGGATTCTGTTACTATAATGATGTAGTTATAGCTATTAAATATCTTCAACAAAAATACGGAATTAAGCGAGTCCTCTATATTGATACTGATGTTCATCACGGAGATGGTGTTTTACAGGCATTCTATGAAGATAAAAGCGTCCTAGGAATTTCTTTACATGAATCTCCAAGATTCCTTTTTCCTGGTACTGGATTCGCAGACGAAATTGGAAAAGGACCTGGGTTGGGTTACACCATAAACATCCCATTTCTCCCTGGAACGTGGGATAACCTGTATATAATGACTTTTGAGAATATTATACCATGTATTTGGGAGGAATACGACCCCGAATTCGTTATTTGGCAATGTGGCGCTGATGGCCATTATCATGACATTTTAGGACATCTTGCTTT
>CP070665.1:193023-201200 GCA_020351745.1 Candidatus Heimdallarchaeota archaeon | reverse complement strand
ATATTTTGGAAGACGCTATGGGTCATCTGTTGCTGAATTACTTGCAACAAAATTCTTAATTCATGAAATTCCCGAATATTTGGTATCATTCTTCAACGAATACATTCTTCAATAATCCTAAAATCATTTTGAAAAGAGGTTGTTTAGTTCGATAAGTTACTTAAGTAACTATATATTATCATTAGGATTAAATGTATTATAGTATGTGTAACCATTCAAGATGAGACACTAATGACAAAGATTTTACTCCTTGGATTACCTAAAGCTGGAAAATCATCGATACTTCAGGAAGCTTATGAAGCTGTAACTGAAGCAGAAGGTAATCCACATAAGACAAGGATACTTAAGGTTAAATCTCTACAGAAAGTCCTTCAAGTCCAATTTTATGAGGAAAATTCGATAGACACACTCTCTAAGGAAGAAATTAAAGAAATTTTCTCAAATGTTCAAATCGTTCTATGGGTACTGGACGTAGCTGAAGCACGTACCATCTCTACTTCTTTATTTCATTGGAATAAGGTTTTAGGTTTTCTGAAAGAGTTTTCACCATTTACTACCAAATTTGTATGTTTTCATAAGACAGATATGCTTACTGTAGAAGACCAGAAAACATTTTTTAGAACATTGAGAAATGATTTTCAAGCAGATGCTGATGACCAAATAAACTTCTATTACACGTCTTTAGAAGACGATTCAGCAATAGTGATGATGGCTCAAATTATGAAAATAATTCATGAGTCCTCTTTTGAGATTACACAAGCTAATAACAAAGTTAATCAATTTTTGCAAACAAATGAAGATTTTTTTGGTGTGACTATTCTCTCTTCAGAAGGTCTTCCAGTCATTGAGGTGGGTGAAAAAGTAGAATTTGTTATCTTACCTGCTAACTTGTGGCTTTCAACTAATGAACGATTGAAAGAAGCCTTCGACACAGAACCCCTTGCTTGCACTATCCATTTACCTGATCAGATATTACTTTTTTTTGACGTTGGATTAGATCTACTTTTAACCACAGTTGCGAAAAAAGATGCCCCCTTACAGTTCTCTTTTATTAGAAGTGATTTGCTAGCACAGTCTTTACGGGAAATTCTTGATGATTCTGCAAGATAAAAATGTAGAAATAGGAATAAATCTTAGATTCTATTATCTATCATTTTTAAATGGTTGATTACTTTAATTTCTCCTCTTCAGCGAAATCACGGTATAATGAGAATTCTTCAAGAATTTCTTGATCTTTTAAAGTACATTTTTCAGCTACAAGGCGTGCAAGGACTTCACCGACCCCAGGTCCGATCATATAACCCTGGCCACACATACCAACAGCATTAATGTAGCCATTAATTTCATTTATTGGACCTACTATTGGACACCCATCAGGAGTCATTGGGTATAATCCACGCCAAGTTCGCCGAACCTTGATATTTTTGAGCCTTGGTAGCAAATTAATCATTCTTTTAGCAATTTGTGGTAAGAAAACGCTGGTTTCACGTCTATCTGTTCCAACAATGGGGGGGTGAGGAGTAAGACAAAAAATAATCTTCCCCTCTCTATTCTGATAAAAATAATAGTTTTTAGATCCTTCTGAGGGTCGGATATCAACGATCATTGGTGTAAAGAATCGCTTAACTGGTTCTGTTATACCTGCTTCATGGGAATCAGGTGTAACTGGAACAACACTGCCAACCATTTGAGCTATATCTCTTGCATGAGCTCCTGCGGCATTTATTATACACTGTGTCTGAAATGTTTCCTTGAGGGTTTTTATAGACACAATTTGCTTCTTATTGATCCGAACACCTATTACTTCTTCTTTAAACTTAAAAAGTACTCCAAAATTTCTTGCTTGACGATAAAAAGCGTTTATAGCTAACAATGGGGAAGCATTACCATCCTCAGGTGAAAAAGTCCCTCCAAGAAGCCCATCCCCGTTAATTCCAGGAATTAATTCCTTAATTTTTTCAGCTTCATGATAATCGATATTCAAACCATATCTTTTTTGGAGTTGAACATTATCCTTCAACAATTTTTCATCAGAATCATTATAAGCTACAAAAGAATACCCTCCTTGTATCCACTCTATATCATCACCAAATTTTTCTTCCCACTTTGAAAATATCTCTATAGAGCGTTGACATACCCAAATCTTTCCTTTATGAGAGTGAGTTGCCCTTATTCCTCCAATTGCGTGTTTGTTATCACCACAACCTACAGATGGAGCACTATCAAGTACTAATGTCTTAAGACCCTCTTTACCCATTGCAAGTGCCGTGGGAACTCCTACACTACCCGCTCCAACGATAATGCAGTCATATGCAGTCATTTATTCTTCACTTCCTTGACACAAGCAAAAATTCCTAATGGTACTTCAACAAACAAAGGTCGTTGTGTACCTTGAGTAATCAAATCGTGATCAATACCCTCCTCCCAAAAGATCCGATTAATCAAAGCTGTACATGTTTTTCCACCACAAGCACCCATTTGAACATGAGTTAGTGCTTTTAATTGGTTAATATCTGTCACTCCTTGACAAATCCATTTTCTTATCTCTCCAGCTGTCACGCGCTCACAGCGACACACAATTGCGTCATCCACCAATGGTGGTTTATGATAGATTGTTAATGGTTCCCCAATCTTATCAGACTGAGTTTTTATTCCAATAGCGTATTTTGCAACTTTTTTGGGTAATTTAACAGTAATCAGAAGAGTTCGTGGGTATTTTTTAAGTTTCCTTATTCGTTCGATGGGAAATTCACCTAATTCACCATCATTACTCATTACAGTAACTTTTTCCCCTTTATTGACATTTTTTTCAATTATTTCATGTGGAAAGGTTATAAAAGGGTTTTCTTTATCTTTCCTATAGTCTATGAGTGAAATTGCCAGCCCAGGACAAACTGCAGCACATCTCCCGCATCCAGTACATATTTTCTCTCCTTTAAAGTAGGGTAAACTGGTTATCATGTCATTTTCAGTTTCTATTTGATGTTGAGGACAAACTTCAGTACAAGGATTACAAGGGATTTCTTGATCACAATGAAAAATGGGAAAGATCCCCTCTTCTTGAGGCGGGATTTCTCTTTTTTCAAATTTTGGTAAGGGAGATTTCGTAATCTGGGCTTTTTCTTCTAGTGCTTCGAGTTTTTCCTCAGTTTCTATTCCAAATGAATGAAGGATCTTCACTGCCTCTATTCGACCTGTAAATATCGCTGCAGAAGCCTCTGCTATTTCTTGGGCGTCTCCTGCAACCCAGACATCCATCCCAAATTCTTTAGCCTTGTTATAGAATTCATGCACAGGATCCAACCCAACTGCGATTAAGATTGTGTCACACAAGAAAGATTTCTCTGTACCTCGAACAACATTCCAGTTCGAGTCTAATTGACCAATTGTAATTGACTCTACTTTATCATTACCATTAGCAGAGAGGATTGTATGATTTGTATAAATGGAAACACCTAGACGACGGAGTTTATCTTCATGAACTTTATACCCACCGCATTGGGGTAGTGCTTCAACTAACCCGACAACATCGATTCCAGCCTGTAAAGCATGGTAACCTGCTATTAATCCAACGTTACCTCCTCCAATAATAAATATTCTATCAGCAGATCTGACTAAATCACGATTAACTAAGGTTTGAAATGCTCCTGCTCCATAGACTCCTGGAAGAGTATCCCCAGGAAATACAAGCATTTTTTCCCTAGCTCCTGTAGCTATAAGAAGTTTTTTCGGCTTAACTAACGTATATTCCTTTTCTTTCAAGATTCCAACCATTTTATCACTAAAAACGGCAATAGCTGTACTTGATAACCATATATCTACATTTGAAAGTGATTCTACTGCTTTCCCGAGAATTTCAGCAATTTCAATACCTCTTTTTCCTGCAAATACATCTTGTATAGAACCAAAGAATTTGTGAGTTTGAAGAACGAGTTTCCCTCCAATACGATCTTTATCATCAATTAAGATAACGCTAAGTCCTTTTTCCCCAAGCATTTTTGTTGCGGATAACCCTGCAGGTCCTGCACCTATCACAAGAACATCTGTTTCAACAACAGAGCTCTTCCCAAACGTAACTGGTGAATCTTCCGCAGTAAGTTCAGGTAGACCACGACAGCTTTGTATTCTCATGCCCTCCTCTAGTGGGATCATGCAAGACTTTACAGGTTTTCCATTAACAAGCACTGTACATTGCGCACACTGATTATTTGCACAAAAAATTCCTTGGGGGCTGTTATCTTTAGGATGATGTCCAAAAATCTTGACACCATTCATAAATAATGCTGAGGAAATAACCATTCCTTCTAATCCCCTCATTAGTTTCCCATTCCAAAAGAATTTCAGTTCCTTTAGTTCGGGGATAGGAAGAATAGGGTGCTCAGTAATTCGATTCAACATTTAATTTCCTCAGTTTACACCTACAACATTAAAGATATAGGTGAATAAAAGGTCTATCACACTTTTTTAATGATCTATGTTTGAATCGGTATCAATCCGATTTTTCTTGGGTAAATGCTTAGTTTTTTGGAAATTCACTTCTTAATATTTTAAAATTATTTGTTTATTTTACGAAAGATCAAACGAAACAGCTGTAAGCAATAATAATATTTAATATTCAAATAGTACCTCGTTCCCCAATTTACTTAAGAGAAGTATCATGCCTCAGGGATTCCTCTTTTATTTAGGGAAAAAATTAGCTCAAGAAGCAAGAAATCTCTTTAGAAAACCATCAAACAATTATATCATATTATCCTGAAAGACTCTAAAGTAATAATAAAAATCAACATTTAATGTAAACTGTGTTAGGCAAGAAAGAGCATTGTAGGCGATTAATGTGAAAACTGGACAGGATGACAAGGAAATGCAGCTATTTCTTGAAAAAATAATGGCTTTTTCAAATAAAACTGGAATTGCATTTATTACTGGAAATATTTATGGAGGATTAGCGGGATTTTGGGATTACGGTCCTGTAGGAGTTGAAATAAAGAATCGAATCAAAGATGCATGGTGGACAGATTTTGTCCGAAACCGTGATGATATCGTTGGTTATGAAGGAGCAATAATTACTCATCCCAAGGTATGGGAAGCATCAGGTCATTTAACAAGCTTTAATGACCCCTTAATCTTTTGTCAGGGAAAGTGTAAGAAAAAACATAGATTAGACCATTTAGTAGAAGACCAGCTGAACATACATACCGAAAACTTAGGAATCGACGAATTAAGCAAAATCATAAAAAAAAAAGAAGTCAATTGTCCTGAATGTGGAGGAAATCTTGGTGAACCTGTTACATTTAATTTAATGTTCAACACACATGTAGGCCCAGTACAAGATTCATCTTCTGTTGCTTATTTACGACCAGAAAATGCCCAACTAATATTTTCTGGATTTAAAAATGTTATTGATTCCACACGTGTGAAAATGCCTTTTGGAATAGCCCATACAGGAGTTGTTTTTAGAAATGAGATATCCCCTCGTAATTTTCTCTTTCGGGTGAGAGAATATGAACTTATGGAATTCGAATATTTTGCTAATCCTGAAAAAAAGAATGATTGTCCAGATTTTGACGAGATTGCTGAATACGAGATTAATATCCTATCACAAATAGAGCAAGACCACAATTTTGAAGAAGATTATAGAAAGATATCAGTTGGAGAAGCTTGGGAGAAAAGGATATTCAAGAACAAATGGCAAGCTTATTGGCTTGCTATATCTGTACGCTGGTTTGTTGAAGCATTAGGAATTCGAGCAGAAAAGTTACGTTTAAGACAACATATGGAAACCGAATTAAGTCATTATGCTTTAGACACTTGGGATTTAGAATACAAATATCCTTTTGGTTGGAAGGAACTCATGGGCTGCGCGAATCGAACCCAATTTGACTTAACCCAACATCAAGAATTCTCTAAATCGAAAATGCAGTTCATAGAACAAACTGAAGAAGGTGTAATTCGATATATTCCATATGTTGTTGCTGAGCCCTCAGTTGGTCTAGGTAGAATTTTACTCACTGTAATCGCTGAAGGTTATACCGAGGAAGTTGTTAAAGGACGGAAACGAATCGTGTTGAAAATACATCCACGAGTAGCGCCTTATGATGTTTCTGTTTTCCCATTACAGAAAGATGAAAAGATTTTTGGTAAAGCACGAGAAATTTTCGAGAATCTAAGAACAGATGGATTTATTGCTCATTATGATGACAGTGGTTCGATTGGAAAACGGTACAGAAGGCATGACGAGATTGGAACACCATTCTGTGTCACAATCGACTACGAAACATTGGAAGATGAACAGGTAACAATAAGAAATAGAGACACAATGGAACAGGTAAGAATTCCAATAAATAATCTTTGTGAAGAATTACGTTATCAGAAAAGGAATTATAAAACAAGATGACAATCCCTTTAAGGGACTGAGTCAACCTGTTAGCTTTTTAGCCAAAACAAGACAGTGTCTTATATTATATATCGCTGAAGGATGTCTGGATATATGGGTTCCTCAAAAGAACTGAATTCTTCATTTTTTTTTGGTGCAACCATTGAGGATATTGACGAAGCAAATTTAATAGCACTAGGAATCCCTTGGGATGTTTCCTCTTCTTATAGGAAGGGGTGTGCCAAAGCACCTACAGAAATTCGTCAGGCCACCTCAAGCGAATTATATAATCCTTACACTGAAGCTGGAGTTAATATTGAAGATAAGTGGCAAATATTTGATTCTAAAGACGTTAAGATCTCAACGAATGATGCAATGACTGCCCGAAAAGAAGTTTTAACCACTTTAACCCGAATTTATGATGTGAAAAAGAATCCACGATTGCTATTTCTCGGAGGAGATCATCTAATAACTTATTTCAGTTTCTATTCGCTCTCGCAAATAGGACTGTTTCAAGATAACAGGGTTGGTATTATCTACTTAGATGCTCACCCTGACTTATATTATCAATATAAGGGAAATATATATTCCCACGCTTGTGTATTAAGACGCATTATTGATCAAACAAAGATTAATCCAAAAAACATAATTCAAGTTGGAGTTCGAGCTAGTACTGAAGAACAAAGAAAATTTGCAACGAATGCAGGAATAACAACTATTACAATGAACGAATTTCAGAGAAAAGGAACAGCTGCAACAGCATACCTAATTGAAAAGAGATTGTTACGATCAGTTGACCAAATCTATTTATCTATGGATCTAGATATCTTAGATCCTGCGTTTGCACCTGGTTTAGGAAATCCAGAACCAGGAGGATTGACAACCCGTGATGTAATTAATTTCATTCGAGAATTGTCACATTTACCTATTTTCGCCTTTGATATTGTAGAACTTTGCCCTGACTATGATATTTCAAATATTACTGCCTTCGCTGCAGCGAAAATAATCAAAGAGATCCTTGGAATGATGAGCTAAGGTTTTAAATGAAAGAAATCAATGTTAACCAGGGAACTCTTAACAATTGATCTGTTGAGTAGATGTCTTTCTTTTTACTACTTTTCCCGTATAACAATAGTTAAAATAAACTATTGTTATTGGCCTCTTGAAGAATTTATCGTTGAATTTCTGAAGGTGCTTTCTTTTTGAAGGTCTATTTTGATAACAACGCTTCAACAAGGGTTGATTCAGCAGTCATTGATGCTATGATGCCATACTTCACAGAGATAATCAGTCCACCTAGTTCAGATTATGGTCATTCTTTCGGAGTTGAAGCAAAACAAGCTCTTGATTCAGCACGAGAGACTATTGCGACTGAAATAAATGTGAAATCCTCTGAAATTATTTTCACATCAGGTCAGGCAGAATCGAACAATTTTGCAGTGAAAGGAATCGCGTTAGCGAATATGGGGAACAAAAGGAAAACATTTCTTGCTTCACAGGTGTCTCATTCAACAGTGTTGGATAGCTTATCAGCATTAAAAAAACTTGGTTTTATCGTTAAACTAATAAAAGTCGATTCAGAAGGATTTATTGACCGTAATCATCTACGAGAACTTCTTAGTGATGGCAATGATACCCCTCTTTTAGTTTCAGTTCCTCATGGTAATGTCGAGATTGGCACTGTCGAGAGCATTGAGGAAATTGCCTCTATTTGTCATGAATATAATGTTCCACTTCATGTTGAGGCAACTTATAGTTTTTGTAAGGTTCCTTTTGATGCTTCAGTTGTTGACTTGGCAACAAT
>CP070665.1:184663-192923 GCA_020351745.1 Candidatus Heimdallarchaeota archaeon | reverse complement strand
AAGTCTTTCAATATTTACAACTGTTCCCCCAGTAATCTTAGAATAATTCCAAAAGAATTCTAATCTTGATCGATTCATATTCGAATTAAGGGGTAATCCTTCTGCAAACAAAGAACCATGCTGGATAATGACTACTTTACCTTTATATGGGGCAAACATTGAAGATACTTCAGCAGTGTAATTTAAACTGGCAGCTGAAACAACTGTGAGCAAAATGAATGTCAAAGTTAAACCAAGAGTGATATAAATAGATCTCCGATGATAAAATCTCCATCGTTTCCAAATAAGATGCAACATTACCATCAGAAAACCTTCTACAGTGGATTCTTACTTTGTTCTACACAAAATTCGGAGTGTGGGGTTGCTCTTAAGAAAGTATGTCCAAAAGAATTGAAAAAAGAAAAAAGGAGGATAGAGTACTCCTTGATGTCAATTTTTACTTCCGTCGTTTCTGTCTAAAGATAACTAATATTGGTAGTATTAGGAGCACACTATATAACTCAAATGCAGGAGCACTCACCTGTTCCGATTTGATCTTTCCGCCAGAACCAACTTTTTTCAGATGGATTCTAACTGGTCCGTCTCCAACGATTATTATATACGCTTTGGTATCTTTCCGTCCAACAAGATAGCCAGTTTGTCCAATGATGGTGGTAAATGCTTCTAAATTATAGAATGGGTTATCACCTTCGATATCGGTGATAAATATGAAAGTATAACTCCTAAACGGAAGACATTCAATAGTAAGGTTGTAAACGGCACCTTCATCAACGGGGAACGTAAAGAATTGTATTGGTTGCGAGATATTGAGCCTAATATCAATTAAATCATCAGTCTCTGGTACTTTTGTCTGAACTAATTTTGCTTCAATTGAGGCTTCTTCGATTTCAACTTTAATGTCATCTACATTAACGTTGTAAGCATCTGGATCTGAGCTTTCAAGATACGCCCTTCTATAGATACGATAACCAGGAGAGAAAACGAAAAGTCCTGTTCCTTCTTTCAAGCTCATGAATTGAAACCCATAACTACTTTCAATAGGAAAAGGATATCCTGGGAGGAGCATTTGACTCCTTACTTGTATCTCATTATCTTGGTACATTTGTTCAACTACGCTATCTGCTTCTGAAATTGCTGAACTTGTTGTTTCTAACTCGCTCGTTACCTCAAAGATAAAAGAATCCTCAGAACTAACATCAATCTCGTACATACGTAATGGATCATCATCATTTAGAAGGTCAATTGTCTCACCATCAACGGGTAAATCTGTTATTGGGACATCTCTAGACTCTAAAGTAATATCTTCATCCGAGCGAACAGAAAGGTAAAGAGAATCTCCAGAACTCGCTAGAGGTAGACTGATTAGAGAAGTCTGATATTCTTCTTGATACCTCACATAATATCCAGGATTACGATATTCATAATAATCAATAGAGACTAAGCCTCCCATAATTATATAATCATAGACTCCCATAGGAGAATAACCACTTGTTCTATACTCAAGAATGTCCTGGTCGACCTCTCTTTGAGCTAATTGGATATACGAAAGAGTTCTCCAATTTTTTTCGTTTTCGCTGTAATAATAATCATCTGTGAAATTTCCAAATGTGTAGTAATAAGAAGAACCAAACTGAGTAAGGAAATTAAGGCGGTATTCCGCAGTATCTGAATGATCCACTGTTATCTTCACACCGTCTTCTGTGGGGATTTCAACTTCTACCAACATGTCTTGACCTGCTAACACATCAACAGAATCATCTGAACCTAATTTGGTACTGCTAACCCTTTTTGCATCAAACTGACAAGTAACACTGATTTCTTGTACGCCTTCGTCCATCCAACAATAACCAGATGCCTCGAAATAGTAGTTTTGATCTGGATCCAGATAAACTGTACTGAAATCATAATCTTCCTGATAACCTTCCTCATAATAGTATTTCTCAAAATAGATTGAGGAGTAATAATACCAATTCATTGGAGCAACGGATCGTACTCTAAAAGAACCATCATATTCATCATAAGAAGAGTCAGTTGTGCCTATAGCAGTCATAAAGGTTGATAAGTTGTAGAAACCTGCTTGTGAGACACCAAGATCTCCTAAATCAAGAGAAAAATATTCACTTACATCTGTTTTGTCTTGATTGAACTTTACATTAACAGTCGATTTCTCAGAGATTCGCTGTTCTGTAATTTCAACCTCATAATCACGATCTGCTGAAGCTGTTTCATCGAAATAAATGGACAGAGATAATCCAACGCTATTATCGAACTCTTGAAGTAAAAAGAATGGTTCTGTTATGGTTTCTACTTCTTCAGAATTATAGAAATATTCTGAATCGAGAATTTGAGGAATCTGAAAATTCCCAAATGAGGTTTCAAAGTCAATAATGCTCATAAACTCCGCGTCAATGGTATATACCACTTGTGACATTGTTAGGGACAATTCATAAACACCAGGTTGATCAATATCTACATAAAAGTATAAAACAGTTCGTCCTAGATCGATTTCTTCACGACTAAAGGTACCTTGGAAAGGGGTTCCTAATTCGATCATAGGAATATCAACTGAAGTAAATTCCTGAACCTCAGTGAGATTTGCATTACTAATCGAAAGAAAAATTCCTTTAGAAGAAAAAGAAAGGATGAAAACTACTCCTATTAAGAAGAAAATTCGTTCTTTTCTATTCCGAATTGTAATTCTTTTGTTAAAGCAATCCTTTATCATAATTCTTTTCGCCTCCAGACTTTGGAATAATACCCTTAGTCTCGCTCTAAGGCATCTTATATTTTTTTCCTATTGAATTTTTGTGAGCCAAAGTTTGAAAATTCTCACTTCATCAAGCGCTTGCTGAAATCATGATTAAACTAAACGCTAATCACGTTTTCATGTCACGATTGATAGAAATAATGATTCTGGAGCAACTAAAAAAGAATCCCTGATACTTACCTTTGAGACAGATCGAATCCCCTTTTAAATTATCTTTGACTGCTTTTTATCCTTTCCCCATGGTTTGGACTAATGCACTAGACTGAACCGCGTACTCTAATACTCCCTCCTCTTTACGATAAATTCTCTTTTTTAAGGGGCAGATAATAAAGCTTTTTCCTGTATGATTTTTGAAGAAAGCTTTCCTAATCCCTTTTCTTCTGCAATAAGTTCAGCTTGGGATAATAAATTCTGTGCCCCTTTAAGGTGATTGATCTATAAGCTTTTTAATTTTATTGAATTCCTCGTCTATTTGCATGCAACTGATTTCTCCTAGTCATTCTGCTATTCTTTTAATTTTCTATTTTGTTATCTATAATTCGAGTTTTGCCCAAACTACAGGGTGATCTGATTCTTTACTTACGATATATTGACATTCGGAAACAATTATTCCAGATGATACAAATATATGATCGACTCTCCGATTTATATTATATTCGAGATCATCCAAGTAGTCAACGTCTGTATCTCCAGCATACACCCAAGAATCATTTAATGTTAAAGTTGTAAGATTGTATTGTTGAGTATTTGGCCTGAAATTGAAATCTCCCATCAGTACAATATTAGTTTTTCCAATTAATTCTTTTACTATAGCCTCTTGCTGCACAATGGGGCCATCGTTACCAAGATGTGTCACAAATACATGCAACAAATTTGTACCAGCTTCAATCTGTGCCTCTATTGTCGCAGTCTGTTCTCCTTTACTGAACATGAAAAATGTCCTAGCTTCTTTGATTGGATACTTCGAAAGCAGAGCAATACCAAATGTACCAGTAACACTCTTTGGGCCATAATAGGAATGCATTTTTAGGCTATTAGCAAAATATCTAACAACATCCATATTTCCATTAGCTATCCTGGCAGTATCACATTCCTGTAATCCAATAATATCAGGATTAATTGTTTTTATTACATTTAATTGCCCATCAAGGTTTTTGATACCATCTTCACTGTATCCTTGCTGGATATTATAAGTCAGAACTGTCATAGGAGTCGCTGTTTCAGGAGTTGTGGGCATAGGGGTAGTTAGAAATACGCTCAAGATCGTACCTATTGCGATAAATACTATAACGATCGAAATTAATCTAGATTGAAGGCTTATAGGTGGCTTTTTGAACATAAAAACACTCTTTTTCACCAGAAATACGGGTACGGTAACGCTCAATCCTACTACTAAGTACACAAGCCAGAACATGTCTCTGAAAAGAGGGCCAACAATGTCAATATAATCGTATACTGTGGTAAACACATGTGCAAAAATCATTATTAAGAAAAACAACGAAGCGAAAGTAAAACTCCCTGCTAATTTACCCATTGTTGGTTTACTGTTTATTAATTCACGAGAAAGAAGTGTAAAGTCAATAAAGAGTATTGGAAAGAAGATTAACATTAACATTAGAGGTACCTGATGTATTATCGTTGTTGGAAGAGCATCAATTGGATAACTACCAGCAAATGATGGAAATTGTGTTTGATTTAGTATGATTGTCAATACCAAGGTAATAAGGAAAAGAGCATTCCATAGCCATATTATCCAAGGCTCCAATTTCGTCAGTAAATCACTTTTAAATGTTATAAAAATGATAAAAATGGTGAGTACTAGGATGGTTAAAAAGATAATAAGGAAGTAATCCCCCTCAGTCCATCTAGTAATCACAGTGGGGCTTGCAAAGGAATAATAAATCATCATTAGAATACCAATCAATCCAAGAGCGAGACCAATTAGTTTCAAGGTACCATTGGATCCCTCTAGGCTTCTGGAGCCCTCAATATCTGTTTTCTGCTCGCTTGTAACCATACCAATAATCATGATAGCTGCTATCACCGCCAAAATCCAACCAATCAGTTGAAACCAGCTATAAGTGGAAATGTCAATTGAGGAACCAATTGTTCTAAAAAGAATTGACAATGCAAGACCGAGAGCTAATCCTAATCCCAGTGACACTCCACTAAGTTCTTCATTGTTGTTGAATTTTCGTTGAAGAAACATTGGGAAAAATATAAGAAAACACCCAACCCCTATTCCAGCTATTATCATTTTAATTTGTGTGTATTCGATTAAGAGTGGTTCTAAAACTCTACATACAACCAATAATTCTCCAACAACGACTAATAGTTTATCAGAGAAACCTTTTCGAAAGAAAACTATCACAACAGGAGATAGCAGAAAAAGAACACTAAGAACATTTTCATTCAAAGATAAGGTGAGAAGACAAAGCGCGTATATTGCCTCTACAAAATCAGAGATTAGTTCAAGGAAAAATAAGAAGATGATACTCAATAATGCTAATTCAGAATAATATTGATTTACATATTTTTTTAGAGATTGGGCGTTTAACATGACACTCGAAAGCATTTTTTTGGTTTAAAAAAGTTTTCATGAAAAATATTGGGAATTTACAGCCTCTAGAAACTTAAACCATTTTTTAATCCTATTATTAGGATTTTATTCACTAATCCATGAGATGAGATATCGTAGATGTGCTGGAATGATAATTTCGGGTTGAATAAATTGCCAGCTACCTCTGAGGCCTTGTTCTTGAGCAGTTAAGTTAAAGTGACATACAGCAATTCCTAGATCTATTCGCGGGAAATCAGGCAATGAGAGAAGACGACTATACCAACTTCTTTTTCGAAGAATGAAAAAATGGAAGTTTTTACTATCCTTTATTACCCGCCAAGGTTGGCGATTAGACGCTGAGGGGGCAAGTCTAATCATTTCAAGGGGTAAATCGTACCTACCTGCCCTCTCTCGAGTGAGTGGGTGTTTACAATCTCCTTCAAAGAAGAGGTTGTCCCATGGGTGACGTCTATGAGACCGAGCTGCCCAACATGCAAGTCTATCAACTTTACTACGACTTTGTGATGCGTATCCAACAGGAGTTATAGCTGGAACGATTTCATCATCAGTAATGTTTATTTGGGCAGCAAATTTACTACGCTTGAGAGTACCCCCTACCCAGCAAGTTCCCAAACCTAAATCAGTTGCAAGTAAAATCAACTCCTCCATGATATACCCAAAATTTTCCAAATCATACTCCGATTTCTTTGAAATTGCTCCAACAATAAAAGTTTGAGCCCCTTGAATAAAACCATAAGTTCCAAGTTGTGTCTTTACTTTTGGATCTAATTCTGGTATTTCTAGCAATTCAAACCGCGTTTCACCATCGAAAGGGTTAGTATGGTCTGCTTGGAGAAATTCAATCAAATTATTCTTGGTCTTATCATCAAGTGGTTCTGTGTTATATGTCCTACAGGAAAATCGTCGTTGAATGATTTCTATAATTGAAGTGGAGAACTTTAATCTACTCATTCTACAAATCTTCTTTCTTAAAGTCTTTCTATCCAGCAACTAGTTCTGTATAAACGGCACGATGATCAGAGGTTCTTGTTGATCCTAAAGTTACACATTTAAGAACAGTCCACGACCCTTTTAACCAAATATAGTCTAATCTTTTTACAGCGATTCCAGAACTTGAATAGGAAGTTTCGCCATCAGAAGCGTTTCCAGCTAATATCCAAGCATCCGAAAATGTTGAATTTAGAAGCTCAAATGTCTGATCTGTTGTATCTGGACGAGTGTTAAAATCACCAAGAATAATAGCATTGGTAAAATCCTCTACAATTGCTATAATCTTTTCAGCTTGATCAAACCTATCAATGGAATATTTACTCGTTTGAAAATGGGTTACCACAATCGGTAATTCTCCCGCTATCTCACCAGTATCAATTTCTACTACAATAGCCACTCGCTCGATAGACTGCTCTGCTGGTAAGTTCTCATAATAGGCAGTCAATATTGGAAATCTTGAAAGGAGAGACACACCATAGATTTGAGCTGATGTTGGTGGGCCGTAATAGTACTGCATTCCTGTCTGATGAGAAAGCCACTGCACACCATTCATATTTGATGATGTTATTCTGGCACCTTCTGATTCTTGCAACCCAATTACATCTGCCCCAGATTCTAATATTACATCCCGTACCTGTTCAAGGTTGTAGAGCCCTGTTTGTCCAATTGAGAAGTATTGATGAATATTGAAAGTCATAATCCTAATTTTACTAGAATCAGGACTCCTCTTTTCAAAAAAAAGATTGTTAGCTATTATTCCAACCGTTGAAACAACAACCACAACCAATAAGATTATTCTAACGGTATTTAAGACATTTTGAGGTTTTCTAATCGTAACAGTGGGTATATCGAATTTCAAGCTAGATAATGGAAGAAATAATCCTGCTACAAATATTGTTGTTGCAGCATGGCCACGTGTGAAAGCTAGAAATGAAGGCATAAAAGCCCAATTACCCGCACTGACGTGTAAGAATAGAATAAGTACCATCAAGAATTGGATAAGAGTCATTCGCAATCCAACGACTTTGAATGATCTTATCGGACTAGACTTTAACCCAACGTAAAGGAGGACGCATATAGAAACCTGTGCAGTAAAATAAGTAATAATAGGGAGAAGATTAACCCAAAGAAGGTCTATCAAAGACAATAGAAAAAAAACTATCCATCCAAGTACAAATTTATCCTTGATGATTTGCTCGCCTTTTTCAAAAACTAAAAAAGCACCAACGGAAAGACCAATAACACCTATAATAGAAAGAAGTAAGTAATCCCTTGGAAACCATGTTGAGACAACATTGGGAAAACTCAGGAGTAATAACTGAATAAGAAGGAAACTAATAACTGGGGATCCATCAGTAAATGTTGTTTGAGAGGAATCTAACAATCTAACATCATTCTTGACTTCAACAAACCAAAGTACAACACCTGTACCTATCCAAAGAAGGAATAAAATTGATCCGAGAATTGTAGCATAATAAGAAGCTGTATCAAGCCACGAACGCGTGATTATCTGAATGGTTATAGCCAATATCACGCTTACAGTAAATTCTTCCTGTCCAAGTTGAATTCTATTTACAAGCATTGGAGTGATGAACATCATTGCTAAAATAGCTGCAAATGTAGCCAGAATTGTGATTGGAATAAAACTCAATAGAACCATAACTGCTGCACAGACAAGACTTATTGATAGAGTTCTTTCTGAATGAGGCCAAGGTAATATTACTTCAACTAGACCAGTCAGTAGCAATATAATTAGTAGAATAGTCGCATTTGGTCCAGCAGTAGAAAAATTTAGAACAAAAATCATAGTTAAAAAGCGTTCTAACTGACTAAAAAATAAAAAAACCACTATTGCCCCAAAAACCAATTGGATGATGTAGTTTAAAGAATCTTGAAGTGGTAAGGTTTCATTTTCCACTTAG
>CP070665.1:176244-184563 GCA_020351745.1 Candidatus Heimdallarchaeota archaeon | reverse complement strand
TGATCGTACAATTAGAAATGCGTTAAAGAAGCTAATTGGAATAGGTTTAGTAATAAAAGTTGCAAACTTCAGTGACATGCGAACTTCTCTATTTCATGTTCAAATGATTAATGCTGCATAATCCATTGTGTTATCTAATTTTATTTTTCATTTTTAAGCAGAAAAAGCATTTTCCCATAATGATCCCAGAGCTTTTGCCAAATCCAACTAATGGGCAATCCTACCACGTTAAAGTAATCTCCCTGTATGTCGCTAATTAAAAATGCTCCTAATCCTTGGATTGCATAACCACCTGCTTTATTTTGCCATTCACCTGTCTCTAGATAATGGTGTATCTCTTCTTCTGAAATTTTCCTGAACCTCACCAATGTGGAAACCACAGTCTGGTATTTCACTTTATTGGGGTAAATAAGCATGGTACAACCTGTCAGAACCGTATGTGTCTTGCCAGATAGGGTTTGTAACATAATTTTTGCATCATCTCGATCCTTAGGCTTACCTAAGATCGTGTGAGATGGATCAATGACAACAGTATCACATCCTATAACAGTACAATTTTTATTTTCATCCCGAAGTCGAGAAGAAACAGAATTAACCTTTTTTTGAGAAATATGCAACACATACTTTTTGGGATTTGCAGAAAACTCCTTTTCATTGTCATTTTCATCGATTCTACTGGGAAACGCAGTGAAAGGCAGGTGAACCTGCTCCATTACCTCAGCACGTGCCAGGGATTGGGATGCAAGAATTATTTCTGGGAAATGTGACATTTTTCAATCAGATATTCCAAATAAAAAAAAAGACTTAAGGACTATTCATTTCTTTTAGCAAACAGTTATTCCCATATTACTACTGATGACTATCTATTTTTCCTATTATAAAACTCTATTTTTCGCAAAAAAAGAAAGGACTAGGCAAATAGAATGACAATAGAAAAAAAAAATCTTAATCCCAAACGAACTGCTAGTCGTCTGTCTCAAATCCGCCCATCAGGATTGAGAAAATTATTTGATCTTGAACACAAACTCTCAAAATCCTCTTCCCACAAGATTCTCTCTTTTGGACTTGGAAACCTTAATATTCCAACTATGCCAGAGATCATCAGCCAGTTAAAAATCGCTCTTGACGATCCTGTTTCTCACCGTTATTCTCCGAATGCTGGGCTCTTAGAACTACGGGAGGCATTAGTTGCTAGATACAAAACTGAATATCATCTCGATTATACCACAGACCAAATTGTAATTACTTCAGGCTGCTTAGAAGCGTTAATTGATGCATTCATAGCGCTTATCGACCCTGGTGACGAAGTTCTTATCCAAGATCCGACTTTTGGCTACTATGCCAGCCAAATATCCCTTGCTGGGGGAAAAGTGAGACCAGTTCCTTTGAATGACAAATTCGAATTAGAAGCGGATTTAGTGAATGAAGCTATAACCTCAAAAACTAAAGCTCTTGTTCTAAACTTCCCATGCAATCCTACTGGAAGTGTTATGAGTCGTGAAGAAATCCGAGCTGTGGTCGAAACTGCGGCAGATAAAGGAATTATCATAATATCCGACGAAGCATATGAAGCGATTACCTTTAATGGTCACAAACACACTTGTGCAGCAGAGATTGACTATGATAACGTTATAATCATCTCATCTTTTTCTAAAACTTATTGCATGACTGGTTTTCGTGTTGGTTATGTTCTAGCTCCCCCTGAACTTCTTTCTCCTATTTCATTAGTTCACCAATATAATACTGCTTGTGCAAACAGCCCAGCTCAAATTGCTGCTAAAATTGCTCTCCATTCTCCTTCTTCTATTAGGGAGGTAATGATGAAGAAACTTATTGAAAGACGTGCTGAAACTATTAAAGCTTTTACTTCTGTAGAAGGAATTAAACTAAATTATAACCCACTTGGGGCTTTTTACATTTACCCCGACATCGGAGGCCTAGGAATGAATGGAACGGAATTCTCGGAATTTCTCTTAGAGAACTGTCAGATAGTAGTGGTTCCAGGAACAGAATTTGGAACGACTACTCCCAATCATGTTCGTATATCTTATGGCTTTTTAAACCAAAAAGATATCCGAGAAGCAGGCACGCGAATTCACTCATGCTTTTCAAAAACCCATTAAGCGAAGAAAAGCATTGCTGAAAAGTGTATAAATTTCATTATTCTAAACAAATCCTTTATTCCTGATTAATTCTCCCAAATAAAGTGCAGAAAGCATTAAAAAATATCTATTTTACAATTTCATTGAATCTAAAGGTGTAGAACATGAAAGAAAGTAGAGAATTCATTCTTAAAGCTGATGATTTGCCAAATAAATGGTATAATATCATTCCAGACCTACCAGAACCTCTTCCACCACCTAAAGATCCCCCTGAAGGGTATTCAAGAGTCGACGACCTACCCAACATGCTCATACATGAATGTTTAAAGCAAGAAATGTCAGATCAGAGATGGATACCCATTCCTGAGGGAATCCGTGAGCTGTACTTAGCTGCAGGAAGACCAAGACCATTATTCAGAGCGAAAAATCTTGAGGAAAAACTAGGAACTCCTGCTAAATTATTCTATAAGTCAGAATTCTTCAGTCCTACTGGTAGCCATAAGGTTAACACCGCCCTTGCTCAAGCTTATTATGCCAAACAAGAGGGGTTCGAACGACTCACAACCGAAACTGGAGCTGGGCAATGGGGTAATGCACTTGCCTATGCTGCGAGTTTAAATGATCTGGATTGTACAATTTTTTGGGTCCGAGCTGTCTATCGTTGGAAAGAACAGAGATTAAAATTCATGCAAATGTATGGTGCAGATGTGTATGCTTCACCTAGCAAAAAAACAGAGTTTGGAAAGAAATTATATAAGGAAAATCCTAACCATAATGGTTCATTGGGAATTGCCATTTCCGAGGGATTAGAAGAGGCCAAGAAAGACCCGAAAGCAGTATATTGTCTTGGTTCTGTGCTGAATCATGTTATGGTACACCAATCTATAATAGGCCTTGAAACCAAAACACAAATGGAGCTTGCAGGAACATATCCTGATATTGTAATTTCGTGTCTTGGTGGAGGTAGCAACTTTGGTGGGATTGCTATCCCCTTCATGCATGATGTCCTTAAGAAGAAAACAGAAATTAAGTTCATTGCTTCACAAAGCAAGGCTGCTCCGAATTTGCAGGGAGAATATAAATACGATTTTGCTGATCACGCAGAAATGACTCCGATGTTAAAGATGTACTCACTCGGACACCAAGTAACAATGGTACCTATAAGGGGTGATGGTCTTCGATACCATGGTTGTTCTCCAATCTTAAGTTTATTAAGGCATCACGGTTATATTGATACAGTAGCGTATCCAGAAGATGAAAAATATGTTTTTGAAAGAGCTAGAGAGTTTGTACAAGCAGAGGGGTTCTTACCCGCACCTGAATCAGCGTACAGTATTGCCTGTGCTATAGATGAGGCAATAAAATGTAAAGAAGAAAATGAGGAAAAGGTCGTCCTTTTCAATGTAAGTGGACATGGTTTCATGGATGTGGATGGTTATGCTGAGATCCTGGGCTTGAAAAAACAACCAGAAAGGGCTTGAAATGAATGAAAGAGACACCTCTTATAGTAGTGTCTTTAACCCTATGAGAAATTCGATCCTCCCTGTGAAAACTTCCGGTTATCTGCTTCTTTACGCGATCAATCTTCGTGAGATATAATCAGATAATTTCTTATTTCGGGGTATTCGGGTTACAAATGCATCCATACCACATTCATTGCACTTCAGACGAAGTGTACCGTGATTAACGATGGTACTAATGGTGTGAGTATGACACCATGGACATAGAAGCTCTAATTCAGCTCGTTGTTGAAGATCTACATTCTCTTCGATTTCGATAGTCACTTTTTTACCTCCTTTTCTTTTATTAGGATGGAAAACTGCCCATTGTGGGTTCATTTTCCGATATAGCTGAGCTATATCACACCGATTCGATTTCGGTGAACCATTCCTATATGGAGATGCAAACTAGTAAAACTAGAGTGCAAATAAATTTTATACTTTAGGGTCTATAAAAATGTTATGATTTATGACGAATTTTGTAATTTTATACAGTTTTTCATATCGATTTTCAATTTGATTAAATTCATCTACTAAGCTTATTCCATGTTTAATAGGTTGACGTAATGATATTTCCTCACAATTTCTTGAATTTCCAGCCTTGTTATAAAATTTTATCATAATCCTTAACTATCAATTTTTTAAGTGAATAATAACTCACACCGTACCTGTAAACTCAGAGTGTGAAAAATCTTAGGATGATCAAATCTAAAATGATATGGATTAACAAAAAACCTTCATTCACTAGCTTAAATGTAGTAAAATTCTATAAGACTGAAAAAAGGCCTTGATAGGCACATTAAAAAGACTCTTTCACAAAGAAAATTGGTAAAGAATACCTTCCATGTATGGCAAAAAAGAAACTGAAATTTCATATTATAAATTATGTATTATTTAGGTTTTTCCTAAATAGAGAATTCATGGTTTTTCTCAATTGCGATATTCTTGTAAAAATTTACAGGTTTCTATAAAAAGCTAAAAGTATTCTTGGAGGCAAAAAGATATGTCATTATATTGATGATATTGCATAAGAAATTTTTGCTATTTAATGAAAATATGGATTAAGCCATTATCAAGATATTTCTATATGATTTGGAACTGTGTCCTCAATATGGTAATTCAGCAGATATTTAGCAAATTTGCTTTAATTGGAGATAATCTCACAGTAAAGCAGGATGTTCTCATTGATATCAATAACCAAGGTAGAATTTCCAACATTAATTTCAATTCAACACATGAAAATGATGTAGAGTTATCATTTCCTCATCACTTACTTTCACCCAAGTTTATCAACTCTCATACACACCTTGGTGATTCCGTTCTAAAGGATCAAGCTTTTGAACTGTCTTTAAATGAAGCTGTAGGAATTAAAGGTTGGAAATACAATGTCAATAAGCTTGATAGAACCCAGCGACTTGCTGCCATGAGATCTGCAATTATAGAAATGATTGAGAGTGGTACCGCGGCCTGTTATGACTTTAGAGAAAATGGTTTAACGGGAATTAATGAACTCAGAGAAGCTGCGATTGGTCTTCCTATTGATCTTCATATACTAGGACGTCATGATCCTAGAACTGATTTAATTGATATTCTTTCACAATGTGATGGTTTAGGGTTAGGATCACCTCTATTTTTTTCTCGAGAAGAGTTGGAAATGATTCAACAACAAGTTTCTTCTCCAGATGTCTTTGTAGCAACACATGTTGGAGAGGACCCTCACGTAATTCGAGACTCCCTAGATCGATTCGGACTTACTGATCTTCAAGTAGCCTTGCAGTACCTAGATCCTAATATCTTGATCCATTTAACAAAGTATGACGATAATGATCTTGTTGAAATTCCTACTTCAAAATTTATCGTTTTTTGTCCACGATCCAACGCCTATTTTGGATTAGGATTTCCGCCAATCAGTTATTTTCTAAATAAAAGGCATTTAATTGGACTAGGAACTGACAATGTTATGACTGTAGCCCCAAATATTTTAGAAGAATTACGTTGGGTTGTATTGCGATTGAAAGAGCAAGGAATACCAATTAATCCTATTCAAGCCTTAAAATTCATAACAATAAATCCCTCAAAAGCATTAAAAATTCTAACAGGGTGCATTAAAGAAAAATATTGGGCTGATTTGTTAGTGATTGATCTTCAAACCAATAGAACCTCATTTGGAAAAGATCCTATTATGACATTACTCTTTCGTTGTCATCTTCCAGAAGATATTTCACTTAATCTATTCCATGGAGAAGTAATTTCTAATGAACTTAGTTAAATCTCCTAAAATTCGTCCTTATGTATTTCTATCTGCAGCAACCAGTCTTGATGGTTATATCGCAACTGTTGATGGTGATAGTCTTTTATCAAATTCAAAAGACTGGGCTCGAGTTCATCGATTACGCGCGGAATCTGACGCAATAATGGTTGGAAGCGGAACTATTAGAACAGATGATTCAAAACTGACTATTAACGAAAGATTAGTAGGTGCAAGAATTGAAAAGCATCCTATTCGGGTGGTTGTTAGCTCAAATGGGAGTATTCCTTTGAAATCAAGAGTGATTACCCACCGACCAGACGTTCAGACCCTAATTGCCACAACATCGCAATGTTCTCTCAGTCAAACAAAGAAACTCGAAAAAAGAGGCTGTAAGGTCATTAAGTGTGGAAATGGCCCTTTAACAGATTTACATCAACTCTTGTATATAGTAAAAACAGAATTTAACGTGAAAAAATTGATGGTAGAAGGTGGAAGTTTATTGAATGGAGCCTTGTTGTCCAATAAGCTAGTTGATGAAATTTATTTGGCTATAGCACCAGTTATTTGTGGTTTAGGTATTCCTCTCTTCAACCTTTCACAGCCAATTCCTACTTTTTCAAAGTCACCTTTTTTCGAAATAAAAGCACATAGCCAAATAGATGATATGATATGGCTTAAGATGTCGATTCACTACCAATCCCGGCAAATTAAATGATTAACTCCTTGACAAGTGGAAAGAATAACACATAAATGAGTTTTTGAGCTAATACATCTATTTCACCGAACTTTGGGAGGCTCTCTAGAGTCAGTGCCTTTAGTAAAGGTATTTTAAAAAACAAAGAAGAGAATTACGGCATATATTATTCCAATGATAACTGCATGTGATCCTTCAGGATCAATTGATTTCACAGCAAAATAAACTAGCACAACACCCCAAATAAGGAAAATAATATCTACAAAGGATAGTATGTCCCCTATTATTCCTAGAGGAGCACTTATAGCTGACAAATCCCAAATGTCATCAATTGTGACTATTGAAGGTTCTATAAGAAATATAAAAGCAGCAAGTCGAACCAATTCATTGAAAATTCTAGGAAGAAAACTCCACCCCACAATTGTTGCCATTGTCTTAAAGTTTCTTTCATGTGATGGAACTTGGGAAGAAAATATTGCTTGTAATATCCATAGGACTATACTTCCGATAATCCAACTAATGAGAAAACCAAATGGTGTAAAAAATGCTGTCATCATCATAAAAAATTGCATGTATTCTTCCATGTCAATATCTGCCCCTGACATTCCTAAACTCTCAAAGAGTCCAGATGAAAATTCAATAGTTGTCTTTGAGGTAAGAATAAACAAAGCAATACCTGAAATTATTCCAGCTATTAAAACTATAAGAAATGGTTGGCTTAAGTTTGCTCTTTTAACAATCCGAGGCATCTCCAACTGAGGAGACAACAACACTCCTTGAAAATGTTGAGCAAATGGAAGAGCTGGTTCCCTCACTATTCTTTCAGGTCTGTATGAAGGTGGATAAGTAGGAGCACCTCTGCTAGAAACAGTCGGGGGGATTGGTGCATATGGAGAGGAAGGTTTTGCACTAACCACTCCAGTTGATTCAATGGTTGGAACTGGAGTACCACAGTATGCACAAAAAGTAGCTCCCCCTAGTAACTTCTGACCACAATTTCCACAAAATTTGGGAGTTGTTTCAGGACCATTCTTACTCATGAAAATCAACTCAATGACATTAATACAGGAGAAAATTCCATTATACGTGAATGAAACAGGAATTAAAAATTTATTGTTTGTAATGGCTGTTTTCCACTGTAACATCACATTAAGTATCCCTTGGGGATACTTATTGAATTAGTCTACGAAATAGATCTCGAATGTTCTCTATTTCTTGTGAAAAAATATTTTCGTGCTATCAACAGTGATTCCAAAAGTAATTAGGATGATATTGGTAGTGAGCGTGTTAGGCAGGTTATAATGAATGAAACTAGTCAAGAATAGGATTAGCTTGACCTGTCTTTTAAAACAACAATGGTGAATCCAGCTGCTTCGTCAGGAGTGATGATTAATTCCGATTTGGGCATCTCTACATATACACTTTGAAGTCGTCCATGGTCGAGAGCATCGGAAACACTACGGACCTTTTTTACTAATGAAGCCACATGAGCAGATACTCTTTCGGCATCAGACTGCGGAAGATTACTTTGAAGTGGGAGTCCATCTTCATCACAAACCAAGATACCTTTTACCCCCCGTCGTGCTGCTAATCTTTTAATGGTGTTCTGCAACACTGAGGGAATTACATACTCATCATCAGACATATGTTCACATTCCTCTTTATTCCTTGGACGTTAATGTCATTTTACTGCTTTCCCGCTTTACTAATGCCACAATAATGATTTCGGAGTTATAATCAGGGATTATTTCCACATCACCAACTTCTAACTCC
>CP070665.1:167574-176144 GCA_020351745.1 Candidatus Heimdallarchaeota archaeon | reverse complement strand
AGAACAGCAACAGAGATAGTTTTTAAAAAGGAGGGAGGTGGATTAAAAAAAACTTCGTTACCTGAGACGTCACAGAACTGGAGAAAATACTGATTATTATTAAGAATGGTGTCTAGATTATAGAAATTTAGTCCTATGGTGGGGTGATATTCGTCTAGAGGTGAAAGATCAAGAATCCAACGGATTATCGCAGTTTTTCCGACCTTTGGCCTCCCTAGAAGAATAATTCGGAAATAGTCCCTGAATGATGTCTCTGATGAGGAAGAACTCATTGAAAACTCCTCGAATGTTAAAGTCGGATATTTTCAAATATGATTTCAGGACGATCCTTTTTGGTCTTTTCTTGCCATAATTCAAATGGTATCGATCGTGTTCCCCTTTCTCCTCTAACTACAATCCCTCGATATTTTCGTAATATCTGTAGAGCTACCCACGAGAAACCTTGAGCTACAATGCAAATTTTGGATACTCCACTAAATTCCGATAGCTCCTGATTCAATAATGGTCCAACAATTTTTTCGATATCTTTTGAATCAACTGTTCCTTTGACACAGAATACCCAAATTCGCATACCCTGTCCATCATAAGCTATTAAATCGTAGGGACCTGATTCTACTAGAGATCGAGAAGGTTGGATAAAAACGATATCACCAATATTGTTTGTAAATACCGAAAAACGTATAGATAACCCTTCAGGATCATGACCAATTAGAATGGAATGAAGAATCTCAATGAATTTCGGAGAAACACTCGCGAGGGTTAATAATATCTCCTCATTATCTCCAGAAAGGCTTGAAATTATATTTTCTCCTATTCCAAAATCTTGAGCGAAGTTGCTAATAACCTGAGGCGATAACCCAGAAATTCGAGTCATCTCGGTTATCAACGACTGATGAAAAGCACTGGTTGTTTTTGTATCATACAACATGGAAAGAGACTCAACAGATCTTCCTGCTTTCTTTTGTACGAGAGTTGGTCTAAACTTACCACTTCTGCTTAGTTTCTGGTTATCCATTAAGAAGCGAGCTTTTTCTAAAGCAATTTCTTCAAGAGATTTTGTAACTAGGGCTGCATCACAGTCCACGCAAGAATAATTAGTTTTATTTGATGAAAACTGTTGCACAACACCTATCTCGCAAAAAAATGCAGATCGACAAGTTGGACAAAAATGGGCATGGAAGAAGGGAGCAGAGGCAGGAAGATCGGAAAGATCACGACTAGGGCCCCCTTCTAAAACGCAAGGCCGGCAATTACTATCACAGTGCATTTTCAAGGGCTAAAACCTCATAATTTCACTTCTTCAACCTAAAAGACCAAACGTTGTTAGTCGTTTTTGATCACTTAATAGGCTCTAATTCAAGAATTTAAAAGTAATTCCAAATTACATCAGCTAATCATCTTAAAAAACCTTTTCTTTGATATTTCTTTGAAGAGGAAATCTTTGAAATTAGCTCAAACTTTATTTATTCGCAACCTCTATTGGTATGTTAAGGAGACCATCCTACCTTGAAATATCTTCCTCAAACTAGTAAAAGGAATTACCTTCTTCGTCTCTTTCGGGGAGAAGATATTCTTATATCCCTCCAAAATTTCTGTAAACATAACCCTGATATTGGTTCTGGTCAAATTCAGGGAATCGGTGCCGTTTCAACAGCAAATATTGGGTTCTTTGATGGTAAAAGATATCTTGAAAATACTTTTACTGAGAATTTAGAGATCGTATCCTTACTAGGAAATATTGCTCAGAATCAAATAGTTCACCTGCATGGAATTTTCGGGAGAGTAGATGGTTCCTGTGTTGGTGGACATGTAATGTCAGGGTGTATTGTATCTGTTACCTGCGAAATCCAAATATCAGTTATGGATCCCCAAGTCACTCGGGAAGAAGATCCGTATACAAAATTGAAGCTATTGAAGCTACCACACGAAATTAAATAAAGCAATTTTCATTATTAATGATTGAGAAGTGAAATCTTATGAGAAGAGCAATAAAAACGGGTAAAGTAGTAGGGCCGTATAGTCCTGCGATTGAAACATCAAGAACAAGACAAATTTATGTTTCTGGCCAGATTGCTACTGACTTAGATGCTGATATTAAGACCCAAACTAGGCAAGTAATTCAAAAAATCGAAAATATCCTCAACGAAGTAGATGCATTTCTAAGTGACATTGTAAAAACCACTATCTTTTTAGTAGATATTGATGATTTTGCTGCAGTAAACGAAGAATATGCCAAATTTTTTCCATCTGAACCACCAGCTCGAGCTACAATCCAAGTAACTGCACTTCCCTTAGGCGCGCGCATTGAAATTGAGGCAATTGCTACGAGGGATTGAAGTCAGGCTTCAACTCCGAGATGTTCAACCTCAAGGTGACCGCTGCTATCTTCGATACTTTGAGCCAAAGTTACCAAGATGTATGGAACCTCCCGTAAACTAAGGTAATCCAATATCATTAGAAGACGTGAGGGATCGTAATCTAAAGTCACTTTATCTAACACGAAAAGTGGATAATTACTAAGATATTCCTCACGACCTGCTAACATGACAATCAATGCAATAGTGATACGCTCGCTATCGCTTAAGCTTTCAATCGGTTGATCAATCAACTTCCCTTTACGTTTACGTTTGACAATTAGCTTAAAATTAGGATTAATTCGGATATCCTCGAAATCCCGATATGCCATCAACTGATATACTTTCTTAATTTGATGATTAAAATTCTCTATTACTCCCAGCTTAACAATCTTTTCCCTCTCTTCTAGATAGGCTTGTATGGCTCCATAAAAATTAAATTCTGATTGTACTTGATCAATCTGATCGATTCGCTTTGATTTTTCCTCTATCTGTTTATCAAGTTGCTCGATCTTACCTAAAATTCTCTGGATTTTAGCATCAAGCTCATTGATTAATTTAATTGAGTCAGCTCTTCCTTGATCAATGGATTTCTCTAGAATTTTCAATTCAGACTCTTTTTGAACATATTTCTTCTCAGACGACTCAATTTCTTTTTTCTTCTCCGTAATTTCCTTTTGTAGTCGTCTAATCTCTTGTTTCGCTTTACTAATCCTTATTTGATTGTCATTTTTGATCTTATGAATTAATACTTCTAAGTCTTCTTTTCGACGTTCTGCATCATCAATCTGGAATTCTAATTCACGAACACGTTTACTGAGATGAGAATCCTCCACTAATAGTTTATCTTCTCGTGTCTTAGCATGCTTTTCAGTATAAGGCCGTCCACAAACTATACACTTACGTAAGTCTGGCATCCTTTGTGAAAGGGAGATCCAGTTACGTACTTCTTTGATTGATTTTTCAGTTTCATTTTTTTCATTTTTTACTTCATCTAAATATCTACGGTAATCCTTGATTTCATCAGCTATCCGAGCTATTTCCTGATCAACGCTTGGGTGTTCAATCATGAAATTCTTGATTTCCTCCTCCATAGATTTGATTGTAGCTTTTGTATCTCGATTTCGAGCCATATTCAGTTTAATAATATCAGAGGCAGTTTCAATTTTATTTTGAAGTGTTAAAACTTCTTTAGACAATTTATGGTATCGACTTTCTAATTCTGAGTATGATTGAATCTCTTCCATATTAATTTCAGGAAGGGTCTCACGTTCAATTTTTGTGGTTTCTAGTGCATCCTCTAGTTGAGAATGTTCTTGCTGCATATTATCAATATCAGATTCATACATTAGATAAATGCGGAGATCTTTCTTCAAATTTGCTAAGCGACTTTTAAGGTAAGAAATTAAGAAAGAATAATACCTCACATCAGAATATTGAGTTAAAAGGTTCTCTAACTTCTTTCCAGCGGTGATGGCAGCTATAAGTTCATTATCTGGGGTGGCTAAAGTGAATAAATTTACTTTTTGACCTTCTGGGTGGAAAGGAGGCCCCTCAACACTCACCTTACTCGCAGTTTTTGCCTTAAAGATTCTCTCACAAACCTTTTTACCCTCTTGTTTTAATTGAACTCGTCCTTTTGTGGCAAAAAAATTGAGATAATAGCGCTTATTTTCAATTCTCTCCTGTGGCAAGTTCAGCAGTTCTATTCCTCGGACAAGTGAACTCTTCCCAGTTGCATTTGGTGCTTTGATTAGGTTTTTCCCTTTTTTGAAGTCCAACCCGACTTTATCAATCCCTCCAATGTTTTCTAAGATTATATGTAAGGTCATTTCTTAACCCCTCGCCATTTTTTTACATATTTTTGCAAAATAATTGATATTGGGTCTTCTTTTTTTGAAGATTGCGCTGGTAAAGAGCTAAGCTGCTTAAGATAGTCAATCAACTCAGTTTCAGCTGAACGAAGAAAGATTTCCCTGTCACTTGTCTTTTCGTTAACCAAGAGTCTATCCTCCGACACTCTGAATCCTTCTCTTCAAAATCAGGTGAGTCTCCACTGAACAGAGAAACGTTTCCTTGTTACTTGCTGTAAAAGTTTTGCTATTTCCTTTGGAAGCTGCTCCTCTTTTTCGTTTTGCAATATTTTTCGAACTCGGTTTTTGTCCTTCAGCCAAGAGGCCATCCTTCCTAGCTCTGAATCATCTAATAAATCTTCAATTCGTAGCGGTTCAAGAATTGATACTTCAATGTTCCCCTTATGTTTTTGCATTTCAGGCAATATTAAGGCCATACTTCTTCCAGTATTTTTCATAAGAAATAGTCCTTCAACTAACTTGCCTGCAAAGAGGTCAGGATACAGATTAAGGTATCTAGCAAATGTTCTACGTAAAGAAGTCGTCCTAAGATAAACCATAAGCATTACTAAGGCTAGTCCCACCTTGGAGATGAATAGGATAATCTGAAGGTGTTATTCTCCTTGTAACTCGTTTTCATTAAATCTAAAAAAAGATATCTAGTTAAGAAACCTAATTGAAATTTAGGATTTATCCCCTAAGAGTCCTTTATATTAATCTCAGTCACACCTGAGAAAGAATTCCAATGGTTCACATAAATATAGAATTTAAGGCACGGTGTTCCAAAACCGCTAAAATCAAAAAAATCCTTATCTCCAGAAATGCTGATTACAAAGGCACAGATTATCAAGTGGATACTTACTTTAAAGTGAATTCGGGAAGATTGAAAATAAGGGAAGGCACAATCGAGAACGCTTTAATCTATTACGAGAGAAAAGACACGAAAAAGCCAAAACAATCAAAAATAAGTCTTTTTCCTCTTAATTCTAATTCATCTTCTTCTTTAAAAGAAATTCTAGCGGATTCATTAGGCATTCTTGTAGTGGTAGCGAAGCAAAGAGAGATTTACTTCATAGAAAATGTTAAGTTTCATGTTGATTCGATACAAAATTTAGGTACTTTCATTGAAGTTGAAGCTATCGATAATGAGGGGACGATTGGAATAGAAAAACTACAGGAACAATGCCACTTTTATCTTGACTTATTCGGAGTATCAGAGAAAGATTTGATCTCTAGTTCTTATAGTGATTTAATTCAATATGGGCATGACGGATCAGATGCAAGCCAATCACCAGTCTCACCATAAGCTGTTACTCGACAACCACCACAGATAAGATTATGTGTACATCTACCACATTTCCCTGTAACCTGAGAACGATCTCGAATCTTACGTAAAACAGGATTGTTGATCCAAATCTTTTCAAGTCCATCTTGTAGAATATTACCCAAATGAACATCAGTAGCGGGAGCACATGGTAAGATATTTCCTTCAGGACTCAACCCGCAATAGGTAAGTCCTGTTGCACAACCTCCAGCATATTCAGCAAACTGTCTAAAGAGTTTTTTCGCAGAGCTTCCTAGAATTTCTTCATGACGTTTTTCGAAACCTACTACGATTTCACTTATTGGAAATATTTCATAATTTGAGAGGATAGCACATCTTGGGGCAAAATAGGTCATACCACGTGTCATTACAGCCACTCCTTCCCCAGTTTTAGCATAATTAATGAATTCAGTTGCAAGTTCTTTTAGGACTTGCCTTTGCCCTAGTGGTGTAACTCTGAGATGACGTAAAGCTTTACCCCTTCCCACAGGCAGAATCCTAGATATATAAAGCCGGGTTGCTCCTATTTCAGAAGCCAATTCAATAAATCCTGGGATGTCTTTCAAATTTTTATTGGTCAAAGTAACAGCAATGATTAACTCTTTGAATTGACCATTCTCAGCACACACCTCAATACCCCTTAAAGCCTTTGCATGAGCTCCAACGGCCCCACGGAGTTCATCATGAAACTTTGAGTCAAGACTATCAAGACTGATTGATATCCCACTTACTCCAGAGGATATTAATTTTTTTGCTATAGTATGGTCAATCATTGTACCGTTGGTTGAAAGTGTACATAAGAGACCTCGTTCTGAAGTATGTTTTGCAATGTCATAAAAATCATCACGAATGAGAGGTTCCCCACCAGAGAAACTTAGTGAACCACAACCCGATTTTGTGACGATGTCAACTACTTTAAGCGCTTCAATTGTAGATAACTCTGTTGGATAACTATGTGCATCTAATGAAGAGTAAGAATCTTGATAACAATGCAAACACTTCAGATTACAACGGTGAGTAAAATTCCAAACAATTGCAATTGGAGGTAGAGTCGGTTGTGGTCTGCTCACACCAAATTTGCCGATTCCACGAAGCCATGCAATTACTGAACGTGTATACAAAGTATTTGATGCAAATTGTTGTAATTTTTTGTCCCTAAGCTGGATTACACTTTTCAAGAAGAATTTTGCGGTGATACGGTCCGGCACACAGCGCCAACAAAAAGAAGACTGAATTCCTCGTGCGTTTGCAAAGACTTCATTAATAGGAATATTATTACAACGAGGACATACAGTAACTAAATGATTGGCAAGGATACGTACTGCACGTTCTACTGGTCCTTGTTCAAAGAGTTTTAACAGTGTATTCTTCCTTGTATAGCGCATCAAACATCATTTCCAATCTGTGAAAGGTGTAACTTTGAATGACAAAACCCGATTTCTATATCGATGTCCACAGTCATTTACCTGATAACTATTTCTTCAAAGACATTAATACATACATTATGCAGTGGCGTCATCAAGGACTTATGCATGTGGTCTCAGTAAGCCAAAATTATACGGAATCTCTCCGTTCGATTGAGCTTTCAAATATTTACGCTGAAATTATCCCTGCTATTGGAATTCATCCTTGGAAAGCTCATAAAAAACATGATGAACTACAAGATTTTAACCAATTGCTTTCAGAAAACAAAGAAATTAAAATTCTCGGTGAGATTGGATTAGATTATCATTTTATAAAACGTAAGGAAAGATACTCTTTTCAAAAGAAAGTGTTGGATTTCTTTTTTATACAAGCAGAAAAGCGAGATCTTAGACTTATGCTTCATGTTAAAGGAGCAGAAGCGGAGATTGCTGATTACATAGAAACAAGTACTCTTCCAGGTAAAAACTGTTGCATTCATTGGTATTCTGGTCCAACCCAGATTTTAAAGAAACTCATTGATCTTGATTGCTACTTTTCCTGTGGCCCAGCATTGAGCTATTCAAAACATCAAAAAGTTCCTAAAAGGGTTCCTCTCGACCGATTGTTAACTGAATCGGATGGGAACGTCAAGTATCAAGGGCGAGTGGGACACCCTGGAATGATGTCAGAAGTTGTTGACCTTATTGCAAATATAACTAATCAAAATAGAAATGAATTACAGCAACTTATCATACATAACTCTCTATCTTATTTAGGAAAAAAGTAAAAAAATGAATAGATCATCGAACTGCTGTTATGGGAAATCTTTTCGACGCATTGTAACCATGGATAGGAGCAAGAATCCAACTACTAAAGCAATACAGATTATAAGCGAATTTAATGGATCAAAATCAGGAATACTAAAGGTAAAATGATCCACTAAGAAATATTCTGCTGTAACATGATAGATATGGTTTGCAACAGAATAGGGACTATTTACACCGCCTGCGAATGGCCCGAAGATAAATTGCGCAAAGAAAACCTCGAAATAAGCAATCGCCAATCCCCATCCTAGCGCGTTTTTATCAATGAGTACTCCCAAGAGCAGAAATATCGTGCTATAAACAGCAACCCACAGGCTTACGAATAACCATGCTCCGAAAAGAACATCCAATTGCTCAAATAAGAATGTAAAATCGTTAACAATGACACACAACCCGAGATAGATGATTAGGACATCCGAACAAGCGATTATAACTCCAATTACAAGAACCGAGATCCATTTAACTAATACTATCTCTTCTCTTTTAATAGGTCTTGATAATAACTGACTGATTGTCTTATTCTCCTTTTCATCCGAAATAGCGGATATTCCTAAAATTAGACAGATAAGAGGCAAAATTAGAAAGTTAAAAATGTTTGTTTCTTGACCTATAGCGATTATATTCACATAGTCACTCGTACTAGCGGTTGTACTATTAATATAGGGCAAAAGAGGAAGAATACTCACGAAGATCAAAATATAGGTCTTCTTATCGTATAGAACCTTAGCAAGAAATATTTGTCCTAAAAAGACGATTCTAGTCAAGACGGAAGGGGAATAAGGGGTTTCTATTACATTTATACTCATTTATT
>CP070665.1:158678-167474 GCA_020351745.1 Candidatus Heimdallarchaeota archaeon | reverse complement strand
AGCGGTATCTTGCGGATTCTCTATAGAACCTAGGCTGATTCCTCTTTTGTCTGACATAAGGCTCGCTAAAATAAAACTAATAATCTCACAGGTAGCTGCAAATGTAATTATTATCTGAAGAAGGACGATATCCCATGTATCTCCGAAGATAATCGTCATAATTATAGCAATGAAGGGACCAAATGTTAATGCCACCTCTTCATAAAATCTGAGGCTGGCGAAATATTTAGAACGATCTCCTATTTTGATACTATCTGCAATCAATGCCATCATTGCAGGGCCATTGAATCCCCATGCGATCCCTCCAAATATTTGACTGATCATTAAGAAATTCATTGCTGTTTGTGGAAAATTCACATACATTGTTGATATTATCATTAATAGAGATGCTACAACTCCAAAAATCACTGAAATTCTTATTACACGATCTCTTCGATATTTATCTGCTAAATAGCCACTTGGGAGAATAAAGATGGTGGATGCTACTCCACTCACAGTAAATAGGCCACCAAGAACTGCATTTGACAGAAACAATCCTTGTGTGATAAAAATTGCGAAGGCTGTTTGAAAAATACCCATTGAAATACCAAAGAAGAAAGTATTCAAATATGCAAGTCGTAGATTCCAGTTCATACCCTTATCACTGAATTTTACGGGAAATTGATCTTCTTTAAGACTTAATAGAAAAAATTAGGTGAACCCCATCGTTCGGAACGAATTCAGTCATCACAAATCAGACATATGCCTTTCGAACATTAGGGGCTCATTTTATACGTTTTTTCATCCCTATTTTAAACTATATGATTCTTTATGAACTAGACTTGTAAGTGGTTTACGTTTAGAGGAACGGGTTTCATCTGCATAGCCAACAGCAACCAGTGCGAGTACTCGGAGGTGTTCAGGGATCTTTAGAAGTTCTTTTATTTTAGGTTCAAAGTCCGTTCCAATGACCCCAGCCCAACAAGTGCCCAAATTTAGCGAATGGGCCTCAATCATGAACTGTAGGGTTGCTAATGCCGTGTCTGATTGATGATATTTTGCGTGGACTTGTGGATTAGTTAAGGGAATAAAAACCACTGGAGAGGCGGCAACAAACTTTCCATAAGGGTGGAAATCAGCAAGTTTTTTCCGTATTTTTTGATCAGTTACAATTAAAAATTCCCAGGGTTGTTTATTTGAAGCTGATGGCGCCCACTGTGCTGCTTGAAGACACTTTTCAAGCTTTTCAGGTTCTATGGGTGTCTGTTTATATTTTCTAATGCTTCTCCGTCCTTTCAAAAGTTCTAACGCATCCATTTCTCTTTCTTCCTTCGATCTTTAGTATTGCTATTTCTCTTTCATTAGTTTTTGGTGATAGGATTTAGAAATGAAATAAATAAGAGGTATGCACACAAGCAATAATGATCCGAAGATGAAGTTTTGTGGTAAGTCAAAGGTCGAATACTTCTCTTCCTCCAAAAGTTCTAAGGTAATATTATAAAAAGTAACATATCTATAAGCAGTATAACTCGAAAAAACTATCCATCCAGTTTCAATATCCCATATCGAAACCATCTTCAGGAAATATGGATATCCATTCCTTTGGAAAGGATATGGAATGGATACTTCTTTTGGAAGAAAAGCTGAAAAAATTTCCATCTCTTCTTCTCGAATCAAAAGATTATCTCTAATTGAGTATAGATCCTCGTTTTCACAATATTCTTCCCAATAAGACCTATCATGAACTGTTTTCCTAACTATTTCTGAAAAAGTTTCTTCTCTTAGTGATACGTTATTATTATATGTTCTATACCCATAAATAGTATCGCTAGAAGTGTTTACTTGAGTTATCGTATAAGAAAGAATTGTGCCTTTTTTCAAAATGATTTCAACTTGCTCATTTTCATCATACTCCCAAATTATTACCTGGTGATGATTTAATTGATGTGAAAGGACTTCTGTAAAAATATAACTCTTTGAATCACCGACATGAACTTGCCACTCTGGAACACCTTCAATAATAGCAATATCTGTGCAATAAGGACTGATGACGATATAAACGAGAAAAAAGGCGATTTTCTTATTTGTCATTTCTTGACCTACTGAAATATCTTTTTACATTATTAATCCAGATTTTGGTGATCATCATGCAAAAGTTATTGGTTGAAAACCTCATTTTCACCGTTTAGAGAGTTATTAATGATATTATAATACTAATTGCATTGTCTAGAGCTGTTGTGGCTGATTTAATATTGTGAGACAGTTCCTTCTTTATGATCAAAATCAATATTGTATAATCTATATAATAACGGTAGCCCTTTACAATTTAAAATTTACTCTTGCTAGTCAATTACAATGCTTCTTCAGCATCAACGATTGTAGTTATTCCTTAAAACGACGATCTCTCCGAGATCCATAATTGTTGGTACGTGCACTGCCTCGTTAATTTCTGTGCTAAAATTAGTATTGACAACGCGAATAGTTCCTCCGTTTGTACCATAAGTAATTCGGGGAGTTTCGATAACTACTTTGATGGCTTGACTTGCTTCATCTGCTATTTCTCACGAATTTGATTTTTGAACTGTTAATAATCGAAGCTCAAAGTACTTTCCACTCTCTCAATTGTCTAAGTGAAACGTTTGATCCACACAGAATAATACAGATTTTTTTGATCCCTGACAAATCAAATTTATCTTGCACTAGCGCTGCGATAGAACAAGAAGTAGCAGGTTCTACCAAAATTTTTTCGTTTTCTAGCATTAACTGTAAGGCTTCTAGGGCTTCTTCATCTGTAACTGTTTGCATATCATTTACTACGGCCTTAATTCTTGCTAATGTGCTTTCAGTTGTTTGTTTTGCCCCAAGAGTATCAGCAATGCTTGTTATTGCAGGAAGTCTTACCGGGTATCCCTTTCGAAAGCTTTGTGTTACAGCGTCACAACCTACAGTTTCTACTCCCCAAATTTTTATTTCAGGCTTCATCTGTCTAGCCACAACTCCTAGTCCACTAATTAAACCACCTCCTCCAACTGATGCAATAATAGCATCTAGATAAGGATTTTGTTCAAGGAGTTCTAGTGCAATAGTTCCTTGTCCTTTAACTACTGCAAGATCATCGAAGGGATGAACATAAGTTAACCCTTTCTCGTGTGCATATTCTTGTGCTTTAAGATTAGCCTCGTCCCACGCCTCACCATGTAAGATCGCTTTTCCTCCCCATAGTTTTATTTTGGTTACTTTTTCTTTTGCAGTATTTACTGGGAGAAAAACTATGACTGGCACTTCCAGCTCGTTACCAGCATAGCAGACTCCTAAACCATGATTACCACCTGAAGCTGTTACCAATCCATTTGATAGATCTTTTTTATCTAAGGAAAGAGCTTTAGAACACGCACCACGGACTTTGAACGATCTTGTTGGTTGTAAGTACTCAAGTTTGAGATAAATCTCTTTTCCGATTAATTTTTCTAGATAATAAGATCGGATTATCGGTGTTTGAATAACATAAGGTCGTATCTGCCCTAGTGTTTCTTTAACTTCTAAAAGAGTTAGATCTTTGAAAATACTTGACATTATTAGTTTCTCTTATTCTCAATTGGAACTATCATGGAGATGTTTGGAAGCTAAAAGAGCAGCACCTAATGCTCCGATCATTTGAGGATTTGAAGGAACCTCTATTAACACATTAAGCTGGTGCTCAAGCATTTTTTTCACACCAGGATTCAAAGCAACCCCACCTGTTAATGCTACCAAGGATTTGACTCCAACACGAGCCGTTAGTGCAGCAATTTTGTTTGTAATTGTTGTATGGATTCCAGCAATAATGTCTAATCTGTTGGCCCCTTGATTTAACCGAGAAATAACTTCCGATTCTGCAAATACAGTGCAAGTACTTGAAATTGTAGCAGGATTTTTCGATATGAGGGCTTTATTACCAAATTCTGCCAACTCTACTTCAAGGGTATTAGCCATAACTTCCAAAAAACGCCCAGTACCAGCACTGCACTTATCGTTCATCTCAAAATCTTGAATTTGTCCAATTTCATTTATTTGGATAACTTTTGAGTCCTGTCCACCAATATCAATAATGGTTCGGATATCAGGATTGACAAAGAAAGCTCCTGTGGCATGACATGTGATCTCAGTTATTCTTTCATTAGCTATCTCTACTAGTTTTCTTCCATAACCAGTAGAAACTATATATGCAAGGGATTTATTTCCAATAGCGTTTTCTGCCTCATTTATTAGATCTTTTGCTATTTTTATGGGATTATAGCCCACACGTCTAATGAATGAATACTTTTGTTTAATACTATCGCGATCATTATATGTCCCTCCCAGTACAACAATTTTTGCTGTTAACGAACCAATGTCAACGCCTGCAACAAGTTCCATGTCATTAAACTTCTATTCAGATTAACAATATATACATTTAGTGGCTGTAGACATATGAGTTTTACAGTACCATCGGTTACATGAACTACACTGCTCAAAAAGTGAATAGAAATCGACTTTATCAGTACTTTGTGGAACACGACTTCTTCTAAGTATATTGATTGCGTTATCTCTTTGAGTATTTGTTATTAATAGTTCGTCTAGGTTCTCAATGAAGAGATAATCTTCTATTACCAGTGTTATTCTTGTATCTGTCTTCTGTGCTAATATAGTGAGTTTATTAATCTTATTTTCAAGTGATTTTTTTATCTTATTAACACGAGAGGGAACTTTTTCAGGAAAATCCTTCTGGATGCCAAGATGTACTGCAAAAACACTTAGCTTAACCCAAGAGGAAGGGCCATCTCGAATGCGAACTGTAGTACTACAATCATGAGCTGGGCATTTGAAAGTAACAGTGGCCTTTCTCTTACTCCTAGACCTTGTAAACTTAATTGGAGGGGGAAGTAACCGAAAGAGTAATCTATAAAAATTGAATAAATCTTCATAAAACTTGTTCACTTTCCCGTTGATCGTTAATCGTTGCTCTAAGATTTTTTCATCTAAATTTGTGTGTCTTCGTTCCAGCTCATTCCGAAGAACGTCATCTTGATCTGTTTCTGATAACTGTTGTTTCAATAAGGTCAAAGTTTTTACAGAACTTGCCAATTGTACTCCTAAAATTCTTAGATCATTAGCTAACAAGTATAGAGGATCCGTGTCCGCCAAAGTTAACATAATTTGGAATTCTCCAAGAGCTTCAGAGATAGCTTCTTGAACATCTGGTTCCAGTGGTTTAATCTCGGGTAGCTGGGACAAATATGGATTCAGAGGTTCAAATAACTCATTAATTTGGTCCTGAACTATTTTCACATTTTGTTTATCTTCTCCACTAATATCAGCGCTGAAATCAAGAACAAGAATCTCACGCCCTGATTGTCTAGCTGTTCCTATCCGTCCTACTATTGATCCCTCACCGATTAAATATTGTAATGCCATGGAAAGGACTTCAGCAGGTAATCTCATTCGTTTGCGTAAATATCCAATTGATATTTCATTTGCCCCATATTTTTTGGAAACTGTTTTTATTTCATTTTCAAGAGATTTGAGCATCTCTGTATCGAATACATTTAGGGTTTGGATCTCTTCTTCAGTTGTTTCACCTTCAAATGCCTGACGAATTTCTTCCAACATTCGTTCCCGATCTTCATCAATAATTTCTGGGACAATTGCACTAAATACTACAGGATCTACAATTTTTTGGTAGAGTGTTTTTAATTCTGGATCAAGAGTCACTGCATCTAGATCTGTGCCTTGTTGTGTCACAGCCAGAGCTAAATCCTGAGATGGGTTAAAAGCAACGTTTAAAAGTAAATTTTCAGTTCCTTGGAGAATACAAGCGCCTATTCCACCTGCAGATACCTCATAATCTATCCGTTCCACCAGAGAAAGAAGAGAAGTAATTGAGATAGCAAAGAGAAAATCATCCATTTCTTCCACAGAATTCAACCAGACTGGATAACCTTCTGAGGAAACCAATCCAACTATTTCGTATTTTTTCTTGTAACCAATCTGAAAGACAAATCTTAGAATAATTTTAAGGACATCCATAGAGTCAACAGCAGCCTCAGACAAAATTACAAGAAGTACATCAAAACCTAGGGAGTAAATCGTGAGGATTTTATTATGGCTCTTAATAGTAAGAGAATTCCTAGCTTCTAAATGAAGTTCATTAGTTAAAATATTAGTTAGGCTATTCCACGCTTGCCCAAATAATGCAGCGGTTTCTGCATCTGGTTGGCTTTTTGAGGTCAAAATTGTTTGGTTTTCTGCATCTAGTTGAATTAGAAGCATCAGTTCGAATTGGGAGGTATCAAGTTCAGATTCAGCGAGAATGAGAGCTTCTTTTGTTATATTATACCATTGAAGAGGATCCATTAGGAAATCAAATCCCTTAATCATAATTTTGCTTTAAGCTCAGTATTCAACTTTTCAGCAATGAGGTTTGGACTTCCAGAGGGTTCAGTCACCACTAAGGATATTAAGTGGGGTGAAACAGCTATGGCGATGTCCTTAGTTTTGCCTTGAACATGAATAAGACGAACTTTTTCCTGTGAGAGAGTTGAAAGTGTACGCTCTCCTAAGGTTGTACTCGCCCCTGCAAGAGCTGCATATCTATTCAGGATGCCTGAATCTGTGATTTCAGAAAGTCCATTTTCAGATTCACGGTTGAAAGTCAGAATTGGGAGCCCTTCAGGAGTAATCAGAGAGATCATTTTAATCTGTGAGTTCTTTTGGAACACCTCTTCTAAGATACTGCGCAGTTCATTCTTTATTTGTTCGTCCATCTCTAGCTGACCTCATTTGCCAAACTATGGGCGAGTTCAAGTACTAATGAGGACTTCATACTTATATAGATCTAGGATACCCTCATAATAGTGGTGTTTTACCAGAATGCAGCGGCATTTCTGCAAAACCTGAGCGCTGCATTAATATTCTCTCCAAACGATTTACGGAAATCCCCAAAGAAAATAATTTGTACCAGAGGAAGCATGAACAGCAGATTCCTTTGTTATTTTCTCCTGATCTGCTAATTCTTCGAGAGACTGCACTAATACCTCTTTGTCAATTTCGAATCCTTTGTCAGCTAGCATGGACAAAATTCTCGTTTTGGATAATTTTTGGTTTTTAAACTCGGTTAGAAGTAATGATTCTAAAGACATGCTTGAGGAGTGAGAATTCTCTTCTGATCCTGGTACTTCAGTGAATCCACGAGGTAATTCTTTTTGCTGGTTTATAAACTCGAAATTTAGTCGTCTTCCATCGATAATAAAGTGAGATGTTAAATCTGCAATGAGAGCTGACGATCCATCGCAAGGAAGTCGGATGGGTTTCCCATAGGTAATTTGATTGTCGTCAGTTCTGGCTTCCTGTATTTCGATCGTTGATCGTGTCATTCCCCATTTAGAATGAGATGAAGGTCCCCATAGTTTTATATAGATCATTCTCTTTGGACTGATCATAATTTTTTCAATTCTTACTGGCCTACTTGAATTTGTTTGTGTCAATTGATCTCCTCCATTATAAATAGGATAATATGAATAAATAAGTTCATCGGAGGCTGATGTATAATAAAAATTGTAGTGAATTTGAAAAAATCGTTGACTACATCAGCGACTAATACCAATAACATTTTTTATAGGTTGAGGTACCAAAACATTATATTTTACACTGATTTCATTGAAGATTTCCAGGTTTAAGTCGTCTTCAATGCATCAACAGTTCATTTTTAAAACAAAAGGGTTATTTTGAACAAAAAGTCTTCCATGGGCGTGAGTATTCTTCCATGAAAGAGTCTCTCAAAAAAGTTATCCATACTAGAGGAGTAAAGGCTGCCCTTTTAACCCTTGGAGGGGGGATTCGAGAAAATATCCGTTCTAGAAGAGTAATACTTACGCTAAAGACCCTGAAAGAAAATTTTAAAGAAACAATCCGTACTAAAAGCGTAATGATCAGGCATACGTCCTTGAAAAAAGCTATCGTGAAAGCATTTCGCAATAGTAGGACTCAAATGAGGTTAACGCTTGGTTTAGCATTACGCAATGCAACTCGCACTAAATATCGATCTTTCCTTCTGATATTTGGCATCTTACTTACAGTTGCACTTGAAACAGGAATTGTGATCAGCGTCGACACCCTCTATGAGGATTTTATCTTAGACCATAGAAATCAAAATTATACGGATATCACAGTCCATCCTAAAGAGTGGGTTAATCTCACAAGCCTTCAGACCATAGCAAAGGATGTTCGCCAAGTTTCAGGAGTAACAAAAGCCAGTCCCGTCTACTATGCACCTGCTTATCGCTTCTTAGATGTCGAAATCAGTGGTAATGTCTTAGTGTATGGAATTGATTCGAGAACTCATCCTGATTTCCCCCATTTGAACGTAATCACTGGGAAGCGAGAGGTTTCCGGATATACTATAATGATTTCTGAGAGTATTCAAGCAATTCTTGATGTTGAAATCGGAACCCAAATTCCTGTTGTTTCAGATGAAGTCCAAATAGACATTCCAAATGTTACTGTAGGAGGGGTCATTAGTGATGAACCTTACTTCGGCAATAAATTGTGGCACTATATGGTTCTTGTAGATATTGAAATCTTGTATGATATTGTTACAGAAGATCGACGACTTGGTGTGACTTCCCTGATAGGCGAGATTGATGTGTCTGTTAACAATCTCATTGGAATAAAAAAAATTGGTGAAAACATCAAAGATGCAGTGGGTCCTGATAATTATGTGTTAGTGGAGAAAGATATTTCCGAAATTGAGACTACAGGTATTCGCGCCTATCAAACAGCAATGAACCTAGTTATTTTGGC
>CP070665.1:149620-158578 GCA_020351745.1 Candidatus Heimdallarchaeota archaeon | reverse complement strand
AAAATTTTCTACATTGAGTTTTTGGAGGAAGGAATTGCAATCCATATTGAAGAGCTGAATCCTTTTTGCAATTGTGCTTGGAAGGCGATTAATATTTTCTTGGGTGATATGAACAGCTTTAGAGTTGATATCATTACAATAAATACTAGAAGTTGGTGTCTCCAAAGCATAGCGAGCGCTACGTATCCCTGTTCCACATAAAGGTTCACATACTTTCAGATCACTCTTTGAATTTTTATTTCCATATGCACGTAATGCTAAAACTGAAAGATCACGATTGATTTCTTGATGATAATTAAAGAACACTTCATCAGATCGTCTAGGAATATGATCATTGATGTTTGATTTAGGAACTAGAAAAGTTCCCACGCCTTCCTGGATTTCAACAAGTTTCATAAACTAGCCTACCAACGACTTACTTGTCTTCAACAAGATGCCTACGATTATACCGTTCTGTTCCCCTATTTCTATTGTTTTTTGCAATAATATATATTTCAGCACTTTGTTTCCGGGATGTGGGGGGTTTGTAAGTCTTTACATTCTGATAGGATGCTTTAATCTTTCCTAAAAGCTCATGGAAGTATTCCCCTTGAAAAACCTTAGTTAAAAACTTTTCAGCCAAAAAATAGTTCGATATTCCTAAAGCCACTTCTGCTAACCAGATTTGCCGCGCATGATCGGTGGCCCAGTGTCCTGAGACATTAGGAGAACAGTCAGCTAGTACAATGATTTCATTGGTATCTGCTTTATATTTTTCAAGGTTTTTTTGTAAATGAAGAATTGTTTGTAATTCTGTAATATCTCCCTTAATGATTTCAGTAATATTTGGAATTGGTTTGATACGAGCTATATCCACTAAAAAAATCTGTGATTTACCTTTCGATCTGTCTCGTGCTATCTGTGAGAATCCTCCAGGCGCCCCACATAAATCAATGACAGTTTGGTTGCCATGAAATAGCTTGAATTTTTTATCAATCTGAAGAAGTTTGTAGGCAGCTCGGCTTCTGTATCCTTCAGATTTAGCTTTTTTAGTGTACATGTCACGCTTCTTTGACAGAGAAAACACCATTTTTTGTTAATGGAGAATCTAACGAAGAAATAATATCATTTTCTTCGTTTTGGACGAAATTTCTCAGGTTTTCCTTTATCTTCTGGTTTTTTTCGTGGTGTGTATTTGCCACTTTTCCGTTTTTTCGCCTCTTTTGCTAGTTCTTTCTTCTGTTTTTCTAATGCTGGACGAATATACATCTTTATTTCGTTACTAAGATCTTTCAAAGTTTGTAGTTTCGGGTTTTTTTTCTCGATTAGAATGAGGCCTTTCCTTTCCCACCATTGACGGGGATAAGCAGCAAATTTCTGGACTTCGAAATTATATTCCAATTTTTCTGCAGCTAATCGGATTTCTGCGATAGTAGGATTCTCCAATGCTAGGTCAAGAGATAATCGACGCCCTTCCTTTCGTGTAAGTGATTTATCAAGGTATTCTGGAAATATAAAATAATGTGTATTGTCTCGTCTCAATGATTATTCAATCTCCTTTTTATAAAAGGAACTTTTGATTTTATCAAGTTAGCCTGCAGCAGGAGGAAATTATATTTTTTACGGCAACTATTTGTAAAAGAAAAAAATATAGATTGCATTGTAATTTAGTAGATATGATAGTAACATAGCTCACTATTAATTTAGAACAGACTAGCTACTCCATAGCACCTTTGCTCACACTATCTGTATTGATCTTTAAAACAAGGATTAATATAAATACAATTCAAGGCTGTATAACAGTTAATGGAGCTTTTAATGATTAGTAAGGCTATTTTGGTGGTGTGAAATCATTTGACAACCAAACAAGAACGTCCAGGGCAGATACGAAGCCCAATTGCAGTTATTCTTGGTCATGTGGATTCTGGTAAGACTAGTCTTCTAGATAAGGTTCGTGGGACTGCAGTACAATCAAGAGAATCAGGAGGTATAACTCAACACATTGGTGCAAGTTTTTTTCCCATTGAAACTGTTACAGCTCTATGTGGATCTTTACTTAAATCAAGTAAGAAACAACTCCAAATTCCAGGTATCCTGATTATTGACACACCAGGCCATAGTTCATTCATGAATTTACGACAACGGGGTGCAAGTGCTGCAAATTTTGCAATTTTAGTGATTGATGTCCGTAGAGGGATTCAACCGCAAACAGTTGAATCATTGCGGATTTTAGTCAAGCAAAAGGTACCCTTTCTGATAGCTGCCAATAAAATCGATCGCCTCCCTGGGTGGAAAAGTTTTCCTGACCTTAGTTTGGTGAAATCACTGTCAAAACAATCTAGTGGGTCATTAGAAGCTCTTCAGACAATAATTTATGAAACTATGACTGAATTGAGTCATTTCAATCTTGAACCGGATAGGTTCGATCGGATCAAAAATTTTGCAAAGAAAATCGCCATTATTCCTACTTCTGCAATAACAGGTGAGGGAATCCCCGAAATGTTTCTAGTTTTAGCCAGTCTTACAGAACAATACCTGAGAAAACAATTGGAATTGCATTTAGATAAAGGAAAAGGAGTAGTTCTAGAAGTAAAGAAAGAAGTAGGAATGGGTACAACACTAGATGTAATCCTTTTCGATGGGATCATCAAACAAAATTCTCAGATCGTCTTAGCTGGAACTGATGGTCCAATCTCAACATCTGTTCGCGCAATACTGGTACCAAAGGAATTGGATGAAATTCGTGATCCACGTAATAAATTTGATAGCGTTGAACAAGCTGTAGCAGCAGTTGGCGTGAAATTGGTTGCCCCCAATATAGATGAAGCCATTGCAGGATCCTCACTTTATGTAGTAGATAAAAACGAAGTTAATGAAGCAATAACAAAAATTAAAGAAGAATTAGCTAGTATTCTAGTTGAAACTGATGATGCTGGGGTTGTTGTGAAAGCTGACACCCTGGGTTCCCTTGAAGCACTGGTAAATTTCCTTCGGGATTCTAATGTTCAAATTCGCTTTGCAGCTGTAGGTAATGTAACAAAAAAAGATGTCTATCAGGCATCATTATCAAGAGAGAAAAATGAGTATTATGGCATTATCCTAGGATTTAGAACAGCCATCCTTTTGGATGCTCAAGAGGAGGCGAGTAAGTTACAAATTCCTATAATCCAGGATGATATCATTTATCGTTTGTCAGAAGAGTACGAAGCCTATCAATATGAAGTTCAACAACGTCTTGAAGAAGAAGCACTCAAGGACATCGTACGACCTAGCAAAATAAAAGTTCTTCCCTACGTGTTTAGACAAAGCAAACCATGTATATTAGGGGTCGAGGTATTAGCTGGAATTTTAACTCCTCAAAATAATTTAATCAATCGTGAGAATAAAAAAATTGGTCATTTATTACAAATCCAAGACCGTGGAAATACAATTTCACAGGCAAAAGTGAGTGATCAAGTAGCCGTGGCTATTCGTGGCCCAACTGCAGGACGTCAGATTAAGGAGGGGGATGAATTATGGGTAGACGTTCCTGAACCTGATGCTCGGAAAATTACTGAACAAAACATACTTTCAGGGACAGAGATGGATGCACTTACTGAATTGATTGAAATTAAAAGAAGAACTGTGAATAAGTATTGGGCATTATAATCCTATGCAGATCGATATCACTTCTTCACCCTGAAATATATTTGGTAAGAGAAAAATAGAAATCACAAGGTTTCCTTTGATGATTTCAGTAATTTTCATAGAAGTTTTCTTTTAATCATAATAACAAGAATCTTAACTGACCTAATTCTAGATGGAAAATCACGAGATTAGACCCTCGAGAATTATCATAACTATTAAGAATAGAAAGAAATTTGACACGATATGACACGTATAACCCAATGAACATCTGGATACAGATCACCACGGTTATTCTGATATGTCATTTGATAAAAAGACATGAGACGATAAAATGGTTAGATTTCAACTTAATTTAGCTGATGAAAAGCAGAGTTACAAAAAAGAAATCGATGATGATGCTATGACTCGCCATCTTATTGGCAAAGAAGTTGGAGATGAGCTAGATGGGCAATTCATCGGTTTTGAAGGTTACTTATTCAAAATAACTGGGGGTTCTGATCATGCTGGGTTTCCTATGGTTCCTGGTGTTGAAGGAGCGATGCCTAAACGAATTCTCATTGGCCATAGAGGCGTAGGGTATAAACCTGACAGAAAAGGAAAAAGACGGAGAAAACGTGTCCGAGGTAGATTGATTAGTGAGGATATCTACCAGATAAACCTTAAAATTCTTGAACGAGATAAAAGCAGTAAAGCCATAGAAGAGCTTTTATGAATCATATCCGAGGATTCCAATGCCAGCAAAGAAGAAGAGGCGCCCAGCAAAAAAGAAGGCCCCACCAAAGAAGAAGAAGGCCCCAACAAAGCATCCCAAACAAGCAGAGATTTCAATAGGGATGATTGGACACGTAGATCATGGAAAATCAACTTTGACGGAGGCATTAACTGGAAAATTTCCTGACACTCATAGTGAGGAGATTCGGAGAGGAATATCAATTCGGTTGGGGTATGCTGAAACCGAGTTTCGTGAGTGTCCTGAATGTGAAAGCCCAGCTAAATATACCACTCTGAAAAAATGTCCAGTTTGCGGTAATGAAACTATTCTCCTCCGACGGGTCGCATTTGTTGACGCTCCTGGACATGAAGTATTAATGGCAACTATGTTATCTGGAGCAAGTATAATGGATGGAGCACTCCTTGTCGTTGCGGCCAATGAAAGAGTACCTATGCCTCAAACTCGTGAACACCTTGCAGCCATGGAGATAATAGGGATGGAGAGGGTGATTTTCTGCCAAAATAAAATCGAATTGGTTTCTGAGAAGGCTGCTATACAGAATTATAAAGATCTAAAGAAGTTCATTTCAACAACTAATACAAAGAACTCTCCCATTATACCTATTAGTGCTATTCACCATACGAACATTGACATGTTGATACAAAACATTGAGGAACATTTACCAACACCAAAACGAGACGAGAGTCTTACTCCCAGAATGCTCGTTGCACGATCCTTTGATGTAAATAAACCAGGACGATCCCCGACTAAACTGAAAGGAGGAGTTGTAGGAGGAAGTATTGTCCAAGGAAAGTTTTCTGTTAATGATGAGATCGAAATACGGCCAGGGAACCGAAAAGGTAGTAAATGGCAAGTCATTAATACAAAAATTGTGAGCTTACGATCTGGATTCGGTGAGCTAAAAACCGCGCTATCAGGGGGACTTATTGGAATTGGAACAAATATCGACCCCTCTTTAACGAAAAGCGATTCACTCGTAGGACAAATCGTCGGATATCCTGATGAACTTCCACCAATCTGGGATATGTTGGAATTTGATAGTCACCTGCTTGAGCGCGTTGTAGGTAGTGAAGTTCAAACAGTAGTTCAAGCAATAGAATTAAATGAAAATCTTATGTTAAGTGTGGGTACTGCTAAAACTGTCGGAAAAGTAACCAGAACTAGTAAAAAGGGAATTCAAGTGGATCTTCGTCTTCCTGTATGTGCAGATTTAGGCACTCGTGTTGCCATAAGTCGTCAAATTGATCGTAGATGGAGATTAATCGGATGGGGAGTAACTAAAGGTGGGAAAGAACAACGACAGAATTAAAATCCCCATTTTCAAATGAACAGCAGTCATTGATTTTTTTAGATACTAATTTTCTTATGGCACTAGGTCAGATTCCTAATTTCAACCTATCATACGAACTAGATCGAGTTATTCCTGGAAAGCGAGTATTGATTGTTATTGAACCAATTTTTTCAGAACTTGAGAAAATACATCTGAAAGGAAATCCTAAAGAACAAATGGAATCTCGCATAGCAATTGAGTTTGTCCATAAATATTGCCAACAATGGCCCTCCGAGTACAAACATAGGAATATTGACTCTATACTATTGCATCATGGAAAAGAAAGAAGCGGGATTATTGCAACAAATGATCGTAAGTTAAAAAGGATGGCACGTAAAAAAGGAATAAAACTCCTTTATATTCGTAATCAGCGATTTCTAGAATTACAATGAAACAAATTTAAATTTATCCAAAAAGGGAGGAATTTGAAATAAGGCGTGTGAAAATCACTCCAAAATCTCACATATGATAAATGAATGTTGGAAAAACCAATGCCGCTGTGGCTTAGTTGGTAGAGCGACGGACTTGTAATCCGTTGGCCGTGGGTTCAAGATATAAGATCCTGATGAATCCTATATGAAAATCCCACCAGCGGCTCTCGGAAAAGTATACATAAACTCAACTGATAATATTGTGTGACAAGAAATGGAATCTTCACAGTTAATTACCACTTGGAAATATCTTGCGGATGGACAATGCGCTTTTAAATCGGCTGCAACATCTCCAAAAATACGTTGTAACCATCTTTTCACCATTACAGGAACCTGTAGATACATAGATTGTCCTCTTGTGCAACCTGAATTCTACGCATTTCAACAACAGGAAAACCTAGTTTACTTAATTAAAAAAGATCCTAAAGCACCCCCTGTTTCGACATGGGGTTTCACTGAGTTACCTGAAGACCGTGAGAAAGCAAGAAAAGTTGTAGAAAAAACTATCAAGAAGCTCAATGAAAATTTAAAAGCAGCTGTTTGGCGGAGATTTGAACAGCAATTTGATGCTGCAGAAATAATTAAAACCTCCCAAGAGCTCACAGAAGAAGAAGAAGAGGAAGAATTAGAAGAGCTAGATGAAGATCAATAAAATCCCTATTATGGTAAAACGGCGAAATGATGAAACCTGACAAGGATGAGCTGAGCAATGAAATCTTATAGTTACTCTGATTCGCACGTTGTTTTGAGGTTTAAATACCCCCCAAATATGGGATTCAAACAAAGCATATAATACTTCCTTTGATTTGAGCTAAGAATCCAAGAAAGTCATCAATATGGCTTCATTTACCAATTACTCTTTTTTGATAAATAAACATGTTATACTAGTTCGTATTGGTGGCGAATTAGGAATAAAAAGCCGACAAACTCGTCGACGTATGGTGGGGCAACTACGCGATAATATTGAGAGAATTTTTGAACAATATCCCGATTTCAATGTCCTTGAATTCAGGGATCGTTTGCTTATTTATTCTGAATCTAATAACAATCTTAATAAGTTGTCACATCTCATTGTAAATTCAGTTAGTGGTATTTCTTCTGTCAGTCCAGCTCTTGTTGTTAAAGCTACAGAAAATTCCATCATCTCTAGCGGATTATCGAATGCTATTGCAATCATCCATCCTCATAGTAGTTTTGCTGTTCGTGTTCGTAGAGAAGGAGATCATCCTTTCTCCTCGATGGATATTGCAAGCAAATTAGGTGCAAAAATTCTATCAGCCCCAATAGAAGGCGTTAAAGTCAATCTAGAATCTCCTGATTTTCAGATTTTTCTGGATATTCGAGGTTCTTTAGCCTTCATATATACAGAGATTTTCAAAGGGATTGACGGAATCCCATCTCAATCTCAAGGAGTTGCAATTGCTCTAATTCGACCCAATTCAAACTCAGTTTTAGCAGCTTGGTTAATGAAGAAGAGAGGAGTGCAAGTAATTCCTGTATTTTTCAGGACAGGGAAGTCATCTGAAGAAACGTTTTTAGATCACGTTAAATCACAATTCAATGGAAATTTTATTGTTATATCAATAAAAGACCTATTAAATTCCTTCATAGATTATACTTCCCTGTGTTTGTTCTGTCAGGTATATTGTGAGAAAATGTGCCAAGAAGTTGCTAAGAATGGAAAAATCTCAGTTATTATATCTCCAACCTGTTTTAATTATAATAATGAGACAATGTCATTAGAAGCATTGGAAATCCTTGAGAAACGTGTTTCTTTATCAATAATTCGGCCAATTCAGCTAGGTTTTTTCAGTAAAGGTATAGATATAGATCACTTAGACCGATTTGCTTGTTGTCACTTTCAATCAAAAGTTTCTCTTGAAATCTTTGATGATTTCAATGCTACAATGCTAGAGAAGTTTTTATCATTCAAGCCTAAGGTAGAGTAAGCTAATTAATCTTTTTCTGTGCAATAACACCATTTGGAGTTTTTTCTGCGAAAATCAAGCCCTCAAATCGTGAGATTTTTGTATTTAGATCATTCCATGCATTACTAGGAAGACCTGCCTTCAAACAGACATAATTGAGGTATTCTTGGAGATCCCACTTCTGGTCAACAGGCACCTGCGGCAAGAGAAGCCCTCGTTGGTATGGTCCTCGTTCTGCTATTAATCCATGTTTTCCGATTTCAATTAAATCAAAATAATCTTGAGGATTTTTGATTTTAAGAACCTCTGGAACAGTCAAAATTGTGACTTCAACAGTTATTGATTTTATTTCATCATAAACAACTGGGGGAAATCGTGGATCACGGACAGCAGCATCAATTGCGGAATCAATGGTTGACTGGATTAATGAACTTTGTGGACTTTCAATTCGTCCAATACATCCTCTCAAACTTGGTTTATTCCCCTTGGTAACATGATGAAGTGTTACAAAGGCGCCAGAGTGATCAAAAAGATTTTTTGGTGCATCATCAGGGATTTTAATCTTTCTTTTTTCTTTGAGGTAAGTTTCAATAGTTCTACGGGCTAATTTTACAAGATATTCCCCAGAGTAACTCATAATAATCCTCTCTTTTGAATTAATTGCGAAAACAGAATTTTATAAAGAAATATTGAGAATTCTTTGCTTACCAAAACACACAAAACTCAGTTATTCAAATGTATATTAATCTCGTTGTGATTATGATCAACCCTCTTTTAAACTGATATCCAAGGTTTTATAGGGGAATTACCCTTAATTATTCTTTAATTTTGGTTGGATTTCTTAAAAAAACATAAAAATTCTAATATTTTGCTTGAATTAAGCTAAAAAAGGTAATAAGAAGGCTTTTTCTATTGAATACATGAGTAATA
>CP070665.1:139583-149520 GCA_020351745.1 Candidatus Heimdallarchaeota archaeon | reverse complement strand
TCAATACTAATCTTTCCTTTCGGCCTAATCCTAGAAAGAATTCCTGAAAGCAAGACAATGAGTGGATTGACCTTACTTGTAGCTGGGTACCCAAATCCTGAAAAAATGACTCCACTCAATTCATCTGGATATCTTTTCACATAATCAACGGCAATTAAGACACCCATTGAGTGTCCTAATAAGAAGAGTGGAATATTTTCCTCATGTTCTTTTATAAGATGAGTAAATTCTTTTGCATCCTCAGAATAGTCGTTAAAACTATTCGCATAACCCCTTGCTCCCTCTGATTTTCCATGGCCCCTGAGATCATTAATATAGACGGTAAAACCATTTGGAACTAAAAAATTAATCACGTTCATATAGCGAGAACTATGCTCTGCTAATCCATGAAGAATTTGAATAATGGCTTTTGGTTTTCCCTCTGGCTGCCATACTTGATAATATAAATTGAGGCCATCAAAAGTGGTAAAATGTTCTTCTCTATGTTTCATAATTTTTCCCAATTCACATTCATCGAAATAATCGAATGATCAAGCCGTATAATTATTAAGTTTTTACACTTTCCCCATAAAAGACGTTTTCTTTGATACATTTATTATTTATAGTGAATAATAACTGAGACTCTCCTTCTCCAATCAGATACTACATACTGTGACATTTCCGTTTGGTTCTTGAGGACATTGGTTACAGGTTGGCTAACTATTTCTCTTTTAGTACAAAATCCACCGCTTTTGTTAAAACTTTGTCAAAATCGTCTGGGATCTGATGACCTAGCTCGGGATAAGAAAAAACTTGGCAATCTATTCCATTCTCCCTCAAGAGTTCAATGAAAGTCTTGGTTTTGCTGAATCTTGGATCTTGTTCCCCCACTACAAAGCAGCCACGGATTTTTTCCTTCTTGTTTCGTGACAAATCCTTACCAGTAATTTGGTATGAAAAACCGCCAAAACTGGGGATCACGCTAATAAATTTTGTTGCTGCTGCAAAACCTGAAAAAAGAGCGACCAACGCCAATTCAGATCCTTGAGAAACACCAGCTAGAATGATCTTTGAAGCGTTAATTGGGTACCTTCCAACAAGGATCGCAAAGGCCCGCCTCAAATCCTCAAAAGCTTTATTCTCCTCATCCCATACAAAATGATTACCACTCCGCATTTGAGAGGACTGTAATAATGCCAAAAATATTTCCTTCTGCTCAATGATGTTCCCCCAACGAATGTCATTAGATGCATTACAGTCAAATCTACCGTGAAAAACAAGCAGTAATGGATATTGTTTTTCAGTAGAGTAACTTTTTGGCATTCTAATGAGCAATTCTGCTCGATTTGAGTCTTTATTATGGCTAAATCTCTTTCTTGTTAACTCTAGAATCTCTAAAAATTGGGAATGGTCTTTAAGTCCTTGAAAACCTTCTTTCAGGAATGAGGGTGACCACACAGCTCCTTTAGTTAAGCCTTCTGCCAAAGTTTGCAATGATTTTTCATACTTCCCAAGTAAAACATGAAATATTGCCACCCAGCTGTAAGTAAACGAAGGATTCTCTGGAAAGCGGTCTATTGAGTCGATAGCGAGTTTCAAACCTTCATTATAAAGACCATTATCTTCATACTCCATCATCTGCCCTTCTACCTTCACCATCTCCACTCTCCTTGGGTCACGGCTTGAATTTTCTTGAATTTTGATTCCATCAACTATTATTTGCCCTGATCTTGTGTTCGACTTAATAATAATATTGTACAACTCCTTTAAATTCAGTGATAATTAATTGAGTAACAGATAACACAAAGTTCGCCTTTGGTACACCTTTTCAAGGATCAGCTACGGCATAATAAGTATAAAAAAGCATTGATAGGTGAATTTATTCAAATTTTTAATCATAGCAATATAATTCCTGTTCAGTTGCAAGTTTAATCTGTAAGTGGATCTTAATCAGGAATTTGCTGATTAAGGGGAAGTTTAAATTGTTTTAATAATTCAATTTGGTAAATGAGAGGAGTTAACAGACCAAAAGCCCACCATGAACAAAATTATCGAGGTAACTCAAATAGACGATTTAATTAAACGGATATACATACCTCTATATCACATACGATTACCTCCATATCACTGAAACCAGATGGAAGTTCCTCCATTCATTCAACCATAAGAACTATTGAATGGATTATCACCAGAATTTTTAGTAATTGTAGTATTTCTCGGATGTAGTGTATTTTAACAAGTCGACGAAGAAGTAATAAGAAGAATGAAGAGTAAACTTTCTAAGTAAAAGAATAAAAGATCACGTTGTTATACGCGATAATATTCTTAATATTCACAAATTTATAATGTGAAAAAAATGTCTATCACAAAAAACAGTAAGTTTGGAGAATTCACCTTATCCAGCATCTTACTTGTGCTTTTACTAGTTACACCAAGTTACTCGATCAATTATATGGAAACTTATGTGCCCTCAGAACCACATACTGCAAATGCAATGTGGATAGAACCGTCGAGTGTAACAGCTGCAGATATTGGTGATAAATTCAACGTTACTGTCTTTGTAAATGTAACACTGGAAAGTTTTGCATGGCAAGTAAAATTACATTTCAATTCAACCTCTTTTAATGTTACAAAAATCGGTTACACAAATGGTACTAAAAGCGATTTTTTTTCCGAATATTCACCAATGCCCGTAACTCCAAGAGTTAACAATGAAGAGGGTTACATTCTACACGGAGAGTCGCTGTTTGGTAATGATGGAAAAGCTCCTGGATATGGAAGCTTAATATGGGTTGAATTTAACCTGACACAAATACCACCTCAAAATCGCTCCACATTACGCTTTTCAATGCCCTACGGAATTGACACGTTCATTCTAACTCCATACATTGAAGTAATTCCGATGGCATCAGTTGATGGAGCAAATATATCTATGGGGCCCACAGGCTTGCCTCCATTCCCAGACATCAATATTCTAATAGTGGTTGCTATCGTTGTAGTAATAGTAATTGTTAGTTTGGTAATAATGAGAAAAAGGAGAAGAAGGAAGCCAAAAAAACATGAAAAAAATGAAAATTAGGTCAGCCGTTTTAATGGCGATCTTGCTCTATACTTGCATGATAAGCTTATCCCTCAACACCATGCCAGTGAATACGCCTCCTCTAAATAGTTCAGACACTTCCTCTGAGTCTACGAGCAAGGATACTCTGATTATAAATGATCCGAATAAATATGCTTATTTTGGATGGTACAAGCCAACTTCTTTTAGTATTACTATATGGGAACTCTTGAATAGAACTGTGTTGTGGGCATCCAGCTACACCCAACCCAATGAGACAAAAATGGTGTTCTTCCGTGAGCCTACTGATATCGACGCGATAGGAGTATATAACTGGTTAATCACTGGAGGATACTTGGCAGAGAACATCGTATTACATCCAACGACCGATGCTGCAATACTACTTTCCAATTATTATAATGATAGCGATTTGGTAATCTACTGGAATACTTATGGTTATAATTCAACAAATATCATTAGCTCGACAATTCCATTCATCACAGTATCCGCTATGCAGACCGATGAGATGGGGATCGGCAGTGGTAGCTCAACTAAGAGTGCTTCTAATGATACGTTCTACATTGTAAACAATAAATACTATCCAACTGAAAACTACCCGTTAGGCCCATTAATTTTGGATGATAGCTATAAATTTGAAGCAACAGAAGCTTCAGCCGACGGAAAAGTGTTGATTCAAGCAGAAGTGGAGAGCATTGCCACTCAAGTTGAAATCTCTATTATACAAGACATTGAAGTACAAACCAATGGGAGTGCTAAAATAAATTTCACTATAACAATTCCTGAATCTCCGCTTGCTGACCTCTTACGGAAATCGTTTTTCTCTAATACATCATCTCTTCAACCTGATGTCGAATATGATGTACCAGAAAATATAACTGTTACAGATGAGACTAGCTTGGAAAAAGGCATTAAAACTGTAGCATTGCAAGGAGATGTCAGTGATAGTGATGGACAGGTCGAGAGGGAGGATCTTGAGTTCATAGCTAGAAACATTGGATCTATGGTAGGCGATGAGGACTGGAATGCTGAACTAGACCTTAACTGGGACGGAAAGATCGACATAAAAGACCTTGCTATTGCTGCACGGAATTATGAGAAAACTCTAAATAACACAGGGAGTCTATATATCGCAGGATATTATAATGGAACATTAGTTAATTGTACAAATGTGTATTATCGTGGACCAGAAGGATCAGCGAAGATAAATATATCTAAGGCTGGTTACATTTGGCACGACGTTTTCCCTGGCAGCTATACAATTTATGGGACTTATAATAACACCGAAAAGAGTATTGATGTTCTAATTAAACCAAAGAGTGTGACCTATACACAACTTGATTTTGGAGGACAACCACCACCATCAGAACGAACAGAGTATTCACCAGTTAAAGAGGGATTCTACCAAGGAATGAGCTTGGAACAGCTGATTCTCCTCGGATTTAACATAAATGTGACTCAATCTAAAATAGTACCTTTGAGCACAACCAATGAAACCAGAATCTTACTTATGGCTTACTCATCAAATCTTGCTAAGTTCATGGGTGGTTCAGATTGGAGAATAAATATTGGAACTTGGAATGATAGCGACAAAGCGTTGGTTGCAGACTTTTTGTTCACTAAAATACAGTATATGATGTTAATGCTCCAGTCATTTCCAGGTGAACAACAATACATTTCAAATTGGGCACTAAATTTTAGCTTACCTGTTGGACACACGCTCAACGATCAAAGTAAGCTTAATGAATTGAATTGGACAATTGATTTTGGGGAAGGCACTTTTATGCAAACCAACGTGACAGAAATTTCTGGAAGGATCATTGTAAACGAAGTTATGGTCGTAACTGAACGAAATATCACAGCTAATGAAACGTATCTAGCTACAGCTTTAGGTCAATACAAAGTATTCGCTATCAATTATTCTCATCCTTATACTCCTCCTAGCAAAATTACAAAAAAGATATGTAAGCCAAGAGGCGATTGGTCGAAAATGTGGAGTTATACAATAGCTCCTAGTCCTTGTAAGAAGACTTGGAGAGTTGGTGGAACCGTTGGTTTGGATATTACAATGAGAGCGACTCCCATATTGAAAATACAATGGTATATGGGGTGGGAGAGGAAGTGGACATGGAAGGGATATAAACTCCAATGGTTTGAGTCTTGGATGAAGATAACTCCGTCAATAAAGGTAGAAGCTTCTCTTGGGGTAGGAGTCAGATATAACAGAGAGTGGACTTACAGATTACTAACATTATCTAATAGATTCTACTTTTGGGCTGGTAGTGTACCAGTCTGGGCCAATTTGCAATTGACGGTAGATGCTGGTATTGAATTCGATGCGTGGGGTAAAATATCAATCTCAAGTTGGGTTTCATTGAAGACTATGTATAAGGCTGGTGTTAGATGGGATGCGACATCTGGTTGGAGAACTATATGGGACAGTGATGTAAGTGTAAGCCGAGGTGATCCCCAAATATCAGGATCAGCCAGCTTAAGTGTAACCCCCAAGTTAACATGTAGACTTGCCTTCTTGATATATGATGTTGGGGGTCCATTTGTTGCAGCGGTACCCTATGCACCAATGTCAATAATCTATTATCATAACCAACCAAATGAATGGTCTATCCAACTCAGGTTCAAAATTGAAGCAGGAGTTACCTTCGCTGGATGGTTAAATAAAATTTTAAAACTTGCTTCTTACTCAAAAACAATAAAAGACTGGCTCCTTAAGTCTTGGAGTGGTTATTGGTAGTAGCACTCTGATTAAACTTAAAGCTTAGGATTAAGAAAAAGAAATCGGTATTTTAGAAAGAATGTTAATTATCGAAAACAAAAACAAGTTCTGTAACAGGGAATTTTTTAATTTCAAAAACTTGACTAAAATCTCCCATTGGTCATCATCAGAAATAATTTCTGCTTTTTCTTGATGAAATCACTAGGATGCTGAGAAAAACAAATGGTATATCAGATAATGGAATAGTATTGTTAGATGTTGTTGTAGACATCTTTGAAGTCGAGCAATTGCTTGTTCCAGTTGTTGTTTTAATGGATTGGCTCGAGGATGAGCTGTCAATATTTTCTTGTGCTCCTTCAATAATGGTGATGTCAATGTCAATGGAAGGCCTAAAGCCTCGTTCGTCAGGTGCAATTGGTGTTCTTTTAGAAACAGTATGTTTCATTCTATAGGAAATTTTTCTAGATGAGTAGTAACCATTTGATGAATCGTCTAATCTGCATCCACAACAAGAAGAATATCACATACAAGTTGAATCATATTTGTATATTGACTTGGATACGTATCGAAGACAGTTCCAGTAGCTGTTGTTACCACAATCATGTCCAGCTGTGGTATACAGATGATGAATTGTCCTCCGTGTCCTCTGGCCGAAAATGTGTCATATCCGCTAAGCTTTTGAAGCCACCATTGGTAATCATATCCTACATTTCGATAAAAGGAGGATCTCATTGCTTCATCAACTCTTCCACCAGCATAATCTTGTAGCGATTCTTGAATCCATTCAGAGGGGATTATCTCGTTCCCGTCAATTGAACCATTATTTAAATAAAGAAAACCAAGTCTTGCCATATCTCGGGGGACAAAATACATCTCATGTCCCCCTGTATAGTATCCCTGTGGATCTTGATGCCAATGCCTGATGGAGATCTGCAAAGGTTTAAACAGGTATTTTTCAGCAAACTCTCGAGTACTCAAATTAGCAACCCTGGTAAGAATCGCGGAGAGAAGATTTGTCTGCGGAGTGCTATAGTGCCAGTTTTCTTTTGGACTATGGAGAAGAGGTAATTCTATGGCATACTTAACCCAATCTTCAGCCCTCGAGTAAGACATCCATTCATCTCCCGTATCATAAAAATTAAAACCAGCTGTCATGGTGAGTAAATGTCTGAGTGTGATATTCTTTTTTCGGGGATCCAGGTCAGGAGTGAAATATTCAGGGAAGAAATCAAATAATGTATGATCCAAACTCTCTAGAAAACCCTCTCGGAATGCAATTCCAATTAATGCGGATGTAAAGCTTTTGGATGCCGAATGAATGTGGAAAGCCTTGTTCTTGGCTCCATCGTTGAAGTGTAGCAAAAAGCTGGATTAATACATTTACTAATTCACTCAATGTTTAAAGAAATCCTCCCAGAGTAAATGTATCTGCAATAATCCAAGCGATAATCAAAGCATTGAAGAACGCTCCTGTTCCACTGGAACCAGTCAATCGATAAAACCAGTCAATAAAAAATGATGAAATTAAGATTAAAGGAATCATACCCACTAAAAATTCTAGGATAAGTCCCAAAAACCCCGGAACGACTTTATGGTCAAATAAAAACAATGGACCATATAATATAACGATGATTAACCCAAAAGGAGCGATTTTGATACCCACAATCTTGAAAAATTGTAATATCGTTGATTTCACATCATCTCTCTCTCGATAATTATAATATTCATAGAAAAACAGACCATCCGCAAAAAAATTGAAGAATAAGAATGGGATAAAGACGAAAAAGATGACTAAACGCGAAATTGGCAATAAATCTCCAAATAACGGAGCTAGAACCTGAAAATTAATCCTAAAAACGGTCTTCAAAGAAATACTTGTAATATAAATGATCACGATTAATACCGCAACGATCAGTAATTCTTGCCTATTAGATGAGTTTTTTACCTCTTCTCTAATATCTGGGATAATTTCCGTGAATTTAGGGAGGAGAAATTTAAGTAACAGCAACCCCAAAACTCCCCATATAAATAACCACCAAATGATTGAAGTTCCAAATAGTAAGGGAGGAATGAAAAAACCCATTATCATCGTAGGTAGAAACAGAATAGCCCCTAAACAACTCCAGACAAGTAAAATCTTCCAATTTTCATGAAAAGTTCTATCATCCCCATTTTCTCCCTTTTTTTCAGGAATATCTAAGAGATGATATAACAATGAAGAAAAACTACAGAGAAATCCAATAAAAGCGATAAGACTACCAATTATCACAAGATCCCTTATAAGAAAGATTAAATCTGAAGATGATAGTTGCACTTGAGTTGGAGGATTGAGAGCTAAACTCATCCATTGGACAATTTCAGAAACAATTTGGGGGTCAAATGTCTCTGCAAGATGGATAGTCGATGTTAAGACAAGCTTGCGCGCAGTATTTGTAGAGAAATCTCCATACTGAATATTTGGTTCAACCACCCCACTTGTGTTAAACACTGGGGCCAAATCCTCTCGTAATGAAGGTATATCAAATAAAATATCTTGGTTACCTATAGCAATTAATAAATTTTTTGGAAATGTTGCATTAAGTACACCATAAGCGGTATTCTCAACCATTTCCCCTAATCCCCCTCCAATTAAAACTGTTGCAGTGATATTACCATGAGCTACGCTCGTGGCACGTACTGCCCCTGCTCCAAGACTGTGACCAACAAGGCCAATAGATAAGCGATTTACATAAGAGAGCGATTCAATGTATTGAATTGCTGATAAAATTCCCAATGTAGGATCACTAGTAAACCCGAAAGTTCCTCCCGAGTTGCCATGACCTATTTCATCAACAATCAACGATATAATCCCTCTTCGACTAAGTTCCAAAGCGATCCCACTCACGTATTCCTTGGAGCTCGCAATTCCATGTGTCAGGACGACTGCGGGGTGAGGAGTCAGTGGAGAAATACTTTTTGGTTTATACAGTAATCCACTGAGTTGAATTTCAGCATGAGATATGGAAACAGGTTCTACATCCACGGTTCCAAAATTAGAATTCAATAAACCAGCAGTAACCATACCAGTTGTTAATATAAGAGAAAAAAATACTAAAAAGAGTAACGCTTTTCGATTAAAGGTCATAAAGAGGACTCCGATTATCTTCTGATCAATAAGGAAAAATTAATCTATATCTTTATCTTTAAACCAACGATTCTCAAGTAGAAAAAGGTTTTTTCTCTATTAGGATCTTTTTTAATTGATCAGGAGCAGAAATGACTCCGTAAACTCGACAGGTGTTTACCACACTCTTTAAATCCTCAGAATGGATATTTTCTGCAAAACGAAGAATTCCAAATATTCTAATATCAATTTTTTTACCTTGTTTGAGTAATCGTCCAACGTTTTCTTGTGAGACATCCTCAACTCCAAAAACATATTTGTTGCGCATAGAAATCACGAAGTAGCGTTAGTCAATTCATCATTATTAAAATATTTATTTGTTAACTAAAAACACACCAAATCCCCCAAGAGGCAAGATAAACCGATATCTTAAATTCTATTATCAATATTAAATGGTTTTAATACAGTTGTATTGCCCTTGGAGAAGTTAAATAATTTCATTGTCGACTTATCTATCAGGGAATCAAAACTCGTTCAGAACGTTTTAAGGAATTAGAAATGAGTCGTTGAGAAGTTATGACACGAAATAATGCTTATATGGTTATTATAAAAAGTAGACCAAATTTTCCGAACACCATGACTGAAGAAGAGAAGAAAATAATGGGGGAGCATTTTGAGTACTTAAAGCTTTTATTAGAACAAGAAAAATTAATCATGGCAGGCCCCACATTAGATGATAGTGGAGGCTATATTATCTTGAATACTACTTCTGAGGATACTGCACGAGACATTATGTCCAAGGACCCCTCAGTATCATCAGGAATTATGAAAGCTATCTATCATCCCTTTAGGGTTTCACTTATTAATTGTCCTCAAAAAACTAAAGAGGAGAAAAACAAATCAAGTTAATAAGAATTGCTCCTTTATGAAAGGTAAATCGACTTCGTAAAAGGTTGGATTAACTCCAATAATTTTCCAATAAAACTGATCATATGAATGTGAATCCCATGTTAAAAGTTGTTTCTTTTGATGTGGTTGGCACCCT
>CP070665.1:129481-139483 GCA_020351745.1 Candidatus Heimdallarchaeota archaeon | reverse complement strand
TAATGACCGTTGAATAGTCTTTGATATGTTCAATAACGTCAAAAGACACAACAAATTCGATTGATTGATCTGCAAACGGAATATTCGATGCACTAGCTCGGATAGCATTTTTTCGTCGCCCAGGATTGATATCAATTCCTATTACATCATTATATTTTTGCTTTAAACGATTATGACAGTAAATATGGCCTGTAACATCTATATCACCACAACCAACATCCAACACACGGCCTGATCCTCTAGGAATAAGCTGTTCAACAATATCCATTTTATTTGTGCAATACTGCAGATAAATATCAGGAATGAAACTCACCATTATTTGATTCAGGGTAGGGATGTTGCGAATTAAAAGAGTTTAATAATTGTCGGATTTAGTTTATTAAGAAGAAGCCTCCTTGAAAAATTGTTTGATTTAAAATTCTGAAAAATAAAAGCGTCAACTTCATTGCAGTTTATTATGAAAATTATTGAAGCTTAAAGATGAAAATAAAAAAAGTTATTTGATAAATGGTATACAGATTCGTTTCAAACCAATCCTATTAGTAACGGTAGTTATAAATGATATAATATCACTATAATGAAAAGAAGGAGGTAAACATGTCCTTACCAGATTGGTTCATTTTGCAATCTCCACCTGACATCGATATTGATGTCAGTCAGTGGAAACAATTAGCATGGGGTCGTGTTAAACTTCTCGAACAATTACCCCAAAATCCTTCACAAGTCATACGAGATCATTTCCCATTATATGATGACACATTAAACCAGATCTACCATGATTACCGTTTAGGGGCATATTTACTTCGATTAGTAGCTGCTACCAATCGACGTTTAGAAGCTTGGCTTATAGAATCAGAGGGAGACTTATTTGAGCGATTATATTTTGATCGGACATCATTGGATCAAAAAAGAGGAATTTTCGAGAATTTATTTGGTTCAGGGAAAGTAATGGAATATGAAGAGTTTAAGTACAAAATGGATGAAAGGCATAATGAAAAATTAGCAGAGCTATATCATCAATTTCATTCAACCCGAGGAAGAGGAACAAGTGATTTCCTGATTTGTGTCCATTTTTCACAAGTACCTTGGATGGTGTCGAATCGTAGAGGGTACCTCCGTAAGGGTTGGGTTGTATCAAATGAAGTATCTTTTCGTGGGAGTCTTAAAAAAGCCTTTGAGAACAGACTTCAGGAGGAAGTAGAAAAAGCTCAAGATTTACTTGGAATTAATGAAAGTATAGACCAAATAGTCCAAGAAATCGAACAAAATCTTGCAAAACATACCCAAATTCGCTCACAATTTTCTTCCACTGAATTTGAGGGTAAAAATTTGCAATCGCATCCTGAAATCTTCCCCCCATGCATGATTTATCTATTTTCCGAATTTGAGAAAACAGGGCGTTTAATTCATGGACATCGGCTTCAACTTGGTTTTTTTTTGAAGAAAATAGGAATGTCTGTTGATGATCAGTTGCATTATTGGTTTGAAAAATCTGTAGATAACCTGAATATTACTTATGCGGAATTTCAACGAACAGCAGGTTACCAAATACGTCATTTGTATGGCTTGGAAGGTGGGAAAAAGGATTATGACGTTCCCAAGTGTTCAACCATAGCTACAAGTTACTTCTGTCCTTTTGTTCACTTAGATCCAGCAATATTATTAGAATTTCTTAGTAATAACTATCTAACACATAAAAAATCAGTGACTCCTTCTAGGAACCAACTAGAGAAAATTATCTCTAGTAGTAGTCGCGATCCAACCTTGGCGTGTAAAGACTATTTTCCTTTTATTTATGGAAAAACCTTGTATCGAAAAATCGTTCATCCGTTGCAATGGGCTAGGTATGCCAGTAAATTCGAAGGATTAATGGTAGAACAGGATGAAAGCAATTCGTCAAAAAACAATGAGGCGGAAACAAATCAGTGAATCTAATTCAACAACGAACAGCCCTTCGGGATTATTATTCTGCAAATTTTGACATCGATGGACTTGAAGCAATTATAAACTTCTCAAACTTTTCAACCAGAGAATTTGGTTTTGCCACTCTAGGAGGGAAGTTTTTTCGAAACATTTCATTTGAAAATCCTAAGGCATTGATCGATTTTCTGGTGGATCGCACTCCTTTTCATGCTTATGTAGGAGCTGTGTATAATGAACCTCCTTCCCGAGAGAGCCCTATTCATACCCTAGAGTGGCTTGGGCATGAACTCGTCTTTGATATTGACCTGAATGAATATGATGCTGTACGGCAATTTGTTTGTGATTGTCAAGGAGCCGATCAAGTATGTCTACGGTGTTGGCAATTAATAAATCTCGCTGTTCGTATTATTGATGAAACTTTACGACTTGATTTCGGGATGAAAAATATTATTTGGATTTTCTCTGGGCGTCGGGGAGTACACGGTTGGGTTACAGATGATATAGGTTTTTCGTTAAATCAAGAACAACGAATGTCAGTAATAGATTATCTTTCAGTTATTCACGGAGAAGCAGAAAAAGCTCGAATTCAGGACCGTATGAAATTAAAGTATGATTTTCGTTACCGAATTGAACACACAGTATTCAAGTATTTTCTTAAAAATGTCCGTCGAAAGGACCTCATAGATCTGGGTTTCAGCTCCTCTGCTGCATCTAATATCATAAAACAATTAGAACATCAAGAAGGAAAGATTGATGAGAATCTATTAAGGAATTTCAATCTTCGAGTCGCCAAGATTGATAAGTACGATGAGATTTTGCGACGATGGGTACCACGCATAGATCATAAAGTAACAATCGATTTACGACGACTGCTCCGTTTACCCAACTCCATCCATGGGAAAACTGGTAAGGTGGCACGAATCTTAGATCCTAGTAATATTTTTTCCTTTAATCCTGATGGGGAGCCTTCAGTCTTCTCTAGGTAAGCCTTTACATTGAAATTTTCATTATTTCTTTAAACAGGTTTTTGAGCTGCAATACCAAGCCATCCTGGAGGATGACAAATTTTTCTTATTTGAAGATCCTCACGGTGGAAAAATAAAATAAAATCTTTGAGAAGGAGTGGTTTTTCATAACCAAATATCCATTGATTTGTCCGTTCTAAATACCAACGATTCATCTGATATAGAATGTCTGGAGTTGGAACCCAACAGATTAACCATCCGTTTGGGCAAACATACTTGGCATGATTATGAAACGCGATTCGTTGAGCTGAATTTCTTAAGTGTTCTAATAATCCATGTGAATGAACAAAATTAAATTGATGATTAAGGGATAAACTCAATACATCTTGTTGGATCAATCTTGGAACTATCTTGGATTGTCTAAATAGTCTATTTGCAGTTATTAATGCATGTCTTGAGGTGTCAACTAAAGTTGGCTTAAGTTTGTATTTCTTAGCAAGACGAAGAGAATTCTGGCCTGTAGATGATCCTATCTCTAATAGGGTTCCCTGAGGTATTTTTAAACCATGTAACAAAAAGAGATAATTTCGCCAAACAGTGAAAAAATAATGAGCTCGGATGATGGCAGATGATGTACTTTTAGCATAGGATTCCCAATCTGCAGAATTAGATTGCATCATTATTTCACGTTTATTATTAGAAGTTGAAAAAATGTTTTTACCTAATAAGCTTATAACACAAGAACTATATGACACGACATTTACAAATATCAAGGTAATTGGAAAAACAATTCCATTAAGGTTTGATATCAAGAACTGCTGGTAATGTTCTGATAAGCATTACGTATTGATTGTGCAAGATCTTCAGAGGTAGTGCCAGGACTCTCGCAGTTATTACTTTTTAAAAAAGATTCTATATGAGATCCGAGATCTACTTCGTTTAGATCGATATTACGTAGATGTTGTTCCAATTGGGGAAGAATGAGATCAGGATAAATCCAAAAGTCGCCACTTATTAAAATATCCACGAGAATTGGCCCCTGAAATTCACAGATCACCTGTATTAAGCCACCAGTCGACTTATGCGTTCCCTCTACCACATAATTTGAGGCAAGAATCTTGACTTTATGAATTAGGTTTTTCCCTCGGCGAGCTACCTGAAATCTCCATTCATCAGTTAAATAGGTAGTTCGGAGTTGTTCTATTAATTCAAGGGTCTCAGGTTCAAGAGTAGCAGGAGTAAGATTAACATTTAGAATTGATTCAAGGTGGTGTGTATAAACTTCAATTATCTCATCTCGATCTGGAATATAACCAAGTTCATCCTGAAAGGAAGTAATTCCAGCTTCTAGGGTCTTATGGACCTTATCACGAAATTTCTCACTCGGTACTCGCAATATTTGAGTCATCTCCTTGCGAGGAAAATCTAAAATGAAATTACCTACCAAAACCTGAGCGCTCTCGAGAAGTGCGGCCCCATTTCCAGAAATCTTGCGTCCCTTAACCAAAATGTCGTTCACTGGACGGTAATCTGCCTCTATATTGAAATGACGGTATGTTTTAACAACAGGTTCGAGGAGTTTCGAATATAGAGCACCTACCCGACGTGGAACAATTTTTGAGTCGATATGGGCTATGATATTATAAAAAAGTTGGTTAGAATCCAGTAAAACTGTTCCCCCTCCACAGACTCGTCGAACAACAGGAATATTGTTTGATTCGCAGAATTTTAGGTCTACAACCTGATTTAAGGACTGATGAAGTCCGCAACAGACAATTGGATCTTTTGGCCAATCAATAATCACAAGGTCGCGTTCTTGAATCCCCCTACTCCTTGTCAAGGTGGCAGCATGCCATATTGTTTGTGTGTTGATGCTATCATTCTCTCCAATGAAGATAAGATCCCATTCATTGCTTTTTGCAGACATTGTTATTCATTGGCAGCAATAATTTGTGTCCTATTATTAAAATAATGGCATGGAATACGCAAAGAAAAGCATCGTAACAAATTATTTTCAGTCAAGGAGATAACAGATTGAGCTCCTCTAGAGTAGTTTTTTTATCAGGGGGCACAGGGACACCAAAATTGTTGCAAGGAGCCGTAGAGGTAGCTGATGCTCGTAACTTTACAATCATTGGAAATACGGGAGATGACTGGAATTTTTACGGATTACATGTGTCACCAGACATTGATAGCATATTATTAACATTAACAAATCTCATAGACAAAGAGAAGTGGTGGGGAATAAAGGAAGATACCTTTAAATTAGTTCAATTTCTCAAAGAACAGTTGAAAGAAGATATTTGGTTTAATCTTGGTGATTTTGATGCAGGATTATGTTTATTCAGATCGTATCTATTGAAGAAAGGGAAAAGTCTCACGGAGGCCACAGAAATCATTAGAAAACGATTAGACATCAAATCTCGGATACTTCCAATGGCTGATCAAGCTATTCATACAAAAATTCGCACACCCGATCAAACGTTACATTTACAGGAGTTTTGGGTTAAATATAAGGGAAAATTACGAGTTAAAAATGTTTTCTTTGAAGGGGACCTAAGAAAAACGACCCCTCAGGTTCTAGATGCCATTCAAAGAGCGAGTACTATTATAATAGGCCCAAGTAATCCTGTTTCTTCAGTTGGTCCGATATTGGCTCTACAACCTCTACGTGAAGCATTGCAAAATGCTTCAGGATATCGAATTGCTATTAGCCCAATAATCGGATCAAATCCCGTTTCTGGTCCAACAACAGTTTTTTTAGAAGCATGGGGGTATACTGTGTCCCCTGTAGTAATAGCGGAATTGTTTCATGATGTTTTAGATGCCTTGATGATTCATAATACAGATAAACAATACTTAGAAGAAATTAAGGGGAAGAGACTCACTCCACTTTTAGAAGACATTTATATTCATTCCAAGACTGATGCTGTACGACTGTTTGAACGAATAATGGATCGAAAATGAATGGGGAACTCTGAAAATCCAAGCATATTAGCCGCAATGGCTGGTATAACGGATGGTGATTTTGCGAACTATTGCTTGTTAGAAGGTGGAGCAGGGATGGTCACTATTGGAGGATATCCTATTGGAAGAGAAATGATCACAGCTTCAGTTAAAGTTGCTCAAAGAGGTCGAAAAGAATTCATTCTTCAAGTTGGAAAAGAAGCAAGTGAAATATTGAGAGAAGCGCAAATAATCTCATCTCTTACTAGTCTCATCATCAACTTGAGATTAAATAACTTAAAGGATACAAGAAAGTTTATTCATAGGTTTGAGGATCTCATTATCGAAAGACCAATAATCGAAATTAATGCACATTGTCGTCAAAGCGAAATTTCACAAATAGGAGGAGGTCAAGGTCTTTTACAACGTTTTGATGTCCTTACCAATATTATCAAGGCATTCCATTCCAAAGACTTTAAGATTTCTTTAAAAGTGCGCGGAAATGTTATACATCCAGATATATTAATCCCTCGGGTTAATCAATGGCAGCTCGACTTTTTGCATATTGATTCTTATAAAACAGGAGAGAAAGGAACCGATTTAGGGTTATTAGAGCATTATGTGAATGAAATAAATGCCCCTCTTATAGGAAATAATTCAGTAGTGGATAAGAAAAGCGCTCAAGCCATTTTAAGCACAGGAGCACAATATTTTTCAGTTGCAAGAGCAGCAAGAAAAAATCCCTTAATCTTCAAAACATTCGTGAAAAATTTTTAGAAAAAATTAGTTCTAGCCCCTTACGAACTAACGAAGGTGTTAAACTTCTGGAAAAATCTAAGATTCTAATACTTATCCCGATTAAGGATTTTTTAGAAACAAAAACACGAATAAAAAAAGCACTACCCCCTAAATTTACCGCGTTTATAGATAGTTTAGTAAAACTCACATTTTTTCAAACTGTTGACACCGTAAGATCGGTTTCATGTCCTTTTGGTGTTATTTCTCCTTCAATTTCTATTATAAATCAGAGTAAGAAATTAGGAGCTACATTCACTTATTGTGATTCAGGTATTGATTTAAATGTGGCGCTGACAGAAGCAGTTCAAGATATATCACAAGAAAAACCGATTTTAATCATTATGCCAGATTTACCATATATTTCACGAGAATTTTTTCAGCTTTTGTTTGATGAAACTAAAAATAACGATGTTCTGATCATTCCTTCAATCTCGAGCGATGAAAACATGGGAACTGCTGCGCTATATTTAAGAAATCGTAATATATTATCATTTCAATTCGGGAGAAATAGTTGTAAGCGATTTCAAGTAGAAGCTAACTCTATGAACCTGAGATATTGTGTACTCAACCTTGACCCTTTTGCTCGAGATTTGGACACTTTAGATGATGTTAAATATTTGAAACAGCATTTGTCGATGGTTTTTGAGCCTGCTCGATTCAGAAGAATATTAGAGCAGATAGATATTATGCCATTTTAACAAGCTGAGGCCTAGTTTTGTCACATAATTCTTCTTTCCTAAGTCCTCCAGAGCCAATAACAGTTAACCAAGCAGTAGAATTCTTACATCAAGATAATTCAAATGAAATAAGTAATTGGAAAAGATCTGCTCAATCTATTGCTTTGAACACTCATCAACGTCAAATTACTTTCACAACCAATGTATTTATACCATTGACCTTTCTTTGTCGAAATGCGTGTCACTATTGTGGATTTCGTCGGTCTAAAGTACCTATAGGCCAAGAGTTTTTAAATTCACAGAAAGTGGAGAAGATACTAACCACTGTAAGAGACCGTAAGGTGTCTGAAGTGCTCATTACAATGGGGGATAAACCTGAGAAAAAATATCCCTTAGCTGAGAAATGGTTGAAAAAACATGGATTTGATTCAACGATCGAGTATTCATACTTTATCGCTGAAAAAGCTTTGAAGTACGAATTATTACCCCATATAAATGGTGGTACATTAACTTTTGATGAACTCAGGTATTTACGTGAGGTATCAGCCAGTATAGGTATGATGCTTGAAACAATAAGCTCAAGATTAACACATTCAGGCTTACCCCATGAACAATCTCCAGATAAACACCCAAAAAACAGAATAGCTACTATTAATAACGCAGGAAGGTTGAAAATCCCATTCACAAGCGGAATTCTAATTGGAATTGGTGAAACTCTGGAAGAAATTGTAGAAAGTTTATTTGCTTTGAAAAATGTACATCAGAAGTATCGACACCTTCAAGAAGTGATTATTCAGAATTTTCAACCTAACCCAGATAGTGTTATGGCAAACTCCCCTCCCCCATCAATAGAATTGATGGAAAAAATCCTTATAATCGCACGTCACATTCTCCCCGCCGAAATTTCAATTCAAATCCCTCCAAATCTTGTAGAGAGTCATGAACATCGCTTTATAGAAGCAGGAATGTCTGATTGGGGAGGAATATCTTCTATTACACTTGATTATATAAATCCAGATCATAGATGGCCATCGATTACTAAACTAGAGCAGATCACTCAAAAAGCTGGATATCAATTGTGTGAAAGGCTTCCAGTTTACCCTCGTTACATTAATTTAGAGTGGCTCTCACCACAAGTTTATAAGCTTGCTTCAGTTAAAAGACTTGATTCAAGGACGGTTAAGTAAAACGGCAAGACAAACTGATCTAGAGGATGTCGATCTTCGAAAAGCTAGAAGGAAACTCCGTAATATACTTAAACAGGCTCTGAATGATGAGATTCCTACGATTGAAGAATTATCTATTTTATTTTCAGCTCAGGGGCATGAAATTCATCTTTTGGGTCAGGTGGCTGACGTAATAAGGGAACGTCAAGTAGGATCTACAATAACATACGTTGTTAATCGTAATATTAACTTTACTAATGTATGTTCCAATAATTGTCTGTTTTGTGCCTATTCGGTGCCCCCTGATTCAAAAGATGGATATTTCGATATTTCAATTGAAAATTTCAGAAAAAAAATTGAAAAAACCTATCCATATCAGATAACAGAGGTCTGTGTTCAGGGAGGGATTCATCCTGCATTGAATTTTGATACATATATTGAAATCCTTCAGAACCTGAAAGGAATTGATCCTACTCTTCATATTCATGCGTTTTCTCCTCAAGAAATTACTCATGCAGCTAATTCTATAGAAGAAGATGTCGAAGAGGTTTTACGGGAATTCAAAAAACATGGTTTAGGATCTATACCAGGAACAGCAGCCGAGATTCTTGACGATAATGTTCGTAAAGCTATATGCCCTCACAAGTTAAGTAGTGCTGAATGGATTCATACTATTGAATTATGCCATCAACTGGGGATTCCAACAACAGCCACAATTCTTTTTGGCCATATTGAAGGTTCTCACCATTGGGTACGCCATCTCTCAATATTACGAATGATTCAGGAAAAAACCCATGGGTTTACAGAATTCATTCCCCTACCATTCATTGCAGAAAATACCCAATTAAAGCAGAAACATTCTTTTCACAAATTAAGCAACTTGGACTATATAAAATTTTACGCTGTCTCCAGATTATTTTTGGGAGATTTATTTAAGAATATTCAAACGTCTTGGGTAAAATTAGGGTTTCCAATGGCTCAAATCACATTAAAAGCTGGCTGTAACGACTTCGGGGGAACATTGTTTGAGGAAAATATCACCCGTTCCGCTGGTGGAGTATTTGGACAGATTGCTACTCCTGAAAAATTTCAGATGAGTATTCATCGGCTTCAAAGAACATCATGTGAGCGTGGGACATTGTATAATCTACTATGTTAACACATCTATTCAAAATTTTTTCATATAATCCGTTTCTATTGGAGAAATCAGATTGAACTTGAAATTGGAGGAAACTTATAGTTTGAGTAGAAGTTTGTCATTATTGAAGGATCAATTTGAAACTATCAATTCTTTTTTTTTTTTTAAACGGGAGTTTTTCTTAAACATTACTATGAAGGCTTATATAGCTCTTATAAAAGTTAATCATACTCAACGGTGTTTGGGAAAATATACTCCATTCGGTTTTTAACAATGCCTATTGAAAAAAAGAGCATTTTAGTCGTCGATGATGAAGTAGATACACTCGGACTACTCCGTACAATTTTGGAATATGAAGGATTCGAAATTTGGGAAGCATCAAATGGAAA
>CP070665.1:118871-129381 GCA_020351745.1 Candidatus Heimdallarchaeota archaeon | reverse complement strand
GAGATTGTTATAAATGAGATTGGCCTCGCTGGAACTGAACTCAAGGGGATTGAGAAATTTCTAGATTTAGTTAATAATTTTCAAGGGGACATTACTATTTGTGATTTCGATAGATTTATGGAGGAAAACGAAGTTCCTTCAAACTACTGTCTACTCATGAAAATGGATTTCCCCTTTGAATCCACTCATGCTTGACCAAATAACTAGATCAAAGAAAAAACATCTGGACCACCGAAACTTGGCCACATGAATAGGAGCCCGAATATTATTACAAGAATTCCTGTTATAATTTCAACGATCCGAAACTTCTCTGCAAGTAATGAAGCGGCCCGAGTTCTCGCTTCTGCGGTAACTAAGACTAGAATAAGATAAGGAATAAGCAATCCTATAGAAAAAAGGCCCATTCCAATAGATAAGAACAAAACATCTCCAATGGGTATAATAGACATTAATACTAGAAACACAGGGAATGTACAAGGTAATGCAATAAATGAATAACCAAAACCAATTAAAAACAAGTCTAATTGACGATACTCTTCTCGTTGGAAGGAGTCAGTTACCCTCTGAGGGATAGGAATTCGGGCAAAGGTTAACTTTGACAATACTGGTAATAAAAGAAATAAACCCATAATAATCAAAAGAAGACCTAAGAAGAAAGTAATTTCAAGGCGATATTCTATAAGAAAGTAGCCTAAGTTGTTCCAGACAAAACGTGAGATCAGAACTGCAAGAAAAAACGTTATAATTATACCACTGGTTAATACAATAACCCATTGAAGGGCCATTCTCCGAGTAGGGTTTTGCACCTCACCTGAGTCGCCAACAATTGTCCTACTCATGACACGAAATATAGTCATCGGCATAATAGGAAAGAGACAAGGGGAAAGGGCTACATACAACCCGATTAGAAAAAATAACTGAAAACCTATTGCTTCTATGCCAAATATTATCATTATGGTCTCTCAAACTATTATTCATTGACCCATTCTACTAATGTGTCGTAATAGACTACACCTACATTCTTATGTTTAAGAATTCCATAGGAATCAAAAAATGCAACTGTGGGTAAAAGTTGAACAGAGAAGAGTGTAGCGCCCTCTTGGTCTTTATCGCGTCCTATTGTCCAAGAAATACCATAAGTGTCCTTGTAATTCTTTAGTTGAGTAATACTGTCCCTTGAATAAACTGACACAGATATAATATGAACATCAGGATAATCAGTTTGGAAAAGTTTCAACTCCTCATTTAGAGTCTTACATGCACTACAATAAGTAGCCATAAAGTCAAGGATAATCGGTTCCCCAGAAAAATCTGATAACTTGACCTCACTATTGTCTAGAAGCTGAATTGTAAAGTCAAGAGAGTTAATAGAACTGCCTGTGTTAGTGTCTATAAGCTGAGTTCCTAACGAAAGGGTTCCTAATAATACAATTAGAAAAAAAATACTTCCAATAATTACTTTTTTGTTAATAAAGGAAGATGATCCCCTAGGTGATGTATCATGATGTTTTGAATGAATCGAATTTGATTTTGTGAGAACATCATCGACTTCTTCCTCCTTGGAGAGCAGATTATCATTGATATTCTGCTTGGGGACCTTGATCGTTCTTCTTACCATTATTTATCTCACTATGGATCTCTTTTAATAAAGGGTTATTTATTTTAACTGATACGAATCTCAAATCACGAAGAGATGTGAATTAATTTTGGGTTTCTGATTCAATTATTGAAGCCTTTCATTTCTTTTAAAATAAAATTCATTTTAATTTATTAATACAAGGTGATAGATGTCTGTGCACAGTGTATACGAACTTTTTAATTCACTTGAATTCTGATATTATCTGGAGTTGGCAACCTATATATTTATCTTGGTGATTCAATAAGTATGAGAAAGCATTCCCAGAATTGTTTCCTTCCCATATTGATACTTTTTATGTTGATTTTACAAAACAGCGATATTATACTTGAATCTGCCTTTCAAACGCCACCAACAAGTCTAACTGATTATGATTCTTTGAAAAAACCTTCTCTTAAACAGCAACAGATATTTAATCCCAAAAAAACTTTTTTATCTAAAACAAACCTTACAGTGAGGAGCTATCTTGGAATAACTCCTGAGAATACTTATAACGCAACAGTTCTATCATTAAATAGAACCCATTGGTTTATTCATTGCGATTATTCATTCCTTTCTTCAGATGACTTATCTTTCGATTCAGTTGTAAATCGAACAAGTATCAATCACGGTTATGAAGCTTTTAATTACTGGAACTGGCAAGGTTTACCAAGCAATGAACTTGAATTCTGGATAGACACTACAGGATTTTATAACGGATCTCAATTCGATTTAGGGTTCGTTATTGCTACAATTTCTAATGATACAATAAAAATGTCCAAGATAGACCAAGAATTTAATGCTTGGAAAATATCATTCACTTACAACAGCATAATATATAAAATCTGGTATTCTGCGGATAGTGGTTTATTCCTCTGTTGGAAACAAGACTGGGGGATTCCCCCAATCATATGGTTCAATTTAACAAGAGCTGAAATTGCTCAAGCACCCATAGATTATGATGGTCCAGATTTAATTCAGATCTCTCATAAAAATAATTCGAGATTAGCCTCAAATACATTAATCTCTTTTGAATTCGAATCTCGTTATGGTATCGATACAATTTATCATCATTGGGACACCAATAAGAATTCAACAGTAAAAATAGGTTTTCTTGATGTAATCTTACCTGCAGAAAATGGTTCTCATGATATATTCATTCTAGCTTTTGATAATGTCGGATATTACAATTTCTATCATTTAATTTATATAACAGATGATACATTACCAGGGATTTCATTACTCACTCCCCGAAACAATTCAAAAATTAAAGGTTCAACTCAAATTCAGTTATTAATCTCTTCAGGAAATGGAACAATATTTTATCAATGGGATGGAGGAAATCTTGAAACGATTGATGAAAATACTTTCATCTCAGTTCCAAATCCAGAATTAGAAATATCTCATACCCTAAATGTCTCTGTAAAGAGTCCAATAACTGAATCATGGGCTAATTCTCGCTACATATGGATTGTTGACAATAGTCCTCCCCATTTAACATATTACTTTGTAAACAACTCTGTTATCAAAGGAGATGTCAATATAGATATTTTCTCTACAGAAGATATCAATTTAGAGTACAAATTAGAGAATAAATATAACAAAAGTGCCTTCATTGAAGCTGATAAGAATTACACAATTTCTTATTCATATCTTGAAAATGGAACATATAGACTAGAACTCATTGCAGAGGACGAAGCTAAAAATAATAACATCACAATTCTTTATTTTTCAATCTATACCAGTTCATTCGATTGGAAATGGTCACTTGAAGCAAATTCCACTAGAACTCTTAATATCGTAGATGATTATAACGATCTTTGGTTTAGATTTACCATTGCATCTAAGAATAAACAATATTTTAACCTCTCTGTGATGTCTGAAGATTCCACGCCAAGTAAAACTGAAGCAATGGAATATGCAATAGAGCTCAAGTGCGAAGAACCTGAGGAAATAATTTTCATAAGCCTCACGCTAATTCTGCCAATCAACGCCAGCGAATTTCAAGTGTATCAATGGAAGCGTTGGGACGTTAAATCAAGTCAGTGGTTGAATATTACCACTACTTACAATATAGTATCTAACAGTTGGGAAGCTACCTATGAAGGATATATGCCATATTTTGCTCTGATAAATACAGGTGTAATGACCAGTGTAAAATCTATAACTCCTGGTGGTGGCCAGATTCCATCATTTGAAGTTATTCCTACTCTATTGTCGTTAATTATAATCTCTTTAGTTATTTATAGAAAAAAAATGTCAACTAATCCTCTTAGATATCCTGGACAGAATAAAAATGAGCTATAGATATCCCCCTCCTGATCTTTTAATTGTCAATCGCGATAAAGTAATTTTCAGCTCTGGAGTGGGAAAGTTAACAAAGCGTCCAGAGATTTCTAGTACCCTTGCCAATGTCTTGACTCTTTTTTCCCATAGGATTTTAAAAGGGGAACATATTAACTTCATCAAATTTGAAAGCCACAAAATGGTATTTTTGACATCACAAAAACCTGAATTTCCATCGCTCATAGCAGTAGTACTCGTGCCTATTGAGGTGAGTGCAAAAAGAGCTATCCCTGTTATGAGAATTATTCTAAGCTTAATCGAAGAATATCTTGAGGGAAAAATCTATGATGTAAAATTCCCACAGCTAGATTGTTTTAATAGAGTCATTAATTTCCCTTCTCAGTCACTATTTCTTCTTCCAAAAACTGCTGAAGGAATTCGATCTGCTCTTGTTCTCTTAGCTAGTTTTGCTCATGATTTTCAGGTTAGTCTTGAAAAAGTAACTTCACGAATGTTCTTTGTGGTAGAGGAAGACTATTTATCAATTGAAAAAATAATTGACAAAGTTGACAATCTCGGTGTCTTATCATTATTCCCCTTGCCTAGCCATTTAAAATACCCTCTGAATAAATTTTGTGAAATAGGTCACAAAACACCCACTCGACAGTTTTTCTCGGCTCTTCCTGGTGAAAAGCCATTTCAAACTCTCGCAAGGATCTTCGGATCTCATTCTAATGCATTTAAAATGAAATCCTTCATTGATAATGATGAAGCATTGGAAATCATGCAATCAGTTGCTTCGTTAGACAAAATATATGATGTTTTCGTGCGGAATGAAATTCTTCTTGCTACTGTAATGAATCCAGGTCAAGATGTTGCAGCAACGCTCTCTTCACCTCTTTTAAAGAAGATGATGGAGATAGCTGAACAAAAAGAGTTAATCCCAAAAACAATTGCTGCAGAATATGCAATAGATCAGATTGATGGGGTTGTAAAGTTAAAAAACGTGGAGAGAGTTTATAGATTAGGAAATCAACAGATTTATGCGTTAAAGAATGTATCCTTGGATTTAGCTAGTGGACAACTTGTAGTAGTCTTAGGCCCATCTGGTTCAGGTAAGACTACTCTTTTGAACGTTATTGGAGGGATAGATAAGTGTGAGGGAACAATAAAGGTAGGTAATATTGAAGTTACAAAGTTAAGCAAAAGGAAGCTTACAAAATACCGACGTGAGAAGTGCGGGTTTATTTTTCAATTCTTCAACCTAATACCTGTACTCAATGCCATGGAGAATGTTGAGTACTCCGTGGAACTATCTAAAAAAGGAAAAATGTCACAGAAAGAAGGAAGAACGAAAACCGAGGAATATATTAAGAAGGTTGGATTATGGGAAAAGAGATTTTTATTTCCATCCCAACTATCTGGAGGAGAACAACAGCGTGTAGCTGCTGCTCGTGCATTTGCAAAGGAACCCGAAATACTGTTATGTGATGAGCCAACAGGGGAACTTTCAGTAAAAGAAGGTAAGAAAGTACTAGCTGTTATCCAAGAGATGGTTAAAGAAAGGCCTAACCTCTTGGTTATACTTGTAACGCATAATCAGAAGATTTCGTTAATTGGAAACCAAGTAATCAGATTACGATCTGGTAAGATAGATTCTATTGTATCTCAAACAGCAATTCCAGCTGAGGAGATTACTTGGTAATGAATAATAAAGAAAGAGGTCTATAGTAATGGCTAAAATCGCTAAAAATATATTTCGTGCACTGAAAGCTCATAAAATTCGATTCTTTACTATTAGTATGGTGATAGCTATCGGTATAACCTCATTTAATGGGATGATAACAGCTTTTGTAGTTATGACGAGAACTTATAATGACGCATTTATAGATCACAAAATGGCTAGTTTTACCATGTTAACTGCCAATCCTGGAGGTTCTGGGGAAGACGCATGGATTGATTATAATAACCTAACAAAATACATGAATGAGTTTATGAATCAAGAAGAGGAATCTAATGTAATAGCTTATGAATTAAGAATCGTTTATGATACAATATTTGAGATCCGTGGAACTAGACAAAATGGTCGAATAGTTGCATATAGCACAGTTGATAAAAATGGAAATTATCGTGAACAACCAGATGTAAATGGTTTTAAGATACTTACAGGAGAACCATTTTCCGAAACAAGTCAGTACAGAAATGTGTGCCTTGTTGAAACCCATCTAGCAACCTATTGGAAGTTAGAACCACATGAATTTATTGCTGTGGGAGACAATGACATTCCTTTTGAAATTCTGGGAACACTTGGTACACCAGAGTATTTGATCAATATGGGTTCATATGCTGATATTATGCCTAGTCCTCGCCGTTTTGGTGTAGTTTACCTTCCCCTGAGAATAGCTCAAGAATTACTAAATGTCCCAGGTCGTGTAAACGAAATTTCTGTGCTTTTAAAACCTGATCTCTTTACTCGTCAAAGAGAAGGAATAGCAGAAGACTTAATGACCTTTCTAGAGGAAACTCACAACTTGAAGTTAAGTGAACCCATTGATCGAGATAAACAACCAGCATACTATTTACTCAAATTAGACATTGAAGAAGCTCGTGAATTCGGATATGTTCTACCCGCCATAATTCTTACAATGGCATTGGGAGGATTGTATGTACTTTTAGGAAGAATGGTAGTGGCTGAAAGGAAAGATATTGGCGTTGCACAAGCTCTTGGGTACAGTCGAAAAACCATAATTCTCCAATATCTTGGAATCGCGATGGTTGTAGCACTCTTTGGCACAGTTTTAGGATCCATTTTCGGACTACTATTCTTGGATTGGTTTGGCCCTATGTACACACAAATGCTTACAATTCCTTTTGAGCCTAAGGTTACCATAGAATGGCCAATACTTATAGTGGGATTCTTTCTGGGATTCTTTACAGGTTTGATAGGAGGATATTTACCTGTTCGCGGAGCAATACAACCTCTTCCAGCAGAAAGCTTGAGGTTTGATCCATCATTACATATTACAACTGGACGAGTGCCACTTGCTGAACGAATATTGAATAAATTTCAAATACATTTAGGAGTTACTGGTTATAAACTTCCTATCAGGAACTTTTTCCGCAGCAAAAGACGAACTTTTTCTTCTGTTTTTGCAGTTATTGTAGCTGTATCATTGATTTCGATGGTGTTTGGTATGATAGAATCAATGACTTACTCTTTATTTTATCAATATGAAGTATCTGAAGATTGGGATTTACGTGTTGATTATTCTGAACTACCAATAAATGCTTCACAAATCGCTATGGGGATTAATGACTCAATTGATGGTGTGGTAAATGTAACGTACCACCTTATTTCTGGAGCGACAGTAACATCAAACAAATCGGATTTAAGTAAACAAGTCCAATTAATTGGAATGAATGATTCAAATGGTTATACAGGTCATAAATTCGATTTTGAAGATGGCGGATGGGATCCAAATGGAATTGTGATGACTGTCCCAATTGCTGAAAAATTAAAAGTATGGACAAATGATTATGTCAATCTGGAAATCCCCCGTCTAACAAATTTGACAAGTACGGCACCTTTGAGAGCCCATTTTGAGATGGTCAATGTTTCTTTTCCCATTACTGGAATTGTGGATGAGTTTAATGGTCTAGTTGTTTATATGGAACTTAATAAATTAGTCGATGTAAGTTTATTCCCTGGACAACCAGCTAATACAATTTTAGTTAAAATAGACAACCCAACACCAACCCAATTAGATTCAATACGTAAAGAGATTTATTCAAAATACAGCTATAATATTAGAAATATTTTTACCAAAGAAGAACAGAGTAGTGATTTCTTAGAATTACTGGATTTAATTTATTTTATCATCTATATCGTAGCAGTATTTGCTGTAATACTTTCGTGTTCAATCATATATAATACCATTTACATCAACTTACAAGAACAACAAAGAGAGATTGCTACTTTATTAACTATTGGCACACAAAATAGAAAACTCATCAGAAATGTGACAATTGAAAATTTGATCATAACAATCATTGGTACAGTCTTAGGTCTGATCTTAGGGTGGATTATGTTATGGTTTTTTATGAGAGTTATTTTAGATATGGAATTTTTCCGAATAAAACTGTTTATCAGTAATGAAACAATGCTAATCTCATTTGGACTGACTTTCATCGGTGTTCTAGTAGCCCAATTTTTCCCCTTGAGAAGAGCTTTGAATCTGGATCTTGCAGAAGCAACAAAGGAACGTGTGATTTAGGAGGAATATGTATATGGCAAATATCACACTTGAGAGTGTTGGAAAAAATTATACTTTAGGAGAAACTACGATTCAAGCTTTAAATGGAATTAATCTCAGCATAGAATTTGGAGAACTTGTCATCATCTTTGGGCCCTCTGGGGCTGGTAAAACAACACTTCTAAACATGATTGGCGGCTTGGACGTTCCTACATCTGGCAAAGTGACTGTTGGGGAAATTCCCGTTTCGACATTGTCTGCAAAATGGTTAACTATCTATAGAAGAAAGAAAGTTGGGGTAGTATTCCAATTTTTCAACCTTATTTCTCGATTATCAGCGTTAGAAAACGTTGAATATGCTTTAGAATTAGTAGGTGTGAAGAAAGGGTCTAATGGAGAAGTTTCTTATGATTCAAAACTAATCCGAGAAACTGCCATTGAATACCTTACTAAAGTTGGTCTTCAAGATCGAATCCATCACTTCCCAGCTCAATTGAGCGGAGGAGAACAACAACGAGTGGCAATTGCAAGAGCGCTTGCAAAAGAACCTGAAATCTTACTGGCTGATGAACCAACTGGAAATCTTGATTTTAAGATTGGCAGACAAGTTTTAGAAATAATGGAAGCAATGACAGGAAAAAAATTAAATCGTACAGTAGTTATTGTGACTCATAATGAAGCAATTTGCCCATTAGGGGATAGAGTGATTCGATTGTCAGATGGTCGAATAGTAGAGGACTACACACAGAAATTTAAACCTGCTAAAGATCTATATTGGTAGTTCCTTGAGTGTCATGTGAAAAAAATAATATGAAAAATGGGGGAGTTTCTCCCCCTTTTTCGATTAAAATACAATTTGATCTGTTATCAAAGACCCTCGGGCCGTACATCCACGACTTTAACGACTTTTGTTCCGCCTCGCATGAAGAATAGTCGTTTTGTATGGGTACCAAATTTTCTTTTTGTACTTGAATTATCATCATAGACTACATGAAGGCCCAATATTAATTTTCCAAGAGTTTGACCATCAGTTAAACCAGGGACGAAAATGAAATAAACTAGTAGGCTAAATATGATCATTAATACAAAAACAATTGGGACTACTTCGATATATTCAACACCAGGATCGAATAATTGTTCTATAACAAACCAATCGATTTGGCCTAAAAACGTGAAAATTACAGCTAGAATGACAACAACTACAAGATCGATTATAAGAGCGATTAAACGAGGGCCAATAGGGGAAGTTTCAAATTTAATTCGTTCAGTTGACATTTTAATTACCTATTTGTGTTCTTTCAAAGGTCTTTCTTACTTCTATATAATAATTGACCTTTTCAGGGATCAAATCCACTTCAGAGAGGATTGTATTCCTTTAAGACAATGATTATTAAATATTCTCGTGTACACTGTGCACAACCCCTTATATTTCATTCCAGAGGATGCATTATATGCGAACATCAACAATAACTGTGCGACTACCACTAAAGGTTTTACATGAAATTGAAAGGCTATCAGAGGTTACAAAGTTAAGACCGTCTGTTCTTTGTGCCTATGTCCTCCAAGATAAATTACGAGACTGGGTGCATGAATATGTGGAGAATATCGCTAAAGAGCTAGGTGATAAATATTGATTGAGGATATACTACAAATTAGTTCAGTCATCTTCCTACTGGCTCTTGCGGGGGTATTTGCTTATGCTTCCATTAAATTCTTGAAAATTTGGAGAAAGTTCCGTGAGGAATCATTATTTCATCTCGGGGCGTTGTCATTCGGAATGATTGTATATTTCTCTATTGTTGTAGTCATGGTTCTAGTTGTAGAAGATATACAAATTGTAATCCAGATTATTGAAAGATATGTTGGAATAATCTACTCACTATTAAGTTTAGAGCTGAGCTTATTCTATGTTACAACTTTTACAAATAGAAGAAGTCTTTGGGAGAAATATCTCCCATTTATTTTTGGGATAACCACTGGGATTTCCTTTTGTTTACTCGTTATACCGAAAACAGATCCATGGATACCAATCCTACTTATTATTGCTTATATCTTACCACTAGTTTTAATTTCAGTTTTAGTGTCCAAAGTATGTTTGCGAACGTATTCTGTCATCAAAGAAATTCGTCTTAAACCTGAAGATAGAAGTTTCCTTAAATCATTGGCAGGTGCATCTCTAATTCTCTTCTTAGGTGCTTTAATGGACATGACATTCTTTTTCATTGTTTTATTTACTGATTTAGATCTTTGGGCTCATATTGTATCGATTGCTGGAATATTATCTCCAATAACATTTATCATTTCTCTACTATTTGTTAAGAAGATATTTTCAGATATTGAAGATGCTGACGTTGTT
>CP070665.1:108115-118771 GCA_020351745.1 Candidatus Heimdallarchaeota archaeon | reverse complement strand
AAGCAGAAACGAATATAATTATGGTAACACATGATATGGATTTGGTAGATCAAGTTGCCAATCGAATACTTGTAATGAGTGAGAATAAGGTGATAGCTGATGGTAAAACAGATAAAATTTTTACAAATAGTGAAATTCTAAAAAGGAGCAACTTGAAACCACCTGTACGAGTAGAAATGCTGTCTTTTGTCAAGGATCTTTTAAATAAGTAAACTTGTCGATAGTTAAATTATGATTATTCATTTTAATAGAATGAAATCTCAAAAAATGACTGAAGATCTGTGATCAGTGTATAAGCCTGTGTTATCGCTTCTTTAGTTTCATTACATGTAAGAGTTAAGGTGACTTCTCCCTCAATGGGTGATTCTATCAAGTTTTGTTCCACAAAAGGTACAATATTGACTTGTCTTTGGAATGCTTTTTCTACAAGAAGGACAAAGTTCACCAGATTTTGTAAGGATATTATTTATGAGGGCGATTGTCTCATCGAGAGCTTGTAATTCATCATCCTGTATCTTGTCAGTATCAACTAAAAGGTCAACTTCAAGTAAGAATTTATTGGAACGGTTTAGCATACTTTGAAAGACACCCTCTTCCAATTGAGAATTTAAAAACAGGTTTATTTGGTCAACAAACCAGCTATGCCACTCATTTATTTTCTTGTCTGCTGTAGCTAAAGGTTGGCTCACCCTTAATAACTCTTTTAGGAGATCTTTAACAGTTTTCTCTACAACCACAGCTTCTCGAGGTTTAACAGTCTGAAATCTTTCTTCGGGAATTTCAAATGTATAACGAAGAACCTTGTATAGACTCTTTAGCTGATCATGAAATACTTTAGGTGAGATATTCCCATTTAAAAATCTCTTCTTCTGGGTTGATAACCATTTTTTCTTAGAGGTCCACAACTCCTGATTGAGTGGTTGTAAGGCTTGATCAGTAAAAATTCCATCAAAAATCTCTATGGCACGTTTTAATGATTCTCGATCTTGGGTAAACACAAATTCTTCCTTACTAATCTGTTTACTAGGAATCGAGGGTCTGGAAACTTTAGCTTCTTGAGGTCTATCTGTTATTAGTTTTGTGCGCCCAACAAGGATAGTATCAATAAGAGTTCGCAGTTCATCTAGAGCTTGCATCCCATTAACAGTCATCTTATCCGTATTTTTTTGTAGTAAATATTGATTTTGCAAAGATCTGAGCATAATTTTATACGTATCTTCAGTTATCTGTGTTTTTAGATAAAGCTCAGTTTGTCGCAGAAACCAGTCATGCCATGTAATGTTCCACTCAATATTGTCTATACTTTGGCCTAATTCTACTACTTTTTTTCGGAATTTTATAATGTTTAATTCCGTAACCACAATTTCTGGAGTTTGTTCGACTTTTTGAATAGTTTCAGATACTTTTTCTCTCTTTCTTTCTTCTTTCTGTTTCATATTCTTTTTAAAACGATCGTTTTCAAGAATTCTTCTGACACTGCTCCTGATTCCAAAATCCTCATGATTTCTATAATACTTCACAATTCTAATTGCCCTTGGTGAAAGCGCTGGTCTTTTTTCAAGTTGCTGAAGTAAATGATAAATTCTCCCTGAAAACCTACCAACCCCTAAGTTTTTAAGTTCACTAATGATTTCTATCTCCTCTTGATCCAATTCAGGTTCTTTTAACCAATCAGGCTTTGATGGTTTCACCTTGTGATCAGCTAACTCGGGAATTTCTATTGATATATATTCGGAAAAGGAAGAAACTCCAGCTTCCTGAGCTTCTTGAAAGGTTTGAAAGTTAGGAAATCCCCCTTTTCGGATTTTCTTGACAGTATCAAAATCAGGCGCTTGATAATGATCGATTTCTTCTAGCTCAGAGTAGTTTGATGCTCCTAGGTCTTGTGCTCGTTCATAGCTTGAATGATCAGGAAACTTCCCCCTCTTCATCTTCAAAGCTGTTTCATAATTGGGGGCTTGTAACCGATTAATAAACTTCAGTTCGGAGTAATTTCGCGCTCCTAGGTCGTGTGCTCGCTGATAGCTTGGATAATCAGGAAAACTACCTCTTTGAACTCTAATTGCAGTCTCTAAATCTGGTGTATTTAGGTCTTCAACTAACCTTAATTCTGATACATTGGAAGCACCGACTCCCAGAGCTTTTTGAAAAGTTTTATAATGAGAAAATCCACCATTTCTGATTTTCTCGGCTATCTCAAGATCGGGGGCTCCAATACGGTCGATATATTCTAACTCGGAGTAATTTTGTGCTCCTAGGTTTTGTGCTCGCTGATATGATTGGTAATCAGGAAATTTTCCTTTTTTAATGGCTTTTTCATCAACAATTGTATAGGATATTTCTGGAGGAGGTATATCTTTGACCACAGGTTTCCGAGTGGTTTGAACTTCAACTTTCTCTTCTCGTCTAAATTTGTCTATAGAAGCGGATGTGTGTTCGAATCCAACCCAGTTATTAAATCCACAAAACGGACAAGGTGGATTTACCATTCCCTTAATTTCGATAAGGGATTCAAATTCTCGAATGTCAACTCCTCTAAGACATCGGGAACAAAAAGCTGCCTCCTCAGCTTTGATCTTGGCTCCTGAGAGCATACTGTAACCACTTATCACTCCACTCAGAACAGTATTCCTCATGCTTTTCGCGATTTGTACAACACGGTCTCTCTGAGGATAAAGGACTCCAAGACAGAAGAAAAAGCCAATGATGATAATCAGCTCCACTTTAACAAGAATGGGATCAACATTGGGGATGGGGAGATCAACCATAATAAAATAGATAATAACAGCAATCAGTCCAATCCAATGGAGATTATTCCAAAGACCAATTAATGATCGTTTCAATGTCTGTCCTATAACATTCACGCTAGTTTTGAGAATATTTCCAAGTGTGCTAAAAATCATGCTGAAAAACGTTCTAATACGGTTTGGCAGATTTTTAAGGCCTTGGATAATATATCTGATAAATCCTCCCACTGTAGTTCGAACTAATTGCCAAAGAGTTGAAAAAAAAGCTCGAAAATCAAAGGTTCTCAATCTATACCAGAGAATAGTAAAAAGATCAACCACTTTATCATCAAGGTCGGTACGGTGTGATGTAAACCCAATGATAGTTATGATTCCTCCAATTAGTTCAATAATAAGAAGTCCCTCGAAAGTTAAATCAATGAAAGGTAGAAGGAGAAGAGGTAAAAACATGATGAATACACCAATATAGGCAATAATCGCTCCTAATGCTCCCCACTCGGAGTAATCCCTCCATCGAAGAACATCTAATACAATCCCAAAAAAAAGAATAAGGCCCGTGACACCAAATAAAGCAATTGCATATCTACCACCTGCTAATTCTTGGCTTGCGAGGCCAAAGAGCATTGTAGCTATTATGGCTAATACAAAAAGGCATGTTCCAATTAGGGTTAATCTTGAAAAAGATACTATCTCTGAAAAAGAGGCCTTTTTGAGCGTCTTTCTTTTCCCTTCGTTTTTCTTCTTAGATTCATTAATAGCTGAATCATCTACGTCAGCTAAAACCTCCTTAGACACATTTCCTTTAACGTCCATCTCATCCGATTTCATTGTTCATCACTCCTTTTTATTCTATCTTTCAAATTTGAGAGCTTAATCGTATCCCTCATCAGAAAAGTGATAATAACCAGAATCACTCCAGGAGCAATGAAAGGGATCCCAAGTATGATTAGAATAATGGGTGGTTGGTCAGCCCAAGCTCCAAGTAGTGTTTCAACCTCTGACGCCAAAATTCTACTGATATCAAATAAGGTCATATTTTGTACGAATTTTGCTATTAATTCAATAAAAACTCCTAGAATAGGTAAATTTTCTGCGAGTAAGACTTTTGTCCACTCTCCAGAAGGATCAAATAACCCAGAAAGGATTAATACAATTCCATAGAAGATTGCTGAAACAGACAAGATGATAGAAAGGATTAATATAATGGAATCGAAAATTGCAACAACCAATCGTCCAAACTGTGTCAATGCAGTGGATAAAAAACTTATAAGAGAATTGAATGCTTGAATAATAGCATTTTTGACATTTCTAAGAAAATTAAGAAAAACCTGAGCACCATGGACGATAGCGTCCCGAATAGCTTGAAGAGTTTGTATAATAAAGCGATTGACTTGATTAAACCAGGCAGCGTAAAGGATGATTAAACCACCCACTACGAACAGAAAACCGAATGGATCCTGAAATATTGTTACAAACCCTACAATAAATGAAAGAACACCAATACATGTTGCAGAGTAGCGGATGATCTCAATATAGTAAGTTTGGAAGAACTGAACTATCGCACGATAAGTATCTTTGAGAAACTGGAAAAAAGCTCTAATAGCTTGAATAATGGCATCTCTAACTGCAATAAAGAAGTTTTTGATGGCACGAGCAGTCTGGACAAGTGCATTGTAGATGGCAATAGTAGTTTGTTTGACGAAGTGATTGACCTGATGGAGCCAGGCAATATAAAGAATTGTCAGCCCGCTGACAAATAGTATTAATCTAATACCTTGACCAATTTGGGCCCAAAGAGGAAATAACCCAGCTAAGGCCAATATAAAGCCAGTGATTGTGGTAATGGCTCTTAAAATATCGATACGGTGATCCCAGGTATAATGGAGGAAGGTTAATACTGCTAAATAAGCAGAACGAAGAGTATCACGAATAAAGCGAACCGTGGCTCGAATGGCCTGAACTATAGCTTTTCTGGTCGCAATAAGAAAATTGTAGAAATCATGAGCGGTTTTAATGATAGCACTCCTAACAGCCAGTAGTGATCGTTTAGTGATGTGATTAATTTGATAGAACCATGCTGCATAAAGCAGGGTGAAACCAATCACTATAACTAAAAGTTCTAGGTTAGCTATCAGTGATGCTTCATACCAACTGTATGACATTAACAAAAACCCAATGAAAGTTAATATAGACCCAACAACCGTCGCAATAGCTCGCAAGATATCTATGCGGTGATCCCAGATATAATGGAAAGTATCACGGATGATATGCATTGTTACACGAGCTACCTGAATAATAGCATTTTTGATATCAACAAGGAGTTTAATAAAAGCACGAATAGCTTTGATTATCGCTGTCTTGACAGCAATAAGAAAATTGTATAAGGTATGAGCAGTCTGAACGAGTGCGTTCATAAGCTCAACTCGCCACACTCCCCCATTGACAATAACACCAATGAGTATCAAAACACTTGAAATCCCCATGGATAATTCATCAGGGGAACCCAAGACTAAGACTAGGAGAACAAGCCCCCAAAGGAAGATTCCAGTACTGAGAGTCGTCGTGACACCTCTAAAATTGCTATGTTTATACCAAATTGCCACACCAAGTATATATCCTATCAGGAGAAAACTTACGAACAATAAATCAAAAGGATTGCCTACTAACCATACAGATGCTATTGAACCCAGAATCATAAAACCGAGAGCAACAGTCGTGATGACTTCACGATAATAGGTCTTAAGGAATTGAACTAACGCATGGTAAGAATCTTTGATGAACTGGACAAAGGCGTTCCAGGCTTGAACAATCGCATTCTTGACAGCAACTAAAAAGTTGTAGATTGCATGAAGGATTTGGACGAAAACATCCCTAACAACTAAGAGAGACTTTTTGATGAAGTTATTGGATTGATTAAACCAGGCACTATAAAGGAGGACAACTCCAATCAATAGAAGCAAAGGTTCAAGATTGAATACCCATGTATTACCAGACATTAGGTAATTAAACCATAATACAAGCCCTGTGAGGGTTAGAAGAGAACCAACAATTGTAGTAAAGGCCCTCAGTATATCTATACGACGATCCCAAGTATAATGGAAGAAAGCTACCACTGAAATATAAACAGAACGAAGAGTATCGCGAATAAAACGAACAGTGGCACGAACAGTCTGAGTAATAGCAACCCAAAAAGCGAGGAGGGATTGTTTGATGAAGTGATTGACTTGGTAGAGCCAGGCAGCATAGAGAAAAGCAAGACCACCAATAACCAGTAATATTCTTATATTATTATTTATCTCCAATGGAGGAAATAAACCTATCAAGGCTAAAATACCACCAGTAATCGTTGTAATAGCTCTTAGAATATCGACGCGATGATCCCAGGTATAGTGGAGGAAAGCAACGATTGTTAAATAAACAGAACGAAGAGTATCACGAATAAAACGAATGGTGGCACGAATGGCCTGAACAATAGCATTTTTAGTGGCAATAAGAAGGTTATAGATCTCATGTCGCCATAAGCCAACATTTTCTAATACACCAATAAATACAAGACCTATAGGAATCAAACTCTCTAGTAGTTCAATAGAAGGAGGTAATTGACTGGTCAGAAGTAGACCCCAAAGTGCAACGACAGTACTTAGAATCGTTCCAATGCTTTTAAAATAAGAGTGTCCATACCAAACAGCAATACCAACAACATAACCCCCACAAAAAAGTATTAAAGGTAATCCAAAAGATAATTCCCAGTTAATAAATCCTAGTGTTAATGAGATTCCTGCTATAGTAAATAGAAACAGTCTTGAAATAAAACCGATATTTAACCTGAACCAATATACCAGTGGTTCATCTATTCGAGTGATCTCTGTAAATGCGCCAATTATGATAAAAACAAGTCCTATAGCAAGCAGAGGGAGGAGGACAGATATAAGGACTGATATATTATAACTCGATAAGACATCTGCAGGAATTAATGATAATAGACTAGCAACAAGCGTTAGAATCAGCCCAAAAAAGCCCACGAAACCTCCCAGATTAGTTGATTTATTTCTGGTCTCATTTATCCATCGTAACTGAGAAAATCCCAAGAAAATACCCCCCAAGAAAACCATCATAAGAAAAGCAATTAAAACTAAAGGTAGAATGTTGTTTGGCTCATCTGGATAGTAAATTGGACCAATTTCTACAATCAGAAGCCCTAATACTAGCAAAGATGCAAAACGGACCAAATAACGAATTTGATTTTCCCAGTGCATAGATTGCTTTGGGCTAAATTCCTCAATCTCTTCAAATTCTGTTGAACTTTTTTTTGTCTCAATCAAAGCTATCCAACTCTTTTAATGCTCTCATTTTTTCTGTCAAATGGATTGTATATGCAATTTAGTAACTTGATCTAGGAAATAAATCTGTTCTCGATATTTTTCAAGCTTCTTATTCTCAAATAGAGACATTAAATTATCATTCTGCTGTGTTATATAAAATTTTCTAATAAAAATATAATTGGAAAACTTACTAGTTGTTGATATCTGAATATATAGGAGTGTAAACGCAGAAATTTTTGGAAATAAAACTCTATTTATTAAAAACTTCCTACATATTGAACAAGAAACAATTTGTTTATGATAATTAGCCATTCTTACGTTACAAATACGAAAATCAATTGACTCTGATTGAACCTGACTAGTATTATTTCCTCTCTTCAACTTGTGAAAGAAAACTTTATTACTAAGGTGAACGCCTGAACATTTTATAATGCAATTGTTGCACATGGTTCAATGAGAAAAAAAGATCTTTAAAAAATCCGATGAAGTTTTCCCCGAGAAAATACTTTGTGGCAGAAACAAGCAAGTTAATGTGCATACTTCTCTCATAAACGAGAGATTTAATTCATATGACACAAATCAACATTTAGCATAGTGATAAATATGGATTTATTATCTGATTTACAGCCCACTCTTGAGATTTTAGATAAAATAGTAGCATTTGAAGAAAAAATGGAACAAAATCGACTTTTATTGTTCTTATGCCTTGCTGGGTTTATTGCTATCATTGGAGGTTGGATTGAATATGTATGTTACCATTTTTTGGCTGTGGATTCCACCTTCTTCATTCTTGGATTAGCATCTGATACTGAACCAATTCTATTTTTAGGATTATGGGTAATTTATCTCATACCCCTTATTGGTGTCATCATATTTACTGCTGGAATTTCCCCAGGTTTTATTAATTGGAATAAAGCGTATCGAAACATAGGAGTAATAACTATCGTGTTGTTCGTCCTCACACACGTTCTAGTGCTATTTCTTGGTATAATAGATACTCCTAAATCGCAATTCATTCCCATTATATGGGGTACAATGATATGTATAGGATTCCTACTCGCTAGTAGAATTCTGTTCTTAGAAACGAGAAATAAGGATATAAGAGTAGGATTATCATCTTTTGGGGTGTTCGCTCTGTGTCTTGGTGTTATCTCTTCTATAATATTCTATTCATACAATCCAGAATTAACAATGTTTCTCTTTTGTAACATTTTAGGTATAGTTTTGATAATTGTTAGTATGATTGCTTATTGGAAAGTTGGTGTGTCACAGCAAGAAGTAAAGGAATAATCCTAGGGAAAGCTGATTAGATGAAAGAGAGTCCTGCGTCCGTGGAGGCCCTTATTGGTGAGTTAAATTCCACTCTCCACGAACCAGTACGACTAGGAATTTTGATGCTACTTCATCTGAACTCTTCCCTTACCTTCAGCGTGATTCAAAAAGGATTGGGTGTAACATCTGGAAATTTAAATACTCATTTAACAAAACTTGATACAGAGGGCTTTATCATTAAAGAAAAAACCTTCGTGGATTATCGCCCCAGAACGATCATTCATATCACAACAGAAGGGAGGGAAGCCTTAAAGAAGTATTCTAAATCGCTGAAACAAATTTTAGTGGAAATAACGTAGAATACTTTTGAAATAGGTTAAGTATGATTTATTCGAGTTTATATGATGTTATAAAAGTTTATCGAAAATGTTTATAATACTATATATAGGTTGATTTGTCAAATAAAGTATGTTATTAATTTAGTTTTCTTAAAAACACATTTTAATCAATTAAAAACGACATAGATCGAGAAATTTATCTCTAAAAAGCAATAATTAAAATTCAATCAGATGAAAATGTCTATAATATTATATCTTAGTATTTATTACATAATTAAATGTCAGATCCTTGTTATTAGCTACAAATATTAGATCATTATATATATCGAAACTGTAAAAATTTCATAAATAAATTTATAAGGTATGAATGACTTCAGTAAATAAATACTAGAAAACATCTCATTCTTGGCTGAAAAGCAATGGTTGGCTCAACAACAGTTACCAAAGAAACCGTGACATTCGAACCCCTTTTGATTGATATCCTTGAGGAAAACATCAACGAGCAACATTCTAGAATTCTTGCTTTGATGTTTAGACTTGGTGGTTACACTACTTTAAATGTCCTGACAAATCTTATTGGCATTGCCCAACCTACTGTTAGTATTAGAGTAGATGAACTAGTAAAAAAGGGTTATCTTCGAAAAAACACGGAATTGATGCCAATGGCACTCGTTCTTCTACTAAGTCAAGATGATTTGGAGGTTCAGCTGAGTAAAAGATTAGAAGCACAACGAAATGCTGCTAAATTTCTCCAACAAGTATCTGAGATTAAAAATATGCAATTAGTTGAAGACACTTTCATGAGAGCAATGCAGATTTTATATGACAACGAAGAGACTTTAGCTCGAATGGTTGCATATATTTATCTCCATCAGTCAATTGCAAGAAATAAACTGTACAAATTGATTGATCCTAAGGAAAATAAATTTGGATCCGAAGAAGACCAGGAAAGGGAGCGAAGAAAGAAAGATGCAGTCATTGCTTCTCGTCCTGAAATTTTTCATATTGTCTATAAGAAACATCAAAAAAAGGAAATGTTCATTCAACCCCGCCTTCCTTTAAATCTATTTGTGAAACATCGTTTAGTATATCTTGAATCGTTATATACTTATTATAAAGATCTACTATTGAAATTAGATTCTTTCATGTCGGATGAATATGAATCAATTATTCCGCATCAACTTCTCAATTATCCTTCTGAATTAAAAATGCGGATAGAAACATGTTTAAAACACTACTCAACGATCAGAGTCATTGATAATGCCATCTATCGTCAAAAGGATGGCACTAATGGCGTTGTAGCATTGATTGCTGAACGTAAGAACTTCTCACAAAACCATAAAGTGATGATACTCTCTAATAAGAGTATTAGGCTTCCAAAAACGGCAAATACTTCCCAATTTGAAACACGTCCTCTTAAAGGCGATATTGGGCGGGATTATATGAACCGTGATTTCATTGTGTTTGGCAATCACGGTTGTTTAGTCCTACCATCCCAACCTAGTTCTATTCCTTATTATAATATAGCCCCAAGATTCACATCAACAATACTGGACATTTTTGAGGCGAATTGGAGGAATTCTAATGCTATCTGACTTTTTACGCTTGATTAAAGGGTTCGTGTTATTTATTGGGCCCAGTGCTGCAGGCAAAACTAGTATTTTAAGGCGTCTTGTGACAGGGCAGTTCGAACATCAGGAACCAACACTAGGTTTTTCTGAAGAGACTGTAGCTAAAGTTAGGATAATTGAAATTGGAGGACAGGCAAGCTTCAGGCATTATTGGAAGGATGCTATTGATCAAAATCCTGTAAATATCTTCTTTGTTATTGATGTGACTAAAGAACAGGATTATAGTGAGTACATGGATTTTATTAAGGAATATGGCAACAATTACCCCCAAATCTCGCAAAAAACCATCTTAACTGCCAATAAAATAGACTTAGCAAAGACAATCCCGACTCACTTAAATAATGTT
>CP070665.1:96849-108015 GCA_020351745.1 Candidatus Heimdallarchaeota archaeon | reverse complement strand
ACTAATAGACCTAAACCCAAAATGCTGTAGGACAATTGGAATGCCATAATTCGTTTTTTAGTAGCACTCTTTGGTAAACTACTATCAAAGAAACGAAAAGGGATGTAAATAAGAATTACAAATAGATCTAGACGGATTTCAGGAGTATTTTCTAAAGGTACAAATACAAGAATTAGAAGTAGGAATACAAATCCAGTAGAAATCACCCCAAACAGTCTGTGATAGATCTCTTCATCATCTCTTTTCAGGAAATATAACAGCTCCCCCCCAATGAAAATTAATGCTGCTGCATAATAGACGAAGGCAAAGTCATTTGTAAAAACGAGTATTATTGAAGAGAAAATAGTTGTGATTGAGGAAAATAAAATGGCAAATGATAACCCTTCATGTGGTATTCCTAGATAAATAGTACGAAAAGGTAGATAGATGCTCAAAAACAAAATATCAATACGTGAAAATAATACCGTATAATCACCTATTATTACGAAGGAGGTTAATGCTACCAAAATAAAAGAAGTTATCCCACCAAAATAGCGGGTAATCCTTATCTCCCTCTCTAGCATTAACCAAAAAATGATTTCAGCACCTAATAAGAGTAACCAGCCACCAATAATTTGTAATTCATTACCTATTAATACTGCTGCGGTACCAGCTATCGCTGCAACGAATGACAGAAGATTAACAAAATTAAAGATTGGTCTATTAGTCTTACTCATTAAACCACCATTTTTTACTTATCATAACTGATTAATCACATATCCTCTTTAAATATCTGATGATTTATTGATGGATGTTCTCCTGCAAGTTTTGTTAGGAAGAATTCGAGCTTCTTAAGTAAAGATTATTTATCAATTAGATCTCCTTTTTCTCAATCTAATCTTTAATATTTGATCTTCTCGACATGTTTTCACTACCAAAGAAGGAGATCAAAATTAAAATAAGTCCTAATTCTACCACTATTAAGATTACATCATAGCCAACAGGGTACCCTGGGGTAGGAGGTCTTAGTAAACCAATTGATAAATTCCACATTGTATGGGATATCACTGGTAAAAGAATACTTTCTGTGGAATTGTAAATCCACGTGTAAATGAACGAAGATAAGATTATAACAATAACGAAGGACATAAAGGGCAGGAGAAGTTTTTCTGTTTCAGCAAAGTATTTGGTGGTTCCAGGAATAAAATAAAGTGGTAGATGCCAACATGCATGGATGATTCCAATAATTATGCTGGATTGTACAGCATTAAATCTCTCTTGGAGTTTAGGTAATGCAATCCCTCTCCAACCTGGTTCCTCTGTAACTCCATTAAATAGGAAAATTGTAACAAACTGAAGAATTACGCACAGGGGCAGATTGTCATAAACCTGAAGAAACATACAAGAAGAAGGAATATATGGCGTCTTATTGAATAATACTGGAGGGGTACCGCCTAGAAAAATATGAATAGCTGTTGGTAAGAACCAGATCATAGTTGGTATCCCAAAGGCAGCTAAATACCAGGAATAATGTACTCTCCATGCAAATATTCTACTAAGAAACTCTCGTAAACCTTTTTGTCCATTAATTATACTTGTTACGATTAATGAGGCAAGAAGTGGACCACTAATTCCTATAGTCATTAAGGTAGGCCATTGTATTGACCAAGGCGTGGGAGTTACTATCACAAGCGATAACCAGCCAATCCAAGATATTGTATAGGCCAGTAGAAAGTATACAATAAGTGAATGTTTGTTAATAGCCGATTTAATTTCAGAAATATCTACAACCTCCATAAGTTGGTTATCTAACCTTACTTCAATACAAATTTTTGTAGGATTCTTGGTCAATAATAGCTAACTTAAACAAGGGCTTCCTATAAGAAACATCTGTTGTATTTTTTTGATTAATAAGATTGTTACTTTCAAAAGGAGTAGGTGTTCATCACAAATAATGAACTTAAATGCTTCCTGATCGACTTAGAAGGCCGAAGTGATGTGAAAAGCGACATTGTCCTTCGTGGTGCTACCCATCCCGTCAGACAGGATAATTGTCAGATTGTGCTCCTTTTCAAGAAGCTTCCTCAAGGAACCCGTTACATCAGAGGGGAACCACCACTTATTAAAAAAGTGAATACCTCTCTTAATCAGCGCGCCGTCGAGATAGAGTGTATAAAGACCTTGCATTGGTTGTTTCGTTCGGAAATTGTACCAGGTTGGCCAACTAATGGTTACACTATCCAATACAAGAGCCCTGACGTCTGGTGGTGAACTGAGAATTGAGGTGAACCGAAAACGCTCCATACGAAAAATCCTGAATAGATACTGGTTAGTTGAGGGAAAATTCATGTCGTAGAAGATACTTCTAGTGTCATTCACCTTCACCAACCTTACTCCGATGTCCGTATAAGGATGGGTATCTATACCAAATGTTCTTGTTTCCACACGAAAAGACCAGATATAAGTTCTTGTTCATACTATTGACTTTGGAGTTAGCGTGAATTGAAGCTAGAATGGATTCTTGGTTTGTGGACAAGTTTAATTTTATTTAACATTAAACAAGAGCTATTATTCCTGGCATCTATGGATTTTAAAAAAGATTTAATTATTAAAGACTCAATAATATTTTTTCTCAAACTTTCTTTAATGAAAAAAGGCTGCAACAGTGCATCTTTTCTTGTTAATCGATCAATATTAACTTGATATTGCTAGCCAAGAAATTTTTGCTCCTATTATATGTCGGAAACTGGTGAGAAATCATTAATGAATGATCATAGCAAAGAGTCTTCAGTTTTTTTCGATAATTTGACAAAAATAAGGATTTGGATTAAGAAGAATTCGTTCTTTGTGACAATTATTTTATTTATCATTATTAAATTAACACTGATTGGTCTTTACAAGGTATATTTCGATTTTTTGGTTTCCCAAGAACGCGATTTTTTTAGGGATTCATTACCTCATCTAAATACAGGAGACACACTAATTGATTTGTTAGGGACTAGATGGGACTCAGAACATTTCTTACGAATCGCCATTCTAGGTAGTTATTTAGATCCTGATGACCCAACAAACCATGGCTTGTGGAATTTCTCTCCACTTTATCCTTTATTAATTAGATTATTAGTCCATTATTCTCCTATTCCCCTTACTACATTCATTAGCGGAAATCCATATACTTTAGCAGCTGTATGGATTTCCAACTTTTTTTCCTTGACTGCTACCGGAGCTTTCTTCAAAATGAGTAGGATTTATTTAAGTGAGGAAAAATCCATTGCAAGTACATTGTTATTGGCTTTCTTTCCTACTGTCTTCGTTTTTGGAACTGTCGCGTATTCAGAACCCATATTCCTGACGTTTGGAATTGTTTCATGGTATTTTTTTGAGAAAAAAAAGTACTTACTGTCAGGTTTATCACTAACCCTTGCATCACTTGTAAGATTTGCAGGAACACTACTTTTCTTTCTTTATATTTTCATTTATTTTGGCCGTAAAATCAAGGAGGAGAATGTAAAAAATGCTATAGGATGTTTAGTAGCCATTCCATTATTTCCAATTTTAGTTGTATTAAGGGCCTCTCATCGGGTCTATTCTTGGTTCGATTCTTTACCTCAACTCTCACAGATTTTTCAAAACATTGAACAGAAGTGTCCACTAATAGAGGAAAAGAAAGAAAAAATTGGGAAGATCATGGAATTCTTAGATATTGGATTAAGCTGGGTGTTAATCTGGGGGGTGATTCCACTTCTGTGGATGATATACGTAGATACTACTGCTCCCATAACATTAGCAGAAGTTCAAATGAGGTGGGGAGCGAAGTTGGATGTTCCTTTTTCTGGTTTGAGACAGATGTTTAAAGCAGGGTCTTTGAAATGGGGTATTGAAAAATTATCTTTTGCCTTTCTCTTCTTAGGGGTGGGATTATTTTCGATAAGGAGGAGACCAAGTTTCTCATTATTAATTATTGCTCAAACGATTTTTTACACCTCTTGGACGGGGATCCACGCATGGGGAATACCCAGATATGTTGGAACGATCTTCCATGGCCACATCACGATGACTGAAGAACTAAAAACTGTCGGGATGGTTTGCTTCGCTCTGGGTCTCTATATTCTTTATGGTTTCAAGGTACTTTGGGAGTTCACACATTGGAGTGTTTGGTTGATATAGTTACTAATTAATAGTTCCTCCTAGCTCTTTTACCAGTTCCTCCTGTGTAACTCAATGTGAAAATACAATACCAGTTGAATTCTCTTGATTTTCCACATATTCTGGGGTTTTTATTTAGAACTTGTGAGTCAACTCTTTCTGATATTTTTGTTTTGTAAAAATTTCCATCAATTCATGAAGAACAGTACCTATTGGTATAATTAACCAAAAAACGATCAATAAATAAACGATGCTTGTACTTAACGCCAATTCAGGAGAGACTCCTAGTAATAATACTAATTGACCAATCATGAAAGGTAATTGGCCTAATCCTGATGCACTTGTGATTGAATTTCCAATCAGTCCAGCTAATAACAATATAAAAACAGCCATCATGAATGAAAAGTTAACATTCATTGAAAAAGCAATGATCCAAAAGACCGATCCTTCCATTAACCAGATTATTAAGCTTGATAAAATACCTAGGAGAATTATTCTTCTATTATGAATTAATAATGAAACTTCTGTTGAAACCTTTTGTGCTGTTTGCTCCTCATCAGTAACTAATTTTGTTTGGACAATATTAGATATAGAATTTAGAATTTTAATTAATAGATAGGTTGTTTCCTTTTTACTGAGAATTAAAAGCAGTAATATGAATCCTACTACAATGCCAATGCTGAATAGGATGTTACCTATAAAATCAGAACTATTTAATAGCGTTCCATATCCTTGGAGAATTGCTGAAATTACAATTAGACCTCCCATTAATGACACATCAAAAGTCCGCTCTAAAATTACTGTAGCGAAAGAAGAGATTAAAGAGTAGTCTTGTTTCTTAGATAACTCATATGGTCGATATAATTCCCCCATTCGTAAAGGAAATATATTGTTTATTGCAAAAGAAAAAGCTATTAGGGAGTAAATATTAAAATAACTAAGTTCCTGTCCATTTTGATCATTCAAAGAATTCAAGAATAGTTTCCAGCGAAAACTTCTAACCATTAACGATGTATAGTAAATTATAGTTGCAACAATGAGAAGAAAAACGTTTGCACCAAGAAGTGATGATAGAACTTTTTCGACTCCAATTAACCCGATATACACTAAAAGAAGAGAAAAAAGGATAAGCATGACTATTAAATTTTTTAAATTAAATTTCAATTGAAAATCGTCAGAATTATTATTCATCAGTTAAACCTGTCTAATAAATATTAACCAACCCATTGACTATCATGACTGATCATTGTAGCTGATTTTTCAGTAAGTCCTGCAATTTTCCTTGCACAACTCAATCCATGAAGCAAAACGATGTCCATATTTAAATATTGAAAAGTTCCAGTCCTCCCAATAAGTTCTAAATTCTGAATTTGTGACAAAAAGGATAAAACCATCGATAAATTCTTTTCAAAATCCACATCAAATAATGGATAGGCATGGGTAATTCTCTCTACAAAGCTACCAATGATTTCTTTCTCTGAAAAGAAGTCTAAGTCTATTAATTGATCCCTAACTTGTTTTTTTAATTCATCATTAGACATTTCCCATTTACTATCCCCCATTGAACATGTAATCTCAGTAACAATAGATGTCTTCCCCTTTGGACACATTCCTGAACCATATTTTGAGGGTTCACTAATTCGTACAAAATAGTGTCGATCTTCTGGAAAATAAATCCAGCTATCTTTTATAGCCTCGGGTTTATCAAGCATAAAACCAATAAGAATTAGATCCCTATACTGAAGATTCTTAGCTGCCTTCTGGATATTTTTGGGAACAATTTCTCCCATAGCATCAATTAGCGTTGGTAAAGGAATTGAACTGACTAAAGTATTGAAATTATCAATACTATCACCAGTTTCAAATTCTAACCGATTAATTACCTCATTATTAATCTCTATCTTAAGTAGTCTAGCATTTGTAAAAATTTCTTGGTTATTATTTCTAATAAATTTGGCCATATTGTCTGATAACATTTGTATTCCATTTTTAGGGTAATAAAATTGTTTATACAAAGTCATTGCAATTTTTGATTTGGGGTCGGGACGGAAAAGACTGTTTTTTATCATTACAAAAAAATTTGTGGCTTTAATCCGTTCAGCAGCCCAAACCGAAGAAATTTTTCTTGGGTTAATACCCCATGTCTTTTGAGTATAATCACGAAAAAATAGATTGTACAATGTGCTTCCAAAACGATGCTTAACCCAATCCTCAAAATTATCTTCTGAGTTCCTTCTTGCAAACCAATAACGGAAAAAAGCATACCAATAAGTAAAACCAGCCTTAATTGTCAGCCAGATAGGCATTTTGAGAAGAGCTGAAAAAGGTTTGATGGGATAATCAAAGTATTTACCTTTTAGCAGAATGTGACTGGATCGCTGACGTTTTTCAACATTCTCATTCCCAATTACATTAAAAAAAAATTGTTCAATTTGCTTTTCACGGGTAAGAAAACGGTGTCCACCAAAATCAGATCCAAACTTGCCTTCAGGGGTGTTATACCACAAAGTTCTTGATAATCCACCTATACTGTCGTTAGCTTCATAGATTGTGACAGGTAGCCCTAGTTTGGTAAGCTCATAACCACAAGACAACCCTGCTAAGCCTGCTCCGATAATAACTGTTTTTTCATCTTTGATCAATGGTTAAATCACTATAGAAAGTATATTCAAAATTTTTAATTAATATAGTCATCAAGAGTCTTTCAGTGGCAAGAGAAGTAATTATCACTATAATACTACTTTGGAACCATCAATGCCCATGATTGGTATGCAATCTTAATAGTCGCATCAGTAAAAATTTTGTTGATACTGTCAATGCACGATAATAGTCCTATACAACCTTTTTAACTGACTACCTGCGTCACCTCACGGAAAAATAACGAGGTATGAGTAACAAACTTCGTTCCACACACTTTACACTCATACTTTTGGGGATGATCCTTTGTTTTGGTCTCATGACCGTCTTTTATTATGTCAAAGTCCGTAGCAAGACATTTAGGACAATCTATCGGGAAGTCTAAAGATATAGAAATATATAGACTAATTTCCTCATGGGGAGTCCTACAATTTTAAAATGGTATTTTCCCCATTAAGGGGTGACTGTTTTTTATATTAGGCATATTACAAAGTAGTTCACCCCACCCCGTTCATTCTTTCGGCTGTTTTTCTAGCTCCCCTGAAAAGCAAAAAACACCGATTTATTACTGTATGACATTTATTCCAGTCTCTTTATGTAATGAAATCTGCAACTAACGATTATAATTCTTTGAGAGAGTCTGAGCTAGTCAGCTCATTTCCATCTTGAATTTAATCTAAATAAATTATTTTGGATCCCGTTTTCGATGAATAAGACTCCACGTACTCATGGTGAAAAGAAATCCAGTGATTAAGAAAAGGTCAAAACCAGAGATGGATTCATCTATAACAGTAATTATTTCTAGAGTATCATTTAAATCCGTGAAAACCACCGATATATGATGAGTTCCTATTTCTAGATTCCCTAGATTAACTGTTAAGTTCGTAGGTCGCCAGAATTTCTCAAAAGTATGTTCTCCATTATATACTGGCTCATCATCCAAGTATATGGTATAAGGTTCAGTTATTTGCCTGTTTGAACGAAAATTGTACCATGTTTGCCATGTAACAATTAAATCGTTGTCATCGTATCGAATATCAGGAGTTGGATTGAGAATCGGGGCAAATCGAAATCGATCAACTTGATATACACGATATGAAATCCCTTCATTTCTGGGGAAATTCATCTCCCAAACAATATGACCAGTATCATTCACCTCAACTATTCTAGCACCTATGTTTGTATTAGGATGCGAATCCATTCCAAATGTGCCTAGACGATTACCATTCGGTAATCTATCGGCGTCACATAAAACAGCAGTATAATACTCCCTTGGAGCGATCCACATCCAGGATTCATTCGCGGTCATGGTTCTTTCATTGATAGTGATTTCAAGCATCCGCGAACGCGCATTTATATTGCCAGTTTTGTTATGAAGATTGTTATCAAATATGATGAAAGTGTTCTCATCTACTTTCTCTAAAGCATGGGGATGATAAAAAAGAGAGTCTTTTCGTTTTCCATTTAGATCAAAGAGGGTAAAATTTCCGTATTCTCCTAGTCCCCAAAGTACTTCCCCAGTGCTATGATCAATTTTGTAAAAAGTATTTAGATTACGGGGGTTATAGTAGAACACATCTTCTTCATTATCGAAAAAGATAGTATTGGAATGAACCAGATCAGCAGCATCCCCAACCATATCTTTGAAAACGCACCATTGGGTGTGGTGTATGAATGAACGTGTATCTAGTGACCAAACAAGCTCTCCTGCTAAATTATATTCATCAATTGTATCATATTCGTATTCCTGTCCATCTATCTCGATTAAATATTTCACAAAAGCGAAACAGGTATCATTATTATGATTCCATTCAAAGTCATGATGGCCATAAAAATCTAAAATCTGTGTTGTATTATCCTGGATATTCCATAAAACAGCATTTGCTTCTCTATTACCAATATCTTTAGCACACAAAATAGTATCGGGAGTGAGAAATTTGGTAGGATGCTGATGATCTTGTAATTCGGCAAAAACTTCCCCTTCAGTGCTGATTATAAGCAATCTTTTCTTCTTATCAGCATCGGATTGTCTGTCAGTTAATTCAAACAGATTGTATCCCTCAAAGTAATCTCCTGAAAAAGTTATATTCGCCTCTACTCCTTCTAAAATCGGAATCATTGTCTTGCTATTTTGGTTAATGATGTTTTTTTTCACTGACATTTTCCCTAAATGTGACTTTTCCAACAGCAGTTGTTGCGATTGCGAGAAGTCATCAACTTCATCTAATTCAAATGAATTCAAGGTATTAATTGAAGGAATTAGATTGACATTAGTGATTGCTAATGAAAAAATAGAGATTAAAGTCAAGCATATGAATAAACTATGAATTGGGTCTCTGTTAAACAATTTAATTCCCTATCTTTCATATCTGTTAAATTAATTGCTTGAATTTGATTATTGGTTTCAATAGAAAAGTTTTTCCATTAGGAATAACAAAAACCTTGGGGTTTGTATACCTAGTATTTCCCGTTTCTTCTATAAATTAACTAGATATCTACCCCATACACGTAATACTTGATCCATACGTTCCTCGCGTAGAAGCTCAAGAACTTCTTTTCCTTTTTCTCTCTCTGTTCCAAATGAAAGCTCTAAATCTTCACTTCCTTCCCCAATGTAAGTATTTAAAAGGTTTCCAAGTGATAATTCGTTCAATTTCTTTTCAGTGAACTGAATTATCTCTTCAATGATTAATTCCTTAATACCTGTGGACATATCTTTTATTATCGAGTAATTTGTCTCAAAAAATTGTTTCTGAAACTGCCGTTTGAGCAATAAGTCGATCATGAAAGAAGCATCAATGGCCATGAAGTAATCCCCACCATAAACAAAGCGTACTCTACGAATGGTGGTGGAACCAAATGAAATGTATTTGGGTTTCGTACCAAAGAGAGTCGAGATGAATTCTATGATCGCTGCAAAATACCCACCCATTACCAAGTCATCACCAATGTTAAATGAGAAAGGGATAGGTCCTCCACCCAGTTGGGAGATTAAACATCTGGCTCTCTCTCCAGATGGGAGATAATCTGTTGGTACAATCTGTTTTCTTAAATAAAAATGGAGTAATAAACACTCTTCAAATGTCAGGATTGAAAAATTAGTTCCTGATTTGCCTACAATTGTTTGTATTGAATCATTGTACTTATCATTGATGTCCAAAATGATATTCTGAAATTTCTTTTCGATAAATTTTCTCTCTTTTGGGTTTAAGTCTGTAATACTGTTCGCATAAAGAATTGAAGCTTGACCAACTAGTACCGCAGTCATCATTTCTTTGATATCTACTGGAATTCCTCCTTGAATTGTGATTAAGAGGAGAGTTGTAGCAGGATCACTGACTATCAGAAGAAACTGATCCTGTAGAGAAACAATGAAGATTTCAGAAGCTTTCATTCCACTATGCTTTTGTAAATCAAAAGTTATGCTTGCAATGCCTTCGCCGAATATTTCTTCGCCTAAATTACCGAGACCTAACAGAAAATTAAGTACAATTTTTTGAAATTCAGCGCTCGGATCACCAAACGTCCATCTGATTTCAGTTCCCTCAACAAAGATTGCCCAATGATCAGATATAGTTTTCAAGGTGATTCACTACGAGGAGTAGAATGAAGGAAGACTCTCTTTCATATAGAAGGTAATACCCAGTCATAAGTTCTGTTTTAACTTCTAACGCTTTAAGAAATATAAAATCGCTTGTTTCTACATTTTGTATACATATATAAATTAGTCTGATTCCAAAAGGAAGAGAAATCAAGTTGTATTTTATAAGTGGAATTGAGGCAAATGGCTGAGGAATCGTTAAAATTTCTTCCCACAATTGATATACATACTCATTTACCGTTAAGTCCTGTTACATTTTTCATTTCAGATGCAAAAAACCTCCCAGCATTTGATGAGTATTTGGCAGCTCTGAATAATGCTCATGTAACGGAAGCTGTGTTATTCTGTGGGCCAAAAAAAGGCTCAATGAGGCAGGAAAATGAATTACTAGCCTCACGAGTTGAACCAATGAAACGACGATTCCTCCTTGTGGCTTGGTTGAATCCTAAGTTCGATTCTCCAGACGATTTTCAAGCATTAGTTGAAGAAAATAACTTTCGCGGATTGAAACTGCATCCAGTATTTGATGGGTATAAGCTCACAGATCCTATTGTGAAACCTTTCATTGAAAAAGCAATTGAACATATGCATCCTATTATGATCCACTCTGGGTGGGGACCAGAGGGGTCTGTTAAAGACATCGGAGCATTAGCAGAGACATACTCCGATGGCACCTTTGTGTGTTTACACATGAAAGAGGAGTATGGCTTAAACGACCGCTTCTCCCATATTGAAATGGCAGCTCATCACACCAATGTCTTCCTTGAATGTTCCTATATTCCCCACCCCCGCCGTTTGGCAGA
>CP070665.1:85547-96749 GCA_020351745.1 Candidatus Heimdallarchaeota archaeon | reverse complement strand
GAAATTAGTGAACATTTATTCAGGTATTTCAGCTTCCTATGCAGCTCAAGGTTTCAATCTCCAGGTAAGAATTGATAACCAAGATCCTACTGAAGTTAAACTTATCGCCAGTCGAGTAGATGTCTCTTATACTCTTTTTGCCCAAATTTTAACTGCTATCATTGCCATCGTCGGATTGATTTTGACAGTCCTAAGTTTTATTATGGGTCGGGGTCCAAGAGTTCCTAAAGCAAAACCCGCGCCAGGAGGTTGGGAGCCAACTTTACAATGGGGTGGTGGAGCTGCCAAACAACCTAAGATGGCAATAAAATCTACTGCAGCAGCTCCGAAGAAAACTAAAAAAGTCGTTAAGAAAGCTGCCCCGGCAGCAGGAGCTCAACAAGCCTGTAAATTCTGTGGGAAGCCAGTTCCTGCTTCAGCATTTTTCTGTCCACACTGTTATGGCAAGTTGCGCTGATTAGTCTTTAAAACTCAAGTGTAAAAGGGAATGTGATCTCCTTTTACGGTTTAAACCAAGGTGAAATGTTCTCTTTTATATTCCAAAATCGTGGGAGGATAATGAACATTTTTAGATCAGATTAGCAAAGATTATCTCTGGTGAAAGATAATGAAGAAAACTATTGGTGTTTTAACAGGTGGTGGGGATTGTCCAGGCTTAAATAGTGTGTTATATGGAGTACTTCTGAAAGCCATGGATGCTGGATTTGCAGTTGTTGGTATCGAGAAGGGATGGAAAGGATTTCTAGAAAACATTACTAGGGAATTAGATATATCGAAATTAGACGACTTGCACACCATTGGAGGAACTATACTCTACACATCACGAACCAATCCTTACAAAGAAGCTAAAAAAGTGAAAAATCAAGCAGAAAAACAAAAAATTATTGAAGAAACAGCAAGAAAGATGGCCCAACAATTTGATGTTCTGGGGATAGATGCATTAATAGCAATAGGGGGTGATGACACTCTTGGTGTTGCAGCAGCAATGCATCAATATGCTGGAGCAAAAGTAATAGGAGTTCCTAAGACAATAGATAATGATCTTTCAAGCACAGATTATACTTTTGGCTTTTGGTCAGCTATACAGTTAGCTTCCAACACGATGGATAACATAACAACAACATCTCGATCTCACCAGCGAATTTTTGTCGTACAGGTTATGGGCCGTGATGCAGGGTGGTTAACCCTAGTTAGTGGAATTTCTACTGGCGCTGACATAATATTAATCCCCGAAAGACCATTTGATTTTGCTAAAGATATTGTAAATGTCTTACAAGAACGAGTAAAAGCAGGCTGTAAATATCACATTATCGCTTGTAGTGAGGGAGCAGTTCCTACAATGGAATCGTTACAACGGGACTTTAATACAATATCCCAAGCGAAAATAGCCAAATTACCTAAAGATGATTTTGGTAATCCATTACTTGCGAAATTGAATATGTCTAAAATTATTGTTGAAGAGTTAAGCCTCAGAAATGATTTAAAAGATTTTTTTAAGAAATATAATGCAGAATTTGAAATCCGTGATGTTGTTCTTGGTCACACTATGCGTGCAGGAACACCCAGTTCGTTTGATCGAATTCTTGGATTACGATTGGGTACCCATGCAGCACAACTAGTACTAGAAGATCGTTATGGACAGATGGTTTGTCTTCGTGGAGAAAATATTGAAACAGTACCTCTTTCAGAAGGTGCAAAAAAGAAGACCATTCCACTAAACTCGGATTTACTTGAGCTCTGTGACCTAATAACAAAAGTAAAATATGAGAACAGAAGATAACCGCTGATGCTCTGAGGTTATACGGTGTCAAAAGAAAAATCCATGGGTCAATACTTTACACCAGCATATATAGCTCAATTAATGTCCGATTTAATTTCAGATGGTTCAAAAAAACGAAAAATTCTTGAACCAAGTGCTGGTAAAGGTATTTTTCTTGAAATACTAACCACTATGGGGTATCAAAATCTTTATGGAATAGAAATTGATCCAACAATTGCAAATCAATCAGCTATTCCAATTTATACTGGTAATTTTTTCGATTTTCCAATCTCAAAGAAATTTGATGTAGTAATTGGAAATCCACCTTATATTCGGTGGAAAAATCTCCCTATAGTCCAGCGGGAATATTTCAGCTCGACATCATTCTGGCAGAAACGCATGAATGGCTTAACTGATATATTACAACCGTTCATCTTCAAGAGTGTAGATCATTTAAATTTAGGTGGAGAATTAATCTTTATTACACCTATTTTCTGGATGCAGACACTTCATGCAGAACCATTAAGACGATTTTTATTAGAAAATGGGTCCCTAGAAGTGATTCTTAATTTTCATGAAACCCAAATCTTCCCGAAAGCTAACCTCAACCTCGTCATTTTCAAATATCGTAAGTCTAAACAGAATCAACCTCTAAAAGTAATTAATTACTGGCAAAAAGGAAAACTGAAACCAAATATTCTTGCCCGTGTCCGTTGGCTTCTTCTTGAATCGTCATCCTGGGAACCTTACTCTCAAAGAGATGAAAATCTAGAGTTTTTCGAGACTCATCAACCTTATAACTCATTACCATGGTGGTTTCTTCCTCGTGATATAGAAAAAAAATTAGCGCGCTTTGAACAGGCCTGTCAATTTTCCCCAAAAATAAATATTAATGGGGAAACAACTCGCTTTTCCTATCTTTTTTCTGCTGATGATCTTGTAATTTTAGACAATCCTTTAACATCATATAAAAAGGTGAAATATGGAAGTAAAAATTATTTCATTGTCCCTAGAATAACCCAGTTGACAAAATACTTTACTAAAGCTTCAATACCCCCATCTTCCCCCCCATCACGTTTTGTGAGAGTTGGTGATGTCGTAGAGATAGGAAATGGTATGGTTAGTGGTCTGGATAAAGCATTCCGACTAAGTCAAAATATTAAACTCACTAAAAAGGAAAAAAAACTAATAATTCCCGTAGTTAAAGCAAAAGCTATCCGTAGATATTATGCGGAATATTTGACGAATTACTTTCTTGTCAAACCAGGAGATATCCCTTCAGAAGCTGTTTTAAGAAAAGATTATCCATCTTTATTTGAACAACTTAAACCTTATAGAAGTACTTTGGAGAAACGATATCAATACAATAGAAAGATACCTTATTGGGAATGGGTATTCATTAGAAACTACAATCTTATGAAAAATGCAGAAGCACTAATCTGTGTTCCTTGTAAAGATCGGTTTGATAAGCGAGGATTTGTACGCTTTGCTCTCAGTGAACAGGGAATTTTTACCACACAAGATGTTACTGTTTTAGTGAAATTTAATTGGGTTAAAGAATCACCTGAATATATCACTGCTTTTCTAAATTGTAAGGAAATTTTTGATTGGATCACAAACAAAGGACTCATTCGTGGTGGAGTTGCGGAATTTTCTGAAGAGCCATTAAAAAACATCCCATTTCGTCTTATTAATTGGAAGTCATCAAGTGAACGTCAAATTCATGATAGAATCAAATTGCTAGTTAAGGAAATCCAAAAAAAGGAACTTGAAGATACTTCTAAAATTTCTAAAATCAATGAGTTGATTTCTCGCTTACTCAAGGGTTGATATCATATTTATAAAGTAAGATCTAAAATCGCATCTCTCAAGAATTATAAGAGGATCAACCAAGGGATATTTTGTGACAGCTCCTATTAAAAATCCAACATTCACAACACAAAATGAGTGTATAACCGAAATTAATGAATGGATGGGAAAATGTAAATCCATTTTTAATTTTAACGACCCACCAGTACTTATCCATAATCAAAACGAGTTTTTATTATCAGTTCTTGCAGGATTATGGTTGTTACAATTTTTTAACCAAAATAGAGCTATTAAATCAACTACTAAGGTTTTCAAAAAACTAGAAGACTTAAAACACAAATATCCTAATTCAAATTCTCTATGGGGTTTTCTCAATGGACTTTTTACTGATCTAAGTGAAAAAACAATTTTGGATTCACTTCTATTAATAGAACGCCCAAATTTGCGTGAAGCTTTTATTAATGATGTTTTAGGATCGATGTTACAACACTCATTACCTCTAGATGAACGAAAGAGATTAGCTGCAAATTATACTACTATAAGATCAGCAAGAATTCTTGTGAATTTAATTGAATTGAACGCTCCATCATCAATCATAGATCCTTTCTGTGGCTCAGGAAGGTTAATCACAACATATCTGAGAAGTTTAAAACAAAAAAGCCAATTTCCACGCATTAGAATCCATGATCTAATGGCTTCGGCTGTTCTTATTGCTTATTGTCAGCTCATTCTCATATTATCGGAAAGAAACCAAGATTACAGTATAATACAAGCATCTATTGGTGATGCATTTGCATTCTTTGCTTCAGATGTTGACAAGCGACCTAAAGAACATGAAACGTATGATTTAATTTTGATGAATCCCCCTTTTACACGTACGCACCGTATAAATAGTGATCAGAGAAGAAGTTTACTAAAACTCGAACATAAGTATAAAAAATATCTAAGCGGACAAATAGGACTTCACATTTACGGAATCCTTTTGGCTGATATCTTAATCAAAGAAAATGGGGTGATAGGAACCGTTTTACCTGCTGCTACTATTCTATCCCAATATTCTAGTGGTATCCATGAATTACTTCTAAATAATTATCAATTGCAAATTATTGCAGCTTCTGAGGACGTAAAATCTTGTTCTGAGGATAGTAACCTTCGAGAAATTTTTTTAGTTGCAAAACGTAAAAAAACTAGGAAAGAAGGAGAAGTCAAATTTATCCGAATTTCAGAGCCATTTAATGTAAGTAAATGGAACACTTCCCCAGCCCTAATGATTCCAAAGGAAACTCTGATTAAAGAATGGAATTGGACAATATTCCTGAAAGATCCTGAGTTTCTAAGAATCCGGGACATTTTTCTCCAATCAGGTTTTCTTAAGAATGGAACAGATTTGAACTTAGATATTGTACGAGGAGTGGAAATGTATGGTCCTAACTTCTTTTTTATTCCAAATCGAAAATGGAAAATTATTTCAGAAGGAAAGAAAGAAATAATCTTAAGATCTAAAGAAAAAACCATTGCTATTCCAAAAGAATTCTTAGTTCGCTCGTTAAGAAAACCAGGTAAATATACGCAATTAATATCTCCTAGTGTGTCAGATTTTGTGTTGTCAATCTCTGATTCCAATAAGGAATTACCAAAATGGTTAGAAGATTACTTAATTGCTTCAAAGCAATTTGCTTCGCCAGCTAAACGTAGATTTGGGTCAGAATGGATCTCTCATATTCATACACAGATAAAAACAAAAAAACCCTGGGGAAATTTATTCTTCATTGATAAATTTGGGATCTCTACAACAAGTGTCATGGGACATTTCTTTGATTCGAAATTAATATGTTCAAAAAACTTCTATGTACTTCGAAATTGTTCCTCTAATCAAGCAAAATTACTTTGTGCTTGGCTGAACTCAACCATTTTTATTGTTCTTTTTCTCTTAAGTCGACGTGAAATTGGGGGTTCTTATGGCAGACTCCAAATAGTTGATTACATGAAGGAACCTTTGTTTCTTGATGTTTCAAAACTTTCAACATCACAAAAAAACCTAATAATCAAGGAATTTGATACAATGCGTAAGTTAAAACTACCTCCAATTCCTGATCAATTACAATTGCCCCAAAGAATAGCTCTTGATCAAGCAATCATCCAAGGGATACATTTATTAAACAAAGGAGAAAAAAAACTTCTCACAGAAGTTTATGCTCTTCTTGAAAGAACTTTTAAAGCTTTAAAACGGAGAGACAAAGCTTAAAGATCAAGAGAAAACTAACACGCTTCAAGAACTTAGAATTTTGAATATAACTGGTTTTAGGATATTCTATCTGTTCCCCGATTTTTTCAATCTTCTCTTATGAAGAAAAATTGTTGGAGTAAGAATCCCAATAATACCACTGAGTATTGACCCATTGATTGTTGAGGATGCGATTGTTGTCGAAGATGTTGATGATTTGGTTTCATTGGAATTAATCTTTCCTTTATTATACTCAATTACAACTTTTTCAAGCGCAGCAGATACGTTAAGCAATCCATACCCAAAGAATGAATCCTTTCCAGTAGCTCCTAAATCAATACTTGTCTCGTGAAGAATTGACCGAACAGTTTCAATTGATAAACTGTGGTTTAAAGATAATATTAAAGCTATGGCTCCAGAAACCAAGGGAGCTGAAAAAGACGTTCCAGATCCAGTTTGAGGTGTCCAAGTGTCAGGATATATTGAGAAAACATTGTCACCAGGCGCAGAAATCTCATTTTGTCCCCCATAGCATGAAAAACTGGCTATACCACGTGTTTGGTTCGTTGCAGAAACGGCAATGACTTCAGTGTAATTTCCTGGGTAATGAACCATGGTTTTTCCACATGTTGGTATATTACCGGTAACGCTTACTATTGGAATCCCCATTTCATAAGCATCTTTAATAGCATCATAAAATGGATTTGGAGGTATTCCACAAGCTTGAATAGACATATGTATAATATCTCCTCCATTTTGGGTTGCATATCTGATTGCTTCTTCAAAAATATCCCAATCCTCCCCCCCAAATTTATTTTGATCATCGAGAAATCGCAACGACATCAGTTTTACGTTTGGAGCAATTCCCACACATATGTCATTATCATCATCTGCTGCAATTAAACCAGCTACAAAAGTCCCATGTTTATGCCCTGGAGACGGATCGTTATCATCATCTCGGAAATCCCATCCAACAATGTCATCAATATAACCATTGTTATCGTCGTCCATTCCATTCCCTGGAATCTCATTAGGGTTAGTCCACGATTGATTCTCCAAGTCTTGATGGGTGAAATCAATTCCACTATCAATTACAGCCACAACAATATCTGGATTACCCTGTGTATAATTCCAAGCATTTTCAATCCCTACATCTACAAGGTTCCATTGAATCGTGGGATCAATAGAGGAAAAAGCATTCTTAGGTGCTAATGCTCCAAACAATGACCCAAATAACACAACAAGAATCAGACCAATGAATAAATGACTATTTTTCAGTTTATATTGACTCCATTTGAATCTTAATTCCTAATTTCTGAGCTCGGTGTTTTAGCATTTCTATTCCATATTTAGGTTTTCGTAAACTGATTATCATTTCCCAATCACTGTTCTCAAATGTTTCATGCTCAACACATGTAAAATCATAACAAAAGGAACGAAATTGATAACTAGGCGAATAAGAACATCGGAAACGCTGTTTTGGTCGAAATTTATCTATTTCAAATATTAAAGGTTGGATATCATTAATTGCTGCAATAGGAACTATTGGTAACCCAGGAAAGTGACTTTTTAAACATTTGAGCTGCTTTTCCAGGACTCTATCAGCCAAAAGATCAATTTTATTGATAACAATTATCCGATAATTCTGAGGATTGATTTCATTTATAGTTTGAATTGAAACTCGAGTTTTTCGAAGCATATATTCAGCTGGTTCGCTTCCATCAACAATGATCAGGAGAATATCAGCAGCTAGACTTTCTTCTAATGTCGACTTGAATGAATCTATTAAGAAGGTTGGGAGATCCTCAATAAACCCAACTGTATCTGTAATAAAGACTTTGAGATCTTCGAGCTTGAAACTACGAATTCGAGTATCCAATGTTTCGAATAAACGGGAGCTAACACTTGATTGGGAATTAGTTAAAGAATTCAAAAGTGTTGATTTGCCTGCGGATGTGTAACCAACTATACTTACATATAAGCTGTCGTGATGATGTCGTTTTCGAGAAAACCTACCTTTTTCACGTTGTTTACTTAGCTCAGCAAGTCTATTCTTAAGTCGTGACTCAGTTCTTGTCATCCTTGCTTCAAATATATTCAGAGGGTTTTCACCGGTTCCCCAGAAGCCTGACCTCTCTGTGTGCCACGCACCATCTAGACCCAATCTATGCATCAAGCGTAACCGTTCACGTGGGTGTTCATATTTTAATCGTGCAAGGTCAATTTGTAGCTTTGATTCCTCTGTCATTGCCCTTGCAGCGAATATCTCTAAGACGAGGTCAAATTTGTCAATTACCTTACATTCAAAGAGGTTCTCTAGATTAACACCCTGTTTGGGTGTTAGATGTGACCCAATAATGATAATAGTGGGTTTGTTTATCTCGTAATGGATCTCCTGAAGACGATGGTATGAGAATAAATATTTTGAATTATTAGCATTAATCATGAACTCTTTAGAAATAAAATAACGAGCTGATCTTAGGAGCTGACTCATTTCCTTATTCAGAAACTTTTGACGTTCATCTAAAGGAAGTGGTAGTAATAAGACACACTCTCGTGATGCCTGCTGCGAATTTTCTGTGTCAGACTCCTGCACCTATAAACCTCAAGAATTATCAAGAACCAACTGAATGGTCTTTACTTTTAGAAAATATCGGTTCTTAGAATAACAGCATTAATTTTATCGAGGAAATATGTTTTTAAATCCCTATACTATTGTTAAGATAGAAAAGCAGGTGTCAGGTAGACAGAACATCACTTGAATAAATCTGATAATCATGAGCAGTCAGAAAAAGAAGCGATTTAAGAAACTTGTTCAGCCTCAAGAAGTCATTGTTTGGTACATTCTTCCTGCTATTCGTCGTGCGATAACTAATTCCCTTATTGAGGATCATCATCTTCCACAAAAGGATATTGCACAACGTTTTGGACTCACTGAACCAGCTATTAGTCAATACAAGAAGGGGGCACGTGGAGACATTGATTTTAACCCCGATATAGTAAACAAAATTCGTGGCGCTGCCCGAAACATAGCTGAGGAAGGGAGAAGCGCACCACATGAAGTTCAACGAGTTTTGCAATATATTCAAAATGGTGGATTTCTTTGCGAGTTTCATAGAAAATATGGAATGGTTCACGAAGGTTGTGACATCTGTAAAACTTAAGTGCATCCTCTCTCCAATCACATAAGATACGACCGACAGAGTTCACTATGATATATGTTTCTATAGCATTAATTGGGTATCTGGGCAACCAAGTTAAATAAACCAAGTTCAATATTCCATAAACATAACTAGGGAAGAAACTTTTTATTCATATATTCCTAGAAATGGTGATGAATCTCCTTTAATGAATTGATGAACCAAATGAAGCAATTTTCCTTAGTACTACTAGTACTTGTAATAGGACTGAATCACTGGATTATAGAGCCAGAAATTCAATTAAATGATGAAGGTGTTATACTAAAACCCCTAAGAGGCCAATCCAAATTCAAAAGCGCTTCAATTCACGAACCAGAGAATTCAATGCTCAATAATGCTTCCTGGGTAGACTATCCCATCGATGATAACGGTGATGGCTTATACGATTACTTGGTGATAGATAATATCAGCCTCACTAGCATCACTCAATCAATGTATCTGCTTGGGGTTCTGAAAAGCAGTAATGCCCAATGCCTTGGTATTGATGAAACCATTATATCTCCTTCTGATAATGCTATTTCTCTTTCTTTTCATGGACAACCGATCAATGCTATTGGTTCTAATGGCTATTATGAGGTGTGGGTGTCTCTCTCGACGAATTCTGCTTGTCAGGGTTTCAATCTAATCTTGATGTATATTACATCCCAAGCTTACAAGGCCAATGAGTTTGAAGAAGCTTCTGCAGTCATTATAGGGTTTGTTTCCGATGAAGGACATGACGCTGATGGGGACAATTTGTTTGATGAAATCACATTGGAAGTAATTCTTCAAGTCCAACAAGAAGGATATTATCATTTAAGGCTTATTCTAGAATCAAACAATATATATGCCATAGAAACTCAAAACTTCACAGGAGATTGGGAAGGATATTTAAATGTCGGTATTGAAACCGTTATGGCCAATGTTTCAACGTCAAAATTCTATGCAGCACAGTTGAATGGGCCTTACTCTGTAGACATGGCATATATAGCGTACCGGGAGTGGTGGTGGCAGTATCCTCAAAATTACCTCATCAATGCGTATACTACAGGTATTTACAACTACACTGAGTTTGACCCCCCTGCAGCATTCTTAACAGGAACCTACAGTGATCAAGGAGTTGATACCGATGGAGATGGGAAGTTCAATCAACTGGTAATCGAGGTGGAGATCAATGTCACCTTCGCAGGATTTTATTACTTATATCTCGAAATAAGTTCTATGAAAGACAATATTCCCTATGGGGAAGGAAGTGGGAAGGACTGTGACGTCGGAATCAATATATTGGCTGTATTCTTTGATGTTGCAGTTTCTACGGTTTATTCCCGCCAACTAAACACTTCATATGTGATCGATCAGATAAAATTTTTGGAGAACGGAGGCGAGGTTTATACCCCTTATACCACCCGTATCTATAACTACACTGAGTTTGATCCCCCTGCAGCGTTCTTAACAGGAACTTACAGCGATCGAGGAGCGGATACCGATGGAGATGGGAAGTTCAATCAACTGGCAATCGAGGTGGAGATCAATGTCACCTTCACAGGGCCCTATAACTTAGAGCTCGAATTAAGCTCCACGAAAAATGATATTACTTTTCAGGAAGAAAGTGGGGAGTCCTTTAACGTCGGAATCCATACAGTGGTTGTATTCTTTAATGTTTCATTCCTGGTTTATTCTCATCAAGAAAATACCTCATACGTGATTGATTGGGTCAGGCTTTATGGGGACGGAGGTGAGGTTTATCCCGCTTACACCACCCGTATCTACAACTACACCGAGTTCGATCCCCCTGCAGTGTTCTTAACAGGCACCTACAAAGATCGAGGAGCGGATACCGATGGAGATGGGAAGTTCAATCAGCTGGTAATCGAGGTAGTGATCAATGTCACCTTCGCAGGATTTTATTACTTATATCTCGAAATAAGCTCTACTAAAGACGATATTTCCTATAGTGAAGGAATTGGGAGGCACTGTAACATCGGGATCCATTCAATGTCAGTATTATTGGATGTTCCAGTCGCCACGGTTTATTCCCGCCAAGTAAACACTTCATACGTGATTGATTGGGTTAGGCTTTCGACTTACCAAAACTTCATAGGTAATGTTTATCCCGCTTATACCACCCGTATCTACAACTACACCGAGTTTGATCCCCCTGCAGTGGTTTTAACAGGAACTTACAGCGATCGAGGAGCGGATACCGATGGAGATGGGAAGTTCAATCAACT
>CP070665.1:70879-85447 GCA_020351745.1 Candidatus Heimdallarchaeota archaeon | reverse complement strand
TTTCTCTTCCTCAGCAATGAGAAGAAGTGTTATTTTCTTAGTAAGATATTCAGACATATCCTGATATGGAACAGGGACAATATGCTGTTTGTTATCGAAACGATTAAATAAAATTAACTGTAACGATAGCGAAGGCTGGCCAGTTTCAATTTGATTTAATATCCATGCATAACACTGAAGTTGCAGCCTGAATGGTTTAATTCGTGGGTCATCAGGAGAACCGGAAAACTGTTTCAAGAAAATTGATTTTATTTCTTCAATTTGAATGGATTCAGAGGTTCGAGCTAATAGATCTATCCTACCACGAATGATAACCTGCCAACCTTGAATTGAGAACTGATATTTGACGAAATATTCAGTTTTATAATTATTGTTTTCCATTTGTTTTTGTGTCTGAATCTTCTGATGAATCTCCTGACCAATTTCTGCACTTTTAAATGTGAATTGAGTTCTAGTTACCCTAGGAATCCCTAGGAATGAAATGTCTCTTACACTGAGTTGAAGTTTTTTCATTTCATAATTAATCTGGATAGTCAAGGCAAGATCATCTATATTAAGAGAATTTATTAGGTTTTTACAAATATATCAGCTGAATTAACGTTAGGGTGAAAATTAATACTCTCTTCATCACAACTAGCTTTTATCGTGTGCGTTGGAATCCCATAGTCTCTAATGAAGCAGCAAGAGTATGTATTTAAAAGTTAAGAAGGCGATTATCCAAGAAAAAAAAGCTTGAATTATTCTTCTCTCTTTTCTCACCCCTCCTCTCGTCCATCTCTTTCCTCTTGATTGAAGAGATAGGCTATATTTTTGCTTTGTTCTCTTTCTACAGGTTTATATTGTCATTTCATTAGTTGGATACTTCCAAAAAACTTCAGCAGGAAATATGTGGGTAAAACTTCTGATCACAAAAGGACATAAACTTTATGAGTCTTTTTTCATTTTTCATAAGTGAAAATAGGGTCGAATTTGACTTGAAAGAACTTGGTAGCATTGATGACTTTCTTTCACGGCTTAAGAATAAGCCTTTTCTCAGAGAAAACTGGGCAAATTTATTTTTCATAATAATAATCGCTATTCCTTTTTCCATCTTTTTTGTTCAAGGACTTCTCTATGGTTTCGATGAATTAGAACATTCTGCTCTTACGGGTCTATTTATTTCTGCTTTTTTCTACAATTTATTCATTATTTTAATTGTAATATTCATTCTTATGAATATGAAACTACGCTTAACACCTACACTCCTCTATCTAGGCCTTATCTTTATGGTAATATTTTTTATTCTTTATCTCCCAGGAATGTATGGAGGAGATGTCAATCAAGTAGTTTACACTGGAGCACAATGTTTATGGGAAGGAAAAAACCCTTATGATCCGAATGAACTGTATATTCAACACGGCAGCCCTACGGGGGCAGGTGTTTTTCATGAAGGAACCTATCCATATCTTCCAGTGGATTTACTTTCGTACGGGTTGATATTAGGTATTTTTAATTTAATTAGTTCATTCCTAGTCAATGGTGATGTCCCAATTTGGTTACCTGGGTTTAATGATGTTGGTCTCACGCTAGCAAACTTAATTTTAACTGCGATAGGGTGTTTATTTACATATTTCTTATTCCCTGAAGATCGTTTTCAAGGACCTATTCTAGCATTACTGTTGATGATTCCGTTTGTTTGGAGTAGTGCCCCTTTAATGATGTTATATGCCATAATTGGGTTTTATTTTTATCAATCTTCTTTCAAGAATAAGGAGTATTTTGTCATTCTATTTTTCACATTAAGCGCTCTTAGTAAATACTTTGCTGGGATATTTTTAGTAGCTATATGGATCACGTTTTTATATGAAAAAGAGTGGAAAAAGGTTATTGCTGCACCAGGAATTCCTATTTTTATGTTTCTCATTGTATCTCTCCCATTTAATTTTATATGGGTCCTAGAATCAACAGTTCTTTTCTATAATTCAGCAAGACGTCATATTGAGGATGGATCCCTAGGTGGAACAATCGTTGCAGAATTTGCAAGGTATTTTGACTTAATCGACATAATTGGAATTTTGACACTAATTGGCCTCATTTTAATCTTTATAATTGGAATGTTCATTAAGAAGAATACTGAATTACGGCTTGTTGTCATGTCATTACTATCATTGCTTGTAATTAACAGTTTTGCAGTACCCTTTCTTGCTATAGCCATTTTTGGAGTGATATTATTTGATTATACTCTAATAACAAGTTCACAAAGGGAGAAATCTACAATAATGAAGGAAGAACCAATTGAATCCATCCCTGAATCAGATCCTTTACAAATCTAATTTCTTACTTTCTTTGACAAATTAAGGTTAAATTGCTTAAAGTTTTGGATTTACTAATGTAAAGATCAGGATCAAACCATAAATTAAGATCGTATGCATGACGATTTAATCTTCGATAAATTTTACTGCGATGTAGTGAGGAGAGAATTGTTAACCCAATTTCAGAAAGAAACATCAATAATTTCTTGTAACGCGTTTCCATTATAGCATTAATGTTACAAAGTAGAATTGGTGGATCTTTTCTTCCAGTAAACTTTATTAGTTGAAATTCATTCTTGAAAGTTATCTTCAATAACTCGTACGGATCAAAACGGCGTAGATGTCCTGCCAGACTGTCGAAATGAGTCCATAACTCTTGGTGAATTGGAGTGGAGAAAATGAAATACCCTTTTTTCTTTAAAACTCGCTTGACATCTGAAAAACTTTGTTGAACATTTGGTACATGTTCAATCACTTCCAGAGCAACAACAACATCAAATGTTTCATCCTTAAAAGGGATATTTTCTATACTTCCAGTTGAAGTATTTGCTCCGACTTTTTTTAGATTGGCTGCACCTGTTGCCGTTAACTCGAGAAAGATAGTTTTTGAAATTGGTGATTTAGGCCAATTACCAGGCCCAATTTCTAGTATTCTTCCATTTTCTTTTAGAATTTTCCTAATAATAGTATTTATTGGCCACATTTCAGGGTTTCTGAGGGAGTGTGTAGACCAACTTTGTTCATAAAGTTCTTTCTGTGTTTGATCCATATTATTTCATCGATAAATTTCTTTTGATTCAACAATAACAAAGACAAACTACTAAAGAAAAAAATCTTTTTCATCAAACGCAGAGAATTGAATAAGGAATTGAAGCTGTAATACCCAATTTAAAGTATTGTACCCCATTTTATTTAACAATTTTGGTCAAGGAGTAAAAGTAAATCGCTAACAGGTAAATCAGAAATGCTGATTAATGTTGTTCTTCCAGCTGATTTTCCGTTTTGATGTCTATTTTGCACTTGTAACTCAATAAGGCCAAGTCCAGCAAGTTTTTGAAGATAATTCCAAAACTGGGTTTGTTTACGCGGTTTTTCTTGTGATTTCTTGCATATTTCATTATATTTGTTCTGTAATTCATTGGTTGTGACAAACGCGCGGTTTTTCTCGTGTTTGAGTAATAAAGCAAGAGCAAAAAGGACTTTCTTTAATTGTGAGGTTAAATCTGTAATGATAGATTGTTTAATAGGAAATATACTAACCTGAGCTTTTCGGATATGTTCAAAATCGATGTACTGAGATTCCTCTTGTTCTGCAACTTTAGCTGAACGCCATAATAGTTCAATGGCGTAACGTGCGTCTCCATTTTTATACGCGAAGTCAGCAATTGTCTTGAGAATATCATTAGAGTATGCTTCCTCGTACAATCCTTGTTGAGCTCGAAGTGACAAAATATCGAATAATTTAGTGGCATTATAAGGCTCAAATATAATCACACGTTGCGACAATGAAGACAGGAGAGCTGGATCTAAAAATTTCTGAAAATGAGGATTCCTTGTTACTAGAATCAGAGAAATTTGAGTCTGTTCACAATGATTAACTCCTTCGTGATGACGGGTCAGCGAATAGAGCACATCGTGTCCTTTAGTTTCGGATAGAAGGTAATCAATCTCGTCTAAACAAATTAATAAGCCTTGATTTCTCTCCTTAAGAATTTTAACTAAGTAAGTAAGTAATTCATCAACACTAAACCCACGAATGGGAAAAGCGGGTACTAGTTGAGTTAGAATAGATGTTAATATTAAATACCACGACCTTTGACGACGACAATTCATGTGAAAAAAGGATAAATTTGCAATATTGTCCTCAGATTTGGCACAACAATAGTTTTCAAGAGTAAGGCCAAATTGCCTTACTACCACCGTTTTTCCTAGTCCTACAGGCCCTTGAATTATTACTTGTTTCCCAGTAATTATGCTATTTTTTGATATGATTGATTTAAAATGATTAGCCAAAAGAGTTAACTCATTCTCTCTATGCACCAAATATTCTGGAATAAAATTTGGTTCAAAAACTTGGTCATCTTTAATGATGGTTTGTTTTTTAGCAAGAAACTTTGTGAGATCAAATTTTGATCTATTCAATCGTTTTTTTCACCACTAGATGTTTTACGAGAGGAATAAAACATAATAGAAACCCAACCATAATCAGAAGCAGTCTTGTTATTCAAGGAGAATATCTTTCTGAAAAGTGGATGTTTTTCGGATTTTTAATTTAGAGAAGAAAATTAAGTGTATAATATTTTAACCAACTCTTTATTAAAAACTAGGGTCGTTTTCTAGGAATTCTCTTCATAAAAGTTTTCACAAACTAATCATAAATTTGCAAATTTCCGATGTGATCCAATTAACTTCATTTTACTGGGATATGTTCACATTACACATTAAATTGTCTAAGAGAGATCTGATAATAACCTCGTTAAACATGGATCTCTCTCTTATATAGCTAAAACAATTCAGAAGACTCATTGGGATTTTGAGTAGACAGTTGTGTGAAAATGACCCAGATGATTCAAATCTGTCAACCTTAGCGTTTCTCTTATCAAGTGATCTATTATTCATGTTTAAGGAAATATTTCTTATAGATTCCTATCTAATACCGACTAAATTGAGAAAGAATCATAAATTTTCATGTAGCATGTTTATAACTAATATTATATGAGTTATATCTTTCACATCAAACCACACGACAAGTATTTCAATTTCTTGTATTTTAAAAGAGAAAAGAATTAGTAATATCCAAAATAAGGATTTTTTTCTTAGAATAAATGGTGTCCCAGCTATTAGCTTTTAACGTATAATTAACTCATTCAATTCAAATTAAACACAAAAGAAACCAACTGACTTGTGACAAAAATGCAATCATCAAGTAATTCGACAAAAAAAATCTCTTTAAAAGTACCAGAAATTCCAAAAGCTAATATGATGGATCTTCCAGGTGTAGGACCTGCTTTAGCTAAAAAACTTCAAGAAACAGGTTTTAAAACTCTAGAATCAATTGCAACGGTGAGTATTGGGGAGTTAGTGGCTTTAGGAGGCCTTGGTGAAAAGACCGCAGGAAAAATTATTCAAGCAGCGAGAGATAAATTAGGTTATGGATTCATTACAGCAGATGTTATACTCGAATCTCGACGAAACATGCTAAGAGCTACAACAGGGGCAGACGCGTTAGATGACTTGTTGAATGGCGGGATAGAAACTGGTTCTATAACAGAGTTGTATGGAGAATATCGAACTGGAAAAACCCAACTTGCTCATCAGCTATGTGTTACCTGTCAATTACCTCCAGCCTTAGGAGGATTCAATATTAATGACCAAGATCCTATTACCTGCGTCTATATTGATACAGAAGGTACATTTCGTCCTGAAAGAATTGTAGCAATGGCAAGTCGGTTTGGAAATGATCTAGATGTACAAACAGTATTAAAACATATCTTCCATGGTCGTGCTTATAATAGCGACCATCAAATGGTGCTTGCGGAAAATTTAATTAAAGATGCTCCATCTAATAACATTAAACTGGTGATTGTAGATTCTCTCATTGCACATTTCCGTGCTGAATTCGTTGGGAGGGGGACTCTTGCTGCTAGACAGCAAAAATTAAACCAACATCTCCACTCGCTTCTTAAACTTGCAGAAGTATCTAATGTGGCTGTGATTGTAACAAACCAAGTTCATTCACAACCAGATATGTATTTTGGTGATCCAACAATGCCTGTTGGGGGTCACATTTTAGCTCATGTGTCTCACACTCGTATTTATCTACGTAAATCAAAAGGAGAGAGACGAATCGCCCGAATCGTGGATAGTCCCCTTCTTCCTGAAAGTGAAACGGTTTTTGCAATAACAGAAGAAGGAATCAACGATATTAGTTAATGTTTTATGACCACATGCTTTTAATTTGGTTAAACTCTCAGTTTTTATTAATTAGTATTAACTACCCTTAACAAAGGTAAAATACAAAAGCTAAAAAATAGGGATACATTTTATAACTTTAAATTCAATAATGGAGATTTTACAAATGGAAGAACCAACAAAACCAAAGGAAGAGAAAGTTAAAAAGAAAAAGGAATATATTAAAGTAAGAGGGTATCCTGAAACATTATTCTTCTACCCTAGCATGATTGTGGCCTTTATTATCTTTCTACTAGAACTTCTAATAATTCCTGATTTGGATCCAAGTCAAGCAGAAGTTTTAAGAAGTGGTCTTGGCACATTTTTCTTTGCAGTTTTTGCTTTTAATTTTATCATCGTTGCATTTGATTTCGGTCTAGGAAAAACAGCATTAATTGCTTTTGCTGTGATAATAATAATTCTTGTCTATTTACTTGTAAAAGATCAAATCCCTGGCTGGGATTTTGGATTTGATTGGCCAGAGATTACTGCTTCCATGGAATTCTATTTCTTCTTTGCAGCATTGATTTTCATACATCTCATCATAATTTACATTTATAGTCGTATTGACTATTGGCTGATTTCACCGACAGAAATTTATCACCACCGTGGGATTCTAGGAGACGAACGACGATTTGGGAACGCCCAACACGCACACATTGAAAAAACAACCCCGGACATCTTTGAAAAAATGTTGTTTCTGAGTGGAGATATTTTTGTTAAACCAGAAACGGATCCACATATCTATCGCATAGCTAATGTTTTTAGGGTAAATAAAAAGGAAGAAGAAATTAGAAAAATCCTGTCCTATGTTCCAGACAAACGAGTAGAATTCTAATTATATTCCCCCCCTCTCCTTTTCTTTATTTCTATTAATAGTCCAAGTTATCATCTATTTTAACGAATAACGGTTCCAGGGGGGATTACTTGATCAGGGTCAACTATAACACCAGGCATCATCACACTATTTGATCCGATGATAGAATGTGGCCCAATAACGGCACCTAATTTATGATACACCCTTCCTTTAATAACTTTCGTCGTTTTCTGGGATTTCTCGTTTTGTAATACATTCATGGTTGTGACTCCAGAGCCCAGACTTGCGTTTTCTCCAACAACACTATCACCAACGAATGAAAGACGCCCAATCTTTGTACCGTGTTGAATTACTGAATTTTTCACCTCAACTGAATAACCGATTTTACAATTCCGCTCGACGCAAGAATAGGCTCTAATGAGGCTGTTTGTACCAATGTAACTGTTTTTACCAATAAAACAAGGGCCAACAATTTCAGCATTATGATCGATAATTACATTTTCTTCAATTAATGCAAGACCTGAAACATGCGCTGATGGCGATATTTTCGCTGTTTTATGGATACGTGAGTATTCTAAAGCTTTAAATACATCCTTGTTAGCTGCTAGCATATCCCAAGGATAACCGACATCTACCCATTCATCTTGCCACACTGACGCACAAATTCGACGTTGTTCCTTCAATAATCTTGCTAAAGCATCAGTGAGTTTACGCTCCTCCCTTAAAATTTCAAAAAATTCTCCTGGCAAGATCGAAGCACCAGCAAATATGTAATTAGCATCGCTCTCATTAACAGGAGTTTCTGGTAAAATTTTTGTAATAAATCCTCTGTCATCAATTGCAGCTATCCCAAATTCCAATGCTTTCCCAACTAATGTTACAGCAATGGCTCCATCTGCAGCTGTATTTATGTAAGAATTCATCAGATGTTGATAAAACATAGGTGGAGCAAGAATGTCTCCATAAGCTAGTAAAAATGGGTCTTTACCTGAGAATTGGTCACCCGCGGAGATAATAGCGCCTTCTATTCCCATTCGATCCCCTTGATCAATGATTTTAATGTGAATCCCTTTTTGTCTGTATTCCTCAACAATTGACCGCACTTCATCTCCCAAATATCCCACAACCACTATAAATTCTTCAATACTGGTTTCCATGAGCCCAACAAAAACATATTCCAGAAGATGTTTTCCATGAAGAGTCAACATGGTTTTAGGGCGATATTTTGACAAAGGCAGCATTTCCTTCCCAGTTCCTCCAGCTAGCACCAAAGCCTTCATTTTTATCTAATCACCTTTTCAAAAATAAATCAAACAACAATACCAATCGAAAATTCATTTATTCAATATCTTTTCAACTTTATTCAGCAATTCTAGGAGAAATGGACCCATAATAACTGTAAACTGTTAAATGAAGATGAAATTAACCTCATTAACTTCAATTAATCTATTTTCTTCAGTTTATCCATTGAATAACATGAGAAAACTGAATTTGATCAACTAAAAGGCCTTTTTTAAATCCTTTTTCAAATTTCTCTCTGAAAAGCCCTGAACGACGTGAAATAATTAGATGTCAAATAACCTTAAGACAACTCCTCCACATTGGATAGATAAGCTAACCACTGATTTAATATCGAATTGGCCTGGGATAAAAACCTTTAACAGCAATTGTGGTATTTCAGTCTCAGGTCAACAACATATTGGTCGACTCCGTGGAGAGATCGTACTTACAAATGCAGTTGTCAATGAATTAAAAATTCGTGGTTATGAAGCTACTCATTCGCTAATTCTATATACTGCAGATCCTTGGAAAGGGAAAAAAGCTCAACTAGATTGTTTTTCAGATCCAGATGAAGCAAAAAAATATATTGATTGGCGATTAATAGATGTTCCAGACCCAACTAATCAATATCCTTCCTGGGTCGATTATTTTTGGAGAGCTTTTGGGGATTATCTTCCTAAATTTGCCAGAAATGTCGAAATTATTCGCACTCATGAGTTTTATCAAACAGGGGCAATGAAGAATACTATTATCAAGTTAATTGAGAAGAAAGAACAAGTGCGAAAGATTCTTAATAAATATCGGAAAGAGAATCCGTTTCCTGAAGATTGGATTCCTTTCAAGCCATTATGTAACCATTGCAACCGCATTGGAACAACTAAAGCATTGGAAGTAGACCTAGACGAATACCGTGTCCATTATTACTGTGATTCGTGTCAGAAAGACGATTGGTCTGATATGAAGCTAGGAAAACTTACATGGAGACTCGAATGGCTAGCAATTTGGTACACTCTCAATATTCATTTTGAACCCTATGGGAAGGATCATGCTACTCCTGGAGGGTCACGGGATAGTTGTATTGAAGTACTTGAGACTGTACTCCAACATCCAGGACCATATGGATTCTGGAATGAATGGGTTGGTTATTCTGAAGGACGAACTGACTTCGGTGATATGACTAGTTCAGGATTCATTGGATTCACCCCTAAAAAATGGCTTAAATACTCGGAACCGGAAGTATTGAAGTACATTTATCTGAAAACTCCTCCAAGAAGACGAATCGTTTTAGGTTTAGACAAAATCCGTAACTATGTAACAGAATATGACAAAGCTCAGCGAATCTATTTTGAATTAGAACCATTCGATGATAATACAGAACTACAAACCATTAGAAGAAGTTATGAAATTGTTTTTTACAATGAGCCACCAGAATATCGTGGGTTTCAACTGGATTACTCTCATGCAATAATTTTGTCTCAACTAATCTCTGCGTCACAAGAAGGAACAAAACAAGCAATCCAAAAGCTTCAAGCTACAGAAATTTTAACAACTACTCTTACAAAGGAAATTGAGGAACACATCCATAGTAGGCTGACTCAGGCTCGGAATTGGGTTCTTGATTATGCAGCCTCACACCTACACATAAACATACCAGAGCACGTCTCAAAAACCCTCATTGATCAAATTGATAAGAAAATGAAAAATCATGTTCAAGATCTAGCACTAGAACTGGCCTCAATTAAATGGACAGAGGAGGAAATTAAGCAAAAGATGATTTCATTTCGGCAAAAGCGAGATTTATCGCGGAAAGAAATGTCACGACTCTTTCAAGTGCTTTATCAGATTTTTCTAGGGAGCGCACACGGCCCACGTTTTGCTCCATTTATAGCTGCACTCGATAAAGAATGGGTGATAGCACGATTAAAAGAAATTCATACACCTTAATTGGAGAAATTTTATGAAATCTAACACTGAAGATCCTATTAGTCCCTCATCTCTTTCAGAAAGTAGCTTTCCGTGGAACCTTGTACTTGCTGTCGTGTTTGCACCCTTGAGCTGCTTTCTCATTGTGTTTTGCTTTACTAGCATAGCAGATTTTATCCATAATATTGATATCAACCTGCTAGATGAATTTCCCTTTATAGTACCTTACATTAAATCGCAAACTCCTATCATCTGGCCTCCAGCATTATACTTTGGAGGGATAATAGGAGGAATAATTGGAGGGCTATTAGCATATTGGGAAATAAGAACAGAATTAAGTAAGAATAGCTCCCTAAAGCCAGTTCCCCTTTTCTCTTCAGATATATTCTATTTAGGATTGTTAACGCTATTAATTTACGTATTAGAAATCCTTTCAGAAAGTATAATCCTCCAAGGCCTTCTATTCATTCTTGAGATTGCTTTCTTTACTGTTATCGGACGATACATTAGCAGATTGACCGTGAGTGTCTCAGAAACATCAACTGAATCCGATATTACTGATACAGAGCCATAAGATTAGAGCAGCGCTGAAATAACAAATATTTCGATTTTACAACCAAACATTTTTTTAGAAGAAAGTTGTAATAGATTGGATCAAAGGTAGTAAACTTCTAACTTCGAATTCCATTTAAAACAAAGCTGGTACTCAAAATTAACCATTGGTATGGATCAAATTGCAATTTAGAACCTTTGGCTGGATAGCGCGGCAAAATGCCCACATCCGCATGACAAAAGACAAGATTGAAGACAATAAAAAATTCACGTTTCCTGAACTGTCTGATAAGAAGATTCAAGTTGCAGTCACGGATCGAAAGGTTTGGTTTAAAAAAGGTGAATTATGGCCAACAATCATCCTTGTCGAAAAAGGATGGGACAAAACGGGCACCATAAAGAAAGAGGATGCTTATATCCGAATATTTCGACATGAAGATGGTGCCATTCTTGATATATTGGTTGGTGAGAGTCTCGATGATGGAACTCTTCTCGCAGTCGACTATAAAGTGCCCTTATTTAGTGTGACTTGTTCACGAAAAGGAACACGAGGTACAGTACAACGGATTCACTTAGATATCATTTGAAATAATCTGCTTTCTCCATAATAAGACTCCCTGGTCTAGTATTTCTCTTCAGCATGACTATAAGAAAACCAGGTCTCACTCTTCTGAAGGGGCATCTTTCTGGAGAAGAGTGGCGAACTTGGTAATTGTAACCATATTTCGCACTCTTCCCTTGGTATCAACATAGAGTAATCGAGAATGAGACTGTTCATCATCAATTCCATGTAAATCAAGAAATAGATCTAAACCTGTCACATCTGGTTGAAGCTGGTTTGCTGGAATACTTAGAGCTAAAGTCTTTTTACAAATAGAGCAGGGTTCAGTTCGAAGTCTGATAAGGCTAGACAATTTTAAAACCTTCGATCTATAATGCAATTATTAATTTTTAATTGAATATGATAGTCATTCTCAGAGGTAATATTAGAGTATTATGTTTCGTCAGTCTCTTCGTCGTCTAAGAATTCAGCCTCAAAATCACCCATAATATCTTCTGATACCTCATCTGTCTCCATTTCAATCTCATCTAAAACCTCTAAAGTCCCAGAAATGAACAATCGGAATTCTCGGGCTTTTTTAAGAATACTGTTTTTATCCTCGCCAGAAATGATAAGATCTTTCAATTCTACAATACCATCTTTAATCTCTTCTTGGAAGTTATTTGCTGTTTCACTCCATTTTTCCCGCATAACCAACATTAACAGCAAGACACCTTGACCACCACCAACAGGCACTTGATCAAGAGTTAACGCAGATAACCATTGTTGGGGAAGGGTAGACACAGGATATGCAAATGTAATCGCTGAACATCCGATTTCTTCAATAGTAAAGTCGATAAATGTCACTTGATCTTGGGGTTTGGTTTGCATGATAAAAGCAATATTGTTGTTCGCTTTGTCTGTGAGCTCTTTCAAATACTGATAAAAATGCCCTATTAACCGGGGTTCCCATAATAATATACTGGAAACACCTTCCCTCTGACCGTAAGCTGCAACAAATCCAAACATAGCCTCCTCTCCAAGATAAGCCAATCGTTCACTCCGACCAAGGGCAACTTCGAATCGTCTTCGTCGAACAGCCCGTAATCGTTGTGATTGAGCTATCTTTATTGTCGTAAAAAGGCTTACAGCTGCTATAACTACAATAGCTTCCGTTATTAATAACCCAAGGGAAGTAGCGAAAAAGTATCTAGTAATATATTTCCTAATAGGTCTATCTTCCTCTATAATTTCATTACCTTCGTTATCTATTGCATTTATTCGAAATTCTATCTCTTCATTTCCAAACCAATCAGTATTAATATCCGCGTAGAAAAGATTATTTTTGATCGTCATATTTTTAAAAACGATCCATTCACCTTTCCTTCTCGTTTCAAGCGTAACTGAATCAATAGAACTCCCTGGATCATCTGCGTAAACCCAAATCTTTAATAAACCTGGCTGGGTGTACTCTATGTCTTCAATATTTACTATAGGTGCTATGATATCAGGTACAGTATAAATCATTGTTGAGCTATTCAAAGAACCTCCTTTATCACGCGCAAAAACAGTCATATTGTAATTCTCAGCATATTTTAGAAGTAGGCCTTTAACTTCAGAAAATTTGTACTTTTCTGTGGTGTTATCATAAACAAGTGTTTTATTGTCATATAATGATCCGTTTTCATACCTAATAACCAGAAATACCCTATCAATCTCACCGAAAGAATCTTCTGCAGTGACATTAACAAACGTTCGACCCTCTTCAATTCTACTAGCGTTGACATCAAAACTGATTTTGGGGGGGATTATATCTTTATCAGAAACAACAGAATAACCAGGATACTTACGTGAGTTTTCATTTGTATCATTTAATAGTATATCAAATTCTAAACGTGTTCCAAAAATAACAGGGATTTTGGCTTGATAATTTGTACCATTTCTTATCATGGAAATTGGTGATTGGAGTATACCATTTAATGTATAATTAAGCACAACTTTATCTGTAGCGTTTCCCCAATCTTGTGTATTAATTCTAATAATAATGGATCCATTTCCCAATTGTTGAACAAAACTAGGATCATTGATGTTAAGAGTACTGGTAATCTTTGGAGGTTGATAATCTCTAATCGTGGCATTCTCAAACACTGTTTCTTTATAGTTGCCAGCTTTATCAAAAATTAATAATTTGAAGCTAATATTTTCGCCATAAGTAAATCTTTGAAGATATTGCCAGTAGGTCTGATTATAACCTGCTTCATTCATAATAGATGACGCTAGAGACAAACTTCTATTTGATATAACCTTACTTTGGTTGTAAAAAATAACTGTAATATTGTCTATTGGTGTTTCCCATTTCCCCTCAGCCAACTCTGCCCAAAAATTCCATAAGGAAATATCTGTTCCAGTCCAACTTAGATCAAAATCAATAGGTTGAGGCGGATAACGGTCAGAGATGTTGTTAATACCCTGAATGAGGATATCATCAAACCAGACATCGAAATATTCAAGTCTATCTTCTCTTGTGTTTAAATAGGCCCCAAGTTCAAGGGTATAATTTTCTACCTCTTGAGAGACGGAGAAATTGTAATTAAAGGTGAACCATTCTTCATCTAGCGTAACATTCCGTCCAACACGATAGAAAATAGTACCATTAGGATTCTGTTGGCTAGCAGAATTTCCCATCCAAAACGAAGATTGGTCTGAGGCAGGGTGCTTAATTCTACAACGTACTTCTTGGTAGTCATCAGAGTCATCCATGTTTAGCCACCATGGAAGTGATTCATCATAAATATCGAAGGCCATATCTTGAGCATCAAATTGCCATTTGAAGCTCACTTGAATGACATCGAAATTAGCTTCAATTGGGAAGTCAATCTGCCATCCTGCAGAAATCCCTAATGAAATATCATCGTTGAGTTCCTCGTTAATAGTAGAACCATATCCACTATTTCCAATTCTAATAAATAAAGAATTATTGACAGCTTCATAGAACTTCTCTAATTCATCAACTTTTAACATATCTCCAACAGTATTATTGGAAACAATCAATCCATATTGATAAAACAACGGATTTTCAAGAACTAAGGGGTCTGAACCCAATTGATTCTCCCAAATATTTGATGTAAAATGGACTGAATCAACCTCTTTGGTACCAGTTAGATTTAATAACGTGGTAACATTCTGTTGTTGAATTGAAAATCTTGGTTGAT
>CP070665.1:55635-70779 GCA_020351745.1 Candidatus Heimdallarchaeota archaeon | reverse complement strand
TTAAGTCCTAAGCATGTCATCCAGACTTAGAACATTGATAGTTTCGACATTTATTCGCTCGTAGTGGATTACCACAACTCGAGCAAAAATTAGGTCTAGTAAAGACTGGAATCCCTTGTTCACGTATCTGAGAGATTCTATGTAAAGGAATACTATCTAATTGGCGTCGCTCCATAAATTCTTTAAAGGAGAGTTCGATGTATTCGTCAAAATCTCGAAATATTATTGAAAACTCTTGAGGATTCTCTGGTCCATATTGAATCCGGGATAACCATTCTTTTATGTCCCCTTTCTTCGTCATCTGTCATTAATCCTATTTTTCATTGATTAACAGCGAAACAAAAAGCAATCTAATAAATTATTTCTCAAAATCTTATTTTTAAGAAAATTCAAGGGGATGAATATATCCAGAGGACGATTCATCCCACACTCGTCTGCTGTTTTAATAAAAGGTGACATATAAAAATGCGAAAACTTAGTCAATAATTGAGTAACAAACAGGGATTAATAAGCCTAGAGAATGGGGCAACTATAAACAATCAGTAGAACTGCTATTGTAATTTGGAGCTAATCCATACTACTAACAGAAGGGAATAAACATTCCACGCTTGGAAATCACTAATTTAAATAAAAATCTACATTTTTCCCCAAATGGAGATAATCTCCTAACCATTATTCACGAAAGATTAGAGAAGAATGTAATCAGTGCACTATGTAAGGGGAATGGAAAATGTGGTAAGTGTCGGATTAGTATTTCTGGTAAATTAACAGGTGATTCAGCAACATACGAAGAAATAAATCCCCCAACCAACATTGAGAAACAGTTATTAGGAGATACTATCTTCAAAGACGTTCGTTTAGCATGTCAGGTCATTCCAGAAGCTATGAATTTTAAGGTCACTATCTTAGACTTAAGTGAGTATCAAGACAATATATTCAAAATTCAAGATTCTTATAGTAATTATCAGCTGAATTTCCCGTTTTATCCGAGATTATTCATTCAGCACTTATCAGTTCCACCTCCTACACTGGAGAACGCTCAGGATGATTTTTTACGCTTATCAACTGTCTATGAGGAACTGACAACAAAGCCATTATCTGTTAACAATTCTGAAATTCTCTCTCAAATTGCTCATATGCTTCGAGATGAGAGTGGAAAAGTTTTCGCTATTATTGATAGACAAAGTAGCCAACTGATTGAATTAAGTAAGCAGAAACCTCAACTTCTCGGTGCTGTTATTGACGTGGGAACAACATCTATTGTAGCTACTTTAATTGATCTTGAAACAGGAACAATTCTTAACGCAGATTCAATTATTAATCCACAGATTGAATTTGGTAGAGATATTATGTCTCGTTTAACCTATGCTTTAACATCACCATCAAAGCAACAACATTTACAAAATAAAGTCCTTAGCGCAGTATCAGAGCTGTTAACAAGTCTCACTTCATCTATAAATTCTTCTCCTAAGAATATTTATGAGATTGTTGTCGTTGGTAATTCAGCAATGCACCACTTGTTCCTGAATCTGCCAATTAACGGATTATCTCGTGCTCCGTTTGTTCCTGTTATCTCCAAGGAATTATCGTTTTTCAGTAAAGACATAGATAAAGAATATAGACTGAAATCACTACCTAATGCTCTTATTACCATGCCACCTTTAATAGGTGGATTTATCGGATCAGATGCCGTGGTAGACATTCTTTATACAGGTTTCAACCAAAAAGAAGGAACCCATCTACTCATAGATTTCGGAACAAATTCAGAGATAATCCTATTGAAAGACAAATATCTTTATGCTGCATCAGTAGCAGCTGGGGGTGCTTTTGAAGGACAACATATTGCTTGTGGTATGCGAGGAGTGGCAGGAGCCATTGAAAAATTCAAAATTGTGAATAACAATTATCAACATCAGACCATCGGGTCAATAAAACCTAAAGGAATATGTGGGACTGGAATTGTTGACATTCTTGCAGAACTATTAATTAATGGCCAGTTAGATTATCGAGGGCGGATCTCTACTGAATCAGGTGAACTAATAAAGAAATTAATCCTTGTACCAGCTCAAAAAACTTCGATTAATCAGGCAATTTATCTGACCCGAAAAGATGTTGAGGCAATCCAGAAAGCAAAAGCAGCAACACTTGCAGCTATCCGAACATTAACTAATCATCTGAATATAACGATTGAAGAGATTGAATCGGTTAATATTGCTGGTGTTTTCGGTTCTAATTTAAATATTAACAGTGTAAAAATTATCGGTTTATTACCTAATTTACCCAATGACCGTTTCATGATTCAAGGGAATACTGCAGAAAAAGGAGGAAGAACATTCTTATTGTCCATGGATGCTCGTAAGACAGCTAATACTATTGCAACGAGCGTGGAACGTCTCGAGCTCACGAACTTTCCTAAATTTCAATCTTTTTTCACAGAAGGATTGTTCTTTCCTAAACTTGAAAAGAAAACTTAAGGATAAGGAGAAAATCATGCGTGGTTTAAAAGATAAACGGGTTCTTATTACTGGTGGAGCGAGGGGAATCGGTGCAGCAACAGCAACGCGTTTTCTAGAAGAAGGGGCACGTGTTATTGTATTGGATATTGATGATGAGGCTCGTCAGCGAATTGAAGATGAATTACCTTCACTTAGTGCCACCATTGGGGCTGATGTCTCAAATCACAAATCTGTAATCCGTGCTTTTGAAGAATTAGATAATATGTTGAAAGGATTAGATATCTTGATTAACAATGCTGGAATCAGTATTAGACATCCCTTTATGGAAATAACTCCTGAAGAATGGTTGAGGGTAATGAACGTGAACCTGAATGGTATGTTCTTTGTAGCCCAACAGGCAGCTCAAAGAATGTTAACACAAGATACGGGTGTAATTCTAAACATGGGTTCGACAAATGGTATGATGGGTTACCCATATTATGCTGATTACAACGCCTCAAAAGCAGGAGTTATTGAGCTAACACGCTCAATGGCGCTAGAATTAGCCCCTACAATACGCGTAAATGTGATTTGCCCTGGTTTCATATTAACGCCGATGCAGAAGGCCGAATACACGCCTGAAATGCTACGAGAATTCGAAAGTAAAATTCCATTAGGTAGGCTTGGCCAACCAGAAGAGGTGGCTGCTCTCTTTGCATTTCTCGCTTCTGATGAAGCCAAATTTATTACTGGGCAAATTTTCGTGATTGACGGAGGGGAGATCACAGGAGGATTAGCCAGTCAATATTAGAATCCTCCAATTTTACTGGAATAAGTAGCCTTATGTAATGATAAAGAAACGAATTCACATATGATAGAAACAGTAGTAAATCTATGATTCTTCTAATTGTTTCGAATATTTTTTAATCATAATTCTTTTTACTCTGTTTAACAGAGTACATTTGCATTTTTTATAATATTCTTATTTTTACTTTCTTGTTTCATTATCTGGAGAGATTTATCCCTTGTCAATCATCGAAGAGTTCGATAAAGCATTCCAACTTGTGGATAGATACGAAGAATATAAACTGTTTCGTGCGTGGGGAATAATTTTTGTAATCACTGGAGTAGCCCGCTTTTTGTTAGGGTTCATAATTTGGAACTTATTCTATTTGATATATACATCGATGAACAATAATTTTAATTCTGGTGCTCTCATGATTGCTGTTTTCAATTCTGTTGTGTCTTTTATCTTGATTTTTTCTCTGGCTGTAATAATGATTTACACTTATTTATCCATTAGAAAAACTACTATTAAAGATGGTAAACTTATCTCTTCAAAAATTCTATATTCTGGAATTGCTTTAGCTATTCTCTATTTTCTAACGTTTATTCTTCAAATCCCGGGTAGTGTTTACTGGGAGGAAGTAATTGCCATTTTTATCTGTTATTTCATTTTGAAAAGAGGATTAAAGAGCGATTTCAAAGAAATACTTTATTTAGGAGTTATTCTCTTCGTTGTTTCAATAGTAGAATTTATTGGGAGAGTATTCTTAGTTCTATATTTTCTTTATCAACCATTATTTACACCACTATGGATCATTTTTTATCTAATGATTGGTTTTGTTTTCATGATTCCTTACATAATAACTGGCCTTCGCATTTTTAGAAAGGGCTCCCTTATTCTTGAAGAAGGATGATGGTGATCTAATGGATAAAACGACTCAAACCCTTCCTAGTAACGAGCTATTCATTACTTCTGTTCGACTGACAATCATGATACTTCTTTTCAATCATAAGAAGATTAATTTTACTGAACTACAGAAGCTACTTAAATTAACACCTGGAAATTTGGATCATCATCTTAAAAGATTGGAGGGTGCAAATTATGTAAAGACTTACAAGAAGTTATCGTCTCTAAGACGACCTCTAACACTGGTTGAGATTACTCCCTACGGAAAAAAATCTTTTAAGGAGTACATCACGAATCTTCGAGATGTTCTAAATAATATTGTATTGTCATCAGAAAAATAAAAATAATTAATTGCCCTCTATTTGAACATCAACATTGACAGGAACTTCATTAATTACCGCATTGGTTGCCACACATAAATTTTTGAAAATCTTAACACAACGAGTTTTCTTTTTCATCTTAATATCTGAATGCCATTTAGGATGAATGTTCACATCGATTTGCGTTATTCGTAGATAACCTTCTTCGTTGGCTTTTATTGAACATGTCGCTTTGGTTTCCAAACGGTCAACAGGAATTCTTGCTTTGTTTAAACATAACGCGAGAGAAGCTGACAGACAGCTAGCGACTGCAGCTACTAAAATTCGGGACGGATTGGGATATTTATCTTCTCCCCCGACTGATTTATCTTCATCAAACAATAATTGAGGGAATTCTTTATCGAAAGTTGTTGTAAACTGTATTGGGCCAGTTTTTTCTATATTGATCATAAAAGTTTCATCCATTTATTTGTGCCTCCAGTTCACCAACATCACAAGAAAAAAAATAACGATTTTGGTATAGTGACTTATTTCATTAATAAAATTCTAACCTTGACCAAATATTGTGACACTATTCTGGTGGAAAGCTAATGAATGACATAATAAAAACAGCAATTATTACAGGAGCTTCCAGGGGAATTGGAAAAGCTATCAGTCTTAAGTTTGCTGCAAACAATATTAATGTTGTTTTGGCGGCAAGGGACAAAACTCAATTAGAACGAGTGCAAGAAGAGGTTAAGAGTATTCCTAAAGTTAAAACCTTAATTGTTCCCACTGATGTAACTAATGAAGAACAGGTAAAAAACTTAGTTCGGAAGACAATTGACCAGTTTGGAAAAATTGATATCTTAGTAAATAATGCAGGAGTAGGACGATTTAAACGAGCTGATGAATTCACATTAGAGGATTACCATTATATGTTTGATGTCAATGTCAAAGGGGTATTTCTCGTGTCAAAATATGTTGTTCCCCATATGGTAGCTCGGAAATCAGGTCAAATCATCAACATTGCAAGTATAGCTGGAAAAAATGGATTTAAAACTGGTACATTATATGCTGCGTCAAAACATGCTGTGGTAGGCTATACTTGGTCGTTACGAGAGGATCTCAAAGAATACAAGATAAAAGTCTCTGTTGTGTGTCCAGGTAGTGTGGTAACAGGTTTTGGAGGAAAAAAAACCGAAAAAGTAGATTGGAGTATGGAACCTGAAGATGTGGCGCATGCTTGCTACTATCTAGCTTCTGAATCAGAAAATGTTAATACTGCAGAGGTTATTATCAAGCCTAGATATAATCCAAGGAAAATTGATTGGAATTTAAGAAAATGACTCTTTTATATCCATTTCCAATCAGCCAAATTGATTATTTTTTTAAAACAACATAAGGAATTTATTCTAGCACCAAAAACGATAAACCACTTAACAATTCGCAGAAAAAGAAAGTAATTTCTTCTTGTTTAAAAATCAGAGGATTAGCTACCGATGTCAAAAAATCCACGAGATTCAGATAACAATCTCATGATGGAATTCATGGCTGAAGAAATTGATCCGTTCAGTAACGTTAGACAGAGAGGCCCTAAAAGATGGCTCACTGCTCATATCCTACAAGGATCAAATAAGATCTTTGTTTTGATGATTTTTTCAGGGACTATTGTTTACACTGTTCTATCTTCTGGTATAATGATAATTGTAGGAAATGCTATTGATGAATTTATAAGTGGAAATAGTACAAATTTTGCGTTATTTATCGTGTTAATTTTCGCATTCGGAGTAGCAAGCCCATTTTTACATATGATAAATGGTTTATTAACAGAAACATTAGCTCAAAGAATGGAACGGGATACAAGACATGAATTCTATACTAACCTCCTTGGAAAAAGTCAATCGTTTCACGATCAACAACGTATCGGAGACATTATGGCTCGAACGACGAATGACGTTCGCATGTTGAATTTTTTGATATCACCAGCATTATCATTGATTTTTGAATCATTCATTGGATTAATTGTTCCCATCCTCTTTATCATCTTATTCTTTCCAACCCAATTGCTATTGGCTCCAATATTATTCACTATTTTTTTTCTTATAACTCTCCGTAGATATGTTAATCGATTGGGACCAGTATCGGGAAGATTGAGAATGGAATTTGGACAGATGAACGCTATCCTTAATGAAACTCTCAGTGGTATCGAGGTTGTTAAAGGTAGTGCTACTGAGGATCATGAAATAAGGAAATACTTTACTAATGCCAAGGGATATAGGGATGCCTTTGTAGAACAGGGGGAGATAATGGCAAGATACATTCCTCTCCTACTAGTCGCTTTTGCTGTCACATTAGGCCTTGGTCATGCTATTTTTCTCAATCTGGAGGGAGGGGGATTAGAGATAGGACAAATTATTGCTTATGTGGGATTACTAAGTAATCTTAGGTTTCCCACCTTTATATCAATCTGGACTTTTGCTGTAGTACGGTTAGCAGTTTCTGGAGCTGAAAGACTGCTAGAGGCGATGAGTAAAGAGTCTGATATCGATGAGAATATCAAAGGGCAAACAGTAGAGATCAAGGGAGGAGTATCATTTAAGAATGTCACATTTATATACCCTGGTTCAGCTCAACCAGTACTACACGATATTAATTTTGAAGTTCAACCTGGCCAAACCGTTGCAATTGTGGGTACAACAGGTTCTGGGAAAACTACCTTAACAAAATTAATCTCACGATTATATGATCTTACAGAAGGACAGGTGCTTGTGGATGGTTATGATGTCAGAGAATATAATCTTGAATCATTAAGATCTCAAATCTCTTATATCGAGCAAGATGTTTTCTTATTCTCCTCATCTATTTTTGAGAACATCTCTTTTGGAAAAACTAGTTCGATTGATCAAGTCATCAATGTCGCTAAAGAAGCACAGGCCCATGATTTTATCACAAAATTACCTGAAGGTTATGATACGGAAGTTGGTGAGCGTGGTGTCCAACTTAGCGGAGGAGAAAGGCAACGTGTGGCGATTGCACGAGCGTTTTTAGCTGATCCAAAAATATTGATTCTAGATGATAGCACTAGCGCTATTGACTCAAAAACGGAAGATAAGATCCAATATGCTATTTCAAATGTTTTGAAAGGAAGAACTACTTTCATTATTACGCATAGATTATCACAAATCCGTTGGGCAGACTTAATCTTGGTTATGAAGCGCGGTACTGTCATTGCTCAAGGGACTCACGAAGACCTAATCAGAACAAGTGAAGAATATCGAGCAATTTTCGTAAAACGATTCGATCTCGAAGAAGATCAACTACTTAAGGATGTGGCGGTTGTTTAAATGGGTTTTCATTTAGGATTGGCTTCTGAAGAGTACGATCGAAAATATAGGGATCGAGACTTAGTTAAGCGAGTCCTAGCTTATTTTCAAGATCATAAGCAATCGATGCTCATTGTAATTCTGTTTCTTACGCTAACCTCTTTGGCAAATTCGCTTTCACCACTTTTATCTCGAGAAGCAATCAATCAACTAGAAACAACAAGAGACCTCGGTTATCTGATACTTTTAATTTCTGTAATCTTTGTGTTAAATTTACTTGGATGGATTTTCAACTTCTTCAGACAGAAGTATTCTGCTCAAGTAATCGGTGATGTAGTTTTAACCCTACGTCAAGATGTCAACAAGGCAGTTTTAGGTCACGATCTGTCTTTTTTCGATAAATACCCAACAGGAAAGATCGTTTCACGAATAAACACGGATAGCCGGGATTTTGGGCAAACAGCTGGGTACTTCACGCAAACCATCTCATCTTTTCTTGTTGTTATTATTGTTATTATTGCAATGTTTACAATAAACGCACCTTTAACCTTCATAGTATTAGGAATGGTACCTTTCATTTTCATTACTGCTTTTTCTTTCAGAAAAATTGCTCGGAAAAGAACATTAGAAGGACAAAGAGCCCTAGCTACTGTGAATAGTTTTGTTCAAGAAACAATTTCAGGTATTCAGATCGCAAAAACATTTAGACAAGAACAGAAACTGTATGACAAGTTTCTAGGAGTTAATAACCAATCTTACAGAGCAAATTTAAGACGTGCTTATGTTTTTCAGTTTCTTTTTCCTATTTTAAGCCTTGTTCAGGCATTTGCTCTAGTTTTTATTATGTGGATTGGTGGATTAAATACTTTAGGTGGCCAAATGAGAGCAGGCGATTTCTATCTATTTTTGCAAAGTTTATGGCTTTTCTTCTTCCCATTACTCTCCATTGCAATGTTTTGGCCAAACTTTCAAACTGGACTTGCAGCATCAGAAAGAATATTTGCCCTGATTGATACACCGCCTGTGGTTATACAAGGGAGAAGTAACATTATTCTTGATGCATTTAAAGGCGAAATAAATATCCAGAATTTAGATTTCTCTTATATAGAAGGAGTGGACGCGTTTGGTGAAAATATCCGATCTGGAAAGGAACGAATTAAAGTTTTTAACAATTTTTCATTAAAGATTAAACAAGGAGAATCTTTAGCAATCGTTGGACACACAGGAGCAGGAAAATCAAGTCTAGCGAAGTTACTGACACGGTTTTACGAATTCCAAGGAGGAAGTATAACAATAGATGGGATCAATATCAAAGAATTCAATTTGAAGAAATATCGTAAAAAAATAGGCATTATTCCCCAAATACCATTCTTATGGGCTGATACTCTTGAAAATAATGTTAAATATGGCAAACCCTCTGCAACAAAGGAGGAGATCCTTTGGGCACTTGAACAGGCAGGGGGAGCTGATTGGGTTGAAGATTTACCAAAGGGATTAAATACAAATATTCGTGAAAGAGGTAATTTATTATCGATGGGGCAAAAACAACTAGTAGTATTCGCTAGAACACTATTAGAAGATCCTTCAATCCTCATATTAGACGAAGCTACCGCTTCCGTAGACCCATTCACCGAAACAAGAATTCAGGAAGCTCTTGAAAAGACGATTAAGGGGAGAACCTCAATAATCATTGCCCACAGATTATGGACTGTAAGGCATGTAGATCGTATTATTGTGCTAGATCATGGAAAAATTGTTGAAGAGGGAAATCATGATGAATTGATGCAATTAGGGGAGCATTATGCTAAACTCTATAACACATATTTCCGGCACCAATCCCTCGAATACATTGAAAAAGCTAGAGAATTCACAAAGACAGTAAAAGAAGTGAATTAATTTAATCACTCTTTTCTTAAGCAGAAATTGTCTTTGGTCTCCTTTCAATGAAGACAAAACCGATAAAAGTAATGAATGTAGCAACTGTAGCAACTATCATTATCTCAATATAACTTCCTCCAGTTGCAGTTATGATTAATGCTATAAAAGATCCAATAAGGCTTGCAACAGGTAAAATACTGGTAATTATTCCTGCAGCTGTTGATTTGTCAAAAAGACTCTTTTCAATGGAAAATCTTAATGTTCCAACGTAAAGGAGCGCCCAAGATAATCCAAGAATGAGTTGCAAAGGAATAATCCCCCAAAAATTCTGTGGAATCGTAAATGAAATAAAAGCAATACTTGAAAATATTAATCCAAGAGAAACCATTCTATGACTATTCATTTTATCGGTGTATTTAGTCATAATGACAACTTGAGTAGCTGCATTAGTGAACTGAATAATACCTACCCAAAATGTATTAGCCCCCAACTCCTTTATTAGAAATAAAGACCAAAAAACCCATATCGCGGACGCGAAACTGTGTCTTATTACTAGAGCTAGATAGATTTTTTTCCGTTCCCAAAACACTACAAAAACAGAATCCTTGTACTTTTTGGAACCAGATTCTTCGTCTGATAGGCTTAATGCTATAAAAGCTGCTCCTATGAACGCAAGAGAAGCAAATACAAATATTCCTTCTATCCAGTATAATCCTATTACACCACTGACAAGAACTCCTACAGCCCATCCTAAAGAACCGTATGCTGAAAAGTTTCCAATCTTTTCTCCTTTGTCTGAGACTAACGCAACCAGTGCAGGAGCAAACATCCCTAGTCCAATACCACTGAGGGCTCTGAAAAGAATGAACTCAAATTTATAAGGGATAATTTGGCCAAAAATCGTTATCGCTGCAGCTATCGACCCGATTATAACAAATATTTTCCTTTTTCCAATTAAGTCTGAAAGCCTCCCAGATAAAACTCCACTACTAAAAGCAACAACACCATAGAGAAACGCAGCGAAAGCTATTTCAGGATCGGAAAGGCCAATTTCATTGCCATAATAAGGGATATATGTAAATACTGAAAGTGTTGCCAAATTTGCAAGAAACTGGATTATACCTTCTCTGGACAGCATGATTAAACAGATCACTGTAGTTCTTTTGTAGAAACTGATGGGATTTAGCGGAGAATTCTTGACAAAGACTATTAAAGGACTACAATAGATCAATATATGAATAATCCTCATTGGGAAAATTAATTATATTACCTCAATCAAAATTTTTATTTAACTTAACACTATATAATGGATGATTCACCTTTTTCTCTTCCTTATCACTTTTGTTTGCCCTTTCTCTATATAGAAATTGATGGAAATTGAGTAAATATGGTAGTGGATAAAGGTTACGAAAAAGCTGCTCATTTATACGACTTGTTTGATACAAAGGAAAATATTGACTTTTTTTTTCGTTATGGAAAGGAAGCTGGAGTAATTCTAGACATCGGTGCAGGTACGGGGAGAATTGCGATCCCCTTAGCTAAGAGAGGAGTAAAAGTTGTTTGTATTGAGCCCTCTCCTGCTATGAGAAATGAATTTTCTCAAAAACTCAAACACCAATCTGATCTCTCTGATAAAATCACATTGATTGCTGGGGACGTACAATCTTTCGAACTTCCCGAAGTATTTCCAGCTGTATTCCTTTCTGGCAGCTTTGATCATATCCCTGACAGTGAGAGAGTTACATCGCTTCAGAACATTAATCGTCATTTGAAACTTGAAGGAAAGCTTATTTTTGATGTTTATATTGGGGGTATGAAGGATTCCCCGTTAGCACTTATTGATACTGTTAAAAGAGGGGATTATGAATATAAACGGTTCATTGGCACCAAAACTCTTCCAGATGATACAATAGAAGTGTTACTTGCCTATGAAACTTACAAACAGGGGAAATTAATAGAGAAGATTGAACAACCATCATCAGCAGTTATTACAACCCGGGTTAAAGTCCACGAATTGTTACATGAAACAGGTTTTTCAATTAAGAATGAATATGGTGATTATCATTTTTCACCATTCAAGGAGGGGGATTCATTTTTGATAATTGAAGCGATTAAAAGCAAATAAAAGATAACAGTAAGTTCAAATTTCCTTCATTGAATCATCTAGTAAGCAATTAATTTTATTCGATGGTGAAGTAGAGTCTTCTATTGTTCTTTCCCTTATTCACAAGTTTTTTAATGCTTATTTTACCTATTTCTTTCAATGATTGAATGTGGCACCCTCCATCAGGTTGTCTGTCAAAACCTTTGATATCGACTATTCTAATAGTTTTAATACCTTTAGGAATCCCCATAGCTAGCTTTACTAGATCAGGATCCTTTTCCACATCTGATCGCTCAAGGTAATAGACGTCCACTGGGTGATCTTCTTGGATAATTTTGTTACTATTTTCTACCTGCTCCTCGATTAGTGAACGGTCAAAATGTTCCAAGTTAAAATCTATACGCCCTTGATCAAGGGTAGCAATATCGTTTCCTGTGATCTTAGCTCCCAAGTTCTTATAAAATGCGCCGCTTAAAACGTGAGCTGCTGTATGAAACCTCATCAAATGATACCGTCGATCCCAGTTTAATGTTCCAGTGACTTTATCTCCTACTTGAAGCCCTTCTTTATCAACTTCGTGAGATATCGCTCCTCCAAACTTCCCAACATAAACCACATTGAAAACTTCAGATCCTCTAGTAAGAGTTCCCTCGTCGTTTGCAATACCCCCAGATTTAGGATAGAATGCGGTTTGATTTAAAACTACATATTTACCGTCCTTTACAGACGTTACTTCAGCCTCAAATTCTTTTAACTGCATATCATCTAAATAGAGTGCTTTAATCATCTTCTTTTCATTCCTATGATTATTTTCTTAGTTAATAAAATGTATTAACGTCCAGTAATTCTCCGTGCTTCCTTTAGATATTCTTCCAGTTTTGCATGTTCAAGTCGATCCGTTAAGGGTGCATTCCGTCGAGTTAACTCCTGCCATTTATCAAGCTCTGCATTAAGTATTCTATGTTGATTTTGAATTTTTAAAACAAGTCTTCCTAAATTTCTCTCTTCAGCCATCTTTTCAGCTCGACTGAGGTGTTCTAAGGCTTGTTGAAAGTTACCTTCAATAGCTGCTAATTTTGACTGTAGAATCAAAGCAGCACAAGCATTTGAATAAAGTTCCTGTTCTTGAGCAAATAAGTACAATTTTTGCATAAGATTATTGATTTCTATCAGGACTTCTGGATCTCCATATAATTTCAATTCGTCTAGTAATAATTCGCAGAGATGGAACACGGCTCCAGCTGTATAACCACGTCTTTCAAGGTTGACTACTTCTCTCAAGAGGGTTTGTGCTTTCACCTTATCTCTCATACGTTTACTCTCTTTTAATATTAGCGCCTTAGCGATTTTGTTATAAAGGCTGATGTCTTTATGTGGGATATGTTCATAAAGTGTTTCTAACTTTTTCTGGTATTTTTGAGCGTTATTTTGATCCTGTTGGTATAATGTGATTAGAAAAAGACTGAAAAGAGAAAATGCTGTTCCCTCATGGTCGTTCTCTTCTCTTTGTATTTTTAAACAACGTTGATGATAACTTAGGGCTTTAGCTAGTTCACCTTTCTTCCTGTAGGTTGTTCCGATATTAGTTGTCACCATTGTGACAGCTAAAGGAGACCCTTGAGCTTCAAACATGGTCAAACTACGGTGATAGTAATCTAAAGCTGTATAATACTCCTCTTTTGAAGTATAGATGAAACCAATATTATTCAACGAAAGTGCAATGTAATGAGGATTACTGATTGTCTTACTTAGTGCCAGGCAGCGCTCAAAAAAGGTTAGTGCTTTATCATACTTTCCTTTTTGATGATAGTAAATCCATCCAATGTTTGTTAAGGTGTCCACTGATTCTTTTAAAGTTAAACTACGTTTATAATAGTCTATAGCATTGTCCCATTCTTCTTTTTGGTAGTAAAAATTACCCTTAAAGTTATAAAACAATGCAATCCACTCCTTTCCTTCCTCATATTCGTTAGACGACATCAACCCTATAATAGTGTCACCATCAAAGATTACTTTTTCTGCTTCAGTAAGACGGTTTAGCTGATTTAAAACATAGAGTTGGACTATAAGGAGAACTAGATATGTTACTTTATCCTCTGGAGAAATCAATTCTTGTGCCTGCTTTGACACCTGCAAAGCTTTTTCAAATCTCTGCAAATCCCCCAAGGCTCGACTTTTATAAAACACGTACCCGATCTGCTTCATTAGAAAAAGATTTTCATCACTTTTTCTTTCGAACTCCAATAACTGGTCTAATATTTCTTGGTGTTGTTCATTCTCTAATAGTTCTTTAAGGTGTGATTGTTTCATACTTCACTCAGTTGTTTTTATATATTTTAGATAAATAGATTTTGGTAGAAAGAATTACACAAACTAATTTGAATCCTTTCCCAGATTAAATGGAGCAAAGCCTGGACAATTGGTGGACGGTATACAGGTGCAATCTTGGCATTCACCCCACGTATCTTTCGATCGAATTCGATTTATTCCTATACCTAAATACAATCCTACTCCTAATATAAATTGAATTAATCCAATCAATGCATGTAGAGCTTTAACAATAGACACCAGACCAAAAGAAACACCGATTCCGAGTAATCATCGGTACAGAAATCTAAGACTCTTCTTTGTTGTGGCAAAAAAAGGGATCCTAAGTAACCGAAAAATGGTTGGGAGTGCCAAAATCGTAGTAATACAAACCAAAAAAAACCAATCGTATTGAAAAAATCTTCCGAATATAACAATTAGGGTACCAATTATTACCCCACTATAGAATCCAGTACATCCTAAACAAAGATCGATTCCATCAATATGGATTGTATGGGGGCTAAATTGCCAACAAAAAGGATGGTGGGCTAAAGAAAGTTTTACAAATCCTTTAAACCTTTCTGTTTTCATTGAATTTCCCGAATATTCTTCCTAAACTCAATTTTTTGGATTGATTTATTAGTTACGAAGATGATTTTTCTTGCCCATGCTTATCGTAGATTAATGTAACAGAGCAACGATAATAGAATTAATATGATCCCCCCAATTTTGAAACCAAGATTTCCCCAGAAAGAATCCCAATCAAGAAATCCTTTCACTCGAAAAATACCAATCCATACTCCGCCATAATTGAACGCGTCGACGAATGCATGGGCAAAAAGCGATCCAAAAATTGACCCAATAAACAATACTAAAAAATAACCTACAAAAGGCCAATCTACTATTACAAATAGACTTAATAAAGGTAATCCATACAAAAGATTGTGTGTTCCTTTTCCTCGGTGAGGTACAATCTGATTGAAGGTAATTCGAGCGATTTTCTGATCCTGATCAGGTAAACGAGAAAAAAATGGCGCAATTAAAACTATACCAACTCCCCACATGATGATTGGAACCCCGAAGATACCTAACAATAGACTGA
>CP070665.1:39716-55535 GCA_020351745.1 Candidatus Heimdallarchaeota archaeon | reverse complement strand
GTTAAAAGAAATTATTTTTATAGCGAAAGAAAGATCACTCTTACAATCTAAGTCCAGTCAGGGTTTGCAAATGAAATTCCAACTCAAGAAGATTTTTTTTGTATTTATATTGCTTTTATGCTTTGTATCAACTAACTCTCTCAATATCCTCTCTAACCAAGCAACAGCCAGTAGTAACCAATCAATTCAAAGAGTTGCTTTAATCTTGGATTCTTCTGAGTTTTATGATTCCAATTTTATCGAGGATGTCTTAAATGGTTTCAATCTAGTCAATCAAACATATATTGACGATTACGACGTATTTCAGTTAACTAATTACTCCTCACCAGCAATTCCATACGGGGAAAGTGTTATAAATCGGTATCCGTATCATGCTACCTATTACTACAATAATAGTGCTACCAATCACACTCAGTTAGCAACTGAGCTGATTGGAACTGAAAAATATGATTTAATTGTTTTCATGGGTTATCAGCTAAGAAATGAGAAAAAAGATTATTATCTCCCAGCTCTTTTTCCTGATACAAAATTCCTCTTTTATGATTTATCTGGTGAGATCCCTTCCCATCCAGGAGACAAGCTGGGAAATAATGTTGCCGTGGTGAGTTTCAATGAAAGTCATCTTGGATTCGTTGCTGGAACCCTAGCAGCAACTACAATGTCTCCTCAAAAAATTGCACTAGTTGGTACCTATCGTGCTAGTATAGATATAGAGCTTGATGATCCTAAACGCTTACCAGATTCTCGCTCGTGGCAGCTTATTTTAGGGTTCCAAGGTGGTTTTTTACGCAAATCTGCCGATGTGGAATTTTATATTTCCTTTATTGATTACTACTGGGGGAACTGGTCTGATTATTCCAAAGCTAGAGATTTGGCTGAAGAGCTAGATAACCAAGGTTATGACTTGGTTTTCACTGCATTACAAAACAATAATACTTTAGGGATTATTGACACTTTTTCAAGATCCGTTATTTCTGTTGATTCTGATCGTGAAGATAAATTGGTACCTAGCATTGTGAAAAATAATACAAAGACAATTCTAACCTTGTTTGAAGCATTTAATCAGAGTCAGAATGGTTTTCTTGCAGGAGATTTCACCTTTGGGTTGGCAGACAACATATTTTATCCAAGTGGTTGGGAAAGTGCTGATTTTGATAGCGAAGACATCAGCAATATTATGAACGAAATTTACACTGATATTGTAATAAGTAAAGTTGAAATCCCTACAAAAATTAAACATGCTGAGAACACCCCTGGTTTTGAAATAATAACTATTTCTGGGTTAATTTTATACTTCTCATCTATTAGATATAATCGTAAAAAGAGAAAAAGGTGAATATTGGGTTTGGATATTAAACCCTCTTCTAATGCTAGTTATAACAGCATTGCTATTATTGGAGGGTCTGGTTTCTATGATTTTTTAGAAGAACCGTCAAAAATCTCCGTTACAACCCCTTTTAGTTCTAAACCAGTAATTATTTATCGTCAAGATCATGAAGGTAAATTCCTGTATTTTTTACCTCGCCATGGGGGAAATCATACTATTCCTCCTCATAAAATTAATTTTAAGGCCAATATATTTGCCTTACACTCATTATCGATTCCTCGGGTTATTGCGACAAGTGCTGTTGGTAGCTTACATCCCTCCATAAGACCAGGGGATTATGTGCTTCTTGATCAATTCATCGATCTAGTTAGGCCAGTGACCTTTTTTGATGGTGATTTTAGTGTAACATTCACACAAGGAACCAAAATTTCTGGGGTTGTCCACCTAGATATGACTGAACCGTACTGTCCCGAGATACGTAATATTCTTTCAGTTATTCTCAAAAGTGATCTAAGCACACATAATAAAGGAACATATGCAACAACAATGGGGCCACGTTTTGAAACACCAGCAGAAATAAAAGCCTTTCAGCATATGGGTGCCGATGTAGTCGGGATGACGAATTCTTCGGAGGCTATACTTTGTCGAGAACTTGGGATTTGTTATGGTGTCATAGCTGTAGTTACAAATATGGCTGCAGGCCTTCAAAAGCAAGTGAATCACGAAGAAGTTATTACAATTTTTGAAACTCGCTCTGCTAATCTTAAACTTATTTTTCACAAGGTTATAGCAAATTTACCCATGCACAAGAGTTGTTCTTGCGCTTGGTATATCGAGAAATAGTAAAAACAAATGAAATTTCTATAAATTGTTATTACAAATTAACAAATCTTTCTCCAACAAGATTAATGCTAGAAAGCAACAACTTAAAATTCATGGACTAATTCTGAAAAATGATGTATTTTTTCAAGGATATCTGCTAAATCTGTTTTTCAAGAGAAAAATAAGTGAAGGAATGAAACAATGGTTAGTACACGACATTTATTCACCTCTGAATCAGTTACTGAGGGCCATCCAGATAAAATGGCTGATCAGATATCGGATGCGATTCTAGATGCAATTTTAACAAAAGATCCCGACGCCCACGTGGCTTGTGAGACATATTTGACCACAGGAATGGCTTTAATTGGTGGAGAGATTTCAACAACAGCATACGTAGATATTCAAAAAGTGGTTCGTGATAAAATCAGAGACATTGGGTACACTGACTCAAAAATGGGATTTGATTACAACTCTGTTGCTGTGTTAAATGCTATCCATGAACAAAGTTCCGATATTGCGATGGGTGTCGAAAGACCACGCCCAGAAGACCAAGGAGCAGGGGATCAAGGGATGATGTTTGGGTACGCCTGTAGGGAAACCAACTCATTGATGCCCCTCCCGATTGTGCTAGCTCATAGCCTCACGAAACAACTTGCGAATGCACGAAAGAATGGGGAAATTTTCTGGTTACGGCCTGATGGTAAGTCTCAAGTTACAGTGGATTACAGTAATGGTAAACCTTCCAATGTGACAACAGTTGTCATTGCCGCTCAACATACTGAAGAGGTCACCCATGACGAAATCAAGGAGGAAATCATTACCAAAGTAATTAAAAAGGTGATCCCTCTAAAATACTTAACAAGTGAAACTGAATACTTTATTAATGAAACAGGACGCTTTGTTATTGGGGGTCCCCATGGTGATACTGGATTGACTGGACGCAAGATCATTGTAGACACATACGGAGGCGTTGGCTCTCACGGTGGTGGTTGTTTCTCTGGGAAAGACCCCTCGAAAGTTGATCGTTCAGGTTCATATGCTGCTCGCTGGGCGGCTAAAAATGTGGTAGCGGCTGGATTAGCTGATGAATGTGAAATTCAAATTGCATATGCCATTGGGGTGGCGAAACCTTTGTGCATAAACTTGGATACGAAGGGAACGAGTAAAATTCCTGAAATAGACATCCTACACTTAATCAAGAAGCATTTCGACTTTCGGCCTGGTATGGTGATCGACTATCTTAAGCTCAAACGACCTATTTACGCTAAAACAGCTGCTTATGGTCACTTTGGTCGTGATGATCCCGATTTCACTTGGGAAAAGACAGAATTAGCTCAGATTTTGCATGAAGATGCTGGATTGTGATCCATTCCAAAAATAATACTATCCTTACATTAATATTTTTCCTTTCTAATATCCTATATTCGGATTTAACACCGTCTAATAGAGGTTAATTGTATTAAACACTTATTTGAGATTTTCTCCACTTCTTGTAATTCTTAAGACAACTTGTACAGCAAAAATAATGACGAATATCATCGAATTTTTCCGATTCATAATTATCACTTATCTGCTTCCCACAATATTCACAACGAATATTTAATAATTGACTCTGTTTAGGAATTCGATGAGGGTTGGAAAAGACCTCTTTCAAGAGTATACTTATTTTTGCGCCTTCAACATAGGAATAAGATTTGATATTCTCGAATAAAATTTGGTGCATGCTAAGGGGCTGTATCTGTGTCATTATTAAAATATTAAAATCATCTAATACTTCAAATACCTCTCTTACTTCATTTATCGAAGTTAGAAAGTCAATGAGTTTATGTTTCTTCTCTTTATTGACCTTAATTCTTATTAGCGCAGCACTCTCGTTTGTTAATGAATGTGGGTTCAAATAAACACCAATGTGGTGGATAACTCCAATTTTCATCAGTTTTTCGATACGAGATTTCACTGTAGGAACTGTAAGATGAAGTTCATCAGCTAATTCGGAATATGTTGCCCGTCCATTCTCATTTAAACGATTTAGAATTGTTAAATCGACATTATCTATCTCAATTTTTAGCATAGAATCACAATGATCAAGAATTTATCAAATTTTTACAATTGAATTAAAAATTTAAAGCAGTTGATAAAAGAAAAATAATTTCTTCCATCTTTAATCAATAATGGATTTCTAAGTTATCAATTCTCATCCCAATATAACCCTATTTTATGATGCTTTAGGTAATATTTTTTCTAAATCTTTAGTTGTAGAAGATTAAGAGGGTTTCAGACCTATTTTACGAATTCATTTACAAAATATTTTTTATAGAATATAAAATTCTTTGTTTAGCGAATAATAAACTCACATTATTTAGCATAAATTTTTTTTCTAACTTTTTAATCACTTTAAATTTTAAGTACATAGATCCTTAAGAAAAGAAAAATAATGATAAATCGATATGATTTACTAATATAGATTGAGGAATGGCTAATTTCTAGAAAATAAAGATAATTGCATAAAAAAACGAAGAATGACGAATTGTTGTGATATTAATGTCAGAAATGTTAAAGTGTCAAATATGTGATTACACAGAATTAATACCCATTCATTGTAATCAACCAATGCACGTGGAATCAGTTGAGGGTTTAGAAAAATTAGTATGCTGGATGGGTCCAGATTGCGGAGTGAAGGATCTCCCTTCCCACCATGAAAAAGCAATGAAAATTGTATCAATAAATGAATAAAATTTAGGTAATTCTCAATGCCAGAAATATTGAAATGTCAAGAATGTGATTACACAGAAGCAGTTCCTCTACACTGCAAACAACCAATGCATGTAGAAATTGTTGAGGGTGAGGAACTATTGGTATGTTGGATGGGCCCCTTCTGTGGAGTACAAAATATTCCGACTCATCATGAGAAATCAATGCAAATGGTAGATGATTCAGGATTAATAGACCAAGAAAAAGTTATTCAGGAATCTGACTTACATCATCTTACAACAGAACCTCATGGGGAAGAGAAGCCTTTGATAACTCCAATAGCACCCTCTCAAGACTTTCAATTAGCGAATTTAGGAATTGTAGGTATGACTTGTGCTTCATGTGTGTCCACCATTGAAAAAGGGTTACAAAAAGTCGAGGGAGTTCAAGACATATCAATTAATCTCATGACAGAGAAAGCACGAGTTCAATACGATCCAAATATTACTAATGTTAACTCCTTAATTAAAGCAGTAGAAAGTATTGGTTATGGAGCCACAGATAGAACTCAAACAGGACAGACTGATAAGAAAACTGTAAATCTTGGTATTACAGGTATGACCTGTGCAAGCTGTGTCAACACAATTGAAACCGTCTTAACCAAACAAAGTGGAATAATAGAAGTTAGTGTTAATCTAGCTACAGAAAAAGCTCGTGTGACCTTTGATCCTGAAGTTATTTCAGAACGTCAAATAATAAATGCTGTTGACAGTGTTGGTTATGGTGCAAAGAAAATATCTTCGTATAGAGTGACTTCTGAAGATAAAGAAAGCCTTGAAAGAGCTAAAGAACTACGAACTCAAAAAATGCGGTTACTAGGTGCACTCATCCTTAGCATTCCAATCTTGATTCTTAGTATGGGACCAATGATAGGCTTATCTATCACATTGCCTTTTCCCGAGAATATATTTCCAGGAATAGCTAATAATATCTTAATAATCATGTTACTCACCATTCCTGTAATGTTTGTTTCAGGCTGGCAGTTTCACTATGGAGCTATAAAAGTACTTCGTCATAGACAATTTAATATGGATGTTCTTGTGTTTTTGGGGACTAATGCTGCCTTTTGGTATTCTATGATTGGTATGGTCATTCATGATAATGAAGCAATCTTTTTTGAAACTGCTGCATTACTGATAACTTTTCTTTTGTTAGGAAAATTTTTAGAAGCAAGGGCTAAAGGACAAACGTCTCAAGCTATTCGGAAGCTAATGGATTTACAGGCTAGGGAAGCGACTGTAATTCGTAATGGGGAAGAGGAGAAAATCCTGATCGAGGATGTAATAGTAGGAGATATTTTGTTAATACGACCTGGAGAGAAAATCCCTACAGATGGAGTGATAATTGAAGGTACTTCGAGTGTCGACGAATCTATGATCACAGGAGAATCAATGCCTGTTAAAAAGACTGTAAAAGATAACATTATTGGAGCTACATTGAATAAGAATGGATTACTTAAAATCAAAGCCACAAAAGTAGGTTCTGATACCGCTTTAGCTCAAATTATCAAACTTGTCGAGGATGCTCAAGCCTCGAAAGCTCCCATACAACGACTTGCTGATATTGTAGCGGGGCGTTTTGTTCCTGCAGTTATATTGATATCATTAATCACATTCATTTTTTGGTATGGCGGGGTCACAATTGGTTACCTACCAGACTTTCTATGGGATCAGCAAATTAACAACTTTGTTTTTCCATTCAAGCTTATGATAGCAGTATTAGTAATTGCGTGTCCATGTGCTTTAGGATTAGCTACACCAACAGCTATCATGGTTGGAACAGGTAAGGGTGCTGAACAGGGAATCCTAATAAAAAGTGCTGAAGCATTGGAAGGAGCTCATAAAATTGATACCATAGTTTTCGACAAGACTGGAACATTAACGAAAGGGAAACCAAAAGTTACAGATATTATTGTTTTAACAGAAGATAAAGCTGAAAATGATATCCTAAAATTGGTTGCTTCTGTAGAAAAAGGTTCAGAACACCCTCTTGCTCAGGCAATCATTGAATCAGCAGAAGAAAAAGAAATTGAATTGGATGAACCAAAAGACTTTGAAGCAATCCCTGGCCATGGTATCCGAGCAAGAATAAATGGTGAAATAGTTACAGTGGGTAATCGTAGATTATTTGAAAATATCGGGATTTCAACAGATTATTTAGAAGATAGCATTAGAAAGCTCGAAGAACAAGCAAAAACAGTAATAATTTCCGCAGTAAATAAAAAACTGTATGGATTGTTAGCTATTACTGATCCTCTTAAAAAAACCAGTAAAGATGTAATAACGCAATTAGATCGAATGAATATCAATATATATCTTGTCACTGGAGACAATGAACGTACCGCAAAAGCTATTGCCACTCAAGTGGGAATAACCAATGTTTTGGCAGAAGTATTGCCAGAACATAAAGCAAATGTTATTAAAGAATTACAAGCAGAAGGAAAATTCGTCGGGATGGTTGGTGATGGAATAAATGATGCCCCTGCGTTAGTGCAGGCGGATATTGGTATTGCTATAGGCAGTGGAACAGATATTGCAATTGAAACTGGTGATATAGTACTTGTTAAAGAGGATCTAAAAGATGTTGTCGCAAGTATCCAGTTAAGTAGGAAAACGATTTCTAAAATCAAACAGAATCTGTTTTGGGCATTCTTTTACAATGTTATTGGTATTCCGATAGCAGCTGGGATTTTGTTTATCCCGTTTGGGATAACCCTTGTTCCTGAAATAGCTGCAGCAGCGATGGCTTTTAGCTCTGTTTCTGTAGTTACAAATTCTCTTTTGTTACGCTTTTATACCCCAGAGGTACAACGCATTACAAGAAGCTCACCCCCTCCTGTCTCAACTGTGTGATAAATTTCTTATAAAAGAAACAAACATAGCAATAAGGAGGAGGGAAAAGAATTTTTCTTATTCTTAATATAAAACGACAGAATTATAAATTCCAAGACTATTGAAATTACTTGATCATATTATTACTCTCACATAATTCCCCTCCAAAATAGCTAGTCGTTGTCTTCTAAGACGGATTTCTGATTTGTAGGAACGGATTAAAAGATGTATGAAGCCGATCCAATTCAAAGCTTAGCTGATGTAGATTACTCTAGAGCTGACACCTTTGGAGAAAGAGCCTGTTCACTTTCTCGACTGATATCCAAAGGATACAACGTTCCTAATGGCGTCGTTATTTCCACAAAGGTCTTTAAACGATTTCTGAATTTACTTCCTGGTGCAAAGAGAATAGATCATTTAATAGCAAATGCAACTCCTGAAAATTCAGAGGAAACTGCTCGTGAGATTCAGGAAATCATTATGTATTCCCCTGTTCCCATGCCAATGGCCAATCCGATAGCAGAAGAAATTTTCAAGTTATTAGATATCATAAAATCAGAGTCCGTTGTAATAAGAACATCTGCACATGTTGAAGATTCTTCCAGACATTTCTGCTCTGGCCGCGGTGTTTACTTTCACTTAAAGGAAATTCGTGATATTATTCAAGTAATGAAAAATTGTTGGGCATCAGCGTTCACAGCTGACGTACTTTCTGATTTGATGCGGGCTGGTTTGCCGCCAGATAATGTGAGGATCGCGATTATAGTTGAAGAGATGATTTCTGCTCAGGTCAGTGGAATTTTGAGTGTGAAAAATGATATCAAAGATGTCCATATCCGAGCAAACTGGGGAACACAAGTCCACGAAGGGGAGAATGGAGTCTGTTGTGATCACATTATTGTGAATGAAGAGAAAATTGGAGAACCTGTAGAAACATTCACTTCATACAAGGAAAAAGTTTCTAGGATTCTTCCAGATAACCGTCATGCAGTCATTATTGAAAATAAACCCGAGCAAAAGAGAGAGCTGTCATTAAGCCAACAAAATATTACAACTCTAGTGCAACTAGCTAAAAAAGTTCGACGAGATTTTGAGGTGGACTATGAAATCGAGTTTGTTTTCGACCATGATGGTACACTATGGTTGCTCGACGCCATTCCACGAGCAGCTCATCGAAATTTCCATCGTATAGGGACCGCTGTTGTTTCCCGTGATCCACCAAATCCTCAATGATAAGAAATAACATTATGATTTAAAATAAACGTCATTAAAAACTAAATAATGCCAGTTCTAACGCTTCCTTCACTGGCGTTCTTACTTGGTAAAATACTTCTCTACCACTTTTCGAATACGTAATTATCTTTTCCCTTATGAGATTTTGACATTGATAAGTGAGAGAAGATTCCTTGATTCCAGTACGTTCTTGTAGCTCTGAACGTTTGATAGTGTCATTTTGTTGTGTTAAGAGGATCATTTCTTCAAGTAGTGATTTCCAAGATTTTGTTATACCTTTTAATTGGTTGAGAGACTGTGTTAATGGTGATAAATCCTGATTACTCCTTTCTTGTAAAAGTTGAAGAACTGGCCAAACTCTATTACCGCTTTCTTCTTGGTGAACCGAGTGGAGATCATGTTCCAATATTATTTTTAATGCTGGCCCAAAGCCTAAGAGTTGTGCGGTTTTGTGTACAAGTACTGGAGTAATTTTCTTATGGTTCTCTTGGATTTCAAGGTCGGAAAGTATGTTTCTGACAAGCCAAAGTGCCAACCCAGGTAATCCTAATGAGAGTTCTCCAATTGCTTTCAATACTTCAAATGGAAAAAGATTTGGTTTTCCTAAGGATTCAGTTCGATTTTTGATAATATTTTGAATTTCAAGAGGAGAAGGTCTTTTAAAACGGAATTCAAATGGTTCTGTATCGAAAATCCTGATTCTAGAGGTTTTTTGAGATAGTTGTAGCCATTGACGTTCTATAGAATTTAGGACGGTCACAACCAATATTCTATCATGACTTGTACGATTGAGAAGATCTTCATAAGATTGACGTGTTAAATGGCTCCAAATAGGATAAGTGTTGTCGAAAAAGAAGAATCGGGTTGATTTAAAATCAGCTTCTTCCCACCAACTCCAGAAAAGTGAATCATATGCTATATATTGTGCGTAATCCTTTCCCCGGTGTTGATTGAGTTCATTAGCTATTTGTCGAACTGCTGTGCTTTTTCCGCTCCGTTGAGGTCCAATAACTAAGACCTGAGGGCATATTTCTTCTGACGAGGAGATTTGGCCTAGTCTCTCACTTAATCTAGCGACCTCTTCCGTTTTCACAAACGAATCTGGAGCCTTTATAACGAAATTATCTTTGAAAGCGTTGGCTAAAGAGCGTGTTTCTTCGAATCGTTGCTTCCATTCTTTTGCTTGAGATTCACCTTTTTTGAAAGCATCATAGATGGAAGGCAGAGTCGTATTTCTCCTTTAATAAAGGAATCTTAGTAATTTCTCGAGACTTGGATTGTATATGGAGCTTACCTAAATCAAAATTATCGAAACTTTTAAATTATTTGAAATTTGAAATATCCGACAATATTCTATATCCTCATAATATGCTTTATCCATAAGAAAATTGCACGAAATTATGGAAGTATACTAGCAAAAATTATTCTAAAAATAGAAAATGATTTCATACAGCAAATAGAAAGTTTTATTATCTCATTTTCCTATTTTTAAAGGGAAATGATAATGTCGGGATCCTTTAGGAGTTACAGAGGAGGATAAATCAAAAATAATAGAAAAAAGAATTCAGAGGGATAAATTCTTTTAGATCGCTAGTTTTCTCGTCGTGGTTGCATTTAATTGTATTGGAATATTGTACTATGCAGGATTCTGATCTCTCTTTTTTATTTCGGTGTTATTATAATATTTTAGCCGTAATGAAAGACTTAGGATCCTTAAAATGGCTTCTACTAGTTCTAATTTTGCTTCATTTTGCTGTAGGATTATTTATTCCCCCATTAGTAACAAGTGATTTCGATCGAAACCTCTATTATGGGAAAGCTTTCTGGAAACATGGTTTTAGCGTTTATGACATGACCCCCTTAGAAATAGAAGGAGAAGAAGGACCTTCTTATGACGTCAGAGATCCTCTCACAAGGGAATATTCTTATCCTAATACTACTTATGATTATCCTACATTACAATTGCTTTTCTGGGCTGGATTATCTCCTCTCCCTTTTTCATCAATAATAACAAAGTGGCTCTTATCGTGTGTCGATATCTTGAATTTTTTCCTAATTTACTCTTTAACAGCGAATTGGAAGAAAGAAGAAAAAGAACCAACGCTTTTTAAAAATGGTTTTACTCTCTCTTACCTTTTATTCTCTATCCCATTCTCAGCTATTGAGGGGCAACCAACTGCGATAACTATTTTATTTCTTTTACTCCCCCTAAGTTTACATAGTCAGTCGCAGATTTGTGGCTACTTAAGTATTGGACTTGGATTTCATTGGAAATATGTATCAGTCCTCGTTCTTCCTTATCTCCTAATATTAGATCGCGATGCTATTAAACAGGCATTATGGGGACTTCTAACAGTAATAATTAGTATTGTATTGCTTTCGTTCCCTATTCTCTTTTCTAACTTCATATTACTTTATTTCAGGTCTTTCGGTAATCTAGGAGTATATTCTGGGCAACTCCCTTCAAATCCTCTTTTTCTTTTTTATCCAAGCATTTCATCCTTCCTATCGTTAGGGGTTCTAATTCTCGCGTTCTTATATTGGATAGGAATTCTTCCAAGAGAAGATTTTGTTGAAATAAGTATTGATGGTACTATTGAACGTGTATATTGGCTCCCATTACTTTTCCTTCTTGTGTTTTTGAAAATCTATGCCACGGCGTTTCCTTGGTATTGGCTTTGGTTTTTTCCTTGCTTAATCATCCTCCCACAAAAAGATCAGCGTTTATTCACTTTTCTATTGGGATGTACGTTCGCTATCGGACTAATTGATTTCATTCAGATGACAGTAGGATTATCAACTTTCATTGGGTTCTTTTTTTAAGAGATACAGAAAGCTGATAAGATTCTGAGAGCACTGAATCGCTGTTTAGATTGAAATACTCTTCTTCCGCATAGGTAGAAGTATTGGGACGTCAACAATTTCCCGATACTTTTCAGGATGTTCAGTATGAATTGGGATCACTAATTGGGGTTGAATTTCATCCACGATTCTTTTAAGGTCACTTCGGGGAGCGTGGCCCGAGGCATGATATTGCTTAAAGTCTAGATGAAAATGGTTAATCCATTCCATCATGCGATTATAATCAATCATACCTTCTTCGTCGAAAGGCTCCCCATGACTGTAAAAATAGGTTGATTCCTTTGGTTGAGGTTGAATATCAATGAGATCTGTCAGATTCCAAAAATCACAGTGAAAAACATATTCCGTTTGATCAAAATCTGGAGATTCAACCATCGAGTAGTTTTCAAACAATTCTTGCTCCCATCGATAGTATTTCCTCTTTGGCCGTCTATAGATTTTGATATATGGATCATCTAAGGGGGGAATCTCTAGATGGGGATCGTCTTGTAATAACTGAATCAAATAAGCTTGTTTTTTATTTATTAACAGCTTTCGACCATTCTTTTTTGCAGAAAAATAGAACGACCGAAAACGATCAATATCCCGTAAACTATAATTAGCGATGGCTAATCCATTTGTTTTTGCGATAGATTCTGATAGTTCTTCTTGAACTCTTTTCTCATTAATGTCAAAATCTTCATTAATATTTGTACCTTCAATTAGAAGTGCGTTAAGGTTCTTATTCTTAGCAGTCTCAATGAAATCTCGGGTTAAATCCTTTCTCCATCCATGCAAACGCAAATCACCAGTATATCCCATTACTCTCTCTTTATTTACCTCAACAATAAAACCGTAAGATCCAGGTAAAGAATGGTCTACATGAATAGGAGTTACTTCAAACTCAGGCAACTGGATTATATCACCTGTACGAAAAGTCCGAACATTTGATGGATAATCATCAGTGGCTTGTCGAATATAGGGCCGACTAAAGCGAGTACGTGTTGTATCTTGAATCGATTGAATTAATGTTGCAGCTGTCTCACCCATATAAACAGGAATGTCATCATGAAGCAAATTCATGTTTCCAAAATGATCCAAATGTGCATGGGATAGGAAACACGCATCAATTCTAGGTTTAGTGAACTTGTTATCTATTGCAAATTCTTGAGCATAGAGGCCAGGGATTCTAGGTAAGATATCAAACTCAAGTAAATCCTTAAGACCTTGGTGAGTACGGGGAAGCAGAAATCCCTCAAAATAGGTTCCTTCCCGTTTGAATGATCTTCCAAAATCTAACAAAATACTTGTACTGTTTGATTCCAAAAAGAAGCTGTTTCCACCAACTTCATTCACACCACCCAGAGGTACTAATTTCATATGGCAAATGTCACCTCTTTTGGAAAATCAGGGCATAATGGTGGTGGATATTTGGGACAAAGGAATAGGGATACCCATAAGGCCGTAGAATTTTCTGGTTCTGTAACCAAATACGTTCCCCCAAGAATTTATAGTCCTCAGTTAAATTAAGAGCCAAATTAAAGGCTAATGGGTTAATTTCACCTTTGTCACGAATATTTTGAATGAAAATCACTAAATGGCCCCGTTCCTGTAAATGATATTTAATTTGCTTAAAGAAGGAGATTAGTTCTGAGAGGAAAGCTTCCTGTTCCTCAATCATTCCTAAATCCTTAGGATGTTCTCCGTATTGGAGATCTAATCCTTTTTGCAAACGTTCTTGTTGGTTATAATCCTTTTTTTTCTTTAATATTCGCCAATAGGGGGGTGAAGTGATACAAAGGGCAAATTTTCTCCCATTTGTCACAAATGTTTGAATTATTTCACGTGCGTCTCCTTCATGAACAGGAAGGTTCGTACGGGACCGGGCTGTCTTTGCATACTTCTCATATAGTTCTATCCCGACTCCTTCTCGCCCACACTCATCACAAGCAACTAAAGTTGATCCTGTACCAACAAAAGGATCTAGTACACTATCACCAGGTTTAGTAAAGAATTCAATGAATTCTCGGATCATTGGAGGAGGAAACGATGCTGGATGTAAGTCTATTTCATGTGAGATGTCACTTGGTTTTCCATCAGCAATGAACCAAGATTTTGTAAAACGAATCCATTGTCGTCCTGTGAGAGTATTGAGCTTGTTACGGGGATCAATCTGTGGTTTTTCGTACATTTTAAACCATCTTCACACATTTGGGGTCTTGCTTAAAAATATTTAAACCTTTCAATGTTCCTTATCTCAATTATACTATCGGATGTTATTGGGTCATGAAACTCCAATGTCTCGTTTTTGATGTAGATGGTACTCTCGTTGACAACACAATTACTATTATCCGCTTATTTCAGGATATTGTGAAAAAATATCTTGAAAAAGAAATGTCAGATCAGGATGTCCTTTCACTTTGGGGCCCTCCTGGAGATGAAATTTTCAAAAGTGTCTTTCCTTCTGATGTAATTGATCCTGCTTGGGAAGAATTCCTTCAAAGTTATCGTGAAGTTCATACTACAACAGGATTTTTTACTAAAGATCAATTATCAGATATAAAGAATAACATTCCATATCTCACAATTTTTACAGGGAAAAGTAGAAATACAATGGCGATTACCTTAGAAAAGCTTGGTATAATCGATATTTTTGATCTTATATTAACTGGAAATGATGTGACTCGCTCAAAACCGTATCCAGATGCGTTATATCAGATTATCAGCACTTTACATTTGAATAAAAGCGAAACCCTTTTCATTGGAGACAGCCACCTTGATATTATTGCAGGGAAAGCTGCGGGGATAAAAACTGCTGCAGCTTTGTGGGGAGCTGTTGAAACTCAAAAATTAATAGAAAGTAAACCAGATTATACTTTTGATACTCCTCAAGAGTTTATTGACTTCGTACTCTCACCAAAAAGGTCAGCTTAAATGACTTCAAGATTAATTGAAAAAACTTTCCCCGTTCGTGAAATTAGTGAGCTGGCGATTCCAGAACGAAGTAGTTACAAACCAATCTACCAAATTTCAAAATGGTTTGCCCGACGTGCCTCCTCCACATTTAGAGCAATATTATTGGGATCCATTCTTCCATCGTCAGCAGATCTTATGAATAACTTTTATAGTGAGCATAATTTCTGCGATTTTACAGTTATTGATCCTTTTATGGGAGGAGGTACAACAATCATCGAAGGCTTACGACTGGGATTAAATTGCATAGGCATTGATATCAACCCAGTTGCTTGGTTCATTACAAAAACAGAAGCTGAGTTAGTTGATTTAGGAGAACTTAAGAAGTGGATCATGGATTGCGAAGAAAAAATCAGCACTCAGATCAAAAGATGGTACGTGACTGAATGTCCAGTATGTAATTCCCAAGCTGAAATTATCTATGCACACTGGGTCAAATTAGTGCCCTGTAAGACTTGTAAAAACCAAATTTCATTGTTTAGAAACTTTGTAGTTACTATGAAAGGAGAAATTTCATCAATCTTGTGTCCCTCATGTGACACTGTTTTTGAGAACTTAGGTTCTGTTCCACCTCTTATAAGCTGCCCACAATGCCTGGTCCAGTTCAATCCCCTAAAAGGAAATCGCGTTGGACGTAATAGTTGTAGTTGTTTCAAATGTGGTTCCTTAACCAATATTCTTGATACACTCAAAAGGAACAGACAAATATTACCAAGTAAATTATTTGCTATTGAAGGATTCTGTCCGAATTGTGCTAGTAACGCTGATTTACACTCTCCTCTAAAAAATACAAGGTTTAAATTTGTCAAGGGAGTGTCTAAAACAGATATTGATCTTTTTAAACAAGCGGAGGAGCAATGGTTTCGTTTTTCTGCAAAATCCTTATGGCCAAAAGAACTCATTCCTTCGGGAGTGGCTACAAAGACTTTGCATAATCATAATTATAAAAAATGGGTAGAATTGTTTAATAGTCGACAATTATTAGCTCTCGCAATGATTCTCGATTACATCCAAAAGATTCCGTATGTTATCTACCAGGAA
>CP070665.1:20136-39616 GCA_020351745.1 Candidatus Heimdallarchaeota archaeon | reverse complement strand
AAATCAGATTATACAATTGAACCTCTTGTAGCGTTTTGTGCTCGCTTTGTTCAAGGATACTATCTTAAATTCCGCCTTACTCGAAAAGAAGTGTTTATTGGCACTGTATTAGGCCGAGGTCTCAAGGGGAGAATGAAAATTGGTGCAAAACAAGATGGAACCTTTGTGGGACTCGAAGCTCAGTTGTATTTCTCTGATGGAGCATACGCAGATACAAGTTGTAATGTAGTCTTAGCAGCAGGCCATAACTGTGCTGGTCCCTACTATTTTCCAAATTGTAGTCTCCAATCGTTTGGTGTATATACAAACACTCCACCTGTGGGTGCAATGAGAGGTTATGGCCATCCTGAAGGACAATTTATGATTGAAAGATTAATTGAGCAACTAGCACTTAAACTTGAAATGAATTCAAGAGAAATCCGTATGAAGAATTTCCTTAAGCCTGGTGATACTAATTCTTTAAGTCAACTAATTACGGATGATAATGGCAGTATTAGAGACTGTTTTGAGAAAATGATTAAAGCTCTTGATGCAGATCCATTACCAGAAGAGGATGACAGGTATTTGTATGGAAGGGGGATTGCTGCTTTAAATAAATCGCCTGTACAAGCTGCAAATGCTTCATCGAACGTTTTTCTGAAATTCAATGAAGACTTAACAGTTAATATATCAATAGGGGGAGTTGAGATGGGACAGGGATGCCTAACAGTACTAGCACAGATAGCTGCAGAAACTTTGAAAATCCCTGTGGAAAATATTAGGGTTAATTACGAGATCAATACACAGCTGACTCCTTACGAATGGCAATCTGTCGCAAGTATGACCACAATGAGGGTCGGAAATGCAATAATAGCTGCTTGTGAGAAAGCTATTGGGCAATTCAAACAAAATGCTTCGCTAGTATTTAATTGTAACTTGAAAGATTTAGTCTATGATGGCAATACCATTTCTTATAAGGATAAAAATATCCCACTTGAAGAACTAATTCTTGGATACCAATACAAAGATGGTCATGTGGTCGGTAACCCTATTTTATCCACAGGATCCTCTGTTGTGAGAGATGTCACTTTTCCAGATCTTGAAACAGGCCAGTATCAACCTTATGAGTGGACTTTTGGTGTTCAGGGTTGTGATATCAGTATTGAGAAAGCTACAGGAATAGTAAAAGTTCTACACTTTGTAACAGCTCTTGACATTGGAAAAGTGATTAATCCTGAAACTACTAAAGGACAAATCACTGGAGGAGTGATGATGGGGATTGGAGCAGCATTGAAAGAAAAAATCCTATTTGACAAATCTGGAATCATGAAAACGACAAATTTAAAGCGATATCAAATACCTACATTATCCGATATGCCCGATAAATTTACCTGCATTCTAATTGAAAACCCTCAACTAGACGGGCCATTTGGAGCTAGACCAATGGCTGAACACCCCATTATTGGTGTTCCTCCTGCTATTCTTAATGCTTTTCAACATGCCACAGGAATATCATTAACAAAATTACCAGCGACCCCCGAAAGGGTTTTAGAATGTTTAAAAGAGAGGAGTTAATATGGAGATTTCATTTTTTGTTAATAACAGAAAATATACCCTTAAAGTTGATCCTAAGGATTCATTACTGTCCATTTTACGAGACCAGCTGAATTTAACTGCAACAAAAAATGGGTGTAGTCAGGGTCATTGTGGAGCATGTACGGTTGTTATGAACGGTGAGGCTATTAAATCTTGTCTTATCAGACCCAGAAAGCTTGATGGAGCAAATATAATAACAATTGAAGGAATTTCTCCCCGATATCCTAATGATGAATTACATCCAATTCAAAAGGCCTTCATTGAAACCACTGCGGTTCAGTGTGGCTTTTGTACTTCAGGGTATATTATGGAGCTTTATGCTCTTTATGAGAGAAGCACTAATGTCTCAGAACAGGAAATTAAATCAACATTGGACGGACATTTATGTCGTTGCACTGGGTATAAACCAGTTTTAGATGCAGCTTTACTTGCTCAAGAGCTATTGAATAGGAATAAATCTTGAGCAGTCTTCAAACGCTAAAATATCCTGATTATGAGACTAAATCGCTGTTAGATTTTTTACGAATTGTTAACAGAGAACATTTTTCTAGAATTTTAAGACTTACAAAAGACAAGTTACTTTTTTATAAAGAAATTTTTGTAAAGGTGGGAATATAACTCGATCTTGAAGAAATCATAAGAATAGACCTCTAGGTTATGTTCCTTGGTTGGTGATGAAAATACAAGAGTTTGACTTCCTTAGAGTAATGATTTACATTTTTAGTATGACGATTAGCATTGTTACGATAATAAAACAGCTAAAACTTAAAGGAATAATAGGTACAAGTACTAAAATTATTAGTTTAGGATTATTCTTTAGTGTGAGCAGTTTACTTTTTCAAACGGTCATTATTATGATTGGAGAGCAGATTCAAGACCCTATTTGGGAACCTGTCATCGATATTGCATTATCTATGGTTTTAGTACTTGGAATAGGGCTTATTTTTTTTGGCCTGTGGAAGATTTCATTATTTTTTGATGAAATTCATAACCAAGCTCAAGAGCACATATTTTCAATTAGACAGAACAAGAATGAGTGATTCAGAATGAGTATAGATTCTCTTGCCCTAGCCAAGGGAAAACCAATTTATTTTTTATTAATTATTGAAGGCTTAACAATATTTGATATTCGATTCAGTACTTTTGCTCCCAAAACCGATGGAGTCATCATAGGGGGACTTGTTAGCGCTATTTCGACCTTCTCCGATAGTATGATGGACAATATATCTGGAGAGAGTGGTAGTTTAAATGTTATTGAGCGGGAGGGTGTTAAAATTATGTTTGAAAGAGGACAACAAGTTGAAGCTATACTTATTGTTGATGTTGAAAGTATTATTTTGATGGAGAAAATACGAGTAATTATTGATCTGTTTGAACATAATTTTCTAGAAGAGTTAAGTAATCAACTTTCAATGAGTAAATATTTACCTTTTCGTAATCTAGCAAAGCAATTCATAGAGTTACATGTTGATGAAAATATTGTGTTAAAACATGTAAAGGATGCAGAAAACCGAAGTAGTTTCCAAATCTCAACAAAATTTTCTCGCTTACTGAAGAATTTTGATGGTAAAAAATCAATAATTGACGTTAGTCGAGCTTTGAATTGGCCTCTACCCTATATTATAACTAGGGCTGCCATGCTTCAACAATTAGGATATGTTAAACCTATTGACATTTCTATACGGAAAACCGATATTTTTCAAATAGAAGATGCTCATCTGGGCATTCTAATAGAACAAGGAGGAGCTTATTACGAGATCAACAAACATTGGGGCGAATGGGGAGTAAAAATAACACAGAAAATTGATTCAAAGCATACAATATCATCCCTTGCCAAAAAAATAGCATTAACAAAAGAAGAAGAATTACGAATGGTTCAGTTATTTCGATACTTGTCTTTACGGGGATATATTAAACCTTTAACCGATGACAAGCTACTATTAATCATTTTCACGGAATTCCTTGTTGAACTTCGTCAACATTTGAAGATAATGCTTGGAGAAGTCCTTACATTTGATATTTTTGAGATAATATTCCATCAGGATATGTTGCAAGCCACGGATATGGGAAGGATAATTTGTGTGGCAAGACTTGTTGAAAATTACGACAAAGGTTTTCATTTTGAAAAGTTATATTCAATAATGAAATCTCGTTCTCAGATCATTACCCCCTTGTTTCAACAAGCTTTTCTCCCTTTTATGGACAACATTATTCGTAATTTAACGAAGTTTTTAGGGCGAAAAGCTTCAATGGATCTCTTGAGGATTATTATAGTTGAAATCGAAAAGCATTATGGTAAATTAGTCTATAATATCCTATTCTCTTCTTAAGGATCAATAAGGCTTAAAACGAAAAGAATTGAGAATGAGGTTCCTACATTTGATAATTTGTTTAATTAATTCAGAAAACAACAATAATATTCAGACTTTTACTTTTCTCTGGTTATTATCGAGAGATGTTTTTTCCTCATTTGATCCATCTAAACCTATTTTATTTCAATAAATTGATGTTCAAACTTCTTTCCACTTATCTTCAGTAATGCAATTGTGTTACGGGGAGCAAAATATTTGTCTGTAGGCGACCCTGGATTAATAAACAGAATATTTTTCTCAATATTAGCAAAAGGTTGATGTGTATGTCCACTTACAATAATTTCAGGTTGTGGAACACCTTTGAACTCATTTAGAACACGTTCAAAATACCCCGCAAGGCCTCCACTTCCATGAGTTAGACCAATTGAGACTTTTTCTACTTGTATTATATCTCTTTTAGGGAATCTTTTTTTCACTGAACTATGGCACATATTTCCTTGAACTGCTTTTAAAGGTGCAATTTCTTCAAGTTCAGAAGCAACTGATAGTTCTTCAAAATCCCCCGCATGGATAATCATATCCACATCTGCCTCTCTAAATGATTTAATAATCAGGTTTGGTAGAGTTTTTTGTCGTGAGGGAATATGAGTGTCAGAAATCAGTCCTAATACTTTCATTATTCTTCACCCAAAAATTAGCGATTTTATTACAACTGGAAAGACCCGATTATCAATAATAGGCTGACCAATATCAATAAAATCTCCTTCCTGTAAAAAAATCTCATCGATAGACAGTATATTATTTTTAACTCCAGTTTCTCTATAAAGAACGTTACCTACTGAATTCCCGATATCTGTATCGAATACCATAATTATAGGTTTATTTTTAGCGATTGTTTTGGGGAGAGCTTTAACAACACCCTGCGAGAATATTTTCAGTTTTTCATATACTGTTCTCACAGGATCATGGAAAGCTAATGCGATAGGTATGTCACCCTCAACAATATCAAGCCTTTTAAGGGCAGTAGTAATTTGTGTAATAATATATTCTTCTGATAGTAAGTCTCGCTGAATTAGTGGTGTAACAATAGGTAAATTTCTAATTGGGAAAAATTTCTCACCTGTTTTAGCAGACATAAAAGTAGTGGACCCACTTACCTCTAGAGTGTATTCACTTGCTCCAATAACGGTTGCACGGATTTTTTCGGGCACTTCTATCCAGTAATGCTGTGATCTTTGGATTAGTGATCGAATATGAAAACCTAATTGCTGTCCTAGATCATTATAGTTATGATCAATCCTTTTGTAAATAAATTCTGCAACTCCCCCAGAAAAACTCCATCTAGGGGTTCCAATAAAACTTTCCAGGGGCAATGGATCTGTCATCATGAGTTTTTCAGTAAATGGTGACAATTTTTGGTTGGTTATAACTTCCATCAAGCTTGAAGCTAATATCAGAGATATCTGATCCTTTTGGTCTGGAGTGACTTTGTCTCCTTGTTCTAAGTCTAATCCACAGTATTCTAGTGTGAGTCTTCCAGCTGGTTCTAATCGAACGATCTCATCTTTATCATTAAATACAAAGAGGCGTCCTCCGACATTAACGCAGGAGGTTGATGTAATTTCCCCATTATTAATAACTGCTATGTTCGACGTTCCACCACCAACATCAGAATGAATTACTTTACATGAATTCATTTTAGAGTGATCTACTGCTCCTGATCCATAAGCTGAAATGATTGATTCAAAATTTGGCCCTGCGCTAGCAGCTACAAATTTCCCTGTCTCTTGAGCTAGAACCTCTACAATTTTGTCTGCATTCTCTTTCTTAGCTGACTCTCCAGTGATTATAACTGCACCTGTATCAATTTCACTGGAGTTTCTACCCGCTTTTTCATATTCTTTCAATAAAAGATGTGTTAATTCTTCCAAATCAATTTCGTTCTTTTCCGTGAGTGGTGTGAGGAATATGTCGCCTCTATACTTTATATTTCGTTCAGCAACATGATATTTTTCTGTTCTTGAGCTTGGGTCTTTCTTTAATACTAATTCTGAGAAAATTAAATGAGAAGTACTAGTTCCTACATCAACACCAACACTAGAAATCCGTTTAACTTCTTCTACTTGTTTCATTGCCTAATCTGCTTCCTTTCATGCACTCTCTGAGGGATTCTCTCTTATTATGTCGAAACGACGAAACAAAACATCTTCAGGGGTTTTGTATTAAAAAGCGGGTAATATCCGAAAATAATTAGTACGAATAGACGATGTAGGCACAATTGAACCAATTAATTAAATGATGTGGTAAAAATGACTTTTCGAATAATAGATTTGACTCAAAGGTTAAGTATCCATACCCCACCATGGCCATCTTATGTTCCCCTTCAATTACAGTATTTTAAGCGTATTGCGGGAGCCCATATGGGGCAAGGAGCCAATGGTCAGATATTAACTACCAGTAATCACGTAGGTACACATATTGATGGAGAAATCCATTTCTTTGCCGCTGGAAGAAGTATTGGACAGATGGACTTGGAGGAATTTTGTGGATCTGGAGTAGTTGTAGATCTCTCCGATATATTAACTGATTATGACCTATATTCTCCAAAGATGCTCATGGAACGAGCAGATATCAGAAATGGAGATATTCTCCTCATTAAAACAGGTTACCAGCGTTATGCTTGGGATCAACCTGAAAGCGATGAGGTAAGATATTTTGTCAAACATCCTGGACCAGATAAGGATTTTCCCCAATGGGCAATGGACATGGAGTTCAAGTGGATAGGTGTTGACTGTGGGAGTGCTGATCATCCTATGAACACGATAATACGTGATTGGCATCCAAAGCTGTTCATTGAAGCAGAGAAAAAGCTGATAGAGAAATATGGGGTGAGTTCTTGGGATGAAATGTTTCCTCTTGATAAGTTCTACCAGATTATGCATCTGGATTTGTTCCCCAAAGGAGTGATTCATGCAGAGAACCTTTGGATTCCAGATGATCCTCTGCTGAAGAATAAACGGATTTGGATTGGCTGTTTTCCTCTCCGAGGAATAGAATTAGAATCCTCCATGTGTCGAATAGTTGCGTTTCCTGACGTACCTCTAGACTAAGAAGCTTTATTTCTGTCTTTAATTCGTAAGGGAATCTTTTCTATATCCTTAGCCTTTTTTTCATTAATTTTTCCCCTTCCTCAACTTCCCAATTGGCAACATACGTGAGATTAATTCTGAGACACTTATTAACTTAATTCTAAGAGCTTCAAGAGCTTGATCGTTCATGAGGCTTAGTGAAACTTCCATATAATGAGGGTTCTTTACTGATCAATTCCCAGAGATTTAGATTAATTGGATCCACGGGTCTTGAAAAGAACTTCCATCTTATCAGTTACTGAAAGAAAAAAGTGAATGCAGGTAGAGTATCAACTTCAGCTTCTCGTATTGATACATTACAGACTGGACATTTGTTTTGAATCTTGATGCTTTCAAGTAAATGTCGCCGATGGAAGAAAGCAGAACATTGAGGACACTGAACAACCTCCTCTTTAATTTGTAATTGAACCACTGATTTTCGACAGATGATACAAGTGAGGCGTTGACTACAGAATCCACAATTCTTTTGCTTTTCGAGGACAGGATTGCCACACTGAGGACATTGGCTTTGTAACAGGGTTTCAGGTTCTTTTAGTCGAGTATACACGTCTTTAAGACCCGATATCCAGATTTGATGTAGTGCTTTCGGTGATTGAATATCAAACCTTGAGGAAAATTTAATTAGGGCCCATTCATACTCTTTTTGGTACTTTTCTTTCTCTGGTAACTCCATAAGGACCGATAAGTTTTGCCACGAGCAATATTCACCCAAAAGTGGTAAGATAGCTCGTTGAACTTCTTCTTTTCCTTTTCCTTTCCTATAGAGAGTGAAAAAGTATTCTTCGGGCATCTCAGAGGGGGGATGCACTTCAAAGTGGTTGGTGATTGCTTTAAATATGTTCTCTTCGATTGGATCAATGGGTGGATCAAGAAGAATTTTCTCAATGATGTGTTGTGATGTGTGAGCAAAAAATGTAGGAAGTAAAAGTGATTGGCAACGAGGTTTTTGTCTAAAGGTTGAAAAAATGAATATATCATCTTCTGAAGATTCTCCAACTAAGTTCTGAATAAAACCACGGAGAACATTTTCTCCCTCAATTGAATAATCTTCTTCTTCATAATTCGAGAATAGCTGATTAAGCAGGGAAGGATCCCCTTTTCTTTTTCTTAACAGTTGAACAAGATGAGTAATAATCATAGGATTTAAGGTGTTTGATTTTAGAGTATTTATCACTTTTAAAAGGACATCTGCTTCTTCTTCTGTGGATAATGATGATAAGAAACTTTTGGTTGAAGAAATTAAATTAATTAATTTATGAGCATCAATAATCTTGAGAGAAGCTGTTGGATATAGGGAAAAAATCTTGTTACACAAGTTAGAAATGAAATCACTGAATTCCACGCTATTTATTATGTTTGAACAACGAATCAACACGATTATTAGCATGTTTTCAGGATCAAATCTGATAGTTTCTAGAATAGCTCGTTGAATCACTTGGTATTGAATCTTTGATGTATCATGTAATGTCAAGAGAGAGTACAAGATTTTCGATCCTGAAGTGGTGAATTGAGGAAGGATGTGTTCAAAAATGAAGGCTAAATGATTTTCTGGCAATTGAGACAAGATCTCACTAATCATTGGAATACTGATTTCGAACGCATATGTCAGGATTGGTTCAAGTCGTGAAATATCTTGAGCCGCAATTGAATTGATATTAGTCCAAAACTGTTGGAGTTCTAAATCAATTAAATTTTTTAAAAGGGGAATCAAATAATCTTTGTTTTTCCTTGTTTTAAGTAAGAAATCTTTCAGCACAACTTGGAGAGCATCTTTTGCACATGTTAAAAACGTCTCTTCCCAGAACTGAATCAGCTCCTTGTTTGATCCAATTGTGACTAGCAGTGTATTCAAGTGGGAAAGATTCATCATTGATGAGAAGGCTAATTGAGGGAAAGTAATTTTCTTTCCTAATCGAACGATATTTTCAAAGTTCTCTGACATATGTTGGTGTAGAAAGGGTTCCAGAAGAGCTTGTGCTGTTATCGACAATTCTTTAGAGTAAATCAGAGCAGATCGAAAGATTTCGAAGTCTTGATAAAGAAATGTTAATTGGGGAATCCAAGATTGCTCAATAATATAACTTCCAATATTTTGTTTTATTCTCTTGCTAGAACTATCAAAGATATCAGAAATTTGGTTAGGGGAGGTCGGAAGTTTGGTTTTTACTATTGTGTTTATCATCATTTTCCAATTTTTTGCTGTTGCTACCTTGAGTAAAGGCAGCAATAATCGATGATGAGATTCATAATTACTTTCAAGATAAGCTGTTAAGAGTAATTTAGTTTTACTAGGTGCATAAGTTTGTAATTCGGAATTAAAGAATTCTGAATACTGTAACACGCGATCTTGGAGTTTATTAAGACATGAAATCAGAACTTCAGCAGGTTCTTGCTCCTTACTTTCATCCATTTTTTTAAGGATCTCATGTGCAATTGTAAATTCCTTAAAGTTCAATGTTGAGATAATAATATCAGAAATAGAATAAATTTTCTTTTTAGTGCAAATTATGAAGTAATTCACAACAAATGAGAGGTTCTCTGCTGTTTTATACTGTTGATAAGTGCTAAGAATGAGATCTTGAGAAAAAGCTTGATTAATAAGCCAAATTATAAGTAGTTCCTTTGATTTTTGGGTCAAAGAAGATTGTGAAGCAAAAAGGAAGTTTAGCTCCTCCTCTGTTGGAGAAGTCAGTTGTAATAGATTTTTGAATTGGGCTTTTGATAAGCTTGGGATAGTATTAAAGACTTGAACTCGCTGTTCAGGAGAGAGTTTTTCAAATAATGATCCAACATCATCAATCGGAGTTTTTAAATAAATCTGTAAAACTTTTGGAAATGCTTTTATTCCCCATAGTTGGAAAATTTCAACTATTGGTGAGGAGTCAAGTTTAGTGTCTTCTTTAGCTATTTTGCTGTATAACAGTTCTATATGGTCAGGATCAAGTTGATTTAGAATTAAACCTATTGCTTTCTGGTTTAAATTGGAATCCCAGTTGTTATAAATTTGGTTTAAAATCAATTCTTGTTTCTCTTGATTTAGAGAAGAAATTTGGTGTAAAAATTCAGGGGTCGCGATCAGTTCAAAGAAAGACAAAGTTTCCTCCTGATTAATTTCTTCGAATGAAGAAAGAATGAAATGAAGGCTTTGTGGGAGTAATTGCTTTAGACCATAACTCATCTTCTTAATGTCTTTTCCCTGTTTAAAACTCTCAAAGAAACCAACTAGTGCACGTTGAGGGTCTTTTTTAATGAGATTTCTGACCTTTCTTTTCCATAAGATCGGTACATGGCCAGATATTTTCATATCTAAGTCAGTGTTTCCTTGAGAGGTCATGAAACCATAAACTCCTCCGAAACAATTGAGGAACGAGATTCTCAAAAATGTATCTATAGAGGTTCATTGATGATTTACTGAAAGAATATCCTCTTGTATTATCTCTTAATACTAGATTAATTCTTCTCAGCATATACTTCTTTTCCATTAATAAAGACTTTTTCGACTTTACTATAGAATTCAAAAGGATGACCAGACCAAATAACAATGTCAGCGTCTTTTTCTACATCTAATGACCCAACACGGTCATAAATTCCTAATATTTCTGCTGGATTCTTGGTTACACACTTTAATGCCTCTTCTCTCGTTAGACCTTCTTTTATGGCGTACATAGGTAACAACTGGAAAAAGTTCATTGGAGTAAGCGAATCTGTTTGTAGCGCCACTTTAACACCCGCTTTGACCAAGCTAACTACAGTCTTGAATGATCGTCTTCGCGTTTCTGGTTTAGAGACCCACATGATTGTTGGTCCTATAACAGCTGGCACTCCTTTTGCTGCAATATAGTCAGCTATCTTCTCTCCTTCCGTACAATGGATGAGGACTGAGCGAATATCAAATTCTTCTGAGATTCTGATAATAGTGGCAATGTCATCAGCCCGGTGAGCATGAGCGTGAAGTGGTATCTCTTTTCTGATAACTTTAATTATTGTATCCATCCCTAAATCATGCTTCGGTGGAATTGGAGGCGCCTTTCCATGTTTTTCAGCCATTTCCAATCTTTTTCTATAAGTCTCCCATTCCTTAATGTAATTATTTGCATCTGTAAATGTTTTTCTTAGTAATCCAGCAATTCCCATCCTTGTTTGAGGCATTCTTTTGTTTTCTTGTCCATGTACTCTCTTTGGATTTTCTCCCAATGCAATTTTTAATCCCGAGGGTGCGAGTAAAACCATTTCATCAACAACTGTTCCTCCAAATGGCTTCACTACGAAAGCTTGTCCAGAAATGACATTTCCTGAGCCTGGCCCCGTGTTAATGCAAGTGACTCCTCCTTTAAGTACTTCTTTTAGAGATTTCTCGTCAGGATTAAATGAGTCTAAACCTCTTAAGTGAGGAGTAATTGGATCAGTCATTTCATTTCCGTCTCTTCCAGCCCAGCCTATTCCGCCCTCGAAAAGGCCCTGGTGGGTATGTGCATCAATAAAACCTGGCAGAACAAATTTTCCCTCAGCATGAATTACTTCAGTGCCCTCGGGGATGGTAAGTTCCGTTCCTATGGCATGAATTTTCTCCTCATCGAAGAGGATGCTCCCATTTTCTATCAATCCTTGACTAGGACAGAGAATTGTAGCGTTAACTATTACTTTCATCATCAAATCTCCATATAGCCTCCTGTAGATATGGTGTTTGAGAGTATTATCTATAGAAGCTTGAAATTGGACTTGTAAACTAATGTCTCTAGCAATTAAATGTTTTATTCGGTCTAGTTTTGTCGACTGGAACTAAGTTCGTTTCTCAACAATTGCTTGGAACTCTTTTAACAACTTTTGAAGATAATCGAAACCTGCTTGCCAAAAGTCAGGTTGTGTAATGTCCAATCCAACTGAAGCAGCTAAATCAACAGGAAATTGTGATCCTCCTGCTTCCAAAATTCGCTTATATTTAGGGATAAAAGCATTTCCTTCTTCAAGGTATTTTTGGTAGAGACCCAGTACAAAAAGCATGCCAAAGGAGTATGCGTAACAATAAAATACACGAGGATCCAAAAAATGTGGAATTGTTGCCCAATTCCAGCTCTGTTCGGGTAGAAAATCCACTGCATCGCCATAAGTATCTCTGACATGTTTATCCCAGATATCTGACATTTGTTTTGAAGATAAATTCTCTTTTGCCCCTTTCTCATGGGATTCATTCTCCCAAAAAACATACATTGTTTGACGGGAAATAGTCACAATAGCATCTTCCAACTGGCTGGTAAGGATTTTTAACTTGGCTTTCTCATCAGTCATAGTCATTAACAGTTTATCAATAAGAATCTGTTCTCCGAAAACAGATGCTGTTTCTGCAGCTACAAGGGGGGGATTATAGTTGAATAAAGTTTGTTTTCGACCACTAAACACGTCATGAAGGCCGTGTCCCATCTCATGAGCCAGTGTACTGACCCCATCTGATGTGCCATCAAACGACATCTGGATAAGTGGATCTATTCCAGGTGCAATACCCATACAAAAGGCGCCAAACCTTTTTGTTTTCCGAACTTCTGAGTCAATCAAATTATGATCAAAGAATTGCTTTGCCATTTCACCAATTTCAGAATCAAACTCGGTATAGGCTTCTAGTACCATGTGTTTAGCCTCTTCCCAGGTGTATTTAATTGCTTTACCTAGAGGAGCATAAAGATCTGAGCCTTTAATTTTATTCCCTTGCCCCATTAATTTGGCTTTAGTTTTATAATATTCTTGTACTAGAGAATAATTCTTCTTAATGATATCCATCATTGTTTGAACGATTTTCTCATCAGTTTGGTTCCTAATATGTGCTGGGGTCATTATGGTGGGGTATTTTCGAAGATTAACATCTTGACCGTGATTTTTCCAAATATTGTTAAAACAATGGTTAATAGCAATAGATTCATCCGCATATTTTTGATAATAAGCTTTGAAGACCTTCTCACGGATTTCAGGATTCGGGTCACGAAATAAGGGGTAAATTTCTCCTGGTGACATTTTTTTCAAATCGCCCTTAATTTCAACTTCGAATTCGAATGCTGCAGTGAACTCCTGATAGAATTTTAACCACGCATCCCTCCCTACAAGCGATTTCTGCGAAAGAACCTGCTCCACAGGTTCTGATAGTAAATAGGGTTTACTTAATCGCTTAACTATAATATAATGATGGTAATTTGCTAATAATGGATCTTGTAGATATTTCTGTAACAGCTCTTCATCAAGTTCATTTAGTTCTAATATAATCCATATCAATTTATTTTCAATATCTACAGATTGTTGTTGCATTTTAGCATAAAGAGCTTTATGATCTTCATTGGTCGTTTCTTGATAAAAGAGTAGAGCTCCATATCCTTCTGCTTTTGAAACCAATGTTTGAACTTTCTCATCTTGTTGGAATAGTTCAAGTAACTCTTTTGAGGAGAGGTCACCCGTTTTTATTTTTCCACGATATTTTTCCAAATCATCAGCGATTTCTTTTGCCTGATTCAAATCTTCATCAATCTTTGGATCATCAAATCCTTTGTACAAAAAAGAAAGATCCCATTTGCTTGTCAATGATTACAAACTCCTTTTTCCAGAATAATTATAGTAATAGATCGTATGAAGCGATCATTTTGTTGAATTATCTAAAATTTATTATACTGACATTTGAAAACCTCTGTAAAAAAACCTGAATAATGATTTTCCCTTGGACTAATTAGTTAAGAATACGAGTTTTAGTTTTAATGCTTTCTTTTTCGTATCTATTACATTTTTAAAAGAAATGAATCATTTGGAGATTGAATTTGGCACAAGCTTAACGCTCTATGAATGTTCTTGAGATTTTGAAACACGTTATAGGTGATTTTTATGGTTGTACTTAGGTTTAGTTTTATTTGTACTTAAAATGTCGGACTTAGGCTTTTTAAAGCTGAAAATGCCTTGAGGGAACTTGACTAATCAAATTAAAAATAAGCAATATGAAGGGAAAGAATCATGAAAACCCAGTTACTCGAAGACGAAGTATTAAGTATGATGAGTTTAAAAAATCAATATGGTGTATTCAATAACAATATGATGATGTTGCTTGATGACGAAGATAAAGCTTACGTTGAAGAGATCCAGCAACTCTGTTTAGAACAGGAAGAGAAAATTGGAGGGATCTACGGGCACAACAACGCTGATTATTACGACTGGTTCCCATGGGCTGGTAAACATGGGTTAATCAATCGCAGTAACGAATATCCTCATCGAGATGATCTAAAAATTGGAATGAAAGCCGAAATTCTCCGATGTTGGACAATGGACATCTTTAATCCACAGTTTAACATGGCAACGGGCGCTTCAGTACTTTGTGTTAACCCTATTGCTCACCATCACAATAACCGAGAGAATCTATTGAAGGATCTCCAAGATTTACTTGATGGTACTAAGATCGGGTGCATTGGAATTACAGAACCAAAAAGAGGGTCTGATGCAGTCAACATGACTGTCAAAGCAGAGAAAGTTGACGGTGGATACGTAATAAACGGAGACAAGTGTTATACGACAAATTCACCAAAAGCTGATATGTGCGCTGTCTATGCTGTCCTAAATGAAGAAGATCCGCGTGGTACAATGGTACAGGGTATTTCACATCAAGAATGGGATCGAGGCTTTAGAGCAGAAAGGATAGGGATTCCTTCTGTAAGCAAGGTTCACATTGGTAAAACAATCTTTGAAGATGCGTTCATCCCTGAAGAATATATGACTGGTGGGCCTGGTGAAGGATATCATATTTTATTTGAAGGACTCGTTCCTGAAAGAATTGGTATCGCTGCAACAAACGTGGGCCAGATGTGGGGTGCGTTTGCGTTAGCTTCGCTTTATTCAACCGTGAGGAAACAATTTGGGACTCCACCTGGAACTACGAAAATTCTACTCCACCAAGCAGTCGGGATGTCTGTTCTAGCAAAATATCATTCTCGCTTAATGTCGATATCAATGGCTTTGTTGAAATTAGCAGAAGCTTATGACGCTAAAAGAGATGAACTCGCAGGTATAAGTCCATTTATGAATCCTTTTGTCGCGATGGCCTCACAAGTGAAAGAACAGGCAGCACATCTTGTCCATGAGCTAACATATGAATGCATGCACGCAATGGGAGGTACAGGTGTTACAGACCAAACTAAAATGCCTATAATCCAAGGCGTCTCAGAAATTGCAGAAGCTGTGGGTGGAACACGTAATGTTCAATTACTCATAGGCAGCAGAACAATTAATACTATGGTTAAAATGATTTAAATCGCCTTAATTCCCTCTCTCCTTTTCCTTCTTTTTTTATTCTCATAAATCAGATTAAATTTGATATTTTTTCCATTCTTGATTTTTGTCGGATCATTTTTACTCAAAATCTGGGGACAGTTGTATTCCTTCCTTTTGGAGCTTTCAATCAGAATTTCGATAGAATTGAAGGTAATTATTAAAATCCGGAGAAAATGTTCAGGTGACTTTTTTAAGATATTAAACTTTAATAAAGTTGAAAAAAGTTACGCTTCCCAAGAATCTACAATTCTATGCCACTATTCGGGGCTCTCTGAATGACTCTCCTTTCAGTTAAGGTCTTTGACAAAAACAATACGGAGCTAAATTCAACTGTTCCTGCTTCTAATGATCAACGATTTAATGATCTAATTCCACTTCTCGGAAGATTAACGCGAGAAGAAACTCAACAAGGATGGATTCAAGGATTAATCGTTAACAACAACTTGATAGTTTTCCGCAAAACAGTGAACGATTTAATGTTGGTTTCAATTGCAACATCCGATACTTCTTTTCAAAAACTGAAACAATTTCTAAACCTTTTAGAGAAATACATGTATGAGAATATTCCAACTCCGAAAGACGTCGTTTCAGCAAAACACTTCCAAGATATATGTAATTCAATCATAAAAGCAGTTGATGATTCAAATACAGAATTAAAAATTGCTCTTCTTGGATTAGATCGTTCAGGTAAGAGCACATTCCTTAATTACTTTAAGGAAGATCTTCCATTTGCTGGATTCAAATCTTATCAACCAACGCAACTTCTAGATATTATTAGAATTGATTCAATTGGTGATTTGCCTCAAATACAGTTAATTGATCTTGGGTATGCTTTTCAATCTCAATGGTGGAGATTCAGCAGTGAATCTGACGGTTACATCTTTTTTGTGGACAGCTCTGATCCAAATCGGATTAAGAAAAGCCAAGAGTTATTCCAAGAGATACGTAACTACTGGGATCGTCCTTTTGTTGTCGCTGCAAACATGCGTGATATTAGCAGAATAGTTAATATAAGAAAATACCTTGCTCGAAAATTTCGTATTTCTAGCAAGGTAATCTATGAAACAAACACTTGGACTGGGGATGGTATCCTCCCTCTTCTTGAAGGATTGGTTAAAGATGAAATACAAAGAAAAAAAATAGCTGTTTCAATGGTTCATCCGAACAAAAACAAAATATAATCTAAAACTATAAGAAAATTTCGTCCAAACATTAGCTTTACAGCATTTTCCTACAAGAAAACACGTAATCTTAGTTAATTATTAGCCTGTATTAAACAGATATATTTATCTAATCGTTAAACAGATGGTTGATTCATACGTGATTTTTTAAGACTCATTCAGCAGTGAATTTAATATGGTTGAGAATCAGCACACACAAGAAGCAATACAACAGCTAGAGGAGGCGCGCAAAGATCTCGAGTTCTTCCTTGATCTTCTCACTCATGATGTCTCAAGTCAGGCAATGATAGCTTATAGTTGTTTGGAGGAATTGAAGTCCATCATTGATAAGAACGATGAGGATTCCCAATTTTTTCTACAAACAGCAGTACAAAGCCTTTTTCGAGCTCAAATGGTCATTGATCAAGTAAAATTGCTCTCCCAGATCAAAAACTTACAGGATGGGGATTATACACCCATCGATCTAGTGGGGGTAGTTCGCCGATCCGTCACCGCGTTGAAATCAATGTTTCCTGAAGAACAAATAAAAATAATTACTACTTTCGCAAAAAAACCAAGTTTTGTGCAAGGAACAACCATTCTTGATAGTTGTATGCTTAATCTTTTACAGAATGCCGTATTAGCTGATCCTCATCCCTTAAAACAAATTGAAATTATTGTTGATGAAGTTCAGGGAGAGCAAAAATGGAAAATTGAGGTTATTGATCACGGGGAAGGTATTCCAGATTCTCTTAAAGAAAAAATATTTCAAAGGTTTTTTCGTGCACGATCAGGCAAAAAAGGATCTGGATTAGGCCTTTATATTGTTAAAACGATTTTAGAGAAGTTCGGAGGGGAAATTAGCGTCACAAATAGAGTGATAAATGATTTCACCCAGGGTACCCGATTTGTGATATCTTTACCTAGAATTGAGATTGCTAATTTTCCAGAAAGTTAGAATCCTAGGATAGGGGACAGGAGCACTCCTAGTAAGACCATAATGTAAATTGAAATAAGACTTATAATTCCTGCTCGTTCCATACGAACAATAAATTGGACTGAAATAGCACGAGCTGCAAGAAGAATCACCCAAAGTTGAAGTAATATAGCTAGAGCTAATGGGATGAATGATTGAGTCAAATCAAAAATATTAACAAGCACAAGAAGCGGAAATATTCCTAAAGGTAACAAACATATGCCTAGAAAGATAGCAATTGTTACTGTATCTTCAAAAGTTAAGGTTTGCTTACGTAAGAGCTGTTTGGACAGGACTAGTACTAATAAAGTGAAAATAGCCCAAGATAGTAAAATGCTACCTAAACTGACCAAAACATCCTTCTGCGGGTTCAGAGTGGAATAAAACACAAATATTAGAACAAGATCAGCTTGAGCAGTAATAAATGCAAATAGCAAAAAGAATAGTATTTGCCACCCAATAAATAAGGCAATCGACTTTTTTGCAAAGAAGAAAAGTCTAGGAGGGGCTAAAATCCGCCAAACAATCGAAAGAGGGGAAGTACGTTCAAGATCACCTTGTGAAAGGAATTGAGTCCGATCCTGACTCGATGTTAACAGATTGTAGGCGAACCAACCGCGTTCAGAGAGTTTCCAGGATTTAGATTCCTCACTTTGAGTCAATAGATCACTGAGTAAACTGATGTGATGATATATCGTTCCTACTTGAACAGGTTTTTTTCGTGATTGACTTTGGTTTAACTCGTTCTGTAGGGCAGTAAATCCTATTCCTTCCATTTGTTGTCTTTCAGCAAGGATAAAAATTATGTCTTGTCTCAACGGATGAGAAAGTGCTTTAAAAATCTCTGTTAGATTCTCATCTGGTTGTTTGGACATAGCAATCTAGTAATAAAAGTTAAGCCTTTAAAAAATAACGCTTTACTTATAAAGTGAATAGAAACAAATTAAATAATTACTTCGATGAGTTAATCAGAGAGTTCTTCATTGGAGGATATATATGAGTTATAAAGGAAACACAAAAAGGACAACTAACTAATTGAAGTAAAAAAAAGAGAAGGAGGGGTAGTTAGATGGGGAATGGTGAGGCAGATTTATTTTCTGGTTCGTCTGAACTCACGAACACTCAATACAACTATAGGAATGGCTAATAAGACAATCATGAGCCTCATATTCTCAGACATGAAGCTTGTCAGGGTCGTAAAGCCATTCGCACCAGTAGTGATTGAGGTTGGAGGACCAGAAGTGCCAGTAGTAGCACTAGTAGTACTAGTCTCCTCTGGAGGTGTGACAGCTGCATACGCTGACAAAAGGGATGAGCTACTATAAGATGTCCAAGTAGAACCACTGGTTTCTCCGGCTTGAATACTGAATCTGATGTTTGTGGATTCGATTCGAGATTTAGTGTTTAGCGATGTACTGATAGCAAATGGACTGGTTTCTTCACCTACTTCACCACTGCCTTCCATCCCTGATGCACCAGCCATAGGATATCGACTATCATATTCAACTGCTACTGGTGGGAGGATTAGAGAGTCAATATCAGTCACTTTGATTTTATAGTAGAAAATAATCGATGCAGTTGGAGCTAAGTGCAAACCTCCTACAGCTACGGCACTAATATTAAATCCAAGTAGATCGTTACCAATAAGGAAAGCCTTGTCATAATCAGTAATAGTATTATCTGAAATGTCAGTGACTCTAAAGTTTTCACCATTATAAGATCCACTAAGATCAATGCTAGCCATACGGGTGGGGAAGTACGATATCACCTTTATTGTGGTTGGTTCATCGCCTAAATTCGTAATTTTTGTTTTGATTTCAATGATTTCTCCATTTTCAATGCCTTCATCATCATCGTCAATCCAAGTTGTTGAGACATTCACAATGGGCGTAGGATAACTCGGTTCATCTGTGCCAGCTTTTTCATCTTTAGGCATCACCATAGCAATGAGGAGGTTGGAAGCAAGACCGTGGATATCTGTTTGGTTAAATGCAGTACCAAAACCTTCATCTTCTTCAG
>CP070665.1:0-20036 GCA_020351745.1 Candidatus Heimdallarchaeota archaeon | reverse complement strand
GTATAAAGTTTTAATCAAAACTCATATTGTTAATTTTAAGCTTAGTAAAGTCTCTTTTGTTCAGTTAATAGTGGATATAAAGGATGTATCTAAAAGAAATAGTTGAATCTATACAACGATATTGTTCTATAACCCTATGAATGTTCAAAGAACGGAACGCAGACACATCTTCAAAGAGTGGGAAGTATAACAATATAAAAAAAGGGGAAAAAGAGGAAATCATCCTCAAATTACCGTTAGACTGCTAGATATCTTATTTTGTTGCAGCGAGTTTAATGTCGGATTCTTTTACAGTCTTACGGCCAGAGTGTTGAGCAATCTCAACAGCATATTTAGCTACAGTGGTGCCATAGTCAGTTAAGATTTCATTCAGGCGTTCAATTGCCCCAGCTGACACTCTATGTGCACCAGCAGTTCTAATAAGTTTTTCAATTCTTGCTCTTGCAAAACCAGCCATTTTTAATTTCACCTTTTCTCGTGAGATAATGGTCGTGAGTCTGTATCACAACTCACATATGTTTGCAAAATTTTTCCTCCTTTATAAATCTTACCCTACTACAGTTGTTTTCTCCTCGTACTCCTCACTTTAACTCTAGTATGATAAGTCAAATCATGATAGAATTCTTAATAGCGCGAACGAATAATGAAGAATAAGACAGATGAGGGATAAGAGGAGAAGATTCATTTCTTCCCAGAAGACGGTATTTTGCCCTGATTATGCATGAATTTCTTCATTTTTTCAAAAGAGTTGAAGAGATGAGTATTAGAACTCAACCATAATGTATGAAACTATATATGGGAAAATACCAATCTGAAGTATTTCTTTTCAGCATTTAGCTCCTTAAATTAATGAAAAACTCTATTTCTTAGCCTTTCCTTGATCAGCTACTTTTTTGATTGCCTTTTTAACTTCTTCTGGATCACCGAGATAGTAGTGTTTGATTGGTTGGTACTGGTCATCGAGATCATATACGAGAGGTATTCCAGTCGGAATATTAAGTTTTAAGATTTCATCATTTGGAACCTCATCTAAGTATTTTACTAAGGCACGAAGGCTATTTCCATGAGCAGAAATCAAAATTCTTTTTCCAGATTTAATTGTAGGTAATATAACTTCGTGCCAATAAGGAAGAACTCTGGCAACAGTATCTTTCAGACATTCTGTTAAGGGTATTTCTTGTTCATTTAAACTCTGGTATTTTGGGTCGTTACCAGGATAACGTTCATCATTCATCTTTAAAGCGGGAGGAGGGGTATCATAGCTCCTTCTCCATATTAAAACTTGTCTTTCGCCATGTTTTGCAACAGTTTCAGTTTTATTGAGTCCTTGAAGAGCTCCATAATGCCTTTCATTTAATTTCCAAGAGCGACGGACTGGGATCCACACCAAGTCCATTTCCTCCAAGACAATCCACAAGGTCCGGATCGCTCTTTTGAGAACTGATGTATAAGCAATATCAAAAACATATTTGTTTTCTTTAAGAACTTGACCTGCTTTCTTAGCTTCCTCAACGCCCTTTTTTGATAAATCTACGTCAGTCCAACCAGAAAAGAGACCATTCTTATTCCAAATAGACTCACCATGACGAAGAAATACAACCTTATACATTGAACCACCTATACATCTAGCAAATATTTGTATAGATTAATATAACAAATTTACTTTCATTTTACGTCATATATGGGATTTTGTTTAGAAAAAACAGCTAAGACAGAAAAATTATCGCGCAATTCGATAGTATATTCCTTTATTCCCTGTTCGTTCCTTTTTTACAAAACCATCAATTACTAGCTGATTAAGGTAGATTTGTTCTGTAGTTTTCTTCCGATGAGTAATTCGAGCTATATGGCCTGCAGTAACAGGTTTCTCCAATCGCTTTAGGATAGTATAGGTTCGCCTGAGGCGTCTTGGGATGGGGACAAATTTCTCATGCGTTTTTATTTCCGAGACGATTTCTCTTGAGATTCCTGCTTGTCTAGAGTTCAAGATTAAATTGATTGCCTCTTTTACTGTAATGATCTTTTGATCACTTTTCCAAGAGTGTTCAATGCCAGTAAGAAGGTCACTAATTTGCATATGACTGTTTTTAATAACTTCCAGCGCACCAGGAGTAATCTGGAAATCCATGGCTTTCAGTTTATCTAACAGCTCGCTTTCAGACATTATAGCCACTTGAATTCAAGAATGTATTCATAAACAAGCGAATATATATTCATCTCTCTCAAAAGCTTTTCGCTTTAAACCATTATTCAGAAAGCCTTCGAAAATTATATAGACATTCAAATTTTTGGGAACTCCTTGCTTTGCACAATAAAATAGAAAAATCCAACAAAAAATGTGAGAAAACTCAATATAGTATAAAACATGAATTTCTAGTATAATACTCTCCTATCGCTTTTGATTTTGCAAATAAAAGGATAAAAGAAGAAAAGTACCTTCAACAAAGATTCAATAAATTTTTAAAATATAGAACAAAGGATAACAAGGAAATGAAAGAATTCAATGAGATTCGTAAGACATGTATATATCGGGATAACCAGAGATGCACCTATTGGCCAAAAGAAACCCAATGCCATTTTATAGCATGTCCTCTCTTTTCATACAAGTTGTCTGAAGTAACTAAAAAAGGAGTCAAAAAACGGATTACGGATTCTGTAGTCTTTAATATTGATGATTTTGATAGAGCTTCGACTACCACTTTAGATTTGATAGAAGAAGTGCGAACTAGCGTACTAAGTCGTCTGGATCATAAAGAACAGAAAGTTCAAGGAGCAACTATTATTAAAAAACCAGTACAACGTATGACTTGTATTGTATGCGGGGAGCTCATAGATGATGATAAATTTTCGACAATTCGTGACCCAAGTGGTGTGATAATCTATATCCACTCTAAAGGAAAATGTCAAGCTAGAAAAGAACAGATTCTTGCAATACGAGAAGAGTGGTTGAATACCCATTTGTCAGATAACTAAAGTTTAGAATGTTTCTGAGGTAATGGGCGGTTTTCTTTCTGATTTAATATTTTTGACTCATTAAATGTGATTTAATAGCCGAGAAAACGCTGATAATTAGTACGACTAAAGTTATGAGCTTTGAAAAAAGCCCTTGATGATTTTCCCTTTTCTGATTAATGCTTAATTTCTGCCTCAGAAAACCATTTTAAGAAAGACTGGAAGTTTTCAGTGGACATAAAAATCGAAGAGTGAATCACAATGTCAATTAAGAGTAAAGATTTTGTGCAGATAAAATTTCCAAACTCTCCTGCTATTTCTCCAGATGGCAAAAAATTGGTGTTCGCAGTTAAAAAGGTGAATCAGAAGAAAAACCAATATAAGAGCCCGATTTATCTAAAAATCGCTGGAAGAAGCGGATATAAGCAATTTACTGCTGGAAATTATGTGGATACAGCTCCTCAATTTTCACCATCAGGTGACCATCTAGCATTTCTTTCATCTCGGGCTGAGAAAGGAACACAAGTGTTTATAATGTCTATCGATGGAGGAGAAGCCTTTCAGGTAACTGAATTTCCGCAGGGAGTTTTAGGGTTTAGCTGGAGTCATAATAGTAAGTTGATCAATGTAATAGCCCGTGTAAATGAAGAAGAGTTAGAACTAATTTTAAATCCGAAGAAAGAAAAGGTTCCCTCTTTTGTACTAGAACCTGTAGAATATAAAGCATACAAATCGAAAAAAGAAGAACTTAAGGAGATAAGGACGGATCCACGAGTTATCTCTGATGGTTATTGCAGAGAAGGGACGTCTTACTTGGATGGTCGGTTTACTCAACCTTTTATTGTAGATATTTCAGAATTTGACGATGAAAAAGCACAAGAAATACCAAAAAAAATCATTCACATTGGTGAACATGGATTTCATTTCAGTTTGGGGACATTTTCCCTCGATAATAAAACAGTCTTCCTAGCTAGGTATGCAGAAGACCCTACTTTAACATTAGAACAAGAGATTCTGAAAGTTGATATTTCAGATCCTTCAGAAAAAATATTTATTGGACGGGTATTCGGTCGGGGGGTAGAGAATCTTCAATTGTCTCCAGACGGAAGATACCTTTCTTTTCATGCAATAAGAAAAGAGAAGATCGTGTATGATGATAGTCAGATCTTTCTCTTTGATGTGAAAAAACATGAGGTTGGTAATTTTGTCTGTATCACAGAAAATTATAACAGATCAGCGATTCAATCACGTTGGTTTAGTAAAGACACTTTATTATTCTTATGTCCAAGGGATGGTAAAATAAACATTCACAAAATAGATATTAACACAAAAGAAACTGAATCCGTTGTCATAGGAGACAGAAATATAAATAGCTTTACGATTTCAAAAGATGGAAGTCGCCTTGCATACGAGGTATCTCACGTTTCATTTCCAAGTGATATTTTCTGGTGTAAAGCTGATGGATCAGGTGAAGAGAGAGTAACTGAAGCAAACAAGGAATATTTAACAACCCATATCCCCGCAAAAGCAGAAGAGTTTAATTTTGAAAGAGATGGAGTCAATTTTCAAGGTTGGCTACTAGTCTCACCCGATTATAATCCTAATGAAAAGATGCCTTTAGTCTTAGAGATTCATGGGGGGCCTGCTGTTATGTGGACTCCCCATGAGAAGACATTGTGGCATGAATGGAATACTCTTGTTTCGAATGGATATGCTGTGGTATTCTGTAATCCAAGAGGATCTGACGGATATGGTGTTGATTTTCGTGCTGCAATTTATAAAAATTGGGGAAATATGCCTGCTGCTGACATTTTAAAATCCTTAGATACAGTGCTAACAAAATATTCATTTTTAGATCCTAATAGGATTGCTGTTACTGGCGGGAGTTATGGCGGTTACATGACCTCATGGCTTGTTACGCAAACCGACCGGTTTAAAGCAGCAATCAGTCAACGCGGTGTGTATGAGTTTGTGGCTTTTAGTACAACCACGGACATTCCTGCTTGGTTTGAAAAACAGTATGAAGGTGAAATCATTGATCGGTTTTCAAATATCTGGAAAGATTCTCCTGTGGCTCATGTTAGGAACTTACAAACTCCACTTTTAATAATCCATTCTGAGAATGACTTTCGCGTTCCTGTTGTTAACGCTGAACAACTATTTTGGCTGGGAAAACGATATGGAAAAACTGTAGAATTAGTTCGTTATCCTCGAGATGGCCATGAACTCTCCCGAAGTGGCGAACCGCGGCATGTCATTGACCGAATAGATAGAATCGTGGATTGGATTCAAAAATATAACAAATAATGAAGATGATGTGACGATGACAGTAAAATTTTGGCGGCGTCCCCTTTCTGGCCGTTCAGCAGTACACGCATGCAATGGGATGGTGGCTTCTTCTCAACCACTCGCTTCTCAAACTGGCATTAAAATACTCCAAACAGGTGGAAATGCTTGCGATGCAATAGTGGCTATGGCAGCTGTATTAAATGTCGTTGAACCATTTTCAACAGGTATCGGTGGAGATGCTTTTGCCCTTTTGTATTTTCCAGGTGAAGAAACCCCAAAAGCGATAAATGGCTCAGGTTTTTCCCCAAAGGGATTATCTTACAATTACCTTGTAGAGGATTTAGCTTTAGTTCAAATGCCAATAACAGGAGTAATACCTATTACTGTGCCTGGAGCAGTCAGTGCGTGGGAAATGATCCACAAAACTTACGGAAATCTTCCTTGGGAAAATATTCTACAACCAGCAATTAAATACGCTCAGGACGGATTTCCAGTAAGTCCAGTTATTGCTCAGGTGTGGAATGAGCTGGCTCCAAAAATAAAAAGCAACAAGGGGAGTGAACAAACATTTCTTATTAATAATAAACGTGCCCCACATCAAGGAGAAGTATTCAAACAAAAGGCATTAGCTTCTACTTTTAAAATCATTGCAAAACAGGGATCTGACTCGTTTTACAGAGGAGAGCTCGCCAACCGAATAGTTGAATTTCTAGAACAAGAGAATGGATTTATTCAAGCATCAGATCTTACCGAGTATAAAGCTGAGTGGACAACACCAATTTCGCGGGAAATTTATAATACTATATTGTGGGAACATGGTCCGAATGGTCAAGGTTTAGTGACTCTCCTCATTCTCAGTATTCTTGAAGAATTAGATATTGCCAGATATCACTATAACTCAGTAGATTATCTACATTATTTAATTGAAGCGAAAAAACTGGCTTTTGCAGATGCTTTTGCATCCATTGCCGACCCTGAATATATGACAATACCTCTTACAAATTTCCTCTCCGAAGAGTATGCTCAAACACATGCTAGTCAAATTAACCCCAGAGAAGCAATGAGGCCGATCCCCCCTCCTCTCAACTTGGGTAATGATACTGTGTACCTGACTGCAGCTGATAAAGATGGTTTAGCGGTTTCTTTTATCAATTCCCTTTATTATCGCTTTGGCTCTGGTATCGTAGATCCACAAACGGGTATAGCTTTTCAAAATAGAGGGGCCGGTTTTTCGTTAGCCAAAGATCATCCTAATCAATACATGCCCAAAAAAAGACCTTTTCATACTATTATCCCAGCTATGATAACCACATCTGAAAATGATTTATTATATTCTTTTGGAGTAATGGGAGGTCATCATCAGCCTCAAGGCCAGACTCAGGTATTCCTCAATTTAATTCTACATGAAATGGATCCGCAAGAAGCTATTGGTTCTCCAAGATTTCATCATGATCAGATAACAAATACTGTTGCTCTAGAAGAACCTATTGGAGTCGGTGTTAGAGCTAAACTTAGGAGACGAGGACACAGTATCGTAGATTGTGTTGGCACAAACTTTGGAGGAGGACAGATCATTTTCTATAACTCTTCGAATGGTTGTTATATTGGAGGCTCTGATCCCCGTAAAGACGGTCAAGCCCAAGGCTATTAATTATCTTGATTCAAATTAAATCAGAAAGGACTTTGCTTTTATAAGAAAAAAAATGAACGTGGACTTGATGAAAAGAGATTCTTTTTCAACTAAATTGCTGGATGAAGCTAGGAATGAAATTTATTCTTGGGCTACAAACGATTTAACATGTCAGTTAGCGAAAGAAGTTATGTCAATTGGACTAGCAAAAATGAAATTGTTTTATCAGGAGTTAGGCCTTGATCCATATGTAATAGTTATCTTTGGCCCTGATGGAAGTATCACAAGAAATAAAGCTCGATTCAATGAAGGTGTTGGTTACGGTTGTACTGTAACCACTAAAGATTATATTTTTCCTAGCTTACTCCATCCTAACGGTTGTGGCTTTGGATTATACCAAATTGAAGATATGCCATCTTTACCTGAATTGTTAAGAAGACTAAATAAACTTAAGAAAGAGGGGGTGCCTATTGGGAGCCAACAAGGGAAGTGGGACGTCTGGAAATCAAACCACTTTATTGACATTCTCAGGTTGGATGGAATAAGTCCAAAATATTCACAATACGAAGAATGGTTATCTCAGGGTAATTATGTTCTTATACACTCATCACAACAAGTACAAACCGAACGTTTGAGACAATGGAATAAGGACGAATTCACAAGGGTTGAAACACCCTTTGGAGCTATTGAAGGGCTTATTGATGAATCTTTAAAGGAGTATCTTAGATTCTTTCGGAAAGTGGAAGATTATAGCAAGAAAAAGCGGACATCCATTGCAACTGAACTTTTTGGTGAACATAACATTAACTGTATTGCTAATCCCACTCATCAGGGTTATTATCAAGAAAACAACTATTATGTTATGAGGCTTGGCCTCTACAACTCAGTAGATCAAACTGGAGAGAAAAATATCCCTATTTTCCCCTTAGCTTTCAATGGCTATTCCTTTATTTATCTTTATGAGGGTCAACCAAATATTAACATACGACATTGGACAAACAATCAGTATAAACGAGCTATGGATATGGGCCATGATGATTTCCTAAAACAGGCCAATCTCCTTCCACATGGAGGGGGATATTCGCTAATGTACCCCTTTTCTACAGTAAGGTCTGTAATGCTCGATGGTGTTATTTATTTTGAGTTACTTGATGCTCCGATGGAAAGTCAAATGTTGATTCAAAATATTGAGGCCTTAGAATATGGATATCGTGATCCTACTGAAATTTTACCTTTAGTTGACCGTCTTGAGTTAGGGAAAAGAGTAGCACGGTTTGTGCCAACACAAGTAATAAAATTTTGAATCTAGCTATCTCAAACAGTCTTGAATCATTAGGATAATGTTCCTCTTCAATAGGTTCCATTTTTATTCGGTAAAACTTGACTTAGATTATCTTTATTTTAGTTAAATTTGCACTAATATGGAAAAGACATCATTACCTTGAATTCTAAACAAACCTTTTAGCAGCCTTTTTAACCAATAAAACTTGGAATAACTTGAAATGGAAGAAAAATTACCTGAAGCCAATCTTCGAAAAAAACTTCTTGACGATCATGAAGATTTATCTTTTCCTGGCCGAAAATCATTATTAGAAAATATCCAAAAGCGCTTTGCTGTAAAAGGAGATGTTTGGATTCATCATGCTTACAATGTCCCCGAAGAAGACCCTCTTGTTATAAACAGCGACAGCGAGATGAAGAACATTCAATACCAAGATAAGATAATAGTTCCAGCAATCCTCCATACTCTTGTGGATAAGGTGGGAGGAATGAGAACCACTAGTATTGCAGCAATAAGTAGAATGAAGAGTCCTGAGTTATTACTCCTTCAGGATCCAGCTACCATGAATTTAGCAGTGATTTATAAAGAAAAGTTATGGATAACTGAAATCCTTTTAAAAGAGGCTGATTTCCTTTATCCTTTCCCTACTGAGAGAACCCACGCATTAACAGACAGTGATCGAACACTAGTTGATGTAGTACAAGAAGATGTTTCAATTGAGATCAATGGACATCGTGCTAAAGGAGGTATTGTGCAGGAGAAAGCATATATGCCTCTTGATTCGTACTATCATCCTGTCTTGGGAGGTAGGGATCCTGCAGCACGATTTAAAGCAACACTTCCAAGACTTCCTGATGCAGGGGAGCTTATCCTTATGATTTCTGACGCGATTTCGAGTTCTGCAAAAATGTATCTAGGCACAGTAAATGTGCGACTTGATGAGGATCGATTCGCTTTAGAATATCCACAGGATGTTAATGTGGCAGGTTTGAAAATATATAGGAGATATTTAGATGTTTTAGAAATTCGATCTCCTTCCAATCCACCTCATATAGAGCTCCAACACGTTAGTTTTCGAATTTTTCGTACAGAGATATCTCGTTCCATGAAAAGCCTAATAAAAATGCTCCATATACATTAGCATAAGATTAGATTTGATTAACTCTTTTCTTCGCTGTGTTCACTAACTAACTTCTTTGCTTCCTCAAGCCAAATACGTGTAAGCTGGAGCTCTCCTAGTTCTTTCTGTTTTTTTGTCAGTAAGGGTTTTCGTGTATCGTACTCTGCTCTATTAATTCGACCCAAGACAAAATCTCTTTCAAGTTGTTCAATTTCAGCTGCCACAATCCCATCCATGGATTGAAAAAACGTTATGGCAGCTGAGGTGATAACGTCAATCAATTCAACACCTGGATCGGAGATATAATAAACATAGTGCGGTGTTGGAAAAGGCTCAACAGTTCGCTCACAAAAATAATTTGACAAGAGGAGTTTTAAGTGCTTTTCTACTGCTGGTCTTGAGATACCTAGCTTTGTAGCGAGTTCTTGGGGGTTTAATGGCTTGACTGAAATTAATTTGAGAATTTTTCGTCTTGTGGGATCAGCAAGAAGCTTATGAAGAGATTCAACCCTTTTTTCTAGCGCCTTACTCATTTATTTATCCTCACAAGGGTTTTAGATACCAATAAAACCTGCCTACCAAATAATCCGAGTATGCTTTTAAAAAAACACTGATTATGGTACGAATAATTGTATGGGCTACATAAAACGACTCATAGATATTATTCTTATCTAACTTAAACCCCCTGGTTATATTCAATAACTCAGTGGTTTCGTCCTTAAACCTTGGTTTTTAGAATATTATTTAACTAGTCGCAGATCTGTTTCATTCAGAATTTGAATAATGCAAAAATTTCTCATGGAAACTCAAAAATCCTGTTAAAAAGTGATATTAATGTCTAACAGAGAAATAGAAGATCTAAAAGTCTTGATAAGATCATTGGATATTCGTCTTAAGAATGAGGAGATTTCTCAAGAGGAATATGACAATTTGAAAACAAAATATGAAGCTCAATTGAATGAAGAGATCAATCTTGCTAAAGAAAAGAGTTTTCTTAGGAATTTGTCATACATCAGTATTTCTGGCTCAGGGAAGGTAACTGATTCACATATCAAAATTTCTGGCTCGGGACGAATTGATGGTTGGAGGGGAGGATCCATTTCCATTTCTGGATCTGGGAAAATATCTGATGATGAGATTAAAGTTAGTGGATCTGCATCATTACCAGGGGGTCTGGAAACGCACACCTTAAAAGCTTCAGGTTCAATTAAGGCTGATGGTCCTCTTGAAACTACAATTTTTGCTAGCTCTGGATCATGTCAGATTGATGGTTATTTAGTTGCACACGAAAAATTAACGATCTCAGGTTCAGGTAAAATTGAAGCAGACATCAAAGGAGGTCATGTAGCATCAAGTGGGTCATTAAAAGTTGCAGGTGCAATTCTATGTGTCAGTGCTGAGCTTAATGGATCGTATAAAATTAAAGGAAATGTGGAATGCCAAGAGTCATTTTCCTCGGAGTTAAACTCTAAGTGTACCATTGGAGGGGATTTGCTTTGTAGTGGAGACGTTCGAATTGAGCAAGGTAGTGGTCGTGGCCGCCTCCAAGTAGAACAGATCCTTGCTAAAGGTGATGTTTACCTTGAAGGGGTTAATGCTAATTACGTTAGCGGTAAGACGGTTAAACTCGGCCCTGATTGCGAAGTTGAAAAAGTTGAAGAAAAAGGCTAATTTAGATGCTTGGAAATGAGCTAGATGGTTAATCCATTGAGCTCAAATCCTCCTTTTTTGACTAATCAATCCACTCCCTTTATTTTGTGGTGTTATACTGGTGGAGGCCATTTTTTCGAAGAAATCCTTGAACAAATAAAGAAAGTAAACCATGAATCTATTTCGATCATTTTCGTTTTTTCCAGCGCTGGAGCTCTTGTAGCAAATAGGTACGGATTTTTCTGGAATTTAGTACATTCTAATATGAGAAAAGAGAATCTTCATTTTATCTTCGAGAATAATGTAGCTCAGTATAATATTAAAAATATGCTTCAAAAAGCTGATTTTTCGTATTCAATTATTTCTAATGATCCTACTTTTTCAGTTGCGATAGTTCTTGCCAATAGTGAAGCGAAATGCATCGTTGCATGTCCTTTGACAGCTAATACGGCAGCAAAATTAGCTTTGGGCATAACAGATTCCCTGATCTCCAATTTATTGTCAAGTGGGTTAAAGTCTGGAAAAAAAATTGGTATTTTACCAACAGATGCTACTTTTAAAACAGTTGCGACAAGATTACCAATACGACAAAATAAATTCGTCTCTTCTGATCATATTAATGCTTCTGTCTGTAAATTTAACGCTCTTAAAGAGCTATCTAATAAAATGATACAATTTCAACCTCAATTCTGCGTGGGTTGTCAGGTATGTGTGAAAAAATATCCAGGTGTATTTTCTTATGGAGATGAGATTGAAGTAAATGTTCGGGAAGTTGATTCAAAAAATATTCAAAATTTAAGCTTTGAGCTAACTTTTCTACAGACACCTAGCGAAATTTATCCCTTTATAAAGCAATTTTTCCAATAGAATAGAGTTACTGGCTTTTATCTTCCTGTTTGAGTTTTATATGTTTCAATATACCCTTTTATTGTCCGACCTAGTTGCGTGAATGCTTCTGTTACGTTTAAGCCAGACTTGGCTGATGTGTTAAGATAAGAAATCTGAAATGAAATCCCTGAAATTTCTTGTTGAGACATTCCGACGAAATTCGATAATTCTTCCTGATTTATTGAATTTGGCAGGTCACTTTTGTTTCCTAAAATTATATAAGGTATTTGACGACCGACATTTGTAAAAAGTTCTCGTTTCCAGTTTACGAGATTATAAAGAGACTCTGGCCGAGTTCGGTCGAAAACCAGTATTGCTCCATGTGACCCCTTATAATAAAGAGCTCTCACAGCTTCAAATCGCTGTTGACCAGCTAAATCCCAGATTTGAAATTTGTACTGCATACCATCTATTTCAAGATTCTGAACTGCGAAATCTGCACCGATAGTCAGAATATATCCTGATTGGAAGCCTTTTCCTAAAAATCGTTCCCTTAGAGAGGTTTTCCCCACTCCTCCATCTCCTAGTAAGCAAATTTTGTATAATGGCACAACTGGACCCTCTGACTCGATAATCTCTAACGGTCTCTCCTTTCGTTATATGTGTCGTAGACTCTTTTTCTATCATTCTAAAGAGAATTGTTCTATGTCCTTTTAAAGATTGAATAAACTAGACAGTACAGGCGTTTTGCTTATTTGGAACACAAATCAAAGTCTGAATCTTGTAAGTAAAATAATCCGGTTCTAATATATATTTATATTCAAACCAAAGCTGTGTCGATTTATTTTTTATTAGTACTGATAAAGAATTTTGAAAGTAATTAAACAAGTTGAAATTATTATTTATCTCTTGTTAGGTGCTTCTTAGGATACTTATATCACCGGGAAAATTGTTTTATCATATTTATCTTTAAATCATATAGTTTTTTTGTTAAACTAACTTTATAGATGTGGGGATTTAATAATCGTTTGTATGTTGAGTCTAGATTACTTAATTGATTTTTACAAAAAGCTTGAGCAGCTCTCCAGCTATAGGATTTTTCATCTGTTAATATTCTACCATCTTTCATAATTAAATCGTGTAGAGGTTCTACTTGAATATTCTGTGGTAGCTGATATTTCTTCAACTGTTCAATTGGGTGATGGATCCATTCACCTGTAGATGGTTCTTTTTCTTCTTCCAAACCGATTACATCTGCAAGAAACTTTCCATCATCACTAATTCTCCAAACCTTTTTCACACCTGGATTAATGGTTTTTGTAATATTTTCACTTACTTTAATCCTCGGTTCTCCATTCAGAGCAACGAGTTTGTAAACTCCTCCCAATGCACCCTGTTGCCCTCCTGTTATTAGTTTTGTACCAACACCATAAGTTAATCGAGAAATAGTTTCATTACATAGAATTTTTTCTTCTGTATCATTATTTCCTCTCTCAACGATTTGTTGTACAATAGCATTGATAGTGAATTCATCAAGTTCATTCGAAAGCACGATGCTAATATTAGGAAATCCTGCTCTTTTAAACTCACGATAAACCTCAACAGAAAGATATGCTAAGTCACCTGAATCAATTCTAACTCCCAGTATATCTTTTCCTCTCTCTCGTAAGGATTCTGCAACTTTAATAGCATGAGGTACGCCTGATTTTAATACATCATAAGTATCAATTAAGAGTAAGCATTTATCAGGGAATACTTCTGCATACGATCTAAAAGATTCCAATTCTGAATTGAACGCTTGAACCCAAGAATGAGCTTGGGTTCCTACTATTGGACAATCCCAGATTTTTCCTCCTTGCACAAATGATGTTCCTATACATCCACCAACAAGAGCTGCACGAACACCGATATAAGCACTATCTCCTTGTGCTCTTCGCAATCCAAATTCAATGATTCTTCCTGCTTTTGCTGCATTAACTATTCGTGCTGCTTTAGTAGCAATCAAGGTTGAATAATTAATGATATTAAGTAATGCAGTTTCTACCAATTGTGTTTCGATGATTGGACCAGTAACAGATAGTATCGGAGTATATGGGAAAATGATTGAACCTTCTTTCACACCCTCGACTTTTCCTGTGAACCGAAGCTTCAACAAATATTCTAAAAACTCTTCTGAAAACATTTTCTGTTCTCTTAGATAGTTGATATCACTTTCTGAGAATTTAACATTCGAGAGATATTCTAGGGCGAGGGGTATCCCACATGCAATGGTATAACCCCCATCGAAAGGATTTAATCTGAAAAAAAGATCAAATGTTGCATCTTTTTTTATATCCAAGTCGTAATACCCTTGACCCATTGTCAATTGATATAAATCTGTAAACAAACCCCGATCTTTTTCGTAGAACATCGATCATCATCATCAGACGAAATAGAGAATTCATTTTTTAATTTTCTATACTTATTTTCAAAATACTGGAAAGCGAAAGAAATATGGTACAATTATTAAAGTTCATTATTTCAGAAATCATTTGAACGTATAGAGCAATAACCATCTGAATGCATGAAATAGAATGATTACATGCAAAGTTGTGATTCAGAATGCAGATTGAAGAAGTTGAACTAGCTGGATTTGTTAAGATCACAAGTAAAGACGCCTTACTCGTCGTTGATATGCAGAATGATTTTGTACCAGGCGGAACATTACCTGTAGCTGATGGTGATCAAATAGTTCCTGGTATAAACGATCTTACAGATAGATTTCATCAAACTGAAAATCCTATTATTTTTACTCAGGATTGGCATCCTGTAGATCATCACTCATTTGCTAGTACTTATCCTGAGAAAGAACCATACGATCCCTTGGAAGCACCAGGTATTGGGCCAATATTATGGCCTGATCATTGTGTTCAAGGAACTCATGGTGCTAACTTTGTACCTGGGTTACAAACCGCTAATGCTACTCTAATTCTACGAAAAGGGTTCCACAAGACTATTGATTCATATTCTGCTTTTCTAGAGAATGATAAAATCACTGAAACGGGTTTATCTACTTTTTTGCAAACTTTAGGAATTGAAAGGATCTTCGTATGTGGATTAGCGCTAGATTATTGTGTCTACAATACAGTAATAGATGCAAAGAAATTTGGATTCGATGTAATTACTGTTCTTGATCTAACAAAAGCTGTAAATGCACCCGAAGACAGTGTGTTAAACGCTCTCAAAGATATGATAGAGAAAGACATAGTCTTCGTTACTTCAGACAAAATTCTTCTTTGAGACGTATTTTTGGGTTAAGTAGACAATAAGAAGGATTGCCACTGAGATTGTAATTCCTAAGGTTCCATACACTCCTGTCCCTAATTCAACGTAGAGATTTGTTGAAATCAGCAAAATACCCCATACAAGTGACAGAACAATCCATACAAGGAAGAGAAAAGAAGCAAACTGGAGTTGAAAAGTTTTTTGAAGTTTTTCTCTCTCTATACTATCCTGAGGATAAGTGGAATATTCTTGATCAAGTTGGTGATATTTAAAAGAAATAAACCATATCTCATAGAACATCCAGGTTATAATGATACCAAGAGAGAGTAAATATGGATTTTCAAAATAAAAGAGAACTCCACACGAAAAGAAAATGGTAACAAAGCTTCTAAATCCTAATTTTAAGGTGGCAATCCCAAAAAATGCTATTAATCCAAGAAGTGCTAATAAAATAGTAGAAATTGTTAGCATCACAAAAAAAGGGGAAAAAAAGATAGAAAAAAACCAAAAAAGGGGGATAAATGAAAAACTGAGGTAACCTAATGCCATTACAATTTGGAGACTCCAGATTATCTTTTGCATTTTCATTTTATACGTCTCATCTTAATTAATTCATATTTAGGGCCTTGGGGATACCAATGGATCTGTGTAATTCCCAATTGTGCTACTTTTTTCGATATAAAACCACGATCGAGAGAAATGAGAGCGTTTGCTATTCGAGAAGCATCTGAAATATCGGGTTCTCCTTCATCATCAATTTTAAGCTTTGGTAGGATTAACATAATATCATAATTTCTTTTAACTAACTCATGAAGAAAGTCTACAATAATGCGATTATAAAGTGGACTAATGAAAAAAATTTGAGAAAATGGTGGTAAGGAGGGTAGAAGTTTTTTTGTCAACCTTAGATTTAATGTGTCCTCATACATAGGATATGTACCCTCAACATCGATAAGAAACTCGTTTATCCGGAGAAGCTGGCGTTTACCTGGTGCTGCAGGAATTTCATGGACAAATTCCCCTATCCCAAAGAATCCGATTTTATTTCGTTGAGAAATTAGATACTCTGAAGTGGCCAATGCAGCTTTTACACCCTCTTCGAGCACACGGATCGTTGAGTCAGTGTGGTCGAGAATAACAAACATTCGCGCTGATTGATCTAGAGCGTATTCATTCGTTGCTAATCTATTAAATTTGGCTGTGACTCTCCAGTTTATTGTTCTTACCTCATCGCCCTCTTGGTAGTCGCGTACTCCTTGAAAATCAAAATCTCGGCCTTTGTAGATTAGACTAGGTATGTAGCCAGTTTCTGGTAACAAACGTTGGCGATAAATTGGTAAATATTTCAATTTAATTAGGGAAGGAACTACGTCAAAGGAATTATGAACTTGGTAATCTTTCAATTCAGAATGAAAAAAGAAAAAATCAGATCCTTTTAGTCGTACAGGCCCAAGAACATATCGTCCTCGATGATGACACTGAATTGCATATGAGAAAGTAATTACTTCTCCTTCATTAAGCTCTAGGAGCCAATGATTTGACCCCTCATTTATTGTACACTCCTCGGGTATTTTATCAAGGATTTCAAGAATAGGTATTCGTTTTCCTTTGTTTTTGATAGTTAATTTCACGTAAATAAGCTCCCCTTTTTCCTCGGTCTTATTTCGTGAGATTAACCGGCTTATAGCAAGATGTTGAAGGTCAATATCTTCTGGAATGAGGGAGAAAAAGAAAATAATAAGAATTGGAAGGATTACTCCAGCGACCAGCCAAAGCTGAAAGATAACAGCTATTAATAAGAGTAAAAATGCTAAATCTAGAAGAAAATCGAATTTAAATTTTTTTTCCAGGAAAAATCCTCCAATAACAGACTATTATGAACCAAATGAGACTCTTAAATGTATTTATTCACGACGAGGTGTTTTGATCTGTTCCAAGGTTTTTTTGATTAGAATTTCTGAAGAGGTTCCTGATAGCCAAGAGCTAACCTCGAGAATCAATCTATGAGCTAATGCAATGGGGGCAAGCTCTTTGGTATCTTGTGGAATCACAAAGTCTCGTCCGTTTAGTGCTGCGTTTGCTCGTGATAACGCCATTAAATCTAATGATCCTCTTGGAGATGATCCTATTTTCACTTGAGGGAGATTACGAGTTTGTTGCACAATTTCTACAATGTATTCTTTGATTTCGTCAGAAACATGGATCTGTTCGACGGAATGCTGCATTTCCCAGAATGTTTTCCTATCTATTATTTGAGAAACATCAAACATTTTTTTCTTTCGATTAATTCGATTCGAGAGAATAATTCTCTCCGCTTCTTTTGAAGGATAACCAATTCTAATCATTGCAAGAAATCTATCAATTTGAGCTTCTGGTAAAGCAAAGGTTCCTTCAAGTTCTAACGGATTTTGGGTTGCAACAACCAGAAAAGGTTTATCATTCCCAATTAATTGATAAGTTATACCTCCTACGGTTATCTGATATTCCCCCATAGCTTCTAGTAAAGCGCTTTGGGTTTTAGGGGTTGCTCGATTAATTTCATCCGCAAGAATAATATCTGCGAAAACCGGTCCAGCTTTAAATTCAAATTCATTTATTTTTTGGTTGTAAATCTCTGATCCAATGATATCTTGGGGTAACAAATCAGGAGTAAATTGAATGCGTTTGAACTCACAACCTAGTGCTGTAGCGAATGACCTGCAAATCATTGTTTTTGCTAGACCAGGATAATCCTCAAATAGAATATGTCCATCAGCGAGAAACGCCAGCATAACATGTCGGAGTGTTTCTCTTTTTCCTATAATATGCTTGTTAACTTCTTCTAAAACTTTCATACATAGTTCTGAAGTTTCCTCAATGTTCATAATAGCCATTACTCCATTTTGGGAATCAATGGGATTCCAAAGACTTGTTGAACTTCTGTTAGAATATTGATTAATTTCTGATAAAAAATGGTAGAAGAATTTTTTTTACGAAATACACCAGGTTGAGTGATGAGAGAGATCTCATTGCTGTAATTTCGATACCACATGTTGGGATTGTTGATAAGAAGAGAAAGGTCTTCACTCCACTTTACATTACTAATGTGTCCTGTAAGTATTGCATAATCCTTAATCATTTGAGATATAATTAGAATCAATTTTTTCTGTTTTATTGAATGAATACTTGATAAAAGTTGAATTAGTTCAATGTATGATTTGCTATAAGGCCTAGGAGGCTCGATATACTCTGTTCTTGCTTTTTCGAAGCGATGAAATGCTAGTTTGATCTGTTTCAGTCTGTACGTGTTTGTGACTCGATAGGTGAAAATGATCAATAATATTAACACTATACCAAAAAGTATGTTCATTCTATCTCCTCTGATTCTTTTGATTCCTTGAGATTAGGCAATGAATCGGAAGAAAAAATTATATTTGAGGCTAAGGATTTAGCTTGATCAACTTTTTGATCTGTAATGTCATGATTTGAGAACTTTGCCTCCTCGAACAAATCTGTAAGAGTTTCAATCCAAGGGGGAGAAGTTAAGATTTTTGTAACAACATCTTCTGTGAATTCCGTGGGAGTGAAGCTGGGTGAACTATTAGCCCCACGTTCTTCTAAATTTGTTGATGCTTGATAGTAACACTCTAATACTGTTCTTAGCCCATGAGGTTTCTGCCTGACAGCTGAGCTCTTGTCATTATCCACTACAACAGTTTCCTTCAATACGGATTTACGTCTTGACAATATTATAAGCGATGGTAGTAGAAATAATAATATAATAAAGAAAAAACTTCTCAATCCAAGTAACAAATCAAAAAAGGAGATAGAGTCTGGTTGATCTGTGTCTACTGGTGTTGGGGGTGGTTGAGTCGATTCAGTAACTATTTGAGTTGAAATTGGCATAGAGGCGTTTGTTTCAGGCCAAATGGGGGCCTCCTCTTCAGGTTGTATTGAAGGTGCTAAAAATCCAAATAGGAGAATTGCAATAGAAACGATTCCGATGAACATTATTAGAGGGGGGAAAGAAAAATGACTTTTTGATCGATTACTAAAAAAGACATAAATTCCCGTGAATAATGGCAGAAAAATTCCTAAGATTTCAAATAAAGAGTTATTCAGTATCAAAAACGGTTTAATCAGACTATTTCCTGATTGTTGTCCTAATGAGATTTGAGCAAAGGTTAAAGACAACAACAGTAAACAAAGAATCAGAAATTCTTGTTGAAATATGAATTCAAAATCCTTTGTATTCACTTTGATTCCTGCATTTACGTGTTTGATTTTAATTAGGTTTTTTATGTTTATTAATACATTTTTCTCTTCATGCAAGTTCTTCTGATTTTTCTCAATATCAGATTTATCTGTGTGAACAAATTTTTATCACAAGATTTTTGTAAGATCTGAACTAACCTAGATTTGTTTGCATTTAGTCAGCATTTAATGATTGTGATCAATTTTAAATCCTCCTTTCCTTTGATAAACAATAAGAATGATCAAAATATAATAAAAAGAAACAGATTTAATGGGAAAGGAAGATGAGGTTAGAAAATGCTTCTCTATTGGATTGATAAACAACGATTGGCTGGATCTAGCGAACCTTTTTTTGAAGATTTTCCTTTTCTCAAGACCATTGAGTGGGGTGGGATGGTTTGTCTTCAGGAGACTCCAGCCTCAGAGGATTTAGCAGACCTATTATCAATACCTTATTTACATCTCCCAATTTCAGATTTTTCAATTCCTACAGAGACAGATCTAGAGATGATCCTTGAATTCTTAGACGATGTACAAAAAGAAAATACAAACCTTCCTGTACTGATTCACTGTACTGCTGGACATGGACGGACTGGTACAATAATAGCTGCTATATTAGTACTCGTCGATCATATTAGTCCTAAGGATGCTATCAGGCGAGTAAGAGAAATCAATCCCCTTGCAATCGAAACTGAAGACCAAGAGGACTTTATAATGAGCCTTTAAAGCTTTAAATTGAGTTCTTCCCTTTCTAATAACTCTTTCATAAATTATGAGAAGTCCTTTCT